>NZ_JBHTGZ010000023.1:0-510 GCF_042676425.1 Paenibacillus sp. GCM10027629 | reverse complement strand
GCTCGTATCTATACCCTCAGTCTCCTCCGTCCACGATTCATGCTCCTCCAAGTTTTTGACGGCGCCGTGCGGCAGTAAGCCAAGCTTGTGGGTGCCCGGAATGACCCATAAACATCCGTTCTCTTCATCAACCAAATCCTCCATCGCGGTCCATGCGGCAATCATCGTCATCGGATCGTTCTTAATGTAGTAATAATCCTGATGCGATGCCTGTCCGGGAGCTCCTGGTTCTTTATAGAAATACATGCTTTGAACACATACGGCCTCTTTGCCCATCAATTGGGCCAGACCGCCGCGGATTACTGGAAGCTTCATCAATTGACGAGAGAAACTATCATTCTTGTGGGGATTGAACAGCCGCACAGCATATTTCTTGCTTTCTTCGCATGCCGCCCATTCCGGCATTGGTGACTGGTTGCGGATATCATAGATGTGTCCATTAAAGGCATCTGCTAAATCGCTGGAACAACCTCGCTTGAGTAATATATATCCATTTTCTCTGAAAAAATC
>NZ_JBHTGZ010000022.1:0-195866 GCF_042676425.1 Paenibacillus sp. GCM10027629 | reverse complement strand
TCCCAGCTCGATCATGCGATCAAGCTGATTATTCGGTCTTAGCTACCGTTTCCGGTAGTTATCCCGATCTTACAGGCAGGTTACCTACGTGTTACTCACCCGTCCGCCGCTAAGTTATCCCCGAAGGAATAACTCCGCTCGACTTGCATGTATTAGGCACGCCGCCAGCGTTCGTCCTGAGCCAGGATCAAACTCTCCAATAAAGTGTTTGACTTGCTCATAAACTTGCTAGCGAGATCATTACTGATCTCATGTATTCTTTCAATCATTCGTTGTTCAGTTTTCAAAGATCAATGTCTTTCTCGTTGTCGCCGTTGTTCTCAGCAGCAACTTTTATAATATATCATGTTTGATTTCATATTGCAAGCTTTTTTTTGAATCTTTTTTAAAATCTCTTTTAAATAAGATAAGCTGCGATATATTATTGTCCCGCCTCTCTTGGGCGGAATATTAATATATCACAGCTTATCTATATCAGTCAACTATTTTTTTAAAAATAAACCTTAACTTATAATCTCTTGGATATATAGGTTGCGCTCATGAACCAAATTAATAATCTGTCCTTTAACGGAAACCCATGGACGTGTCGGATGTTGATGATCTGAGAATACAATCTCCCCCATACGCCCATCATTCAATCGTACGATCATGCCATTGTGGAACTGAGTTACACGATGAATAAATGTACGTACACAATCCGCATCCAATTTGCCGAAAGATTCTTCTGCAAGCAACTCTAGCACCGAATAAGGCGATGCTGCTTTCTTGAACGCTCGATCCAACGTCATCGCATGGAAAATATCTGCTACAGCAACAATTTTGGCATAAGGATGAATCTGCTCCGATTTAACACCTAACGGGTAGCCCGAGGCATCAATCTTCTCATGATGCTGCAAGGCTGTCCTTTTAACCCCATCATTAATCGATGCAAGATTCTTAAGTAAGTTATATCCGTAGGTCGTATGACGCCGTACCTCTTCCGTCTCTTCGCTCGTTAATGCGATAGGCTTGAAGAGAATGTCCGGATCAACCTTGGCATTCCCAATATCGTGCAGCAATCCCGCTAGAGCAACCTGCATAAGTTCTTTCTGCGGGATACCCTTCCATTTCGCGAGCATATAAGAGGTTAAGGCTACGAGTACAGCATTGTGATACATGTACTCCCGCTCTTTCATCTGGCGAGGTGAGAAGGTTAGCACGTTATATTGCGATATCTGATCAATTAGTAATTCAAGTTGAGAACGCAGCTCCAGCACGGGAATATCATTCACGATAGCGCTCTTGAATGCCCGTTTGATCAATGAGACCATTTTCTCATATTGCTCATAAAAAGATAACGAGGCGGGAGTTGTCACAGAAGCAGTGACAGAATCACTCCCCTCCTCTATTTCTTGTGCCTTTAGTTTGTCTTCCGGTCGTTCAACCGCTACCTGCGTGATAAGAAAAGCTTGTAGGATTTCTAAATCACGCTGAAGAATGACTTTCCCCTTATGAAACAACAAACTACCGAGCGGAGTATGCACATCTTGTACGATTTTATCGCCTAGTTTCAGCCCTGATACCGTCACATTCGCCATTGTGGCTTCACTTCTCCCGTATATGCAACTACGATTGTCTATTCTTCAGAATCCCCTGGCTCTTCTGCATCTTGCACTTCTGTACCCGACTCAGCTGCTTCATCAACTGATTCTAGACCCTCTGCTTGATCCTGGAATTCCCCATTCGTCTCTTCTTCTTCTTCACTCTTATCCGCGCGTGCTACCGTTGCAACCGAATCATCTTCACGGATATTAATCAATCTAACCCCTTGCGTATAACGTCCCATCGTGGAGATACCTGACATGCTCATCCGAATCAATGTGCCTGATTCCGTAATGATCATCAAGTCTTCTTCATTACGAACCACTTTGAGTCCTACAACAGGGCCATTCTTCTCCGTTACGTTAATGGTCTTAATCCCTTTACCGCCACGAGTCTGAGAACGATACTCTGTTGCTGGGGTACGTTTACCGTAACCTTTGGAAGTTACAATCAACACCTCAAGCTCCGGATCCACGATATCCATATCGATGACTTTATCATCTTCACCGATGTTGATCCCTTTAACCCCGGTTGCGCTGCGTCCCATCGAACGAACATCGCTCTCGGAGAAGCGGATCGACATCCCTTGGCTTGTTCCCATAATAATCTCTTGATTACCGTCTGTTAACTTAACGCCGATCAGATCATCGTCTTCACGAAGATTAATCGCAATCAAGCCGCCCTTACGAATATTCGTATAATCATCAAGCGGTGTCTTCTTCACAATCCCTTGACGTGTCGCGAAGAACAAATATTCATCACTGTCAAATTTCTGGACTGGAATGACGGCATTAATCGTCTCACCCTGCTCGATATGAATCAAGTTGATGATTGGTGTCCCTCTAGCCGTACGGCTTAGATCTGGGATCTCATAACCCTTGATCTTGTACACCTTACCTTTATTCGTGAAGAACATGAGGTAATGATGCGTATTGGTTACGAAAAGATGCTCAACGAAGTCGTTGTCTTTCGTATCCATCCCAATAACACCTTTACCGCCGCGTCGTTGACTGCGGTATGTGTTCACTGGAAGACGCTTGATATAACCCGAATGGGTAATCGTTACGATCACATCTTCCTGTGGGATAAGATCCTCGTCCAAGATACTCTCTTCACCAACCGTTATTTCGGTACGGCGCTCATCACCAAATCGTGTCTTGATCTCATTCAATTCCTCACTAATGATATCGAGCACAAGCTGTTCATTCGCAAGAATCTCACGATACTCCGCAATCTTCAACATGAGTTCTTGGTATTCATTCTCAATCTTATCGCGTTCCAAACCGGTTAACCGGCGTAGACGCATATCGAGAATCGCTTGAGCCTGATCGAAACTTAGACCGAACCGAGTAATTAAGCCTTCACGCGCTTCTTCGTCTGACTTGGATCCGCGAATCAATGCGATCACTTCATCGATATGATCAAGCGCAATACGAAGTCCCTCTAAAATATGAGCGCGAGCTTCTGCCTTCTTCAGATCGAACTCCGTACGACGACGGATAACGACTTTCTGATGCTCCAGGTAGTGATAGAGCATATCTTTCAAATTCAGAACTTTCGGTTGCTTATCGACTAGAGCAAGCATATTAATCCCGAAGTTCGTCTGCATCGCTGTATGTTTATAGAGATTATTCAATACCACATTCGGATTCACATCTTTACGAAGCTCAATCACGATGCGCATGCCGTTACGGTCGGATTCATCTCTTAAATCTGTTATTCCTTCTAATTTCTTCTCACGAACCAATTCAGCAATTTTCTCGACGAGACGCGCTTTGATGACTTGGTAAGGCAGTTCATGGACTACGATTCGTGCACGATTCCCGTTCTCTTCGATGGTTGCACGTGCGCGCATCGTAACCGATCCGCGT
This sequence comes from Paenibacillus sp. GCM10027629, assembly GCF_042676425.1. Lineage (NCBI taxonomy): Bacteria > Bacillati > Bacillota > Bacilli > Caryophanales > Paenibacillaceae > Paenibacillus > Paenibacillus sp. GCM10027629. Next base: position 192,414 of record NZ_JBHTGZ010000022.1, on the reverse strand, counting down.
CCTGTGGCATAAGCTTGACGAATTCCTTCCCGTCCAAGGATATAGCCGGATGTTGGAAAATCAGGACCCTTTATGTAATCCATTAGTTCCATTGGCGTGATCTCAGGATTGTTAATCAGCGCCTGAACTCCATCAATGACTTCGGACAAGTTGTGCGGCGGAATATTCGTAGCCATCCCGACAGCGATCCCCGAAACCCCATTAACGAGCAAATTCGGAAAGCGAGCCGGCAAAACAACGGGTTCATGCTCTTCCCCGTCATAGTTCGGTGCAAAATCGACCGTTTCTTTGTTAATGTCGCGCAGCATTTCCATTGCAATCTTAGACAACCGTGCTTCGGTATAACGCATTGCCGCTGCAAAATCACCGTCAATGGAACCGAAGTTACCATGCCCGTCGATCAACATATATCGAAGCGAGAAATCTTGTGCCATCCGGACCATGGTCTCATAGACAGCCGAATCCCCGTGAGGATGATACTTACCGATTACTTCTCCGACGATTCTCGCCGATTTCTTGTACGGCTTGTCAGGCGACATGCCGAGCTCCGACATCGCGAACAAAATTCTACGGTGAACCGGCTTCAGACCATCGCGAACATCAGGTAAAGCACGGCTAGCAATGATGCTCATCGCATAATCCATGAAGGATTCGCGCATTTCAACACCAATGTCCCGATCTTTAATTTGCGAGCGTGTTTCTTCTGACATGCTGGACCTCCTCAAACTGTATATCCCTCAAAAAAATAATCCATTTATTTCTATTTGTTCCACCATCCAAGTACAATTAAACCTATGGACGATGGCGTCCGTGCAACGCGGCACAATACCTCTATTATACCATTGAATAAGATGATTGTCCTGCTGTTTTCATTTCTTTTCATGGTATTACCCTGTTTAAAAGAAAAGGAAGATGGTTCCCCATCTCCCCTGTGATCTAAATATCTAGGTTCTTAACATCTTTCGCATATTGATGAATGAAGTCACGTCTTGGTTCAACGTTATCTCCCATCAGTGCATCGAAGATCGCATCTGCTTCCATCGCGTCATCGATTGTCACTTGCAGCATCGAGCGGCTCTCAGGATCCATTGTCGTCTCCCACAGCTGCCCAGCATTCATCTCACCGAGACCTTTATAACGTTGGACATTATATTTCGCACCTTCGCCGAACTCCGCAATGATATCGTCGCGTTCTTTTTCACTACCAGCGTAACGCACGACTTTATTACGTTCCACTTTGAATAGTGGCGGCTGCGCAATATAGATATAACCTGCATCAACCAACTTGCGCATGTAACGATAGAAGAACGTCAGAAGAAGTGTCCGAATATGCGCACCGTCGACATCGGCGTCCGTCATGATGATGATTTTGTGATAACGTGCTTTCGCAAGATCAAAATCTTCACCAATTCCTGTACCTGCTGCCGTAATGATCGCACGAATCTCAAGGTTCGATAGAATCCGATCGAGGCGTGCCTTCTCAACGTTCAGAATCTTACCACGAAGCGGTAGAATCGCTTGGAAATGGCGATCGCGTCCTTGCTTCGCCGAACCGCCCGCAGAGTCACCTTCTACGATGTACAATTCGCTGATCGAAGCATCCTTTGAGGAACAGTCTGCTAATTTCCCAGGCAATGAACTCACTTCAAGCGCACTCTTACGACGTGTCAGCTCACGAGCTTTCTTCGCAGCTTCACGGGCACGTGCGGCTTGTTGGCCCTTCTCAACAATTTTACGCGATACAGCAGGATTCTCATCCAAGAACTCCTGGAATTTCTCTGCGAAGAAGGATTCTACGATCCCGCGAACTTCACTGTTCCCGAGCTTCGTCTTCGTCTGACCTTCGAATTGCGGTTCAGGAATTTTCACGGAGATAATCGCCGTTAATCCTTCACGAACATCATCACCCGAGAAATTGGAGTCATTATCCTTAAGCAAGTTCACACGACGTGCATAGTCGTTAATGATCCGCGTCAAGGCACTCTTAAAGCCGGATTCATGCGTACCGCCTTCATGGGTATTGATATTATTGGCAAAAGAATAAATATTCTCGGTATAGCCTTCGTTGTATTGCAGCGCGACTTCCACTTGGATATTATCCTTCATTCCCTCAACGTAGATCGGCTGTTCATGCAATACTTCGCGGCTGCGGTTCAAATATTTAACAAATTCAATAATCCCGCCTTCGGCTTTGAATGTATGTGTCTGGCCTGAGCGCTCATCAAGAATAATAATGGAGATGCCTTTGTTCAAGAAGGCAAGCTCACGAACACGAGATACCAAGGTATCGTATTCATAGACCGTTGTATCTGTAAAGATCTCTGGATCCGGTTTAAATCGGATGGTTGTTCCCGTCTCATCCGACTCGCCGACCACTTTCATATCATATTGCGGTGTACCCCGACGGAATTCTTGTTGATAGATATGACCGTCACGTCGAACTTGAGCAATGAGTTGTTCTGACAACGCATTAACGACGGATACCCCTACCCCGTGCAAACCACCCGATACTTTATAACCTTCGCCACCGAATTTACCCCCGGCATGCAAAACGGTTAGAACAACTTCAAGTGTCGGACGCTTCAGCTTCGCATTCTCACCTACTGGAATACCGCGCCCATTATCAATAACGGTAATACTATTATCTTCATGAATAATAATTTGAATGGTGTCGCAATAACCGGCCAAAGCCTCATCAATACTATTATCGACTACTTCCCATACCAAATGATGAAGCCCTTTACCGCTGGTTGAGCCGATATACATCCCAGGACGTTTACGAACAGCCTCAAGCCCTTCGAGTACCTGAATCTGACTCTCATCATAAGTATTTTGGTTCATAGACATGCCCTTCACCTACTTCTATAGTTTCAATTCAACGAATCGAGGATTTTTACGCCCCCGCCGTAAAAGAGTTCGCTCTTTTTTTCAACGTCGTAGAGGAAATCGGGGAATAATATATTTTGCCTTTGGTGACAACGATGGATTTCGCTTCTTCCTCGCCGATTACTTCCACGTTCTTCTGCCCTTCCGCATGGGATAGAAATTGCTTCGAGCACTTAGATGATTTCTCAATGGATACATCGAAAATTGCAACGAGCTCTGACGAGCGAATCACCTTTTCCCCGCCTAAATGAATATACATCAGATTCCACTCCTCAAAGCCTTCTTCAAAAGGCTGATTTCAGTGCTTAACGCATTACATTTCCCGAACGGACATGGTAGATGTTCGCATCTTTCAGCTTGCTCGCATGAATGCTCTCGATACCTGTCGTCGTAATGAACGTCTGCACCTTGCTCTGGAACGTCTCGATCAACTGCGTTTGTCGATTCTGGTCAAGTTCTGACAGTACATCATCCAGCAGAAGTACCGGATATTCGCCAATTTCCTCATGAATGAGCTCAATCTCAGCCAATTTAAGCGATAATGCGGTCGTGCGCTGTTGGCCTTGCGAACCGTACGTTTGAACTTCTTTATCGTTGATATAAAAAGAAAGATCATCGCGATGAGGCCCTACGAGGGTTATTCCACGCCGTATTTCCTGTTCCTTCATTTGTGATAACTTTATCATAAAATGCTCAAATAAGACAGCTTCATCTTCCGACCCGTCCATGGGGAAAGAAGGAAGGTAGCTAATCGATAGCTCTTCAATACCGTTCGTAATCCCTTGATGAATCGATTTGGCCCACTGTTCTAATTTACTTATAAATTGTTTCCTTTTTTTGATGATTTTAACACCTTGTGTCACAAGCTGTTCGTTCCACACATCGAGCATCGCTTGGGAAGAGGCTCCTTGCTGCCATGCATTCTTAAGTACATTGTTACGCTGAACGACAATTTTCTGGTATTGCTGGAGAGCGTAGAGGTAATTGGGCTGCACTTGACCGATCTCGATATCGAGGAACCGCCGGCGAATCCCTGGTGTTCCTTTGACAATTTCCAAGTCTTCCGGCGCGAACATGACAACATTAAGCGCCCCAATGAAATTGCTGAGCTTCTTCTGCTCGAGCCCGTTAATCTTCGCCTGCTTGCCTTGTTGGGCGAGATTGAGCTCGAGATGAACGGGCCCATACTTCTTATCCACAACTGCTTCGAGATGCGCTCTCGATTCTCCCCAGCCGATCAGTTCTTTGTTCTTATCCGTGCGATGCGATTTGGTCAGGGCTAGTACGAAGATCGCTTCAAGTAAATTCGTCTTGCCCTGCGCATTCTGACCAATGAAAATGTTCACTTTTTGGTCGGTATTTAGTTCTATCTCGGGAATATTGCGGTAGTTCTGCAGCCGAATGTTTTTAACGAACACGCCTTCGCCTCCCCTCGTGTCTGAATCGACAACTTATTACGAAAGCGTAGATCGTTCGACTTGAAACTCGCCATGCCCGTCCACTTTGACAATATCGGAGTCATAAAGCTTGCGTCCGCGACGATTCTCAGGTTCTCCGTTGACCCATACTTGCTCTTCTTGTAAGAAAAACTTCGCATGACCTCCTGTAGCAATGCAATCCGATAACTTTAGAAACTGGCCTAGTGTAATATACTCGGTTTTAATCGTAATGTTCTTCATCATTCAATCCCTTTCGACGCGATTCTTGCCTAATTAGACTTGCGGTGTACGATACGGCAGGATCAGATGCAAGCTGTTCTGATGATCTGTCGGTTTAATAATGATCGGGCTCATGGCGCCTGTGAATCCAATAAAAATATATTCGCTTTCGATGACTTTCAGCACGTCTAGCATATATTTGGAGTTAAATGTGATGCGAAGCGGTTCGCCGTTAAATTCACGCGCGTCCAGCTGCTCCGTTACTTTACCAAGCTGTGTCGAGCTAGAAGAAATCTCGATGCTGCCGTCCTCTTTGGTCATGAGTAGTACAATGTTTGTCTTCTCTTCGCGGGATAACAAATAAGCACGGTCAATTGCTTCCGTTAATTTTTTTGTATCCAGGACGAGTTCTGTTTTGTAATTCTGCGGAATAATTTTAGAAGTATCGGGATAAATGCCGTCCAATATACGCGAATAGAACAAGACACGATCGATTTTGAATAACACTTGGTTATCCGATACGACAATGTCGACAATTGTATTTTGATCCGGCACGATTTTGCTTAATTCATTTAAGGTCTTACCTGCAATAACAACATTGTTAAACCGCGCCTCGGATTCAACTTGGATCGTTGCCGTGCGGCTTGCTAGACGGTGGCGGTCTGTTGCTGCAAATTTCAATTCATTGCCGGATAGATTCCAGAGGATCCCCGTTAGAATCGGCGTGCTTTCGTTCGTTGAAATTGCGAAAACGGTTTGTTTGATCATCGTTTTGAGAAGATCCCCGTTAATACTGAGTACTTCGTTTTCTTCGATCGTTGGAAGTACAGGGAATTCTTCAGGATCCAAGCCGACCATTTGAATATCTGTTGCACCAGAACGGATAAACGTCTGGAAATGCTCTTTAACTTCAATTTCGATAAATTCTGATGGCAATTTCTTAATCATTTCGATAAAAAATTTAGCAGGCAATACGACGCTACCAATTTTCTCGATTTGAACGATGGTTTGTTTATCATCTTCAACAGGAATAAAACTTTGAATCGAAATATCTGTATCACTTGCTGTTAAAGTTACCCCTTGGTAAGAAACATCGATTTTGATACCACTGAGAATGGGAATTGTAGTCCGACTGGAAATTGCCTTAGATACATTTTGTATCGAATCATTGAGTTCATGTTTTAAAATACTGATTTTCATGGAAATTCTCCTTTTACATTTTCCTTGGGAAAAATGAATTCGTACGACGCTGTGTATAGTTGTAATTCTTTAAATAATTATTAGTAATCGTAGTAGGCACCCTGAATATGTGGATAAGTGCCTTAAACGTCCAAAAATGAAGCCTATCCACATGTGTATAGATTGTGCATAGGCGTTTTTGTTTTGAAGTATAGGTGTTGATAGATTTTTAGAAGAAAACGTCCTATCACGTAGGGTTTTTAATTTTCTCTGTGATGTTATTGATGATTTTATATAATTCCTGATCGGTCTTCAGATTTTGGCTGATTTTCTCATGGGCGTGGATGACCGTCGTATGGTCGCGTCCGCCAAAAGCTTCGCCGATCTTCGGAAGGGAATAATCCGTTAATTCGCGTGAGAGATACATCGCGATTTGTCTCGGATAAGCAACCGCTTTGGTCCGCTTTCTTGCTTTGAAATCCTCGAGCTTCAAATTGTAGAATTCGCCGACTTTCTGCTGAATATGTTGAATCGTAATCATTCGCGGACGTGCAGATGGGATAATATCCTTGAGTGCTTCGGCTGCGAGATGCGATGTGATGTCTTCATTAATGAGCGAAGAATAGGCAACGACACGAATAAGAGCGCCCTCGAGCTCTCGAATGTTCGTATCAATTTGACTGGCAATATAGACCATGGCTTCATTCGGAATATCCAGATTCTCTGCTTTCGCTTTTTTCCGAAGAATTGCGATACGTGTCTCCAGATCCGGAGCCTGAATATCGGTAATTAAACCCCATTCAAACCGGGAACGAAGTCTTTCTTCCAATGTCGGTATTTCTTTCGGCGGCCGGTCACTGGAAATGATGATCTGCTTCCGTTCTTCATGCAGCGCATTGAAAGTATGGAAGAATTCCTCTTGTGTTCCGTCTTTCCCCGCTAGAAATTGAATATCATCGATCAGCAAAATATCGATGTTGCGGTATTTATTCCGGAAGCTTTCCCCACGGTTATCACGAATGGCATTAATAAATTCATTCGTAAATTTCTCAGATGAAAGATAGAGTACTTTGGCGGAAGGATTATGCTCCAATATAAATTGACCGATCGCATGCATTAAGTGCGTCTTGCCAAGACCAACGCCACCATATAAGAAGAGCGGATTATAGGCTTTGGCCGGAGCTTCTGCTACGGCAAGCGACGCAGCATGGGCAAAACGATTATTCGCACCAATAACAAATGTATCGAAGGTATACTTCGGATTTAACATATGAGGAAATGGTTCGTCTTGAACGACCGGCTCTGTAGCTGCCGTCAATGGTTGAGGTGGCAGTAGATCGATCTGTTTCGGTTCGTCGATGACAAACTTGACGTCAACTTTTTTGTCCAAATATTCAGAAATGGCAGATGCGACTAATTTGGTATAGCGGCTTTCAAGCCATTCTACTGCGAAAGAAGTCGGTGCCGATATGATGACGGAAGAATCACTAAGGGATACGAGTCGCGTTGCTTTAAACCAGGTATCAAAGCTGGGTTTGCTTAATTTTGTTTGGATGACAGACAAAATTTGATGCCATATTTCGTTCGTATGGCTGCTATCCACAGAAGTCACTCCTTATTATTATTTCAAATGTGGTTGTAGCCATGGGGGTGCCATTTGAACAAGCTAAGCTTGTCCAATGTCGTAGAAAAAGAAAAAACGATGTAGAAATATCCACAAAATGCAGTATCATGCAACTGATTTTGTACCCTTACATCGAAGTTTGTTCACAACGTTATCCACAGGCTGTTGATAAGATTGTTAATTTAAACGGCTATTCACAGCAAAAAGTAATCTAAGCATAGCAAAAAGAGGCTTGATTTTCAACGGATTCAAGGATTTTATCCACAAATTCAATAACTTGTGTATAATTTTTATGTACAACACAAGATATTGTTTATAACTTGTTGAACAATCGACAAAGTTATCCAAAATGTGATTTTTATTATTCACAGGTTGTCCGCTGTGGGTAAGTTTTTGTCGAACAAATCTGTGTATATGTATTCGGGCTGGGCTGTGGATAATGTGAGAGGTATAGTTTATGGATCAAGGAAGAATGTCATACATTTGAGCGAATATCTTCTATATGGTATAAAGAGGGATTGGTTGACATTTGGAACAGCCCATGATTTAATGGTATAAGGTGTTTTTTGAAGACCGATAATTGGAATTCCTTTGAGGAGGTGCAAATAAATGAGACCTACATTTAAACCAAATGTAAGTAAACGTAAAAAGGTTCATGGTTTCCGTAAGAGAATGAGCACGAAGAACGGCCGCAAGGTTTTAGCTGCTCGTCGTCTTAAAGGCAGAAACAAATTAAGCGCTTAGAGCGTATGATAAGACCACTTTTGGTGGTCTTTTTTTCATGTAAGGAGAAGAAATCGTATGCATTGGTACGGTTTATAAAGGTGTCTGTTGGTCGATACTGACAGTTGATCTAATCTCATGAGGCCAGAGGAGTTCGTCGTGCAAAAAAAACTGCGTTTAACTAATCGTGCAGACTTCACACGTGTCTATCGGCATGGGAAATCATTCGCCAATCATCAATTTGTGGTGTATTGGTTCAACAAGCCGGAAATCGATCGGTTTCGATTAGGCATCTCTGCAAGTAAAAAAATTGGGAATGCGGTCGTTCGCAATCGAATGCGCAGGCTCATTAAGGAAATTGTCCGTAAAAATGAAGCACGGATCATCGACCATGTCGATTTGGTCTTTATTGTACGAAAAGGGGCTGTCCAGATGTCTTTTCAAGAGATGGAGAAAAGCATTCTGCATGTGCTCAAAAAAGCATCGCTAATCAAGCGGTCCCGCTAGCATGTGGACAGTTTCTTTGTTGTATTAAATATGTTATTATTTACATTGGAATCGGTAGGCGAAGAGAGGAGTTATGAATCTTGTTTCTGAATAAGCTACGTAACCGTAAATGGATTGTCCTCGTCGCACTTGTCATGCTTGTTGTATTGCTTGCGGGCTGTACTTCTACAACACAGGCATCGTTGACGACGGAAGAGATGAAAAACGGAGGATTTTGGCAGTCTAATGTCGTGTATTATTTCTCCTATGCACTGGATACATTCGCAAGATGGTTCGGAGGAGAGTATGGTCTAGCCATTCTAGTGCTTACGTTGATCGTACGTACGTTAATCTTACCACTCACGATCAAGCAAATGCGCAGTTCCAAAGCAATGCAAGAGATTCAACCGGAAGTCAACAAGATTAAGCAGAAGTATAAAGACGATCCGAAGAAACAACAGGAAGAGACGATGAAGCTGTTCCAACAGCATTCCATTAATCCGCTAGCAGGATGTCTTCCATTACTTATTCAGATGCCGGTATTCATCGCACTGTATAATTCGATTTACATGAACATTCATATTAGAGAGCATGCCTTCTTATGGATGGAGCTGGGCAAACCAGATCATCTCTACATTCTACCGGTCATTGCGGCAATTACAACATTCGTACAATCGAAGATGATGCCAACGCAAGCGACGGGCGCAATGAAAATGATGTTCTTCATCTTCCCAGTATTGATCTTCGTGATGGCGATTCAGTTCCCAGCCGCGTTGCCACTCTACTGGATATACAGTAACCTTTATACAATTGTTCAGAATTACTTCCTATATAAAAGAAAATCGGGTAAAGACAAGGAGGCCCTCCCTGCCAAATGAGAACAGTCGTAGCTTCAGGTAAATCGATTGAGGATGCAGTAAAGAACGGTTTAACCCAGTTGAATACAACTGAGGATCGCGTTTCGATTACAGTATTAGAGCAGCCGTCCAAAGGATTGTTCGGCCTCATCGGTGCCAGAGCAGCAAAGGTAGAATTAACGCTGTTCCCTGAGCCAGAGGCTGCAACGATTTCGGCGGTACAAGCTGTAGAGCCTGTTGCAGTGGAAGAGAAAGACGATACGTTCCCGGTAAGAGAAGCCATACGCTTTATTCAAGAAGTGGCAAGTACAATGGATTTAGAGATTGAAGTCGAGCATACACAAGATCGTGAAGGTCATGTCTTGAACATTACCGGATCCAATCTCGGATTGCTCATCGGGCGTCGAGGTCAGACCTTGGATGCGCTGCAGTATCTGACGAATATTGTCGTTAACCGATATTCGAAGAATCATCTGCGCGTTGTGCTCGATGCTGAATCGTTCCGTGACCGCCGCAGAAAGACGCTTGAGGATCTAGCGGATAGACTCGCTGGCCGAGTGATCCGGACTCGGAAAGAGGTCGTACTCGAACCGATGTCGCCGCAAGAGCGGAAAATGATTCACGCGAAGCTTCAAAATCATCCAAAAGTAAAAACATTTAGTAAAGGCGAAGAACCAAATCGCCGTGTGATTATTACACTTAAGTAGACGAAAATGCAATGACTCCTGGATTGATGCCGAGTCATTGCTTTTTTCATAGATGAAGAGGTGTTAGCATGATCAATGATACGATAGCAGCCATTGCAACAGCCGTAGGTGAGGGAAGTGTTGCGATTGTTCGCGTGAGCGGTCCAGAGTCGGTCGCGATTGTCGAATCGATATTTGCCGCGAAAAATAAATTAACGCAAGTGGATTCCCATACAGTTCACTATGGTTATATTGTTAACCCGAATACGCGTGAGAAAATGGAAGAAGTGCTCGTTACCGTAATGCGTGCGCCGCGTTCCTTTACGATGGAAGATGTTGTTGAGATTAGTACGCATGGCGGCGTAATTGCAGTCAAAAGAGTGATGGACATCTTGCTGCAGCAGAATGTTCGACTGGCTGAGCCCGGTGAATTCACGAAGCGCGCCTTCCTGAATGGCCGGATTGACTTATCTCAAGCCGAAGCCGTCATCGACTTAATACGTTCCAAATCAGAACGTGCGTTCTCAGCGGCGTTCAAGCAAGTACAAGGAAATTTGTCGAAAGAGATTGAAGCCCAAAGGTATACGTTGCTTGAGACGATGGCGCATATTGAAGTGAATATTGATTATCCAGAGCATGATGTCGAATCGCTGACGAGTGCATTTATTCGTGAGAAATGTTCACAGGTGATGGAGAGTATCGAGAAGTTGTTAAGAACGGCGAATGAAGGCAAAATATTAAGGGAAGGGATTGTAACGGCGATTGTCGGACGTCCGAATGTCGGTAAATCTTCCTTATTAAATGCATTAGCCAAAGAGAGCAAGGCAATTGTTACGGATATTCCTGGGACAACGCGTGATGTGATTGAGGAATTCATTACGATTAATGGTATTCCGCTAAAGTTATTAGATACAGCAGGTATTCGCGAAACAGCGGATGTGGTCGAGCAAATTGGTGTCGAGCGGTCGAAATCTGCGCTTGAGGATGCGGATCTTGTCGTTTTGGTGCTGAATCAGAATGAGCCGCTGCATGCCGATGACTTGCAACTGATGGAACAAATCAAGAGTAGACAAGTGATTGTCGTACTGAATAAAATGGATTTACCACGGCAACTCGAGATGCGTCAAATTGAAGAGATGTTCGAACTGGATCGGATTGTGAAGATGTCGGTTAAAGAGCAAGAGGGACTGGATGCATTAGAGGCAGCCATTGCGGGTATCTTCTTCAGCGGCGGTATTGAATCGAATGATCTGACCTATGTGAGCAATGTTCGACATATTGCATTGCTGAAAAAGGCCATTGTGTCACTTCAAGATGCGATTGGGGCAACGGAAGAGCGTATTCCGATTGATTTGATCCAGATTGATGTCAGAGCGGCGTGGGAACAGTTAGGTGAAATTATTGGCGATGCAGTAGGCGATTCGCTGATTGATCAAATATTTAGTCAATTCTGTCTAGGTAAGTAATAAGGAGGATCGGAAAATGGGCTATTTAGCTGGGGAATATGATGTGATTGTCATCGGTGCAGGGCATGCAGGCGTTGAATCTGCGCTTGCCTCTGCACGGATGGGATGTGAGACACTGCTGCTCACAATCAACTTAGATATGGTGGCATTTATGCCGTGTAATCCATCGATTGGTGGTCCGGCTAAAGGCCATGTCGTGCGTGAAATCGATGCCCTTGGGGGAGAGATGGGACGCAATATCGATAAAACGTTCATTCAGATGCGAATGCTGAATACAGGGAAGGGACCGGCTGTTCATGCACTTCGGGCGCAAGCTGATAAATTCTTGTATCAACATGAGATGAAGAAGACGATCGAAGAGACGGCGCATTTGACACTTCGCCAAGGGATGGTAGAAGAGCTTATTGTTGAGGATGGTAAATGTGTAGGTGCTGTAACGAAGACAGGTGCGCAGTATCGTGCGAAGGCTGTTGTCTTAACGACAGGGACGTATCTACGCGGTAAGATCATCATGGGAGAATTGATGTATGAGAGCGGACCAAATAACCAACAGCCATCGGTTAGATTGTCTGAATCGCTTCGTGAGTTAGGACTACAGTTGGTTCGATTCAAAACAGGAACACCACCGCGTGTTCATAAAGATACGATTGACTTCTCCAAGACCGAAATTCAACCTGGTGATGAGCATCCGAAGTTCTTCTCCTTCGAGACGATTTCATCGAGCAATGAACAGCTCCCTTGTTGGTTGACGTACACATCATCTGCGACGCATCAGGTTATTAATGATAACTTGCACCGTGCACCAATGTTCTCGGGTGCGATTGAAGGGACAGGGCCACGTTATTGCCCTTCCATTGAAGATAAAATTGTACGGTTCAGCGATAAGCCAAAACATCAAATTTTCTTAGAGCCAGAAGGTAAAAATACATCGGAGTATTATGTACAAGGACTCTCGACTAGTATGCCAGAAGATGTACAATTGCAAATTCTTCGTTCGATTCCTGGCCTCGAGAAAGTCGATATGATGCGTACAGGGTATGCGATCGAATATGATGCTGTTGTGCCTACACAGCTTTATCCTTCTTTGGAAACGAAGCTGGTACCTGGACTATTCACTGCGGGACAAATTAACGGAACATCAGGGTATGAGGAAGCGGCAGGACAAGGAATTATGGCCGGAATTAATGCTGCTCGTAAAGTACAAGGCAAAGAAGCTGTCGTGTTAGATCGATCCCAAGGGTACATTGGCGTACTTATTGATGATTTGGTAACGAAGGGTACGAGCGAGCCTTATCGATTGCTGACATCTCGTGCTGAATATCGTCTATTATTGCGCCATGACAATGCGGATCTTAGACTTACACCAATAGGGCATGAGATTGGTCTGATCACAGAAGAACGATATGCGAAATTTATGCATAAGAAGGAAATGGTCGAGCTAGAAATTGAGCGACTTCGCACGACGAAGATTCGCCCAGACGAGCAAGTGCAAGCGATGCTTGCTTCGGTCGGATCAGCACCATTAACGAATGGGGTGGACATTCTGACATTACTCCGTCGCCCTGAAGTGACTTATGCGCATATCGAACCGATTTCACCATCTTCGCATGAATTAACAGAAGAAATGAAAGAGCAAGTAGAAATTCAAATTAAATATTCGGGTTATATTGAGAAGCAATTACTACAAGTTGAACGTCTTCAGAAGATGGAGAAGAAGAAAATCCCGGATGATATTGATTACACCGACATTCATGGAATCGCGACAGAAGCGAAGCAGAAGCTGAATAAAATCCATCCGATTTCCATCGGGCAGGCTTCACGGATTTCTGGCGTAACACCAGCAGACATTTCAATTCTGCTCGTATACTTGGAACACTATAACCGCGTAACAGCATCGAGAGGATAAATTATGGATCACATTCAAACTGTGTTTGCAGAACGGTTGGCGAAATATGATATTTCGCTGACCGAGCAACAACTCAATCAATTTGAGATTTATTTGAGAGAATTGGTCTCTTGGAATGAGAAAATGAATTTAACGGGGATTACAGAAAGAGAACAGGTCTACACGAAGCATTTCTATGATTCTGTATCGCTTTCTTTCTTTTTGAATATGAAGGAGATAACGACAATCGCAGATATTGGTTCTGGTGCAGGATTTCCGAGCATTCCTCTAAAAATCTGTTTCCCGCATTTAAAAGTTACGATTGTAGATTCGTTGAACAAGCGCATTCAATTTCTGAATCATTTAGTTGAGCAGCTCGAATTCTCCGATGTGCAATGCATTCATGGACGTGCAGAGGATGTTGCTCGACAATTCAAATATCGCGATCAATTCGATCTCGTAACGGCACGTGCGGTTGCTCGTCTTGCAGTATTGAACGAATTTTGCCTTCCATTTGTAAAAGTTGGGGGGACCTTCGCAGCAATGAAGGGAACAGATCTGACAGATGAAATTAAGGAAGCTGCACGAAGCTTCAAAGAGTTGAAGGGCAGCGTGAATCGTGTTGAACATTTCAAACTCCCCGTAGAAGATTCAGATCGTCATATCGTTATTGTCGATAAGAAAGGCCCAACCTCAGCCAAATATCCTCGCAAAGCAGGAACGCCTTTAAAAAGTCCGCTCGTATAAATTTTCCGCAGCATAAGGAAAGAGATGTTTCACGTGGAACATTTCATGAAAATGTTGCTTCACGCCAAATGTCTGGCAGGAAAACGCGATAGAACTGGAGAATATATAGTAATAGAAGTAATTTGCTAGAAGAACCAACTTTGTCGTACTTCTAGGGACGTTATCCATGTGAGGCTATTCAGCTATGAAAAGCCTCATTCTCTTAAATTTTATTTTTTATGAATTGAATATCGAAACGAATGCACGGATTTTGTTCATTGGCGAAAACATTTTTGCGGTTGGATAGACATGCTGAAGTTTCTACTGGATCATGGTTTAGGTACATCGAGAGGCAAATGGATTGAAACGTAGCGGCGCTACTATTCCATGGAGTGAAGTGCGTGAGCTGTTTTTTCATGTGTTCTCTGAACGCAAGAATCCATCAGAACATTCATAGATTGATAGGGTAGAATCAACAAAACAGTGCCTGTTAGTTATCGTTCTGATTGCCATTCGAGTGCGATTATGAATTTAGGTGGTATCATACGAAATGAAAGAACAATTGTCTAAACTATTTGGAATCGCAGAAAAAAATAATCAGGATGAGATCAAACAAATCCCGGTTGCGGAGATTGTTACAAGTCCTTATCAACCACGAACAATATTTGACGATGAAAAAATCGATGAGCTATGCCAGACGATCAAAACGCATGGCGTGATTCAACCGATTGTTGTTCGTATGCGCAATGGGAAGTATGAGATTATTGCGGGGGAACGTCGTTGGCGGGCGGTTACGCGTCTTGGCCTGGATACGATTCCGGCAATTGTTCGCGAGTTCAATGACTCCCAAGCGGCGTCAATCGCCTTAATCGAGAACTTACAACGTGAAGGCTTAACTTCGATTGAAGAAGCGGTAGCGTATCAGAAATTAATGGATTTACATAGTCTAACGCAAGAGAGCTTGGCTCAGCGTCTGGGTAAGAGCCAATCGACCATTGCGAATAAAATTCGTCTATTAAATTTACCTGAATCTGTGAAATTGGCGCTGATGGAACGTCAAATTACGGAGCGTCATGCAAGAGCGCTGCTCTCACTTGATTCGGAAGAACTGCAATTAAAGGTATTGAATGATATAATAACAAAAGAACTAAATGTAAAACAGACGGAAGCTCGTGTTGCCTTCTATAAAGAAGCGATGCAGCCGAAGAACAAGTCCAAACGTATTTCATTCACGAAAGATGTACGTCTTGCTCTGAATACAATTCGTCAATCGATTGAGATGGTGTCGGGTACAGGGATGCAGATTAAAACCGATGAGAAAGATCATGAAGACCATTACGAGATTGTCATTAAAATTCCAAAAAGATCATAAAGAAGCTTCACGTTCAGCGGTAGCGATGACTGCTGTCTTCTTGTTGATAAATTTGAGGTGAGAATGAGTGTCTAAAATCATAGCTGTAACCAACCAAAAGGGGGGCGTTGGTAAAACAACGACTTCTGTTAATTTATCAGCTGCACTTGCCACGCTCGGCAAACGAGTCTTATTGGTTGACATCGATCCGCAGGGGAATACAACAAGCGGTATCGGTGTGAATAAAGCAGACGTTACGAATTGCGTCTATGACGTAATAATTAATGATGTGCATCCGAAGGATGCGATTCTTCCAACTCAAATTCCAGGACTAAGTATTCTGCCGGCAACGATTCAACTAGCAGGTGCAGAAATTGAATTGGTTCCTACGATATCTCGTGAGGTTCGTCTTAAGAAGTCGCTTCACCTGGTGAAGCATATGTTCGATTATATTATTATTGATTGTCCGCCATCGCTCGGAATCCTAACGATCAATTCACTAACAGCGGCGGATTCGGTCATTATCCCGATTCAATGTGAATATTATGCGTTAGAAGGATTGAGTCAACTGCTGAATACGGTGCGACTCGTTCAGAAACATTTAAATACGTCTTTGCAAATTGAAGGTGTCCTACTTACGATGTTCGATGCTCGAACCAATTTAGGCATTCAAGTTATTGAAGAGGTCAAAAAATATTTCCAACAAAAAGTATATCAAACCGTTATTCCTCGCAACGTAAGGCTGAGTGAAGCTCCTTCGCATGGCGAGTCAATTATTACGTATGATCCGAGATCGAAAGGTGCGGAAGTGTACTTGGAACTTGCAAAGGAAGTGATATCAAGTGAATAAACGTCTAGGTAAAGGGTTGGATGCACTCATTCCATCATTGTCTATTCATGAAGATGACAAAGTAATCGAAATTATGTTAGGTCAATTACGTCCCAACCCGTATCAGCCGCGCAAGACATTTGATGAAGCTTCGATTCAAGAATTAGCCGAATCGATTAAGCAGCATGGTGTTATTCAACCGATTATTGTTCGTAGTGTATTGAAGGGTTTTGAGATCATTGCAGGGGAACGTCGTTTCCGTGCTTCGCAATTATGCGGAAATGCTACAATTCCAGCGGTTGTTCGTAACTTTAATGATCAACAAGTGATGGAAATTGCGCTAATCGAGAATCTCCAACGTGAGAATCTGAATGCCATTGAGGTTGCGGTTGCGTACCAAGGATTAATGGATCAATTCTCCTTAACGCAAGAGGAGCTATCGATGAAGGTTGGCAAGTCACGTTCACATATCGCTAATTTCTTGCGGTTACTGCAGCTCCCTGAAGAAGTGAAGGATTATGTTTCACGTGGAACATTATCGATGGGACATGCTCGTGCAATAGCCGGGGTCAAAGATGTCGGCAAGGTGAAAGAATTAGCCAAACTTTCCATTAGCAATGAATGGAGTGTCCGGGAATTAGAGGAAGCCATTCAGAATCTAAGCGCGAATACAACGGCGGTTAAGGAAAAGGCGAAGGCAAAAAAACGCGATCCATACATTCATCAAGTAGAAGAATCCTTACGAGAACGATTCAAAACAACGGTTAAAATTAAGGCGAACAAAGATAAAGGTAAGATTGAACTAGCCTATTATAGTCAGCAAGATTTGGAACGGTTGTTAGAGTTGTTGGGCTAATATATTAAGAATAAATGTTGCCAAGTAGCATGCCATTGAATTCTTCTGTGCGAAGGATTACACTAAGGTATGCTATTCTTTTTTTTGGAGAAAAGAGGGGTGCGATTCTTGGGAGACTCAGTGCAACAACGCATCATTTATATGGATCATGCAGCAACATCATGGCCGAAGCCCGATCAGGTCGTCGAAGCTATGCGCAGTACTATGCTTATGTATGGTGCCAATCCAGGTCGGGGCAGTCATTCAATGGCGGTTCAAGCTAGTCGAGTGATCTTTCAGACAAGAAGAAATCTAGCAAAATTATTCGGGATTCGAAACCCGAATGATATCGCATTTACGATGAATACGACGATGGCACTTAATATGGCGATCCAGGGTGTGTTATCATCCGGAGATCATGTGATCGCAACGTCTATCGAACATAATTCGGTACGAAGACCCTTGGAGTATTTGAGACGTACGCGTGGGGTAGAAGTAACGTATATCGAGACAGACGCTGCAGGTAATCTGGATATGGCGAAGTTTAGAGAGTCATTCCAGCTACATACGAAACTGGTTATCTGCAACCATAGTTCGAACCTGCTTGGGACGATCTTACCTATTGAAAAAATAGGACAATTCACACGATCTCAAGGTGCGTTCCTGCTTGTAGATGCTGCGCAGTCAGCTGGTATTCTGCCTATCGATGTAGAACGCATGGGAATCGATTTGCTGGCCTTTCCAGGGCACAAAGGGCTTCTGGGTCCTCAAGGAACTGGCGGGCTCTATATCGCCCCTCACGTCGATCTGGAGCCGCTCATGCGAGGGGGGACAGGCAGCCGTTCGGAAGACATGGAGCAGCCAATGGTACGACCGGATCGTTACGAGGCAGGAACACCGAATACGGTAGGGATTGCAGGATTAAATGAAGGGGTCAAATTTATACTGAATGAGACCGTCGAAAAAATTCATACTAAAGAATGGTCGTTGACGAGGCTGCTGATGGAGGGATTAGAAACTCTTGAGGGTATCCAATTGTTAGGACCACCCAAGAATCAGCCGCGGACGGGAATTGTCTCCTTTATTATTGAAGGCATAGATGCATCACAGCTCGCATTTCGTCTGGATCGCGAATATGGGATTGCAGTCAGATCAGGTATGCATTGCACACCATTAGCGCATGCATCTGCTGGAACACTGGATAGCGGAGCTGTACGTGCTAGCGTGGGTTATGCAACAACAGAAGAAGATATTTATGCCGTGATAACGGCGGTAAGACAGATCATTGAGGATTTTGCACGGTAGGGGAGAACAGATGAGATGGACACGATGACGTTAGAACAAATGCAGTGGATTATTATGGGTGTAATGGCTTTACTCATGATCATCGTATTGATCATGTTTATTGTCCAGGCTGTGAAGCTGAAGCGGTTGAGACGGAAGTATGATCTCATGATGGAAGGCACAGGTGTGAATGGACTTGAGGATGTCATCATTGAGATGAAAGAACATATTTATGCATTACGCGAAGGTCAAATAGAACATTCGAATCAAGTGAATGGGATCCATCAGCAAATGAAGAAGATGAAATCCAATGTTGGATTTCTACGATACAATCCTTTTCAAGGTCATGGCGCAGATCTCAGCTTCTCCTTAGCGATTGTGAACGATGAACAAGATGGAATTATCCTCAGTGGTCTCCATAGCCGTGATAATACGTATTTGTATGCCAAGCCTGTGGAGCAAGGTGAATCGAAATATCCTTTATCTCATGAAGAGATGGAGGCACTTAATCTCGCCCAGCGTAAGAGTTAAGCCGATGATGCCATTGTTTGACGGCCATATATAAGCTGTTCGCAATAATGTCCGATAGCTTCATGACGAGGCTCAGGCGGGTATTCTGCAGGACGAAGTATTCCATAAAGCCGCCTACATTGACGATCCCTGTAATGTGCATATCGCCGACAGGCGGCAATTGTTTGTGTACACCTGCACCAGGCCGAACAGGTCCAGAAGCGACTTGGATATTCCCAACGCTGCTCGTCTGACCGAGGCATGCGTCAATACCGATAGTGAACGGATTCTTGACAGAGGATTCGATGTGCTGTAATGTATCGCTTAAATTCACGGCATGAACCGGATGATCGAGCGTCCCATAGATCTCGAATAGAGGGCTGTTGAACTTCGAGAGCGCGGAACCGACGAGAGGCCCTAGACAGTCTCCTGTTGAACGATCTGTACCCACACATACAACCGTAATTGTACTCTCAGCAGGAATGGGTGTCAGGAAATCTACTATTCTGTTCGTGACGGCTGCATGAATGTGAGATTCGGTATGCGCAATTTTGAGAGATGGTAGTTCTTTAATCCGGCTAGAATACAGGGGAAAGGACATATGGGGTTAACCTCCGTCTATGATTTGTATTCCTAGTATATGGATGGAAGAGCGAATTTATACTTCGAAGTGTAGAAGAATCCATTCTATATAGAGAGAGTGAGGCAGAATCATGGGGGCATGGATGCTGATTGCTTTTGATTCAACCCAGCAGGCATTACGTACGGAGATGCTCTTGGAGTTCTTAGATATTGAAATCGATATTTGTCCGACACCGAAGGAAATTACAGCAGGTTGTGCGTTATCAATTCATTTCCCTGCGAAAGAGGTTGAATTGGTGAAGAGGACAATTATAGATGAACAGGTGGAGATCCGGGGGATTTTTGAGCAGCATGAGAATGAATATGTGTTAGTGAAAATGTAGTACAATGGGATAGGGAGTGGTGTAGTGGCTTATTATGCGCTTGCCGAAGAGACAGGTGAGATCATCGAACACAATCTGAATTGGTTCCAGAAAAAAATATGGGGGCCAATGACAAATCCAGATCTATGGGAGAATATGATGTGGGAGATCCTAAAGGTGATCCTTATCATTATCGTATGCCGCGTGTTGATTCGTGTTCTTCATAAGGCAATTAATCATCTGATTATTAAAAAGGGCGATAACCGGTTGCAGTTCACACCGAGACGGATGATTACGATCGGAAAATTGCTCAAAAATGTGACGACATATGTCATTAACTTCGTCATGATTCTCATGATTATTAGTGAGTGGAATATCGTAGATTTAAGACCTATTCTAGCGGGAGCCGGGGTACTCGGACTTGCGATTGGTTTCGGGGCACAGAGTCTCGTGAAAGATATCATAACAGGGTTCTTCATTATCTTCGAGGACCAGTTCGCCGTTGGTGATGTGATCGAGGTGAATAAGAATCGTGGGACCGTTGAGTTGATCGGACTGCGCTCAACGCGCATTCAGAGCTGGACAGGGGAAGTCTTCATTATTCCGAATGGGATGATCAATGAGGTCACGAACTTTTCATTGCATAATTCCGTCGCATTTATCGATATTTCGGTCGCTTATGAAGAGAACGTGGATGAAGCGATTGAGATTATGAGGAAGGCGATGCCTGAACTGAAGGAACGTAACTTGGATATGGTGAAAGTACCAGAAGTGCTCGGCGTGCAAATGATGAGCGCATCGGATGTGAAAATTCGGATTATTGCCGAGTGTAAACCATATACCCAAGCAGGTGTAGCACGATTTGTTAATATTGAAATGAAGCGGCTGCTCGATGCGCATGGCATTGAGATTCCATATCCGCGGATGGTGACCTATCACCGAGCTGAGAAGGAGGGATAGAGCGTGGAACGCAAACAATTCGAACTATGGGATGTCGTACAGATGAAGAAACCGCATCCGTGCGGAACCAATGAAATGGAGATTATTCGGATGGGGATGGATATCCGGGTCAAATGTGTCGGTTGTCAGCATAGTGTTCTCATCCCTAGACAGAAATTCGAGAAGAATATGAAGAAAGTCCTTCGAAATTCGAAGCACATCACACCTCCAATGGAAGGCTAAATTTTTGGGACAATCCTGTTGCAGAAAGCCTTGAAGTGTGATAGAATTAGTTTTGCTGCGGAAAGGTACCCAAGAGGCCCAAGGGGGCTGACTCGAAATCAGCTAGGCGTCGCAAGGCGTGCGTGGGTTCGAATCCCACTCTTTCCGCCACCTTCATACAATAAGCACAACCTCTCTACTCGGTAGGGAGGTTTTTTGTTGTTTATAATCCGCAGAGGAACTATTTTCCTGAAAGCGCGTACATACAGGTACAAACTATAAGTTCAAGAGGAGAGGTTTCAATGTTGAGCAAAACGACCGTTGTACCTAGCGTCAAACAACTGCAGTTTCAAGATTGGGAATTTGGATTATTTCTTCACTTTGGTCTTCGGACATTTTATGAGGGGTATGTGGATTTCGACGCAAGGGCGATGACACCAGAAGCATTCATGCCGACAGGTTTGGATTGCGATCAGTGGATTCGGAATGCGAAGGAAGCGGGAATGGAATACGCCGTGCTGACGGCCAAACATCATGATGGATTCTCGAACTGGCCTTCGAAATATACGAAGTTCTCGGTTGAATATTCCCCATGGAAAAATGGACAAGGGGATGTCGTGCGTGAATTCGTCGAGGCATGCCGTAAATATGATGTGAAGCCAGGTCTTTATTATTCACCTTTCGATGGTTCAGCGGATTTCTATACGCAGGATGCGAAGGCATACGATGATTACTTCGTGAATCAGATCACGGAGCTGCTCGGTGATTATGGCGATATCGATATTCTATGGTTCGATGGCTGTGGATCGGAAGGACATGAATATGATTGGCCGCGGATTATCCGAGAAATTCGCCGTCTCCAACCGAATATTCTCATCTTTAACATCGGGGATCCTGATTTCCGTTGGATTGGTAACGAAGACGGCATTGCACCAATTCCTACGTGGAATGTGACGGATTCCGTTGAATGGTCTATCCTATCGGATACGGAAGATGAACTTGGTGGCCAACTCTGGCTGCCGGCTGAATGTGATGTACAGCTGCGTTCCACTTGGTTCTATAGTGATCAGAATGAAGATACATTGAAATCGCTTGATGAGCTAATGGGGCTCTATTATCATTCCGTGGGTAGAGGGACGAATCTCTTGTTGAACATTGGCCCAGACCGCGAAGGTCTGCTACCAGCGATTGATGTTGAGAGGCTGAAGCAAATGGGTGATGAGGTTCGTCGTCGATTTGGTCAACCGATTGTAGACACTTCAGCATTTGTAAAAGAGAAGCCGTCCACATGGGTGTATCAGACAGATTCACCACATCTGATCGATCATGTTGTACTGCAGGAGAACTTGGAGCAGGGGGAGCGGGTGCGTCGATTCACAGTCTCCATCATCTCCAAAAAGACGCATAAGCAGGTGCAGATCTATGAAGGTATCAATATGGGGCATAAAGCCATTATTCGTTTTCCATCCGTATATGTCCGTGGTGTCATCATTGAGGTGACGGAGAGCGAGGGTACACCGATCCTACGGGAAGCATCATTACACTATATAGGAGAATAAAAAAAGCCACCGCATTCGATAGCGGTGGCTTCGTTCGTTGTTATGAGATTAAGTGTAATAGTTCATCAAAGGACGTAATGATGGCGTCAGCGCCTTCTAATTCACCAGACTTGCGGAAGCCTGCATAATCGCAGCCAATGGCTGTGATCTGATTTTTTTTACCGGCTTCAATATCGGAAGAACGATCTCCGACCATCCACGCCGTAGGGACCTGATGGTTCTCAAGAAGAATGCGCACCAAATCGACTTTCGTCGCGGTTTGGTATTCGCCAGCACTGTACAGACCTTCAAAGAGGTGATCAATGCCCATATAGCGCGTCACATCCTTGACATAGCCTTCTAGGCCGTTGCTGCCGACAAATAGACGTATGCCTTGGTCCTTAAGTGACT
Source organism: Paenibacillus sp. GCM10027629 (assembly GCF_042676425.1). Taxonomy (NCBI): domain Bacteria; kingdom Bacillati; phylum Bacillota; class Bacilli; order Caryophanales; family Paenibacillaceae; genus Paenibacillus; species Paenibacillus sp. GCM10027629. The sequence goes on along the minus strand of NZ_JBHTGZ010000022.1, from coordinate 169,375 downwards.
GAAGCGTCTCTGCCACGCCAGCATAGAGCTTCCCTTGACCACGGTCCAACAAATCATTTTCATATTCGTGCATGAGTACATTCGCGCGTTCTCTCACTTCGAAGGAAGCGTTCGGCATGAGTCGCTCCCATATATGTTCAAGGAGCATGCCTAGGCAGCCCAGAATTTCTTGATCGCCGGGTACGTCGCCATGATATAGATCCTCTTCACGAAGTTTAGCGTATGTAAGACGAAATGCTTCAATAACGATCGTCTCTGTTTGAAATAACGTGCCATCGAGGTCAAATATCATTGCTGCAGGTTTCTGTAACATTTTTGTATCCTCCGTTATCTAGGTTTTCTATAGTCATAACATAATTGATACGGAAGTACAACCAAGGCAGGGCATAGCTTTGCCGTGTCAAGAGTGAAATAATTAAGAAATTTTCATCGTTTTTTAATAATGATAAGGAATGTGTTGTGCAGCTTAGGGTTAATAAAACGGTGGTACATCATGGAAAAGAGTTCTATGTTACAGTAGGCATGTGGTTAACGAGAGACATTCAAGTTTTACAAAAATAAAATATTGTGCAGACGAAGAGGAGGAACTAAACATGAAAAATCCAACGAACAAACGTATTCATAAAACAGCGGTTGCTATGATGCTCAGTCTTTCGATTACTTTGTCGGCAGGGTTATTCATCCCAGCTCCATCCGCACAAGCAGCTCCTACGACGAATAGCTACTCAATTGCTATGGCAATTATGAACACAGGAGAGCAATTCCTAGGTGTTCCTTATAAATTTAGTGCTAAAGCAGGAAGAACGGATCAGTTCGATTGCTCGTCTTTCACGCAATATGTATTTAAGAAAAATGGCATTGATCTTCCGCGTTCTTCTCGTGATCAAGCTAAGGTAGGTACGCCCGTAGCGAAGAGCGACCTCCAGGCAGGGGATTTGGTATTCTCGGATACGAATCATGATGGCAAGATCAATCATGTAAGTATTTATATGGGTGACGGTCGATTGCTTCATACGTATCGAGTAGGCATTGGCGTTGCGATTTCCAATTTTGAAGGCAGTACATGGGATAAGACTTTCGTTACCGCACGCCGTGTCATTCAGGACAATACGAACTTGAATTCCAATAACTAGAAATTAGATCAGCCCTGTGTTCATTTATATGGATACAGGGCTTTATTCATGTCTTCAATAAGTGGACAAATGTTTGAAAGGTGCAAACTTTTACCTTTACCATAATCCAAGGCGTGGCGCCAAGCTGCTTTTGGAACGCTGTCGAGACATCCTGTATTAGCAATCGATTGCGTGAAGCCTGCCAAGAACGTTCGATACGTGGAAATTGGTCAAGATCGAGCGGCTTAAGGAGGAAGGCTGCGAGGGAGAGCGCGCAGAATCGATCGCAATGGGCATTATCTCGTTATTGGAGGGATCTTTTGTACTGGCACTGACTTATCGCAATACAGAGCCATCAATGCTGGCTAACGAGTGAAGCAAACTAAAAATAGAGAAAAAGATTGGGGATAGGAAATGGAAGCTGCTGTACATGCAACAACGAAAAAGGAAGAACAATCGTATAAAGTCATGCCGATTATGATCTCACTCTTGATCAGTGGATTCATCGGTATGTTCAGTGAGACGGCGCTGAACATCGCGCTTAGTCAGTTGATGGAGATTCTCCATATTACACCTGCAACAGCCCAATGGCTCACGACAGGGTTTCTGTTAACGCTCGGCATCCTCGTACCGGTATCGGGCTTATTACTCCAATGGTTCACGACAAGGCAGTTATTTATCGCGTCGCTGTCGTTCTCGATCGCAGGGACGCTGGTAGCGGCGCTTGCGGGCAGTTTTGAAGTGTTATTAATTGCACGTGTGCTTCAGGCCGTAGGAACAGCTTTATTGCTGCCGCTGATGTTCAACACGATATTGGTTATTTTCCCGCCTGCAAAGCGTGGGGCTGCGATGGGGATTATTGGCCTCGTGATTATGTTCGCGCCAGCGGTGGGACCGACGGCTGCAGGACTCGTTATTGAGCATTTGACGTGGAATTGGATCTTCTGGATTTCATTGCCGTTTCTTGTGATTGGACTCTTGTTCGGTATCGTGTATTTGCAGAATGTATCGACAGTTACGCGTCCTAAAATTGATATTCTCTCCATTATTCTATCGAGCATTGGATTTGGTGGTATCGTATTCGGCTTCAGTAAAGCGGGTGAAGAAGGGTGGACCAATCCCGTCGTCCTCATAACTATAGTTATCGGGGTCGCAGCGCTCGCACTGTTCTCGGTTCGTCAGCTTAAGATGAAGCAGCCAATGATGGACTTACGTGTGTTCAAATATCCCATGTTTGTGATCGGCACGTTGATGGTATTAGTATGCATGATGATTATTCTCTCCACGGTGCTGATTCTTCCGCTCTATATGCAGAAAGGGATGGGATTATCTGCATTCACAGCGGGACTGATCCTGCTGCCGGGAGGCATTCTCAATGGACTGATGTCGCCGCTCATGGGCTCGTTATTTGATAAATACGGCCCGAAATGGTTGGTTATTCCAGGGTTAATCATTGCAGGTGTCTGCTTGTGGTTCTTCACAGGCATGACGACAACATCCGCGATTGCACTCATTATTGTTCTTCACTCTTGTCTCTTCATTGGTATCTCAATGGTATTCATGCCAGCGCAGACGAATGGACTCAATCAACTACCGCCATCGATGTATCCGGATGGAACAGCGGTCATGAATACATTACAGCAGGTTGCTGGAGCGATTGGGACAGCCGTGGCTGTCAGTATATTGTCGCATGGGACTAGCGGTTACTTAAAGACTTCTGCGAACCCTAAGGATCCGTTGGAAATGGTGAAAGGGATGACCGTAGGGGTGCAGAATTCGTTCGTATTCGGATTAATTATTGCCGTTGTAGGTCTTATCTTAGCGTTCTTCATTCGTCGCGTTCATGTGGAGAAGCAGTCCATGAAGGGCCCGACACACTAAAATTAGTTCATTAGAACCCAAAAAGGACCTTTTTAGGGGTCCTTTGTTGGTATCGGTGGTCAGTTAGTTGGAATTCTTGCGATACATCATCATTGTTAGCTTGTTCGACGGATTGCTGTTACGCAATGCATCTCTAAGGTGTTACAGACGGTAGCCTGCGGCACATCCACTCGCTTTCTATGCTGAGTAACTAAAGATATCCTTCTTCGTGTTCATGTTCAACTGAATTGTTCAATGGAACCACACCTCGCTTGCACCGACAAGAGTTATTATGGACAATGGCCCGATTATTATACATTCGATTTTTAGATTTATTTCTGGACACCAAAAAGGACCCTTGCGGGTCCTTTTTCTGGCTGTCGGTACGTTAGTAGCATAAGAAATCATAAGATACACTTCATCATTTTAGCTGTTACATGTGTTGCAGACGGTAGTCTTTAGCACATCCACTCGCTTTCTATGCTGAGTAATCAAAGGCTTCCTTCGTGTTCATGTTCGACTGAATTGTTCAATGGAACCACACCTCGCTTGTACCGACAACAGTATTATGGACCGAATCGGAGAAGATTATGCACACAATCTTTTATCATTTTTCGGCCCGTGTTGTTTAGTGCACCATTGCGTGGTGTTTCTTCTTCCATTTGCGGTCTTTGTTCGTCGTCTCTGGGAATGTGTCACCGCGTTTGAGTTCAATAATCTGCGGGTTCTGGATCTCTGTATGGAAGCTGGCTTCACCAACCTCCATGTACAAGCCGTTATTCGGCGCTTTGTCGCCGGGTTCGTATTCTGTTTTCTCGCCCATTCAGGTCACCTCCTTAAGGGATAAGTGCGTTCCACATTATTGTGAGTCAAAGCGTAGCCGATCATGAATGGAGAATTGTTCCCATGAAGCTACCACAAACCGGTACTTGCAGGTCGCGGCTTAATTTGTTACACTATTTGGGTGCGAGTTTGACTCGTGCCCCTTGCTCTCAACTTGAATTGAGGGCCGCTAAGTCCAAGAGGAGGTGAAAAATATGCGCAAATATGAAGTGATGTACATTATTCGTACTGATATTGAGCAAGAAGTTGTTCAAGCAGCAGTCGAGAAATTCCAAGGCATCATCTCCAACGGTGGTGGAGAGATTACGAAGCACGATGTGCTCGGTAAACGCCGTCTTGCGTATGAGATCAAGAAGTTCCGTGACGGACATTATGTCCTAGTTAACTTCACAGCTGAACCAGCTGTTGTAGCGGAACTTGAGCGTGTGATGAAGATTTCCGATGAAGTCATTCGTTACCTGATCACTCAAGATGTTGCTTAATTGAGACAAGCTTTTGTAATTGAACGTTGAAGGAGAGGATTGGATGTTAAACCGTGTTATTCTTATCGGTCGACTTACGCGTGACCCTGAATTGCGCTACACACCAGCTGGTGTTGCAGTGACTCAATTCACGATTGCGGTAGATCGTCCGTTCTCGAACCAAGGCGGCGAACGTGAGGCGGATTTCATTCCTGTCGTTACGTGGAGACAACTTGCAGAGACTTGCGCAAATTATTTGCGTAAAGGTCGCTTAACCGCGGTAGAAGGTCGTATCCAAGTTCGTAATTATGACAATAACGAAGGTAAACGTGTATACGTGACGGAAGTTATTGCAGATAATGTTCGTTTCTTGGAGTCTGGAAATCGTGAAGGCGGCGGATCTCGCGAAGAGGCTCAAGGCTCAGGTGGTTTCGGCGGTGGCGGATTTGGCGGCGGAAGCGGTCAAGGAAGCAACCGGAATACATCGCGCAGCAACAACCAGGATCCTTTTTCGGATGACGGAAAACCGATCGATATATCGGATGATGATTTGCCATTTTAATTGGAAAGGACTGACAACGAATGAGCTTCAAGCAAAGAGATAACAATGAAGAGCGTGGCGAGAAGAAATTCGGCGGACGCCGTGGCGGACGCAACAAACGTCGCAAAGTTTGCTTCTTCACAGTAAACAAAATTACTCACATTGATTATAAAGATACGGATTTGCTTCGCAAATTCATCAGTGAGCGCGGAAAAATTCTTCCTCGTCGTGTAACTGGTACAAGCGCGAAATACCAACGCTTGCTCACAATCGCGGTTAAACGTTCCCGTCAAATCGCATTGTTGCCATACACTACAGAGTAAGATCTGTGAACAAAGCCTGCCTGAGATGATTCTCAGCAGGCTTTTTATATAATTTCGGGGTAGAAAGCAGGTGCGAAGGATGGGGCTCGGACTCATTGTCGTCGAAGTCTGTGAGAGTAATGCAATGGCCGCTCTACCGCTGGAGGACCTGGAAGATGAATTTCCCGAGGTCGCCATCATGCGGACCGATTGCTTGAATATGTGCAGCTTATGTAAGGCAAAATCTTATGTCATGGTGGATAACCAACGGGTTGCATCTGCGGACAGAGATACATGTCTAGTTAAGGTTAAGGAAGTTATTAAGCAGCATCTTGATCAGTTCTACGGAATTGAAGAATAACGGAAGATGATAGCCGCTGTTCCGATTTTGGAATGGCGGCTTTTTGAAATGTTTTCGGGGGTATTTTGGCATGGAAGTCCAGAAGGGGTTACGCTACAATAGGATGGAAGTACTTACCGATCGGATTCATACATATTGTCATTATTGTTGAAGATGGGGGCTGTGAGATGAAAATATCAGTTGAAGGATTCTCGTTCTTTCACTTATTACAGCAAGAAATGATCGATGTCTTTGGTTATTTGGAGAGCTTGAAATATCGTTACCGTGTCGATGCTGCAGGGCTCTGGAATGGTTATTTCGTCAATCGGAGTGAAGAAATCTGTCCTCTTCGGGAAGTGGACTATATACGCAAGATTAAGCTCGCGCTCGCGGAACGTTCCATGACAGTGCCGAATATGGCGATCGATGGAGCTCATGTCTGGGATCCGAACCCGGAGAAGCGGGAGCTGCTCTACCAGAATGCACTTGCGCATCTCGATGTTGCTGAATATTTGGGGGCTCAGACGGTTCGAATCGACACAGGCGGTTTCGGATCGACCGATATGACCGAAGAACAGTTCGAATACACGACCAAACGGTTCCAGGAATTCGCCCAACGTGCTTACGACGGGGGTTACCGGATTGGACCAGAGAATCATATCGGTCCCTCACGCATGCCGAAATGGATGGTGAAGCTTGCCCAAGCGGTGAATCATCCAGGCTATGGATTTCTACTTCATATGGGGCGGTGGGATAGCGACGTGGAGGCCGGAGACTCACTGCTCGCACCCTGGGTGTATCACGTTCATCTCGATCCGAAATATGTACATCCGCATCAGATTGAAAACCGAATGCAGCTGTTATTTAATCACGGGTATGATGGCTATTGGGGGATTGAGTATTATGCCCAAGCTGCACCATATGCGGAAATTGAGAGCTATGTCAGCGCGGTCAAAGCGGCCTATTTGAAACAAATCGGAGTTATTATACGTTAAACGTTAAGCCACGCACTTAACTGGTGTAATTTGGTTTTTTTGCGAAGCATTCACTTTTTGTTGTACCATGGAAGTAGGCGTAAGTGAGTTGCTGCCGGAAAGGAGATGCGTGTCCGAAGATTGTGCCCATAAATCACCGCAAATAATTGAACCACTGGGTAAGGCACAATAACCACATAACATCATCTTGCAGACAAAGGAAAAGGTTTATGAAGAAACTAAACATTAAAAAACGTTATATTGCAATATCCCTTGTCGCGCTCGTATTGATCGGAGGATTCTTGTTCCGTAAACAGCTCATGCTGCTCGGATTCGATCTTTTCTTGTCCGGACAAGTGGAGAAGAAGCTAGAGGGCTCCTATGAGCCGATTGAGGGGAAACCAATCGAGAATAAAATTACGCCGGCAGGCGACCCGTTCTCCACGTTGCTGCTCGGGATTGATCAGCGCGGCAAGGAGGTCGGACGATCGGACACAATCATCTACACCGTGGCAAGACCTAAGGATGATAAGATATTGATGGTATCGATCCCGCGGGATACGTATGCTGAAATCGTGGGCAAAGATAAGGAAGATAAGATTAACCATGCCTACGCGTTCGGCGGGAAGAAGATGATCATCGATTCGGTTGCTAAGCTCGTGGATGAGCCCGTCGATCATTATGCTACGATTAATTTCCAAGGATTCATTGACGTTGTCGATGCACTAGGCGGCGTGGAGCTTCCGATTACGAAGGATATCGTGAATAAAGGCGCTGAGCATGAGAAATTTACGGTCAAAGGCGGCAAGCCGATCTATTCGGGTCAGGAAGCACTGTATTATGTAAGATATCGGGAAGATGATCATATTAATCGTAGTGAACGAAACATGGTGTTCCTCAATGCCATTATGAATCGCATGACCCAACTGAACCAAATTACGAAGGTCCCTGAACTTATTTCGATTATGGGTGATAATTTCACAACGGATATTGAACCGAAGAAAATCATTGATCTGGCGAAGGACGTGTTCACAGCCGATCATCGTGAACTATATAGCTACACATTAAAGGGAGAAGGCGGACGGAAGGCGAATCATATATGGTACTATATTCCAGACGAGAAAGACTTATCCTATATTCACGATCTGATCGATAATTGGATGGATCCGAACACCAAAACGGACCAATTAATGGTGCCAGTCAAGGAAAAGTAATAATCTAGGCTGCATCGGTCAGGAAACAGGAGGTTATGGGGAAACATGAATATTGCTTTTTTCTTGTTGCCGAAAAATGAGGTTGTCTGTCTGACACAAGAAAGTACCTTGCGGCAAGCATTAGAACGGATGGAATATCATCGGTACACTTCAGTACCGGTACTCACGGAGGATGGAGAGTACGTTGGCACGTGTACAGAAGGGGACTTGCTCTGGTTCATGAAGAATTCATCGGGCAAGACAACCTTCGAGACAGCGTCCAAGGTGGTCTTAAAGGATATTCCGCTGCGAAGCGCCAATAAGCCGGTGCGGATCGATTCCAACATGGAGGACTTGATAAGTCTTGCGAAAGTGCAGAATTTCGTGCCTGTCGTGGATGACATGAACAAGTTCATCGGGATTGTGCGCCGTTCGGAGATTATTGGCTATTGCGAGAAGAGGGTCTTCGCGAACAAGGTATAGAAACAGCAGCAAAAGCATATCGGATGAACAAGGTTCAAGCGACTGCAGCGTCTACGGCACCAACGGGACAATGCAGTCTTTTTTATGATATAATCGAGAGTAAAGCGTTTTTATTCATGGAGAGAGTGTGGGTGACAAAGATGCAGAAAGAAATGGATTTGGCCAAGCGTGCCAAAGTGATTGAATGGCTGAAGACAGAAGTGCTCGATCACGTTTCACGACTGTTTAAATCTTTGTGGGAAGGCAGTACAACACGTGTCGTTGACAGTCTGTCCAGCTTAATCGTGAGCAGCTATATTCTAGGCCGCCGACTCGGTGTGCCCTATAAGGAATTAGATGACAGCATTCTTGAGAAACTTAAGAAACATAAGCAAGAAGGGCATCAGCTTGAAGACTGGTATCAAGACATCTCCGCGCTCGAAGAACATTTACGTAAGAGGTGAACACATTGAAAATGCGCTGGTCTTCGGCATTGTGGAGCGTCCTCGCTCTACTACTGATCTTGTCGCTATTTACACCGTTCCAAATTGTAACGATTAGCTTTATCGCTATACCGATTGTTGTGCTCTATGCGACAACAAGTGTACGAGCATTTATCCTGCATATGCTCTGTGTGTACCTGGTTGCATTTCTGGCCATGGGAACCTTCGGCTCTGCTGCGATCTTGTTCGCCATTTATTTTACAATACCCGCCGTGGTTATGGGCCGTCTGTATCGCCGTAAAGCCTCAGCGATGGCTGTCTTCATCGGTGGTACGATCACCGTACTCGCGGAATCGATCATTATGTTGTTCGTCATGAACACGATCCTTGGCTTTGACTTCAACCTATATCTTGGGGAGACGGTTCGGGCAAGTCTCGAGCCGCTGCAAGCTGCCAATCTCATGCCTGTTGGCTGGACGCCTAAGATGACGGATGATCTGGTTGCGATGATGACGCAGATGGTTCCATTCGCGCTGATCTTCAGCTCGATCCTGATCGCCGCTGTCACGCATACCATTAGTCAGCGTATTCTAAATAGACAGGGAGTCGAAGCTTCGAAATTCAAGCCGCTCCACAAATGGATGCTGCCGAGATCGCTTATTTGGTACTATTTCATTGCGGTGCTCGCAGATATGTTCATTGCCGATACGGACACATCTTTCGTAACGGTTGTCTTGGTTAACTTATTGCCTTTATTAAAAATCGCATTTATGGTCCAAACGGTATGTTTCTTCTTCTTCGTAGCGCATATTAAAAAATGGAATCGCATCCTGCCTATTTTGTTCGTGATTCCGCTCTTCATTTTCCCGCCGCTTCGGATTATCGGCTTGTTGGATATTGCTTTTCCAATTCGCCAAAGTTTGGTAAAACCTAAAATGTAGGGTGAGGAATGGATGCCTAAATATTTATTTCAACGGTGGCACGGTTATCATATGGTGTGGGCATTCATCGTCATGATGGTCATGATTGTTGCGCTCGCATGGCATAACTGGGTGCTCGGTGTAACAGGTCTAGTATTGATAGTGATCCTTGTGATCTTGGCATGGCGTGCGGAGAAGAACTTCCGGAAAGACATGAATGAGTATATTGCTACATTAACGTACCGCGTGAAGCGGACAGGTAATGACGTCATCAATGAGCTGCCTTTCGGCGTCGTGCTCTATGACGAAGAAAAACATGTGGAATGGCATAACCCGTATATGCTCCAGATGTTAGGACGAGAGACGCTAATTGGTGTCTCCTTGAAGGAATTGGTACCCGGTCTGCAGATGCAGAAGGAAAAGGATAAAGAGCGGATCGTTCAGAGCGAGGTTGCGATTGGAGATCGAATTTTCCTTACTGTACCAAAGCAAGAGGAGCGCCTAATCTACTTCCAAGACGTAACGGATTATGTAACACTTCGCCGTAGTTATGAAGCAGAGAAGCTCGTTATCGGCATCGTGATGCTCGATAATCTAGATGAGCTGACGCAGGGGTTAGATGATCAACAACGCGCAGCACTGCTATCTCGCGTAACGAATCATATTACGGAATGGGCGCATGATCATCAGATTTATATGAAAAGGCTCACATCTGATCGGTATTTGATTTTATTGGATCATGAGATGCTCAAGGAAATAGAGATGACTCGTTTCGTAATTCTCGATGAGGTTCGTGAGCTCACGGTGGATAATAAGCTGCCGCTCACGCTTAGCATCGGGATTGCAGCGGGGATTGATAATATTATTGAGCTTGGCCAGCTGGCACAATCCAGCTTGGATATTGCACTGGGTCGCGGCGGTGACCAAGTGGCTGTCCGTGAAGGGCAGCGGCTATCATTCTATGGCGGTAAATCGAATGCGGTTGAGAAGCGGACACGGGTCCGTGTTCGCGTCATTGCGCATGCGCTTCGCGATTTCATGCAGGCGAGTGATAAAGTCATTATTATGGGCCACCGGATGCCGGATATGGATTCCGTCGGTGCGGCGATTGGCTTACTGAAAGCAGCCCAAGCGCTCAATGTCGAAGCGTACATCGTGCTTGAGGGTGTGAATCCATCCATTGATCGTATGATCAGTTATATTAAGCAGAATGATGCGCTATGGGAGCAATTTATTACCCCAGAACAAGCAGTGCAGAAGATGACAGCGAATACACTCGCGATCGTCGTGGATACGCACAAAGCTTCGATGGTGAAGGAGCCGCGGTTATTGCAGCTGACGAATCGCGTCGTTGTGATCGACCATCACCGGCGTGGGGAAGAGTTCCTGCAAGATGCCGTACTGATCTATATGGAGCCTTATGCGTCCTCGACTTGTGAGCTTGTGACCGAGCTGCTGCAATATATTCATGATCGGATTATTTTCCAGCCGCTTGAGGCGACGGTGCTTCTTGCGGGGATTACGGTCGATACGAAGAACTTCTCGATGCGGACGGGATCAAGAACGTTCGAGGCGGCGGGATTCTTACGGCGTAATGGCGCAGATACGATTATGATTCAGAATATGTTAAAAGAAAATCTCAAGGAATATATCGCAAAAGCGGAGGTCATGCGCCTCACGCAAATGCTGTACGGGCATATCGCTGTAGCGGTTACAGAACCAGAACGTAAATTTTCTCAGTTGATGATTGCACAAGTTGCTGATACGCTATTAACCATGAACGATGTGCTGGCTTCCTTTGTTATTAGTGAACGGCCGGACGGTCATATTGGAATAAGCGCTCGTTCCCTCGGTCAAATGAATGTGCAAGTGGTGATGGAACGGCTCGGAGGCGGCGGGCATCTAACGAATGCCGCAGCGCAATTGGACGGAACACTATCAGAAGCCGAAGCGAAGTTGAAGCGGGTATTAGCTGAAATTGATGCGGAAGAGGGGTTATTCGAATGAAAGTTATATTCTTGAAAGATGTTAAGGGTCAAGGTAAAAAAGGCGAGGTTAAAGAGATCTCAGAAGGATACGCACAAAATTTCCTTCTACCAAGAGGGTTGGCACGTTTGGCGACGGAGGGGAATGTGAAGACGCTTGAACAGCAGAACCTGTCGGAACAGAAGCGTAAAGCACAAGAGAAGGCTGACGCAGAAGCGCTTGGGAAGACACTAGAGGAGACTGCAGTTGTTATCAAAGCGAAGTCCGGCGAAGGCGGCCGTCTATTCGGTGCCATTACGAGCAAACAAATTGCTGAAGCGCTTGAGAAAATGAAATTTAAAGTGGATAAACGAAAAATTGAATTGAACGATCCGATTCGTTCACTTGGAACGATGCACGTCACGATTAAATTGCATCCAGAAGTGAAGACACAGGTAAAAATTCAAATCGTGGAGGAATAACATGAGCGAGGATCTGAATCTGAATTTCAATCGTCTTCAGCCGCAGAACCTCGAAGCAGAGCAAGCCGTGCTTGGCGCGATTCTCCTCCAACCAGAAGCTCTGATTACCGTCATGGAGCGGGTGCGGGAAGAGGATTTCTATGATCCGCGGCACCAATTCATTTTTGAGTCGATGATTCAGCTGGGTGAGGAGAATCAGCCGGTCGACCTGATTACGCTGACTGCGAAATTGCAGGATAAACAGCAGCTTGAGGATATTGGGAATGTAACGTATCTCATGAAGCTGGCAAATGCGGTACCGACAGCAGCGAATGTCGACTACTATGCACAGATTATTGAAGAGAAATCGATGCTCCGCCGTCTGATTCGGACCGCGACGCAAATTGTAAATGACGGATACGCTTCTGGGGACGAAGTTAGCGATTTGTTAAGCGATGCGGAGCGTAAAATATTAGAAATATCGAACCGCAGGTCGGGAAGCGGGTTTATCGCGATCAAGGACGTCCTCATGGAGGTATTCGAGAATGTCGAGAACCTGAGCGTAAATAAAGGCGGAACGACAGGGATTCCATCGGGGTTCACGGATCTTGATAAAATGACAGCAGGCTTCCAGCGGAATGACCTGATCATCGTTGCTGCCCGTCCTTCCGTAGGGAAGACGGCCTTCGCACTGAATGTAGCGCAGAACGTCGGCGTTCGGGCCAAAGAGACCGTCGCGATCTTCAGTCTCGAGATGTCCGCCGCACAGCTCGTACAGCGGATTGTCTGTGCCGAATCCAATGTCGATGCGACGCGTATGCGGACGGGTAATTTGGAGAATGATGATTGGGAGAAGCTCACGATGGCGATTGGAGCACTCGCAGAGGCGAACATCTTCATTGATGATACGCCTGGCATTACAGTCGCTGATATTCGTGCGAAATGCCGCCGGTTGAAGAAAGAACATGGACTAGGCATGATTATGATCGACTATTTGCAGTTGATTCATGGCCGAGGCAAGGCTGGCGAGAACCGTCAGCAGGAAGTATCCGAAATTTCCAGAACATTGAAGATGATTGCCCGTGAACTTGAAGTACCGGTCATTGCCTTGTCCCAGTTAAGTCGTGGCGTTGAGCAGCGGCAAGATAAACGGCCGATGATGTCTGACCTTCGGGAATCGGGTTCGATTGAGCAGGATGCCGATATCGTCGCGTTCTTATACCGTGACGATTATTATAATCAGGATTCAGAGAAAAAGAATATCATTGAGATCATTATTGCGAAACAGCGTAATGGCCCCGTAGGGACCGTCGAGCTTGTCTTCTTGAAGAACTTCAATAAGTTCGTCAATTATGAACGAACGCATCATGATCCAATGCCAGGTAGTGCTTAGACGAATGTCGGGTTATTCCCGAACATTCGTCTTATTTGTTTTGGCATTGTTCGTATTTTGTTGACTTTGCTAGGTAACACTGCTAAACTTAACATGCCGCGTAAAGCGGTACAAACTTGGTGTATGAACACCCGAAACGGGGGAATAAGTCTTGTCAACAGTTGTTGTTGTCGGAACCCAATGGGGAGACGAAGGTAAAGGTAAAATTACGGATTATTTAGCAGAGAGTGCTGAAGTCGTTGCACGCTACCAAGGTGGTAACAATGCAGGGCACACCATTCTAATCGATAATAAAAAATATAAATTGAGCTTAATTCCATCCGGCGTATTCTATACGGATAAAATTTGTGTGATCGGAAACGGCATGGTCGTCAATCCGAAGGCATTGATCGAAGAAATCAACTATATCCATGAAAATGGATTTACAACAGATAACCTACGTATTAGCGATCGCGCACATGTCATCTTGCCATATCATATGGTCCTTGATGCATTAGAAGAAGATCGTAAAGGTCCGAACAAAATCGGTACGACGCGCAAAGGGATTGGCCCAGCTTACATGGACAAAGCGGCGCGTAACGGAATCCGTATTGCAGATTTAATGGACGCAGCTGAGTTCGAGCTGAAACTTCGTCATATGGTACAAGAGAAGAATCAATTGATTCAACAAGTATATGGGGCAGAACCACTGAACGCGGACGAAATCCTCAAAGAATACTTAGAATATGCAGAATTCATTCGTAAGTACGTAACGGATACTTCGGTTGTATTGAACGATGCGATTGATGCGGACAAGAGAGTATTATTCGAAGGCGCACAAGGCGTCATGCTGGATATCGACCAAGGTACGTACCCATTCGTTACATCGTCGAACCCATCTGCGGGCGGCGTATGTATCGGTTCTGGCGTAGGTCCTTCGAAGATTCAACAAGTTATCGGGGTTGCCAAAGCGTATACAACACGTGTAGGTGATGGTCCATTCCCAACGGAATTGAACAATGAAATTGGGGATGCGATTCGTGAAGCAGGCCATGAGTACGGTACAGTTACGGGCCGTCCACGCCGTGTAGGCTGGTTCGACAGTGTTGTCGTCCGTCACGCACGTCGTGTTAGTGGGATCACAGGCTTGTCCTTGAACTCGCTTGACGTACTAACAGGTCTTGAGACGGTTAAGATCTGCACAGGCTACAAATTCCGTGGTGAGATCATTACGCATTACCCTGCAAGCCTGAACATGCTCGCAGAGTGTGAAGCGGTATATGAAGAAATGCCAGGTTGGTCGGAAGATATTACTTCGGCGAAGACGCTTGCAGATTTGCCTGAGACGACTCGCAACTATGTGAATCGTGTATCCGAGCTGACAGGTATCCCAATCGCGATCTTCTCGGTTGGCCGTAACCGTGAGCAGACGAACCAAGTTCTACCGATCTACGTATAATTAGTTTGTAATCATATCGCTTCAACCTTTCGCTACTGCGGGAGGTTGGAGCTTTTTTAATTTCGGGGCCCCCCGCAAAGTACCTGATTCAGCTACGAAGCCGAGTCCCCACTTTGTGGGGTTATTTATTGCCCGGGAAAAGTGGAAGTAGAGCGAGCTAGGCACATGGTTCAGTGAATTGGATTTTTTTGAAAAATAAGTATTGACCACGTCGGTCAACAGGAATATAATCAAAATTGACCACAGTGGTCAACAATGCAGGAGGTTATTATTTATGGTTGCTAAATTTCTTAATCTGAACCCCGATAAACAGGAGCGAATTATGAATGCCGCGATGAAGGAATTCGCACAGAAAGGGTATGAGCAGGCCTCAACGAATGAAATCGTGAAGGATGCTGAAATATCGAAGGGGATCCTATTCCATTATTTCAAGAACAAGAAGGAAATGTTCCTCTTTCTGTTCGACCGTGCGGTAGAGTTGATGATGGAAGAGTTCCTCGCGAAGCTGGATGCGGAGGAGCGGGATTTATTCGTGAAGTGGCGTCAGGCCGCGATGTTGAAGCTGGACCTCATAACCAGGCATCCGGATCTGTTCGATTTCCTCCGCGTCGCCTATGTGGAGGATGCAGCGGAGATTAAAGACGATTTGAAGCAGCGCAATCATGACCTCATGTCCACGGGATTCAACGTGATGTTCAGTCATATCGATACGACGAAGTTCAAAGAGGGCACGGACATTGAACGAACGCTCAATATTATTTTCTGGACGCTTGAAGGATTTGGCGCACGTCATCAAGATCGCATAAAGTCCTCGCCGTTTACCGAAATCGAAATGAAAGAGCTAGTGGCGGAGATGGATCAGTATATGGAAGTGCTCAAGCAAGCTTTTTACAAATAAATTTGAGGGTGGAAAAGGAGTGTTCAGGATGCATGTCATTGAAGTCAACAACCTGACGAAAACCTACGGAAGCGCAAGAGGGATTACGAATTTGAGCTTTCAAGTCGAGCAAGGTGAAATCTTCGGATTCATCGGGCCGAACGGGGCGGGCAAATCAACGACGATTCGGACACTGCTCGGGCTGATCTATCCGACGAGCGGGAACGCAAAGATCTTCGGCAAGGATTGCATTCAGTACGGTCCTGAGATAAAGAAGGAGATTGGTTATTTGCCCTCGGAAGTCTTCTATTACGACAACATGAAGGTAAAGGATCTGCTGCAATACTCTGCGAGCTTCTACAAGAAGGATTGCCGGAAGCGTATCGCTGAACTTGCAGGCATCATGGATTTGGATCTGAACAAGAAAATCGATGATCTATCTCTCGGGAACAAGAAGAAGGTCGGTATTGTCCAGGGACTGCTGCATGAGCCGAAGCTCATCATCCTCGATGAACCTACGAGCGGCCTCGACCCGTTGATGCAGCAGCGATTCTTCGATCTGCTCGAAGCCGAGAATAAACGAGGGGCGACGATTCTGTTCTCATCGCATATCCTGAGCGAGGTGCAGCGCCTATGTGATCGTGTCGCGATCATTAAAGAAGGTAAGTTGATTCAGCTCGAGAAGATCAGCACGCTGCAGGAGAATAACTATAAACGGTTCAAGCTGGAGACGAAGGCGCCTGTCAGTCCAGACTACTTCCAGTTAAGCGGTGTGAATGAGCTGAAGGTTGAAGGAACGACCGTTTCATTCCTCTACAGAGGCAATGTGAATGCGATGATGAGTAAAATTGCTGCCATTGATCTGGCGAACATCCTGGTGGAGGAACCGGATCTGGAAGAGATCTTCATGCACTACTATGAGAAGGAGGACTAATCCATGAATATGGTCTTGCATGAACTCAAGGCTTATCGCAAATCGACCATCATATGGACGTGTACGCTCGTTGCGGTGGTCGTGCTTCTCTTATCGATGTTCCCGACCTTCGCAAGGGATGCAGATCAGTTCAAATCGCTGCTGAAGACGATGCCCGAGGCCGTACTCAAGGCGGTTGGCGTACAGATCGAGACGATTACTACCATTCTGGGCTTCTATGCTTATGTATTTATGTATATCTCGCTCTGTGGCGCCATTCAGGCGATGAATTTAGGAACTTCGATCTTGTCGAAGGAGATGCGGGAGAAGACGGCGGATTTCCTGTTAACGAAGCCGGTAACCCGGACCCAAATCGTGACCTCCAAGCTGCTCGCAGCTCTCATCTCGCTCCTGATTACGAATGTTATCTATCTCGCTGCGGCGACGATTATGGCAATGGTTGTGAAGAATGGTGACTTCGAGATGTCGAAGCTGATGATGATCTCCGTGACGTTATTTTTTATCCAATTGATATTCATGGCGTTAGGATTCTTCGTCTCGGTCCTGGTGCTTAAGATCAAATCCGTATTGCCGATCTCCCTTGGCACGGTATTCGCGTTCTTCATCATCGGCATGCTCGGTGCGACGACAGGGGACGGGACGATTCGGTATTTCACGCCCTTTAAATATTTCGACCCGGCTTACATCATGCAGCATGCCAGCTATGAGGGGCCATTCCTCTGGCTTGGGCTTGGGATTGTCGTGGCGGCCATCGCCATCAGTTATGTCGTGTATCGGAAGAGAGATATCCATGCCGTCTAAGGCTGCAGGCGATGCTGTAAGCTTGCGTATGGATAAAGGGAGGCTATAATCATGAATCTCTGGATTCGAGAAATGAAGGCGCATCGCAAGTCGCTCATTCTATGGTGTATCGGGATTGTTGCCATGGTCGGTGCGAGTATGAGCAAATATGCGGGATTGTCGATGTCCGGTTCAGGTGAGTCGATGAATGAATTGATGGCGGATATGCCGAAATCGCTGCAGGCCGTCATGGGTGTCGGGACGTTTGATTTATCGAAGGCAAGTGGGTATTATGGGGCGATTTTCATTTACCTACTCTTAATGGCGACCATCCATGCCGCGATGCTCGGTGCGAATATTCTCTCCAAGGAAGAACGGGATAAGACAGCTGAGTTCCTGCTCGTGAAGCCGATCTCCCGCAGCCAGATGCTGACGATTAAGCTCCTAGCAGCTCTGACGCAGCTCGTTATATTCAATCTCGTGATGCTGGGGAGTTCCATTCTCCTCGTGAACCCATACAGCCATGGGGAATCGGTGAATCAAGACATCATGCTGCTGATGGTCGGAATGTTCTTGCTCCAATTGTTGTTCCTCGGGATTGGTCTAGCCATAGCCGGAGTGAGTCGGTATCCGAAACGGGCGGTCTCGATCTCAACGGCCATTCTGTTAATCACGTTCATTCTATCGATAGCGATCGATATTAGCGGGAATATCGATTGGATGAAATATCTGACGCCATTCAAGTATTTCGATGCGAAGCATGTGATGTATGGCGGAGGGCTTGATGGACGATTTATCGGGCTGACGGCGCTGATCCTGGTGGGTTCGCTTATCCTTACGTATGTGGGTTATAACAAACGAGACTTGCACGTATAGACGTGTATAGGAACAGGGACTCCAATCTGAGCCGTGAAGGCAAAGGTTGGAGTTTTTTTGCGGGAGGGAGGTACCTTCTCCTTACGGTAGGCTTTATACTGAGGGGGAGGTGATCGGGACGGTGAAAATTACGGAGGTAGCGAGTCAATTGAATGTATCTGCACGGGCGATTCGGTTCTATGAGGAGAAAGGGCTGATTACGCCGGACAAAGAACCGGGCAATCAATATCGCCTATTCACAGAGGAGCATATTGGACAGCTGAAGACGATTATTGCCCTTCGAGAAATCGGCGTGCCAGTAGAGCAAATTAAAGTGATGCTGGAGGGTCTGGATCAAGGAGATACGGCCCCTCTACAAGATGAACTCGAACAGCATCGAAATCAGCTTTATCGCGAATTTCTGGAGATGAAACAATTGATTGAGACGGCGGACCGCATGCTGGAGCGGGTACAGATGGAGCATAAGGTGGATCAGACTTGGCTCTATAGGATGGCGGAAGGCTCGAAGCGGCTGCGAGATTCCCGTAATGCATGGAAGGATCGGTGGGACTTCGACCAATTGGCGGGAAGTATGCGCTACTATTGGATCGGATGGTCGAATGGATCGCGCCCCGCGCAGGGGAACAAGGGCTGGATATTGGCATTGGAACAGGGAATTTGACCGAACGATTTCTAGCGCAAGGCGCCTTAATGTCGGGCCTGGATCAGTCACAATCGATGCTGAATGAGAGTCGGCGCAAGCTTCCTAACCTTCCGACAAGACTTGGGAATTGGTTATCGATCCCCTATTTCGAGCGGACCTTCGATTTCGTCGTGAGCAGCTTCACGCTCCATCATCTGACCGAGGAACAGAAGCCACTCGCTCTAGAAGAGATGACACGCATGTTGAAGCCACGGGGCCGAATCTGTCTCGTCGATGTCATGTTCGAGCATGAGGAAGCTCGAGAACGATACCGGCAGATGAAGGAAGCCGAAGGGGATCAAGACGTATTGCGATCACTTC
This sequence comes from Paenibacillus sp. GCM10027629, assembly GCF_042676425.1. Taxonomy (NCBI): domain Bacteria; kingdom Bacillati; phylum Bacillota; class Bacilli; order Caryophanales; family Paenibacillaceae; genus Paenibacillus; species Paenibacillus sp. GCM10027629. The sequence goes on along the minus strand of NZ_JBHTGZ010000022.1, from coordinate 150,197 downwards.
AGGAGCGGATGTACGCTGATAAATCGAAGCTCCTCGGTTGGCTGCGCGATCACGGCTATGTCACGATGCATCAAGCATATGCCGAGGTTCTGCATATGGTCTATGCGATTCGAGCTTCAGATTAGGACTTGAGCTTCTCCTTACGAGAACCTCTATGCTGTGGATGAAAACATGAACATAGAGGAGGAATTCGAATGGGTCAGAAGGAGAAACAGGTGGCGACGGAGACCGGCGTGCAAGGAGCGGGCAGTCTTCGCAGTACGGAGGTATATGCACTGCCCGTTTCAGAGCGTTATGATGCCTTAATTACGAAGGAAGATCGTGCAAAGAACATCGATTATTTCCTAGGGAATGTCTGTGCAGGTGCAGGGAAAGTTCTCGATGTGTTGGATCTAGGAGCAGGGACAGGCAGGCTCTCCTGTATTGTAGCCCCCCATGTCAGGTCGATTACAGCCTTGGATGCATCCGAAGGGATGTTGAAGCGGGCGGAGGCGAAGCTTGCGGGGACAGGACTTCAGCACGTTCGAGTTCAGGTTGCAGATCTGCGGGAAAGGCTCCCGCTTGAAGACCAGTCGGTAGATCTCGTCATGGCTGGCTGGAGTATCTGCTACTTGGCAAGCGAGAGCAATCCACAGCAGGAACACCATTTGAAGCAGCTGATGCAGGAAATTCGGCGGGTGCTGAGACCGCAGGGGAAGGTGATGATCCTGGAGACGCTGGGGACAGGCCATGCGCAGCCAGAGGCTCCGGATTTTCTCGCGAATTATATGAGGGCGTTGGAAGAGGAGTATCGCTTAACGAAGTCGATTCTGGATACGAGCTTTGCGTTCGATTCGGTGCAGCAGGCGGCGCTGTTATGCCGAGATTTCTTCGGAGATGCGGTGGGTGATCAAATCGAGCGGGAAAATAGCCCGATTGTTCCGTCTTGGACGGGCATATGGTTCGGAGAACTATCATCTAAGGAATAAGAAGCATATGATTCGAGCGATACTATGGAAGAATGGCAAGAAATGAAATATTTGTTATAGGCATGCGTCCAGGAACATGGTACAGTGGAGTTCGTCCAATTGGACAGAATTTCAATCGATAAGAGCAGCGCGATGCGTTCGCCGCTTCTTATGTATCATTTTCTAACAGATAGGAAGGATTTATAACATGGTACAACCAGAGGAACAGTCACCTCGAGAACGCTGGATGAAACTCGTACAGGATCTCTGCGTCACGATCATATGCGGGATACTCGTCGGGCTTGGTATTCAGTTATTCTTAACGCCTCATCAACTATTAAGCGGCGGTATTCCGGGGATCGCGATGATTATGCAGTATGCAGCGAATTGGAATGTATCCCTCGTCTATTTCGTCCTGAACGTACCCGTCATCGTGTGGGGCTGGATTTCGCTCGGACGTAGGTTCATTCTACTCAGCTTGTTATCCGTCGTCGTTACGACGATCACCTTGCAATACATACCTGCCTATCATGTCACGTCAGACCCGATTATGGGAGCGATTGTTGGCGGAATTGTCATTGCGATTGGCGTAGGATATTCACTGCGTGTCGGAGGATCGACGGGCGGGTTCGATATTATCGGATTCATCGTGACGCAAAAAAGAGATTTCCCGCTTGGTACCGTGTTGTCGGTACTGAACTCGGTGATCATCGTGTTTCTCGGGTTCTTGGTCAGCTGGGATGTTGCATTCTATTCATTACTCTCCTTATTCATTAAAGGCAAATGCATTGATATGATTCATGTGCGGCATATGAAGGTAACAGCATTTATCATTACACAGAAGAGTGACCTCATGGCGGAAGAACTAATTAAGTTCCCGCACGGTATTACGATGGTGAAGGCATATGGATGTTACAGCCATACAGAGAACTACATGCTGATGACCGTAACGACGCGCAGTGAGCTGCCGGTTCTGCGTAAGCGCGTGCTTGAGGTAGACCCGAGAGCATTCATTAATATCGTCCAGACGGCAGAAGTGGTGGGAAGATTCCGCCGCGTCATCTAACTATATATCAACGACGTAACGCGCCTTCGGGCGCGTTTTTTATATGTCTCCAGTGTGAAAAAAATGTGCGTTACAGCGAATGGTACCCTACGTTTCCGTTAATACTAAGAAGTATGTCTGTTTAGCAGGAAATGGAGGAATGGCCTTATGGTACGACTGCTTATGAAACTATCCAAGTTATTAGGTCTCGTTATTCTTGTCAGTTCATTAACGCTGATTACAACCGGATTGATTGTCAATTCGTATATAGATAGCGTATTGAAGAAATTTAACATTCAGCTCGAAGGCAAGCCATTCGCGCTGTCTTCGCTGTGGGGCGGGAGCAAGCCGAGCAGCACGGGCGCCGGCTCCACTCCCGCGAAAGCAGACGACGCGGCGGGGTCGTCGTCTGCCAAGCCGCAAGATGGCGCCGTCCCCGCGTTCGGCGGGGTAACGGCGCCGCCAGCGGCACCTGGCGGCGGCCATGACGATGCCGCTGCTGGTGGGCAGGGCGCCCCTGCGGGAGGCGAAGCGCCGGGCGCCACGGGCGCAACTGGCAGCAGCAGCTCTGGCACGGCGACGGCCGATCCTGCGCTGCCTTCTGCGACCACGCCGAAGGAAGACGTGATCATCCCTTCGGATGCCATCGCCAAGGCGAAGGATGGCTTGTCTACAGAGGAGAAGGAGAAGGTGTTCACGACACTGATCTCGAAAATTCCAGCGAATGAGCTTCAGACGGTTCTGAATGCCGTGGAGGATGGACTCACTGGAAGTGAATTAACAGAGGTAGAACAGATCATTGCTAAATATGTGAGCACCGAAGAATATGACAAATTGATAGAATTATTGAAGCAATAGACACGAGGGACAATATGGAATCCATGGACTGGAAAATTGTCTAACGTACAAGATATGGTATGCGGTTTCAAAATAAGAATCAATCCATAGACAAACAGGAGAACATCTGTTTGTTTTTGTCTTTAAAACCATGCCAAAAGACGCTGATTTGACATATTCGACAAATTATGGAACGTGCCTCTATTCCTACTTGTGTAGTTGAATTTGGTAGGAAAGCTGTGGTAAAGTAGTTTCGTTGAGCAAAAAGGTTAAAATTTTGACACTTTTTGCAGACCTGAAATGGAAAATACCACGCAAAGGAGAATAGTATGTCAGATGTAAATGAAAAATCACGTTTTACGTTACCAGCATGGCTGAAGCGTCCAAAGAAACAATTGATCATCGCCGTCGGTAGCTTGTTCTTCGTAGGTGTGGCTGCTTTTGCAGGCAACCAGTATGTAACAGCGAACACGGTCGAATATTATAAAGTATATATGAATGGCAAAGAAGTAGGCTCCGTCAACAACAAAGCGCTTGTGAATCAATTGGTTGCGCTGAAGACGAAGGAAGCGAAGAAGGACTACCCGAATGTACATATGTCGCTTAATGCAGATCAGATTAGCTACAGTACAACGAAGGAATACAAACCGACGGTGGATAATAATGAAACGTTAGCCAAGCTAGGCAAGCTTCTCGTGCCAACGGCAACGGGGGTTGCGCTTGAGATTAATGGCAAAGTCGTCGGAACGGTGAAGGATCAGGATACTGCAGATGCCATTCTCGCGAAGGTGAAGAGTCAATATGAGCCTGCCGCTAAAGCGCCAACCAAACAAGTGAGAACTCTCTCTGTGAGCGCATCGCCGACGAACAACGTTAAAACGCCGATGAAGCGTCTAGAGTCGATCGGTTTCAAAGAAGAAGTGGAGACGGTTCCCGTGAAGTCAGATCCGTCTAAGATTCTATCCGAGAAGGAAGCTTATCAGCTATTAACGAAGGGCGAAATTGCTCCGATTACCCACAAGGTTAAGGAAGGCGACACAATCTCAGGGATTGCGCATAAATATGGTGTAACGCAAGGGGTTATCTATAAGAACAATCCAACGGTAGATGAGTTCACGCTTAAAATTGGTCAAGAGATCGATCTAACGGTGACGAAGCCAGCGATTACGGTTGCAACCGTTGAGAAAGTAACAGAGAATATTGTGATTGAGCCGCAGACGATTATCCAGAAGGATCCGAAGATGCGGGCAGGTGAGTCGAAGGTGATCCGTCAAGGGAAGCCTGGATTGAAGCAAATGTCGTATATGTTAACCAAGCATAACGGCGATCTGGTCATTGAACAATGGCTAGGACAGAAGGTTATTACGGCAGCCATTCCGGAAATTATTGTGCGCGGGACGAAGGTTGTTATTGGTGAAGGTTCAGGGAACTTCGCTTATCCTGTCTCGGGTGCGAGTTTATCGAGCCCATACGGTAAACGTTGGGGACGTATACACAAAGGGGTCGATTTGACCTCGTCGAACCACAATATTAAATCGGCAGATGACGGCGTTGTTACTTTTGCAGGTACGAAGAGCGGTTACGGGAATGTCATCATTATAGACCATAAGAATGGCTACCAGACGCTGTACGGACATCTGAGCAGCATTAAGGTGAGGAAGGGTGCAGTTGTGGAAAAAGGCCAGCTTATCGGCATTATGGGTAACACAGGACGTTCCACAGGTACGCATTTACATTTCGAAATTCACAAGAATGGTTCGTTACGGAATCCATTAAGTTATCTATAGGATTTGTGATTTTGTTGAGTATAGCACTTATATCGAATAATAAGGTTTGATCAGAGGAGAGCACCATGGAGCGGGTTACCGTTCACTGGTGTTTTTTTCTTTATCTAGGACCTGCGAGTTGTTAGGAAAGGCTCGTCTCTATGTGTTAGAATAGAAGAATCATTGTATAGTTAGGGGCGGTTTATCCTATGATCGGAAAAATTCTTGTAGTCGATGATGAGCAGCCGATTGCCGATATATTGAAATTCAACTTGGAGAAAGAAGGCTACCAGGTCATTTGTGCGTTTGACGGGGGCGCGGCGGTGGAGCTTGCGCTTCAGGAACAGCCGGATTTGATCCTTCTTGATCTTATGTTGCCAGTAAAAGACGGCATGGATGTATGCCGCGAAGTGCGGCAGCATCTGCAGACACCGATTATTATGTTAACGGCGAAAGATACGGAGATCGATAAGGTGCTTGGTCTTGAGCTGGGGGCGGACGATTATGTGACGAAGCCGTTCAGCACACGGGAGCTACTCGCGCGCGTGAAGGCGCATCTGCGCCGTCAGACGAAGGTCGTACAGACTTCGGCGGTCGATACGTCGGTCGAAGAGCGGCAGGGCGTTGCTTATTTCAATCTGTTCATTGATACGGATATGTACGTTGTCTATAAGAACGGTGAGCCGGTAGATTTGACACATCGGGAATTTGAGCTTCTGCACTACATGATCCGCAGCAGCGGGAAAGTGATGACCCGGGAGCATCTATTGCAAGCCGTATGGGGCTTCGAATATTTCGGCGATGTACGGACGGTCGATGTGACGATTCGCCGCTTGCGCGAGAAGATTGAGGATGATCCAAGCAAACCGGAATTTATTACGACGCGTCGCGGTCTTGGTTATATGATGCGCAGCCCAAAAACAGGAGGACTGTAATTTCATGAAATGGGTACGTTTTTTTCGCACGATCCAAGCGAAGTTAATCATTATCTATGTGCTGCTCATCTTGATTGCGATGCAGCTCATTGGTGTGTATTTCGTGAGCGTGATGAAAAATTCGTTAACAAGCAGTTTTACGCGGGATTTGAATAGTAAAGGCGAGATGCTCTCCATCTATGCCGTGCGATATTTGACACCGAAGGTGGACGAGCAGACGTCAGATTCCTTGAATATAGAAGGGTTGAATGACCTCGTACGTGACCTCATTAATATTAACGACGGGGAAATCCAGGTGCTGGATGCGACGGGGAAAGTACTGACGACCTCGCTGCAAGCGCATCAGGCCTATATTGGCCGTAAAAATACTCAGACGGTTGTTAGCCGTGCTTTACAAGGTATTCGCGACAATGAAGACGAGATGATCGATGAGAACCGCGTACGGAAGAAGATTGTGGCTAAGCCGGTTATGAATGGCACGAAGGTCGTAGGTGCGATTTATATCGTCGCTTCAATGAAGGAGCTCTACGATACGATCGAACGCATTAATAATATATTTGTCTCTGGGACATTGATCGCGCTTGGATTGACGGCTCTGCTCGGGGTCATACTGGCCCATACGATCACGAGCCCGATTAAGGAGATCACGAAGCATGCGACAGATGTCGCCGAAGGGAATTTCGAGCTGCGATCGCCCGTCATGGGAAATGATGAGATCGGCCAGCTCAGTGAGGCGTTCAACTATATGACGCAGCGGCTTCACCATGCGTTATCCCTGCATGAGGAAGAGAAGGAGAAGCTGCAGTCGGTCCTCACCAATATGAGTGACGGCGTGCTTGCGACCGATGAACAGGGACATATCATTGTCATGAATCGTCGTGCGAAGGAGATGCTCCGGGTTGAGGAGCGGGGCGCGACAGATCAAGATATCACGGAGCTGCTCGGGATCTCGATGCAGCATATTAACACGATGGAGCAAGAGGCTAGACCTTCAATGCTGATGAATCTGGGCATCGACCAGGAGCAAGAACAAGAGTTGATCTTGCGTGTCATGTTCTCGACGATTCATCGCCGTGGTGAAGGGGTAACGGGGACCATCGTGGTCCTTCAAGACGTCACCGAGCAGGAAAAGCTGGAGCAATCACGGCGCGAGTTCGTCGCGAATGTATCGCATGAGCTGCGTACGCCACTTACGACGATTAAGAGCTACGTCGAAGCGCTCGATGACGGTGCACTTGAGGAGCCGCAGCTCGCAGGGAGATTCGTTGGTGTCATTCGGAACGAGACGGAGCGGATGATAAGGCTCGTTACGGACCTGCTGCATCTATCACGATTAGACTCGAAGCAGGCGATTCTGCGGAAGAAGCCGACGAATATGGTGGAGATGCTGGAGGAAGTGGCTGACCGGTTCTCCTTCCAGATGAAGCAACGGCGAATTAAGCCCTCGATATTCATTGCGAATGGCGTTGATCAGGTTGTACTGGATCGGGATCAGATCGATCAGGTACTGGATAACTTGATGTCCAATGCAATCAAATACACGCCAGACGGCGGTGTCATTGAGCTAGAGGCGCATAAAGCAGGTAAAGACCGCATTGCAATCTCAATCAAGGATACGGGGATGGGGATTCCGAAGAAGGACCTGGACCGTATCTTCGACCGTTTCTACCGCGTCGACAAGGCAAGGTCACGCAGTATGGGCGGTACGGGGTTAGGGCTGTCCATTGCCCGGGAAATTGTGAAGGCACATGGCGGAACGATTAGTCTTGAATCTGAGCTGGGCGTCGGCACCAAGGTGACGTTCACGATTTCCACACTGGATGAAGGAAGTGAGGCATCATGATGGAGAAATCCAAGACTCTTATCCTGACTTTCTTGGTCGTGCTTAGCTTGGTACAGAGCTACTTCCTATCCTACAGCATGCCGAATTTCGAGCCCATTCAGAAGTCCGAGAGCAGTTATGTGAAGACGGAAGAGATGGGGCCGGAAGAGAAGATCGAGAATCTGGTCTTCCCGGAGCAGATGGTACTGCATTTGGGCGGGGGCAAGCATACGGTATTCTCACCGGATTATATTTTTTACAAAGAAATCTTCAAACGCCTGCAAGGACGGAAATTCGATGGATTCCAACGGACTTCCACGCACTTGCTTGACCTATCCCGTATTCGAAACGAAGATCCAGGGATCGAGCTGGTATACGGACAAGGAGTGCCTGTGACCTTGCTGCGCAAGGTGATGCAAATTCAAGGCGATCCTGAATTCGGGGATGAAATGATTAACCGCATCTGGATCTTCACCTCCGACGATAAGGAGACGGTGCGCGCTCTGTTCTTCAGCAGCAAAAATCAGGTGGTCTATGAGGCTACGAAGGCTGATTTGACGGTGCAGGACGTGAAGCAGCACGTGGAATTCGGGCAAGCGTGGGACAGCTATCGCTTGTTGTATGATCAGTATTATCTGCCGGATAAGCCGCTGAATATGGTTCAGATTGAAGTGCCGTATGAGGTGTTTACGGCGGAGCAGATGCAGCATAATCTCTTCTTCGATCCGAGTACGACACGCAATATTAAGGAGAAGGATGGCTCGGAGATTTATACAGATAGTAAGCGGAGCTTGCAGGTACGTCCCGAACATCAATGGGTGACGTATTCGGACCCGGTTGCTCGGGTGGAGGGTGCGAATGACGTCAGTGAGAACGTACTCTCGGCTGTGCAGTTCGTGAATCAGCATGGGGGCTGGAACGGCACGCATCGGCTTTCGATTTCGCCCGTTCAGGTGGATGGTACGGAAGTGGTCTTCCAACAGTATTATGGCGGCTATCCGATTGTGACGGATTCGATGTTCCGCTTCGGCAACATTCGTCTGAGCGTGCAGCAGGGGGTTGTCACGAGCTATCAACGATCGCTCATTTACTTGGATGATCGTGCGTCACTGAAGCAGCTGCGGACGCTGCAAGGCGGCGATGAACTCGCGATGATGTTCAAACGTTATCTCGATACTACGAATAATAAAGTGCAGTGGGTTTTCCCAGCATATCGCCCTTTCCTGACGGATAAAGTCATTCGGTTAATTCCGACGTGGGCGGTTCGTCTGGAAGATGGCTCGATGGATTATTTGAAATAACAGCAGGTTGTATCATTTTCGCCGAAAAGGAGGGTGTCCATGGATTGGAGTCGTGCGAAGAGTGTCTTGATTCTTGCTTTTCTGATTCTCAATATTATTCTGGGGTACCAGTTATGGCTTGATGTAAGGGAGCAGCTCAGCTCCAATCTGGACTGGACCTCGCTGCCGGAAGATACGAAGAAACAAATGGAGATGAAGCTCATTCAGGTGCAGGGCAAGATCCCATCTGAGACACCGGCGCTCATCGAGCGGACGTTCCAATTCGTCGATGAGGAGCAGGATACGAAGCGGGTGGATCTGCCGGCGCCGGTGTCGAGTCAGTTGATCTTCAATGAGAAGGAATTGCGTAAAGCGTTGAAGGATGAGGTTCCAATGATTGAGAGGTATGTCTTTGACCCGGCTACGAGCCCGCCTACGAGCCCGGACGGTGTATTTCGACTGCAGTATATGCTCGATAACAAGTGGCCGATGTTCGAAGTAAGTCTAGAGCTACTCTACGCGAATCAGAACATCGTGGCGTATCGGGAAAATAAGGTGATTGAGCTCGAATCGAAGGAAAAAGCCGATAAGGAGCAGAAGGTGCTGCCGGCGACGAATGCTTTGGGGATCTTGATTGAGAAGTTCCTGCCGACGGGCTCGGTTGTGAAGGAGATTAAGCTTGGGTACCATGGGCAGGTCTATAATGAGACGCTCGTGACGGCGCCGGCATGGCGGATCGTACTTGAGAGCGGGGATATATACTTCGTGAATGCGATTAGTGCAGAAGTGTATCATCCTAAGGGAGAGCAGCAAAAGGAGTAGTGAAACATGGGGATGCAGTTTACCGTGTTGTCGAGTGGTTCCACCGGCAATGCGACAGTAATACAGAATGAGTCTGCGACGGTGCTCGTCGATGTCGGTCTGAGTATGAAACGAATGAACGAATTGTTCGAGGAACAAGGAGTTCAGCCTGCGAATATTGATGCGGTCATGATTACGCACGAGCATTCGGATCATATTAAAGGGCTTGGCGCACTGGCGCGTAAATATGATTTGCCGATCTATGCAAATGAGGCGACATGGGAAGCGTTAGAGAAGCATATTGGTAATATTGCAGAGGAAAAGAAGGTCGTGATGCAGACGGGGGAAGCGCTGGATTTCGGGACGCTGCGCGTAGAATCGTACGGTATTTCGCATGATGCAGCCGAGCCTGTCGGGTACTGTTTCTATGATGGAGAAGAGAAGCTGAGTCTAGCGACAGACCTCGGCTACATGAGCGATAAGGTGAAAGCGGCAATCTCGGACTCGGATGTCCTTGTGCTGGAGTCCAATCATGATGTGGAGATGCTGCGTATGGGCCGGTACCCTTGGAATATTAAGCGGCGTATCTTGAGCGATGTTGGGCATTTGTCCAATGAAGCGTCGGGCGAGGCACTGAGTCAGTTGATGACGGCGAAGCTGAAGCGAACGTATCTGGCACATTTAAGCCGAGAGCATAACCTGATGGATCTCGCCAAAATGACGGTACGGGATGTGATGGAGGATCATGGGCACTTTTTCAAGGAAAAAGAGTTCGAATTGAGAGATACGTACTATGATCGTCCTACGCCATGGGATAAGGTGGGAAAACCATAAGCTGATCGAGCTCATTGGCTTTGGCGGCGATTTCTTCCCGGGTGAACAGACCTTTGTCTACGAGCAATTCGATGAGTGTGCAAAGGGCAAGCGTGTTGCGATAGTGCTCCTCCTTGAGGTCTGCGAGCTTCGCTACTAGGTTCACATGATCCAAAGTTCGATTGGCCATTGTCATTGTAATTCGTCTCCTTTCAGGGGTTGGTTTATGTTATGATAGGGAAGAATAATAGAGAAGTAGATTTGTCGTCTTCTCTATAATCTAGCTTTTATCGTCTAGTATTATTGTAGGCAGTTAGGGGTCAAAACATTCCTACGATTTTTGCGAGATTGAGAGAGGGGATGACCCGAGTGAGCTTTTTCGATGATGATTTCTATTCACCGAAGGTTTCTAGGCCTATCAAAAAGTTAGTGGCTCGTAGAGCTACACGCAAACTGGGTCCCAGAAAGCGTTGGTCAACGCTTCAAATATCGGTTGTGAGTTCAGTATGTAGTGCAGCTGTAGGGATTGTGTTATTCAGCTGGATTACAGGTGTTGGTGGCCATATCGAAGGGACAGCACGTGCAGGCCCGGGCATGGAGACGAAGAATCAGAGCACGTTGTCGGGAGATCCGTTCGAACGAATTATCGATGTGTCTGATCAAGTGAGCCCGTCTGTTGTTAGCGTCGTGAACCGTCAGAAGAAAGATGATAAGACGGTGGATGCGGGGCTGGGTTCGGGGATTATTTTTAGAAAAGAAGAGGGCCGGGCACTCATTCTCACGAATGCGCATGTTATAGAAGGTGCGAATGACGTGCAGGTGGTTCTTAACAATAATGCAAGGAAAATATCGGCTACGGTCGTCGGGAAGGATCATACGACGGATATTGCGGTCTTGTCGGTGGAAGATGATAACCTGCCAGAAGCTGCTGTAATCGGGGATTCCACGAAGTTGCGGCGCGGTGAGATGGTGCTCGCGATTGGCAATGCGCTTGGTCTAGGCGATTCACTGTCGTACGGGATCATCAGTAAGACACTCCAAGTCGTCCCTGTATCGCTGAATGGCGATGGTACGTACGATTGGGAGGCAGAGGTCATTCAGACCGATGCGGCGATCAATGAAGGCAATAGCGGCGGCGCGCTGGTGAATTTGCAAGGGCAAGTGATCGGAGTGAACTCGATGAAGATCGCTGATGTTGGCGTCGAAGGCATTGGCTTCGCGATTCCGATCAATCAGGCGATGAAGATTGCCAATGAGATCATCCAAGAAGGCCGCGTCATTCGCGCCTACATGGGTGTCTATACGATTGATCTGAACAATGAATATGCGCCGATTACGGAGGAGCAGCGGAAGAGTCTGAAGCTGCCGTCGTCCGTGAAGGATGGCGTGATCGTCATGGAAGCAAGCGGTCCTTCGGAGACGGCAGGACTTGAATTGAATGACGTCATTGTGAAGCTGGATAACGAGGAGATCGCATCAACGCTGGATCTTCGTAAGTATCTGTATCAGCATAAGAAAGTCGGCGATACGATGCTGGTCTCGTATTATCGGGAAGGCAAAGGAATGACCACAGAAGTGAAGTTAACCGATCGTCCTCAGGAGTAGACCGGGGTCGAATCGGATACGCTAATAGCAGCTAAGAGAAAGAGGGACATGTGCATGTATGTCGTATGTAAAGATCACGTTGAATTAGCCATCGATCGATTTGTCGATGAATTCGAGGATGCACCAGATGTGGTGGATCTGAACGAGGTGGATTTCCCGCAGTGGAAGCCGCCGGTCAAATGCATGGAATGCGAGCATGAAGCGAAATTCTTAATTGTGTAGGTGAAGGGCCCGAGAGATCGGGTTCTTTTTTTTGGGCGTTGAGGGCTGTGGATATGTCGGTAAAAGGGCGTTTTGGGTAAAAATAAAAGATATCCACAGGGTTTCGGGTGGATTTTACAGGGTGGAGGTTGTTGATAACTCCATCTATTGGTGTTGGGCCGAGGGAGATGTATGGTGTATGGCATGTAGGGGATTGTGGGAAGCTGTAAAGGGCGAGAAGGGTTATGGAGGAATTGATCCGTCTCATATTTTAAAGGGGCTTCTAGGGACTATAGAATCGGTCTTGTGTTTATTCTCGATATTCATGGTTTTGCATGATTTACAGCTGGATGAAGATCGTCTTCTGTAAACGCAGCAGGCGGCAATCCGTTTAAATTGATTTTTCATCCTACAGTACACCTTTGTAGCCGAAAAATCGTTCTGACAGCGTCCTATAATGGTCTGTTTTTGGGTAAAATCGTGAGCAAGCAGGGGTCAAATTTACGAATTTTATACATTACATATATATAACATTAAAATTGAAGTTTATGTCATGTATTTTCGAGTCGTTTGTAACAAAAACCCATATGATGTCACTTTCTATTTCATCCCCTCCCTCTTTTTTCGTTTTTTCACCCTATTTTGACGATTTTCACTGGATTTCGCCCTGTTTTTCTATCCAAATTCCGCGACGATTCGATTTTGTAAGATATTAGGTGTCGTTCACTATATCACCACTATTCATATTATAGTATTACTTTATAGAACTACTATAATGGTGATTCGCATATATTCATCTCAAATCCCTTGCCTGTGATATAATAATGCGATTATATGGGTCGATGCCAACAACGTTAGAAGGAGCGATTTTCGTTGAATATACAGATCGTGTGTGTAGGAAAATTGAAGGAAAAATACCTCGTTCAGGGGATTGCAGAGTATAGTAAGCGTCTTGCGCCGTATGTGAAATTAACCGTACATGAGGTACCTGATGAGAAAGCGCCGGAGAACATGAGTGATGCAGAAATGCGCCAAGTGCAAGAGAAGGAAGGCGATAAGATTCTAGCACATATCAAGCCCGATACTCATGTCGTGGCCCTAGCCATCGGCGGTCAATTGTGGTCGAGCGAGGACCTCGCGGCGCATATGGACAAGCTCGGAACCTATGGTACGAGTACCATTGCCTATGTGATCGGGGGCTCGAACGGACTCTCGGAGGCCGTCCTTTCCCGCGCGCAGTCGAAGCTCTCCTTCGGCCGCATGACGCTGCCGCATCAATTAATGCGGCTCGTGCTCGTGGAGCAGATTTATCGAGCGGTGAAGATTAATCGGGGTGAACCGTATCATAAATAAAGGAGATACAAATAATGTATACAGAAATAATTTAGTTTAATTGATTTTCGAAAAGAAAAAGAGTATGTCGAGAAAAGATGCTTCTCACATACTCTTTATGTTTTTTAAATAAAAGTGAATAAATTAAAAAAGATAACCTGCTGTCACGTGGAAACGTAGCAAGCATTAAAAGAGCGTGGGGTCACACAGAGTATGTCACGCAAAGGAAACTGTTATGATAATGCCGTTATCGAAAGCTTTTTTGGTAATAATCACAGGCGGATTAAATCAAAACTAAAGGGCATGAGCCCGGTACAGTACCGGGCTCATGCCCTTAATGTCACCTAACAATATAGTGTCTAACTTTTTTGGGTCACTTCATTTCAGAAGTGGCTTTGTTTTATATGGAGATGTATATTTTGGCAAGTTTTTTGGTCGCGGACCTTTATTTTTTGACCACAGGCACCCAAAATTCACCGTAGAAAGTGCCGTCGCCGTTATCTTTGCGATACGTCGCATTTGGACCGCCAATGTAAGCATAGTCGGTGATTTTGGCTAAGACTTCGCCAAAAGCACGGTAAGTCAGCTGATCAAACAAAGTTTCCTTGTCGCCATTTCCTGCGACCACGATATAATCGCTCTCTGGAAACTCGATGATTCGCGTTGCGTCAGCCACTGATTTGCCAGCTTCTACCGCGAAATAATTCCACGGTTTGCCTTGATAAACCTCATTGACTGACCATTCGAGATCGTCCTTTGCGGCGTCTTTGAGCTTAGTAAACCGCCCGTCAGCCTTGAGTTTGCCCCAAAACTCGGCTTTTTCCTTTTGCATAGCCGGCATGTCTTGAAAATTCGACTGGATTGAAAAACCATAAGCGGTCAATGTGAATGATTTTTTGTGTTCAAGCGTGTAATTTGCCATGGGATTGCTCCTTTTATCTAAGAGATTAGCGGTCGATTTTTTTTGCGCGAAGCCACATTTCGCCGTAGAAGTCACCGTTTTCAGCTGATTTGACGAAAGTAGAGTTACCGGGCCCCACGTATTTGTAGTCCGTGATTTCTTGCAGTATGCTGCCGAAAACTTTGCCTGTGATTTCGTCAGCAAGGCGGTCTTGGTCCGTGCCTGTGCCAGACACGACGATGTAGTCTCCTGCGAGGAAATCGAGGACGACCGAGCCTTCCACGTCGAATTCGCCCATCACGCCGAACCCGCGCCAAGCCTTACCGTCGAGGACGTAGTTGATTTGATATTCTTGCCCGTCAGCGAGCGCGAGGAGTTCGGCAATCTTGCCGTTTTCGGTGATTTCAGCTTTTCTCGCTGCAGTTTTTGCTGCATTACCTGTCCAGTCGTTGTAGTCTTCAAGCGAAACACCGAAAGCCGTCATTTTGTAGTTTTCTGAGACCGTTTTGATTGAGTAGTTAGACATAGGATTCTCTCCTCTGTGGGATTTATTTCTTACAAGACTGATTCTATTTCCTTAATGTATCAAAAAATGATACTTTTTATTTGTTACATTTTGATATAATAAAGTCATGAAAAAAACAGAACGAGTGAACCTGATTATGCGCTACATCAATAACCGCGCGCATTTTACGATTGCCGAGATTCAGCGGGAGTTCAAGATTTCCCGCGCGACGGCGATCCGCGACATTAACGAAATTCAGGCGTTGGGTTTTCCGCTGACGACCGAGCTTGGGCGCGGCGGCGGCTACTATGTCCTGCAGAATCAGTATCTGCCCTCCGTCCGCTTCACGCCAGAAGAGCTGAAGGCGATTTTTATCAGCTTTATCGCCTCGAAAAATTCGCAGTTGCCTTATCTGCATAATCGCCGCTCTATCACTGAAAAACTCATCGGCATCGCGTCGCAATCCCAGCAAGACGAATTGATTGAGCTGAATAATATCTTGCTTTTTGAAAATACGAATCCTGCCAATCCGAATCTCTTGGAGCTTGATGATGCGGCGCCTGCGGAGCTGAACCAGTTGATTTCGCTTGCTGTGAGGGATAAGCACTTACGCTTGACGTATGAGATGAGTCCCGGCTGGCCACAGTTGATGGATGTTTTTTTGCTACATATTTTTAACTCGAACGCGCAGTGGCTGGTTGAGGTTTACGATCTGGATACGGATGAGTTTCGTTATTTGCCTGTTGATATGCTCCGTGATTCGGCTATTTCCGAGCGGGAGATGAAATGGTCCGAGCAAGAAATACGAAGCAAAAAACGGAACCGTGCACGTGAGGCCAATCTTGTTGTGAAACTTGATGCGACTGGGATTCAACGCTTTAAGCGTATGCACCCGCCCGGGATCATTTTGTCGCTTACCGGAATGTTTCAGTCGAGCGGGATTTTCAATGTTCAGCTGGATGTGTTTGATGCTGAGGCGCTAGCGTACTATGCGGATTGGCTTTTGTTTTTGGGGAAAGGGGTCCAGTTTGAACGGATTCCCGAAGAGCTACGCATCATTTTGGAGGAGCGTTTAGCCAATTTAAAATTTTCTTGAGGTTCAGGTGATAGTTCAACAAAGAAAGATCAAAGAAGGGCCATCCCACAAAGGATCAACCGTCTGATGCTGCATATTTCCACACGTCCGGCTCGAATGTCACGTGATTGGACGGATCCAACTCCACGTGGGTGCTTCCGCGATCGTCGGTCAGCACGAGCAAGCGCGAACCAATGATGGGGACGCGTTCGGCGCTGGTGTGCATGTGTGCTAAGACGACACGTGTCCTGCCGTCGACGTTGTAGCTTACCTCGACCGTGAATATTGGGAGATTGAAGAGCCATACAAATGGATTGAAGTTGGTTGTAAACAGTGTTACTCTTACAACGGTAAACTCAAACTCTATGCTCTACGATACTTTCAATAATAGTCACAAATTTAGTAATAAAGAAAGGTAATACCATGATAAAAGTTGAAAACTTATCCTTCTCATTTCCACAAAAAGAACTATATACAAACATTTCATTTACGTTAGAAGAGGCACAGCATTGCGCTTTTATAGGAACAAGTGGCAGTGGTAAAAGTACACTGATCGATATACTGATGGATCCAGAAAGATATTTGTTCGAGGGCAAGTTAGAGATAGATCCAACCTGCACAATTGGGTATGTAAGTCAGTTCTCCCAACTAGACAGAACGAAAGAAACAACCGTTTTTGAATATATTGGAGAAGAATTTATTAAAATACAAAATGAAATACAATCTCTTTGTACTGAAATGGAAACATCATCGGATATTGAGCCGTTACTCGAAAAGTACCAATTAGCTTTAGACGCATTTGATGCAATCGGCGGCGATAGTTTTGAAAGCAACATTAATAAAAAACTAAATCTAGCAAACCTCATGAAGCTAAAAGATGTAAGGGTATCCGAACTGAGTGGTGGAGAATTCAAACTTATTCAAGTGATGAAGGAGATGCTTAGTAGTCCCGACTTGATGGTTATGGATGAGCCCGATGTATTTTTAGATTTTGAGAACCTAAATGCGCTTAAAAATCTTATTAATTCTCACAAAGGCATACTGCTAGTTGTTACTCACAACCGATATCTATTGAATCATTGTTTCAACAAAATTATTCACCTTGAAAACATGGAGATCCAAGAGTTCGATGGGCGATATATTGAGTATAATTTCTCATTACTTCAGACAAAAATTGAGTTGCAAGAAATCGCAGTCGCTGAACAAGAAGAAATTGAGAGATACGATAACATTATTGATAATCTTAGAGCTATCGCAACTATTAATTCAGAAGCATCTAGAGGGAGAGCGTTAAAAGCTAGAGTTAGATTTCAAGAGAGATTGGAAGCGCGTAGAATTAAAGCGCCATTTGTTGATATTAAGCAACCGAATATTAGTTTTGATATTGATCATGAGATTGAAGACACCATTGTTGTAAATGTCAGTAATTATAGTGTTGCCTTTGATGAGCTGCTGTTAGACAATGTTAGCTTTGAGATAAAATCTACGGATAAAGTAGCCATTATCGGTCCAAACGGTACCGGAAAAACGACTTTACTCCGAGATATCTTTAACAATAATCATGAATCCATTGAAATAAATGCGGATGCTAAAGTGACTTATCTATCTCAGCTTCAAGGCGAAGTGTTAAAGGATTCTAATACAATACTAGAAGAATTCATTGATGCTGGGTTTAGCACTTATGATGAGGTTAGATCGTATATATCTCACTATGGCTTTGAAGGAGAAATCGTTAATCAGAAGATAGCATCTTTATCTGGTGGAGAAAAAAATATACTCCAATTGGCTAAAGTTTCTGCTAGTAAGGCAAATGTATTGCTTCTTGACGAACCTACAAGCCATTTAGATACCTATACGCAAATCGCGCTGGAAAAAGCCATTGAAGATTATAAAGGTGCGATTCTCATGATATCTCATGATTTCTATTCTGTTGTAAATGGTATGGATTATGTATTAATTATTGAAGATAAGACGATTAGAAAAATGACTATGCGAAAATTTAAACAGATGATTTATGCTAGTCATTTTGATAAAGACTATTTAGAAGCGGAACAAAACAAAAAAGCAGTTGAAATGAAAATAGAATTGGCTTTAAAAGATACTGATTTTGAACTTGCAAAAGTATTAGTTGATGAGCTAGAAGAGCTGATTAAGTTGCTTTAAAATTACGACCCTCTGATTGAAATGAAGACCCCACAGGAATTAGATGAGAAGGCACCCGATCGGGTGCCTTCTCTTTCGCTCAATAGATGATATGCTGAACCGTACCATAAGTAGGGCGAAATTATTACATTGACCTCCTTCTAATCGTTGTCCAACAGTGCACTGAACCTCGCTGCCGAATACTCAGTATGGTGCTGACGCCTTTCATAATGCATAATAAGTGGAAGGGAAGGGGGAGTGATTTGTGCCGAACATTAAGGTGCTTATTGCCGACGACAATTCATTCATTCGCGAAGGGCTGAGAATTATTCTAACCACGTTTGAAGGATTTGAGGTTGTGGCCACGGTTCAGAATGGACAGGAGGCTGTTGCCTATTGCGAGCGGCATGAGGTCGATGTAGCGCTGCTTGACGTGCGAATGCCGGAAATGAACGGAGTGGAAGCGACCAAGCTGATCGTCGAGCGTACAGCAACAAGGCCGCTGATTTTGACGACGTTTGATGATGACGAATATATAAGGGATGCAATTACATACGGGGCCAAGGGCTATTTGCTGAAAAATAACAACCCCGAGCGGATCAGCGATGCGATTAAAACCGTGTATTACGGTCATAATGTGCTGCAGGATACGGTATTAGACAAGTTGAAATCGGATGTTGCTGGGGAAAAGACGGGGAAGGACACAGAGCCGCCCGCACTTAGCCAAGGGCCCGGGATCGACAAGAGCCTCTTTACGGAAAGAGAACTGGATATCATGGCGCTGATCGCTAAGGGACGGACAAACAAGGAAATTTCCAAACAGATCTATATCTCTGAGGGCACCATTGCCAATCACGTTACTTCTATATTAGGCAAGACGGGCCTCACGCACCGCACCCAAATCGCCATTTACTATTTGACAGGTGAATTGACCTGATGAGCGAACCAAGAGATGCATCGGAACTGTTGAAGATCGGCTATAAAGTGGTCCTACTTGTCTTTACAGTCGGCCAATCCCTATCATCTGAAACGAGCATAACGCCCTGGTATATTTTATCCGTATTATTATATCTAAGTACGAACCTGCTGTTTTATATGTTGAAAAGAGAGAGCTTTCGCCCCCTCGTCGCTGTGTTATCCATAGGAATAGCCATCGCCATGTTCCAGGATCATCCGCTGGTAATTTTGCTGCTTCCGGCTCATCTTTATGAGTTGGCGTCAATCTTTGCCGGTAAACAAGGAATTGCGTCGTCCCTCCTCATGATGATCCCCATATTACTCGTGCCGCGGCAACTAATGCTTCTCTACATACTCATTGCGGCAGTGACTCTGATCTATTTTTCCACACTAAAGTTATACGATAACAAGCTGCGCGGACAGCACTCTGAACTGGAGCGAATGCGCGGCGATCTTGAACGGGTGCACACTCGGCTGCAGGAAAATGACGAGTTTCTGCGGCAAGCGGAATATACGCTTAAGCTGGAGGAGCGCAACCGATTGTCCCAGGACATCCACGATAACATCGGACACGCGATGACCAGCGCACTGATCCAGATGGAGGCGGCAAAGCGCTTAATCAAGATCAATTCAGACCAAGCGTCGTTGCTGCTGGACAATGCTATCCATATATCGAAAGAGGGCATCGAAAGCATTCGTTTCGATCTGAAGAAGATGAAGCCGCCTACGGAACAGATGGGCGTCAACCGGATGAAATTGTTCATTGATGAATTTTCAGACAAACACCCGATCCGTACGGCATTTACCTATGAAGGAAATATGGACTTCATCTCGCCGATCCATTGGAAGATCATCCAAGATAATATGAAAGAGGCATTCACTAATATGATGAAGTACGCCGGAGCTACCGCGGTTTCAATCCATGTTCAGGTGCTACCTACACTAATTAAGGCTACAGTTACTGACAATGGCCAAGGGAAAGGAAAGATCGTGAAGGGACTCGGTATTATTGGAATGGAGGAAAGGGCGGCGGCAGTAGGAGGAAAGGTCATTGTCGACGGTTCGCGGGGGTTTTCGGTCACAACGTTAATACCATATACCCCATGAATGTTTGAAGGGTGATAACATGAATAAATTCATGGGAAGAGGATGAACTTGTGCACTTCTGCAAGGACGTCCTTTTTTTGTACGATAAGAACATCAGAAACGGACTTAACGGGAGGGTGAAACAACGGTGAACATGCTGGAAATCAAACAGTTAACGAAAAAATTCGGAGAATATACCGCCGTGGACAATTTATCGCTATCGGTGCAAGAGGGAGAAATTTTCGGATTTTTGGGGCCTAATGGCGCAGGCAAGAGCACGACGATTCATATGGCTGCTTCCTTGCTCTCCGCGACGAAAGGTGAAATCGAGATCATGGGCCGGAATATCACCAAGCACAGTAGGTTTGCGAAGCAGGCGATCGGCTTCGTGCCCCAGGATTTAGCGATCTATGAAGATATGACTGCTTATGAGAATGTACACTTTTTTGCCGGGCTATATGGATTAAGGGGAGCAGAGCTGAAACGCAGCGCAATCGAAGCCTTGGAATTCGTAGGCCTTGCTGATCGGCAGGGGAGCTATCCGAGGAGCTTCTCAGGTGGAATGAAGAGAAGGCTGAATATCGCCTGCGCGATTGCTCACAGACCTAAGCTGATCATAATGGATGAGCCGACGGTGGGTATCGATCCGCAATCCCGCAATTATATCTTGAACTCGGTTCGGAAGCTGAATCGAATGGGCAGTACAATCATTTATACGAGTCATTATATGGAGGAAGTTGAAGAAATCTGCTCGCAGATCGCGATTATCGACCATGGGAAGATCATTGCGGAAGGGACGAAGGCAGAGCTTAAGGCGATTATTACGAATCAGAAAAATATTAGCATTACAGTTCGATCGACCGAACGTCTTCCGATGGAACAGTTGAAAAGTATTGTCGGTGTGAACACGGTCGAAGCGGCGGAACAGATGATCAACATCAGCTCCGCTGAAGAAATCAACAACTTAAATCCAATCATTCAGCTGCTTGTGGCAAGTGGCGTGGAAATTCGGGGCGTGGAAGCACAGGAGCCCAGTCTGGAGACCGTGTTCCTGACTTTAACCGGCCGAACGCTGCGAGACGAGTAATCAAGGGCCATATTACGAATAAGAAAGAGGAAGGGGGCGGAACGAATGAACATTCTGCGTATCGCCGGGAAAGAATTGAAGGTATTTAGGGATATCAAAATGCTGCTGTTTATGTTGGCGACACCTGTCCTGCTAATGCTCATTTTGGGAACGGCGCTCTCAGGTAATTTCCACGGAACCGTGAAGGTCGATCCGATACGCGTGTTATATAGCTATGATAGCACTAGCAGTGCGGTAGGGAAGCAATGGGAGGCTTTTCTGCTAGAAGCGAAGGCCTCCGGCATTCGCTTTGAAGAGGTTACGAACAGAACGGAAACGGATGTCGAAAGGGAAGTGCAAAATGGTCTTTATACGGGTTATGTGCGAATCGTCGATGACGGAATCAGCTATTACGGCAACAGCGGCAACGGAATGGAAAATGGTATCGTTCAGGGCTTATTGGCAGCGCAGGCGGATCGCTATAGATTGACGATAGCAGAGACCGATCTTCCCACACCAGATGGAAATTATGTGACCGAAGCTTCGGTCGATGCGGTTAGACAGCCAGGGGGCTTGGACTATTTTGCCGTTGCGGTGACAACCATGATCATCCTGTACAGTGCATTAACGGCTGGGCAATTAATCGAAACGGAAAGAAGCAGGCATACCGATCTCCGTCTGTTAGCATCGCCGATCACGAAAGGAGAAATTTTCGCAGGGAAAATCGTCGGGACACTCGTGCTTAATGCCATATTTGTCGCGATTACCGTGCTACTCAGCAAATATATGTTCGGCGCGAATTGGGGAGAACATCTGTGGCTTGTTTTCCTTGTCTTATTAACTGAAATTGTATTGGCGCTCAGCCTTGGACTCGGCGTAGGCTATTGCCTGAAGGGCAACGCAGCTGGAAGTGTACTTATGATCGTTATCCAAGCGGCGGCGTTTGTGGGAGGGGCTTATACGCCGGTCGATCAAACGACGGGAATGATGAATTCCCTTTCCCGATATTCCCCGTTGCATTGGTCTAATGATGCTATTTTGCAAATTATTTATGCGGGGAACCTTATGGCGGCGCCTCCGGCCATGATGCTTAACCTGGGATGTTCGATACTGCTGCTTGCCCTGGCAATTGTCCTAATGAGAAGAAGGGAGGGGTTGTAATGAGAGAGATGATCTGGGTAGTCCGCAGGATGGCGTTAAGCACGGTCAAAAACTATAAAATAATGCTGTTATATTTATGCTTACCTGTTCTTGGCATAGCGTTGGCTTCGTCAATCTACAGTGGCTCCGAAGAGAGCCCTTTGAGAGTCGGCGTGGTCAATCACGACGACGGTCAGGCGGTAACTGTGGATATGGTGGAGTATATCCGCAAGCTTGATCAGGTGGAAGTCCGGGAAGTACGGACGGAGGAGGCGGAGGGGCTCCTGGCGAGTGGGAATATAGATGCGGTGATAACATTCCCTAAAGGGTTTGCAGGTAGTATGTTGTCCGGCCAACCGGCAAACGTCGGCCTGACATCCGTTCAAGGCTCGCAAGTCACAGCTTATATCAAGTCGTATTTGAATGCACATATCGGGAATCTCTTGTCCATCGGCCGATCGTCCAGAGGGGAGCAGGCAAAGTTCGACCAGATGTATAAAAGCTATCTTCAAGCAGAATCCGGACTCTCGGTCGAAACGGTGGAGGATCGCTCCGTTCAGCACCAAAAGTCGGCTCAAACGGTAGGCTACCTGGTCGTGCTCATGCTGTTCTCAGCCGTCAATTTGTCCGGGATGATTCTGAAGGAAAAAGAAAACCGGACCTATTTCCGAGTGTTTGCCGCACCGGTGACGGGTCGCGCATACGTGGCAGCCAACATCATTGTGAACGTTGTCGTTATGCTGATCCAGATTGCTGTGACTTTAGTGGTTATGACCCGGTTCTTTCATATTGATTCAGGAATACCGGTTCTTCAAATGTTCTTGCTGCTTGGTCTGTTTGCCCTGGTGGCGGTCAGTCTGGCTTTGGCCATCATAGCGTTCTCGTCAAGCTCAATGGTGGCGGGCGGGATACAGACTATGGTCATTATTCCGACCTGCCTGGTCGCTGGATGTTTATTTCCGATCACAACGATGCCAACGTTAATGCAGCAAGCCGCCCATTTTCTCCCGCAATACTGGCTATTGGATACGGTCAGTCGGCTGCAGCAAGGAGAGCCGCCATCCGGCGTGCTGTTGAATCTGGCAATTCTACTCGCCTTTGCGCTCGTCCTATCATTAACAGCCGCTTATAAATTCGGAAGAAACAGAGAGATGCACTCGTTTATTTGATATGATTGTCTACTATATAAGAAAATAATAATATAAAAACGTGCCTCCAGAATCGCTTCTGAGGCACGTTTTGCGTAAAAGAGCTTATCGTTAGCAAGGGGAAACTTTAGAAGGTACTGACTTTACTCGTATCCGGACACCAGCGGGATGAGCGATAAAAACGGATCAAGATATCAACTGCTTCTTCCGTTCGCAGATGGGTAAGTGCTTCCGCTGCATAAGCTCTGACGTAACGGTCATTGCTGTAAAGCGCTTGCTCCAAGGAACGGACAACTTCTTGTACATAGCCTGATTTACCTATGCGAAGCAGGGAGAGCGCTGCCGTATATCCGATTTGATTGGTAATGTAGGTCTGAGATGATGCGTAATTCACCGTCTTATTCACTTGTGAAGCATCGTTAGTTTCGCATTTTAGAGAATCTATCAATACATTTGCTAATGCCGAAACTGCCTGTTCACCAGTATGCTTGATCATACCTAATGATTCAACGGCATTTCGACGAACCCATTCGCTCTCATCCTGTAAGCTTGCGATAAGTGAGGATACCACTTCACCCTCGGATGATCCGATCATCCCGAGTACAAAGATCGCCAACGCCCTGCGCTTCTCATCCTCATGCTTCATAACACGAAGAAGCTCGGGAATTGCCTCGATGCCAGCACCTTGCAATCCATATGCAGCCCGTACTGCTGTCAGGTTCGATCCGTTAATGATTTGCCCGATCAGCTCCTCGATCCCTTGTGTACCAAGTTGTCCAAGCTCATAGGCTGCATTCAAAGAGGTGATTTCCTCCTCTGCCTCAAGCTCTTGCCGTAATGCCAACAATCGCTCTTCACTTATTGTGCCAGCTTGCTTTGCCGATTGTTCTCCGCGAAGCCAATCCCATACGTCTTGCCATAAATTCAAGTGGATTGCTGGCGTTCCTTCCGGCACAATCATCTCACTGCTCTGATGATTCCAGGTCGGAATCTCCGGTGCGCTCAATCTGAGAAATTGAAACTTAAGCATATAACGATCTAGTTCGGATACATTAAGCGAAGCTTTATGCCACAAGTCGAAATGCACGAGTACCATAGTGCCCGCTTTCCCTGTGGGAAGCAGTGTCTCACCGCGGTCGCCGAGAAATTTTTCGTAGTATTGGGTGCCTGGCATGATTGCAGTAGGTCCTAAATCTTCGGTAATATCGTGGGTGTAATAGAAGATCATCGCCCACCAAGGTCGATGGCTACGCATGGAAGACCAATAGCCGTCTTTATGCCATTGCCCGCCACCTGGCGTCGCATTTCCCGGTTGGTTGTAATGACAGTGGCGATGTGGATGCATGTAATAATCAGAACCTAGTACACTGCTTAAGGCTCCCTTGACGGTAGGTGTATCGAAAAGTTGCTGTATGTCCGGAACACGAGGTAGTATATTGTTTCCAGGATTACCCTCATTATGCATAACGTAATTGATTTGGTTCATGATGCTCTGATGAAGCTGTTGAGGAATATCGTTCTGAAGTACAAGATAGCCTTTCGTAATAAATTGCATCATTTGCTCATCAGTCAACAAATAGTTACTTTCTAACACGGTAGTACCTCCTTGGAAATCTATCTACTTTCTTCTAAATGTTACAACGCAGTGAAATTTTTGTATTTGCAAAATCGTCAATTATTTATACAATCGTCATATCAATTATTAAATTTTTGAACAAGGTGGTGATCGTCTATGGATTTCGCCAACTTACATCCTTACGTGTACTATGCAACCAGGTATCCATTCTCCATGGGACAGTCTGCCAGCAATCGGATCTGTTATGCCTCCTCACTTTATTTGATCAGTGAGGGAAAAGGTGTCATTCATACGTGTGGTCGTACTTATGAAGCAACAGTTGGCTCTCTCGTGTACATACCAGCAGGGCAGCCCCATCATTGGGTTGCCGACAAAGAAGATCCGATGGTCCACATCTGCTGTTATTTCGACTGGTCATACATAGATCGTCGGTTCGAGTTCATCGATCCTAGCAGGATTTGTTATGATGAATCTACTCTTGTTCCAGCTTTAATCGGACCAGCTTTCCCCTTTTCTTTACCCGAGCATATGAATGTCGAGAATCTGCGCTTGTGGATAGATTACTTTGAAAAGTTTTATATCGAAAATAAATATACAGACGAGCGGACGTTCATTCGCAGCTTAAAGGTGCAGAGCAATTTCCAGAAGTTTATCGAGTTTTACCTCACATTTGCGCTGAAAGAGGAGCATATCACTAATCTACGCATGTCCAAGTTGCTCGAGCGATTGGATCAGGACTTGATACAAGGCAGTCTGCAGCCTTTGGAAGTCTATTACAGAGAGCTACGCATAAGCCGTGGTTACTTTTTTGAATTGTTCAAACAGGCAACTGGATTGTCACCTACACAGTATGTCACCCAATTCAGAATTAATCGGGTGAAGGACGACCTCCTATTTACGAATCTGAGCATTACTGAGATCGCAGATAAGCATGGTTTTTCATCTTTGCATTATTTTTCGAAGCTATTCCGCAAATTAATTGGACTATCACCACGGGAATACCGAGAAGAGAACAGCGAAGTGCAATGACGAAGTTTCCCCTAAGAAATTGGCAAAAGACCGCCCCTTATAAAATACTCGAATCGGGATTAGTGCCACTTGATACCAAATGAATTATTCCAAGACAATACCTATGTAATTAAGGAAACATTAGGTTAACGTAAAGCGTCTAAATAATATAATCGTTCTAGAAGGAGAAGAGGGCAATGAAAGTAAAAAGGAGTTTGCGAGTGTTACTTCCAATTTTGGGGGCGTGTACGATCTTTGTCGGAACTGCTGTGGCTAGCAATTCTGTTGGTCTGTTCGTTAGTGGTAAAGCGCTGAGTCCTAAAGAAACTAAACTTGATCATTCGGTAAACATTCAAACAGGAATTACAAAGGATATGGTTGAAGATTGGATACGAAAGCAAGGCAATGAAAAGAGGGACTATTATTTTGATGGTCTATCCTTTGAAGAAATGAATGTAGATGGGGATTCCGAACCAGAAGTACTTGTGCGAATTGATGGAGGGGTACATCTTGGTGATTTCTTCATCTTTGACAAACAGTCCAACGGTTCATATAAATTAATCTTTGAGAAACCGTGGCATGTCGAATCTTGGAACATTGAGAATTTTCGAGCTGATGGAATGAATCCTTTATTTAATATAGTCACGCGCACAGGCGGAACAGATGCCGATGTTAGAGAATCTCATCTAATGTATATGAACGATTCTGGAGTATGGACAGAGGCTTGGAAAGGTACTCTTAAAGACCGCTCTGTATTTCAAGGTAAATATCATGTTGCCATGGGTAGTTACCAGTTCAATGATGATAATGGGGAACTTTTCTATTGGCAGACCGAAGTGGACGCATCCTTAGAGGACAACAAGCAAGAGCGAGACTCAAAGACCACGATGAAGATTTTTAATCTTCAACAGGGAAAGTTTATTGAGAAGAAGTGAGCATCAAAAAGCTCGAAGTAATATAAACATAATACAGTCATCAGAGGGAATGATCATCATGAAGAAACGTATTGCTGTAAGCTTACTTATTTTTATTTTTGTCCTAAGTTTGGCCCTTCCAGGACAAGCTTCGATGGAAGCATTTAGCCAAGAACCGGTTATTAAAGATGGAAATCTCGATCAAGCGATTCATTCGTGGTTAGGTAAAAAAGGCAATGAACCACTTACCAAAGCGGATTTAGAATCTCTCACCGTTGTATCTTTAGCGGGTAAAGGAATTAAAGATCTGCAAGGATTGGAGTATGCCGTCAATATCACGGAACTCGATTTAGACCGTAATGAGATTACGGATCTAACACCGCTAAAGAAACTTTCAAAGATCCGTAGTCTTAGCCTCAAAGCAAATCAAATCTCATCGATTGAGGAATTGTCAGCTCTGAAGGAGATGAAATATCTAGAAATAAGCTGGAATCAGGTCTCATCCTTGGATGTGGTGAAACAGTTGCCCCGTCTAATCGAGTTGGAGGCCGACCACAATCAAATTTCGAATGTTCAAGGTCTCTCTGGAGCTGCAGAATTAGCGTATTTGAAAATGAGTGACAATGCGATAGAAGACATAGCTCCTCTCGGCAACATGAAGAAGCTGACATATCTTAATGTGTCTTACAATAAGATTAAGGATTTTTCGCCGCTACGGAAGCTATCCAAAAGTCTGACGTATCTGGGGATTGATGGCGACCAGATTACTGATCTTAAGCTGCTAGAAGGATTCAACAATCTCGAAGGTCTCTCTGCCAATAACAATAACATCGAGAGTCTTGCCCCTTTAGCGAAATTAACTAACTTGTCTACATTGGATCTATCCTCCAACGAGATTAAAGATTTAGACCCGTTAAAACAATTGAACAAGCTAGATACCCTCTACTTGGATAACAACCGAGTATGGAATTTGGAACCGTTAAGAAATTTGAAATCCCTAAGAATTCTAAATTTGAACAATAACCGGGTATGGGATCTGGAGCCGATTCAAAATAATAGTTATGACTTTCATTGGGATACGGGGGCGGAACGCTACGGACTGCAGTTGAACGATAACTACTTGGACTTAAGCCAAGGAACCAAAACCTATAAAATATTTAACAAATTGAATGCGGATCGTTATGGTATTATGTCTCAGCGTAAGACTCAACGCTTGATGATAGGCAGCAAGACAGCCTATGTGGGCGACAGTATCTACAATATAACAGCAGCGCCATTCATTCAGACAGGCCGTACCTACGTACCTATTCGTTTCATTTCCGAGAAACTTGGGGCAAAGGTGAATTGGAACCAGAATACGAAAGAGGTAACGATTCAAAAAGACGGTCAAACGATTCGTTGGCGTGTGGGGAATAAGCAGGTTAAGGTAAACCAGCAAATCGTGATGGTTGACGCTCCTTTACTACAGAAAAATAACAGCACTTTCGTTCCTGTACGCTTTGTGTCGGAGCAACTTAATACTTCTGTTGAATATTTAGGCAGCAAAAAAATGGTCATCATATTCGAAAATAAGACCGCATAACAGAATTCAATCTAGGCGCATTGATCTAATAGATCAAGCGTCTTTTTTTGTCAGATTGTTTAAATGAATTTCATACTAATGAAATTATTTCATTATATATTGAATGTTGCTCTTATATATATTACATTATTCATAAATATGAAATTTAGGGTGAAGAAATGAATATAGGGATGGAAATAAAGAAACTGAGGACTGAAAAAGGAATTACTTTGAAAGAGTTAAGTGAAAAAAGCGAACTATCTGTTGGATTTCTGTCTCAATTAGAAAGGGGGCTTACGACCATAGCAGTTGATTCACTTGAAAAACTAGCTGATATTTTGGAAGTGCATTTAACATACTTTTTTGATCATCCACTTAAAAGGGAAGATATGGTGCTCAGAAGTTATGAACAAGAAATAATGGATTCAGCAGAAGGTGGTTTTATTAAGTATAGTTTAAGTACAGATTTGGAAAATAAACAACTTGTTCCAAGGCTTATAGAAATTCTTCCTCAAAGGAGAGATGAAGAAATATTATCCTATAAGCATGAGGGAGAAGAGTTCATTTATGTATTAGAGGGTATATTAACCGTTTATATAAATGGTACGAGGCATGAAGTATATCCTGGTGACAGTGTTCATATGGACTCAAATATTGACCACAATTGGGCTAATTATACGAACAAAAAGGTCAAGCTTATCGCTGTTAATACGCCTAATTATATCTACAATAGTCGGGTTAACAATGGATAAATTAATATTATATCTCATCGGTTCTTTTTTTGTAATCGGAGCTATTGATTATATTACCGGAAATCACTTGAAACTGGGTGGGAAATTTGAGGAAGGCATAAAGACCATGGGGGCTCTAGGGATTGGCATGATAGGAATAATTTCTTTAGCCCCTATATTTACAAATTTTTTATCTGGTGCGATTATTCCAATCTGTAGAGTGCTTCATTTAGATCCTTCTATCGTTCCTGCAGCATTGTTAGCTGTAGATATGGGGGGATATCAAATCGCTGATAAGCTAGCAATAACAAAGGAAATGGGGGCATTCTCAGGAATTATCATCGCATCTACTTTAGGAGCCACAATTAGTTTTTCAATCCCCGTCGCGTTAGGGATGCTCTCTAAAGAGGATGAAAAATATTTCTCTAAGGGTGTGCTGGTTGGAATTATTACTATACCGATAGGATGTCTTGCAGCAGGCATATGGCAGAAAATAAATATCGGCATATTAGTATGGAATCTGGCACCTATATTTGTTTTTGCCATTATTTTAGGGGCCGGATTATTAAAAGCTCCACATGTTTTTATAAAAGTTTTTAATGGTTTTGGAAAGCTTATCATGAGTTTGAGTATTGTTGGATTACTTTTACAAGGTATAGATGTGATATTTGGCGTAAAGCTTGTCTCAGGATTAACACCCCTATCTGAATGTACAGTTATCGTAGGCAAGATCGCATTAGTTTTAGGTGGAGCATATCCTATGCTAGCGCTTATCAATCGAATTTTTAAAAATAGTTTTGAAAAAATAGGGGAGAAATTTGGAATTAATTCCGTGTCAGTAGCGGGGATTCTAGGAAATTTGGCTAGTAATCTGTTGATATTCGGAACATATAAGGAAATGAATCCTAAAGGAAAAGTGGTATGTGCTGCCTTTGGAGTAAGTGGAGCATTTGTATTTGGTGGTCAACTTGGCTTTGTGTCAGGAGTAGCCCCTGAAATGTTAGGAGCGTTTATCATATCAAAGCTTACAGCCGGAATCATTAGTATTGTACTAGCCGTATGGCTGTATGATCGTGAAAGTAAAGAATTTAGCCTTAAGAAAAATGGAGGTATTCGTAATGATTATCAGGGATAGAGTCGAAAAGTTAAGACAGCTAATGAAAGAAAATCAAATGGATGCTTATATTATTCCCAGTTTTGATGCACATCAGAGTGAATATGTAGCAGAACATTGGAAATCTAGACAATGGATATCAGGATTTACAGGGTCTGCAGGTACTGTAGTTATTACATTAGAGGATGCTGGGCTATGGACAGATGGCAGATACTATATTCAAGCTGAAAAGCAGCTTGATGGATCAGGAATCAGATTATTTAGAATGATGGATCCTGGGGTACTCTTTTATACAAAATGGCTAGCAGATGTTCTTAATGAAGGAAGCATTGTGGGCTTTGATGGAAATGTTTTTTCATTGGATATGGTTAAAAAGATGGAAAAAGATCTAAAAGCAAAGAGAATCGAATTAAAAATGAATCAAGATTTCATTGGTGATCTGTGGGAAGATAGACCGGAGATTCCTAAAGGATCAATTTTTACTCATGACGTAAAATATGCAGGCAAATCGCGAGTAGAAAAATTAAATGAAGTAAGAGAAGAAATGAAAAATATAGGAGCAAATTATTATATTTTAACTTCTCTTGATGACATTGCATGGCTATTGAATATAAGAGGGGCCGATGTGCCTAACAATCCAGTTGTAATAGCAAATGTTATCGTTGCAGAACATAAATGTTATTTATTTATTGATTCTAGCAAGGTTCCCTCTTTGGTTAAAGCAGAACTGGAGGCTGAAGGAATCGAGTTAAAAGCGAATCATGAAATACAAACATTCTTGGAAAATATTACAAACGAAGATGCGATTATTTTAGATTCGAATAAAACAAATATCAGTTTATATCATGCCATAAACAGTAATACAAAGAAAATTGAAAGTCCTGACATCACGACTAATTTAAAAGCTATTAAAAATGAAGTTGAGATAAAAAATTTAAAATGGTGTGGAATAAAAGATGGTTTAGCCATGGTGAAATTTATAAAATGGCTAAAAAACGGTGTAGATAAAGAAGAAATTACAGAGATTACTGCAGAAGAAAGATTAGAAGATTTCAGAAGGGGACAGGAAGGATTTGTTGGACCAAGCTTTGATACGATAGCAGGTTATAAAGAACATGCTGCGATGATGCATTATAAAGCCAATAAAGAAACGCAATATACGCTTAAGAATGAAGGTCTTTTTTTAATTGATTCAGGCGGACAATATTATGATGGAACAACCGATATTACACGAACGATTGTTTTAGGAAAACTTACCGATGAACAAAAAAGAGATTTTACTTTGGTGTTAAAAGGATTTATTGCATTAAGCTCAGTAAAATATTTATACGGAGTAACAGGCTCTAACTTAGACGTTTTAGCAAGACAACCCATTTGGCAGTATGGTTTGGACTATAAATGCGGGACAGGACATGGGGTAGGTTTTTTCTTGAATGTTCATGAAGGACCACAAAGCATAAGAAATAATAATCATGTTACATTAGAAAAAGGCATGATTATTACGAATGAACCGGGAATATACCTCGAAGGTCAATATGGAATTAGAATTGAAAATATGATGTTAGTCGTAGAAGACGAGAAAACAGCGTTTGGTCAATTTATGAAGTTTGAAGCCATCACGTATTGCCCTATTGATTTAGCCGGTATCCAGATTGATATGCTAACAGAGAGTGAAAAGCAATGGTTAAACAATTATCATCAAGAGGTATACACAAAGCTAGCTCCTTATTTAAATGAAGAAGAGAGCGTATGGCTAAGGGAAGAAACTAGGGAAATATAAATAGGAATTACCGTTTACAAGTAATATTTTCGCCTTAAAGTAAGCAGCGATCCGAGAATAGAATAAACAGAAATTCCAACTCTTCCGGCATAGGCAAGATTTTATCGGACATTGAAATGGCAATAAAATAACCCTCGGCATCGTAGTTGGTAGTGAATTACCACGATACCGAAGGTTATTTGGTTTTATAAACAGTCCATAAAAATTAGAGTTTTACACCTAATAATTCAAGTGAAAAAATATCTCCGGGCAACACAGTTGTCGGTTGTTCAATTTTATATTTCTCGGTTTCGGTAGAATAGGTACCGTAGCTTTAGAAATATTTTGTGTCAAAAATAAACTATTATTGACCTGGCCATACTTTGATAACGTTCATGCTGTCATGGATGATTTCGAATGGACCAGGGAAAGGATTGTACTCATCCCGTGACTTGCCTAAATAATCCTTGTTCAAACAAATCGGGGTTCCATCAACATCCTCATAAGGCAGCTCCGTTATACGCGTTTTACCAAGAAGCTCCCCTGTAACAAGGTTGCGATTTCTTTGGTTTTTCCAATTTGCTTGACCTTTCAAATGAAGATAAACCCCATCTTTCTCCACCGTGAGCTTGACTTCAGGGTCAAAATCATCTATTTGAACAGGCGCCATCTCATGATTGGCAGGCTGCGCACCATTCAGATACAAATTGCCATCTAAGAAAACAGGGAATGCGGGTTCATCAAATTTGTCTAATCCAATCGGCTCTCCCTGCCCAATAAACATGTTGTTGTAAAAACGATCGTCTCCGCCTGGTATATCATGTGTTCCTGCAACGCGAGTGGAATGCGCATGCAGATATGGCGTAAAGCGATTGAGCTCCGGCTTTAATAAAATTGTACCCAAGAATAAATTGTGAGCGTAAGCGCCACCCTGCGACATGTTAAATAAAGCATTCGCGGCGCCTCCCGAGAGAAAGAGGTTATGATCCACCATGCACGGACCATGGCTCACTTCGATAAAGAGATCGTACTGCGTGTTGTCATAGAGCAGGTTGCCGGTTACGTGCGTTCCTTGCGTCATCCAATCCAACCAAATGCCCATAACACTTCGATGAATATGGTTTTTACTGATCAAGGTATCAATCGCGCCATGAAACTTAATGCCGGCCATCTCATAACCGGAGAAAGTACAATTGATATGAATATCGTGTATATAATTTTCGGTAACTACACTGTTAATAGCCCCTAAACTGCCGGCAATTCCGGCCATCCCACAATAGGAAATGGTGTTACTTCTAACGATATGATGACCAACCTGCTCACTGTTCCACCCATTTTCCAACGCGCGTTCGATTGTTTTATGGTAAGATTCGGTTGTTCCGTCGTAATTGTCCCACTCATCGCCATATTTCCCTAGTGTAATACCCGTGCATCTCGAGTGGCTAATGGTATTGTGTTCAATAATCCACCCTTTGCTCCAGTGCGTACCTACCAAACCAATCTGTTCAGCAGTCGGCGGGGCCCACGGCGTTGCCGCATGGCGCATGATAAACCCTCTGACGGTAATGTAATTGACTCCAGGCTTCTCGGGGTAAAACACTGTTTGTCTTACATTGATTTCGACGAACTCCTCATTCGGATTTGCGCTGCTGAAATTCGCCCAGATCATCGTATTCGACTCATCGACACTTGCAAACCAGAACAGCGCGCTGCCCTCGTTTTGGAGGACATCATCTAGCTTGGCTGCTTCGTCTAGTCCATCCCCGTTCAAATACACCGATCCTGTATGGTGATCCCGTTCATTAGGAAGAAACCAATCCCCTTTGATGAGGTCATTGTATGGATTGAATGCTCCGAAAATGGTGTTTGGAATCGTTGTCTTCCATACGTTTTCGTGTACGTTTTCCCAATCCTTCACGATTTCGGAGCCTTTTATTTCAACTCGCTCACCCGATGCTGCTTGATAGATAATTCGTAACGAATCCGATTCTCCGCCGCGAGGTGGACTGATTCTTTCCCGATAGACACCTTCATGGACGGTGATGACATCCCCCGGCTGTGCCATCATTGCAGCGGCAGAAATGGTTCTTAAAGGTGCTAAGGATGTTCCTTCCCAGCAGTCATTTCCCGTCATCGATACATGAAATTCTCTTCCTTGATGAATTGACAAACATCATCACTCCTATAGTACTGATGAAATTAATGGCTTACTTTTATTATAAGAGCTTAGCTTAACTCCACAATGTCTACAATTGACATATTCTTATCCGCGATTGATTTCATTGTACTATTAAATAAGAATTTATCCCGATTTTATAATGTCTACAATTTATATATTTTTATCTATAATTGATTTCATTGTACTATCGAATTACTTATTATCACTTAGCTAATGGTCATACCGGATGTCAGTCGGCGGTTGGTCGGGTTTTCTTTGAACAATTATAAAAATCATTTTAGGTGATACTAAGTAAACATTGTGTGTTGAAGGTAAATATAGGGGAGGAAAATGTGTGTCAAACACAAACACAACCAGAAAATTGACTTTAGTAGCCCTAGTATTAATGATTTTTACTTCTGTTTATGGATTCAACAACATTCCAAGATCATTTTATAAGATGGGTTATGCTGCTATTCCTTGGTTCATATTTTCAGCCATAGCCTTCTTTGTTCCTTTTGCATTAATGGTCGCTGAATATGGTTCCGCCTTTAAAGATGAAAAGGGTGGGATCTATTCTTGGATGGAAAAATCCATCGGTCCCAAATTTGCATTTATAGGAACGTTTATGTGGTATTTTGCTTATGTAACTTGGATGGTTAATGTCGCATCTGGTATGTGGGTTCCGGTGTCAAATGCTATCTTTGGACAAGATACAACACAAAGCTGGACTATATTTAATCTTCAAGGACCTCAGGTTTTGGGGGTTTTAGGAATTGTATGGATTCTTATCGTAACCTACACATCAACAAAGGGTCTGGATAAGATCAAGAAAGTAACCTCTTTAGGTGGTACTGCGGTCTTGTTATTGAATGTATTTCTTTGGGTGGGTGCAATAGCAGTACTCGTAGGCAATCATGGACATTTGGCACAGCCAATTACAGGATTGCATTCATTTACGCAAACACCAAATCCTAAATATGCAGGAGATCTTATTGCTTCGTTAGCGTTTATCGTATATGCTCTTTTTGCTTATGGCGGACTTGAAGCAGTGGGCGGTTTAGTGGATGTAACAGAGAATCCGGAAAAAACGTTTCCGAAAGGAATTCTTATATCTGCAGCTATCATTTCTGTAGGGTATTCATTAGGAATCCTATTAATTGGAATATTCACAAACTGGGCATCTGTAATGGGTATTGCAAATGTTAACCTAGGAAACGCAAGTTATATCGTTATGGCCAATTTAGGCTACTCATTAGGCACCGCTTTTGGAGCAAGTGATGCTACAGCTACAGCCCTGGGGCATGGGGTTGCAAGATTTATTGGACTTTCAATGTTTCTGGCACTTTCCGGTGCGTTCTTTACCTTAATGTTTTCACCGTTAAAGCAGATGATTGAAGGAACACCTAAAAAATTGTGGCCCGGAAAAATCGGAGAAACAAAAAATGGGCTGCCTGTTCATGCGATGTGGATTCAAGCTACTATAGTTAGTGTAATGATCGCATTAATCGCTTTCGGCGGAAGCACAATGACCGCATTCTTCAACATACTCGTTTCGATGACTAACGTGGCTATGACAATACCGTATGTATTTATAGCCCTTGCATTCCCGTATTTTAAGAAAAAAGTTGAAATCAATAAGCCGTTTATCGTATATAAAACAAAGTTGAGCGTAAATATTTGGACATGGATTGTTGTTCTAACCGTTGGATTTGCAAATTTCTTTAGTATCATACAGCCAGCTTTAGAAGGGGATATGCAAACAACCATTTGGAGTGTGGCTGGACCCGTTATTTTCTCCATTGTTGCATGGTTAATGTATAGCAAATATGAAAAAAAGAAAATATGTTAGCTTAAAATTTAGGTTAGACCTCGATTTGGGCATAGTACTCAAAGGGGTGAACCTCTAAAATAAAACGTATAAAAGCGCCAGTGAAAACATCTGAGCCACTAATGTGTCGGTAAACACCTAGGATCAGGTTTTTTCAACTGGCGCTATTCACTGTATATCGATCCACGATCCGTTACATTAGTAGTTTTATAAAATAGTTTTCTTTCATTTTTGAATGGTTTATGCTCATCAGAAGCTGGATTTCATGGTAATATAGTATGCAAAGATTACCAATTCATAGTTATGGAGGCGTATACTTATGGACCAACAATTGCAGCAAGAGGGGTACTTCGGAGAGTTCGGAGGCAGCTTTGTACCACCGGAATTGCAGGAAGTGCTGAACTATTTGAGTGAGCAATTTTACAAGTTTCGAGACGACCCGGACTTTAAGGAAGAGCTTAGCTATTACCTGCGCGAATATGTTGGTCGCCAGAGCCCGCTAACGTATGCGGAGCGGCTGTCCGAAGCTTGGGGAGGCCCTAAAATCTACTTAAAGCGCGAGGACCTGAATCATACTGGTGCGCATAAGATTAACAACGCGATTGGCCAGATTCTGCTCGCGAAGCGGATGGGAGCTAAGCGGATTATCGCTGAGACAGGAGCCGGGCAGCACGGTGTCGCTACGGCAACGGCCTGCGCCATGTTTAATATGGATTGCGTCATTTACATGGGAGCTGAAGATACGCGCCGCCAGGCGCTTAACGTGTTCCGGATGGAACTGCTCGGCGCAACCGTCATTCCGGTTCACAAAGGACAGGGACGACTGAAGGATGCGGTGGATGAAGCGTTAGACGATCTGGTTCGCAACTATAAAAATACGTTTTATTTGCTCGGATCCGCGGTTGGACCACACCCGTTCCCGACGATGGTTAAGCACTTCCAGGCCGTCATCAGCGAAGAGTCGAAACAGCAGATTGTCGAGAAGGAAGGCCGTCTGCCGGATGTGGTGGTGGCCTGCGCAGGCGGCGGCAGCAATGCGATTGGCGCATTCGCACACTACATCGACGAGCCGAGCGTCCGCTTGATTGGCGTCGAGCCCGACAAAGCGCCGAGCTTGACCCAAGGTGTCCCCAGCATCATTCACGGCTTCAAGTGCTTAGTGCTGCTAGACGAGGAGGGCCAGCCGCAAAAGACCTATTCGATCGCCGCAGGGCTCGACTATCCGGGCATCGGGCCGGAGCATAGCCACCTGAAGGTGACAGGAAGGGCCGAATATGCGACCGTCACCAATGAGGAAGTGCTGGAAGCCTTCCAGGAGCTGTCCCGCACGGAGGGGATCATCCCTGCCCTAGAGAGTGCGCATGCAGTTGCATACGCCAAGAAGCTAGCGCCTACAATGGGTCGGGGCCAAATTCTCATCGTGAACCTGTCTGGCCGTGGGGACAAGGATGTTGAACAAGTGTATCAAATGCTCAAATAATAATTGAAAAGTGCTGTGGCCGCCAGTAGTTGATCTGGCGGCCTTTTCTCCATTATGATTTCGTGGTTGTAAAATAGGATTCCCCTAGAAGTTCCTTCACTTGATAGCTGCTTGGTGAAAGTTCTTTTTCAACAAAAGCGTTGATTTCCGACTTTTCAATATCATACATAACTTCAATTTCTTTAGAAAATAATAGCTTTTCTTTTTCAAGCAAGTTCGAAAGGGATGGTTGTTGTTTCGGTTGTATTTCTTCCGTATTTAGAATTTGCTGTAGGCCCTCAACATAGGACTCAAATGGACGACTACCTACGATTTTCAATCCTTTATTTTCAGCGTTGATCATAATGATCGACGGGAAACCTCTAACGCCAAGGCTTCTAGCGAGACTAAAATCTTCATTCAATAATTGTTGGCCGGTTTGGTGTTCGGCATCCCTGACAATAGCTTCTCCATCAAGTCCAAGTTGATTTACGATGTCTATCATGATGGATTCATCGGCGATATTTCGATTAAATACGAAGAGATCTTCTCGTGATCGTCTTAAGTAATCATAGGCTAATGCATCGTTATGATTTTTTTGAATCACTTTAAATACACGAGAAGGCGGGTAGGAGGATTGGACCGGATTGTCGAGCATCAGTGAGCCGTCAATCGGCATGCGCGAATATTCTCCAACCTCTCTCCAGTGGCCGAAGACGTCAGCAGGTCCTGATATTCCGTTACGGGGGTCGACAGGCTCATCACTCCATTTTTCCAGCAACCCGCCCATTACCGTATGAAAGTTAAAATAGTGTCCATACTGCTCTTTGAATCGACGAAGAACAGGTTCAAGCGCCCAGCAGTGAGAGCAGATTGGATCCGTTACATAATATAATTCAATGGATTTTTGGGGTTGATTAAAATCGATCATCTCCATTTCTTCTTCCCCAGCTACGCCACA
The DNA here is from genome assembly GCF_042676425.1 of Paenibacillus sp. GCM10027629. Taxonomy (NCBI): domain Bacteria; kingdom Bacillati; phylum Bacillota; class Bacilli; order Caryophanales; family Paenibacillaceae; genus Paenibacillus; species Paenibacillus sp. GCM10027629. The sequence continues at coordinate 111,721 of NZ_JBHTGZ010000022.1, read as the reverse complement.
TACACCAGTTTCTAAATCACAAATCATATGATTATCGTTCGCCATTCGTTTATCCTCATTTCCCATGATTGTTGCCTTACAATCAAATTCTAGCCATAATCAATCGATCGGAACACCAATAGATCAGTCCATTTGTCGTTTATGCAACACATTGATACAATTGTTTAAAAAGTCGGAGGGACATGATATGACGCAATCAAAGACAGATCCCCGAGTTTTACGAACTCGTAAGTTAATCATGGACTCTTTTATTGAACTTTCAGGTAAAAAAGAGTTCAAGGATATTACCGTTAAGGATATTACAACAGAGGCTAAGATTAATCGTGCAACGTTCTATTATCATTTTGAAGATATATATGACTTGCTCGACAAATCATTATCGGAAGTATTATTGATTAATTTGAACGTCATCGATTTCGAGAAAAGCGAACTAAATGAAGCATCGATTATTGATATTTTCGTGGCCATAACGGATTTTCAAAGAGCATTGTCCAGTCGGTGTCATAGAGGATACGATGAGACCATCGCCCGCATTATTAGGGAGCAACTCGAAATCATTTTCTATGGCATGTTGCGAAAACAACATACAATTGAAGAGAATGAATCTCTTAAGATTACAGCTGTCATTTTAAGTTGGGGCATTTATGGCGCTTCTGTAGAGTGGAGGAGGAATTGTAACGAATCATCGCCGGAAGCATTTATTAAGTCGGCCATTCCTTTTCTGATGTCTGGGATTGAACACGTGTAAGGCTGCTATCATGTCGAAACTAAGATGAAGAATGAATTTATTCCAATCGTAAGGATGATCTGCATATGAAAATTTTATTAGTCGAGGATGATAAGACGATCGCGTCGGGACTGGAATATTCGCTGCAGCAAGATGGTTATCCAACCGTTCTCTGCCATGATGTCGCCTCAGCCAAAAAGGTGCTCGCTGATGACATCGATCAGTTCGCTTTATGCTTGTTCGATTTACAGCTTCCGGATGGCAGCGGTTATGAATTGTGCAAGATGGTGAAGGAGCGGCGAGACATTCCGGTCATCTTCTTAACGGTGATCGACGATGAGGTCAATGTCGTGATGGGGCTCGACATGGGAGCCGACGATTACATTACCAAACCTTTTCGAGTTCGCGAGCTGCTGTCCCGAATCAAGTCCGTCTTGCGGAGATACCAGAAGCCATCCCAAGCCAGAGCGATCATCGACATCGATCATGTCCGAATCAATACGCTGGAAGGCAAAGTACATAAGAACGGCGCCGAAATTTCCCTCACTGCCTTGGAATATCGCTTATTGCTGATCTTCGGCAGTCACATTGGACAAGTTCTCACAAGGAATCAGCTTCTAGAGCAAATCTGGGACGTGGCCGGCGACTTCGTGAACGATAATACGTTAACGGTGTATATCAAAAGGCTGAGGGAAAAGCTGGAGGATGATCCAGGGCATCCGACATTGATCAAAACGGTACGCGGTTTAGGCTATAAGGTTGGTGATTAGATGCTGCGTAATCGAGAAATTCAACGATTAGTGCTCCTCATGGGCTTGATCAGCTTAGCGGCGCTCGTTGCCGCTGCTTTCATTTCGACTGTCGCCGCGGCGCTCGTATTCATTCTATCCATGCTGCTTATTGGCACAAGCATGTTATTCACAGGATGGAGATATCGCGAGCTAGCGAAGCTGTCCGTCTATTTGCGGGAAATTAGCAACGGCAACGATTCCCTTGACGTTCGCGATAATCAAGAGGGCGAGCTGAGCATTCTCAAGAATGAGATTTACAAAGTGACGCTCATGTTATCGGAGCACCGGTCGTTATTACAGCGGGACAAAATTCAACTGACAGATGCCATCTCCGATATTTCACATCAGCTCAAAACGCCACTGACCTCCATGACGGTGATGGCGGATTTGTTAAGCGCCCCTGACCTGCCTCTGGCCAAGAGATCGGAGTTCACCCATCATATCCGCGTCCAGCTTGATCGCATCGATTGGCTGGTTTCTTCCTTACTAAAGCTATCGAAAATTGACGCGAAGACCATCCCATTCAAAAAAGATCGAATACGCATGAAAAACCTGATCCAAAAGGCATTAGAGCCGGTACTGATTCCGATGGATATAAAGGGACAGTCGGTTTCCATCGCGGGCGATGACGACGTCTCTTTTGTCGGCGATTTCAATTGGACTGCTGAAGCGGTCATCAATATTTTGAAGAACGGCGTAGAGCATACGCCTGAAGGCGGAGCGATCGCCATCGCATTTTCCGAGAACGCGCTATTTACGGAGATCGTCATTGAAGACAACGGCAAAGGAATTCCGAAAGATGATTTGCCTTATATTTTCAAACGTTTTTACAAAGGAAAGAACGCCAGCGAAGGAAGCATCGGCATAGGACTTGCGATGGCTCACAGCATCATTGCCAGCCAGAACGGCGTGATCGATGTAACGAGCGACGGCGGGAAGGGTACGCAGTTTCGGATTAAATTTTATAAGCAAGTGATTTAACGGCACGCCGTAAGTGACTGAATTGTCACCTCCATCGTCACTGGAAAGTCATTTTAGACAGATAAAATGATATTCATCAGCTAAGCGATGGAGGTAAGACAATGCAATTGAAGCAACACCGAAAGATGATGTTGGCTATAACCATATCCTATACTCTTTTGATTCTTTATTTTCTGTTTTTCGCTTTCGGTAGAGTAGGTAAGGTAGATCAAATCACCGAGTACACCTTTATTTTTTTACCGGACGGTTTCTTTAGACTGCCGGGTCTATCCGATCTTCTACATCCTACGCTGATGGACTTTGTGGGTTTCGGGAACATCGCAGCCTTCATCCCTTTTGGGATCTTGATTCCGCTACTATATCGGACCAACTTTATTCGATTCATGACATGGTTCATCCTATCTATTCTCGTGCTGGAGACGATTCAGGCACTAACGTTTCTCGGCAGCTTCGATATAAATGACGTCATACAGAACGCATCGGGCGCAGCCATCGGATTCGGGGCGTTTAAGCTTGGCTTTCGTATGAAAAACGACTGGAGAAATATGGTTGCTACGGGCATTTACAGTGTTGTCCTGATGCTTGGGGTATGGGGGGTCTTCGGGCTGGTTGACCAAACGTTCACCAAAGAAATCGGCCCCTTTGTGGCGATCAACGAATTGCAAGATAGTAACAGAAATCCATCGACGGGTACCAAACGGTACAGTCTTAAGATTAACGGTCAAAATGTAGAACCTAGATATCATGCGTATAGCGTCGAAGGCAAAAAAAAAGAAACGTACACATATACGTTGGGCAATAGGGAGGAGATATATCTCTCTTTGAATTATGGAGAGGTGTAAAATGAATTTTATTAATGAACGAGAAAAGAAATTTACGAAACGACAAATTATATTACTTATATTCATAATAGGATATTATTCCCTTTTAATAATGGCTACCACATTTGGTCGTTCAGCAGAGAATATCTTTGTAAGAACAATTGATTTCGATGTACTGAGCGAGTATCGACAAGTATGGGATCAATTTTCATTTAATTCTTTTTTTCATATCATTGTTAATATAGGTATGCTGTTTCCGTTAGGGATTTTATTGCCTTTATTTAGTGAAGTTTTTTTAAAAGCAAAATGGATGTTAATCAGTTCAGTGACAACATCTTTATTTATTGAAACGCTTCAATTTATAACACGTCGTGGAAGTGCGGAATTAGACGATTTACTTCATAATACCGTAGGAATGATGCTAGGGTATTGCGTATTAAATATAGCTCTTATTATTTTGAAAAAAAAGGGATCATACAAACAAATCGTCAAATATTTAATCTTACCTACTGCAGTAAGCTTCGTCGCACTTGGAATAATTATTTCGTATCAAATGAAGGAATTTGGTAATATGCCATTTGATCCTTATGGGAAAACGGATATGTCCCATGTCACTATAAAAACATCACTAGAGTTAAGTGATGAAGGTAAAACAATGCCTGTTTACGATTCCAAAGGTCAAAAAGTGCGAGACGTCGAAATTATTTCTCCGAATGAAGCATTTCAAAAATTGAAACATGGAGACATTTATCCTATGGGGCCTTTCGGAGCGGGTGAAGAATTTGAAGGTGAGACACTAGTCATTACAGAGTATCATTTAGAGCACGCCACGGATACAAAAGGGTTTTCTCAACCTGTATATATTTTTCGCGTACAGTTAAAAGATAATGACTTAGCTCTTACGGCTCCGCCTATTTCCGCAAGGAAATAATGTGAAATGAGACCCAAGAAAAGGAGGTATAGCCATGGAAATTTTAAAAATCGAGCATCTGTCTAAAATATACGGCAAAGGCGAATCGGCGGTGAAGGCGCTCGACGATGTATCTTTTTCGATCCAGAAAGGCGAATTCGTCGCGATTATCGGTCCGTCCGGATCGGGCAAGTCGACGCTCCTCCATATGCTGGGCGGCGTGGATCGGCCGACTGGCGGTAAAGTTTATGTTGAAGATACGGATATGTATGCCTTGAACGAAACGCAGCTGGCCATCTTCAGGCGCAGGCAAATCGGCCTGATCTACCAATTCTTTAATCTGATTCCCGTTCTGACGGTAGAGGAGAATATGACGCTGCCGCTCTTGCTGGATAACCAAAAGGTAGATCAAAAGCAGTTGGATCGTCTTGTAAATACGCTGAATTTGCAGCATCGATTAAATCACCTGCCGAATCAGCTATCCGGCGGACAACAGCAACGGGTCTCGATCGGCAGAGCACTCATCGGCAATCCTGCGATCATGCTGGCCGACGAGCCGACCGGGAATCTGGACAGCAAGAATAGCAGCGAGATCGTCGACTTGTTAAAAATGTTGAATAAAACCTATCAGCAGACGCTGATTGTTATTACGCACGACGAACGAATTGCCTTGCAAGCCGACAGGATCATTTCAATTGAAGACGGGAGGATTGCCAAAGACGAGGTGATAAGGCGATGAATATTGTTAACACGCTAACCATCCGGCATCTGAAGCAGAACAAGAGACGAACGCTCGTAACCATCATCGGCGTCATCATCTCGGTTGCCATGGTGACCGCCGTCGCTACGCTTGTGTTTTCCTTTTCGGATTTATTGATCAAGCAAGCTATCGCGGATACAGGGGAGTGGCATGTCCAATATCAAGATGTCACCAAAGAACAGCATGCGGCGATACAGGGCGATGACGCAACCAAAACCGTCGCGATGGCAAGAGATCTGGGGTTTGCCCCACTAGAAGGGGGGCAAAATCCCAATAAGCCGTACTTGTTCATCAAGGCATATGACGCGCAAGGTTTCGCGCAATTTCAGGTTGAACTAAGCAAGGGGCGTCTTCCACTTACGGACAAGGAGGTCGTCATATCCGATGCCGTTGCAACGAACGCCAAAGTGAAGTACGACATCGGCGATCGTCTAACCCTTCGCGTCGGCGAACGATTCGAACAAGGGGGCGATCATCCCTTGGATCAGACTGAACCGCTGCGTAGGGAAGACGGCTCAGTGAAGGAAACGTTGCAGCATATCAAGACAAGGGAGTATACGGTGGTAGGCTTCATTAAGACTCCCTTAGGGGAAATGGCCTGGTCCCCGGGGTATACAATCCTTAGCTATGTCGATGACAATATCATCGGGGCAAACGATCGAGTCGATGCGTCGGTGGTGTTACAGCGTGTCAATCCGTTCTTGTTCGCTCATGCGGAGGATTTGGCAGAGAAAAACCATATGGAGTCCGTCCAATATAATAACAGTTTGCTCCGTTATTACGGTTTGTCCAAAAGTAGTGACTCGTCGAGCATGATGTTCTTCTTATCGGCGATCATTATGGGGGTTATTATGATCGGATCGGTGTCGTTGATCTATAATGCTTTTGCGATATCCGTCTCGGAACGTTCCCGCCATTTAGGGATGCTGGCGAGCGTGGGGGCAACGAAAAGGCAGAAGCGTAATTCGGTGCTTTTTGAAGGTGTCGTCATTGGCTTGATCAGCATTCCCATGGGCATCCTATGCGGTCTTGCCGGGATTGGGATCACTTTTTGGTTCATGAATACTATGATTCAAGGGGCATTATGGACCAATGAAAAGCTGACGCTTATCGTCACGCCGTTATCGCTCTTGATTACTTGTGTTGTGTCGATGCTAACGATTTTCATTTCGACGTATCTGCCAGCGATCAAGGCATCCAAGGTATCCGCGGTGGACGCGATTCGCCAAACCACCGACGTCAAGCTTACGGCCAAAGCCGTGAGAACGTCGAAGTTCATTCGCAAGCTCTTCGGGATCGAAGCGGAGATCGGGCTGAAAAACTTAAAACGGAACAAACGGAGATATCATGCCATCGTATTTTCGCTCGTCATCAGCATCGTTTTATTTCTGACGGTCTCGTTTTTTACGGCCGGCTTGACACAATCCCTGGAACTGTCGCGGGAAGGCATCAATTATGATATTGAAGTGGTGCACAGCAATGGAAAAATAATAGACGACCGGTTGATACAATCGATTATATCCCTGGATGACGTCACGGAATATAACGTGATTCGTGAGATGTATGGGAACGCTTGGGTCGATGCAGCGATCATCGCCGATGAATTGCAAGCGAAGGTGAAGAAGGACAAGAGCTTACTGCAAGACGGCAAATACCCTTACGATATTAAGATTCATGCATTGGACGATTCGAGCCTGCAAGCCTATGCCAGAGCGGTCGGCGCAGATTACGCGCAGCTTACGGATCCGGATCATCCCGCCGCGATCGTGATGGATAGGATTCACTACAAAGATATGGACACGGGAAAATACGTCCAGACGAAGGCCATCTATACGAATGTCGGAGAGCATATCGCGTTAACGAACTTCTATAAAGAAAATGGAAAAGAAGCGAAGGCAAACGAAGTGACCGTTGCCGCGTTGACGGATCAAGCTCCGATGGGGATGAGTCCGATAGAAGTAGGTGGGTTAAATATGATCGTGTCGGAACGCGTCATGAATCGATTGGCAGACGACGATCTTGGTAACGTTCAGATGTACCTCCATTTGAAAAGCACGGAACCGCTACGAACGCAGCAGGAAATCGAAGAGATGCAGGAGACCAATCTGAATGTCTTCAATGTATATCAATCCAGGAAAAGCGAAGAGCAACAGATTCTATTGATGTCCGTCTTTTCTTACGGTTTTATCGTATTAATATCTGCGATTTCCATTGCGAACATTTTTAATACGATTTCGACGGGCGTGTCTCTTCGTAAACGAGAATTTGCGATGCTGAAATCCGTCGGCATGACGCCAAAAGGCTTTGCGAAAATGATGAACTATGAAAGTGTTTTTTATGGGGTCAAGTCGCTGCTGTTCGGGCTTCCCGTCAGTTTCGTCGTGATGTATCTGATCTATAGAGCATTTTCGAACAAATTCAGCTACGGATTCACCCTCCCTTGGATGAGCATTCTGTCTGTCATTGTTGCCGTATTTGTCATTGTCGGTTCCGCCATGTTATACTCCGGCGCGAAAGTAAAAAAGGAAAATATTATTGATGCGTTACAGCAAGAGAATATATGATAGCAATAGGCCCTGACTTGATTGAAGTCAGGGCTTGTTTCGCTCTGGTGAGTCTCAACGCAGCTATATACGTGGGGTTTTATTTTATGATTGCAGAGGGCGATGATTTTGCTCGGTACCAGGCAAAGGACTCGGTTATGATATCGAGCAATGCAAGCACGACGATGGCATTTACGAGCCATTCTTTCACATTGGGCCAGTTCGACACAAGGGTTTTAAAATCATTTCCATCGGTGGGTAGAAGGTTCGAGGTAGTCAAATCTTGGATGAAATGGGGATTCCATAGCGTTTTATCCGCAAGCATGATGCACACAAGTATCGTTGGAATAATTGTCATCACGATATGGAAAACCAGCAACTTGCTCGATCTATAACGCACAATAATTCGGACGATTTGCTTCATAATGATAAATGCAGCCACGATCCACAGAAGCGGTGAGTAGTGTCGGAATACATCGATGTTCAGGAACGGAACGGTCGTGAGCACGCCATCGTGGTTCCTCCAAATCCCGAGCAGATCGGTCAAATAGAGACAGACCACCATGACCACAATGGTAAAAAAGATGCCTAAGATTGGCTTTCTCCTTTTGATTTTCAGCTCTGCGTCCGGAATCTGCGGCAAATCGGAGGGCTTCCACGCTTTATTCCTGCTGCCGTTACCGGTAATATTTCTCCGCTGCCTATACTCCATCCAAGTGAATATAACGGTGACCCAAGCGAATCCTTGTGCAGCACCTGTAACGAGAGAGGCCAGGTAGCTTGTAACTGGGTCTAGGCTCCCCGAATGTGAAAGGAATGTCTCGATGGTGAAAACAGCGGTTATCCCTATGACAATCGAGGCCAACACAATCTTGAGCGTAGTCAAGTAAGCGTCGATCAACATTGGGCCGATCAAGTAACGCTCGTACCCGCGATACTTGGCGGCCAGCTCATTCGGAGGCCCTAGCTCAAGCAGCACGCTCTCGATATCCTCTTTTGATGCTTGGCCAGTTGGTATGCGCTCCTCCAGCATATCTTCAATCAGACTTTGCAATTCCCGTTTAATATCCTCTCTTTGCTGCTCGGGCAGACGCTGCGTCACCGCATAAATATAACGGTCAATGATTTCCATGCTACTCTCCTCCTCCAAGATCAGTCAAAACGACATCCATGCTGGCGACTAGCTTGCGCCACTCCTGGTACAGTCCCGTATATACTTCCTTCCCGAACGGGCTGAGCAAATAGTATTTACGGGGGCGCGATTCATTCGTATCCCATCTGCTCTCGAGCAGCCCTTGCTTCTCCAGTCTGCGAAGCAAGGGGTACAAGGTGCCGGGATCAACGGCGATTCCTTTTTCCTCCAATAAGGGTACGAGAGAATAGCCATACCGCGGTTCGGACAATTGACTGAGAACGCCAATGACAATCGTGCCTCGCCGCAGCTCGCTTAATAAACCCATTATCGTTTCATTTACATCCGCCATATGATCAGCTCCTGGAAAATATTATACTGTGTATCACACACTATTGTAAACGGAACAGTATCATTAATTTCACATGATCGAGGATTTAGATGATTCCTCTAGCTCCTTTGGCATCTCGAGGCGGTGGGGGAGGAAATAAGAAAGCCCGATTAGCATATTTTCATTGCTAATGCGGGCGATAATCCTTGCCAGTTTCGAGTTCAAATGTTAGAAATAAACGCGATCATTTTAAATTAACGGGTTGCTGTTGTGTAACGCAATGAATCATACCGCCATCTTTATAAAGTTCTCTCACGTTAATGCCAATAACCTTACGATCAGGGTATAGTTTCTGGATTGCATCGTTTGCTATTTTGTCATTAGGATCATTATAATTAGGCACTAATACAACGGTATTTCCAATGTAATAATTGATATATGAACCTCGGTACCCCAAATTCTTTCCGTTATCTAGCACGACATTGTTTTTGGAAATTGGTAAATACGCATATTGATAAGGCTTGCCAAAGGCATTCTTAGCGTTCATTAATGTGTTAATATCCTTATTGGAGACGCCCCATTCTTCTAAATCCTCTTTTTTCATTGTAATCAGTGTAGACTTATTATAAAACTTAGCAAAACCATCAATATGGAAATCTGTAATATCCAGATCTGGTACACCATCTAACCAAATAAAATTCGTAACACCAAGATTTTCTTCGATCACTTCTTCAATTTCTGCTTCTGATAATTTAGGATTTCTATTCTTGTTCGTAACCGCACTACGTGTTGATAAAAATGTACCATGACCATCTAACTCAAATGCGCCACCTTCAAGTACGACTTCATTGAGATCGATGCGTTCCATACCCAACTGTTTGCTTAGTTTGTTCCCAATGGAGGCATCTTTTTTATACGGCGTTTTCTTGCCCCATCCATTAAAGCCCCAATCCATAAGTTTAAGATTTTTACCTTTGTCGTATACAAAAATCGGAGCTGTATCTCTTGCCCATACATCGTCCGTAGGAATAATATAGAAGTCGATTTTGTCCATATCTATACCCTCATCATATAGAAGATCATAAATATATTCTTTTTCGTATTTATCGTAGGCGATAATATGAACATTTTCCCCTTCGCTTAGAGCGCTTGTCATCTCGATCCAAATGGATTCAAGATTTTCTTTATGGCCGTTACCATAGGTAAAGTTATGGGGCCATTGCAACCAAGTGCCTTCATGCTTGCTGCTCTCATCAGGCATGGTGTATTTGCCTACGTTTTGTTTCTCCATGTTTTTGCCCTCGCCAGCTTTGCTTTGCGTGCACCCAAATAAAATTCCGGCTGCTAATACAACCCCCGTGCACAATACAATCATCTTATTCATGTCCCAATCTCCTTAAGTTCTAGTTGCTTTCTCTTGTAGTAGAATAAGCTTTGACATTGTGTCAAGGTCAAGCAATTATGGTCTTACTTTTGTTGATGATGGGAAAACAGACTTGTGTCACATACTCCTCCACAGGACAATCACATTCTGAACCTTTCAAGTAAGTTTCATAAGGCGGCCCATTCAAGATGTAGCCGTTGCTGTCTATCCACTCTTCAAGCGCCATATGCGCGTATCCGATATCGTCATAACTTCCGATATGCAAGGTCGTAGCAACAAACTTTTGGGGGAGTGTTTTTATTTCCCAGTCACATGATGCATCTTCGTCATTTCCCTGCACGATCTCGATCATCAACTCAATATCGCTGTGATCTGGGGTATATTCTTCGTCGAAAAAAATAGCAGACGGAACACCAAGTAAATGAATATTACTCTCTTCTGCTTTTTCGTATAAGGAATCAATATACTCGTCCATGTTATTAATATTCATCTGCACTCTTTGACTAAGGACATTGACCTCGTTCCTCATGCCGAGCAGGATATCATAAGATCTTCTTTTTCCTGAAATCAAATCCACCTTGAATTCAATCAACTCTTGCATTTCGGCAATAATCTGTTTGTATTGATTCATCTCATATGATAATTCACGGATTTTCGAGTGCATCAATCCGGTAACTGAATCCCTGTCTGATGTCTGAAGGATCGTTCTAATTTCCGGTAGGGAGAATCTATATTCTTTCAGTTTCTTGATCCATAATGCCATCTCTAATTGACTCTTCTCATAATATCTATACCCGTTCGTTGTATCTACGTGTACTGGTTTTAAGAGTTCTTCTTTATCATAGTGTCGTAACATGCGTGCACTCATTTTGCACAGCTGAGAAAATCTGCTGATCGTGTACATATTTCTCTCTTCCTTCGTATGGTATTTCACCATTATATTATTCTAATACATACGATTCATACAATTTTTCGCCGATAGACCCGTTAAGCTGAATAAAAATATCCAAAATTAGGTTAAAAAACAGTTGACTTCATAAACTCCATCATGGTACATTGTGCATGCACAACATACACAATTTAATGAGGAGGTACGGTATGCTGGCATTAGACATTCGTAATTTAAATAAGCAATACCCCAATTTTCAGTTAAAAGACGTATCGTTTCAACTGGAAAAGGGTTATATTATGGGCTTTATCGGAGCCAATGGCGCAGGAAAAACAACCACGATAAAATCGATTTTGAAAATGATTCATATCGATAGCGGCGAGGTATGCATTTTGGGCAAGAATATCGCCGAACACGAAATCGAATTGAAGCAAGAAATCGGATACGCATTCGGCGACATCGATTTCTATACGCGCAGCAAGATGAAAACATTGACCAATGTCATTAAGAAGTTCTACAAGAACTGGGATGATGGAGCCTATTACAACTATCTGAGAAGATTCAAATTAGATGAAAACAAAAAAATTGCCGAATTGTCGACGGGGATGAAAGTAAAGTACAGCTTGGCCCTTGCTCTATCCCATGGCGCGAAGCTTCTCGTCCTTGATGAACCGACAAGCGGACTCGATCCGGTCGCTAGAGACGATCTGTTAGATATTTTTCAAGAACTCATCGTTGATGGCGAAATCAGCATTCTGTTCTCTACTCACATTACGTCCGACTTGGAGAAATGCGCAGATTATATTACTTTCATCGAAAACGGGCAAATTATCGCCAGTTCTGAGAAAAACGAATTTATGGAATCGTATCGTTTACTTAGTGGTAGCGAGAGTCAGCTGCACCAAGTAAAGGACCAGTTGATTTCCTACAAAATCAATTCTTTCGGCTTTACGGGATTGATCCATTCCAGAGACTTCGACCCTTCTTCCGATATTAGAGCAACGACGCCGAGTCTTGAGGAGATCATGATTTATTTCGCGAAAAAGGAGGATATGTATGTATAACTTGGTGATGAAGGATTTGAAATTAGGCGTAAATCCTTGGTTCTTTGCACTTCCTTTACTCATGGGCGCCTTAATGCTTGTTCCCGGCTGGCTCTATTTTCTCGTCCCTCTGTATTTTTGTTGGATAACGATACCGAATATATTTGCCGGGTTTAGAACGCAGAACGATTTGATGTTTACCACGATGATGCCCGTAACCAAAAAAGACATCGTGAAAGCCAGGGTAACCGTTATTGTCATCCTTGAATTATTACATCTTGTCCTTGCGATGATCTATGGCATGATCACGATTCGCCTATACCCGGATCTAACCTACTATTTCTTCGCACCGCATATGGGTTTTTGGGGACTATGTTTTGTCATGCTCGCGATCTTCAACGTGATCTTTATATCCATGTATTACAAGACCGCGTATAAGTATGGCGGGGCAGCGGCAGCATCCATTACGGCCGCTATGCTGTTTGCCGGAGTTGCACAATGGGTCGGAATCCAGAATTCTTTTATCTCTGACACGTTCAATGGTAGCGGAGTTGACAATACGGCGCTTCAAATATCGATTTTGATCGCAGGAATCGTGATATTTATTGCATTCACCATGATTGCTTATCGAATTGCGGTCAAACGGTTCCTAAAAGTTGAAATCTTATGAACGTATCGATCTCGAACACATCTGAAAAACCGATTTATCAGCAGCTTTTCGAACAGATCAGCGCCCAAATTCTGAAAGGCGAGTTAGAAAGCGGCTATTGTTTACCACCCATTCGACAAGCTGCCCTGGAGCTTCGTGTTAGTGTCATCACTGTAAAGAAGGCTTGGGAAGAACTAGAACGAAGTGGTTTGATCAATACCGTAACAGGTAAAGGGTGTTTTGTAGCCGAATTCTCGACCGTTGAGAAGCTGCGAATACGCAACGACATGATCCTGAAGCAAATGGAAAGCGACACAGCATACTACAAGTCCTTTGGCCTCACCCTAGATGAAGTGATTGAGCTGCTGAAAAAGATTTATGAATGATAATTTTTGACAAGGCGCCCAAATGGGTGCCTTTTATTCGCTTTGACGCAGATTTTTTGGCGGGAAATCATGAAGAAGCAACAACGTCGAATATTTAAAGAGGTTTTTGTTAATACCAGTCTATGTAAGCAATTTTCTCTTATATCATTTTTGGTATAATATTTGGTAGATAAGAGGACTAATTTGAAATTTGAGAAGGAGAGATGGAAATGTCGTATATCGTTGATTTTAAGAATGTGTCTACAGTTGGTTTAGAGTCTTCCCCTGTAGCAGAAGCGCTTGCTGGTTTACGTGCGAATGAAGCCCGTTACTTTATGAACAAATACAAGCATGAATTTACGGTTGTACCTGCTAGCGAAAGTCAGGAGACCCTCGATTATGCGAACCGCATTTTGAAAGAAGAACGTAATATTGAGTTTGCGGCCAAACCTTTAGAAACATCACGTTTTCAAGTGGAAAATATCCAATTTGCCTACGTTTTCTACGAGGATGGTCTTGCGATCAATGTCATGTATACGGTGGATGACCCTAAGAAGCGGGCTGTTGGTTTTAAGCTGTCTGAGGGAATGGAAGTGCCACAGGAGTTAGAAGAGAAGTTTAAGTTTGCTAGGCAGAAGTCTAAACTAGCCGGAACCATTCGGGGCTCGTTTTTTGTAATTAAAGGACAATATTAAAGTAAGCAAAGGCTCCCTCCACCATCATGGCGGAAGGGGGCTTTTATGTGCCATTTATTTCTTTGCATCGTGATAGTATTTCATTAAAAAGGAAGTGCGAACAATGAATCTAGAAATGGTTATGCAAGAGCTTGAAGCTCTCGGCAAGGAACGCACCAAGAAGATATACCTATCCAATGGCGCACACGAACCGCTTTTTGGCGTGGCCACAGGTGAGATGAAGCCCATCTTCAGGAAAATAAAACACAATCAACCATTGGCTGAGCAGCTCTATGCTACAGGGAATTATGACGCTATGTACTTTGCAGGAGTGATTGCGGATCCCAAAGCAATGTCTGAGGCGGATTTTGAACGGTGGATTGATGGAGCTTATTTTTACATGCTATCGGATTTTGTGGTAGCAGTAACTTTGGCAGAAACGGATATTGCGCAGGAAGTTGCCGATAAATGGATTGCAAGTGATATAGAGCTGAAAATGTCGGCGGGCTGGAACTGTTACTGCTGGCTGCTCGGAAATCGTCCGGACAGTGAATTTTCCGAAGGGAAGATAGCCGATATGTTGGAACTTGTAAAAAATACGATTCATGATGCTCCTGAACGCACGAAATACGCGATGAACAATTTCATGTACACGGTGGGCGTATCCTATTTGCCGCTTCATGATAAGGCAGTCGAGATTGTGAAGGAAGTTGGCCCGGTCGAAGTCAATCGCGGTAGCGCAAAAAGTAAGTTTTTGAACGCTTTAGATAATATTCAAAAGGCGGAAAATAGAGGCCATCTCGGCTTCAAACGAAAACATGTAAGGTGTTAGTCAATAACGGCGAAAAATTTTGTTCGGATTAAGTTCTGGCAGAATAGAATTAGGGATTACACGATAAATAGGTTATGATGGCAGGTAAGAAAAATGAATGTGATGAACAGGTATTAAAAAACTAGCAGAAGCAGGATAAGAGTGAATGACAAATAATAAAGAACAACGTTACCGTTTTAGTGAAGCACCGATTTGGGATTTGCAGCGCACTTATTATGAAGAAAAAGGAATGAAGGCTTGGAATAACGACCAAGTTCCTCAATATATAACGAGTAATCCGATGATCGCGACTTCCTATGCAGAAATGATATTTGGGTTTCTTCAGGATCGGGCCAGTCAGGAACATGGATCAGAGCCTGTATGGATTGTGGAGCTTGGAGCAGGAGCAGGACGATTGGCTTACCACGTGTTACTTGAGTTATGTCGATTGAGAGATTATGCGGGGATGTCGTTACCTCCGTTCCGATACATTATGACCGATCTGGCAATGAACAATGTGTTAGCTTGGAAGGAGCATCCCGCTTTACAATCCTTTATTGCGGAAGGAGTACTCGATTTTGCGCGATTTGATGCTCTTCATGATACAGCTCTGAACCTGATTGTAGCTGACACAACCATTCGTGAGGGGGATTTAACACAGCCTTTAATCATAGTTGCAAATTACTTCTTTGATAGTATTCCACAAGAGTTGATTTATGTCGGTAATGGTCACATTTACGAAGCGGATGTGATTGTCGAGAGCCCTGAAAATATCGATTCACTTCAACCGTCAGAAGCCTTAAATCAACTATCTTTGCATTATGAGCATCGACGGGCACCGGAATATGAACAAGAAACCTACCCTTACCGTGACATCATTGCCGTGTATCAGGAGCAGTTAGAAGATTCGCATATTTTATTTCCCGTTGCGGCCTTGGTTTGCTTGGAACAGTTGAATCGGTTGTCTCGGAAGGGCTTTCTATTAATAACAGCAGATAAAGGAGATCATCTGCTTGATAACTGGAAATTCTCCGAACCGCCAGAGTTGGTACTACACGGAAGTTTTTCGTTAACGGCAAACTACCATGCTATTCAGGTTTATTATGAACAAAGAGGAGCTACGGCTTTATTTCCCCCGCATCACTATAAGAACATCAATGTGGGTTGTGTTCTCAATTTGGATATTCCGAAGGATTATGCGAATACAAGATTAGCTTATCGTCGATTTATTGAACGCTTTGGGCCGGACGATTTTTTTAGTATGAAGGAATGGGTAGATCGCAATATAGATAGCATGCAGCTACAGCAAATATTAAGTTTTTGGCGTTTAGGTGGATATGATGCGGAATTTCTGATTCAGAGTAAGAAGCAGATCTCTAGTCTGCTGCCAGATGCAAACGATGAAGAAATGTTGGATCTATTAAGAGGCATTCAGAGCATGTGGTCATCGTATTACGTCATGGCGCAGCGTTATAACTTAGCACTGGATGCTGGATTGATCCTGTTTGAGATGGAAATGTACGAAGATTCTAAGCGGTTTTTGGAAATATCGATGCATTCGGACCAGGATCAAATGGCATCAACCGTATTTTATTGTCTGGCCATTTGTTGTATCGAGTTAGAATTAGACGAAGAGGCATTGCAGTACACGCGAAAGTTATTAGAACTTGAGCCTGACCATGAAGAGGCACTGGCATTGCTAAGCCATTTGAATAGAGGATACTGAAACCCAATTTAGTATGCACATAGTCTGTATTAAAAAAAAGAAGTATCAAAGAACAACTGAACGTTCTTGATACTTCTTTTTTCAATTTTAATTGAAAGATTAACTTTGTAGCTTCCCTCTTATGCTAATTTCTTTTGTTTTTGGTCTAAAAGATGACTAAAGAAAGTTAGCATACTTGCACAAACTGCAACAATCCCACCGACCCATGTCACATTCATTAAAGTCCCTTGATGGTATACAATTCCGCCTAATGCAGAACCAAAAGCGATACCTACGTTGCTTGCCACTGGCATAAGTGAAGCAGCAAGCCCTGTTGCTTTTGGCTGATAAATTCCGGCAAGGTCTATTAAATAAAGTTGAGTAGATGTTGTTAAGAGGATGCCCATTAACGACATCAAGCCAATGTTGGCAAGTCCTAAAATAAAATGATTTGTCGTCCAAAATAAACTTGTCAGAACAACTGCCTGCAAGAGAAAAACAAACCGAAGTCGTCCGATTGCATTGTGGCTGGCAATTTTACCAGCGAGGATGTTGCTGAAAATCGAGATAAATCCGTAGCCAAATAAGATTATACTAATTGAATGATTTGGTGCTTCCATTCCCTTCAAGATTGGAACAAGGTACGTATAAACGACATAAGTTGCGCCAAATCCGAGAGCAGGAATGAAAAAAGCCATCAAAATTCGTGGCTTGGTCAATAAAGAAAACTGATCCCGTATCGAACTGCGTATTTGGCTGAGCTTATTAGGCAAAACGAAAAAAGATGTCAAAAACGCCAATCCACCTAGGAAAGTAGTCAACATGAAAGTAGAATTCCAGCCATACCGGTCGGCGAGGACAGTACCAATTGGGACTCCAACGACATTTGCAAGTGTGAAACCACCGAAAACAAATGATATAGCAAGTCCGCGTTTTGCGATTGGCATGGTTTCACTTGCAACAATCATGGCTAAAGAGATTAAAACTCCTGTTACAATCGCCGTCAAAATCCGAAGTGTAAGGAGCATGATATAGCTTGTCGAAATTACGCACAGAGCATTAAGGATTATAAACGATCCTATCAAAAACAACATCCATTTACGCTTTGGAAAATGACTTGTTGCTGACATCACCAGTGGTGTGGCAATGGCAAACGTAATCGCAAACGCAGAAACGAGTGTACCTGCTTTTGCATTTGTCATGTGCAGGCTCGAGGCAATATCGGTTAAGATTCCGACAATAACAAATTCGCTTGTCCCGAGAACAAATGTTAATAAAGTAAGTGTTAAGATGAGCAACCAATGTCTTCTGGATAATTCTGTAGCGTGCATATATACCTCTTTTCTTAGATGAATGTAAATGTGTCACAGGGTAGATACACAATCTAAGCATCATACCATAAACTATTTTAGTTAGAAAAGTCCATACTTATCAAATAGCGGATAATGGATTACCAGGAAGAAAACACACTTTTTTACACGAGTCGAAGCGGGATACAGCATCACTAATCGTGTTAAAGCAGACAAAAACGAACCTCTTGTTCCCCAGAGGTTCGTTATTTATTTTCTTTATTTTCTCGAAGTATTTCATGAAATCTACTTTTTGATAAGAGCCACTGAATCAATGGAATTTGCTTTCGAAAACGTCTATGCCATTTCTCTTCAGGATTATCAGCATATGCGGACTGACATAGGATAAACAAACTCACTCGAGCTATGGCTACAGGAAGAATACTTACTTCTTCTTCCGTAAGACCAATGTACTCTTTTATAAAAAGCTCATCAAAACCCTTGGTGTATGGCAAAATGATATATATTACCCACATGGAATAAGCAATGTCGTGAATTCTTTTTCCATGTTCCATGAAATCAAAATCCATAATACTATATACTTCATTATCTTTATATAATTGATTCCAGAAGTGCCAATCACCATGAATAATGGCTGATGGCAAGTCCTTCTGTGATTGATTCCACGTCGCCATTATATTCTCTGCTATCTTTTCCGCTTCTGAGAGCTGATGACTTGGAATTCCTGGTATTCTCTTCAAATCAGCTAGAGCGTTCGAGTAATAATGAGATGGTCGGTTGAAAGACCAAACAGGCTCTGGTCCTGATTGGGGAAATTGAATCGCTTGGTGAAACGTACTAAGCATACGGGCACTCGCTGCCACTTGTTTGGGCGAGTCTTGAAAGGTTTCCGCTCTCACAAAGGGAGTAACCTGCAGCAATTTATCATTGAAAGAGATGAATGCCTCCCCTTTTTTCGTAAGAATCGGATTTAGGACAGGCAGTCCTTTTTTCGTTAAATTTGCAAGTACTGTTTGTACGTAATTTAGATGCTCAAACCTATTCGGTCGGTTCATTATTCTGGCCACAAATTCTCCTTTACTTGTCTCGATCTTAATATTCAGATTGTAGGATCCTCCTAATTTACGCCCTACCCCTTTAAGCTTTCCGACCGGAAATGAATCGCTTATCATTTTGAGTGCGAATAAAACGTCAGTTGGTAAAGACGTCCCCATACTGATCACTCCTTGTCGCTATATGATCCATCCATATTAAATACATATCTGAATCCAAATCTTTGATGTGCATCATGAATGGACTCAATAATCCAAGCTTCGCTAACCCCTTGAGCATTACCTTAGGTACTGGATACTCCTTATTATAAGAATTCACCAAATCAATAATTTTACAAGTATGCTCGTGGATATAAATGTGAAACAAGGCAATATCTATTCTCGTAAATCCCAGGCGTTTCATTTCATGAATAATGTATAGAATTTGCTCGGATTCAGCTCTTGAGATCGTCTTGGTATTCTCCAATGTTCTCTTTAATGAATGTCCATTAATAAATTCTAAAACCAAGTAATCCTCACCATATTCATATAATTTAGGAATGATCGGAGATCTCTCAGCAAGACGGTAAGCTGTATACTCCATACGTGCATGTTCCTTATTCTTGTAAAATTTAATGCAGCGGTCGGCTGAGATCCGATAGACCATTCCTTGTTTTCCGCGCCCGATTAAAACGGCATCAGTAGGTAAATGTTGCTTATCCACTCCCAATCCCACCCCAGAATGAAATGTATTTAATTTATCATATTTGATATTTAGAAAAGAGACATAGGAGTTTGACCAATTTTAAATACGTTTATCTAAAATCCACGAATGTACAATCATCCATTCACCTAATGACATATGCATAGAGATAGAAGAGACCAACCTGTTATGTGGAGGTGATTCCATGCTAAAGAAAAAACGGGGAACACCAAAAAACACCATTATACCAAGAAAGAGAAGGCAAACTTCTAAGCCAAAAAGCGTTATTCATACTCCCCCCCCTGTAACCATTAAGACTCCATTTTTAATTAATCGTTCGGTTCCAATGCGAATCTTAATGGTGTTAGATCAGTTAAATATAGGTGGTACTGAAACCTATACACTTTCTGTTACACGCGAACTTAATAAAAGAGGAGTATTCGTTGTTATCGCTTGTAAAAAAGGTAAGCTTCGTGAACATTTTCTCGGGCTAGGCTGCCCTGTTTATGAAATTGATTTTGTTATGGATAATTACGAATTCGATGACCAGAATCAATATAAAAATTTGGAGTTGTTAAAATCTGTTATTAGCTCGGAAAAAATTGATCTCGTTCACTGTCATCAAGTCCCATCAGGCAGTTTAGCGCTATTAGCAGCTAAGCAATTGAATATTCCTTGCGTATATACCGTTCACGGAGACTACTATGACATGAATATCTTAAATTCTTCACAGAGAAGATTAACAATTACTTGTGTGAGCCCTTCCATTAAGCGGCTTCTTCTATCCAAAGGAATCGATACGGAGATCATCTCCAATGGGATAGATAATCACGAGTATCATAATTATGGTCCTGCTTATTTACAGCATTTCCGTTCTAAGCTAGGGCTTTCCCGAGACGCTATCGTGGTCTTGTACGCTGGTCGGTTATCCTGGGAAAAGGGCGAAATATGCGAAGAAATAATTCATACCGTAGATTCATTACGTAAAAATGGCTACTCCCATTTGCATCTAATTATTGCGGGTGGAGGAAACAAGCAACAGGATATTTTAAAACTCATAGATAAGAAGCATCATCTGATCAATGAACATTTCATTCATTATGTCGGGGAAATCACGAATATGGGGATGTACTATTCCATTAGCGATTGTGTTATTGGAACGGGAAGAGTAGCACTTGAAGCCATGTCCTGCGAAAGGCCTGTTATTGCAGTCGGTACTAAAGGATTTTTAGGTATTGTCAATCCGGATAAGTATGAGAAAGCGTGGGATAGCTGGTTTGGTGACCATGATGATGACAATAAATACTCAAGAGATATGTTGACTTTCCATCTTAGGAAACTAATCACAATGGAAGCTAACGAAAAGTCTTATTTGGTCCATTCCGGTAAACAATTTGTAACAAAGCGGTTTCCCATTTCGCAAACTGCAGAGAGCTTAATAAATATCTATTTGCGCTCAATATGTGAAGATAAATATAACGATGTTGATCAGCAGTAATTATCCTTAGCTATTCAAAAAAAAAAATTATGGAGTGATGGTGGTGGAAAACTATCAAGTCGTCCCTTGGGCTGAGCAAGATTTACCCCCTGATGTAGTGCATGAACAGTATGTACCTCCAGAATTTGAAATGTTGGCAAGACGGGTCATGGAGCAATATGATATGCAGGTTAATGAAATGGTTCTGATAACATCCAAGCCTGACAAAGGCGTAACTATTTGGAAAATAAATACAGATAAAGGAAATCGCAGTATTAAAGTTCTACACAGACGTCCTCAAAGAAGTCTCTTCAGTATTGGAGCGCAAGAGTACATGTCTGGTTTGGGATATCGGGTCCCTTCTTTCATTCCAACCCGAGATGGAAGTATCTATGTTGAAGCAGGCGGTAAACTGTGGATTGTGACGGAATGGATAGAACCATTGCTGCCTGTTTCTAAAATAGATTTGGAAGGAGCCGCTGAGCTTTGCTATGGCTTAGGAGAGTTTCATAAAAACTCCAAAGGTTATGTTCCTCCTTATGGATCGGAAAGATCGTCAAGGATATACGGATGGACCAAATATTATGAAAAATTAATTGCCCAAATAGGTTGGTTCAGGGATATTGCACAGGCTTACCCGGAAACCGCAGCTAGTGGAAGCTTACTCGCAGTCGTCGATGATTTCGAGAGGCAGGCTATTGAAGTTTTTGAAAAGTTCAAGCTGTCTCCTTATACGAAAATGATAGCCAAAGGAGAGCCTCATTGGGGACTTGCTCACCAGGATTATGGTTGGTCTAACGGTCAAATGGGTCCGGGTGGTATTTGGGTTATCGATTTAGATGGAGTGTTCTACGACCTTCCAATTCGCGATTTACGTAAGTTAATTACCAGTACTATGGATGATATGGGCGTCTGGGACGTGACCTGGATTCGTGGAATGATCGATGCCTATCATCAAGCAAATCCAATTGATCAGGAGACGTTTGAAATATTGTGGTTGGATATGGCATTTCCTAACGAATTTTACAAGCATGTTAAAGAAATTGTATTTGAACCTTTGTCGTTCCTTCAAACAGAGCTGGAACCGATCCTGCAAAGAGTCATGGCAACGGAAGCAAGCAAATGGCAGGCTTTAGCTGAACTTGAAATGGATAAATCAAAATACCCTGCTGGAGATTATACGACGGAAGAAATTACGCCATTTGTCTTAGATCGTCCGGTCCTTATCCCAGGTAACATGATTCTTACTGATCCTGTAGCAATCAATCCTGAACGAATTGCTTCCAATACAACACGGGCACAAAAGAAATTTACTCTCCGAATACCGAAACGCCGTACCTCAACAGAACCAAAGCGTATCAAAAAATTAAGCAAATTCAAAAAGAAAAAGCAAAAGAAACTTATAAGAATGAAACCAGGCACAAAACAAAAAAAAGGATTTAGGAAAACCACAAAAGCACTGAAAAAGAAGAAAAGTTACTTAAGACGAAAAACGGCTTGAAGAAAGAAGTTGTTAACAAGTGAACATTTTGATGATCTGTACGGAGAAGCTGCCTGTCCCCAACAGGGTGGAGTGTAACCGGGCTTGATACCGATTCTATGAAAATCCAAGCTTTATCAGTAGGCAAGCTTACATTTTATGAACAGGGGCTGGATGATTTACTACTGAAACACCTTAAATCTGGTAACATACGCTTTACCTCCTCGACGAAGCAGGCAATACGTGACAACAACATCATATTCCTTTGTGTAGGTACTCCTTCGGATAAAGATGGAAGCGCTGATCTTCAGTTCATCCGTGGAGTTGCCGATAGTATAGGTAGATATATGAATGAATATAAGTTGATTGCTGTGAAAAGCACTGTCCCCATAGATACTAACTATAAATTGGTCCATTGGATCCGTGAGGCTCAATCTACTCCTAACGAATTCGATGTTGTATCCAATCCGGAGTTCCTTCGGGAAGAGGCCTCAAAGCCGAGATTCTCGATATAGTTAATAACCCTTTCTTATAACGTATGCCAATCAGAACGCATTACAGTCGTAATGTGTTTTGAGTTACATAGATCGAATAATCTAATTCTCCCGTACTAGGTATACCCCTGTAAGTTAATATTTTACAAAAAACGGTACTTTAGTCCCGCCTCATTTAAGGGTTATTATCTTATAATTGATAGGATGTAACCGACAATTAACGACATTTATAGAAAAGGTGAGGTAAAAAGTATGATTTCTCCTTTCCTCAAAAAAAGGAAGTCCTCTGAACGGCAATCCGAGGGGAGCTTTATTGAACATACGGTTTCTGAGGATTTGCAACAGGACCCGTTGGAAAATTACAGTACGTCAGGGGCCGAGGAAGAGTCAAGCTCCATTTTAGAAAAAAAGTCGCATTTGGATAAGAAATCTCTCGATTTGGTATTTGCTGTCGAACAGATGATACAGGCCAAGCAGCGTGTTGAGACAAGCAATTACGAGATGCAAGATCGGTTAAACTATGCGAACGGGCAAATTGACCGGTTAAACAAAGACCTGAAGAATATGAATAAAGTCATTGAGGATCGTGAGAAAAGCATTAGGGACTTGGAGCAGAGGCTGGCCGAGAAAAACCTAAGAGTGGACCAGATGTTGGACGATTACCGGGAGCTCCAATCTACCTTGTCCTACGAGATTGAGGAGCTAAAAAGTTTAAATGAGGTTGAACGCCAAAAATATGCGTCCTTGCTGCAAAAGAATACCGATACCCTTGCTGAGAAAAACAGGAAAGTCAATGAGCTTGAGGAGAAGATTGGTAAACTCGAAATTGAGCATGGGCATATGAAGCAGAAGTTCGAGACACTTCGTCAGGAGAAGACGCATCTTGTTAACATTGTCAACGACTTTGCTGCCCGCATGACATCTCCTTTTGCAGCGAAATCAAGCGAAAATGGTGAGATTTCATCGGATTGAGGTTTAGAGCTAATTGGCTAGAAGGACGATGAGTGAAATGGAGACGTATAACACACAGGTGATAGAGCTATTGTCGCTTGGGAAATTACCGAATGGCTGTTACCACATGAATCTCGGGATCTCCCATCTAGACAAACAAGCTTCATTCGTGATTGAAATAGATGAATTTACATATCTGCAATTGAATGCCTTGCAGCCGTTGAACGGGGGGAGAGTTCGACTTTCTCCTTACCCTAAGTGGGATCCTTATCGTAACACGTATTATAGCGCTTTAGTCCGAACGACAGGTACCTTTAGGGAAACGCTTTATTTTTCATGCAGTGAAAAATTTAAGGCACAGATGCAAGAGATCCAGCTAGGGAAGGTTATTTCCGTCCCAAATGACGATGACGGTCAGAAGAGGGAGACTGGGATCGAGGGAAGCGAACAGCGCCATGCAAGGCATGTCTCCAATCTAATCATGCTGCGGAGGGGACTGCTACTGGTAACCGGTGCTTTGTTTGCCTATCTATGCATCTGGTTCTATAGCGATTGGATCACGAATGATACCAACAGCACAAAAAGACAATTTGGTACTATGATGGCAACGACATCAACCGATTCACGGTCGAACGAGTCTACTATTAAGGAAGAGGATCAAGAAGCCACCGTCGTTAAGCTTGCTAAATACGACAAGAAGGATACGGCTCCCCTAATAGGTAAGTTGCCCCATAATTCTACAGTTATTCAAAAGAACTACGAAGTCATGGAGATTAGTGGGGATCAAAGCTTCTTTGCGCTGCCAGAAGGATACGTCGCTTTAACGTTCGATGATGGTCCGTCGGTATATACGAAGAAGATCGTGGATACTCTGATGGAACATAGAGTGGCGGCGACCTTTCTTTTTGTTGGAGAAAATGTGAAACGACACTCGGATGCGGTCATCTACGCGAGTGAGCACGGTATGTCGGTCGGGAATCATTCCTGGGATCATAGTGTGCTTACAAAGGCAGGCGGTGAGAAGCAGGTCAAGAATCTAGCGAAGACCTCCAGCCTTATTGAGTCGAATACCCATAATCCTGTTACCTTATTCCGTCCCCCATACGGTGCTGTTAATGGTGGTCTCATTTCCAGCGCGAAGGAACAGCAATTGAAGGTTTTAATGTGGAATCGTGATCCTGAGGATTGGCGCGCGAAAAAGCCGGAGGACATCATTAAGTATTTCGAAAAAGTAACACCTTCCGGGGGTGTGTATGTGCTTCATGAACACAAGAATACGGTAGAGGCATTGCCGGCTATTATCGAGTTATTGGAAAAGGCCAACCTGAAATTTGTTACGTTCAAGTAATATTGTGCCAGTACGCTTAGGTGTCTGGCATCGACTGACGTGCAGGAATGATGAAAGGGCATCCTAAATAGGGTGCCCTTATTCGTATTAATTCGCCGTTAGACTCGGAGATAGTAGGGAGAATACGGATGGCTAATAAGACCCGTTAAGCAATCGGGTATAGCTTAGTTTAAGGATGTGACTGGTACTAAGGGAACAGTTCTAATCATATTTTTAAAAAAGGAATCAAGAGGAGGGAGTGCTGAAGTTAGTTGATACAAGTTAAGGTTAGTTTACGGCCCATTGTAAGTAAGATCAATATGCCCACTGTTTTGAAAACAGCTATACTCCCGGGTGATTCCATGGAGAGTCTATTTATTGCTACCCAGGTAGGAGAGATCTTTTACATACGAAACGAAGTCATAAGGACTTTTTTAGATATTAGCCCGCGAATCATAAAACTAGGTGTTTCTAGTGGAGGATATGATGAACGGGGATTGCTAGGGCTAGCGTTTCATCCCGAATTTTATTATAAGGGTCTTTTCTATCTTCATTTTACAGTAGCCGGGACACAAGGTCCTGGTGCCCTTCCAGGCGCTTTTGAATCTTTTAAGCCTAACCCGTGTGATCCCAGAACTTTAAACCTAAGGTGGACAAATAGAGAAACGCAATATGATCATATCGATACAGTTGAAGAATGGATTTTACAACCGAATGGTCAACCTCACAAACGACGGACATTACTTAATATAAGAAGACCATTTTTAAACCATAATGGTGTCAACAGTTTAAACTTTTCACCTGAAACTGGAAAACTTGTTTTAACAACAGGAGATGGTGGGTCAGGCTACGATCCATTTAATTTAAGTCAGGATGATATGGAGATAGCCGGCAAAATTATTGAAATTGATGTCTTTAAGAATATGTTCATCGATAATCCACCCGTAGTTACACGCTTTAATGAACTTCCCGCACCTATTCAGGAGACGCTTACAGTCATTGCCAAAGGAGTTCGCAATATTCCAGGCATTTCATTTCAAAGGTTCTATAATTACTATATCAAATATGTGGGAATTGTCGGACAGGATTTGGTAGAGTCGATTTTTTCGTTCGTTCATCACCAACCAATACCGGTTACCCAGCTTGTTCAAGCTTCTTTAATGAATTCTGAACCGGACCAAAATGGATTTATTAACTTTGGCTGGCGAGGGTGGGAAGGTGCTTTTCCTACTTCGATGATTAGGCGCTGTTCTGCAAATCCAGCTTTGGATGAGAAAACAATTGCTTATTACGATGAAGCAGTAAAAACTTCAGTGAGGCGTCTTCAGCCTTTAACGAGTTATTTTCATAAAGAGCCAAGGCCCGATAAATTTGGAGGTACTGCACTAACAGGAGTCCAGCCATATATGGGGAATGGAATCCCCGATTTGACGGGAAGCGTTGTGTTTACCGATCTTGCCCGGAATGAAGGATCTCACCCTCCAGTTAGAGGGGTTTTGGCTTATACCAGGGTAAAACCAGATTGTAAACTAAATGATTTTAGTGTGATTGAAATCGATTATAATTTTGGATCTCAATCAGCTTATTATGTTAGCCTGGGCACGAATCTGGATCAAACCAGACTATATTTAGGGGTTTATGGTTCTATGAAAGTGGCTGATTTTAACCAAGGTACCGTTTTTGAAATTGTTCCATAGCAAGAGAATAGCCCAACCCGCCCGCTGTCAGCGCACGGATTGGGCTATTTTTGCGTTTTCTGCTTACTTGTAAATCTTGTTCAAGATGCGGTACATGAACACAGCGACTTCCGCTCTCGTTGCGTTTCCTTCAGGGTTCAGCGCCTGACCATCGCCTTGAATCAGACCTTCCTTAACCATTCCGGCCAGATTGTCCGCCGCATAAGCAGCGACCTTCGTATGATCCGCGAAACCGGTTAACGTCTCAGCGCTTGCAGTCATGTTCAAGTTTCTGGCCGTACTCAGCGCTCTAGCCGTGATCGTAAACATATCCTGGCGGGAGATTTTTTCTTTTGGATTAAAGATCCCTTCGCCGGTTCCTTCGATGATGTTCAATGCCTTGGCCGTGCCCAGCGCTTCGTAGTAGTAATCATCGCTGTTCACGTCCTTGAAGTTGCCGGTTACGGTAGCGCTCAGCTCAAGCGTTCGAACGAGCATGGCAACGAAATCCGCTCTTGTAATGCTCGATATCGGGGCGTACGTGCGCTCATCCATGCCCTGAATGACGCCGCGCGCCGCTAAAGCCTTGATCGACGGCTTAGCCCACGCATAATTCGCAATATCTGCAAAGGAATTGTCGACAACCGCTACGGCATAGGTGCTGAAGTGCTTCACTTCAAAGCGCACCGTTCCTGTCGCTGGATCGTAGATGCCGCTCGGCACCGGAGTCACGCGGCCCGTCGCATCGATGTATTGGATGACAATGCTGCCTGGGTTCTCCAGTTCCTTTGCCGTCGGCTTATACGGAATCGCAATCCGTACGACCGTATCTGGATTGTTCCACGCGCGGCGCGTTCCTTTTTCCATGACCTCTAGATTAATGATCGGACGGCTGCCGATATCTTTCCGGGCGTTAGTGTTTAGTGAAGTAGGGTCGACCTTGCTAATGATGATACTCACGAAGTCGGTATCCAATACGTTCTTATCCTTCAGGAAATCCGAAGATAAGGTGACGATGCCAATCGACGTCACGATCTCGATTTTGTTGTCCGGCGTCGGCTTTGTTACTGACTTCTTAGGCAGCGACACTTCCACGTGGTTCGCGGCTGATGCACCCTTCACTTCGACACGGACGACTTTAGCGCCATCGGTGTCTGGCTTAGCATCCTTCTGTGCGCGCTCTAGGTCTTCCGCGCGAATCTCAACTTTAGCGGTTCCCTCATCGACCTTCGCATCTACGGAGATATGGCCTGGTGTTACCGTCGCCTTGCCTGGTGTCACAGCTGGAGGCTGCGTGTTTGTAACTCTCGGCGGCTCAGGACGTGGGTTGTCGTCCCGTTCCTTAACGATTAGCTCCAGCTGCGCGTACTTGGTCGGATCCATTTGGCTCGCGGCGCGGATGAACACCGTTCCCGGGTTCAATGCGGTAACCAGACCTTTGTCGGTCACATTCGCGATTCCCTTCGGACCTTCCACAGACCAGATCACATTTTTGTTAACAACGTTCTCCGGCAGTATTTTGGCCGACAATTGCAGCGTATCTTCTGCCTTGATGACCGCTCGCTCGCGATCCAGCCAAACTTCGCTGACCGACGGATTGGTCGGCTTATCCGCTTCTTCCACGGTGAGCTGGAAGTCTGCGTATTTGGTCGCATCCGCGGCGCTCATCGCGCGGATCGTTCGTGCCCCTGGCGAGATGGCCTTAATCAGACCCGTGTCGGAGACGTCGGCCACTTGCTTCGACGCATCGCCGTACACGGACCAGATGACGCTCTTGTTCGGCACATTCTCAGGCAGCACGGTAGCGTTCAATTGAAGCTCTTGCCCAACTTTCAATGTGCCGCTCGATGGATCAAGCCGCACTTCTTCCACGTGAATCTCCGGTAGTCGATCTACCGTGATGACGCTGTCGGCGTATACATTGCTCCATACGCTTGTCGCACGAACGACGGCGCTTCCTAAATGCTGGGCCGTTACCAAACCGTCCGCACCTACCTGAACGACGTTGTCCGCAGAAGAGCTGTACACGGACCATGTGACGCTCTTGTTGCTGGCATTGGCCGGCAGCACGGTTGCGTTCAACTTCACGCTCTCATTTACAGCCAGATTGACATTCGGTTTATCGATGACGACCGATTGGGCTGGGAATTTGACCAGTCTAAACTGATCGACCACGCGGTCGTTGATGGTCTTCACGACGAATTTCATCTCGTCCCCGTCGATCTCGGCAGAGACGTACATCTGCACTTGCTCGCCGTCGGTGACCTTTTGCCAATCCCTTGCCCATACTTGGTAGAATTTCGGCCCAGACGAGCCACCGACGATATACGTCGTTCCTTCGCCATCGCCTACGGGCTTTTTGTCCTTCATCGGATAGGTCCGTACATACACGTGATCGTGGCCGTTCATGACAAGATCGACTTGGAACTCGTCAAAAATCGGCGTCCACGTGTTACGGATATGCTCGGAATCGTACATGCTGCCGAACGGTCCGCGGTGGAAAGCGACGATCTTCCACTTCTTGTCGGTGGCGGCCAGATCTTTGCGCATCCATTCCTTCTGCTGTTCGAAATCATATTCACTATTCAGCACAATAAAATGAGCATTCTTGTAATCAAAGGAGAAGTTGCTTCCTTTAAGACTATCAATTCCGTTCTGCGGGTGGTTGAAGTGAGCGAGGTAATCTTCCGTTTTGCGCGTACCTGTCACTTCATGGTTGCCGACGACAGGCACGATGGTTGTCTGCATCAAGATGCCTTGCGCTGCATTGAACCACATGTTCCATTCGTTTTCCTTGAAGCCGTCCTCGACCAAGTCACCGCCCTGCACGACGAACTCCGTATCTGGATGATCCGTCATCGCTTTTTTCAGGATATCGCCCCACAGCTTGAAATCCGCTTCTTTCGTTGCCTGTGAATCCGCCAGGAACAGGAACTTGGTCTTCTCGCCAGTCGCAGCCGCCGTCTGGAACGAACCGTTCGTGCTGTAGTTGCCGTGTCCGTCACCTACGCGGAACATATAGTGCGTTCCAGGCTCTAGTCCGCTTGCAATGGATTTATGAACCCGTACGGTTCCCGTATCGGTTGTGGTGAACAAATAGCTATTACCATCAAATCGCAGCACGTTCGATGCGTTGAAGTCTGTGAACTCCGACTTCTTCACGACCTCGACCACTGTATCGGTCGTAGCCGGGTTCGTATGCCAGGTGAAGGCTTTGGAGGTTGTCGTATCCGCACCCATCGTGACGCTAATGTTGCTCGGCGTTGGGTTGCCGGCCAGCGGAGATACTTTGAATTTCAGGATCGGGCTGTAGGTGTTGCCCTTCACCGCTTGGAGCCGGTATTCCTTCACTTCAGAAGTAAGCTTCTCCGTCATCAGCGTACCTTGCGCGTCGGTTGCTCCGATTTCGGAACCGGCAACATCAGTGACTTTCGCTCCTTCGATCGGAGCACCGTTCTCACCGACGACGCGTAACGTGGTAGGCATCCCTTGCACGTTGCCATGCTCATCCCAGCTCAGCTGCAGATGGTGCTTCACGACCGCTTCCACCGGCAAGCCGAAGAAGCCGAAGCTCGTATCACCTTTGTCTCTAAACGTAATAGCCCCCGATTTAAAAGCAAACTTGACCTTCTCCTCGGCATTGGGCTTAATTCGGTATTGAATCTGACCGAGCAGATCCTGGTCCGTCAAACCTGCTGTATAAATGTTATTGAAGCTAAGCTTTACGATACCCGTAGCCTCATCGATCTTCGAGACGAGTTGGCTATCCGTCAGCTTGTCGCCTTTCAACACGTTCAATCCGTCTACCTTCTTCGGATCGAAGTTGAACTCCATCGTGCTGCCTTGAATGTCCGCTGCCTTCAGCGCTTTAATATCCACGGTGTACGTATTTCCGGCATAGACGGTTGTCGGAGCCTCGTAGACGATCTTCGACGAGCCCGTATTGACCGTAAAGGTCCATTCTTTCTCCGTCACATTGCCGGACAGGTCTCTGATTTTGATCTTCGCCAAGTGGACTCCATCAGCTAACGGCACGTTCGGCGTATAGTGAATTTGTCCTTTCGGTGGATACAGCGTATGCTGCACCAAGACACCGTCGACGTAGAAGCGGATTTTGTCCGGATCGATCAGCGTCGTTCCCGGATGGGTCACAGGATCATACCCGAAATCTTCGCCGATTGCTTCAATTTTCGGCGTATTCGTTGTAATCGTGCTGCCTTCCGCCGGTTTGAAATCTTTCAGGATCGGCGGATCCATATCGTCGTTGGTAGGTCCGTATACCGCCCGGATTTGGTCGATGTAGAGGACGCCTGCCGTCTTATTATCGTTCTTCGTCTCCATATAGCGTACAGGCTGATCCATGCGTAGTGGAAGCGGTCGCCCCTTTGGCACATCGGCCTCCAGGTATCGCC
The DNA here is from genome assembly GCF_042676425.1 of Paenibacillus sp. GCM10027629. NCBI lineage: Bacteria > Bacillati > Bacillota > Bacilli > Caryophanales > Paenibacillaceae > Paenibacillus > Paenibacillus sp. GCM10027629. Next base: position 80,344 of record NZ_JBHTGZ010000022.1, on the reverse strand, counting down.
AGCCCGTAAAATCGACGCCCACCGATTCATTTACGTAATCAATACCGACGGCCGCCCCGTTGCCATCGCGGATTTGTCCGCGCAGCCAGTGCTTCTTCCCGTCGCCGTATACCCATAGACCGATTTTCTCCGGATAGCCGGGAATTTGAATATTGCTCTCCAGATCTTTCGCTGCGATATACGCGCCGGACGTCCCGATCGTCTCCGTGAAATCGTACGCCAATTTCGCCGCTTTATTGCCTAGGCGGACGAAGTCCTCATCCGTCTCCTCGCTAAGCTTCACACTCTTGTAACGCGCGCCGGATTCGATCTGATACTTGCCCGTACCGTTCTCGAAATCCTCCAGCACCACCGGCGGAAGCCCGACCTTGACGTCCATCGACGTCACAACGTTGTTGTATTTTACGATAATTTTGCCGCTCTGCTCCGTATCGTTCGTTGCGGTAAAGACGCCGTTCTGATCGATGCTTCCGATCTTCTCATCGTCGACTTTCCATTCGAACATGTTGTTTTGAGCTTGAATGAGCTGCCCGTTACGGAGCGCACTGACGGATAACGTGAATTTCTCGCCTGAGGTGAAGGTTTTCACGGCGTCAGTGAATTTTAGCTCGGTTAATTCATCCACGACTTCCACCTGCCCTGTGCCGTTCAATCCGCCTGCGGTCGCCGTAATTTCGGCTGTTCCCGCCCGATTGCCGGCCGTAAATCTCCCTGCGTCATCGATCGTTCCGACGGGCGCCCCGAGACGCCATTCAGGCGTTCCGGTCATTGAGGCGGGATGACCGTTCGCATCCACCGCGGCTGCTCTGAACGTAACGGAAGATCCGACCAGTACGCGCTCCAAGTTAGGCTGCACGACCAGCTTAGATGCAGCGCCTTCGGGCGCTTTGTTTACGAGCAGAAGTCCGTTCGCCGTCTTCCGCTCCGAGCCGTCGGAAGGCCGGTTTAGAACTTGACGCTTCGTATCGCCGGGCAGCTTGGCGACGAACGTCGCGGAACCGCCGCCGTCCAAGCACAGTGCATTCACGGCGCCCATCTCCTTCATGATCTTGCCCAGATCGTCGTAAGACACGCCTTCGCTAAAGCCCGGCGCTCGGCCGTCGATTTCGACCATGATGATCGATCCGTCGGCTTTGGTGCCGATCCCGACCCGCGGATACAAGGCTTTGTCTTCATGGGTTTGGGCTACGCCGTCCTTCACCAGCATGAAGACGCCGCCCATCGCCATCTTGACATCTTTCCATTCATCTTCCAGCTCGAAGCTGGCCGTGACCTCATCGCCAATGTTCAGCCCTGCCAGCTCGGCCCGGTATTTGCCCGATGCGGACAACACGACTTGACCCGCTTTGAGCGGCGTATTGCCTTTACCTTTATGTATCCCGGCCACTTTGAGCTTCAAGCTCTTGCCGCTCTTTACTTCGCCTTCCAGCACGTCGAGCACGACTTCGTCCCCGAGATCATTCGTCATGGTAGAGGTATGGAAGGAAGAGGTATATAGCATTAGTTCTTCTATATTCGTATCTCGCATCCGATTGATGTGAGAGATTGGCACCGTCTTACCCCCGATCGTAAGCGTACGGTTCAGATCCGGGCTCAAGCCGTAAATGGTCGTGCCGTCATTCTTCAGGCCGAAGGCAAGCCAACTCCATTTCTCCGGCGGACTGGTCAGAATCTCGCCGTCCCCCATGAACAACCCGAGTGGAACGCCGGTCGCCATATCGTAAAAGTCGCCGTTGATGGCCGCAATGACCCGGTTCCCTGGGGCGTCGGCGTCGTCGGCCATTTTGGTGACACCCTGCATCCCGTATATTTTGCCGTTTGTTTTGCCCGGCTGTAGGTCGAGCATCGTATTCTTCGGATCAAATTCGACAGAATGAATTTTCTCCAAGCCCTGCGGCAGCTTCATCTCCTGCCAGGTGTACTTTGCACCTGGACTGAGCTCCATCTGGCGCGAATCCAGAACTTGTCCGAATGCCGCCTGGGGACTATCCGTCGCTAGCGCTTGTCCCAAAGGAGAGACCAAAGAGAACATGATAATAAGGTTGAGACATATTGCGATGCTGCGTGTCTTTCGTTTCATCTCGTTTCTTTTCCTCCTTGCTAGATTCTAGTCGTCTAAATGACGTGTCCTAGTATAATATGCAAGGCCGGAAAAGTAATGAACCGTTCTTATTGTTTCTGAGCCGATTTTCTTCTTAACGAAATCTTTAAAAGCCAGCTCAAATTCCAAGTCTTCTACGGTATTCCCCCGGCGTCATATGTACATGCTGCTTGAATACTCTATTGAAATATTGCAGCGTGTCATACCCCACCTCGCCAGCTACTTCGTAAATCTTATGATTGGGCTGCAGCAGCAGCTCCTTGGCCTTCTCGATTCGGACGCGGTTCAAGTAATTGACGAACGAATAGCCGGTATATTTCTTGAACTGCACGCTGAAATAAGAGATGCTCATGCCGAAGCGCTCGCTGACCTCAGCCAGCGTATGATCGCTCCGGTAGTTCTCCCGGATATAGTCGCAGGCCCGCTTTACGTTCAACTTCACGCTGCTATCGGCCGGCGAGGCAGACTGGGCGATCCAGAATTCGCATAGTCTCTGAAAATAAGCGACAGCCTCATCTTCGCCCTCCCATGAGAAAGGCTCGTCGAACTCAAGCCCGCGTTTCATGAGAACGTAATGCCATTTGGCATAAAGTAGGCGGAACAGGCCCAGCCTCTCTCCCTGCTGGCCCTCCTCGAAGCTCTGTATTCTTCGGATCATCTCGGCGTGCCTCTCGATGAACTCGCCCGGCTGAAGAAGATCCAGCCTCTCGAAAAACTGCTGCGCTTGCACGAACTCGCGATGCGCGCCGTGGAAATATACCACTCGCTCTTCCGCCCGCCGCAGCGCACGCCTCAGCTCTTCGCCCTTCACCGGCTTTTGCAAATAATCGATGGCGCCTGCTTGCATGGACTGCCGGACATAGTCGAAGCGCGTGCTGTCGCTCAGGATGATCGTTACTACGGGAATACGCTGTTCGTACACCTGTCTCACCAAGGCAAGTCCTTCAAGCCGGGGCAGCATAAGATCGGTCAGGAGAAGTGTGGGCCAGCCCTGTTCCATCAATCGTAATGCTTCTTCCCGGTCACACGCCTCCCCGACGACGATATGCCCCATCCCTTGCACCATCTTTTTGATTGCCGCACGTTTATCCGCATGAGGCTCTACAATTTGTACATGAAGCATCGCTGATGTCCTCCCTATCCTCTGAATTGGGTGTAGTCCGCTCGTTCGTATCTAACGTTTCTTCGGCTGAATGGTTCCAGGAAGTGAGCGCCTTTGCAAAACCTTTAAAAAGGAACAGTTGGATAAGTAGGCCTAAATCACGGATAAGGAAGGAGATTCGTACGCAATTTGCGGATCTTTATGCGTATATTGGTTTAAATATCCATTATTCTGTGAAATAATCACTGGCGTGAAGATAATCGGAAATACAACGTCTCAATAAAAAACGGAGGAATTAAAGGCTGATGAACATACCAGGGATCCGATATGAACACTTCAGTGAAAAAGACTATAATGCCGCCAGAGAATTATTAAGCTATGACGTCGACGCGAGTGAAGACATCCTTCGGGTGCTTGCTGAAGAACCGGAACTGTTTATTACTGCGTTTATTGAGGATAAGCTTGTTGCACTGGCCCAAGTGAACGAGCCTGCATCTCAGACCTATTTAACGGTGTTCGTCGATCCTCAGCTTCGTAGGCAAGGAATCGGTTCCGCCATGGTAAAGTATGCTGAAAACGAATTGCGAGCGGGCGGATCCCAAATAGTCAGGAGCTCCTGTCGTGCCGGTCATCAATCATCTCTTGCATTTGCGCGCAAGCTCGGTTATGACGAATACTTTTCATCGGCTTATATGCAGCGAACCGGCGATTGCTTTCCCCTGGAGGAGCTTCCGGTGAGGCTGTATACGGATGAAGACTATCTTCCCACTCAGTCGCTGTATGCCACAGCTTTTCATGAAATGCGCGTCCGTGTTGGGTGCTTTCCTGATTCTGTGATTGCAGAGCCCAGTGAAAAAGGACGAAGAGCATGGATAGAGGATGCGGAAAACCGTTTTGTCTACGAAATAAACGGGGAAATCGTCGCTTATAGCCACCTTTGTGGTCATGAAATCAGCAGTATTTCCGTACGTACAGACTTTCAGGGGCAAGGGATCGGAAGAAAGTTCGTGATGTATTTATGCAACGAGATCTATCAGCGTGGCAGCGCAACCGTCGACCTTTGGTGTGTCGTCGGGAATGATGCCAGAAGTTTGTATGACAGCCTTGGTTTTAAGGAAAAGTATGTTAAGGAATTTGTGCTGAAAACGCTCTGATCGTGATTTATCGGGGAGTTGCACCCCCTGAGCCGGAGCAATCCTTGTTCCTCTCCCATTGTGCACAATTTACCAAATGAACATAAATTGTTTTCATAAGGAAAAGATACTACAATATAATTAATCAGTGGAGTAATTTAAGATAGGTCATTAATGACTTTAGAGAGCGCTTACAAAATAAAATTAACGTCTACTTCGTCATTGTAAGATTTTGCAGCTTGTCCAAAATAACAGCTAAGAGAGTAGCAGAGGGAAGGGGAACTGCAATGAAAAACAATGAATTAAAGAGGGGTCTCGAAGCGCGTCATATTCAGATGATTGCTTTGGGCGGCACAATCGGTGTCGGGTTATTTATGGGCTCTGCAAGCACGATCAAATGGACAGGTCCATCGGTAATGCTTGCGTATGCCATTGTCGGGATTTTTATATTTTTCATCATGCGCGCAATGGGGGAAATGCAGTACGTAGAACCGAGCACGGGGTCATTTGCGACCTTTGGTCATAAGTACATTCATCCTTTGGCAGGGTATACGACGGCTTGGAGCAACTGGTTCCAATGGGTTATTGTCGGGATGGCGGAGATTATTGCCGTTGGGGCATATATGAAGTACTGGTTTCCAGATTTGCCTGCTTGGATACCAGGGATCGTCGCAATGGTGATTCTCGGTGCAGCCAACCTATTCTCTGTGAAATCATTTGGTGAATTTGAGTTTTGGTTTGCAATGATTAAAATCGTAACCATCGTATTGATGATTGTTGCAGGGTTTGGTCTGATTTTCTTCGGGATTGGCAACGGCGGGAATGCAATCGGATTTTCTAACCTGTGGAAGCATGGGGGCTTTTTTACCGGTGGATGGTCGGGTTTTTTCTTCGCTCTCTCGCTGGTGATTGGGGCTTATCAAGGTGTCGAACTGATCGGGATTACAGCAGGTGAGGCGAAAAACCCGCAAAAAACGTTAATGAGCGCGACGCAAAGTATTATTTGGCGGATCTTGATCTTCTATATTGGCGCGATTTTTGTGATTGTAACGGTCTACCCATGGAATCAATTGCAAGCCATCGGCAGCCCGTTCGTTGCAACGTTTGCGAAAATCGGCATTACTGCAGCGGCAGGGATCATCAACTTTGTCGTCATCACCTCTGCTATGTCAGGTTGTAATAGCGGGATTTATAGCGCAGGACGCATGCTTTATACATTAGGAGTCAATGGACAGGCACCGAAAATATTTACGAAACTGTCCCATAACGGCGTGCCCCTGCTGGGAACGATTGGTGTGATCGTGGGATTGGGCATTGGCGTGATCTTAAGCTATATTGCACCGGAAGATCTGTTTGTGCATGTGTACAGCGCCAGCGTACTTCCCGGTATGGTACCGTGGTTTGTTATTCTAATCAGTCAAATCAAATTCAGAAAAGTCAAGGGGGCTGCATTGGATCAACATCCGTTCAAAATGCCTTTTGCCCCAGTGTCCAACTATGTCACCATTGCCTTTTTGCTTATGGTTCTGGTCGGGATGTGGATAAACGATGAGACACGCATCTCCCTCATTTCCGGCATTGTTTTCTTAAGTATTGTTGTGATTAGTTATTACGCTTTCGGCGTTAGCAAGGCTGTTCCAATAAGTGATCAAACAAATGATGAACATACGAGCAGCTAACTGTCAGACATCCATTTGACTAAATCAATAAACATCCCATTCTCCCTAAAGAGGAGTGGGATGTTTTTTTTGAGATCGAACCTGTCGTTTCAGATGGATGCGATTTCATTGTCGGCAACGTGACGTATACTGCGGGAACAAAAAAACAGCTCTTAATTTTTCATTAGGGCTGTTCACGACAATAGCCGATCCTGCGTAAAGGGTCGGCTAGTTAAGTATGATTTGTGTACTTCGTGCCTGTTGCTTCCTGGCTTTTCCAGTGTATCATGGAAAGATAGGAGCCTTTACGTTGGTAAAAGGGCTTTACATGACATTTCAGAAAAAACACGTTAATAAAGCGGAAAGCAAGCTTCATATTATTGTTGAATCGGCGATTCCTGATTTTTTATCGTACTTTACATACTTTTTACGACGGAGTTTGATAGGAGGCTAAAATAGATGGATTCCAAGGCCAAGAAAATATTGATGAACTCGTTTTGGAGCTCTGGGCGCTGGAGAGAGGGCGGATTCTCCTGCTCGGATGAAGACTTCCAATATGCGAAAAGCAAGGGACTGATGTTCGACCGGGTGACCCTGTCGCACGATGAATGCGTCCTAAAGTTAAAAGAGCTGCACGAGCAAAAAATCACCAAAGAAAAGGCGGTGCGCGCCTTTCTGCACAGTCTGTCCACGCGCAAAGTTTATTTGAGAAGCGCCTTGTCTAGCTTTGCATTGACGCAAGATCTACCGATCCATACGTTTGCGCAGCGACCGGCAGAACATATAAGCTACTGTGCTTGCGGGGATTGCAATGACAGAAAGCTGACCGCGAATGAACAATATGTTGACGAGGACTTAAATGTCCTTAATTTTGAACGAATCAAATGGGGCGGCGTCCGCTTGAACTGGCTGATCTATTGCCTGATGGATCTGGAATTCCTCAGTAAGGAAGAGGAGTTTGAGGTCCGCAGCGAGGATGTTACCATACTTAAGCGAATGATTCAGGCCGTAGAAGCCTGCAGTGAAAAGGATGCAGCCAGGCAGCTGGAAAAGCGCTGGAAGGATATTTTCCCTGCTAACCAGTATGAACGAGACTTCGTGATGGAAATTTGGGGGTACGCTGGTCTGCTGCAGTCCCATAACGATTACCGCAAAGAGCGCGGCCGAGGAACCGACTTTATGTCGATGGCGACCTGGAGAGGTGAGGATGGATATTCCGTGGAGAAGCTGGAGTTCTATTTCGGGGAATATTTATAGTTCGCCTATGACGAATGAAAGAACATCATCATAACGGAGGTAGAGTAGCCGTGACGGAACGTATTCCATGCAAAACGGAAGGCTGCAGGGCGACGATCCTGCCGACCACGGTCGCCAAAACAGGCGGTTACTGCATGCCCTGCCATCAAGAGCAGGAACGGCAGAAACGGCAAGCCTATATTGAGCAGCACCGTAAAACGGTGAACTTATATGAGGACCTGGCGGATCCGGTGGAGATTCTTAAAATTATGCATGCACCGAGGTCATATGACCCGCTGATCCAATATGTACCGTACCCGCGCAGCAAAGAGCAGATGTACGTATCCTTAACAGCTGAAGAAGCGGGCCGAATGCTGAAGTATGCGCTGGAGCTTCTGGCTGCGGGCGATAAGAGTGAAACCGACCAAATATTATTGTCGCTAGTGTGTTACCGCAATGATAATATCACCGGAGCTCTGCCCGAGCTGATGGAACACAGGATGTACCATTCCGGCATACTATTCAAAGATGCGTCACCCGACATCCGGGGCCGCCTGCTGCAGCAGGTGGAATGGGACGAAGATAACCGCAATCATCTTCTGCTGATTTTGAGCTGGATTGGAGATCCCGTGGTTGTCAGTCGGTTTCAGGAATGGCGATTACATCCGCCGGAGTGGGCGGGGCAGTTGTTCGTCGGGCCTGAAATTTATACCCTGGAGGGTGGCTGGGAGCTCACACCGGACGGAGAAAGGCGCGATTTGATCCACGGTTTGAGCTATGCGATTAGGGCAACGGGTGAGCAGCGTGATTCTGCAGCCGAAGCGCCCACCGCCCGTTTCCTGCAAACAAGCGCCTCTAATTGCCCGTGGTGCGAAGGGAAGCTGACCATCCTGATGGATGCGGACACCTCCCATCCTTCCCTGGCGTATCTCGACCTGCCGCTGGATCGCCTGCAAGTCGAGACCTGCGAGCGCTGCGGATGCTTTGGCACCATTTACATGGAACTGGATCGTCAGGGCATGCCGGTCTGGAGCCGCTTTAACCGGGAACCCGAGTATTTGCCGAGTTTTGATGCCGAGGACAGCGGCGGCGTGGCCGTGCCAAGGCTAACCCTTTCGGACGAGCCTCACTCCCCATTTTATGCCGCGACTTGGACATTATCTCAGCAGGATTCGCAGATCGGGGGTCACCCGAGCTGGGTGCAGGATGCTGATTATCCGGTTTGCCCTTGCTGTGCCAAACGCATGCGGTTTATCGGTCAGGTGGACTGGGCGGATTTCGATAAGTTTGGGGAAGGTATTTTTTATATGTTTGTTTGTCCAGAGGACAAGGTGACGGCTACGTTGTATCAGCAAAGCTGAGCCACGCCCGATGTGCACGCAGATTAGCTGGCCAAAGTCCAGAGGTAGTTGAGAGAGGAGGAGAAACCGTTGAATCACGCAGTAGAAGCTTTTCTGAACGAGGTATGGAACGAAATCACGGCAATTTACGCAAAAGAAAGCAAGAGGATTAATGAGCTTAAAAATAGAAGCAGGCTGCAAGCCGGAATCATGGATTATCTTCGAGTAGCATGGAGAAAAGGAAAGTTTACATGGGCAAATGGACGCATACATATCGATGTGCACGAGCCCTTCTCTTGGTCTGATAGCCCCTATAAAGTTGAAGCGGGTTCATATATAACAGAGTTGACCAATGAACTTCTAGTTGAGGAATTCTTTCCTGCCTTGTGTGAACGTATAGATCGACTGTTTCGCTCTGAGGAGCTGGGAGCGCGTTTCTTTGATTATAAGTTTGAAGTGGTATTGGAGTTTGAATGGGAACAGTCGAAATTATCGCTTAACCAGCAGCTAATAAATGAGCCTAAGTTGAGTGAACTGAAACAGACACTGGAGCAATTTATTCAAACAAAGGTTTTGCCTGATCCACCAGAGCTACCCGAAAAAGACCTCTTCTTTTTTGCCTATCATTTGGTCAATCCGGATCTGATGGAACAGAAATCGGAAGAGATCGAGCCTCTGATCCGCCGCCTCTCTGACAAGCTAAAAAAGAACCAAGAGCTCAAAAACGATTGGATCAGCCGTTATACTTCGGCCTTCAACAGTTGGGTGAGGGATCACTTTTTACCGCAGCATTTTACCCGATCCGGTTATTATGGAAACGAGTGGGTTTTGAAGGAGGAGCCGGTTCATCCTTCCGTAGATGCTGGAGAAATGGATTTCTTTCTTTATGCAGCCCTGCAGATCGGCTTCACCGAGCCGGATACTCGGCATGAGTACCTGAAACTTGCTGTGCAATTGGGTTCCAAGCGAGCAGCGGATTATTTGAAAATAGGCAGCGGAAAATTTGAGAGTACCTATCGTGGAGAGCGGGTGGAGGCCCGAAACAATGACGTGACGCAGACGATCGAAATCCGAATCCTCTCTGAAGAAGAGGCGGCTTACGGGGAAGCGCTCGATTATATCATCAATCTTTTGCGGCAGGGTTTTCCCAAAGAATACAACCTAAAGCTGAAGAGCAGCCAAAAACATTTTCTTCCGTTTAAAAAACTGGCGAAGTCCAAGCTGCATCAGTTCTTTGCCAATGCGCTTAGCTACCCAGCCTTATTCCCCAAGATTGCGGAATATGCGGATACGGCAATGGAGGAGTTCGCGTGGTACAGCGATGTGGAGCCGAGCGAGAAATCGGCTATGCCGGGCACTTATGCCGTACTAGGCCTCGGCTTATACAGCGAGGATTATTTTCCCTTGGTATGGCGTTATATGGGCCTGGTGGATACGGAGCATCAAATGGTGCAGGACGGCTATCCGCAGGCATTTATCGAGGCGCATGGCGTAAAGGCAGAGCATATGCCGGTGATCGTATCCATTTTGCTGGCAGGCATTGACGAGGGAACACAGGTAAAAAACCTAACCATCGACCGTCCTGAGCTTGCCGAGGCACTTATCGAGGCGCTGAAAGGCAAAGAGATTTATCAATGCGAAATGGTACTGTACCGAATCTTTGGAAGCGTGAAGAAGCTGGAAGGAGCGGCCCGAAAAGCACAACCGCCGCTAAAAGAAGGACTGGAGCAGCTGTTGGCGCTGAATGGCGGATGAACCGGTAGAACAGTTGCCCTATACCTCCGCACTGGGGAGCCATGGAGTATCTGGTCTCAATAAATATAAAAAGAAGAAGAGCCCACGTTGAACGTGGGCTCTTGTCGTTGCTTGCATGATCCGGGTCAGCCTTTTAGGCTTCTCGCAGCTGCTTAATCACTTCCGCTGCGAACTGATCCGTAAACCGAAGGCGTCCATTTTCCTGTACGATCCGTCCTTCCTGCATGCGGCGGTCCAGCCATTCGGTAATCCATCCTGGGGCATAGCCGCCTTGACCGAATTCTCCACCGAAGGCGATCATTTTCTCATAGATAGCCAAGTATTGTTCACGACTGGTATCCGGGTATGACTTTGTGTATAGCCAAAATTGCACATCATACATCAGATACGATAATTCATCCGCATGAAAAGAAAAATGGCCTTTTTCTTCGACAATCCGTGTACAGATGCTGCGGATTTTCTGTTCGATCTGTTCCAATTCCGATACTCGAGTGCAAAGCTCCCCCAGCAAGGGGGAAAATTTCCCGTGGGCTACTTTGTAAAGATCCGCTTCTTTGTCCTCCTCGGAGGTATCGAATTCTTCTTCGCTCACTAGGCCACTAATAAACGCTTCGAAATTTTCGGCCAGGAAAGTAATTTCATAATCGTCCTCCTGATCGACGTGAATCACTTCGGGTTCACCATCTCTTCCGCATGCCCGGTAGTCTAACATCACGACGTCATGACCTGCTGAAGGACAATCGCAGATTACTACGCCAATGTCGGGATATCCCCATTCCTCAATCATAAACCCACTGCCGAGATCCCCGCAGAGTGAATAACTTTTCTCCCGGCCAATGCCCATAATGCCCGTAATGGCAATATGATCCTCAGCCCAGGAGGTCGATTCCTCCGCTCTAAAGCAGGTGTTCTTCGGAATTCCACCATTCTGCTGCTTCATCAGAGCAATATATGAGGCAGGGAGTTTATAACCCAGCTCTTCCTCGATCGAGGCGATGAGTGCATCCGTGGGCGGCTCGGATAGATAGGACTTCCTCGCGTACTCGCTGTCGTCCCAAAAGTCAACAAGCGACATGTTCGAAAAAGGAACTTCCTCTGCTCCCGAACCACGAGAATCCATGGCCGCTGTCCTTTTGGCCGCCATCCGACACTCTTGCCTTTGCTGCTTCTCCGCTTTTTGCAAGCTCCACTTTAACCATAATTCAGTATCTTGATCACCGGCTTCTAACTTGTCTGAGGTACGGAATGCCTGTGCCGCCTCGTTATATCTTTTTAAATGATAAAGAGCAAAACCTACCCGATAGTGCCATAGTGGATCTTGTTGACCTATTTCGGATATTTTTTCAAATTGATTGAGTGCTTCTTCATAAAGCCCCAAGTTGTTATAGGCTCTGGCCAGTCGGCTGACTGCCTCATAGTCCCGTTCCTTCTCGGGAATAGCTAACAACAAGTCCACAATTTGCTGCTGTTCGTCTTCTTCATGCCATTGGTTCAATTGTTCGATAAGCGCTTGGTCCATTGCAGCCTCCAAAACTATTATTATTCTATAAAAATTTAGCGGCGTTTGCCCTCAAGGGTTACATCGATGATAGCCACGCGGCGCTGCCGCCGACGATCGTTATGATTACTCCAGCCGAAACTCCCCATATATGCTTTTTATCTAATCTAAGTTCTCCAATGAAACGAGGCAGCAGCCATTTAAAAGCAAGGAGCACGAAGACACCCTGTGCGGTTCCTAAAAGCACCAGTTTCTTGGCCTGATTCATGTAGGCATCGATTGGAACAGAACGTGAGAACGCCAATGTTCCCCCGGTGCGTGCACTCCACAATGTAATCGTCATATATATCATCAAAGTTAGCAAAGTCAAAAAGACCGTGAGTGTAAATTTGATCATGTCGGGTGATAACCATTTTTTCGAGGACTTGGATGTCGGTAATCCAATTAGGAAGAATACAAAGCCTACAAAAACCGCGCAACCTACAAAGGCACATAAAGCGCCATTCACGATGGCTCCCGCCATCAAAAGAATAAATAACATACGCCCCTCCAGTAGATTTGGATAATAGGATTTCGACATCTCCCGATTAGAGCTCACTGCGGGTAACTAAATCGGTGCATCGCGAGCAAATACGAGCAGGCCTTGACCCCGGAGTTGCAGTATATAACGCTTGGTATCTTCTACCTTTACAAATAGTAACATCAAAAAATGGCTGTGTACAAGAGAATGATTCCTGGGAATGAATCATACTGGATTAATATTAAAAAAAGGCGAGGAAGAGGGAGAACGGCTGGATAAGCTTGATAATAGATTTTGGGAAGACCAGGATCAAATCGCGGAAATTGTACATCGGTTTTACGTGCAGCAGCTGGGAATATCCGCTCCATCATAAGGTGACATGGTGGACAGTATCAAGAAGGCAGCCTAGTACGGGAGAGAACAATTACAGATCCAGCTTTTTATGATCGCGTTGTTCAAGGTTGCGGGCCGTCTGACTAAGCTTAACCTTATTGTGGTCCTCAAAGGTTCCCAATACGTAATCAAGCACCGGATTGGTGACGCCATACCAGTAATTTTCATTTTTATAGTGATGCCATAAATGGATTTTCTTCATCCAGCGGCCCCAGGGGGAGAATGGGGTAATCGGACGATGGGCGATATAATGCTTCCACTCATAAAACAATAGAAACAGGATCACGCCAGCGATAAACGCATTTGTAATTACGAGGCTGGTAGAAATAAAGTAGGCAATTGTTCCCGCAATGGCGATGTTCGGCAGAGAATACCACAAAGGCAGAAACAATAAATGTAGGTCATTCGGATTGGAATGATGATCATAGTGTAAGCGCTTAATTAAATTTAAATAGAATGGATTTTTCGGAGTCTTCATGTGAAAAAGGAAACGGTGTGTGAAATACTCGGCAGCTGCATAAGCGGCCATGCCTATGATGAAAGCAACCCATGGGCCGATAGATGTCAGGTTGGGGATGAGGAAGCCAAAGCTGACCAGGAAGATTCCGCACATGATGCCTATGTCGGGGAAGAAGAAAAACTCTTTTACATACTTATCCCTCATTCAAAAACACCTCCTAATTATCGTTACTGGGCAACGTTACAGTATTTCTTGTGCAATGGCCTCTTTGTCACGCTAATCTATGAATATGCAGGAAATAATGAATTCATTTCAATTTTACCCCTCTATGTACTCGTCTGATTCAGCCTAGTACATGTCTCTTACAGGCGTCTGAAGATGAAGATACCTGTGTTAAAGTGATATTGTTACAAAATTCACAAAGTGGGGGTAACAATAAAAATGAAGAAATGTAGAATAACCCTGAGTCTGGTGTTATGCATAACTTTAATTCTTTCCGTTGCAGGTTGTGGGGGGAACAAAGATAGTTCAAAGAGTCCACCATCTGACAAATCAAGTTATAAAGCGGGCACCTATACAGGAGTTAGTAAAGGCAACAATGGCCCAATCAAGGTTGAAGTCGTATTTTCGGATGATCGCATTACTTCCGTTGCCATTAAGGAACACAATGAAACACCCGGGATTTATGAAAAAGCAGCAGAGCGTATCCCAGCGGATATTTTGGAACATCAATCGCTAGCTGTGGATGCCGTAAGTGGTGCGACAGTAGTAAGTACCGCCATTATTGAAGCTGTTGCAGATGCTGTACAACAAGCGGGTGGGGATGCTCAAGCGCTCAAATCGGTTGCCGTTAAAAAGCAAGTAGGCAAGGCAGAAGAAATGACCGTTGACGTTGTAGTTGTTGGAGCAGGAGCTGCCGGTACGGCTGCTGCATTGGCATCTCTCGAAAAAGGTGCGAACACGCTTCTGATCGAGAAAACCGCAGTGGCAAGTGGTGCGGGAACGCTGGCAGGCGGGATGTTCGCGTTAGATAGCAAACAGCAGAAAGAACAGAACAAAGTCGTCGATAAAGAATGGTTATTTAAAAAGTACATGGAAACGAGTAACTATCATGCGAATGCAAGATTGGTTCGCACAATCATGGATAATGCAGGGAAGACGGTAGATTGGATGATTGAGAATGGAGCCAAATTAGTCCTTACGGATCCCGGGCAAAGTGGTCAAAAAGCTTTAGTAGGTACTCCAGCTACCATTCATGGATATGTTGAGGGTGGCTCCGTTGCCTTAGAGAAGCTTCGGAAGCAGATTGAAAGCAAGGGTGGCAAAATCATGTTCGAGACGCCCGCAGAACAATTGATCAAGGATGACAGAGGAAACGTTACAGGCGTTATTGCCAAAAAAGCTGACGGTGGAGAGTTAAAAATACATGCTAAATCCGTAGTACTTGCAACTGGAGGATATGGCGGTAATGCGGAAATGATGAAAGAACATTTCGGAGAAAAAGCAAAAACAGGTTTGATCGCTTCTGCTACAGGAGATGGACTAAAAATGGCTTGGGGAGCTGGCGCAGCTGAGTTTGGTACAGATGTGGCACAGTGGTACCACTACATGCCAAATCCAGATTTGACAGGGAAAATGAAAGATCCTTATGACCTTTGGGATTTAACGGCCTTGCCGCTTCTATGGGTGAATAATAATGGTCAACGCTACATTAATGAAGACATTGTGTTTGACTTTGCCTATGGGTCATCGGCCATCTATGAACAACCAGGTGCCTCGCACTGGGCTCTTTTTGACCAACAATTGATTGAGACGGTAAAGACCAAGGGTCTTATTGCATATGCCGACCTATATAGCTCGTTCAAAGGTAAAAAACAAGGCTTTATGGAATTTAATGAACCGTTTGATACGGATACCAACTATAAGTCGACGGTTACGCCTTTTGATTATACGCCAACTATTGAAGAAGCGATTCAATCCGGGGTTATTGTAAAAGGAGACACCATTGCAGAGCTGGCAAGCAAAATTGGTGTAGACGAAAAGACACTTACGGCTAACGTTGATCGTTATAATGGATTTAGCAGAAAGGGCGTTGATGAGGATTTCTTTAAAAATAAGGAATATCTCCATCCTGTAGAAAAGGGTCCATTCTATGCATTGAGTACTTCGGCACGTGGTCTGGGAACACTTGGCGGCGTGAAGATCAATGAGAATATTCAGGCAGTGAATGATCAGGATAAACCTATTCCTGGACTATGGGTCGCTGGAAATGATGCAGGCGGGATGTATGGCAATACTTATATTACAATCGAAGGCGGTACGCTTGGTTTCGCCTATACATCAGGCAAACTGGCTGGAGGAAATGCCGCTGCATACGCCAAAAAATAATAACCAGGTAATAAAATAAGAACAAGTCTCTTGAAGCACCCTCTATAGTAGGCATTGGATCGACACCACTGGTGTTCATAACCGATGAATAGCTATAGGAGGTGCTTTGCTATGTCGTGTGATAAGTTGCCTTTCCTTTCCATGACAGAAGAAATAAACTTTGTGAGAGATGTAAGCAGGGGGAATAAGGGATGCAGAGTATCTTAGCATTGTTGCAATTCTATAATACCTATGATCACGATGATATATATTTTAGTGTGGCTAAAAATTTTATCTATCAATTTGATCAGATCAGTGACATGAGTCTCGTTGAAATCGCTGAAAAATCATATTGTTCGCCTTCTACCATTACAAGGTTTTGCCGCCATTTGTATTATTCCAGTTATCCTGAACTACGATTAGAATTATCAAGATTAAGACAGCAATATGTTCTCAATGTGCTTTCCACGAAGCAAAAAGTCTCGATGATGGAGAATTCATTAGTTGGTGGGAAATATATCATTACGCAAACGATTGATTGTTCACTAGAACAATTGGATTCATCACAAATGAATTTGTTCGTTAACATGCTGCTGTCCAAGATGAAGATTGGTTTCTATGGGTATAGTGTTCCTCAAGCTGTCTGGCTGTTGCAAATTGATTTACTTATGGATGGTAAAGAGTCCACTGCATTTTTAGACCCGAAGTATCAAATCGAAGATGTTCAATCTTTAGATGAGCATAGCTTCGCTATATTTTTTCACTATACGAATGACGAGATATTATCCATTGAACAAATGATGCAAGAAGCCTCACAAAGGGGAGCTAAAGTGGCGCTCATAACGAATACATCGACGCTATTTTCAACTCAACATGTTGATTTTATATTTGAGCTCTCTTATCATC
This sequence comes from Paenibacillus sp. GCM10027629, assembly GCF_042676425.1. Lineage (NCBI taxonomy): Bacteria > Bacillati > Bacillota > Bacilli > Caryophanales > Paenibacillaceae > Paenibacillus > Paenibacillus sp. GCM10027629. The sequence goes on along the minus strand of NZ_JBHTGZ010000022.1, from coordinate 63,875 downwards.
CACTGGCTCTTAGTTTAATGATTGTCAACGCATTTATTACGCACATGTCGCTGGAATACCAGCAACAAAATAGGAATTTGGCCATTGAAGCAATAATTTCAATTTAGAAATATAAAACACAAAAAGAACCCTAAACTGTTGGTTTAGGGTCCTAATCATGAACTAAACGTAATCTATTTCGTCGCTTTTCGTCCTACGAATACCCAGTACAGCGATAAACTCAAAAGGGTGATGAGTACGAGAATGAATAGGATATTACTAAACATGGAAGCATCCGAATTGCTCGAAATCCCTAGGATGCTTGTTCGCATAGCGGAATGGTCCATCATGGCTGCTGTATAGGCAATTCCGATTGACATCGCGACACTTAGTGTTAAATTGAAAAATCCCACGGCTGTTCCTGTTTTTTCTTTTTCAATCGTACGAATGCAAGAATCAAGTATTGGTGCATACATGAATGCAAATGAGCTAGAGAATAACACCATCGATATCACGAATACAACAACAGAAGATTGTATAAAGAATGCGCCTAATAATAAGCTGACCACAATACAAGACATCGCGATTGTAATACATTGCTTGCTTCCCAGAAACTTCGCGATTTTTCCGGAAAGAGCCCCGACGACCGTAGCTGCTACAAAGCCTGGAATCATTAATAGTGAAATGGTATCAAGCTTCAAACCATACATCTTTTCAAGTAAGAATGGAAATAAGAAAATATACGCTAACTGTACAGAGTAAATAACAAAAGCAACACCAAGCAATGAGATAAACTGTTTATTTTTAAAGAAGGATATGCCAATAAACGCTTTTGAGTTTTTACTGATATAAACAAGGAATAATGTAACTGCAACAACAAACAAGATCAGGTAAAGCCAATTGAAATCGGTAATATACAGGAGTAGGGCTGCAGAAATGGTTCCCACTAGGAATAATCCTAATACATCGATATGACGTTTTTTCGTTTCTTCCTTAGGAAGATATTTTAAAATAAAAGGAAGGGTGAGCAGGGTTACTAAAGAAAGTAAAAACAGGCTTGTCCAATGGAAGTACGTAGAAACGTAGCCTCCAGTTAATGTACCTATGAGCTGCGAAAGAGCAAAACTGCTAGTACTTAATCCTAAAAATTTCTTTTGTTCATTTGCAGGTAAATGTTTGGTTACAAAGATAACATATAATGTTTCGGCTGATGCTAAACCTGCCGTTTGGATCATTCGTGAGATCACAACGAGCAAATACGAATGTTGAAACATGTATCCCATGACTGAACCGACACATATTAAAGTGATACCCGCGATAAAAAGTTTTCTGATACTAATGGAATCCGCCAAAGCTGCGTACACCACCGCCCCAATTCCAATCACAAGGCCAGCTAGGGTGGCTTGCCAACTAACTGTTGTCGCTGAAATGTTGAAATCCTTAGCCATATCAACAGAAATGATCTTAAACGAATTATCAATGATTAAGCATAGTAGAAATAATAGTAAGGTAATAGGCACTGCCTTCTTAATATTAAATTCCTGAGTTTTCTTCATGCTCACATCTGCAGTAGTGGTAGACATAGCGATATTCTTCTCCTTTGTTGTTTCAATCTAATGATGTCTAATAAGGTAGCGCTTCCATGAATACCCCAAAATATTATCCCTTTTGGTTACGATTTCATGATCATACATGATGATTCTTTGTTCTGTACAACATTGTATAGTTGTCTAAAAACTTGTATACGTTTTAATAATGAGAATGGTAACACAGCTTTATCTCGAAAAACAACCCATCTTTTTTGCGCATTTTGTCTTTTTTGTTACAAAAAAGCGATGTATTCATAAAAAATACACCGCTTCCAAATTAATGAATTATTTATTCAGTTATTTTGATGTTTTAATCTTCATTTGACTAAATTCTATAGGTATATAGTATTTATTGTAAACAACAGGGTATTTATCACTGATATATACACTTTCTAAAATCAAATCACATTCCTCACTGTGGGAAAGCTGGTATTTCAATGACGGCGTATTGACGGAATTCGAACGTTTAATTTCAAGGGTAGAGGAATTAGCGAGTTCATATACTTTATTCTCCAACATATCCAACACTTGTTTATCGTTTTGTAAGTCAAGATTTAATTCGGAAACGGCTTCGATCGGCATCATCGTAAAAGCAAAAGCTACGATTTTATCGTTACTTTTATACCAGCGTTCCAACGCAACAACTGCAGTCGTCTGTTGATGTAATACTTGCATGGCATAGTCCGTTATTAGTTCAATTCGAAAAATAAGTTCGATATCATCGATGTTTCCCGTATAGCATTTATATAGAGGATTCCCGAGCTTCTCCAAGCCATCCATATGATCATTATTATGGAATTTGGTAATGAAATTTCCTTTACCATGGATGTTTTTAACCAATCCATCTTCCTGCAAAAGGGCCAAAGCATGTCTCAATGTCATTCTGCTCACACCAAATTTTTTGGCCAATTCGGGTTCTGTTGGAAGCTGGCTGCCTTGAGGAAATGCTCCATCCATAATTAATTTATACAATTGGTCATAGACAATGACGGATAGTGGTTTTTTTTGTTTATGGAGTTCATGAAGTTTACTAATCATTTTCTTATGCCCCTCGTTCTTCTTTTCATGAATCTATTGTAACGTACTTTTCTACTGAAATTAATACGCTTTCAAAAATCTATTATAAAAACCTTCCCCGGAGGTGGATACGTTCGCAAACTAGTATACAAATTATCCGAACAACCATTGGCGCGAAAATACGATAAAAGGGGCAGTTCCAAAGATATCTAAGGAATTGCCCCTTCATTTGTTCGACATAAAGCGTAATTAAGTTTCTTTTATGGTTTCATGCAATTGTTGAAGGACCTTCTCCGTTACTTCTCTCCCACTTTCAAAGCTTCTTCACGAGAGATCAGGCTGCCGCCTGTCTTAAGCCCCATGTTCTCACGAATCTGGATTAGCTCTGCTAGTCGCTCTGTGCTCAGCTCCTCTAGTTGATCCGTGATCTTCTTCGTATGAAGAAGCGTCAAGGAGTAGTGCTCCAGTGATTCCATACGATAGTAGGCTTCAATGATGTCTCTTCCCCAAGTCAATGCCCCATGATTCGCAAGCAATACTGCATTGTAATCTTTGCAGAATGGTGCGATGGAATCTGGCACCTCTTGCGTACCTGGTGCTGCATAAGGAGATACAGGTACTTTCCCGAGCAAAATGACGCCCTCTGGTGAATAGGCACGATCCAGTGCAACACCTGCCATCGCATAAGCCGTCGCTGCTTGTGGATGTGCATGAACAACAGCTGTCAGCTCCTCATTCTCCACATAGACTCTCAAATGCATCTTCAGCTCTGAAGAAGGCTTCAACTTCCCATCTAATACTTTCCCTGTAAGATCCACCTTCACGAGCATATCTGGCGTCATGAAGCCTTTACTCACCCCTGTTGGTGTAGCCCATATTTCATTCGGACCCACTTTGATGGAAATATTGCCATCATTGGCTGCGACAAAGTTTTTGTTATATACGCGTCTTCCGATCTCACAGATCATTTCTTTCGCTTCAGCATCACTTAAATATGTCTTGTTATCTAGCATATAATCCCCTCCTGTATACCCATGCTGTATCCGTCCTTCATCAACTTACCAAACGAACAGACCGACTAAACCAGCACTTAGCAAGGATACTAATGTTCCGGAAAGAACCATCATCCATACGCCTCTGGACAAGTTATTTGCTTTTTCCTTGCTCACAATACCATTGAAGCAGCCTAGAATCATTCCCACGGTGGAGAAGTTCGCAAAGGATACAAGGAAAGTACTAAGAACGGCTTTCATATGCGGACTGAATGTATCCATAATCGGCATAATCTCGCCCATCACGACGAATTCATTCGTTACCAGCTTCGTACCCATGTACTGAGCCGTTTGGAATGCTTCACCAAGTGGCAGACCCAGAAGTAGGGTGAACGGTGTCATGATGGTTCCTAAAATACTGCTCAATGTAAGCCAAGGTGCAATGAGTAGAAGAATCTTATCAATAAGTGCTGCCAAGGATACGAAGGCAATAATCATCGCTGTGATGATGAGAATCAACTTACCAGCACCAAGGATCGAATCACCAAGGAAAGAGAAGAACGGTGGCTTTTCATCCTTTTTCATTTCAAAGATAACATCCTCTTCCTTCGTCAGCACGACAGGATTCAGGATACTCGTTATAATAATGGCGTTAATAATATTCAGTGGCACAGCCGTTAGAACGTATTCCGCCGGCAGCATTTGTGTATATACGCCAATCATCGCTGCGGATACACAGCTCATGGACATAAGAGAAACCGTGAATAGACGCTGCTGACTCATCGATTTTAATTGTCCACCCGATACAGCTAATGCCTCTGTGTTCCCAAGGAACATCATTTCAATCGCATAAAAAGACTCAAACTTCGGTTGACCTGTAAGCTTGGACAGCCCCCAGCCTAACCCTTTAATAATTTTAGGAAGAACCCCAAAATAAGTTAAAATATCAAATAACGGTACAACCAACAGGATTGGCATTAACGCACTGAACACAACGTCCATTTGTTCAACGTGAACCATACTTGCAAATGCAAAGCCAATTCCAGAAAAAGCGGTCTCGATTAACCAGTTAAAACCGACTGCGACTTGTCCAACGAACCATCGGCCACCGGAGAATGCCGTTAGCAACCAAGCTAAGAATAGATTAAAAACAAGTAGTATACCAATGGACTTCCAATTCACATTTTTCTTATCTTTGGAGAATATAAATGCTACTCCCATAAAGGCCAGTATACCGATGATGTTGATCAGTAAAAAAAAGTTCATGTGACCCTCCCGCTAAAATGAATTATCTTTTGATGTCATGTGCCTAGTTGCCCATACAGAGGTAGAGGGCTTGTTATATTATTCGAACAAAGCTTTCAACTTGTCCGTGTAAGGGGCTTGAAGAATACCCTTTTCCGTAATAATTGCAGTAATCAATTCATTTGGTGTTACATCAAATGCAGGGTTGAACACTTTTACGCCATCGGGTGCCGTCTGTTTGCCGAAGCCTTGCGTAATTTCTGTAGCAGAACGCTCCTCGATAGGAATCTCCGCTCCCGTTGTTGTCTCTAGATCGATTGTCGATAGAGGACTTGCAACGTAGAATGGAATATTATGTTTCTGAGCTAGAACCGCAAGACCGTAAGTACCAATCTTGTTTGCAGTATCGCCATTCGCTGCAATGCGGTCGCAACCTACAATTACCGCATCGACTTTACCTTGCTGCATTACCATCGCAGCCATACTATCGGTAATCAAGGTAACATCTACGTCCGCCTGCATAAGCTCCCAAGTCGTTAAGCGAGCGCCTTGCAATAGAGGTCTTGTCTCATCCGCGAAAACTTTAATATCCATGCCACGCTCTTTGGCAAGATAGATCGGAGCAAGCGCTGTTCCGTACTTCGCTGTAGCAATACCACCTGCATTACAGTGAGTTAGCAGTGTCATACCATCTTTTAATAGTGTTAGACCATACTCCCCGATTAATTTGCAGATTTCAGCATCATCCTTACGAATGGCTTCTGCTTCTTGGTTAAGAAGGTTCTTAATTTCTGTAATCGACTTATCTTTGTTGTCCACTAATGTCTTTTTCATGCGATTAAGCGCCCAGAACAAGTTAACTGCTGTTGGACGGGATGATGCTAGATAATCGGAGATTTCTTCGTATTTTACCAAGAAGGAATCATAATCGGTCTCCGTCAATTGGCTCGCACCGAGTGCAACACCATATGCCGCTGCAATCCCAATCGCCGGCGCACCACGAACCTTCAGTTCGAAGATGGCATCCCATAAGTCCTTCATCGTTTCAATTTCAAGATATACTTCTTCTAGAGGTAATTTGGTTTGATCCAGAAGGATGATTTTTGTTCCATCGTATTTCACAGACTCAATATTTTTCATGTCGTTCAATCCTTTACATTAAGGAATATTTTGGATCATCCTTCTACAGATCCTTATCTTCGACGCACGATATGAAATTTCATAATATTGTTCACAATCAAGCTTTTGCCGTGAAATATCGGGTCGTTAGCGTTGGAGTAAAAGGTTTGTTCCAAAACTTGTAGTGCTTCATGCTGGATAATGCCGAGCTTCTCCGCATCTGCCGCAGAAGCATTCTCAGCAAATAAACTGCAATGAGAGCTGAAAATCTGAATATTTTGCGCAGAACTAAGATAGCTCAAGATGGATGAATTCGCATAATTGGTTATGAAATCCGTACTTACATATTTTTCAGGAATATATATACGGTCTAGAGCAAACGGCTTCTTGTCCGCTGTACGGATACGCTCAAAGGATAATAAGATTTCTTCATCGTTCAAGCGAAGCAACCCTCTGATCTCTTCATCATGGGTAACCTCGGGCTCTGTGATCCCGATCGTGCCGACCGTATAGTTTTGTGCCTTCACTAGATCTGTCATGCTGTCTAGCTTCTCAATCCCTGTCGTTAACATCGGCGTTTTGGAGATGACAAATGTCCCTACGCCATGTTTTCGCACAATGTAGCCTTCGAGCTCTAGCTTCTGAAGAGCTTCTCGCAAGATGGGGCGGCTTATGTTCAACTTGTCCGCGAGCTTTTGCTCCGCATCCAATTTTTCTCCAATTTTGAATACATCATTTTCAATGAGATCTATAATGGTTCTTACCGCAAGCGACGATAATGATTCTTTTTCAATTCCAATGTTCTTCATTGATTTACCTCCTAAAAGCGACTGCCTTCATCTTACTATTGTTGAATATTGAAAAACAATATGCATTCTAGGAGGTAGAATCTTATAGGCTTAGCATTGTTTCCAGCGCAATATCAATCTCAGCTTGAATCGCTTCGTTCACAAAATCTGTGTGCGGGTTGTAATCATTCATATCACTAAAAGCATAACCATCGAGCGCAAAGATCCCGACAGCAGAGACACCTCTTAATCTGGCAATCACATAAAGTGCTGCAAGTTCCATCTCTGCCCCAAGAGCTCCTGACGCTTTGTACAGCATATGTGGGAATTCAAGTGGACCTGCATAGAACGCATCCAAGGTAACGATCGTACCTAGACCATACTTAAATTTCGTTTTCTTTGCTGCTTCTTCGAGTTTGAGTAACATTTTGAAGTCGGCAACAGCCGGAACGCCCTCAGGCACCATTTGCTTCGTTAATCCTTCTGCACGTACGGCTGAATCGGCGATAATCAAGCTTCCAGGAGGAAGCTCCTCGGTATAGGATCCTGCTGTACCTACGCGAATGATTTTCTTTGCACCTGCTTTAATCAGTTCTTCAAAACAAACAGCCGCACCCGGAGAGCCGACACCATGACTTGCAACGGTAATTTTTTTACCTTTATAGTAACCATTGATCGTACGGTATTCTCTGGAATAAGCGAGCTCTTCAGAATGATCTAATAGATCTCCAATCATTTTGGCACGCTCAGGATTACCAACGACAATAACATATTCAGATATAGCGCCTTGTTTCACTTTAATATTGGGTAACATCATTTCAGTCGTATCCACACGGATCACCTCACTCAGTCATTAAGAGGTCTGACCTCTTGACTATTATGATAAATAGATATGAAAACGTTGTCAAATGTTATTTTCATACAGATGTATCTCCGTTATACCCGATGGGGGAACCTAATAACGCCAGAATACAAATATCAAAAACCCGACCTCTTGAGGTCGGGTTCAATTTCGTGTGTACACCAGAAAAAAGCTACGGTTACTGCTTCAATTCAACTGGAAATAGGTAAAGTAATCTCGACAATCGTGCCCTTATTGATTTCACTTGTGATGTTGATACGGCCTTGATGGTCTTTAATGATTTTGTTACTGACAAGCAAACCTAAACCTGTTCCCTTTTCTTTTGAGGTGTAAAAAGGTTCTCCAAGTCTGGGCAGCAGCTCTTGTGAAATGCCGCATCCGTTATCGGAAAAGCGAATAAGGACTTGATTGTCGCTTAGAAGTTTGGTTTGAATATGAATTTCGCCAATTGCAGAGATGGCGTCCAGGGAATTCTTCATGATGTTGATGAATACTTGTTTTAGTTGATTTTCTTCACAGTTGATCGTAATGGGTATGTTTGAAAAGGTTGTATTGATTTCAATATTCTTTAAATGAGCCTCGGACGCAAGAAACTTTACAACGTTTTCTATGATTCGATGCAAAAGAATTGATTTTACATGGAGATTTTGTGGCTTCGCCAAGACAAGCAGCTCACTCACGATAAAGTTGATTCGATCTAGTTCAGACAACATAATGTCAGTAATAGTAGAAGATTTTTCTGAAATCGAGGGTTGTAGATATTGAATAAAACCCTTTAGTGAGGTAAGAGGATTTCTTATTTCATGCGCTATACTTGCCGCCAATCCTCCGATGACGGACAGCTTTTCTGTTCTCAGGAGTAATTCTTCATTCTGCTTCCTCTCCGTAATATCGCGTGTAATATTGAAGAAATGTTGACATTCGCCATCGGTGTTGAAAAAAGGCATTCCTATGGATTCGAAATAAATCCAATCACCATTTTCGAGTGTGTATCGATATTCGCAAGTAATGGGGGTTTTCGATTGAAGCATGTATGAAAAACGTTCACAGACGGTAGGAGCATCGTCAGGATGAATATTATGAAAGTTAATCCGATCTGTTCCTAACTTTTTAACATGCGAAGGAGAACTGTACATTGTATCGCCATTCTTATCAATCACAGAAATGAAGTCTGCTGTATTTTCAGCAATGAACCTGTATTGTTCTTCACTCTTCCGCAAAGCTTCTTCGGATTGTTTTCGTTCTGTGATATTACGTGACACGATTAGATAGCTCTCGATCTCATTGTTCTCAGAAAGGATCGGTACACAACGCGACTCCAAATACACCCAATATCCATCTTTATGTTGTACTCTGCATTCCATTTGAACGTTTTTTTTATGGATAGCGATGGATTGACGTAGATCTAGGAGTGTGTTGACATCATCAGGGTGAATAAGGGCGGCGAGAGTATCCTTCTGAAGATATTCATATGGAGTGTATCCCAAGTGAAGTTCTACAGAAGGAGATACGAATATTTTTTTCATGCTCAAATCATATGTGCTTATAATGTCGGTTGTATTTTCTACTAATATCCGATATTTAGCTTCACTTTCCCGCAAAGCTTCTTCAGCCATTTTACGGTATGTAACATCCCTAGCAATCACAGAAGTGCCAACGATATTCCCAGCTGAATCTCGTATTGGGGAAGCTGTTAGGCATACCTGGACCATCGTACCATCTTTTCGTTTACGTACCGTCTCATATCCAGAGAGTTTCTTACCAAAGGATTTAATCAGATGAAATCGTTCTTTCGTCTCAGTTATTAAAGGTTCTGGTACCAGGCAGTAAGGGTCATGAAGCAGGTCTTGGTAAGTCCAGCCATAGAACTGTTCAAAGGCAAGATTTACGAGAAGTATATTTCCCTGCATGTCCCGAATAGAAATCGCGTCCGTTGTAGTTTCGACAAGAGACTGAAGTAGTTCTTTCATGTCGATCTGTTCTTTACTTAGACTTGTTCGAAGAGTCTCTTTATCCATTGGGCGATCCCTACCTTTAATAAGGATTTGATTCTAAGTATATCTATTCCACCTTTCTTGTAAAGGTGGACTGAGGGCAGAATAGAAAAAAACATAAGAAACGACAAAAAGATACGAATAAAAATACAAAGTAATTCGATGGTCATCGAAGGATTCTCATGCTAGCATAGAGAGACAACATGAGAAATATAAGAAAGTAGGAATCGTTGTGCCTCGATTACTCTATGCCGCATTAGTGATGCTAAGTCTGATTTGGGGAGGTTCGTTTTTCTTTATTAAGCAGTTGCTGCACGATTTCGGTCCGTGGACGATCGCATTCCTCAGGTCCAGCTTTGGCTTGATTACTATTACAATAATCATGCTCGTACTACGAAAGCCATTCGAATTACGAAAAATCCAGTGGTTCCCGATGGCAGTCATGGCTCTCGTCAATACGGCTGTCCCATGGGCAATTATCGGTTTCAGTGAAACCAGATTGTCCAGCAGCATAGCATCGATCTTGAATGCTACAACGCCGCTATGGACGATCATCGTCGGGGCGCTGGTCTTCAAGGTGTCTACGAACCGGATGCAATGGATTGGCATGGGGGTTGCTTTTGTCGGGCTTGTTATTTTATTGGACATCAATCCGCATTCCATTGTGTCGGTTGATTTGATCGGATTTATTTGCATGCTGGTAGCTACGTTATGCTATGCGTTCGGTTCTCAGTTGTCCAAGCGGCTCAAGGGTGTGACCATGTATCAGACGACATTTGGCACGCTGCTCTGCGCCATGCTGGGAAGTGGGACCGTCGCATTTTCGGTCGAACCGGTTGACCTGTCGCGGTTGGCTTCATTAACGAATATCGGGATGATCATCGGGCTGGGTGTATTTGGCTCAGGAATCGCTTATATTTTGTTTTTTTTCATGGTTCAACGAGGAAGTCCCGAGTTCGCGACGATGGTTACTTATCTCGTTCCTGCAACAGCAATCATATGGGGGAGTACGTTATTGAACGAGCCCATTCATTGGAGCTTATTCGCAGGGCTTTCCTTTATTTTGGGCGGCGTATTCGTATCGAGTAGGAAACGAACGCCATCTGGGCTGCCATTGCAGAGCGAAGCGAAGTAAATATGCATTATCGTAACAAACTCGATCCAAAGACAAGACCCTCCCCGGAGAATTATCGAGGAGGGTCTTTCTTATTCAGGATCATGCGAGAGCATCTTCTGGCCCACTCAGAAAAATTTTCGAGGCAGAGCGTCTCGAAAACGCTTGCACCTTACGTAACGTAAGGTTTTATAATAGAGCTATCGGTATATAGTTAGCGCCAAAGAGAGGAGATGGTTAATGAAGAGATATTGGAAGATCGGGGACCTCGCCAAGATGACGGGGATTACCGTACGAACCTTGCGGTTTTATGATCAAATCGGATTATTCTCTTCGTCGGGACAGACGGAATCCGGCCACAGGCTGTACAGTGAATCGGATTTGTCACGTTTGCATCAGATTTTATCGCTTAAGGAGCTGGGCCTATCTCTCGAGGAAGTCAAAACGGTCTTAACTGGCGGGCAGATCACTCCGCTTGAGATCGTCAACTTGCAGATAGCCCGAATCAAAGAGCAAATCAAATTACAGCAGAAACTATTGGATCAACTCGGACATGTATCCAAGCTTATGCAGGGCAAGGCGCAATTAACGGTTGAAGATTTCACGAGCCTTCTGCAAGCGATGAAAATGGAATTTGAGAAGCCGGTCATTGAGCGTCAAACGATTTGGGAGCGACATTTGGATCTGTTGGGAAACTTTCTTATCGAGGAGCGCGAAATGCCGAAACCTAAGGAGGAAAATCAATGAACGAACGATTCATCAAGCATGCAACCTTCGTCGTCGAGCGGACTTATGCCGTTACGCCGGAGCGGGTGTATCAAGCCTGGGCCGACCCGATTGCCAAAGCCAAGTGGTTCTCGAAGCCGGAAATCTTCGACTTTCAGGTTGGAGGACGTGAGTACAGCAGTGGCGGGCCGCCGGAAGGGCCGATCTTTACATTCAACGCAAGTTACCAAGAGCTCGTTCCGGAGCAGCGCATTGTTTATACATACACCTTGGATTCGAACAGCACACGCATCTCCGTCTCGATAACAACAGTTGAGCTGATCAAGGTGGAGGGCGGCACGAAACTGATTTTTACGGAGCAAGGAGCGTACTTTGACGGACACGATACGCCTGAAGTACGGGAACACGGTACAAACGTCATGTTGGACGCCTTAGGCAAGGTAGTAGAAGGGGAGTTAGAAGCATGACTATAGGTGAAAATGAACTTATTGCTACGCGCGAGTACGATGTCCCGCGGGAGCTTGTGTTCCGGGCCTGGACAACCCCTGATTTGTTAGCCCAATGGTGGGGGCCGCAAGGCTTCACGAATACGATTCACGAGTGCGATATGAGTCCGGGAGGCACGTGGAAGTTCACCATGCACGGACCGAATGGCGTGGATTATCCGAACCATAATGTCTTTGTTGAGATCGTGCCGCATGAGCGGATCGTGCTTGACCATCTATCCGGCCACGAATTCCGAGTAACGGCTAGCTTCGATGACCTGGAAGGCCGCACCAAAGTTACTTTCCGTCAGGCTTTCAAGAAAAAAGAGGCGTTTGAACAAGCTAAGCTGATCTGCATAGAAGCTAATGAACAGCAGCTTGACCGACTTGGTAAAGTGCTGGCGGAAATGACGTCCTAGCTATGCAAGTGACATCGGAAGAAGCACCGCTTAAATAATGACTCTAAAGTTGTCGTCGTTCACGCCCCCTGTCGGGGTTGGACGGCGATTTTTATATTTTAGTAACGGGAGTACGGATTCCATCGAATGCGAATTTCACCAAATGTTGTACATAGGGTTCGTCCAACGTATCGCCTGTCACAAGCAAACGATAGAAAATCGGCCCATAAATGAGATCAGTGCATATGTCAATGTCGAGACTTTCTTTCAATTCCCCGCGTTGAATCCCTTTCTCTAAAAGACCCCTTGCCTCAAGTCGGCGGGGACGGAAAAATCGAGCTCGATAGGCCTCCGCCAACCCTGAATCAAACTGCCCTTCGCCTAATAACTCCGTAATGATGGTTCCCTCGCGACTCGTCAAAAACTTGGCTAAATTCGTGGCGTGTATTTGAATATCTTGAAATGTCGAACCCGTATCAGGCACGGGCAATCTGGCCGTGGCGGCATATAGGAAGCTATCCATGACCACGGCAGCCTTGTTAGGCCACCATTTATAAATCGTGGCCTTGCTAACTTGGGCACGATCGGCAATTTTATCAACTGTGACGGCTTGAAAGCCATTTTCCAACAATAGCTCATAAGATGCGGAAAGGATAGACTTTTGCGCTTCTACATTACGAGGCCTGCCTCTCTTGCCATTCATCGTAACTATCCCCTTTCGTCAATACATAACAGATAAAAACAAACTATACGTTCAGTATACCAATTATGAATAAAAAATAAAGTTGAAACCACCTATTTACAAAACTATACGTTCAGTATATTATCTTGTTATATAATTTATATACTATACGTTCAGTATTTAAAAACACGAAGAAGGAGGAACTACCATGAGGAGAAATTCGATGGAATTGTAATTGCCGTGAAGTAATGGAGTTTTCTGGCTTTAGAGGATTATCATTTTGTATAAGGAGTTGCCTAAAATGACTGCTGTAAAAGAACAAACAATCGAGAAAAATATCCCGACATGGTTAACCATACTTCTGGCTGCCGCATGCGGTATTGTTGTAGCTAATCTTTACTATGCACAGCCCTTGATCGGGGTAATCAGCTCTTCAATCGGGCTGTCCGCAACCAGTGCTGGCTTTATCGTGACGATAACGCAGATTGGTTACGTCGTCGGCTTGCTATTTGTCGTACCTATGGGAGATATTGTTGAGAACCGAAGGCTGATTGTCATATCTTTACTTCTCACAGCGGTTGCCCTTGCCATTACGGCAGTGTCGAAACAAGCTGTGCCGTTCTTAGCCGCTTCGTTTGTAATTGGTATTGGGTCGGTCGCTGCACAAGTACTCGTACCTTTTGCGTCATACCTTGCATCCGAATCCTCACGCGGCCGTGTTGTCGGCAATATCATGAGTGGTTTGTTACTTGGAATTATGCTTGCACGTCCTTTGTCGAGCCTGGTCGCTGACTTCTTTGGATGGCATACCGTATTCGCTTTGTCTGCCGCAGCTATTTTTATTCTGGCAATCGTACTGTCGAAGGTGCTGCCTACAAGAAGGCCTTCGACAGACACACACTATACAGCTCTACTCGGTTCGATGTGGTACTTGCTACGAACAACCCCGATCTTACGCCGTCGGGCTGCATATCATGCATGTGTGTTTGCGACGTTTAGCTTATTCTGGACAACAGTTCCATTACTGTTATCTAGCTCGATTTTTCATTTTTCTCAGAAAGGCATCGCATTGTTCGCGCTTGTCGGCGTCGCAGGTGCAGTAGCTGCGCCTGTGGCTGGGCGGTTGGCCGACCGCGGCTGGACTAAGCCTGCTACAGGGATTGCGCTCACTACGGTCGTCATTTCTGTTTTGTTACCGCTGATAATCCGTAGTAGTTCACCCATCGGCATTGCTGTTCTCGTGGTTGCAGCCATATTATTGGACGCTGGTGTATCTGCAAATCTTGTGCTCGGACAACGTGCGCTCTTCTCATTGAGTCCGGAAATTCGCAGTCGTCTGAATGGGCTTTTCATGGCTATTTTCTTTTTTGGTGGTGCCATCGGATCCGCAATTGGGGGGTGGATATACGCCACGGGCGGATGGAGTGCCGCGTTATGGATTGGAATAGCTTTCCCGATCATTGCCATACTTTATTTTGCCACAGAGAAGAAGTAGTTCTAAGCGTCGTCCTGTTTTTTCATTTTATTCATGTGAGCAAATGAACTTTCAGGATAGGCTGCACGTATTATAGCTATTCTACTAGAAGAGCGTATGGGCACAGATACGATCCTATTAAAAGCTCAGAAACCGCATTGAAAGGGTGAAGGGAATTGCTAACAATAAAACATTTTTCCAAGTGTTATAAGGGTGGCAAAAAGGCAGTAGACGACTTGAATTTAGTCATCGAGCCTGGCGATATCTACGGCTTTATCGGACATAACGGTGCAGGAAAAACAACAACCATCCGAGCAGTAGTCGGTGTTCTTGACTTTGAAGAAGGGGACATTGAAATTGATGGCATTTCGATTAAAAGAGATCCAGTAGCCTGCAAAGCGATTACCGCGTATATTCCTGATAACCCGGATCTATACGAGCACCTTACCGGCATACAGTACTTGAATTTTATTGGCGATCTCTTTAGCGTATCCAAGTCTGATCGTGAGTCACTCATTAAAAAATACGGCGATGACTTTCAGATTACTGCCTACTTCGGAGATTTGATCTCTTCGTATTCTCATGGCATGAAGCAGAAGCTTGCCATCATCTCTGCTCTCATCCATAGACCAAAGCTGCTAGTGCTGGATGAGCCCTTTGTGGGACTTGATCCAAAGGCTGCTCACATGTTAAAGACGATCATGGCCGATCTATGCAGTAATGGCAGTGCAATTTTCTTCTCAACCCATGTACTGGATGTGGCAGAAAAGCTCTGCAATAAGATCGCGATCATTAAAGCGGGGAAATTAATAACGCATGGCAAGACAGAAGAAGTAAAAGGGGACAACAGCCTTGAAAATGTGTTCCTGGAGTTGATCGATCATGATTAATATATGGAGATTAACGAAGATACAGCTGCTTTCTTCATTTGGCTTGAATAAAGCATTGCATACGCACGACGTTAAGGAGAGACGCAGATTACTCCTGCTGAGCATCGTTATTCTGATTAGTGTGGTCATGGTTGGAGTGGTCTCGTTCGGATACAGCTTCATGATGGCACTGACCTTTGAACAAATAGGCCGGATGGATCTCTTGCTTGCCATTATGATGGCTGTAGCTTCGGTAATCGGGTTCTTCACAACGATCTATAAGGCAAGCGGGGTATTATTTTTCTTTAAGGACTACGATTTGGTGATGTCGTTGCCTATTAAAGCCAGCCATGTTGTAGCGAGTCGTGTTCTTCAGCTTTATGTGCTGAATTTATTTTTTACTTTGATGGTGATGCTGCCGGCTGGTGTGGTTTATGCGATCAAAGTGAATCCTGAAGTGTTCTATTATCTGTTGTATCTCACGACGCTCTTATTTATTCCGTTAATACCTATCATTGCTGCAACGATCATTGGCTCACTAATTAGCTGGATCTCCTCTCGGTTCAAAGGGAGTCAGGTGATTAGCCTCATCTTAACCTTTGCAATCATCCTTGCAGTTATGTTTGGTTCGTTTCGTATGAATGGAAGTGTGCAGGTACTTTCGGATATGGGTACGCAACTGGCAGATATGATATTCAAGCTATATCCACTTACGTCCATATATGTAGATGCTGTCTGCTCGTATCAGATGGGTTCGTTTCTCTTATTTATTGTGATATCGGTTCTTGCATTTATGCTGTTTACCATTGTGCTTGGCACAAGATTTAAAGCGATATATACAGGAATAACCACCTCTCATGCCAGCAGCAAATATCAAATGAAGCCGCTAGAAGCAGCATCACCTTTTCTTGCACTTTATAGGAAGGAGCTGCGCCGATATATTAGTTCTTCCTTATATGTGCTGAATACAAGTATTGGCATGATTCTTTTGCTCGCGATGTCGATTTCCTTGCTGTTCATAAGTTCGGAGAAACTCGGACAACTGGTTGAAATCCCGCAACTTTCTACTTATCTAAGCAAACTGGCGCCAATGGTCGTTTCTATGTTTGTAACGTTAAGCTGCACAACGTCAAGTTCCATTTCACTTGAAGGCAAAAATATATGGATTTTAAAAAGCTCACCCGTCCCGAAACAAACCATACTGCTTAGCAAAATTGCAGTGAATCTTACGGTTACCATACCTATCCTGATTGTTAGTTATGTACTGCTTATGATATCCTTGCGCACGGGATGGATTGAAAGCTTGCTATTGCTTGCTATCCCCATGATTTATGCCTGTTATTCAGCGATGATGGGCGTGCTTGTCAACTTGAAATTTCCTAATCTGGAATGGACAAGTGAAGTTACGGCAATCAAACAAAGTGCATCGGTCATTGTGGCCATGCTTATAGGCTTCATCAGTCTAGTCATCCCATTTGCATTAGTTCTTCTTCTGTCCAATGTAAATGGCAATCTGATCTTGTTAGGGATTGGATTGATCATGATAGCGGTGTGCAGCGTGATTTTTAGATATATCCGGACAAAAGGGGAGCAGTTGTTTCAGATGCTTTAACCATCAGCATAAGAAGTGGGAAGGGGATTCCCTCCATAAATGCAACGCAGCTAATGCTACTGCGTTGCATTTAATTCGCTGACGTGAGCAAAATGCGAATCACATTTTCCATATGGTTCATCCAGTCCGAATCGCCGTCCCATAGTTCAAATTTTTTTAAGTATTTTTTAAGCGATAATCAAATTCAGTACTAACAATTGGATATTTTTATGATATGATATATGAATAGTCCTCAAAATGGAGGAAATCGTGATTTTTTGCTGTGAAGATGCTTTTTCCAAGTCGTTGGTGAGCATGGCGAACCAAAGCCACAACCCTTATAAGTACCTGGGTTAAGGCCTTGGTTTTTGTGTTATTCCTAGGTTTTTGTGTCATTACCTAAAATTTATCGGTTTTTTATAGCATGTAACTATCATATAATAGTAAATATCTTAATCTATTAATATTAGTGAGCCTAAACAGGCAGGAGCGCCTACATTATTTCTTTCAAATACTAGCGTGTAAGGACGGTAAACATGAGCGACAGACAAACCGAAACAGACGTTATTTTAATTGGTGCCGGAATCATGAGTGCAACTTTAGGGACAATACTGAAAGAATTAGTACCGGACTGGAAAATTACAGTGTTTGAGAAGCTAGCAAGTTCAGGAGAGGAAAGCTCTAACGAATGGAATAATGCAGGAACGGGCCATGCTGCACTGTGCGAGCTTAACTACACGGACGAAAAACCGGATGGATCGATAGATATTAGCAAAGCTGTAAAGGTTAATGAACAGTTTCAAGATTCCATGCAGTTTTGGTCTTATCTTGTACACAGCAATCTGATTCGTAATCCGCAAGACTTTATCATGCCGTTGTCCCATATGAGTTTAGTACAAGGGGAACAGAATGTAGCGTTTTTGAAAAAACGTTATGAAGCGATGTCAGCCAATCCTCTGTTTCCAGGAATGGAATTTTCCGATGACCCGAAAAAACTGATGGAATGGATTCCGCTCATTATGAAAGGCCGTGCATTGAACGAACCGATCGCGGCAACAAAAATTGACTCGGGCACGGATGTTAACTTTGGCGCTTTAACGCGCATGTTGTTCGACCATCTAAAGAGTAAAAACGTCGGTATCCATTACAAGCATAGCGTAGATGATATTAATCGTACTAGCGATGGCTTGTGGGAATTGAAAGTACGGAATGATAACGGTAAAGTCGAACGCCATACTGCAAAATTCGTCTTTATCGGCGGCGGGGGTGGCAGTCTTCCTTTGCTTCAAAAATCCGGTATTCCTGAAGGAAAACATGTTGGTGGATTCCCGATCAGTGGACTATTTATGGTGTGTAATAATCCGGAAGTGGTGGCACAGCATCATGCCAAAGTTTACGGCAAAGCTAAAGTTGGCGCACCTCCAATGTCTGTTCCGCATCTGGATACCCGATTTATCGATAATAAAAAATCGTTGCTCTTTGGACCGTTTGCCGGCTTCTCGCCAAAGTTCTTAAAAACCGGTTCCATGTTCGATTTGTTAGGTTCGGTGAAACCGAATAATGTTACAACGATGCTCGCGGCTGGTGCCAAGAACCTCTCATTGACAAAATATTTAATCCAGCAAGTGATGCTATCAAAAGAAAAGCGGATGGAAGAGCTGCGAGAATTCATCCCGAACGCAAAAAGCGAGGATTGGGATTTGCTAGTCGCAGGCCAGCGTGTGCAAATTATTAAAGATACGGCTGCCGGCAAAGGAACGCTTCAATTTGGTACGGAAGTGATTAGTGCCGAAGATGGCTCGATCGCTGCATTGCTCGGCGCTTCTCCGGGTGCTTCTACCGCCGTATCCGTCATGCTTGAAGTCATCAAAAAATGCTTCCCGCAGCATATCAAGGCGTGGGAGCCGAAAATAAAAGAAATGATTCCTTCTTATGGCGTGTCCCTGTTGAAAAACCCAGAGCTTATCCACGAAATTCATACTTCAACAGCACGGACGCTTGGTCTAAACAAAGAACTGCAGCCCGTCAGGTAGACAGCACAAAGAATACAAATCAGTTAAGCGGCCTTCGTCCTGAGTTCCATTGGATGGAAGGCCTTTTGAGTAGATAAAGGTATCTTCGCGATGAAAGGAACGAAACATGAAAGAAATATTGTTCAAGTACATGACGAGATGGACATCGCTTAACGAAGAAGAACAACAGGCGATCGTTGAAGATATCCTGATTGAGGAATACAGAAAGGGAACAGTGCTCCTTCGACAAGGAGATGTTCCCACGAAATGTTATTTTGTGTTAAAGGGATGCGTAAGGCAGTATTCAATTAATGAAGCGGGGAAAGAGGTCACCTCCAATTTCTATACGGAGGAGCAAGCCATCGCGATTTCCAATTCTTATAAACGAGATAAGTCATCCGAGTACACATTAACGTGTCTTGAAGACGCGGTATTGGTCGTTGGCGATCTAGCGATCGAAGATGACATGTATAACAAATACGATCAATTGGAATCCATGATACGCAAGATGATCGAGGAAAAGTTCGGTCAAGTACAGGATGAATATGCTGCATTTATCGCTTCTACACCTGAAGAACGCTTCAAATCACTATTACTGAAACGGCCCCATTTAATCGATCGCGTGCCTCAACATCAATTGGCAAGTTATCTCGGCATTACCCCCGAGTCACTTAGCAGAATTAAGAAGCGAGTCCATACAGACAATCATGAAGCAAATATTTAGGCCGTTATCGAGACTTTCCCGCCTTTGAACAGCAGCCATAACCCAAAGCCCAATTCTCCTACAATCATTGGCACAGTAAATATAAATTTAAGTACGGTAATGACCCCATCGAATTGTGGGAGAAACGCGTTGCATAGGTGAATTAGTATATAGCCTGCACCAGCAATTACCAATAAGATACTAATAATTTTAGGAATGCCGTTGGATTTGACAGCCACCCCACCCACAATGAGCAAGTGCCCGCCAAAAACAATTAAACCAATCGACCACATGGATTCAAAAGCATTTAAATACAGCATGACTTGTGCTTGAAGCGAATCGGATATCGCTAAAGGGTCAGCACTGTTCGCGAGCAGCCGCACAAATAGTAAATTCAATATGGCTATTCCCAATATCGCCGTATAGGTCAGACGGAACCATGCACCGAGCAGTGAAAGGCTGTTGTTCATTGGCTTCAGGAACATATAGAATGCCCAAGTAACCACGATGTCACTCATCAGGATGATGACCCAACCGAAGATTTCAGCTTTGAAAAGCGTGCTTGATGACATGAGATTATGAAATGTGGCGCTGGCATCTCCTTGCACCACAAGACTTGCATGGACATAGCCATACGAAAAAAATGAAGCAAGTGTCATGATGATAAGCGATATACCTGCAATCAGAGCAGGTTGTCGCTGATCCGTTCGTTGTATTCCTGTGGTAACCATCCCAATAACCCCCTTGTTAATCTCATTGTAATCGGAGGGTTATAACGGTTCATTGACTTAAATCAAGGGAATTCGTATTTGGAGGTAGTGATTGAATCATCGTATTGAAGGGCCATCTCAACAGATCCGAGTGGAGGGATGAATAATGAATCATAGTCCATGTATCATTCTAGTAACCGGTATTATGGCTAGCGGTAAATCTACAGTTGCGCAACTTCTTTCCGAACATTTCGATAAATCAGTACATCTTAGGGGGGACGTATTTCGTAAAATGATTGTGAATGATCGTAAGGAGGTTCATCCGGATGCAGACAAAGATGGGCTTAACCAACTTCGACTCCGCTATCGACTGGCTGCTCAAGCTGCAGAAACATATGTAAAGGATAGTTTCACGGTCATTGTACAGGATGTAGTTGTTGGCCCTATGTTGAATGATTTCATTTCGTACATTTCATATCGTCCGTTCTATGTGGTTGTTCTTTGCCCTGATCCCGATGTCGTCGCACAAAGGGAAGCTGAACGGGCTAAGACAGGATATGGGATATGGAGCGTAGCCGCACTGAATAACGTTCTCCGGCAAGAAACACCACGTACTGGAATGTGGTTAGATTCATCAAAATTAACCGCAGAAGAAACCGTCGATGAAATATTAAAACGAATGGAGACAGAAGCTCGTGTATAGAATATCAAATCGATAGGATAATCTTGCCGTTACAGACAGCGCGGAGAACCGTACCGCAAGTATCGGCAAGTTTTGGCGACCCGCCGTAAGGACTTCGAACATATATGTCGAAGTTTTTTCTGTGTAAATTTTTCTTGAATGAAGATTGCTTCTACTCTCTAGAAGCCGCGACTTGAAAACAACGATCCAACAATCAAAGACAACGTTTGCTTGTAAACGGCATGAGCGGCTTGTACATCACCCAAATGGCCACCCATGTAGAGATGGATAACGCCGTGAAGCGACGCCCAGAAGATACGGACGACGGTTTCCGTGTCATGCGGACCGGTAATCAGTCCTTGCTCTTGCGCATTGCCGATTACCGTCAACAATTGCCGCATGGCTGTCACGGTACCGTTCATGCTCTCCTCGTCCGGCTTAAAATCCGCGAAGGCTCCTCCGAACATCAGCTTGTAATAGCTGGAGTAACGCTGTCCGAATTGCCAGAATGCCTCGCCTAAATGGAGCAGCTGCTGTGCAGGATCGTCCGTGTGCGGCGTTCCCTCGAGTTCGTTGGCGAGAAGCTTGCAACCGTCGAGATACAGCTGCTGAGCCAGCCCCTCTTTATTGACAAACAGACTATATATGATTTTGGTCGAGCAATCCACCTTCTGCGCAACTTTACGGACTGTCACGGCTTCAGGACCCTCATCGTGCAAAATCGTTGCCGCAGCATCGACGACGAGCTTACGGAGATTTTCAGTATTTTGGAGACGAGCCTCCTGATACGTTTTCAACTTCCGTGTATTTGCAGCGGAGGGACTATTTTGGTCGGTCATCGCTATCACCCTCTATTCATGCGTTTTCGATAAGAAACGAGGTTTCCGATTCATAACAGGAATTTTAAATTGTTGTCGGACCGTTGTCAATGCGACGCGGAATGCTCCGAACCAGCGATTTAAAAAATGATGTTGACATTTTAAAAAAGCGAGATTACAATGAATCCAATTAGAAACAGTGTTACCGGAATGCGCAACAACTCTTGACTCTTATGGGAGTCAGGATTTATTTTTAACGCTTCGGTAACAGTGTTTCCTGATGAAAACAATGGATTCGATGGGAGAGTTGTAATATGAACATTCAAGGAAAATGGGCGCTTGTCACGGGAGCTTCTTCCGGCATCGGAGAGCAGTTCGCCCATCAATTAGCCAAAGAGGGCGGCCACCTCGTACTCGTAGCCCGATCGAAGAACAAGCTGGAGAGCCTGGCATCGGAGCTTAGAAAGAAGCATGGCGTCAAGGTCGAGGTGATTCCTGCCGATCTTGGCAAAGAGGGTGCACCAGGCGGTTTGTATCGTCAATGTCAGCTTCTGGATTTGGAGATCGAACTGCTGGTCAACAACGCAGGCTTTGCCACGCACGGTTTATTTGAACAAGTGTCAGGCGTGCGCCAGCATGAGGAAGTCATGCTCAATGTTGCCGCTGTTGTAGATATGACGCACTTGTTCCTGCCGGAAATGCTGCGCAGAAACTCCGGCGCCGTTATCAATGTCGCTTCGACCGCCGGATTTCAACCCCTTCCCTATATGGCCGTATACGGAGCGACGAAAGCTTTCGTGTTGTCGTTTACCCAAGCTTTGTGGTGGGAAAACCGCAACAGCGGCGTCCAATTTTTCACACTTTGTCCGGGAGCGACGGACACCGCATTCTTCAGCGTCGTAGGCACGGAAGAAGCGGCCGTCGGTAAGAAAGACACGCCGGAGAGAGTCGTAGAAGTTGCCCTTCGCGCGTTAAAGGATGGGAAGCTGTATGTTGTTCCGGGTACACAGAATTATATAGGTACGCAGATCGGACGATTCATGACGAGGAAGCAGGGACTTCGGCTCGTTGGCGGCATGCTTCGCCCGCACGACGGCTCCGCGAACCATAAGAAGCCGCCCGGTCCGTCCGATCTTGCAGGATGGATAATCCAGGAGGTGCACTCATGACTCATTCGCCAAAAGTTTCAGCAAATGCTGCTGCACAAGCAAACCGTCCCAAACGTTCGCGATTGAAACGAATACGGAACGTGGGATTATCTCTGCTCGCTATAATCCTTCTTGGAATCATCATTTTCGTGGTCGTGCCCTCGCCTGTCGATCCGGTGAAATGGATCGCGCCGACAGGCCCCTCTTTTACGGAACCGGGGCCGTGGCAAGAGAACGACAAGCTCAGTCCGGCCGAACTGGTCTCGGATGCTCCTCAATTCCCAGAGTTCATTACGTTTGACAAGGAAGGCGTGCTCTATACCGGGGATTCCAACGGAATAATTTACAAGGTTGGTTTCGATGCGGAGGGCAAACCGCAGAAGGCCCAGGTGTTTGCAGACACCCATGGGACACCTAACGGGCTCAAGTTCGACGCCAACGGTAATTTGATCGTTACAGATATCAAGAAGGGACTATTGTCCATCAACCCGTCTGGGACCGTACAGGTGCTGGCTGATCATGTGGACGGCAAACCGATCTACTTGGCTAACGAGCTCGATATTGCACAGGACGGGTCCATTTATTTCTCCGACACCTCGACCTATGGCCGCGTGTTGTTCAAAGAAATGGCCGAAGGCAAGCCGCATGGGCGCTTGCTGAAGTACGATCCGGCAACCAAGCAGACGAGTGTCCTGCTGGAAGGACTCTATTTCGCGAACGGAATCGCCCTGTCCAGTAACGAAGATTATGTGCTCATTGCGGAATCTTATCGTTATCAACTGACCAGATATTGGCTGAAGGGTCCGAAGAAAGGCACATCCGACATTTTCACAGACAATCTCGCAGGTTTTCCTGACAACATTTCGCGTGACGAGCAAGGCCATTTCTGGGTTGGGATCTTCACGACGCGCCTATCTTTTGTAGATCAGATGCATGGCAACCCGTGGCTGGCTGGTCTTATGGCCAAAGTGCCGCAGGCGCTGCTTAACGGGGCAAGTGCGCCAGTAAAGCACGGGCTTGTTGCGGAGATCAGTCCGGATGGGAAAGTCATTGGAAGCTGGCACGATCCGGAAGGCAAGCTGTATGGGGTAACTACGGCAGTCAACCATAACGGATATTTATATATTGGAACCGCGCCGGGAGGCAGTAATGGTGTTCATCGGGTACCTTTGACCCAATAATATGAAGAATTGAGGCACATGAGCCATCAAATTCGGCGTGAACGCAATAGCGCCGCATTGTGGTTGGAGATCAACGCTCAGGGAATTCGCGTGACGACAATTCAGCCTGGAAGTAACTTGCCATTATAGAGATGCTCAAGTTCTGCTTGAGTTTGGGGGCTTTCCTGGTAATAGGGAAAGTCCTTATCTTCGTCTATTTGTTCTCGATCTTATGAATGAGGACATATGTCCTTTCTCGATTCCTCGACTCATTGTTAAATAAGAGAAAGCGTTGGAGATGGGGAGGGAATCAGGAGATGAAAGGCTTAATATATGCATGTCTGGGAGGTGCTTTCCTGACATTGCAGGGTGTAGCGAATGCGGTCATTGGAGAGCATATCGGGACTTGGCAGGCTGCCACGATGACTCAGGGTACAGGATTTGTAGCAGCAATGCTGCTCGTCTGGTTGGTCGGCGACAGGTCTTGGCGAAATCTCAAGCAGGTGAAGCTGGTATATCGGTTTGGCGGGGCTTTTGCAGCCTTCATCCTATTCAGTAATATAACGGCGTTTCACCAGAATGGCGCGGCATTGACCGTATCGGCTGTCCTAATCGCCCAAATTACTGTAACGTTAGTGATGGAGAAGATGGGTTGGTTCGGATCAACCTCGCTGCATCTGCGGCCTTCTCAATGGATCGGCGTAGGGTTCATGGTTATTGGCATCCTATGTTTAACATTCTAAAGATTGTAATACCTAGCATGGGAGGAATCGTTACGTATGAAAGAGATCATGGATAAGGGAAAGATCGACCATTATCTCATCCAATTTGGGTTGGAGGAAGTTTTCCCAGAACCGTTACGACAACATCTGGCCTTATATCGTTTTGAACCGGACGAAGCGCTTTGTTTGCAAGGCGAAGAACCCCAGTTTTTATTTTTGCTGGTACAAGGAAAAGTAAAAGTGTATACAACATCAACGGAAGGAAGAACATTGCTGATCAATTTTACAAATCCGCTCGGGGTCATTGGGGAAATCGAATGTCTGAGAGGTAAGGAGAATCTAAACACGGTGACGGCGGTGTCCCTGGTTGAGACGATCGGAGTCTTTAAACGCTGGGTAGAACAGAATGCATTAGAAGCATCGTTTTTACGGTTTTTACTTGACATGGTGGCCGAAAAATTTTACATGAAATCGATCTCACTGAGCTCCAATCTGCTATATCCGGTAGAGGTCAGGCTCGCTAGTTACCTCTTGTCAGTCTCATATGACGACGAGGTGGAGGCAAATCCAAGAGTAAGCATGTCGAATATGAAGGATACGGCGAACCTGATCGGCACGAGTTACCGGCATTTAAATCGGGTTCTACAAAGCTTCTGTTCTGCAGGGTTGTTGGAGCGGAGAAGAGGCAAACTCGTGGTGATAGATAGGAAGGGGCTAACCGCTGTAGCTGGTCAGAATATTTACGAAAAAGGTGAAAGGAGGAATGGAATATGATCATGGGCATTGTGTTGGCGTTAGCAGCAGGCTCTCTGATAAGTATTCAAACGATGTTTAATAACAAAGTTAACGAAGCCGTCAGCTCTCAGACGACGACAGCTCTGGTGCTGGGTATGGGATTCTTAGCATCGTTGTGTATGGGCGTGTTGTTCGAAGGAACAGAATACTTTACGCTCGGGCCTATACAGCCATGGTTCTGGTTCAGCGGCTTGCTAGGGATAGGTGTCGTGACATGCGTAGTAAGGGGAGTGAAACTGCTGGGACCCAGCAACGCGATCGCCATTGTCATGGCTTCTCAGCTTATCTGTGCTTTATGGTGGGATTCCTTAGGCTGGTTCGGGCTGGAGACCGTCCCTTTTACGTTTCAAAAAGCAATAGGGGCGATTGTGTTGATCAGTGGCCTAATTTTATTCAAGGCAAAGCCGAAAAAAGGACAAAAGATGGAATCGTCTATCCTATAGGGATGGACTTTTTTATTATAAGAAGAAGTACAGGTGAGAGAAAAAAATTTTCAGTTCGTTGTATAGAGTATAAATCATTTTACAACAAGGGGGAGGGGCTGAGCTTGAGATCCAATGAGAACAACTACATACAGCGATTACAGCGGAAAAAAGAAGATGCGCTAGAGTATATCATTGATAACTATTTGCCGCTAATCAAAGGGACAGTGGTTAAAGTCCTTTCGCCACTTGCGAACGATGGCATCATCGAGGAATGCATCAATGATATTTTCCTGACGATATGGAACAATGCGAAAAAATTCAGCGGGGAGGGAGAGGATTTCAAGAAGTGGATTTATGCTATTGCGAAGTTTAAGGCCATTGATTACTACCGCAAGAGTCGGAGGAAGTCCGATGTTCTCTCCAATTCGGATGTAGACGTGTTGGCTGAGAGGTCCGCCGAAGATGAACTGATTCGAAGAGAAGACCAGACGGAACTCATCCATTTAATTAATCAGCTGGAGACTGTAGATCGGAATATTTTCATCATGAAATACTTTTTGGGCTTGAAGACGGAGGAGATCTCAAGAAAGCTCGGGTTGACCAGAGCTTCGATCGATAATCGAGTTTATCGAGGGAAGAAGAGACTCCATTCCCAAGCGATGAATCTGAATATGGAGGGTCATGGACTATGAAGGATATCTATGAACTATTGAACGATGTGGATATCGATGACAAGGAGTTGGAGGAGATGAAGGTGAACGATTTGGAACGGGCTAGAGTCAAAAAAGCTGTGAAAGCATCCATCCAACGGAAGAAAAGAACCTGGACAAAGGGCATTGCAGCCGCCGTTATTGTTGCTGGACTATCCACTGCTGCATTAGGAGCTGCGTTCCCGGCGTATGCGAGCAATATTCCTGTGATCGGAAATATTTTTAGATTTTTGGATATTGGAATGGGGGTTTATCAGGACTACAAGGAATATTCCAGCGAGATCAACATGTCGCAGGAAAGCAACGGTATTAAGTTCACCATCAATGATGCGATTTTCGATGGCGAGACGGTGTCATTAACCTATTCGATAGACAGTAATCGAGATTTGGGAGCTGACCCGATCATCCATGGGTTCTTAGACATTAAAGACTCGGAGGGGGTGGGTAGCAGCGATAAAATTACGAAGGTAAGCCCCAATAACTACGTTGGTCTATTGACGGGAACGGCCTTCCATCGGAAAGAAAGTGATACTGTTGAGCTTACTTGGAACATAGAGGGGATAAGGATTCCAGACAGCAAAGAACAAATTAAAGGGAATTGGAATTTTGCTCTTGCACTGAAAGCGACAGAAAGCAAGACACAATTGATTTCCCGTCAGGTGGAACATGATGGTGTAGCTGTAAATATCGATAAAATATCCTTCACACCGATGTCTTTCATCGTGAATTACGACCAAGAGGTCAGCGAGAAGGTTAGAAGTAAATGGGGCGGGGTCGATGTATCACTTGAGATTAAAGATGATCTAGGGAATGTTTACGCGGGTCAAGGTAATGGAGGATCAGGGGATAACGAAGGTTATCGCATGCATTGGAGTAAAACCTTTGAGAAGTTAGACCCAAAAGCAACGAAGCTGATGATTACGCCTCATCTCTCCTTATATGAATACACGGCAGATAACCATGGTTCGGTGGAAATCACGAGGGATGGAACGAAAGAAGTCGCGATACCTCAGAAATCGGGTAAAGGGAAAGAAGAATATACATTGGAAGACATCGTGATTGATTTAAAGAAATAATGAAGCGAAGCGAGAGGGAGTAACGCACACTTCGGGTGCTCCAAGAGTAGAAATAAGGCCAGCCTATTGAGGGTGGCCATTTTCTTATAGACAGAGGATTTATCTCCCGAGAAATTATGAGTAGATATTCCCAGCGACTTTCAAATGGATGCTGGGAGAAAACATTGACAGAAAAAAACAAGGGTACTAATATAAGTTACGTAAACGTTTACCTTATCAGATAGAACATGAATATATCAATAAAATTCGATTTTTAGAGAACGTTTACGTGGAGGGTAGCTGAATGGCAGCAACGATTAAGGACATTGCGAGAGTAGCCGGCGTCTCGACCGCAACGGTATCTCGAGTAATCAACAACCTCGGCGGCTATAATGAGGAGACCGAGAAGAAAGTGAACGCTGTCGCCAAGGCATTAGGATACCGCAAGAACGAAAATGCCCGCAGCCTGGTGCAGAAATCAACCAACACGATCGGCATCATTATGCCGGATGTCACGACGTCCTTCTATGGCGATATCATTCGAGGCATCGAGGATATGTCGTATGAGCATGGATACAGCGTGATCTTAACGCATGCCGGCAGTAGCGGGTCCCGGATTCATGAGAGCTTGAATCTTATGGGAGAACGCAGGGTTGATGGGCTGATCATTGTATCGATTGAGCTGCATGATGCCGCGATAGACGCGCTAACATCGCTTGATATTCCCTTTATACTGCTCTCGACGATGACGAATCGGGAAGATATGCCATATCTGAAAGTGGACGATTACGCCGCAGCCTATACTGCCGTCGAATATCTCATTGCGAACAATCATCGCGTCATCGGCATGGCCGGGGCGAATCTGAATGATCCGATTTCCGGGGCGCCGCGAATTCATGGTTATACGCAAGCGTTGCGTGATCACGACATCAAGGTCGACTTGAACCTGATCAAGGCAGGAGACTTTAGCTTCGAATCCGGGCAAGCGGCGATGAAGTCGTTCCTCGAAGATCAAGCGCCGATGACAGCGGTGTTCTGCGCAAGCGATGAGGCCGCACTAGGGATCATCTCGACGTGCTTCGAACATGGCATTGGCATTCCCACGGACCTGTCCGTCGTCGGATACGATAATTCCAAAGTATCGCATATGTCGATTCCACCGCTTACGACAGTCGCTCAGCCTTTATACGACATGGGGCGGGAAGGCTGTTCGGAATTGATGGACGCGGTTCAACATAAAATCAAAATTGAGTCCAAAGTCATTCCGCATGAACTGGTGGTGCGCAAGTCGGTCAGGCCATTATAAATTCCTCGTCAGAGGTTTTTATTACACTTTACGTAAACGTTTACGTTGAAAGATAGAAACTACACACGAATTTCAAATGGGGAGGAATGAATTCAATGCAAGAGACAATGACGAACGAAAAAGAAGTGAAATGGTGGCAGACCGCCGTTGTCTATCAAATTTATCCGCGAAGTTTTCAAGACAGCGATGGGGACGGGATCGGTGATTTGAGAGGGATCATTAATCGGATCGACTACCTGAAGAAGCTAGGGATTACGGCGGTCTGGTTGTCGCCAGTCTACAAATCGCCGAATGATGATAATGGTTATGATATTAGCGATTACGAAGACATCATGGATGAGTTCGGTACCATGGCGGATATGGAAGAGTTGCTGGACAAAGCAAACGAGGCCGGCATCAAGATCGTTATGGATTTGGTCGTGAACCATACGTCCGATGAGCACAAATGGTTCATTGAGGCGAAGAAGAGCCGAGATAATGAGTACCGTGATTACTATATTTGGCGCGATCCGGTGAACGGGGGCGTTCCGAACGGGCTTGGTTCCATATTTAGCGGTCCAGCATGGGAATGGGATGAAGCCAGCGGCCAGTATTTCCTGCATTTATTCAGCAGACGCCAGCCGGACCTGAATTGGGAGAACCCGAAGGTTCGCCAAGAAGTCTACGATATGATGAATTTCTGGCTCGATAAAGGGGTCGGCGGTTTCCGGATGGATGTCATTGATTTGGTCGGCAAGATCCCGGATCAAGAAATTACAGGCAACGGACCGAAGTTGCATGAATATTTGCATGAAATGAACCGCAAAACATTTGGATCTCACGATGTCCTTACGGTAGGTGAAACCTGGGGAGCTACGCCGGAAATTGCGAAGCTGTATTCCGACCCGGCACGCAATGAGCTGTCCATGGTGTTCCAATTCGAGCATGTCATGCTCGATCAGCAAGAAGGCAAAGATAAATGGGATTTGAAACCTCTAAATATCGCGGAATTAAAAAGCGTGCTGGCGAAATGGCAGACATCGCTTGGCAACCAAGGCTGGAACAGCTTGTTCTGGAACAATCATGACCTGCCGCGCATCGTATCTAGATGGGGAAATGATCAGGAATTCCATGATCAGAGCGCGAAAATGTTCGCTATCCTCCTGCACATGATGAAGGGTACTCCTTATATTTATCAAGGCGAAGAGATTGGCATGACGAACTGCCCGGTCTCGAGCATTGATGAGGTCGAAGACATCGAGGCCGTGAATATGTACCATGACCGCTTGAGCAAAGGGTACGCCGTCGAAGATATTATGATTTCGATCAATGCCAAGGGACGCGATAATGCCCGCACACCGATGCAATGGGATGACAGCAGCAACGGTGGCTTCACGACTGGCAAGCCTTGGCTGCATGTCAATGCGAACTACACGAGCATTAACGTGAAGCAGAATCTCGATAATCCGGATTCGATTTTTTATACGTATCAACGGTTAATCAAGCTGCGCCAAGAGAATCCGATTGTCGTCTGGGGCGATTTTGAATTGATAGAGCATACGGTTGAGGAAGTATTCGCCTATTACCGTATCTATGAAGGAGAGAAATGGCTTGTCGCTGCGAACATGACGGGGAAGGAGAATGTTTTCGCAGCAGATGATCGAGTGACGGAGATCATTATGAGCAATTACAATCGGACCGAGATCGATGTTGCGAACTTGACCATGAAACCATACGAAGCCTTTGCAGTCAAAGTACAAGGATAAAGCAGAAGAAGCCCATATGCCATTTGTGTGGGCTTTTTGCTTGTGGGATAATAGGAGGGAAGTGAGCCCAAAATATGGGAAGTGGAGGGCGAAGAAATGAAGGATATCGATGTAAATCTGGTCACACGTTTGATCGAGGAACAATTTCCCGAATGGTCTACACTCGGGATTAGACCCGTTCAGGTGAGCGGAAATGACAATAGAACATTTCATCTAGGGGAGCGGATGAGCGTAAGATTGCCAAGCGCTGCTGGTTATGTACCTCAAGTGGAGAAAGAACAACGATGGCTTCCGATCTTAAGCAAGCAGTTATCTCTGCCGATTTCACAGCCGATTGCCATGGGACGTCCTAACGATGAATATCCTTGGCTTTGGTCCGTGAATCAATGGTTGGATGGCGAGGCATTGTCTCAGAGCATTCTGGAAGATGAAGATCTGGGTCAATTGGCTCGGGACTTGGGGGCATTCCTTCGTGAACTGCAGTCGATCGACGCTTCGAAAGGTCCTCTGGCTGGATCCCATAATTTCTATCGGGGCGGGACGCTATCGGTCTATGACGAAGAGTCACGCACGGCGATCTCGAGCAATCAAGAGGTATTCGATGCTGAGCTATTGATGGTGATATGGCATCTGGCGTTGGCATCGGAGTGGACGCGGGAACCGGTCTGGGTTCATGGTGATGTCGCTCCTGGAAATCTGTTAGTCCAGTCAGGGAAGCTCTGTGCGGTCATCGATTTTGGCATCCTAGGTGTGGGCGATCCGGCTTGCGATGCCGCGATGGCATGGACCTTCTTCGATGAAGGGAGCCGGGAGACCTTCAAGCAGGCCTTGCAGATGGACGAAGAGACATGGGATCGTGCTAGAGGATGGGCGTTGTGGAAAGCGCTAATTACGTACGACGGGAATAAAGATACGGATAAAGCGCGCGCGGAAGAAGCCTATCACGTGATTCGTACCGTCATGGACGAATACGCGTCGGCGAAAGCGAACCGCGCCTGAAGGTGATTGCCGAAGGAGTGTTTTCCGCTGCAGATCTTGCGGAACGGAGCACCTTTCCCGGTCATGGCATTGAATTACCCAGATATCGATCATACGCATGCCTTGCTCGGACTTCTATCTATCCACGGTAGAAAGGCGGGACGCTGGTGCGCAAGTCAGGAATCTATACCGGTTCCGCTGCATTTTCGTTAGCTTGAGAATGGAACGCTTTCCCTAAGGGTACTTATGATTATCTTGGAAGTCATAAGAAGAACGATTTCAACAACTCTTGAATCGGTTGCAGGGCTGCTTTGCTCTCTCCGGTATAAGAGTTTTTCTTTTCCCTATTGGTTATTAACGGAAGCAATGATTAGGCGTCGATATCGTCTTTTCTGGGTATGCTACTGAAAACAGGACTAGGAGGGGTTCCAAATGTCTCGAAGAAGGAAATATGCCGTGCCCGGCGTTGAGCGCGGAATGCAGCAATTTAAGGCGGAAGTGATGCGGCGCGAGGGGTATAACGTGAATCCAGATCGGCCGGATGATGTGAAATACGAGGTGGCCAAGGAACTCGGTGTGCCGCTTGAGCCGGGGGACAATGGGGATTTGAGCACCGGATCTGCCGGCAAGGTCGGCGGTAGAATCGGCGGATCCATGGTTCGAGAAATGATCCGACTCGCGCAGCAGGAGTTAGTGGATCGGAAAAAGGAGTAGCGATCTTGCGCATGAATGTAAAAGTCGGGCTTTCCCGATTTTCGGGAAAGCCTCTTCTATTTGACTGATATGACCTGTCCTTGAGCCAATGCAGCAGTCCATTACTGCGGGTTCATTCCAATATGGCCTTGGGCTAGTATTCGTTCAATTCATCGTCTATTGATGTCGTCCCTATGCATAGTTCTGCAAAAGAATCAGCGACCTTCTTACTGTCCTCATAGCCCAAATTACCGGAGTGGGCCGCAAGAATAGGGTATTCCCCATCTCTCATGTCATTCCGCATATCAAAAACATAATGATTGCCGCATCCGTCCATGCCAAAAGAAACCGCTCCCTGCATATACTCCGGCAACTCATAGGCTAGATTCATCTCTCTGAATTCAGCCGCGCCGAAAAATTGAAAGTATCTGTCCCCGTTGCCGAACTCTCCACCGTTGGAATACCTGAGGAATTGGAGATAGCTATCGGGTAGTTTCATTTGCGGGATCGTCCACCGAGAGGGATCGAAGGGCGTATATTGACGATGGAGTGGATCGGTCACGGGAAAAGGATTCCGCTGCCGCTCCACGATTTCTGCGATCTCTTCCTCGGTCATCGGCATATTCCAGGTGCTCAGGAAGCGCTGCAGGTCGTTTTCGGATAAGCCTTCCTCTTTCATATATTCTTTTTCGAATACCGTATTCCAGTTCATCATTAGAGCCTCCCAACACAAGCATTATATAGCCCCACTATACCGTTCGTCTCCGTAAGCTGTCCATGTGTGGCGGGCCCCATTTACATTCGGGCAGCGCTTTGTACAGGATCTACATCTGGACTCATCATTTTCCGGGCAGGTTCCGTCGCTCTCCGCCCCATCAGATTCGTTCCAATCACACCAACGATAATCATCACCGAACCGACAAGATGATACCAAGTGACTTCTTCACCGAGGACCCAGGCACCGGCGGCGATGGACACGATGGTCGAGAGATTCGTAAATACGCTCATTTTCGATGCTTGGATGCGGGACAGAATATAACTTCCCATCAATGCGGTGGCGAGCTGGACCACACCAAGATAGGCGATCAACAAGAGAAAAGAAACGTCTGCGAGTGGTGCGAATAGGCTGCTCAGCGTTCCATTTGCCGCATGGGTGGTGAATGAATGAACGAGAGTCGCGACCAAGCCGGTTCCTATCATGAAATAACTAATTTCTGTCACGCTAAAATGTCGGGAAATGGAACGAGCGAGCACACTGTATCCAGCAAGAACGACGCATGCAAGCAGCAGTAGAAGAATCCCTGTCATTTTGGAGAAATCGATACCGCTTCCCTTCATGATGAAGATAAATAGCACGCCTGATACGGATAGAAGTGTGGACAGTTTTTGCAAGAAAGACGTTGCTTCTTTCAAAAAAACCGAAGCGAGGATCATGGTGACGACGGGGGTAAACGAGCTTATTATGCCTCCCTCTGCGGAGGTAGCGTACTGCAGTCCAAATGTTTGTAACATGAAGAACCCGAGTGGATACATCGTCGCCAGCAGCAGCAGTTTATAGAGCGGCTTGCCACGGTAGTTCAGCTTGACGAAGCCGAACGCTACAGGGATGGACAGCATCACAAACGCTGCGGCAAAACGGAACGTCAGGGTATCGAGCGGGTTCGCATTGTCTAACGTCATTTTGACAAACAAGTAGGATGCGCCAATTACAACAGCGTTAATCACAGCCAACAGATAAGCCAGCCGTACCCCTTTCGAGCGGATAGAAGCAGCTGGATGATACTTCATATTTTTTTCTATCGTCATCTCAATGATCCTCCAATTTGGTTGTTTGTCCGTCAGTACTTACTGACATTTTATTTGTAAAAAAAGCTAGGGGGTTAAAGCCCTAGCGAATATCTTCACACTCTCATGCATGAAAGGTTCAAGCGCGATATCAGGGTAGTTCTTCCCTGCTTCTAGATTGTTAACGAACGCTCCGAACTGCGACATCATGAAGGTAAAGGCCTGCATCTTCGGATCCGTGCGAATCATCTTGCCCTTCTCACCCATCGCGATGAAGTAATTCGTCAGAATCTCCAGTAATTGCAGCGGATGCTGCTGTGTCCGTTCCTTGAATCCGGGTAATTGAACCTCATCTCTGGTACTGATCTGGATCAACTTCCGGTTGCGGTTCATGATCTCATGGTACGTCCTGGAGACCGTAAGCAGGTCCTCTTCTAGCTCCCACACCAGCTTCTCCTTGAAAAGCTTGCGCATCTCTTCGGCATAGTGATATCGGTCGAAGGCGGATTCGAGGAGCTTCTGCTTGCTTCCGAAATGTCGGAACAGCGTCTTCTCACTTAGCCCGGCAGCTGTGGAAATCTCCTGCGTGGTTACGCCATTGTAGCCTCTCTCCGAGATCAGGTTAATGGCAGCTAACAAGAGTCTGTCGCTGCTTCCCAAATTGTTGTTCTCCATATGCCAGATTCCTTTCTCTACACACAATGTCTGTCAGTGGTTACTGACATCATAATATTCCCATTCCATCCACCTGTCAAGGGTTACTTAACCTTAGAGTAAGAAAAAACGCTAATCCAGTCATATCCGAGGGCTTAGCGATATTTTTAATTTGGTATGATGTTGAATAGGGTCTTGATATTTTTCAAGACTCATTTTTTATGCAAAAAAACGCCGTTCCTCTATGTGTGGAACGGCGTTTCGTGTATTAAAAATCAAAATTATCCGGATCCGGGCCAACGCGCAGATCCTGATTCAATCCATCAATTTGCGCCATATCGTTCGTGCTCAATTCAAAGTCGAACAGCTCAGCATTTTCAATAATGCGCTGCTCTTTAACGGATTTCGGAATGGTGATGACGCCATGCTGCAAGTCCCAACGTAGAATGATTTGCGCGACGGATTTGCCGTACTTGGTTGCTATCGCAACCAATGTCGGGTTATCCAGTAATTCGCCTTGCATTAATGGGGACCAAGCTTCAAGCTGGATGCCCTGCTCCTTCGTGTAGCGAAGCAATTCCTTCTGTGTCAATCGAGGGTGGAACTCCACTTGGTTCACCATCGGTTTGATTTGAGCCTTCGAGATCAAATCCTCCAAGTGATGAATTTGGAAGTTGCTCACGCCAATGGCTTTGACGCGGCCTTCATGGTACAAGGTCTCCAGCGCTCGCCATGCTTCGTTATATTTCCCTTGCACCGGCCAATGGATGAGGTAGAGATCGAGATAGTCGAGGCCTAATTTCTCTAAGCTGGCTTCATAGGCAGCCAATGTGGACTCATATCCTAAGTCGGCGTTCCATACCTTGGATGTAATGAATAGATCTTCCCGTGCAAGTTGGTTCTCCTGCAGAGCTTCTCGAATGGCTTGTCCGACACTGCGTTCATTTCCGTAAATGGCAGCGGTGTCGATGCTGCGGTAGCCATGGGCAATAGCCGATTTGACGGCTTGCACCAACGTGTCACCTTCTTCAACCTTGAATACCCCGAGTCCGAGTCCGGGCATGTTCACGCCATTGTGTAAAGTCATTGTATCTTGCATGTGTTTCATCATCTGATGTCATCCTCCTAAGATGTTGTTATGACGGTTCTTTGATCTTTGTTCTCCAGAGTTCTTGCCCAGGCTGTCAAGAATACGGCCCCTAATACCATCAAGGCTCCGATCCAGGTGGTATGAATTATTCCGATTGAATCGGTAACGATACCACCCAGATAGGCCCCAATCGCAATACCTGCGTTGAATGCGGCGATATTGACGGCGGAAGCGACATCTTTGGCCTCTGGGGCTAAGCGTTCAGCTAACATGACCACATATACCTGCAACCCAGGTACATTCATAAAAGCGAACATCCCCATGAAAAAGATGGTGATCAGTCCAGCGATTTTGAAGGGGGCCGTGAACGTTAATAGGAACAGAATAACGGCTTGAATGGCAAACATATAGAATAATGCCTTCAAAGGCTTGCGGTTAGCCGCTTTGCCTCCGATCATATTGCCAATCGCAATAGCAACGCCATAGACCAGAAGAATGATGGCGATCGTCTTCTCATGAAATCCGGTTATATCGTGGAGCAGCGGGGATAAATAAGTAAAGACGACAAACGTACCCCCATATCCTAAAGCTGTAATCGCAAAGACAAGCAGCAATCGAAAGTTTGTAACGAGCTTGATTTGATCGCCAAGACGTACTTTGGCGCCTTTACGCAAATTCGAGGACACCAGCGTCATATTGGCGATAAAAGCTACAACCCCGACAGCGACAATGGCGATAAAAGCCGCCCGCCATCCCATTTGCTGCCCGATAAATGTACCTAGAGGAACCCCGGTTACCGTGGCGATGGTAAGTCCAGAGAACATGATCGAGATCGCGCTTGCCCGGCGATGCTCCGGTACGAGATCCGCTGCAATCGTGGATCCGATGGACATGAAAATACCGTGTGATAGCGCGGAGATGACGCGTGCAATGAGTAGAACAGTGATCCCACTAGCCATCGCGGCGAGCATATTGCCAGCGATAAATACGACCATGATCCATAGCAGCAATGTTTTCCGTGATACATTAGAGGTCAGGGAAGTCAGGACAGGCGCTCCGAAGGTGACGCCTAACGCATATAATGTGACGGTTAATCCAGCAGTGGTAACCGATATATGAAAATCTTCAGCGATTAAGGGCAGCAGTCCCACGCTGATAAATTCGGTTGTTCCGATTGAAAAGGCGCTGATGGCTAATGCGAGCAACGCCAATGTGCTTCTTCTATTCTCTATCGTCATGGTTCACACCCTTGCATTATTTATTGTGATATCCGGCCGGTAACTGCTATTATGAGTGGTATAGTTCAAAATGAACAGTAGGTACTTTTTTGTGCTATAGGTACTTAAAAGTACCTGTAAATAGATAGCAAGGGGATGAAGCAATGGCGGAAGAAGCTGTAGTGAAGAAGAAATATAATATTTCTGTCGAGGCGACATTAGAGGTAATTGGCGGCAAGTGGAAATGCGTCATCCTATGCCATCTAACGCATGGGAAGAAACGGACAAGCGACCTCAAACGACTGATGCCTGCCATTACGCAGAAGATGCTAACCCAGCAATTGCGGGAGTTAGAGGACGACGGCATTCTGAATCGAATCATCTACAATCAAGTGCCACCAAAAGTGGAGTATGAACTGAGTGAATACGGATGGAGCTTGAAGCATATTCTGGATTCCTTATGCGCTTGGGGAGAGAATCATATCATTAAGGAGTATGGCGATAAATTCGCCGTGTTAGAGGATAACATCCTCAATAATAAAGAACAGATTGATAGCTAAAGGTGACAAATTACAGTTAGGAAGGCCTATTCCAAGAAAATGGAGTAGGTCTTTTTGTTATGCAGAAAAGGTTAGATGCCCGTGCGGGATGGTTTGCGAGAAATCAGACTTGTACAACAATGGGATTTTGTTATCCAGCAAAAAGGATTTTACCGTTATCTCGCGAATATGTTCTGTAAAATATTGTATAGGTAGAATTTGGGTGAATGAGACTGTGGTTTTACGAAATTGAAAATGATACATGGAGGTAGATCAATGAACCAGCAGAAACAAACCAAAGAAGAAAACGACACGCAAGCCAGTCCGATCAAGAACAAGGTAGGTAGTATTTTTGTCCCCGTTCGAGATATTGAGAAATCGCGCAGTTGGTATTGTCAGGTTCTGGGGTTGAAGGAAGCAGACTGCAGCATTATGAATGGCCACTTATGCCCTTTGCCCATGGTTGGAACCGGAATTATTCTAGATACGATGCCGATGTGGGGAGGCGATCAGCCTGGCGGCGCCCCTTCGATTGATACACCTGCCTTTATGCTATTGACGGAAGATCTGAAGGGTTCATTCGAATTTATGAAGAAAATAGGTGCGGAGCTCGTAACCGAAATCGAGCATGATCATTGGTTCGTCGTGAAAGATCCAGATGGTAACAAATTAATGATTTGTGCTGAATAGGGGGATATGAATGAACGAGACCGTAGTTCCTGTTTTGCCTGAGATGGTGGCTCAGATTGTGGATCACAGTGAAATGAAGTTGATCGGTATTCCGTGTATTGGTCTTAATGACATGGGTAGCAAATATCATCATGCCAAAGATAGCTTGCTGGGGCTCTCCGCTCATATGCCTCAGATCATCGATGCTACTGTTCAGTATGGCATGTGGCCGCAGGTTACCGGTCAAAATACACCCGATACGCATGCATACATTCTTTGCGTGGAAGTGACTACTTTCGATGGCATACCGGAGTGGTTTGCACGCATGACGATTCCAGCGCAGCGCTGTGTCGTAGCTGCTAGCAAAGAAGGGGACTTCGATGAAGCCGGACGTGTGATCGATGCTTATATCGCCGAGAAGGGAATGAAAGTGGATCATCAAGGGTACCCTTACACTATCTGCGAGCGGTACCGTTACAACGCTGAAGGTTTCGCGCGCTATTCTTTGCCGATAGTGTCTGAGTGATAACGAACGATAAGGCCCTCCTTTACAGGATGGCCTTTTCATGTTGGTAAACAAACCTCATCTTGACCATACGAAACTGGTGAATTACGCACTTTTGAACGTAACAGCTTGGCTTGCTGGCGCAGGCCACAGCATTTTTCCGAATAGTATGCCTACTAACCCGAGTAGGGCGATTACCATCCCGAAATTCAGGAAGGTGACCGCAGGACCTGCCACTTGAACCAGCAGCCCCCCAATCAGCGGCGCTCCAATCATCACAATCCCTAAGATCGTGTTCTGAATCCCGAATATGCGACCGATCATATGCGGGGGTGTTTCTTTCTGCAGACAATAGTTGAACGTAACGATAAATATCCCATTGCCGACGCCCATGATAAATCCTAATATCAGTACAGGCAGTACGGAGACCCCGACAGGGAGCAACCCAAGCCCTCCAATCGATAGGCCGATCAAGGCATAACTACTCCCAAACCTCCACCCATAACCGATTGGCCGCTTGATACGATTCATCGCGACAATGATAAGGATGGCTCCAACACCCGATGCCGCTACCATCCAGCCGAGCAGTGATTCCTGATCCGGGGCAACCGTTCGGAAAAGGCTGGTGAACTGAAAGTCGACCATCTGAATGGCGAGTGCCCCGGTTAATCCGAACAGCATGGTGACGAGCAACAGTCGGCTGTGCAGGATGAAGCTCCACCCTTCTGCCCACAGCGTACGCAGCGGAATGGGCTGCTCTGGCGCGGACGCAGATTGATGCTCTGCATCGAGCAATTCCCTGCTATTTCCCGTCTCGGTATGCTTGACGGTGAGCAGCAGCAGATAAGAACCTAATCTTAAGCAGGCACAAATCAAAATACACCATTGCGGCGATAACACGGACAGCGCGAAGCCGCCTAACAAGGGGCCGGCGATTTTGGAGCCTTGGTTCACGATGCCGTTGAGTGAGGTGGCCTGAAGCAGTTGATCCTCCCTGACGATGCTGCGCGTGAGCGCTTGCTGTGCAGGCACGTTTAACGTCGAGATGGCTGCACGCAGCATCAGAAGCGGGAGCAGCCATGCCATATTGGGCGCGAACAGCACGAGTAAGGTCAGGATTGCCGTCAACAAATCGCAAATTCGCATGAGCTTCAGCTTGTTCATCCGGTCAGCGGCGGCGCCTGCAACCGAACCGAGCAGAATGCTGGGCAGCGCATTGGCGACCGGAATGAGGGCCAGCATCAGTGGATCGGCATGCCAGCGATACCCGACAAGCACCTGGATGGCGAGCATATCGAACCAGTCCCCGAAGGATGCAGCGGCAAAGGCACTATAGACGCGCATGTATATTTTGTTGCGAAGCAGGCTGATCCCTGCTTGTTGTGAAGCGATCATGAGTCATTCCTCCAAATCACGATTAAGATCGAATAGGGCATGATCTTACTGTATTGGAGAAATGTCAGAGGATAATCAGAGCGTAATCAGCAACGGCCTAACTCGCTGCGTATCGCAGCTTCCAACGGCCCTAACAGCTTGAGGAGGCCAATCTGCTCCTGTTCTTCTTTAAACATGTCTGCATATTTCTGCTGCAATTCTTGCTTCGGAGGAAACATGCTGCAGTAATGATGAATTCGGTGCAAGGCATACAGCTTTATCGGCACGAAACCGGATCTGTCCAGGACCTGAAGCCCCTCGTCCAGCAGATTCTCGGCTTCGCGCCATGCCTGACGCTGCAACATCCACAATCCTTTGACCACCTTATAACTGCCGATCTCCCGCAAAAAAGGCTTGGCGGACAATATCCCATCCTCAATTGCTGTCGCCATCTTCTCCAGCTCGTAATCCTCCGTCCCTGCAACAAGATGTACAAACATCTCTGTAATAGCCGTCTGCGGAATGAAGCTCTCGTATTTCGGTTCTGCGATCACGACGTGACTCAACTTCAAGCGTTCAATTGCTTTACTAGGTTCACCCGCCAACGTATACAATTCAAGAATGTTGAGAATCTCCATTTCTCGGTGCTGCGCGGGAGTCAATAGCTTCTTCTCAAGGACTTGTTCGCAAAGTGCTAGATTCTGCTTGGGGTCTCCCGTGAACATATAGAACAACAGCAGCCAATATAAGCGTTCTCTCAGCGGCACCTCGTCCGTATTCAGCAGCCATTCCAGATTTCCTTGGACAAAATGGACATACACCGAATAAAACGGGTCCAGTTCAAATCCAAGCACGTCCTGTTGACGTGCAAGGGTCAGCATCGAACGACCCTGGCCGTATAGGTGGTATTTCCCGAATACATCCCGCATCGTCTTATGCAGCTCCGGATCTTGGGTGGTGGGGTTCGCTTCTCTTGCGGTTGAATTCTGCACCGACAGGCTGTAACCTAGTCCCCGGACCGACTTAATCTCTACATCTGCAAAAGGACGCAGCTTCTTACGCAGCCTGTATATATGATCATCCACCGTCCGTTCAACCGGATATTCCATCGGCCACACGTGATCCAGCAGCTGCTCCCGGCTGAATGTACGGCCTCTGTTGCGGTAGAGAAATTGCAATAGAGCGAACTCCTTCGGGAGCAGCACAACCGTTATGCCTTCGGCAGACACCCGATATTCACTTGCGTGTAATTCCAGTTGCATGCAGGCAACCCTTCTTTCCCATGGAAAAACTTCTTAACTTGAGTATACCAACCAACCCTTCCGTTACTCTAGAGAAAATGTGCATGGCCGTCCCTCCGACCGACTTTATAAAGGTTTTCCAACGTCGTATGTCGAAATTATCTCTCAAAATGATTGCGGGTTGTAGGTGATCAAGAGCTACGGACAGGACGGTACACATCTTAGTGGCAGAATAGAGGATACGCGTATGATGAAAGTAATGGTTGTTGGAGCCTCAGGGGTTCTTGGTAAATTGATTTGTATGGAATTACTTCGCATTTTTAACAATCAAATGACCTTGATTGTAACTGATTATAAAGAAGAAAGAGGAACGAGGTTAGCAGAGTCGATCCATCGGGAAGCAATATTCCGATATTTAGATGCAACAAATGAAGAAGACATAACGAAGACCATTCAGAATGTCGATATTGTAATCGTAGCTGTAAATCAACAAAATCCGTACATTCAAAGGGCTTGTATAGATCATCATATTCTTTGTATTGATGTAACCCCATTCCCTAACTTTGTAGAACAAGTAAAACGACTACATAAAGATGCTGATAAAAATGATGTAGGCTCTGTCGTAATGTCTGGATTTTTTCCGGGATTATCGGGGTTGATGGTTAACAAAGCAGTTTCTAGTTTTCAAGAAGTAACGGAAGTGAATATTGGATTACTACAAAATACGAATGCAAAAGCAGGGATATCTGGCATATTGGACATGTTGAAAATCATTTCTCAACCTGTTCATTATGATACGGACAGCGATACAGCTAACTTATCAGGATTTACAAAAAAGAGAAAAATGTATTTTATGGAACCATCCAATGAAAGTGAAGTAAGACTTATCGATCACGCAGAAAAAGAATGTCTAAAACAGAAACTAAACGTTGAACAAATTAACTATTGGACTTCTTGGAATAATCGTTTCTTTAACAAACAAATCTCTCTAATAAGAAGACTTAGAGTTATTGATCATATTCTTAAACGCAATAACAAAAAGTTTCTATCAAAAGTTGTTAAGCATAATCCGAATAAAAATGAACATGCTTTTCTTACTGTTGAAGTAAAAGGGATTATCGATCATCGTGAGTGCATAAGAACGTTATCCTTATCTACCTTTTCAGATTATCATACAACGGCGATGGTTACGGCCGGTTTAGCCAAAGTTACAGTACATAAAAAGATTAAAGGTGTCGTTTTTCCTTTCGAAATAACGGATATGGATGAAATACTTTCTGAAATCAATTGTAAAGATATCGTTTTGAAGGAATTTGCCAAGTTCGTGAATTAGTAATCGAGTAGAGGGAATAGATGAAAGAATGCCACCCCTTGGATTGGGGTGGCGTTTTCACGTGGCATCTCGGCGTTTATTTTTTCCCTTTGCGCACCTTTAACAGCTTGCCTTTTACTGTCGTATCTTTCATCATTTCAAGCACAAGCGGTCCTTTGCCATTCAGGATCTCAACATCCGTCACGAAATCGAGGATGGTAATGATGCCGATATCCTCTGTGGTTACGCCGTCAAGCTTAGCGATTGTCCCGACAAAATCTACGGCACGAAGCTTCTTCTTCTTGCCGCCATTGAAGTTAAGCTTCATAATCTGCTTGTTCAATTGCTCGCGTTTATCTTTTTTGAGTTCAGGTCCAATATGAAGCTTCTTCTCGAAATCGGCTCTACGGCGATCAACCTCCTCTTCGGAGGGAGCGTTCACTTTCGGAATCGCAAATCCAATATACGCCTCAATATCGGCCAATCGTCTGCCATCCCTCGGCGTGATGAAGGTGATGGCTTTACCCGTCTTGCCTGCACGCCCCGTACGCCCCGTACGATGAACATAGCTTTCCTTCTCTAGCGGAATATCGTAGTTAATCACATGGGTAATATCTGTGATATCGATCCCTCTGGCGGCTACATCTGTTGCAATCAAGTAACGGAATTGTCCCCTTCGGAACGCATGCATCACTTCGAATCGCTCTTCCTGCTCCATCCCGCCA
Organism: Paenibacillus sp. GCM10027629; assembly: GCF_042676425.1. Lineage (NCBI taxonomy): Bacteria > Bacillati > Bacillota > Bacilli > Caryophanales > Paenibacillaceae > Paenibacillus > Paenibacillus sp. GCM10027629. The sequence goes on along the minus strand of NZ_JBHTGZ010000022.1, from coordinate 20,178 downwards.
TGGATCCGATCGCATGGATAACCGAGATCAGCCATTTCTCGGAATAGTTGGTCCACGTGCTCCTGCGTACGGCAGAACACGATACAGCTGTCAGGGCTCTCAACAATTAGAAGATCCTGAAGCAGCGCCAGCTTGTCCGCCTCGGATACCTGAATAACAGCGTGCTCAATCGTGGCCGTCGTAATCCCGCTGGCTTGGATCTCAATTTCAGCAGGATTGTCCATATATTGATGTGACAGCTGGGCCACATCCTCAGGAAACGTAGCGGAGAATAACATAGTAACCCGGTCACGAGGCAGCGCTTGAATGATAGACTGTACCTGTTCAATAAAGCCCATATTCAGCATCTCGTCCGCTTCATCGATGACGAGGTAGGCCATCCGCTCTAGCGATAGCGTACCTCGTTCAATATGGTCCAGCACACGTCCCGGCGTACCTACAACGATATGCGTTCTTTGCTTTAACTCGGCCTTTTGTATATGAAAAGGGTGTTTTCCAAAAAGAGGCGTTGCCTTAATTCGCTTAAAGCGCCCAATGTTCGTTATATCTTCGTTGACTTGTAACGCAAGTTCGCGAGTTGGTGTTAGGATCAATGCTTGCGGCTTATTCTCGTTCCAATCCACAAGCTCACAGAGCGGAATGCCATAAGCAGCTGTCTTGCCGCTCCCTGTCTGCGATTTAACGACAAGATCCTTCTTCTGAAGCGCAACAGGAATGACTTCCGACTGCACCTCGGTTGGCGTGTCAAAGCCCAAGCTGTTCAGTGCTCTCACAATCTCTTCACTTAATGGATACGCTGTAAATCGTTTCTCACTCATCAATTAACCTCTTCTACGCTATATTCAAAACCTTATACATACAGAGTTCCACCATGTAACTGTCGTATACCCCTCTATTATACTCCGAATCTACATGTATCGGTGGAAAGACTGTTTTGTTAGGAGGGAGATGGATAAAAAAGGAAAAATGAAAAGATTGTCGTTTTGCAGAAAATATTGTAAAATACGTTGTGGAAAATATTAACTTTGTAGGGGGAAGATTGCTTTGGAAAGTAACAAAATCGCATTACCGATAATAGGCGCTTTGATCGCAGCGATTATTGGTGGTGCAGCATGGGCAGTTATCGTGGCATTGACGGATTATGAATTGGGTATTGTGGCGTGGGCGGTCGGCGGTCTTGCTGGATTTGTGGTTGCCAATCTTGCTAATAAACAAATTACTGCAGCACATCAAGTGATTGCAGTGATCGCGAGTTTGCTCGGTATTCTGCTCGGTAAGTATTTTACCGTTGGTTATATTTATACGGAGAGTATCTCTGGGATCTTCGGAAGTGAAGTCATGACTGTATTCCAAGAGAATCTCTCGAGCTTGTTCAGCACGATGGATATCGTATTTACGGCACTTGCCGTTGTTACAGCATGGCAGCTGCCGAAGAAAATGGCGAATCAGGCCGCTCCGCAAGAATCGACGCATGCTGCTGAATAAATGATGATTAGTCAATAGAAAAGCATCTGGCTCATCCATTCGTTGTGTGGATGGTCAGATGCTTTTATCGTCTTATTATTTAATATATTCGCTGCTCACGAGGTCCGATGCAATCACATCCGTAGGAATCACGAATTCTACAATCCCCATGGCTCCAGGAGCCACTTCATATTTATCGAAGGAGATCACCAGTTTGCCGCCTTTGTTAATATAGAAGCTCTGGTCTTTTTGAATCGATTGGTAATCATTCATTGGGTCCGTATCTTTGTCGTCCTTCTTCACCCAATAGGTTTTATCCGGATCTGATTTCATCTGCTCCAGCATCTGCTGCTTGATGTTCTCGCTAATTAAGGCGATATAGGCATTGTCCTTGAACAAGCTCGGAAGACTTATCAACACTTGGTTCTTCTTATCGATCGTATCATATTTCATCGTCGTTGAAGATGAACCTACGGTGTTGACCTCATAACGGCCGATCGAGAGAATTTGGTCATTATCTGTTTTTACCTCATATCCCGTATCGATCCCGAGGTGCCCCCCGCCTTGTTTTTTCAGGTCATCCATATCCTTCTGAAACTCAGCATACAATTTCTTATTCTCGTCAAGATATTTGTTGTTCAGCATCTGTTCGAGTGTTTTATTCTCGAGATTTGTCACCGCAGGTACCTTCAAATTGGCATTGTACGTATCTTCATCTACTTTATACTCTCGGAAGGTAATCACCTCCACGATTTTGCCGAGCACAGGAATGTTGGAGAAGGCATTTGCGAATGCTGGACTACTGTTCACACCAGACACGAACACGATGACGGCTGCCGCTGTACCGATAATCCATCGCATATTCGTTCGTTTCATGCGGCTCTGGCGAATTGCTTTTTTCACAATGAAGTCCAGTTCCTCAGGAATCGGAACTTCCGTATAACTTTTCTTTAACTTCTCTATATTATTATCCATGATCATTATACCTCCATAGTGGATTTATCATTTAACTTTACACGCAGGACACGGAGTGCTTGATACAACCTTGTTTTGACGGTATTGATGTTCTCATTCAACACTTCGGAAACTTCCTCAATCTTGAGGTCTTCGAAATATCGCAGAACCACGACGCTTCGGTACTTAACAGGCAACTCCTCTAATGCTCGTTCAAGATCAATATCGTGATAGGAATCCGATGTTCCTTGGCTATAGGCTTCTAGTGTTTCTTCATCAACGACTTGAACGCGCTTTTGCTTCCGAAGGAAGTCCAATGAGGTATTCACGACGATTCGATAGAACCAACTTTTGATGGCGTCAGGGTTCTTAAGGGATTCTGCATTTGCGAATGCCTTATGTATGGAATCCTGTACAATATCCAATGCGTCTTCTTTATTTCGTACATAGCTATATGCAAGCCGATAAATACTCTCTTTGTGCTCCGTAATGCACTGAATAAGTGAGTTCTCGAATTTTTTTTTATTGCTGGGCATGATTTCTTGCCTCCACCTCTACGTAATTACTTGATGTAGCTATGACGCTGGAACGACGTCAAAAAGTTTTACTTTTTCTGAAACATTTTCATAACCTCCTCATTGCGTGTCCTTGTGTTTTGTATTGGCAAGACGGGGGTTCTTCCGAAAAAGTTTGGTATAATAAATGGGAGGAAGTGGACATTAACAGTGCGAAGCCATAAGAAATAAAGGAGAACCTATGACAAATCATCATAAATTAGGTTGGAATTTCGATAACAGTTATGCCCAGCTGCCGAAGTCATTTTACTCCAGTATGAGCCTAAATCCGGTACGCTCACCGAAGCTGGTCGTGCTCAACCAACCATTGGCAGCATCTTTAGGATTAGATATTCAGGCGTTGCAAAGCGAAGAGGGTGTGGCTGAACTTGCGGGTAATCAGGTGCCCGAAGGAGCTTCGCCGTTAGCTCAAGCGTACGCAGGCCACCAATTCGGATATTTTAACATGTTAGGGGACGGCCGAGCGTTGCTGCTGGGCGAGCAGATTACGCCGCAAGGAGAGCGTATGGATATCCAGCTGAAGGGTTCTGGCAGAACCCCTTATTCCCGTGGCGGGGATGGCCGGGCAGCTCTTGGACCGATGCTGCGCGAATATATCATCAGCGAAGCCATGCATGCCCTTGGCATCCCGACTACGCGCAGTCTTGCCGTCGTAACAACAGGGCAGTTCATTACCCGCGAGAAGGATCTACCAGGTGCCATTCTGACACGTGTGGCCGCCAGCCATCTGCGCGTTGGTACGTATCAATACGTTGCACAATTTGGCACCGTGGAGGACCTCCGTCGCCTTGCCGACTATACGTTAGAGCGCCATTATCCAGACGTTGATGCGGGTGAGAACCCGTATCTTGTGCTTCTGGAGGAAGTGATCCGACGTCAGGCGGCGCTGATTGCCAAATGGCAGCTGGTCGGCTTTATTCATGGGGTGATGAACACCGACAATATGACCATTAGCGGGGAAACGATCGATTATGGTCCTTGTGCCTTCATGGATGCCTATGATCCTGCAACGGTATTCAGCTCCATTGATTCGCAAGGCCGTTATGCTTATGGCAATCAGCCGTATATTGCGGGATGGAATCTTGCTCGATTTGCTGAGACGTTATTGCCGCTGTTCCATGAGGATCAGGAGCAGGCTGTTCAATTGGCGCAAGACAAGATTGCCGGATTTATGGAATTATTTCACACGAACTGGAACGAGGGCATGCGGGCCAAATTAGGGATCTTGGGCGATGAGGAGCAGGATGAAGAGCTTATCAATGACCTGCTCGGGTTGATGGAAAAGCATCGTGCGGACTATACCAATACATTCCGTGCCTTAACCTTGAATCAGTTGGAGGAATCAGACCTGTTCGGGTCTCCCGAGTTCACTTCGTGGCATGAACGCTGGGAGGCGAGATTAGGCCGACAACAGGAATCAAGAGCGGATTCAAATCAATTGATGCGAAGCAGTAATCCGGCGGTCATCCCGCGGAACCATCGGGTTGAAGCGGCACTGAAAGCCGCCGAAGAACAAGGCGATTACAGTGTGATGGAACGGCTGCTCGCTGCTTTATCAGAACCCTATGCGTACGCCGATGATCAGAAGGAATACTGCACATTGTCGGAGTCGACCAAGCCGTATCGCACCTATTGCGGTACGTGATTTGTAATATAAAATCATATAGTTATGTCAGATGCCCTAAGAGCCTTGCCACTGTATGGTGGCAAGGCTCTTATAATACGGTATACGGGGAATTTCCGTTTATCCAGTAGCCTCTATATAATAAAACATGATCTTTAGACAAAACTTTGGAGGGACCCATGTTCAATAGATACAGGACATTAGGGCTGATCGTCATACTTCTTGTTTTCTGTTATTTTTTATACCAGTTTGTGTCTCCTACGTTGAAGATTGATCATCTGGTTCGGGAAATGAACCAGAGCAGCGTCGTGAGCAAATCGATGAAACACGTTGTGCTAATCGCCCAAGAGCTAGACAATCCATTCTGGCGGGCTGTAGAAAAGGGAGCCAATGAAGCTGCAATGCAGCGGGGGATCGCGATCGATTACATGGGCCCGATTCGTATCAATCCTACCGAACAGACGAAGCTTCTAGAAAAGTCGATTGCTGCGAAACCAGATGCGATTCTCGTACAGGGCATGAAGGGTCAGCCATATACGCAATTAATCAACAAGGCCATCGATCAAGGGATTCCCGTAATCACAATCGATGCGGATGAGCCGGATAGCAAGCGGATCGCTTACGTGGGAACAGATAATAGGGAAGCGGGCAAACGCATGGGGGAGCTTGTGATACAAGATACTGCCGAGAGGGGACGTATTGGCGTCATCATTGGAAGTGAATGGGCTGACAATCAACAGCTGAGGCTCGAGGGGTTCCGTTCCATGATTTCCAATACACCGGGTTATGAGATCGTGGCTGTCCGCTCATCGAATATTTCACGGATTCAAGCTGCAAAGCAGACAGAAGCCTTATTGAAGCAATACCCGCGTATCCAGACGATGGTAGGACTTAGCTCTTTGGATGCCGCAGGAATTGTTGAAGGATTGAAAGCGGCGGATAGAGCGGATGTACGCGTATTTGGATTTGATGATTTGGAGGTAACGAAGGAAGGGATCACGGATGGACTCATTACAGCTTCTGTGGTTCAACAGCCCCGAGAAATTGGTGCCCAAGCCGTTGAATTGGTAGATGCGGTTTTCAAGGGGGACGCTATTCCGGTTCAGCACTTCATTGCAACAAGTACGCTGGATCGTGACGATATGAAATCTAAGGGGAACAGCCCATGAATATACGTAAAATGCTGTTTATTGTGATTCCATCCCTTTTTATCGTGAGCAGCGCGTTGTCATTCTTCATCTTCCAGAGCGGCATAAAGGTACAGAACAGTTATAATGTGATGCTGGACCGGGTATTATTATACAAGCAAATTGCGGAACAGACACAGAACAATCTTCGGGCTCTGAATGTTTACTTAACAGATCGAAGCAAGGCCAGCCACAGCGAATTTATACATCAGCAACATGAGCTGAATGTTCTGCGGGAAAGCCTATCGGCGCAAGATACCATTCCATCTACAGATCTTACCGTCCGCAGCTATCGTCATATGGTCGACACCTTTATGGAGCAAGAAGCGAGTGTAATCGATGCTTTGAGCCGTACAGATGCCTTGGCGTATGCGGCTTTCTATGAAGAGGCTGAGCGGACTGCCGCGTTCATCCAGGAAGAGGGGCACGAGCTCAATGATTTGGAGCTCAGCTATTATCAGCCTTTTTATCGGCAGATTTTCACCCAGACCAAAGCGATGAATAATTGGGGCGTCGCGGTTTTTATCCTGAATACGCTGATCAGTGTCGTGTTTGCCTATTGGATTTCCTTGGGTATCACGAGACCCATTAAGCAGTTGACGCGAACCGCACAGCAAATATCCGATGGTAATCTACAAGTCTCCTCCCCCCAGCTGAGTGAGAATCATGAGTTTGGGATATTATCCAGAGCATTTGAACATATGCAAGACAACCTGAAAGAGCTGATTGAGAAAGAGAAAGCAAGCTTGGAGAAGGACAAGCTGGTCAAAACATTGGAGCTCGAGGTGCTTCAGAATCAGATGAATCCCCATTTTCTCTTTAATTCCTTGAATGTTCTATCTAAGCTTGCGTTACTCGAGGGCGCAGAGAAGACGAGCGATCTGACCGTCACGATGTCGAACCTCCTTCGGTATAACCTTCGGAAGCTGGATCATCCGGTAACGCTCAGGGACGAGGTGGAGCATGCCAAAGATTACTTTACGATTCAACAGGCTCGCTTTCGCGATCGAATTCATTTTGTAACCGAGATCGACGAGAAGGGACTGGATGTATGGGTTCCTACACTAACTTTACAACCCTTGTTGGAAAATGTTTTCGTCCATGGCATTGAGGGTATGGAGGAAGGGGCAGAGATTAAGCTTACCGTGACATGCAGCCCTGGGGAAGTCAGAGTCTCGATCTCTGACAATGGAATCGGAATGAGCGAAGAGATACGCCAGTCGCTGCTTCACAATGAGTACAAGCCGTCAGTTGCGCAGTCTAAGGGGCAATCCACGGGACTCGGAACACGCAATGTGTTTAAACGGCTGGAATTATTCTATGGACAAGAAGATCTTATTGATATTTACAGCGAGCCGGGCCAAGGAACGACGGTTCTGATTCGGCTTCCAGCTGCAGGGAAGGAGGAGGAAGATGTATCGCTTATTAATCGCAGATGATGAAGCCCTAGAGCGAGAAGGCATCGAATGGATCGTTACCCGAATGATGCCGAATACCTTTGAGATTATTCATGCGGAGAATGGTCGTATTGCGATTCAGAAGGCTTATGAATTTCGTCCGCATATCATTCTGATGGATATCAAAATGCCGGGGATTCAAGGCCTTGAAGCTTTAAGAGAAATTAAGGCCCACCATCCGCAGGTTAAAATGGTTCTGGTTACCGCCTATGAATATTTCGAATATGCCAAAGAGGCGCTTGCGATGGGAGTCAAAGAGTATTTGGTTAAACCGGCCAAACGCGATCATATCGTCGCACTCCTGCAGCAGCTGATTGACGAGATTGACCAGGAGAAGCGTAAACGGGATGAGGAGTTCGCAATCAGGGACAAGTTCTTCCAGCTTCTTCCCCTGGCGGAGACGGAAATGGCGCTCGTCTTCATGTCCGATCAAGTGAATGAGACGGAAGTAGAGCAGCTGGCTGATATTCTCGGGGTCTCTAGTGATAAAGGATGCGCAATCGTGCTTGCCTTGCCTGATATGGGACACCTTCCCTACCAAGAGCTCGGCATAACAAAGAGAAATATATTTGAGACGGTCAAAAACGCGGCAAAAGGGTTGATCAAGCATCGCACCGGCTGTGTTGTCAGCTCTATGGTGTACGGGCACATGGCCATTTTCCTTCTGGAGAGGCATATGACGAAGGATGCGGTACTGCGAGAAGAGGCGCTAGGGCTTGGTACGAAGCTGATGGAGCTACTTCGCGAACAGCGCGGTATCAACGCGACCGTAGGCATTGGCTCTGTGGGTACGGATATCCGAGGCATCCGAAAATCCTATTTTGAAGGTGTTTTTGCATCTACGTATCATAAGCAATGGGGCAGCTTATGTCTTTTTGAAGATCTGACTATGCCGTCGCCGGGAGGGCCAGCGGACCAAACCGCTGATCCTGTGATGACAGAGCATGTTGCTGAACGTACTTACGTGGAATTAGCTATCAAGCACATTCGGGAGGAACGAGAACAGCGTACATGGAGTGTCATCGATGATGCCGTTACATTCATTCAAGAGAGATTTCGCGAAGATCTCTCCCTAGAGGATGTGGCGGACCACGTCCACTTAAATCCGCATTATTTCAGCAAAGTGTTCAAGCAGCAGACCGGGGAGACGTTCATTGATTACGTGACAAGACTGCGCATTGACAAGGCCAAAGCGTTGATCAAGGAAGGCCAGTTCAGCTTGAAGGAAGTCTGTTATTTCGTAGGGTATAAGGACCCGAATTACTTCAGTCGCGTGTTCAAGAAGGTCATTGGCGTATCGCCTACGGAATATCGCAACCAACTATAGAATGGAATGTCCATGCAGCATGCATGGACTTTTTTGTTTTTGGGGGACAATAATGTGCTAGTCGATGGCTCTGATGCTAGGCAGCGGAAGCTTGGCCTAATATTATGCTGGTATACGACAAATAAGTGAAGGCAATCGAACCCTGACCTGGGCTCAACCCATGCTATAATGGGCTCTCAGTAACGAATATCCCTTGTGTGATCAGATAAAGGACTCGTATGCAAGTACGAAAAAAGTCAGAAAGGATAATCTTGCGTGAGCTTAAAAGAACAAAATGAAGGTCAACAAGTCAGCATGCGATTTGTTACCCTCGTCTCCATGGTTGCCGCTTTGGGAGGGTTATTATTCGGATTTGACACTGCTGTCGTGTCAGGTGCGATTGGATTTATGAAAGACCATTTCAGCTTAAATGAAGTGGAAGTAGGGTGGGCTGTCTCCAGCTTGATTATCGGCTGTATTGCCGGAGCTGCAAGCTCTGGTGTGCTTGGTGACAGATTCGGCCGGAAGAAGGTGCTCATTACCGCTGCGATCCTGTTTATTATCGGGTCTATCGGATCTGCCATTCCGACGACCTTCAGCGCTTATATCATCGCTAGAATTATCGGCGGTATTGGTATCGGAATTACCTCTACTCTTTGTCCGCTCTATAATGCGGAGATCGCGCCTGCGAAATATCGAGGCCGGCTGGTAGCCTTGAACCAGTTCGCAACGGTTACGGGGATCTTCCTGACCTATTTCATTAATCTTGGTATTGCCGGGTATGGGAATGACGCATGGGATATTGCGATGGGTTGGCGCTATATGTTCGGTTTCGGCGTCCTACCAGGCCTATTATTCTTGGTACTGCTATTCTTCGTGCCGGAGAGCCCGAGATGGTTGATTAAGCAGGGCAAGGCAGCTGAATCTCTGCCGATCCTGCTCAAGATCCACGGTGAGGAACTGGCGAAGCAGGAAGTATTGGACATTAAGAAATCGTTCGCACAGGAGAGTGGTTCGATCCGTCAGTTGTTCGGTCCTACGTTGCGGATTGCGCTAATCGTAGGCGTTGGACTCGCGATTCTCCAGCAAGTTACGGGGATTAATGCCGTGATGTATTATGCACCGGAGATTTTTAAGGAAACGGGTGCGGGCACGAACGCTGCGCTGATTCAGACCATCCTGGTTGGATTCATTAATTTCGTGTTCACTATTCTTGCGATTTGGCTGATTGATAAGGTCGGGCGTAAGGTTCTGCTAATGGTTGGATCGGCTTCCATGGCGGTGAGTCTGGCGGTGATTGGAGCTGCATTTTATACGGGGCATACCTCCGGGGTTCTCGTGCTCATCTTTATTTTGGTGTATGTCGCCTCCTTTGCGATATCGCTCGGTCCCGTTGTCTGGGTGATTATGTCCGAAATCTTCCCGAATCGTATTCGCGGGAAAGCGACGGCGATTGCGTCGATGGCATTGTGGGCAGCGGATTATATCGTATCCCAGACCTTCCCTCCAATGCTTGCTTCCGCAGGACCGGCGGTTACCTTCTGGATCTTCGGTGTCATGTCCGTGATTACGTTCTTCTTCACTTGGCGGATCGTACCTGAGACGAAGGGGAAATCGCTGGAGGAAATCGAATCCTTGTTGGCCTCCTCAAAAGGTTAAAAATATAGATGCCGGGACAATTGTCCCGGCATCTTTGTTGTGTATCATTGGCGATTGAACCTTCCTCGCTTTCAAAGCGAGTTTTGTAAGCAAAACTTGTAGGTCAGTCGCTTGCTCCGGAAATGTCTCGGTAGAGGTGTAGTCTATATCGTCAAATGCCGATAATAGTAAAGCGGTGAGAGGCGTCAAGAATGCGATTCTCTCCTCTATTCAAGAATTACATAACTTCTAAAGGTGGGAACATGATGAAATGGAGATTCACAATACGGGCGAGACTTATTCTATCTTTTATAGTCATATTGATCGCTCCCAGCGTAGCCATTGGCCTATTCTCCTATGATAGCGCCAGCTCCACAGTAGAGAAGCAAATCAGACAAGGTACGGAGCAAAGTGTCAAGTTATTGAATGAAAAATTGAGTTCGGTCATTCTGGAAAATAAACAGAATGTTGCCTTCCTAGCCAACACAATCCGATATCAAGGGGATAAGGAACAGAGTTATACTTCTGCTCGGCAACTCATTGAACAATTCCAGCTTCAGCATAAGGGGATCGAGGACTCCTATGTAGGCACGTTCGACGGAACCATGATTCAATTTCCTGATGTGAAAATGCCTGATGGCTATGACCCGCGCAACCGGGATTGGTACAAGGCGAGCATGGAACAAAAAGGGGATTCCATTGTTTCTCCTCCTTATAAATCATCTACAACAGGCAATATGGTCATTACGATCTCGCGAGCCCTTGAAGACGGCTCGGGGGTCGTCGCTGTGGATGTAAATCTTGAACAGATCCTAACGATAGCTCAGAACATGAAGGTAGGGGAAAAAGGTTACTCTGTTATTCTAGATCAGAATCGAAGAGTCATCGTTCATCCGACACACAAAGCCGGGCATGTATTGAAGGAGAGTTGGCTGGATGATGTATATGCCAAATCTTCCGGACATGTGGATTATGTACACGAGGGCAGTCCCAAGATCATGGACTTCGTGACCAATGAGCAGACAGGCTGGAAGATTACAGGAACCATCAATGTTCAGGAATTTAAGGACGCTGCTCAACCGATCTTCCGAACGACTGTTATTGTGATCGCTATTGGCCTGTTGGTTGGAGCCGTCTTAGTATATGTTACGATCAGATCGATCCTTAAACCGCTAAGACGATTGATTCAGGCAGCCAATATGGTTAGCGACGGCGATTTAACGAAACGGGTGCATCATAAGACGCAGGATGAGTTCGGTATTCTAAGTGAAGCTTTCGAAAAGATGACAGACTCATTGTGCAATGTATTGCAGGAAGTGTCGGATACGTCGATGCAGCTGTCCGCTTCTTCCCAAGAGCTGGCGGCTGCTTCCGAGCAATCAGCCCAAGCCTCCCAGTATACGGCTGAGAGTATAATGCGGCTGGCAGAAGGATCGGATGAGCAGATGAATAGCATGAACCGTGTCGACCTCACCGTTCAAGAGATGATCATGGGAGTAAGACAGATTGCGGAGAGCTCACAGACTGTGTCCCAGGCATCCGTTCATTCGTCTGATATGGTTGAAGCGGGCCATCATTCCATTCAAAAAACAGTTCATCAGATGCAGTCGATTAGCAGTAGCGTCAGCCAGCTTGGCCAATCCATGAAAGGTCTAAGCGATCAGGCGCGCGGTATTGATGATATCGTACAAGCGATTGCCGGCATTGCTTCGCAGACGAATTTGCTCGCGCTCAATGCCTCGATCGAGGCAGCTCGTGCAGGGGAGCATGGGCGAGGCTTCGCCGTCGTCGCTACAGAAGTGCGTAAGCTTGCCGAGCAGTCTAACTCGATGGCGCAGCAAATTGCCGGGACGATCCAACATATCCAGTCAGAGATGCTCAGATCCGCACGGGATACAGAGCAGAGTGCAGCGGAGGTAACGCTTGGTATCGAAGTGATGCATGAAGCAGGCGAAGCATTCCAGCGTATCGAACAGTCGGTGAATATTGTTACAACGCAGATCCAGGAAGTATCGGCTTCGGTCCAACAGATGGCAGCAGGAACCGAGCAAATGGCCAGCGATATCCATGATGCCAGGTCGATCACAACGGCGATGGCTGGGAACACACAGAGTGTCTCAGCTACGACGGAAGAACAGCTTGCCTCCATGCAGGAAATCAGCATCTCAGCAGAAGCGCTGTCGAAGATGGCGGATCGCTTGAAAGTAGTTATTTCCCAATTCAAGCTCTAAGCATGTCGTGTATCCGATCACGGAATGATCTTTGAATATCAAGAAGAGGGCGCCCAACGGGGCGCCCTTAAATTATACCGCAGCATAGTCGTTGTTATTTATCTTGCGACGCTTACAATTCGGTTGCGTCCTTCTCTTTTGGCCTGATACAAGGCTTCGTCTACAGATTGGAACAATTCATTAAGGGTTGATTTCGAGTCCTTGGAGTGCTGCATCGACATTTTGTCCAAGGCTAGCAATCCTATGCTGATGGTGATCGATAAAGCAGGCTTAATCTGAGAGACAATCATCTTTTTCGATTCGACGGTAGACTTGATACGCTCAGCTAGGATGCTTGCTTGGGTTTGATTCGTATTGGGCAGATAGATAATGAACTCCTCCCCGCCATAACGAGCCAAAATGTCACGCGGACGCAGATGCTGCTTAATGGCTTCCACCGTGTTGCATATGACTTGATCACCGACCAGATGTCCGTAGTTGTCATTGACTGATTTAAAATAATCGATATCGATTAGAAGCAATGTAAACGGTATTTGATGGTTCATATTTTTCATCACTTCAAGTTCTAATTGTTGTGTTAAGTAATGCCGATTGTAACAATTCGTCAAGCTGTCGGTGATCGCCATCTTCTCAAGTTTCTGGTTAGACTCAAAAAGCTCCTGCTGAATCGCAATTAAGGACCGATTACGTTCTTGTAAGATTTGGTTCTGCAAATTGGTCTCGTCGATGAGGCGGCGAAGGACGCTCATATCCTGAAACGTGATGATTCGCCCAACCATGGTATCTCCAACCATAATCGGGGCGGCATGAATATGGACATAGCTGCGATCGATTATATGATGATATATCACTTCAATTTCGGTTCTCTCTAGAGGGTATTCTTGATAAGCCTGAATAAATAAGTTCGTTTTATTAGCGGATTCATGATGTGGGAGGATGGATGTTATATCGAAGTGGTCACCAACATGCAAGTCGACATAGGGACGAAGCGACTGGTTAATTTCTACAATGGTCTCATTGTCGTCTAGCACGAGAATCCCGTGCGCTATGGTGTTAATGATGTCTTGGTGGGCAATGGTAACAATATCGAATACTTTATCGCGATGAATGGCAATAACAAAGATGATAGCAGATAGCAAAATGCCGATAGACGTCAACCCTGGAATAACTTCCTGGGAGTGCAAGAGAACAACGTTGATGAAGATGTCTGATAGAATGAACGCAGTCATGACCACAATACCTAACAGCACTTGCTTCACCTGCTTCTTGATGCGAGGCGGGCTATTGGCTGCCAAAGCGAGATACATGAGATAAAGCGAAACGACCACATACCCTATAAAAACCGTGATACAGAGCCAAAAAAGCGGTCCATAAGCTCTTTGTATATATCCGCCGTCTAGAGGGCTGACGAACATCGCATTGGGATTGCTAATCACGATGAGGGCTGCGAATAACGCAGGAACAGAAATGGCGAATGTTACTTTTCTTCGCGGAAATAGAGATCGACCCGTGAGGAAAAGTGTGAATAATAGCCATCCGATGGTCAACATAGACATATCTACAAAAGCGAGCTTCACATAAAATAATTGAAACTTGGAATTTTCCGTTGCTTTTATAGCAAACTGACAGAACGGCCATACCATCATGGAAAAGTGGAATACTAAATAAGCCTTGTGCAAGTTCGTAATGGTTACGGTAACAAATACGTAAGCAAATAGGGCAAATAAAAGGAAAAACAAAATCAAGTCAATCCACACCCAATATACACCTCTATGTCATAATAATCCAATTCATTATAAGCCCTTCGCTTCATATAAGGAAGTCGAAAGGGCTTATAATATGCAAAATTGTGAAATATTAGTTAACCCGTAATCACTCGCTCGACAGGATAATGGTACCGTGCTTCCTTTTTGTTGCCGCCAATGATAAATAAGAAAGAGGTAAGTCCGATTCTTCCGATGAACATCAGAACGATAAGAATCGATTTGGCAAAAATGCTGAGTTCCGGGGTAATTCCCGTAGACAAGCCTACCGTACCGAAGGCAGAGCAGACCTCTAGGAAAATTTCTATCAGCTGATGCTGCTTGTCCGAAATACTGATTGCTACGACGGATATACCGCACATGATCACGGCCAATAAGGTAATGGCGAGTGACTTCATCACATCATCTTGGTGCAGCTCACGTTTGAAAACTTTGATCTCCCGGTTCCCTCTAGCAAAGTGATAGATAAATAACATGTTCAGTGCAAAGGTTGTCGTCCGAATTCCGCCGCCTACTGAATTCGGGGATCCTCCAATAAACATGAGTACACCCATAACCAAGAGCGTCGGATGCGAAAATTCACTGATATCCATGGTCGTAAGCCCGGCGCTTCTCGTCGTTGCCGCTTGGAAGAACGAATAGAAAAAGCTCTCATGCCATGCCATACCCTTAAAAAAGTGTTGATATTCGAGTGCGAAAATAAGGACGGTCCCGATTAGAAGAAGAATCCCGTACGTCAACGTCGATATCTTGGTGAACAAGGAGAAGCGGAAGGGTTGTTCAAGCTTCGACTTTCTCCTAGACAAGTACGCCTTCACTTCAATTAAGACAGGGAAGCCGATGGAGCCGAAAATGATCAGCAGAACCGTCAGCAGCTGCACATAATAATCACCTGCAAAAGGGATCAGGGATTTCCCCGTAATATCTAACCCCGCATTGGTTGTCGCACTGACAGACGCAAACAGTCCTTGAAGAAATGCTTCATGCCAGGTCGGGAAATATCGCAAGAAATGAAACCCGAATAGGAGTGCCCCGACCAGTTCTGTCAGGATAAAAATTTGTAGGATTTCCTTTACCAATTGAACCAGACCTGATAGGGCGAACTGATTATTGTCAACCATGATCAGTCGTCGCTCACGCAGTCCAATTTTGCGGCCCAATAGGATCCAGAAGAATGTGCTCATCGCCATAATGCCAATACCCCCGAATTGCAGGACGAGCATAATGACAAAATACCCGAACACGCTAAAGGTTTCCGAGACATTGATAACACCCAAGCCGGTGTCGCTTACGACACTAACAGCGGTGAAGACCGTATCAAAAAAAGTCATGTCGACCCCAGGCTTATGCACCGCTGGGATATTGAATAATAGGATAGAAATGGTTACTGCAAGTAAATAATAGCCGGATATCACCTGGGCTGGTGAACGCCTTTCCAGCCAGTTTTTCATTTTCTTGAACATGGATTACTTAACCTCTCAATTGTGTTCATCATATAAATATGAGATATTGGCAGCAGAAAAGAAACCTATAGAAGAGCTGCCTCTTCTATAGGCTTATACGCATAGGATCATTTTTCGTTGCTCAGATTAGAGTCTACCATACTCCTTGTTTTTTCTCTAGTATCTGCTTGATTTGAAAATTTTGATTTTAATCATGATGAATAAGAAAGCTAGGAGAGCAAACATCACACCACTCCAGATGAGTTGATGGATGCCCAATCCAGAAATAAACCAGCCGCCGATGGAGGTACCTGCAGTTATTCCAAGATTGGAGAATGAGACGAAAAGGCTGTTACCAAATTCAGGAGCTTCTCTCGCCTCCGTCGTTAACCATGCTTGACTGACGATCAGCCCACCCGAATGCACCGCCCCCCAAATGAAGACGACCACAATCATCGGAACGAAATATGGCCCCAGATAATAAACAAATAAGTATATTACCGCATAGAGGAGAGGAAACAAGATGACGGTTTTGGTCATGTTTCTATGCAAAAATTCCCCAAACATAAAATTCCCCAAAATCATGATGACACCAAAAGCCATCAACATGATGCTTACCCATGACCCATTCATTGCGGTGACTTGTCCAAGATATTCAGCAAAGTAGCTATACACCGAGAACATCGCCGCAAAGATAAAAATAACGGTCAAGATATTTAACCACAATTGAGGTTTGCGTAGGATCCCAAGCTGCTTGCCGTAGGACATTTTTTCTGTGACAGGCATGGAGGGGAGCCAGGCAAGTATGCCTACGAAGGCAATCGCGCTCACCAATGCGCCGAACAAGAAAGCAGCTTCTAACGAAAACTGCTCGGCAAGATACGAAGTCAATGGTACGCCAAAAGCAAATCCGACCGTTATTCCAGCAAAAACTTGCGTAATCGCCTTGCTGCCCTTCTCCGGGGGAACAAGTCTAGCTGCCGTCACAAGGGCGACGGAGAAGAAAACGGGATGGAAAATGGCGGGGATAATACGGAAAGCTAGCATAACTTCAAATTTCGTCGTATAGGCATACACGATATTGGATATCGCGAAAAGGAGAACGGCCGTTAATAGGACGATTTTCCGATTCATACCGGAAGTGAGTAATGTCAGGAATGGACCTGAGACAGCAACGACCAGAGCAAATATACTGATAAGCCAACCAGCTTGTGAAGCCGAGATATTAAATTTTTGAATGACTTGGGGCAGAACCCCGATAATGCCCATTTCGGTCGTGATAATGCCGAATACGCCTAGAGCCAGAATGATGATAAGTAACGAGTTAATCTTTTTCATGTTCGGTGTAAGTCTCCATTCATATTTATATATATAGAAAAATAGATATGTTAAAACAAAAAAAGAGATCCTCCTCTCCGTTTACAGTTTATTTTGGATGTAGTCGGAAAATGCTTGTATGGTCTGTTCATTCCGACGATAATACGTCCACTTGCCGATTCGCTCAGACTCTAACAAACCCGCTTTTTGCATCGTCAACAAATAACTCGAGATCACCGACTGTGCAAGTCCAGATTTCGCCTGAATATCTCCTACGCACACGCCAATCCGAAAACTGAGGTCTTGTTGTAAGTAGGGGTTTTCATCAAAGAATTCCTCGGGATTTTTTAACCATTGCATGATCTGACAACGTGTCTCGTTCGATAAAGCTTTATATATCAATAAAGGTTCCATATAGAACATTATATCTACTTTTATAGATTTGTAAATGTAAAATGACCGAAGGCAACGGATTGCTGCCCCGGTCATTTCATTTCGCTCTTATAATATGTACTTCCAGATCGCCCAGGAGATCAATGCGGAGAACCAGGATATAAATCCGAATATCATCACGATTTTGTTCTCACTCCACCCGTATTTCAGACTAAAGTGAAAATGGATGGGAGCCATTCGGAATATTCTTAGTTTGGTTTTCTTGTAATACCAGACCTGCAGGATTACCGAAAATTGTTCCACGAGATAAACGGAGAATAGGATCGGGATTAAGATTTCAACCTTTTCAATCACCGCTAAGAAAGCAAGTGAGCCGCCAATGGCAAGGGAACCGGTGTCGCCCATGAAGGCTTTTGCCGGATAAATATTGTAAATAAATAAACCTAGCAGGCAGCCGACCATGACCAAGGAAAATGTCTTTACTTCAATTCGCTCCGAAATGACAAAGAAGAAAAAGAAGGTAGGTATGGCAACGTTGATCAGCAGGCCGTCGAGCCCATCTGTAAAATTGATCGCATTCGCAGATCCGACAATAAACAATGTCATGATGACGAGATAGGCAAGGATAGGTAAATGAAAGGTGAAACCTTTGAATAGCGTAATCTCCGAACTCAAATCGAATTGGAATAGCAAGATAAGCAGCAGGGCAATGGTGAATGTAAATTGAAAAATCAGTTTTGTTTTCCCCGATATCCCCGACGGATCTTGAAATGCCGCCTTCTTAAAATCATCCATAAAGCCAACGAGACTAAATAACACAAATGTTGCCCCGATAAAAAGAACAAGCGGTTTGGGATGGAAGTAGATTGAAGTCAGTACCCCAATAAGCAGGATGATGCCGGCCATGAGCGGCGTACCGCGTTTGGCATGATGTTCTGGCGGCAGCTCTACTCGGATTGGTTGCGTGAGCTTCAGACTACGTAACCCCCAAATTAAGACAGGTGTTAGCATCGTTACCAGCAAAAAAGAAATACTTAAAGCAGCAAATAATGAAGACTCCATAGGAAGCTTCTCCTTTGATCGATATCATTCTAGTTTATTATATTTTCATAATATGGACAAATATTCCTCGTTGTCTTACGATTTACTTTCCAACTTGAAAATCAATTCGTTCGCCATTCGTTTATTTAGTCGATAGGTTTCTTTTTTGCCAAGCTTGGCGGATAACGCTGTTATTCTCTTGATCTGCGTGTCCGTCGGAGGCTGCAATTCGATCAATCGTTCATAATTTTGAGAGGCAATTTTGAGAGCTGTCTCAGGGGTTAATAGATCAATCGTCTCGTATAATGCCTTCGCGGCTTGTTCGGTCGTTAGACCATATCCGGAATCCGTCGATAACATAAATCGGTCTGGGTATTCTTCCATAAGTGGAATGAAGTCTTGTAATTTGTTCGTGCTTTCGGGATTATAAGCCGTAAATCCTGCGAAAAAATCAATATACACATTCGGATGTTTGGCTAATAGGTTTTTGATATGACTAGGGTCGTTGTAGGCATTGGCATGTCCAAAAATAATAATCGTATCCGGGTGCTGCTCCAAGGCTTTCTCGAGATCGGAAATCGGCGGCCCATTGGGCGGGTCGATGTGAAGTAGAATCGGAACGCGATATTTGGCAGCCAGGCCATAGATTTGCGGGAAATAACCGTCATTGGGGTGTTTCGCCTTCCATTCTACTTTGGAGACAACCGGCGAATAGGTCGATGCGGCAGCGATCTCTCCGATATTCAAGTATCCTTGCTCCAATTTGTCTTTCACGATGGATAGCCCTTCTTCTTCATAGATCGGGAAGCCTGCAAAGGAAGGGTATACATGCGCAGGTTCCTTGCGATATTGGTCCCAAGCCAGCTGATCCGTAGCTTGTGCGCTAGGCTCCGAAATATCTCCGAATAATACGATCCGGTCAATGCCATATTGGCCCCATTTCGATACGGCCGCCGGGTACCCAGCATCGTGGTTATGAATGTCAATGAGCGTAAGGTCGCGGTATACCTCGTACAATTCTTTGCTTGCATCTTTGTTCTTGCGAATACTCTGAATCAACTCGAGATCTGGCTTAGGCGTATACTCGCTCATTGGCTCGACAGTTACGCTGTTGCCAGAGGTGCATCCTGTGAATAGGAGCATACCGACGGTGATTACGCTAAGTACAACATGCCGTTTTTGTTGAGGCACGTTCATTCCTCCATTCGCTCTATTAAACTCATTTTGGATGTATTACCAGAAATTATATATAGAAAAACGAGCTGGTTCAATAGAAACCAGCTCGCCATGGGCAGCACGAGGCGACTCCGATGCAGTGAAAAATTCGGACCAAGTCCAGCGGAGGCTAAAAAGAACGCCAATAAATAGTAGAATAATCGTTATATGTTTGAGGGAAGATTTTGTTATTCGCATCATACCGGAGAAGTTCGACATAAGATGAGGTGGTTCCTTTATTGGGGTGAAGAGAAAAGCAGCCCCAGGTTTTGAAGTGACCCCAAAAAGTTAGACAATATTTTTATGCAACCTGTTGGGCATGAGCTCGGTATTGTACCGGGCTCATGCCTTTTAATTTTGACTTGATGCGTTTGTGATTGTAGTAATCAATATATAGTGCCAGTTCTTGTTTGAAGTGATCTACACTTTCAAATTCATTAATATAAAGAAATTCCGACTTCATAATGCCAAAGAAGTTCTCGATTACCTCGTTATCGTAACAATTGCCTTTTCGAGACATGCTTTGGGTAATTCCTTGTTTCTTCAAAGCATGTTGATACTGTTTCATCTG
>NZ_JBHTGZ010000021.1:0-67809 GCF_042676425.1 Paenibacillus sp. GCM10027629 | reverse complement strand
CCTGAGCCAGGATCAAACTCTCCAATAAAGTGTTTGACTTGCTCATTTTGAAACTGACTTGCTTGCGAGAACCGAAGTTCTCTTTATTCTTTCAATCATTCGTTGTTCAGTTTTCAAAGATCAATGTCTTTCTCGTTGTCGCCGTTGTTCTCAGCAGCAACTTTTATAATATATCATGTTTGATTTCATAATGCAAGCTTTTTTTTGAATCTTTTTTAAAATCTCTTTTAAAGAAGATAAGCTGCGATATATTATTGGCCCGTCTCTCTTGGGCGGAATATTAATATAGCACGGACACGAAGTTTGATGCAACAGGTATTATTTTACAAACTAAATCACCTTAAAAAAGAAAAAGCAACCTTAGAACGCGAACGCTCCAAGATTGCTCCTTATCACTGCAGACTACTCAGCCGAATGACGCATTGTCGGGAATAACAGCACATCACGAATGGATGGTGCATTCGTAAGCAGCATCACAAGACGGTCAATCCCGATACCCAGTCCACCTGTTGGTGGCATACCGTATTCCAAAGCACGGATAAAGTCATTGTCCATCTCGTGCGCTTCGTCATTACCTTGTTCTTTCTCACGCAACTGCGCTTCGAAACGCTCACGTTGGTCGATTGGATCATTCAACTCCGTAAATGCATTCGCATGCTCACGCGCCACGATGAATAGCTCGAAACGATCCGTAAAGCGCGGATCTTGCTCATTCTTCTTCGCAAGCGGCGAAATTTCAACCGGATGTCCTGTAATGAACGTTGGTTGAATCAACGTCTCTTCCACGAAGTGCTCGAAGAACGCGTTCAAAATATGGCCAACCGACATATGCGGCTCCACAGGAACTTTATGTTCTTTGGCAAGGCGATGTGCCTCTTCATGACTCATCTCTTGCTTGAAGTCTACGCCTACAGCTTCCTTAACAGCATCAACCATGGATACACGACGCCAGCCCGGAGCCAGGTTCACTTCTTGTCCTTGGTAATCAACCGTTGTGGTACCAAGCACTTCTTGTGCGATATGCGCAATCGTCTGCTCCGTCAAGTTCATGATATCCTCGTAGTCCGCATACGCTTCGTACAATTCGATCATCGTGAACTCTGGATTGTGGCGAGTCGAAATCCCCTCATTCCGATACACACGGCCAATCTCATAGACTTTCTCCATACCACCGACGATTAGACGTTTCAAGTGAAGCTCGATTGCGATACGCATGTACAATTCCATATCAAGCGCATTGTGATGCGTAATGAATGGACGTGCCGCAGCACCCCCAGCAATGGTATGCAGTGTCGGCGTCTCCACTTCCAAGAATCCTTTGCTATCGAGGTAACGACGCATCGACTGAATAATACGGGAACGCAAGATGAATGTCTGCTGTACATCCGGACTCATGATCAAATCAACATAACGTTGACGGTAACGAAGATCTACGTCTTTCAATCCTGCAAATTTATCCGGCAACGGATATAGAGATTTCGACAAGACCTCGAGATCCTTCACTTTGATAGAAGTCTCGCCTGTCTTCGTCTTGAACACGGTTCCTGTTACGCCTACGATATCGCCAAGATCAAGAATATCAAATCCTTGATATTTCTCAGCAGGTACCGTATCTTGACGCACATAGATTTGGATTTTGCCGCTCAAGTCTTGAATGTGGGCGAAGCTTGCTTTACCCATCCCGCGTTTGGCCATAATACGACCTGCTAGACTGACTTCAACAGTTTGCGCTTCAAGATCTTCTTTGCTCACATCTTGATACGCATCTAGGATTTCCTTCGCTGTATGTGTTCTCACGTATTTCTTGCCGAATGGATCGATCCCTAACTTGCGCAGCTCGTCCAATTTATTGCGACGAATCTGAAGCAATTCACTAAGTTCGGTTTCCTGGCTTACTATTTCTTCCGACATTCCTGTGTCATCTCCTTCATTAGCTCAAACGTTATACCCTATTATAGCAAGTAGAAACGCCTTCGGCGTCCTTTTTGTGGACAGAAAGCGTTTCTACACGAAATTCGAGTTTACTTTTTGATATCTACGATTTTATATTGGATAATGCCCGCTGGAACGTTAACATCAACTACGGTCCCTTTTTTCTTGCCAAGGATCGCTCTGCCCACTGGGCTTTCATTCGAAATCTTGTTCTGAAGCGGATCGGATTCTGCTGTACCGACAATGGAATATTCCATCGAATCGCCGAACTCTAAATCCTCCACAACAACTTTGGAACCGATGCTTACTGTATCCACATCAATCTCATCCTTGTTAATGATGCGCGCGTTGCGAAGCAGCTTCTCCAACGTAATAATACGTCCTTCAATAAATGCTTGTTCGTTCTTCGCATCTTCATATTCGGAGTTCTCACTGATATCGCCGTAGCCAATTGCGATCTTGATCCGTTCTGCGACTTCGCGGCGCTTCACGGATTTTAGGTTCTCTAATTCTTCCTCCAACCGTTTCAGACCATCTTGGGTCAGAATTACTTCTTTATCGCTCATTTTTCACCGATTCTCCTGTCATGTGAGAGATTTTCGCACCCGATACGATTGCAGATACGAATCCACTTTCTTATTTAAAAATATATTTCGCTCGGAAATCATGATGACTTGAATCATATAGAACGTACTTCTAAAACCGAGTCAAATTTACTAATGCAGAATTATAGGGGAAGCCAACCGAAATGTCAATGACACTTGCTCCACCCTATGAAACCGCTTTATTCGCGAAAAAGTCACGATTTGTCTAGTGAACGGCCTTTTCGCCTTCAACTGAGGCAGCTTGATCAGCTTGGTCTAATGATTCGACAAAATGTTCTAAAATTCGTACCATTTCGTCCCGACGCGTTTCTTCCATAATAACGTCTTTGATGCGCGCAGCACCCGATAATCCCTTGAGGTACCATGCCAGATGCTTACGCATTTCTTTGACCGCAACCGATTCGCCCTTCAAGGCAACAAGACGGTCCATATGGAGAATCGCAATCCGGATCTTCTCCTGTGCGGATGGATCAGGCAACAATATCCCACTCGACAAGTACTCAACCGTACGATATAGCATCCACGGATTGCCGAGTGCGCCGCGACCAATCATCACGCCATCACAGCCCGTCTCTTCGAGCATCCGCTTGGCATCCTCTGGTGTAGCTACGTCCCCGTTCCCGATCACTGGAATGGATACCGCTTGTTTGGCATCTTTAATATATGCCCAGTCTGCCTTGCCCGTATACAATTGCTCCCGCGTACGACCATGCACGCTGATCGCTTGACCGCCTGCACGTTCTACTGCTTTCGCATTCTCTACAACATAGATATGATCGGAATCCCAGCCGATGCGCATTTTCACCGTAACAGGCTTCTGCACTGCATCAACAACGGCGGATACCATCTCATAAATTTTATTCGGATCGAGGAGCCAGCGTGCGCCTGCATCACACTTGGTAATCTTCGGCACTGGGCATCCCATATTAATATCAATAATATCGGCATTGGTCTGCGTATCGACAACTTTCGCCGCTTCGACAAGCGATTCACGGTCTCCGCCAAAAATCTGCAAGCTTAACGGCTTCTCACGATCATCGACGTAGAGCATTTCAATCGTTCTTTTATTGCCATGCAGAATGGCCTTGTCACTAACCATCTCCGCGCATACCAGACCGGTACCAAATTCTTTGGCGATAAGACGAAAAGCCGGGTTACACACGCCAGCCATAGGGGCAAGCACAACTTGGTTCTTCATCTCGATATTGCCGATTTTAAGCATAATCATAACCTCTTTCTAGAATTGCCATATTTATCGCGTGTTCATCGCACCCGTTAATTCTTCCATTGTAATGCCAAGATGTTCTGAAATCCGAATGAGCAGCGTCTCTTCAGGTCTGCGGTTACCGCGTTCAATGGCGCCAAGTACGGCAACAGAGATATCCATACGGTCCGCAAGCTGCTGCTGCGTAAGGTTTTTTAATTTGCGGAATGCTCGGATCCGCTGTGCCAATTGATAGTTCTCCAACGGCGAACGCCTTCCTTTCCCTCCAGTTTATCCATAGCGTCCTGAACGAATTCGTGCAGAGGTCCTGCAGGGATAATGTCTGAGAGCGGAGTCAGCACGAAAAGTCGCTCGTGCATCCGTGGGTGAGGAAGAATCAATGTCTCAGAGTTCCAAGTAAACAGCTGATTATTCAATAGAATAAAATCTAAATCCAGCGTACGCGGGCCCCAGTGCACATCTCGGACACGACCCAGTTCCTTCTCTGTCTCCATTAATACTTGGAGCAGGGCCTCGGGTTCAAGGCTAGTACTAGCGGCAAGCGCCATATTCAGAAATGCAGGTTGATCCACATACCCAAACGGGTCTGTCTCGTACATGGAAGACACACGCAGAACCGTGATCGCCGGATGACGGTGCAGCAGTTCAATCGCCGTCATCAACGTGTGTTCACGGTCCCCTAAATTAGCCCCTAAAGCAATATAAACCTCAGAATGATCCGAGGGGTTGGAATAAGTCATTGGCTATATTCTCACTTTCTATACGTTCGTGTTCAAAAAGTTAGCATTTCAGCACCGAGAAGGTTGCGAGAACCTGAAGAAGGAGGAACGGAGTTTAGGCGAAACCTAAATGAGTACCGGACTTCGAAGGTGAGCGCAAGATTCGATGTCGATTATGCTTCTTGGATTGCTTCGTGATCAAATGTTGACTTTTTGAACTACCTCTACACATCAATCTAACGTCTTGGGCGACAAATTTCAACTGTCACGCCTTGAAAATGAATGTCAAAGGGCGGATGCGGCTTAATGACACGCACCGTCAATTCGTTGATCTTAGTATAAGTGGCGAGTACGGTAGATGCAATATTTTCCGCCAAAGTTTCAATAAGTTGGAAAGATTTCGTCTCGACCACTTCTTTGACCGTATAGAACACTTCGGCGTAATTCACGGATGCAGTCAAATCATCGGTTGATCCAGCTGGATAGAGGTCCATCTTCATCTCCAGATCAACGTAGAAACGCTGGCCTAGCTTACGCTCTTCTTCGAACACGCCGTGATAACCGTAGAACTCCATGCGCGTTAATGTCATTGTATCCATCATTTCAGCTCCTTAGGGTGAGTTGTAAGTGAATTAGTAAGTCGGCTCTGCGGCATACAGCATCGCATCACACATATCGACAGTTCGCTTTATCTTCCGTACATCATGCACGCGCACGATCTGACAGCCTTGGGCGATACCAAAAGCAACGGTAGCTGCCGTTCCTTCCACGACATCATCGACGGGAAGATCAAGCGTTGTACGGATGAATCGTTTGCGGGAGGTTGCGAGCAAAATCGGATACCCGAGTTCATGCAGCTGATCCAGCTGACGCATGAAATATAAGTTTTCCTGATAATCCTTGGCAAATCCGATCCCTGGATCGACGATAATCTGCTCGTCCGCTACACCTGCAGCGCGAGCGAGCGCAATACTCTCCCGAAGGTCATTCAAAATATCTGTCATGTAGTGGCGATAATCCCGTTCTTCCCGGTTATGCATGAGAATCACCGGACAACCCGCTTGCGCAGCGACGGCAGCCATTTGCGGATCGCGTTTGAATCCCCACACATCATTAATGATATGTGCGCCAGCTTCGAGCGCTTGTCGGGCAACTTCAGCTTTGTACGTATCCACAGACAGGATAATCTCTGGTGCAGCAGCATGAATGGCGTGAACTACAGGGATGACCCGTTCGAGTTCTTCCTCCAATGGTACGGCAGCAAACCCGGGGCGTGTTGACTCCCCGCCGATGTCAATGATGTCCGCACCCTCGGCCGTAAGCTGCTTCGCATGGGCAACTGCAGCATCGATGGCGTTATAACGTCCGCCGTCCGAGAAGGAATCGGGCGTCACATTCAGAATTCCCATGATTTGTGTCCGGGTTCCAAGGGTTAATGAGGAGGGAACGAGCGAATATTGTCGATGATAGATGGTTGGTTGCATGTTATTGTCCCGCCTTTATATGTAGGTCTATCGCTTGTTGATAGGCCTGGTGTAATTGAAGCGTAATGGTATGAGATGACTCCATAAGCCCTGGATTGCCTGCCGCCTGATGCGATTCGGCACGCCATCTGACACCTTCGAGGTCGTACAGGGTATGGATCGGTACAATCTCTTGGATCGAATTCGTGATGAACACTTCATCGGCATCGAGAAGGTCTTCCCACGTATAATAACCCTCTTCCACAGCGATGCCTGCCTGCTGCGCCAGCTCCAGCACGAAGCCGCGCGTGATGCCGGGCAGAATGCCGGTATCGATCGCAGGGGTACAGCACACGCCGTTCTTCACAAAGAAGACATTGCTGACAATGCCTTCAGTGACGTGACCTGCGGCGTTCAGCATTAAGCCTTCGGCGGGCGCGCCGTGCGACGCGCGGGCCGAAGGGGTCTCACCGAGCTCACGCTTAGCGAGGATGTTGTTCATGTAATGTGCGGATTTAAGACGCACATCGCCTTCTGGGCTATTGCGGCGCGTGCGCAATAGCTGTAGGGCTTTGCCCTTGGCCGCCAGCGGCACGGCGGCGGGCAAGGGCTTGGCGTACACGACGACGTTCGGTGTCGTGTACGTGCTCTCCGGCAGGCCGAGCGCAGCATCGCCAGCCGTGACGGTGTAGCGCACGTAGCCGTCGCGCAGGCCGCTGGCCTGCAGCAGCTCGGCGACGTGGCGCCGGACCTGCGCGAGCTGTGCATCGCGCGGGAGCTCGATCCCGACCGCGCGGCAGCCATCCGCGAGGCGGTCCAAATGGCGACTCAGCAGGAATGGACGTCCGCCGTAGGTGCGGAACGTCTCGAACAAGCTGAGTCCGTACAAAAAGCCATGATCCAGTACCGAGATCATGGCCTCTTGCGGCGAAACGATACGACCGTTAAATCCGATGAGCTGCATCGTTTACGCTTCACCCGTCGGTGCGCCGGCGCGTAATCGCAAGAAATTGCTCAGCATCCGATGCCCGTGGTCCGTCATTATCGACTCGGGGTGAAATTGTAGGCCGACAATTGGGTACTCGCGATGCCGTAATCCCATAATCTCACCGTCCGCTGTCTCGGCTGTAATCTCCAGACAATCCGGAAGCGACTCCCCCTCCACAATCAACGAGTGATAGCGGGTTGCCGTGAACGGCGAGGGCAATCCCTCGAACAAGCCTGCACCGTTGTGGTGCATCTCCGACGTCTTCCCGTGCATCAACTTCTCCGCACGAATGACGTTGCCGCCGAACACTTGTCCAATCGATTGATGACCTAGGCACACGCCAAGAATCGGTATTTTACCTTTGAAATATGCAATAACCTCCATACTGATGCCTGCTTCATTCGGTGTGCATGGCCCCGGTGAGATCAAAATATGATCAGGATTCAACGCCTCAATCCCTGCGATATCAATCTCATCGTTCCGGTGTACGACCACCTCTTCACCCAATTCACCTAAATACTGCACCAAGTTATACGTGAAGGAATCATAGTTATCGATTACTAAAATCATCTCATCTCTTCTCCTCTCAACTCGTTCTCTTATTGCCTAGCTCTGCCTCAATGGTGCTGGCTTCAAGTTCACTCAACTGAATCGCCTTGCACATCGCTTTCGCTTTGTTCAGGCATTCTGCATATTCCCGTTCTGGGACCGAATCAATAACAATCCCTGCTCCCGTCTGAATATGCGCCTTCGCATCCTTAAGCGTCACCGTTCTAATAATTATATTAAATTCCATATTCCCATTATAGTCAATCCACCCAAAAGATCCGGTATACGGCCCGCGGCGAACGGGCTCGAGCTCCTCGATAATCTCCATCGTACGTACTTTCGGCGCCCCCGTAATCGTCCCACCCGGGAATGTCGCGGCCAGGATATCATAAGCGACTTTGCCTGTTGCAAGCTCGCCTTCAATCTCTGACACCAAATGCATTACATGAGAATAGCGTTCAATGGCCATCAATTCACTAACCCGAACAGACCCATAACGTGAGATACGCCCAAGATCATTACGCTCTAGGTCGACAAGCATAATATGCTCTGCCCGCTCCTTCTCATTCGTACGTAATTCCTCTTCCATCTGAAGATCTTCTTCTTCCGTGCGCCCACGCCGTCTTGTCCCTGCGATAGGCCGTGTACTCACACGTCCCTGTTCCAGCTTCACGAGCAGCTCCGGTGATGCGGAGACGATCTGGAAATCAGGGAAGCGAAGCATTCCCATATAAGGGGAGGGGTTCACGAGACGCAGCCACTCGTATAATTGCTCCGGTGAGGAATTTACCCTCATGCTCTGACGAAGCGATAGATTAACCTGGAATACATCCCCTTGTCCAATATATTGTTGGATTCGACGTACGGCTTCTTCGAAATCGGCCCGTGGGAATACCGTATCCATCCCTTCAAGTGTACCTGCGCCCTGAAGTAACGATTGGCCTCCCTCTTGAAACATCGCCAATCGCCTCATACGCGTCTCTTCCTCTGATCCAACGCCTTGGTCCACCAGTTCATCCCATAATCGCTTCATCTGCTCTATACGCTCTTCCGCTGCGAGATACAACGAATTAAGCTTGTCTTTCGAATTCCGATCTCGATCCCATGGCATATGCACCGCACAGATCAGTTCCTGTGCCTCATGATCCACGATCCAGACCTCATCCATCCGCATGAACACATAATCGGGCAGATCAAGATCATCTGCTGCATATAACGGAAGTCGCTCTAGGGAACGAACGATATCATAGCTGAGATACCCTACACAGCCCCCAATGAACTTCGGCGCGCCTTCGATCGTTGGAGCCTGATAAGGTGCCATCCATTTCTTTAGAACAGATAGAGGTGCCCCTTCCAGCTTAACCCCTTCGGAAGTCTCCGCCAGATCTCCCTTCCCCCGAATAACCGAAGTCGGTGCAAGCCCAAAGAAGGTGTATCGCCCAACTTTCCCACTCTCAAGAACGAATGAATACTCACTTGCAGCCTCCCAAGCTTTGCGCCATGATACGATACCCCGCTCCGCTTCATGCCATGGGAATCTGCGCACCATCGGCAGCACCGAATACGCCGCACTCCATTCCTTCCATTGCTCCCTTGTCGTCATTGTCATCTTCACGATCTTGTCCCCCTGCGAACGGTCTATATGAACGAACTCCGAATACCGCGATATCGCACCACGACTTCGAAGCTCGATTCGAATGTCTTCTTATATGGTTGCTAGTATACCATGTTCTATTTGTGCAAATAACCCTCTCTGCATATCGAATCGCAGGAGGGTTATCATTTATCATTTATTTTCGTAATAGATCAATTTAAGATTAGTTCTCGAAATTGAACAACGGTGTGCTGAGGTAACGTTCGCCATTACTTGGGACGATCGCAACGACACGTTTGCCTGTTCCTAGCTCTGCCGCAACCTTCAATGCCGCATGAATCGCTGCACCGGAAGAAATACCGACCAGAATCCCTTCTTCCTTCGCAACACGACGCGCTAGTTCGAACGCATCATCATTCTCAACCGTAATAATCTGATCATAAATCTCACGATTCAGAATTTCTGGAATGAAGTTCGCTCCGATCCCTTGAATCTTGTGAGGTCCTGGTTTACCGCCAGAAAGAATTGGTGATGCCGATGGCTCAACCGCAACAATGCGAATATTCGGGAAGTTCTGTTTCAAGACTTCACCTGCGCCGGAAATGGTTCCGCCTGTACCGATCCCTGCAATGAAGGCATCCAACTGACCATCAAGCGAGTTAATCGCTTCAACAATCTCAGGGCCTGTCGTTAGACGGTGAATCTCAACATTCGCTTGGTTCTTGAACTGTTGAGGAATAAAATAGCTAGGATTCTCGGCAGCGAGCTCTTCCGCACGACGAACGGCACCGTTCATTCCTTCCGCACCCGGTGTTAGCACCAAGTCTGCACCATACGCGCGAAGCAAGTTGCGACGCTCAAGACTCATCGTCTCTGGCATAACAAGAATCGCTTTGTAGCCTTTCGCTGCTGCGACAAGCGCAAGTCCAATCCCTGTATTACCACTCGTAGGCTCAATGATGGTGTCGCCTGGTTTGATACGGCCTTCTTTCTCAGCTGCTTCAATCATGTTAATCGCAATACGGTCTTTCACACTGGAGCCTGGGTTCTGATACTCCAGCTTCACGTAAATCTCTGCACTGCCTTCAGGCACAATGCGATTCAAGCGAACAAGAGGTGTATCTCCAATAAGGTCCGTAACATTCTGTACGATTCTAGCCATGATAATGCCTCCCAGTATTCATCAATTTATTATTTCCGACTAATTCAGTAGGTTTAAATTAATATCATAGTATCAAACCAGCGAAGCGGTTGTCAACAACAATACATGAAAAAAGTACCAGATCTTTAAAATAACAGGCATATGCCCAAAATTCACGCCTGAATTGCCTACTAGGCACAAAAAAATACTCTGTAAATACGATATCGTATTTACAGAGCACTTATTCATTGGATCGCCAGATATTTCGAATCCAAGACTTCCGCCCCATATTTCTCAAGGAGATCCTGCTCGATTTCTTGCGAAGACTTCCCTTTCGTATGTGCAATCTCTTTGCGCGCCACGATACGAGATTCCTCATCACTCATCGATCGCGCTGCTATTCTGCCGTTCAACTGGATAATCGCGTATCCTTGCTTGAGCTTGACCGGACCATCGACTTGCCCAACCTCAAGTCGCTTGGCAGAGGCAAGAATAACAGGGTCCGTAAAGGGATCATCCACATCAATAAGGCCTATTTCGCCGCCCTGATCCGACGAGAAGACATCCGTTGAATATTGTTCTGCTAATGATGCAAAATCAGCATGATCAGCAAGTTGTTCCAGGATTTCCTCAGCTTCTTTCTTCGTATCCACCATGATATGAGAGATGTTAAGCTGCTCAGGCGCATGGAATACCTTCGGGTTGGCTGAAATATAGTCGTTAATCTCGTCTTCCCGAACATTCGCATAAGCGATCATAATCTTATCCATGAGTAGCCCGCGATAGATATCATCACGTACGCCAGCCCGTGTTAACCCAGCTTGCTCAAGCATCAGCTTATAATAGGCTTCCTCATCTTCGTACCCAGCCACCACACGCTTCAGCTCTTGATCCACCTCTGTGGGTGTCACTTCAATGCCTAGAAGCGCTGCCTCTTGATCAACAGCCTTCTCCTTCAGCATGTCTTGAAGCATTTGCACGCCATATTTCCTCGACAGCTCGTGCTGCATCTGCCCTTCGGTGATGGAATCACCTCCAAGCCGAGCAATTACGCTCGAGGATGACAATGAATCTTCATGCTGTGACGAGGCGTCTGAACCTTCCTGCTGCTTCGCCTCCGACGCCGACAATCGAAGCAGAATAATACATGATAAAATAACAACACAACCTACCAGCACCGTAACAGAAACCCAAAGGCCTTTCTCCATCCTTGTCATTCTTCCCCAATATCCTTTTCCATCGTACTTCAAGACTGATCTAGCAGGTGGTACACCTCGTCATGCTTCTTATTTCGTGGCACGCTCGAGCAAAGCAGCGAGCTCTTCACGGTTGAATTGGTACGGCTCATTACAGAAGTGGCAAATGACTTCGGCTTGTTCATCATCTGCAATCAACTGTTCAATCTCAGATTTTCCAAGGCTGAGCAATGTCGTCTCTACCCGATCACGTGAGCATTGGCAGCGGAACTGGATGTCCATCTGATCCATAATCTGCACATCATCCACGATCTGGCGGAGCATCTCATCGAGATCCATTCCTTGATTAAGCAAAGTCGTTACCGTCGGAAGCACACCAAGTGCATTCTCAATTTTCGTAATTTCTTCATCGGTTAATCCCGGCAATAATTGAATAATAAATCCACCAGCTTCAATAACAGATCCGTCCGTATCCACGAGAACGCCAAGTCCTACCGCAGAAGGCGTCTGTTCTGATTTGGCAAAATAGTACGTAAAATCTTCCGCGAGCTCACCTGAGACAATCGGCGTACTGCCACGGTAAGGCTCCTTAAGCCCCAAATCCTTAATCATGTAGATGAAGCCTTCGCGTCCTACTGCACCAGCAACATCCAGCTTCCCTTGCGCATTGCTCGGCAAATGAACATCTGGATTGTTCACGTAACCGCGAACTTCACCATACGCATTCGCATCGACTACGATTTGTCCAAGAGGTCCGTTCCCTTTCACTTGAATCGTCAGCTTCTCTTCACCCTTGAGCATCGCACCCATCATGGCAGCTGCCGATGCCGTACGTCCAAGTGCCGCTGTTGCAGTCGGATAGGTACCATGACGGCGTCTCAATTCGTCCACCAGTTGTGTCGTCCGTACAGCAAATACGCGCACCTTTCCGTTATAGGCTGTACCCCGAATCAAATAATCCTTCTGTTGTCCTGCTTCTGTCATGTTCGTACCTCCTGCTCTGTATTTCCTATTATGCATGCTGATTTCGTTGATAGATGAGACGCAAGCCCTCTAATGTCAGCATGGAGTTAATCTCATCAATCGATCGTGACTCCTTCGCGATAAGCGCCGCAAGTCCGCCCGTGGCAATGACTTTAGGGTTCTCACCTGTCTCGGCTTTCATCCGCTCAACGATCCCATCGACTTGCCCCGCATAACCGTAGATAATTCCCGCTTGCATAGAGTGGACGGTGTTACGCCCGATGACGGATTTCGGCTTCGATAGGTCGATTCTCGGCAGTTTGGCAGCTCGTTGATATAACGCCTCCGTTGAAATGCCAAGACCCGGAACGATCGCTCCGCCCAAATAATTACCCTTCTGATCAATGTAATCAAAGGTCGTCGCTGTACCAAAATCGACTACAATAAGTGGCCCGCCATATTGTTCAATCGCGGAGACCGAGTTTACGATACGGTCCGCCCCCACTTCACGTGGGTTTTCGTAACGAATATTGAGTCCCGTTTTGAGGCCCGGTCCAACAACGAGCGGCGTCTTACCGAGGTAAGTCTCGCACAAATGCTCCAGTGTACCCATGATCGGCGGCACGACGCATGAGATAATCACCCCATCGATCGCACTCGTCTCCACACGGCCCATTCGGAATAAATTATGAATTTGAATGCCATATTCGTCTACCGTTGCAGATCGATTCGTACTTAACCGCCAATGGTGCAGCAGTTCACGATCTTGATAGAGTCCCAATACGATATTCGTGTTCCCTACATCGATAACCAGTATCACTTTTATGCCTCCGCCTTCTTCTCGTTTAGATCTAGACTAATGTCCAAGGCTGCAACCGAATACGTTAACCCGCCGACAGAGATGACTTCAACGCCGCTCTCTGCTTTCTCACGAATACTCTCAAGCGTAATTCCGCCGGATGCCTCGGTCACAATATGCGGCGCACGCGATTTCACCCGTCGTACGGCATCCGCCATGCGCGATGGACTCATATTATCGAACATAATAATATCCGCCTGCGCTTGCAGTGCTTCTTCGAGTTGATCGAAATCCTCGACCTCAACTTCGATTTTCATAGTATGAGGAATGTTCATACGTGCTCGTTCGACGGCCGGTATAATCCCGCCTGCACCCTTAATATGATTATCCTTGATCATGACCGCATCATACAACCCGAAGCGATGGTTAGCACCTCCACCAACGCGCACTGCATACTTCTCTAGTGCACGGTGGCCCGGTGTTGTCTTCCTCGTATCGACAAGACGTGTTGGAAGCCCCTCTAGCGCATCTACGAACTTACGGGTTTTCGTCGCAATCCCCGAAAGACGCTGCATGAGGTTCAAAGCTAGGCGTTCCCCAGTCAAAATACTATGCGTACTGCCTTCAACGATAATAAGTGTCGTGCCTTTATCAACATATTGCCCATCTTCCACCTGCGCATAACATGTCAGTGTCGGATCCACGATTTCGAATACGAGCTGCGCCACAGGAATCCCTGCGATCACACCCGCTTCCTTGGCGTGGATGATGCCCTTGGACTGTGCACCAACTGGGATCGTGAAGGCTGTCGTTACGTCACCCGTCCCGATATCCTCCTGAAGCCATGCGCGAATTTGGTCGCGCAGTGCCTGATTATATGCATTAAACATGTTCAATTCGCTCCTCTGTAATGCCATGATTGCGGCGGCACACGGTATGCTTGTGCCACGCCAGATCATCACGCTCAGGGTAATCCTCACGAGCATGCGCACCGCGGCTTTCTTCGCGCCATAACGCGGATTCCGTCACGAGTGTTGCGCACGTCAGCATGTTGGCAAATTCATATTCTTCACGTTTGGTTAAGCATGTATGATAAATCGGATATTGCCGTTTTAATTCATCCAGACCCTTGAGCAGCCCCACAGCATGACGCCGTAATCCGGCATATCTCACCATCACCTTCTGCAGCTTCAACCGTCGTTCTACGATGGCCTGGCTTGGCACCTCCTTGCGGTCTTCCGTAAAGGAGATATCCATTGAAACCTGGGCCTGTGGTGACAACGCATTGATACGTTCGATAATCCGACGGCCGAATACAATCGCTTCGGACAGGGAGTTACTCGCTAGACGATTCGCTCCATGGACACCTGTCGAAGACACTTCACCGCAGGCAAAAAGCCGCTTCAAATTCGTCTCGCCGTTCAGATCCGTCTGAACGCCTCCCATCGTATAATGAGCAGCCGGAGCCACAGGAATCCAATCCGCAGCCATATCTAGCCCATATTTCAGACAAGTCTCATAGATGGTTGGGAAGCGATGCTTAATGAAGGCTTCGGATTCATGGGTAATATCGAGGAATACAAATGTAGAATTCGTCTCCTCCATTTCACTCACGATCGCGCGAGCAACAACATCACGAGGAGCAAGCTCCAACTGATGATGGTACTTGTCCATAAATCGCTCGCCTTTTATATTGCGCAAGTAAGCACCTTCTCCACGTACCGCTTCGGAGATGAGAAACCTTGGAGCACCCGGATAACAGAGGGAGGTTGGATGAAATTGAATGAATTCCATGTCTTGAATATAGGCGCCAGCCCGATATGCCATGGCGATTCCATCGCCTGTCGCCACATCAGGATTCGTCGTATAACGGTACAATTGCCCTGCGCCGCCTGAACACAGGATCGTTGCTTTTGCCTGAACAAATACACGACTGCCATCTGGTTTCTGAGCTAGTACACCGATGCATTCGCCATCATGTGTTATTAAATCAATCACGAAATGGTCGTCCCAGATATCGATCCTTGGATTGACTTTGGCTTTCTCCGATAACGCACGAACAATCTCAAATCCCGTCGCATCCCCGTTGGCATGCAGAATACGGCGGTGGCTGTGCGCCCCTTCCTTCGTTAGCGCCAATTCGCCATCCTCCAGGTCGAACTCCGTACCCATCTTCATGAGCTGCCGGACCCCTTCCGGCCCTTCATGAACCAGCACATGAACCGCCTCTTCGGAGCAAAGTCCTGCCCCAGCTGTTAGCGTATCTTCCTGGTGATACTCCGGCGAATCATCGTCCGCGATGACCGCTGCAATACCGCCCTGGGCATAACGCGTATTGCTGTCCATCAGCGATTTCTTCGTGATCATAATCACTTGATTCTGCTCGCTGGCTTTAATCGCCGTGAAAAGCCCCGCAATCCCAACGCCAATGACAATAACATCCGTATCGATTCTCGGTAAATCTTGTAGAGAAAAATCAACCAAATACTGTGGAATCATCTTCATTCCCACCTATCCTCATACTAGAGTGCTGCGATGTCGCATCCTGTAGGATTTTATTTATGCTCTTCATCTCTTGTTCAATGATGTTCTTTTTATCACATATAAGCCTGGAACAATCACTTCCAAGCATTCCGCATGAAACTGTATCTATTTTAATGCTGTTGAGAGCATAAATAAACCCCTTATCCAAAATACTTCTTCACAAAATTTTAATATGCGAAACGCAGCAAAAAAGAGCACCTTCAAGGCGCTCTCTCGGTGATTGCTATTCATGTTGGGCGTTACAAGTGATTGAGCAAGGCTCATTCGCACGAAACTCAGAAGGGGTAAGCCCTGTTTTTTTCCGAAAGATTTGGGAGAAATGCCGGACATCCGGGTAACCCACCCGCTCAGCAACCTCACTCACCTTCAGCTCCGACTCCTGCAGCATGGCCATCGCACGATCCAGCCGGATATCGGTAACATACGTTTTGAAACCTTTTCCCGTCTTTTGTTTGAACAGTTGGCTGAAATAGACCGGGTTTAAATAGATAACCGATGCCACCTTCTCCAGTGACAGCTCCGATGCATAGTGCGCATGAATATATTGGAGCGCTACATTTACTGCATGCTCGCCGCCCGTCGTATAATGATCATATACCTGCGATGCAGAGTTCTTAACCATTTGCTGAACTTGCTTAGGGACACCTTCTACATCAGAAATCCGCCCCGAGTAGAGAACTTGAAAAGGGATCTTCAAATACCGTTTCAGATGGCTCCGCAATTGCTCAATTAACGGGTTAAGTCCTTCTTCCTGATTCAACGTCACGAGGCCTAACAGGCTTTTCGTATCCATATTGGCGACAAACCCTTTACCCACCGTATCAATCAATTCCGTGAGTACGTTCTCAACGATGAAATGCTCCAGCTTCCTATTCGAGTCGCTCTCCAGCCGTACCATAACCAAATGGAAATGCGGATAATTGCCCGTAATCGGAGCCAAATCGATCCCGCCCAAATCTAGACCAGCTGCCCAACGAGTGAGCAACCCTTCCCTCCAAAATCGCAAGTTCCGCTTCAATAGCTGGGTTTCCTTCGTTCTCTTATTTTCATGCGAAATTTCTTCCGTTAACTCTTGGATCTTGCTTACCAAGATCTCTTTACCAATCGGCTTTAGTAAGTAATCCTTGGCTCCAAGCCGAATGGCTTCTTGGGCATACGCAAATTCAGAATAGGCGGAAATTACCACCCATTTGATGTGAGCATGGCGTTTGCGAGAGATCTCCATCAACTCGAGGCCTGTCATCCCTGGCATCAGAACATCGGTAAGGACCAGCATGATCGGAATATTCGTTAACAAGTCGACAGCTTCTTCAGGGTTGGCTGCTTGAAAGACGCGGTGCTCCGGAAAATTCTTATGAATCGTACGTTCGATCCCTTCTCGAATGATAAGCTCATCGTCCACAACTAGAATATTCATGCATCCAGTTCCTCCTTCTCAGGAATTGGGAACGAGACAATCACCGTCGTTCCTACGTTTCGGACACTTTCTACACGGATGCCATATAGATCGCCATACATTAAACGGATGCGACGATGCACATTCAGAAGTCCAATACCGCGCCGCGCATTTGTCTCTTCTGGAGCTAGCTCAAGTATCGGTGTGCCTGCAAGAAGCCGAGACAACTGGGATAACGCTTCCTCATCGATCCCTAGCCCATTATCTTGAACCACGATTTCCAGCCGATCTTCCGTTTGCCTGGAGTAGACTTTCAATATACCTTGTCGGCTTAGCGGCTCGAGTCCATACTTTACAGCGTTCTCCACAATGGGCTGTAGGATCATCTTCGGTACCTCGGCATCGAGCCAGCGTTCCTCGACTTCAATCACCGTCTGCACGCGTCCTCCGACCCTCGTCTCAATGATCGTCAAATAATGCTGTAGTTGATCCAGCTCCGTTCGAAGCTTGACGCGGGAAGCTTCTTCCCAATCACTGCTGTAACGAAAAATTTGAGATAACGCTAGAATGACCTTACCGAGTCTGTCATTCTCTCGCTCATCCAGCATCCAATAAATCATATCAAGCGTATTGAACAAAAAGTGGGGGTTCACTTGGGATTGTAACGCTTGAAGCTGCGCATTCTTCTCACTAATCGAAGCGAGCTTGATCCGCTCAATCAGCTCATCCATTTGATAGACCATGCGGTTGAACGAACCAACGAGCACATTCAGCTCATCGTACGAATCGACATGCACTTTCCCATTGAAATTCCCTAGCTCCACCTGCTTCATCTGCTGAATCAGACGTTTGAAGGGAGAAGAGAAAGATCGGGATACGAATGTGGCTACAATCGTGGCTACCAGGACAAGCACAATGATGACGGTGAGCAGGAATTGCTGTGTTTCTTTGACTTCTAATTTCAGTTCGCGATCAGGCGTGACGCCAATGACCGTCCAATGGGCCATATTAATCCGCGCCGCGGTAACTAACGCTTGATTCCATTCGCGAACAGCGACTGTATTCGGTTTGATATCCCCCGGCCAGTCCGGCGGAATAATATTCATATCCTCCTTCACAGCATTCGAACGAATAATTTCTTTGCCGTCAGCCCCTCGTATCATCACGCTGCTCCCGGGTGCAAGACTCGCATTGGAGAGTGCAGATAAGATGGCACTGGCGTCAGCTTCAATCAACACAAGCCCAATGGGCTTCAAGCTGCTCAAATCGAACAATTGACGACCAAAGGCAAAAACAGGTCGGTCGATATCGCTGCTCATCAGGGATTGCGGATATACGCCAAGCCATTTCATCTCGCCAGTCGACTGTTTGAGCTCGGAATACCAAGGCTGCCCCACGTATCCCATCGTTTCTGTTCGGATCGAACGATCAAAGCTGAAAACGGTCCCCTGATCCGTGATCACATGTATACCTACAATATCATTACGTGAATAGAACACGACCCCAAGAATATCGGTAATGCGATGCTCCATATTCACCGCAGCCACTGACGCAGCCGTCGGTTGGGCATGAAGCAATCTCATTAATTCATTGTTACTGTTCAGCGATTTGGTTACACCGTCATAGCCTTTGAGCATGAGGTCGAACAGCCCTGCGGTCTGTGATATATTTTTCTCAGCAACGACGCTAACTTTATCCCTGATCTGCTCCGTCGCCCGCTGGTAATAGACCAGACTTACAATGAGCAGCAGACCAAGCATGCTAAACAGGAAAATCATGAACAAGCGGCCATGGATCGAATTGTAACTTTTCATAGCTACATCTTACCCTTTTACTGCGCCAGCGACCATACCTTTGGTGATCTTCTCCGCAAGTAAGAAATAGATAACAATGACCGGCAATGCGCCGAGTACAAGGAATGCCCCGATCGCTCCATAATTCACGGAGTACTGGCTAACGAAGCTATATACGCCGAAGGGAAGCGTCTTTAGCTTTTCCGAAGAAATGAAAGTCGCTGCCAAGATATACTCATTCCAAATGTTAATAAAGGTTAGGATACATACGGTCATGATCGGTGGAATGGATACCGGTAAGATCATACTGCGGAATATCCGAAATACCCCCGCACCATCCATAATGGCTGATTCTTCAATCTCATGGGGAATTGTCTTCATGAAACCGCTCAGAATAAAGACAGCGATTGGCGTCTGAAATGCAATATACGGCAAGATCAGGGATAAATGCGTATTCAGAATCCCCACGTTCTTAAAGATGACCATCAGAGGGAGCAGTGTCCCCTGCATCGGGATCATCATCCCCAGCAAGAAGACCAACATAACCGCCTGGCCATATTTCCAACGAAACCGCGTAATCGCAAATGCCACTAAGGAAGAGAGAAAAATAACGCCTACCATCGTAATCGAAGTCACCAATAAACTGTTCGATAGATAGCTCCAATACTTGCCGCCAGCTACCGCATTGGTGTAGTTCTCCCATTGCCATATCGCTGGGAAGGCAAAGAAGCTGCCGGATAAGATTTCTTCATTCGTCTTAAGTGAATAAATGAGCAACCATAGCAATGGATACAGCTGCGTAACAAGGAGAATGCCGAACAAGATAAATACAATCGTTTTTTTGATCGAGTAGCCACGAAGCCGCTTAGCAATAACGGGTTTCACAGCCGGAGTGATTACGGATTGGCTCATCGGGAGCACCTCCTTCTTACGAGTATCGTTTGTCTAATCGGTTGAACAGGAAGTTGATGATCACGGTTGCAAGCATGCAGACGAACACCAAGAATGTTGCAATGGCACTACCGTACCCGTATTTCATCGACAAGAAGGACATATTGTACATATGGCTGGAAATGACATCGGTGGCATGTGCCGGTCCACCGCCCGTCATGACCATAATCAGATCGAAGGATTGTAGCGAGCCGATGAACGCTAGGACGACAGAAATTTTGAATATCGGAACAATCATAGGTAGTGTAATATATCGATCGGCCTTGAAGCCATCGGCGCCATCGATTTTGGCAGCTTCGTAAATATCAGCCGGAATGTTCTGAATGCCAGTAAACTGAATCAAAATGTGATAGCCGAGGTACTGCCACAAGCTGACCAAGATGACAGCGAATATCGCAACCTTCGGTTCAGTTAGCCAAGAGTGAGTCCACGAATCAAGACCCAGCCCAATAAGAATTTGATTGATCATCCCCCCCATAGACGCTGGGTTATAGATCGTCTTCCACAGCTGACCGATCACAACGACCGACAGAATGACGGGTAGAAAATAGCTGGATACGAGAAAATTAGGTCTACGAACATAACGACTGATCAAAATCGCGACGAACAAAGCAATAGGTACCTGTACAAGCATGGAAAAGCCAGCTAATAGGAACGTTCTGCCTAAGGCCGGCCAGAAAACAGAATCGTTCGTGAACATTTTGGTATAGTTGGCGAATCCAATAAACTTCGAAGCGCCTATCCCGTTCCAATCGAGCATACCGCTGTAGATGGACACGAGAATCGGAATAAATACGAGACAAACATATAGGAGCAAACACGGTAGCACAAATGCTGCAATGACCCATCCAGATACTTTTAATACGTTCAAGGCTTCCGCCTCCTTCAGTCCCTCTCATCGACAACGAAAGGGGGCGTAAGACGTCCCCTTCCATATACCATCGACGGATTCATTTCATTATTTATTCTCTTCGTAAGCCGTTTGATGTTCCTTCGCAACTTCCGAAGCATCTTTCTTTGCTACGAATAGGTTCTGAATGCTGGATAAGTGAGCTTGCGCTGTACCTGGGTTCATCGTGTTATCGAATGCTAAGTCTCCGCCTTTGACCTCTTTGAACAAATTCAATACATCCATCGCCATATCGGAGTATCCGGCTGCTTTAAAGTCGCCATCCACCGTCTGAGCAATCCCTACCGCACCTTTTGCTGCAAATGTTTCTTTCGGATAATTCAACATGAAGTAGTTCAAGAAATCCAAAGTTTCTTTCAAATGCTTGCTGTCCTTGGATACGGCGAATGCGCTGCCTGGCGCCAACATGAACTCATCCGGATTACCCTTGCCGTTCACGGTAGGGAATTTGAATACGCCGACGTTGTTGTCTTTGCCGGCTTCGGAGGTCTCGATTCCGCCCGTTGCCCAGCTTCCCATGAAGTACATGGCTGCTTTGCCTGTCTTGAACAGGTTCTCGCCCGCATTATAATCGAAGGAGGTAACGCCATCTTGGAAGGCTCCTGCTTGAATAAGAGACTCAAATGCATCTACAGCTTCCTTGAAGGCAGGATCTTCGAACGTTTTCTTCCCGCCTACCACGTCTTTCAAGAAGCCCGGTCCACCATTCGTACGGAGCAAGACGTTCATGAATAAGAAGGAGCCGGTCCAGGAGTCTTTCTCGCCGATCGCCATTGGCGTAATGCCTTTTGCTTTGAGCTGTTTCACGACGTCGACCATTTCCTCGAATGTGGTCGGTACTTTCACGCCAGCTTTTTCGAACAGCGACTTGTTATAGTAGACGACGGCGATGTTATTGCCATCCGGCAGCGCGTATACATTACCGTTGAACGTATAGTAATCCAAGATGCCCTTCTGGAACGTATCCTTCAATCCGTTCTGCCCGATCATGTCATTGAGCGGAGCGAACAGGTCAGCATCAATGAACGGCTGCATTTGCGCAGCAGGGTTCACGATTGTAATATCCGGAACTTCTTTGGACGCTGCTTGTGTTTTGAGCTTCA
Source organism: Paenibacillus sp. GCM10027629 (assembly GCF_042676425.1). Taxonomy (NCBI): domain Bacteria; kingdom Bacillati; phylum Bacillota; class Bacilli; order Caryophanales; family Paenibacillaceae; genus Paenibacillus; species Paenibacillus sp. GCM10027629. Next base: position 45,938 of record NZ_JBHTGZ010000021.1, on the reverse strand, counting down.
ACTTCTGCTGGTCCGTATTGAGCGAATCCAGCTCGATCGTAATGTTCGGATGATCTTTTTGATATTGATCCACGATTTTATGAAGCATTTTGTTTTTAGGATCCGTTGTATCCGGATAAATATTTTGGAAGGTAATCGTGATTTTCTCATTGCTGTTACTATTACCGTTATCTGTTGTCGTTGTTGTTGATGAATTATCTGCTGGTTTTGTTGTTGTATCGCTGGTATTGCTGCTGCCGGAACCACATGCCGCTAGGCTTAACGCGAGTACCCCAGCCATAACCGATCCGAGCATTCGTGATCTTTTTGTCATATCCTAATCCCCCTTCAGGTTTATGCCCTCATTATCCAAGATTAAGCAACCGCTTACAATGCAGTTATTTAGGGAGTCATGTTTGTTTTTTCAAGGTACATGCCAACGTGGGATATTTCCCATATTAAAAGAGAAAGAACCCTTGATTTACAAGGGCTCTTGGCGTGTTCGATATCATAAGTCTAATAAGTGCTACTTCACTTCTAACATGCGCTCCAACGATGACCGGGCTTTGTCTGCAATGTGAGGAGGAACGTAGATTTGTGGCTGCATCGTCTCCAAGCATTTCACGAGCTTCTTCAAATTGTTCACTTTCATATTCGGACATACGAGGAACTTCGAAGCAAAATGGAACTGCTTGTTCGGGCTATCCAGGCGAAGCTGATATCCAGTACCGTCTTCCGTTCCTACAATAAACTCCTGGCAGTCGGATTTGCGGCAATATTCTAGAATGGCTGTCGTACTACCGATAAAATCGCCCATCTCGACAACTTCGGGACGGCATTCCGGATGCACAACGAACTGCGCGTTTGGATATTTCGCCTTCATCTCTACGACATCTTTCAGCGTAAGCATGTCATGCGTATTGCAATATCCTTCCCAGATAATCATCTTCTTGTCTGTGAATTGTTGAACATAGTGGCCCAAATTTTTGTCTGGAACCCAAATAATCTCTTCAGAATCAACCGATTGAATCACCTTTACTGCATTCGCAGAAGTACAGCAAATATCTGTCTCGGCTTTAATTTCCGCAGATGAATTGATATACGTGACCACGGTCGCATTCGGGTGCTCGGCTTTGAGCTTGCGCAGTCCATCGACATTGACCATATCCGCCATCGGGCAACCTGCACGCTCATCTGGGATAATAACCGTCTTATTCGGAGCTAGAATCTTCGCGCTCTCACCCATAAAATGAACACCACAGAACACAATGACTTCAGCATCCGTCTCTGCTGCTTTCTGTGCGAGCAGGAATGAATCTCCTCGGAAATCCGCAACCTCTTGGATTTCGTCCCGTTGATAATAGTGCGCAAGAATGATTGCATTACGTTCCTTCTTTAATTGCATTAGCCGTTCTCGCAACTCGCGATTCTGCTCTGCCTTATGCTGCAATGCCAAAGCTTCCACTAGACCCACCCCTTTAGTATTTCGTACATCCACGCTTAACGCGTTATGACCCTCGAATCAGTTACCATTTAATTTACACACCCTTGCGTTGCATGTCAATCTGTCAAAACCGTAAAATCACCCTACAACGTGGTGCTTTGGTTTCGAAGTGATTCAGATCCTTTGCGGAGGTCCCCGAAAAAATCAAAAAAACCGGAACAATAAAGGCTATTGTCCGGTTTTTTGATACATTACTCTTTTTTATCCGTGTCTTCGTTATCGTTATGCACATCCGTGCTTGGTGATTCTTCTTTCACTTCTTCATCGACCTTGTCTGAAGCAAATTTATTCGATTGATCGGATTCGGATTGCGATTGAATATTCACTTTCACTGCATTTGCAGCATCCGTGGATTCAACCGTTTGGCTAGTCTCAGTAGATGCTGAATTCCCATCTGCTTCAACTGTCATACCATCTAACGAACCTGTATCGATCAATTGCTTAATTTGTTCAAGCTCCAACGTCTCTTTCTCAAGCAATGTCTTCGCAATGATATGAACCTCACGCGAGTGCTTCTTAAGAAGCTCCTGCGCTTTCTCATAACAACTACGAATAATCGTCTGCATTTCTTGATCGATCTCATAAGCGATCGAATCACTGTAATTCTGCTCATGACCGAAGTCACGACCCAAGAATACTTGGCCCTGCGAATTACCGAACTGCATTGGTCCGAGACGATCACTCATCCCGTATTCCATAATCATGCTGCGAGCAATACTTGTCGCTTGCTTGAAGTCACTGTATGCGCCAGTACCGATCTCACCAATGAAGATCTCCTCCGCCACGCGTCCACCAAGCAATCCTGTAATCTTGTCAAGAAGCTCTTGCTTCGTAACAAGCAGGCGATCTTCTTTCGGAAGCATAATGACGTATCCGCCAGCGCGTCCACGAGGAACAATCGTTACTTTGTGTACGGTGTCGGCATGCTCCAAGAAGTAACCGATGATCGTATGACCTGCTTCGTGGTAAGCCACGATACGTTTCTCGCGGTCACTGATCACGCGGCTGCGCTTCTCTGTACCTACGATAACGCGATCAATCGCTTCATCCACTTCTTGCATCGAGATATCTTTACGATTCTTACGGGCTGCGAGCAACGCCGCTTCATTCAATAAGTTCTCGAGATCTGCACCGGTAAATCCGGTTGTACGCTTCGCGATAACATCCATCTTCACGTCTTTGGCAAGCGGCTTATTCTTCGCATGTACTTTCAATACCGCTTCGCGGCCTTTGACATCTGGACGGTCAACTGTAATCTGACGGTCAAAACGTCCTGGGCGAAGAAGAGCCGGATCAAGAATATCTGGACGGTTCGTCGCAGCGACGATAATAATACCTTCATTCGCACCAAAGCCGTCCATTTCAACGAGCAATTGGTTGAGCGTCTGTTCGCGCTCGTCATGTCCGCCGCCGAGTCCGGCACCACGTTGACGACCTACAGCATCAATCTCATCGATGAAGATAATACATGGTGCATTCTTCTTCGCGTTCTCGAACAAGTCACGAACACGGGATGCACCAACCCCGACGAACATCTCAACGAAGTCCGAACCGGAGATGCTGAAGAACGGTACGCCTGCTTCACCAGCAACGGCGCGAGCAAGCAATGTTTTACCTGTTCCCGGAGGACCGTTAAGCAGGACCCCTTTCGGGATACGAGCACCGACAGCTGCGAATTTGCGAGGGTCCTTCAAGAACTCAACAACCTCAACAAGCTCTTGTTTCTCTTCGTCAGCACCAGCCACATCTTCGAACGTAACTTTCTTCTTCTCTTCATTATATAGGCGAGCACGGCTCTTGCCGAAGTTCATAACCTTACCGCCGCCGCCCTGCGCTTGATTGAACAAGAAGAAGAATAGGACGAACATAATAACGAACGGAATAATCGAAGTCAGGAACGTGAGCCAAATGCTCTCGCCTTCCATCGGTTTAACTTTAAGTGAAAATCCATTGGACTTACTTGCGTCCATCACTTCTTTATAAGCAGTAGGGTCGTCAGGCATGACAGAGTAGAAACTATCCGTCTTGGCGCCATCAGGTACTTTAATAAACTTACCTGTCACCAAGTTGGCTCTGCCTTGATATTGGACCGAGATATCCGCTACGTTCTTAGCCTCTAACGCTTCGCGAAGTTGGCTATATTGTATTTCTACAGCAGATTCGTTGCGATTGCCTATAAATTGAACAAGACCCACCACGACCAAAAATAGAATCAAATAAAAACCCGAATTACGGATGAACCGGTTCATCCCCAACCTCCTCTCAAGACACTTTAATTATTTTACCATAGCATGTCTTACCACCACAATAGAACGAGGTAAGCATCGATTGCAGCTGTTAGTTCGAGTAGACCTCTGGTTTCAAGATCCCAATGTAGGGGAGGTTACGGTATTTCTCAGCATAATCGAGACCATATCCGACGACGAATGCATCGGGTAGTTCAAATCCTTTATAATCCGCTTCGAGGTCGACTGTACGACGAACCGGTTTATCAAAGAGCGCAACGACACGTGTCGAGTTCGCATTGCGTCGCTCCAGAACATCAATTAGGTAGCTGAGTGTTAAGCCGCTGTCGATAATATCTTCGACAATGATCACGTCGCGACCTTCCACAGGTACATCTAAATCTTTCAAAATTTTAACAACGCCGGATGATTTGGTGGCTTTCCCATAACTGGATACAGCCATAAAATCAAGCTCGAGCGGAATTGTCATGTTCTTCACTAGATCGGACATAAAAATAAATGCACCCTTCAGCACACAAATCACAAGTGGATTTCTCCCATCGTAATCGCGGCTTAGTACTTCCCCTAATTCTTTAATTCTCGTCTGAATTTGTTCCTCGCTGTACAATACTTCTTGAATGTCGTTAAACAATGATGGCCCCTCCTAATGTATACTATGAAAGCTTCTTGCCTTCCATTACATTTCAAAGCTGATGTTGCTACCCTTCATAACTGCAGAGCTCCAACCGAACAAGTCGCGTCGTCTGCTCTTCAACCGGCGCATGTGCTGAACGGCGAACGCCGGGTATCCACAGAATTTGACCTGTGCAGTCCGTTATAACAGGCCAAGCGTCACGAAGCACTGGTGCAATCTTCTCATCAATGAAAATATCTTGTACTTTTTTGGACCCATTTAATCCAAGGATTCGCATTCGATCACCTGGACGACGATTCCGCACGATTAGCGGAAAGTGTACGCAGTCCGCATCAAAAAAGGCAATACATCGATGCTTCGGCCTCACTTCGCTTAAAACCGAATCGTAGCTGATTTCATTCCAGCGCAACAGCCCTGAATGATCAGAAATCCACTGTTCCCCGTGCCCCCGTTCTATTCGATATTCATACGCTACGGGTCCTTGCGAATCAAGCCTATGTATAAAATCGATCTGATCGTAGGACCGAACGCACTGGATTCGCTCCGAAATATCGAGCATCCACGTCGTAGGCTGCGTTTGAAGAATCCCCAGCCTGATCGCTTCAATCTTCTCATAATCGAAGGAATCGGATTCTGTATCCGTTTTTTGTGCAAGATAACTTAATATTAGTTTAATAAATCTTCGTTGTAAAGCAACATGTGTATTGGTTAAATCAGCGCGGGCAAGCTGATATCCGCCCTTCGTACGCTTCAGAATCGCGGTCAATTGCTCTGACGCTTCCTGTTCCAAATAATCACTATCTGCACGAAGTAAGTCTGCGGTTCGGTTCAATGCCTTCACAATCTGCTCATTATATTGCCCCAAAAATGGCATCACATCCAACCGAATCTGATTCCTGACATATTTGCGGGAGTTATTACTCTCGTCAGTTACATATTGTAAGCCACTTTCTTCACAAAAGTCCATTAAATCTGTTTTGTATATACGTAGAAAAGGGCGAATAAGTTCCACATTTTTTTCCGTTCTTGAAATAGCCATCCCCGCAAGACCCGCTGCCCCTGAACCACGAATCAGTCGCATCATCACCGTCTCGGCTTGGTCATCTGCATGATGCGCCAGTGCGATATGCGATGCACCATACTTGGCCGCTGTCGCATGCAGGAAAGCATATCGCTGCTCACGTGCTGCCGCCTGGCTATTCATCCCTGTACGCTCTATATATTCGGGAATTTCCAAATGCGCAACTTCACAAGGGAGCTCGAGGTCTGAAGCGATGCGCTTAACAATCTCAGCTTCAGCAACAGACTCCTGCCGGAATCCGTGATTCGCATGAGCGACAATCAATTGAAGATGATGCCGCTCGGGAGCCGCCAGCATATGAAGAACATGCAGAAGCGCAACCGAGTCCGGTCCTCCCGAGACAGCTACAACGATCGTGCTCCCCGGAGTCCATAGCTGGTGCTCCCTTACCACTTGCTCGACTTGCCCCGCAAGGGCGTATATCTTCGTCATTCGCATCGATTCATGCCGCCCCTCTCTCTATATAACATGTAAAGCTTCTAATTGGATTGCAGGATGATGTATAGGGTCGAACCTAACAGAATAATGGATGCGACGAATATCCCTTTCAACCAACCCGGTGTACGACTACGAATCGGTGGCGATGAAATTTTGCTGCCACTGCGAATTGCAGCCTGTTTCCATTCACTGCATGCTTCATGCGAAGAAGCGAACTGACCGCTAATGGCTTGCTTGAACCACGATTCATAAGATTTCAGACGGATATGAGTATGTGCAAGGTTGATCAAATCATTCGCACTCCGAACTTGAGGCAGCTGGTCCGGGCCTTGCCGGCGCAGACGTGCGCCATCCATGACATGCAACCACAGCACCGCAAAGGCGAATAGATCATATCCCGGATCTGCGGCACGAGATCCCGCATTCCAATATCCCCGGTCATACCTCTCGGTGAATTGCTTGACGCTTCGTCCGATGCGACTTACGCCGCCGTAATCAACCAGCTCAACCTGTCCATAGGACGAGACCATAATATTCTCGGGTTTCAAATCTCCGAATACGTAGCCCGCTTCATGCAGTTCGACCAGCTTTTGTAATAAGCGGTACCCAATCAGCCCCATCCATTCAGGCCCATTCTTCTCCATATACTGATGAAGCGTAACGCCCTCGACATACCGCATGACATAGAATTGCATATCCATCTGCCCTAGCTTGTAATCATCGACATCGAGCAGAAAAGGCCGCGATGCTGAATTCCGCATGCGGCGATCTGATTTATTCTGATGTTTAGCGAGCGTTGTCAATACATTAATCTCCGATTGAAGGTCCACCGCATCATATCCGATTTTCAAAGCAGCCAGCTCAGTCCCGCGCCCCCGTCTCACCAAATAAACGGCGCCATTCGCTCCTCTGCCGAGAAGACGCTCGACGAGGTACCTGCGATGATGCCATTTGCCCTCAATCCACGTACCAGGTGCAAGGCTCGAGCTTGCATTAAACGACGTAGTCACCTAACATCCCATCCGTTTCTGACTGATTGCGAAATCCAGGATCGCTTCCAACCATTCTATCATATTGGATGAATTCGATCACCTTATAGATCGCTGGCCCCGTTGGCGTCGCTCCGCGCATTTGCATTCGGCGGAATAATGAGCCCACGCCGGACAAGTCTTGTGTCCAATCCAGATCCATAACTGTCTCGTCGGAAGCTCGGCCTGGAAAGTGGAATACAGCGATTTCACTCTTCCCTTGCCGCGCCTGCAGACTCAGCATCAGATCCCGTATGGCTTCTTCAACCGCTTGCAGCTTCGGCTTCATACTTGCGCTTGCATCGATTAACAGGGCAACTTGCAATTCGCTTGTCTCGGTTAACTCGTCCATCACCTTCACAACCTCTGACCGCTGCTGTGGTGGTAAATCTTCAATATGGGTCGCATCCGTGTGCAGAATTTGCCGAAGCTCACGCTCGACCACCTGATGAATCGTCTGCACGACCGTCTTCCGTGTCATCATCTGAATCGTCTGTGACAATTGATGTGGCTGAACGATCCGATCCATCCCGCCGCCTGCTTTGGCAATCTGGGCAATCTCTGCCGCCCCAAGCTCGCCAATCGCACCTTGGTCAACCACACCAACAACATTGACGGTAATTCCTTCTTCCCGTGCGTGCGCTGCAGCAACAATCGGACTTACACCGACATTCGAGCAGCCATCCGTAATCAATAGAATTTGTTTCACAATAAACCCTCCCTAGGAATAAGATGAATACGATGCTCTATTCTATCCTTTCCAGATTTAAGAGAGTTTAATCCAATTTAGGCTTTGAATCGCGCTAGAATTGCCCAGCGTCGTTGTTTCCGCTTATTATACTTCGGCAAGGATCGATAGATTTCGAGCGTCTCGCGATATGCTCGACGGGCATCCTCTCCGCGGCCTAATTGCTCATAGAGCTGCCCCAGACGATAGTAGGCTTCACAAGAAGAGGAATTCACCTGGCGGAATTGTTCCAGCATCGCGATCGCCTTCTCCGGCTGCGTCGTACGATAAGCCTCAGCCAGCTGCAGGTATGGATCTCCATATCCAACGCGTGGATTCAGCTCAAGTGCTCTATAGATATGTGTCTCGCCCGCTTCGATGCGCCCTAGCTTCAAATGACATACACCGACTTCAAAATGATAATCCGCCGACTCCTCCATTGCTCGTTCGATTTGTTCTAGATGCCCCCATGCTTCATGATATTTCTTCTGTGCAACGTACAATCTTGCTAGCTCGAACCGCGATGTGGAAGCATGCGGATTGGCCCGGAGCTCTTCCTTCAATCGGTTGATGCGGCGGTTCCGACTGAACGGCTTGAATAGGCTCGGTGTGAGTCCGACATATCGCCGATCCAACACATATAGGATCACAAGAAGTAGAATAATGGCTAGAATCGGACTACGCGTAATATAGAGTAAGAACGAGAACAGAAAAAATTTCGTTAACAAGCAAAAAGCCTCCCTCTTATATTCAAAATAACGGCATATCGCTCATTATTTTACCATATGAGGGAGGCTTTGTTTAATTTCTCATTTCATAATTCTTCAGCTCACCGTCCTTGGACGTTCTAGCCGTGTTGCACCTGGCCAATGCACGGTAGACCATTCAGGAATGTGCCGCTCAATCCGTGCGACAACGACCGTCATGTCATCTGAGATACTGCCGTGATGCCACCTGACAACCATCTCGAGCAAGGCGTCCGCAATCATCTGCGGATCGTCCGATTTCATCTCTTGGAGCACCCGCTTCATCCACAGCTCCTTATTCACCGCATGACCCGGCGCATCATAAATGCCATCCGTCATCATCACAAGCGTATCGCCCGGCTCCAGTTGAACCGTCAACAGATCCACTTCAATATCCTGCAATATTCCGATCGGCAGATTAGCTGCCGAGATCGAGATCACCTCATTTTTACGAATAATAAAGCTCGGTGTTGACCCAATCTTCATGAACGTCGTCTTCGCTGTATATTGATCGATAATCGCCATATCGACGGTCGCGAACACTTCCTCCGCAGAGCGTAACAGCAAAACAGAATTGACCGATTTAATCGCCATCTGCTCATCCATTCCCGATTGCAGTAATCGCTCCAGAATAGAGAGCGCTGTGCTGCTCTCAAGCTTCGCACGCTCGCCGTTACCCATACCATCGCTGATGGCTACCGCGAACTTCCCATTGCCAAGCTCCACCGTACTGTAGCTGTCTCCAGATAATGCATCGCCCCCCTTGGCCGCACTCGCCACCCCCGTATCAATCTCGAACGCCTTCGCAGATCCAAATGTGACCATGACCACCCCGTCCCGACCCCCATCGGCTGTACCGAACCGTTCGCTAGCGACAACAATATGTTCCCCTAGAATATCCGATAACACTGGCGCAATAATTTTACGGCATTCATCATGCCCCCTTCGGAAGGTATGTACAATCTCAATCTCGATCTGGCCGGTATCGAGGCTAATAATATCGATATCTTGAATCGGAAGTCCGAGCTCTTCGAGCATCGTTCGAATTTGTTCCTCTTGCTTGTGAAGTGCCGCCCCTTCCCGTTGAATTTCCCGCACGAGACTATCCATCACTTGTGAGACCCCGCTTAATTGTTCGGCCACAAATTGCCGGCTGTCGATAATCTGTCTTTTCCAATGCAAATCATTCTTGTACAGGTCGTACTGCCCTTTCATCGCCCCCATTACTTGATCCGTCTTACTGCACAGTTTCAGCCATGATCCAGGTAAATCCTCCTTCTTCAGCTTCGGATTCTCCTCAATCGCCGTCATCATATCGGTCATGAAAGAGTATGTCTGATGGAACCTCCCTTCCCAGCATTGATCCTTGCGATAGCAATTCGAGCACGTCTGCGTCGTGACTGTATTAATAAAATGATCGAACTCTTCTTCTTTACGCACCATCTCTCCGCTACTCGCGACTTGTCCGAAGCTTCTTGCCAGTTGCCTAAACACCTCCGAGAATTGATTCACGCGTTCCGCAGTCATATCTCGGATTCGCCGCGCATATTCATGTTGCGTGGAGGCATGCTCTTGCGTACCTGGTACATATTTCGAGATCATCGTAATCATAGACTTAGGTGTTAATAGGAATAGTGCAATGGCTGCTACCGTCTCACTTGTAGACATAATCACTTCTGCCGTCGTTCCGAGGTAGATCACAAGAATCGAGGAGCCAAGCAGCATACCACCAGCTACCCACCAACGTTTCCCTTCACGAAGCATACCTGCGAGCATTCCTGCGAAGGCCAGCAAACTCATCTGATAGATGGCATGTAAATCTGCAAGACTTAAGATTAATCCGGTCACAACACCCACCGATGCCCCGAGCGGCGCACCGCCAACAAAAGCGAATAAGAGAATTAAATAGCGTGAGAAAATATGATCCGGCGACAGTCCATAGATTGTAAAGCCGACTGCACCCGTCATTACCGATGCGAGCAAGATGATCAGACAGATGATTTCTTCGTTCTTAAGCGCCGTCTGTTTGCGAACACGCGTCAGAATCGGCAGTGCCTGCATAAACACAATCGTCAGAACAAGGCTTAATCCTCCATCCATGACCGCCATTAGAATCGTATACCATGACATATGATTGCCGATCACGAGCTCGAACAACCGGACAAGCATCATAGAGGAGAATACGATTAAGGGCATAAAAGAGGACTCCGGTCGATTATACGCTTCAACTCCCCGTTGAATGAGAAGAACTAGAAGCATTTGTGCAGCCAATGCCCATATACCCGGTTCGGCCGAGAAGTAATTGCCTGCGAGCAGCGCTAACGCGAGCCAGCCGCTAAGATCACGCCTTAGCATATAGATCACTGCAAAATACGCTACCGCGAACGGCGCAAGTTCATTAAGTATCATTGCTTTCCCGAGCAGAAAGCCCATACCGGTCAGTACGATCGTCCATTTCCGTACGGCGATCCCTTCATAAGCTCGATTCATCACATTAGGGGTTTGCATGGGTGAACACCACCTCTTCTCGTAATCTCATAATCTCTTAATGAGTGAGTGATTCCCATTATAGAAAGGAGACCTTAGAAAGTTTGTCACAATGCGTAGGCTCGTCAAAAAAAGTTTCCGACAAAAACAATCGTTGCCCATGACACGTTAAATCCCTTGCAGCACAAGGGGTCCCGCCAATATAATACATAATCGCATTGAGAATGATGTCTGAATTTCCAACCGAATTGTAGGCGCTTTCGAGGAGAGTCTACGGCAAATCGTCAGAACTTCAAGGAATGCCGTAGGAACCTGTCGGTATTTTTATTTGGCGTCGACGAATAAAATAGAACAATAAAAAACCGCAGCAGCCGAAGCTGTTGCGGTGTTCATTATTTCATGATGAAGTTGTGAATTACATGCGTTTCGCGCCGCGGCCTCCGCGCTTCCCTTCGGTGTTCTTCTTCAGGGAAGAAATGCGCTCCTCACTATCTTTTAAGAAACGGGACACTTTATCTTCAAAAGTAGCCTTGTTCGCTGGTGGCTTGAATGAACGCCCACCCCGATCTCGTTGAAATCCGCCTGGTCTGTCACCGTCTGGACGTCCGCCTTGACGATCAGGCCTTGGCGCTCTTGGCGGCCTAGTCTGCGCTTCTACCGGCTTATCCACCGCTTGCTTGATGGATAGACCAATCTTGCCGTCCTTATCCACGTTAATGACCTTTACCGTGACAACATCATCAATTTTCAAATGATCATTGACGTCCTTAACATAGTTGTCGGCGATCTCCGAGATGTGAACGAGACCCGTGACACCTCCTGACAGATCTACAAATGCTCCAAAATGCGTAATCCCTGTCACTTTTCCTTCTAACTTGGTGCCCACTTCAATTGCCATAGAATAAAATGATCCTCCCTTAAAAATATACAAATCCGTAGATTCTGATACTTTAAAATCTTTGGCTATGGTGATTATACCGAATGCCGAAGCTTTGGTCAACAGACGCATATCACGTCACGATTCGAATCCGCTATTTGAGCATTCCCTTATCAATAGGGGTCTCACCCGGCGGGTACATATCGAGTGTTTTCCTTGCAATCTGTCCGATATATTCATCCTCATTCAGCCGAGCAATCTCTTGCTCTAATTGCGACTGCAGCAGCTTCGTCTCCTGATGCATCTGCTGATTATCCTCCAGCTTCACACGTTCACTTGCCAGTGTCACCGTCTGATGAATAAATGTATAAATCCCCCAGCTGAAAAACAATACCATGAACATCATCCAGAGCCGGATTCGTTTCCGTGCGCCCGTGTATTTAGTTGGCTGTTCTTGACGAACCCTAGACGACATACCGTAATCCCCCCTGAGATGTTTGAGCATGATTCATTCTTCACGCTTGCGCTTAAAGAGGCGGTTCCATAATCTTGTCCCGTAATCGAGCGACCGCTTCACCCATTCAGGGATCTTGAAGTGTCTCCACAAGGGACGCGTTAGGAATTTGAACAACCTCCAAAACGGACTTAATAATTGTAACACAATCCTGCCTATGAACATAGCGGACAGGAATAGAATTCGAATGAGAAACTTTACCAATTTATACAAGCCGATGATTGGCTTCAGTAAGAAGATCTCCACTAAGCGCTGAATCAACCGGACAATCTGCTTAATAACCTTCATTAAGATTACCACAATGCGTACGGTTGTAAAGCTGAACCATAAAAAATAGAACCAAACGCCTAGAAAGAGTCCGAAAAAGACATAAAACCGCAATTCCCCCTGATTTGTGATATATAGCATTCGAAAAATGAAACAAACCGCGATCACCCAGTAACAAAAATCCAGCACAGGCTTGGTCCACTTGGGAAAATGAAGCTGGTGGGCAACCACGCGGTATCCGTCGAAAACGATCCCCATGCATAGCCCACTAATCAACATCGCGAACATGGCCACAAATTGTTCATTTAAACTCATTTAAACAACTTCCCTAGAAATCCTTTGGATTTGCCTTGCGAGTTCGCATCTAAATAAGTCAGGGAGTTAATCACGCCTTCAATCGCGATCAGGCCTTGTTCGAGACTTAAGTTCTTGATATGTAAATTTTGCCCTCGAATCGCGAGGAATCCGCAATCCGTATTGAGCAGGAATTCCTCATTATCGAAACTCTCCACGTTACTTACGCCGGTAATCTCGAGCTGCTTACGATTTAGCATCTTCACTTCTTGCCGTTTCGTCTTCACCTGTTCCACCATCGCATGGCCCCTCCTTTACTAAGACTAGCTTATGGGAGGGACGTCCACTTTAGAACATCATGTATAGCAAAATAACCCCACAAAGTGGAGACTTAACTTCAAAGGTGAATCAGGTACTTTGCGGGGGCCCCGAAAATGATGAAAACTAGTATAGCAAAAAGAGACGGAAGCGATTAACGCCTCCGTCTCTTATGTCTACCTATGTATGTCTACCAAGGGAAATCATTCGATTTCGCAATCGGCTCTTCCTTGATCACCGTATAAAGCTGCGCAGCTTCATCCTTCTTAGTCGTCTCTGCCGTACGCTCGACACGAACGGTAACCAGCTTCTGGCCGAATTGAATCGTAATCTCATCGCCCTCTTTGACGCTGCTGCTTGGCTTGGCCTCTCGCCCATTTACGAGTACGCGCCCTTGATCGGACACGTCCTTCGCAACGGTACGACGCTTAATTAATCGGGATACTTTCAGGAATTTATCGACACGCATCTTACTTTACAGCGTCTTTAAGTTTGTTGCCTGCTTTGAATGCAGGAACGTTCGAAGCTGGGATGTCGATTGTTTTACCTGTTTGTGGGTTACGGCCTGTACGACCTGCACGTTTACGAGTTTCGAAAGTACCAAAACCGATCAATTGAACTTTGTCGCCGCCAGCAAGCGCATCTGTAATTTCGCCAAGGAAACTATTTAGTACCGATTCAACGTCTTTTTTAGTTAATCCGCTTTTTGTAGAAATGTTGTTTACCAAATCTGTCTTGTTCATTATTAGTTCCTCCCATAATTAGAAAAATAGATCGATTATGTATTCTTGTTTTGTTAGTAAATTCCTGCTTCTTTTGACAGCTTTTTTCGAAAAAGGTCAAATAGAGAAGAATTTTGCCAGCGAATAGGTCGATCTTGAGCCCCTATTCTACTGACGTTTGGCGGCTTGCCACCATTTTTCCATCTCTAGTAAATCAGTTTGGTCAAAAGATTTACCATTTATACGGAGCTGGTCTTCAATATAGTGAAAGCGAGAAGTAAATTTACGATTGGTTCGCGCTAGCGCCTCTTCGGGGTCTGCATCGATAAATCGTGCCGCATTGACAACAGCAAATAATAAATCTCCCAGCTCTCCGATCTGCTCGTCATGCGAATCGCCATTTGCGACGGCCTGCTTCAGCTCCGCAAATTCTTCTTCGATTTTGGAGTATACACCATTTAAGTCCTCCCAGTCAAAACCAACCTTCGCAGCCTTCTTCTGAAGCTTGTAAGCTTTCATCAATCCTGGTAGGTCGCGAGGCACGCCATCGAGCACCGAAGTGACGCCTTGATCTAGGCCTTTACGCTGCTTCTCTTCAGCTTTCATCTGCTCCCAATTCTTGAGCGCTTCACTCGCATCGCCTGCCGACTGGTCGCCGAACACATGCGGATGACGGAACAATAGCTTCTCATTTAACGTCTGGATCACATCATATACCGTGAAGGTCCCGACTTCCTCTTCCATCTGGGAATGCAGCATCACCTGCAGCATAACATCTCCAAGTTCTTCCTGCATATGAAATGGATCATCATCATCGATCGTCTCAAGAACTTCATACATTTCTTCAATCAAATTTTTGCGAATCGACTGATGCGTCTGCTCTTGATCCCACGGACAGCCTTCCGGACTGCGCAAAATTCCGACAATTTCGTGTAATCTTGCAAACGTGCGGTTACGAAGCTGCTCATCGTTGCTCCGCGGCACCCAGATCAGCGATAAATTACCATAACCTTCTACACGATCCAGTTCATAGAGCGGCACGCGAATGATCTGCTCTTCGCCTTGTACGCCGAGGGCATGCCCTACCACGACTTCATAGTCATCCGGGTATAGCTCCATCAAGACCAGCTTCACATCCGATGCGGTGAAGACATCATAGACTTGACCAATCACGGTATGAAGCTGCGGCTGAAGCCAGGAAGACGACATGCCGCTGCTATCGAGCAGCTGGAAACCCTCAATGGGGTCGAACCCAAGACGTGTAAACGCCTGATCCAAGAAGCTCTCGCCGCCTGTAATATGCAAGGCAATACCCGCTTCACCACAACGCTGTCTAAGCTGCTGTACCGTCGATTCTGCGACCATCGGGTGTCCCGGTACGGCATAGACAATATTGCCATGTTCACCGGCTAATGCAATCAACCGATCTGTAATCGCACGGTAGACCTCAGGAAAGTCATCATGCTGCTCGTAAAGCGAATCGAAGGACGTATAAGCAATTCCTTCATCCTGCAGCAGCGTCATCATCGGATGATGCTCTGTACGTACGAACACATGGGTTGCTGACTGAAGTTTCTTCCAGTTGCCCAGGGTTAACTGATCAGGATCACCTGAACCAAGCCCCAGCACTGTAATTGATTTATCCACTCTTCATCCCTCCATTAATGCCTTTTTTTAATAACCCAAGTCTCTCCAACCTAGGGATATACTTCTTCACACCGGGAAGCATCGCAAGTTCTTGGGCCGTAATGACCCCGAATCCCATTCCGCTACCTGCAAAGGTAACGACACCGATCACAATGCCAACAAGCGTAACAATGAATGCTTCCACTCGCCCACTTGCTAGACCGAATCCATGCAGCAATTCCGGCATTAGGGTTGTGGTCGCACCCACGGTTACGGACAACATCCCCATCATGAGCAGCGGCTTCACGACCAGCTCACCCCATGAGATCCGCAGCCCTAGGGTCTGAAAGAGTACAATCCCATTTAATAGTGCTGCGATACCGTAAGCAGCCACGCCTGCTATAGCTGCGCCATTCATGCCTAGTACAGGTACAAGCCAGAGATTGAGCGCAATCTTGACCCCAACAGCAATGAGCAAATGCCAAGCCGGCGCATTCACCTTACCTATCCCTTGCAGTATCGCTCCAGTCATGATGTTGATCGTACTCACTACGGCCATGCATGCGACCCATGCCATCGTATCTGTCCCATTCGAATCGCGGTATAATGCCACGTTAATCGGTTCTGCGAGCAGTACAATCCCGAGTGTCGATGCCGCGCCCAATATCCACGACCATCTTAGCAAAATCGTCGATCGCTGCCGCAGCTTGTCTAGATTGCCGCTCAGGTGATCCTGTGTGATGGCTGGAATGATCGATACGGATATCGAACTCGCGACCATCCCAACAAGTTGAACCAGCGGCAAACCGCGATTATATATACCGAAAGCTGCCATGGCTTGCATTTCATCTGCAAAGGACATCTTCAGCAGCCTCGGTACGGTAAACGTATCGACAATACTCATCATCGGTACCACAATCGCCCCGAGGCACACGAGCACCGCATAGCGTACAAGCTGCCATAGGAGCGTCTGCAATGGAGCAACCTCTTGCACGTGCGAGGCACCTTGTGCACGTATCTCAACCCTCTCTAGAGATGGTCTTCTACGATCTTTGCGATAGTAATACATCATCACCAGCAGCCCGGCCACGCCTCCTGCTGTCGAGCCTAGTGCTGCACCCGCAGCAACGATCGATTCTTCCAAGCCTGCACGTGTAAGAATGAGCAGCAAAAAGAGCATCGTTGCTACCCGGATCAATTGTTCTGCCACTTGAGAGACCGCCGTTGGGACCATCATTGATTTCCCTTGGAAGTAACCCCGCACGGCGGACATCACCGGTACAATCAGCAGCGCAAATGAAGAGCAGCGAATAGCTTCCGCCGTATGGATGTTATCCATCCAACCAGCAATCCGATCTGCACCCTGATGCAGAAGGATAAACCCTGCGATGCCTGCTGCACTGAGGAGGGCCATCGATACATGCAGGATCCGTCTTGCTCCCGCTTCATCATCATGGGCCATACGCTCCGCTACGAACTTCGATATGGCCACCGGAAAGCCGGCTGTCGCGAGGAATACAATCAAAATATAAAAAGGATACACCGCATTATAAATGCCAAAAACACCGTCACCCGCAATGTTCTGCAGTGGAATCTTCTGTAGCGTCCCGATCAATTTCGACAGCAACGCTGCAAGTCCAAGTACCATTGCGCCCCTAACGACGTGGGATTCCGTAGTCGGTAACGAACCCATGTCCTGTTGCTCTCTCATCGTTCTCCCTCTAATCATCCATTCTAACCGAATTTATATCCATTCATTATAGCATATAAAAAACTCCCATAATCGAGCATACGCTTTGCGTATGTTTCGAGTATAGGAGTTCATAAAATCGGTAGCCCGATTTATTGTTCCATTTGTTTACCTAAGAATGCAGCCGCTGTCTCAGCCATTTTTGTCTCAAGAATACTCATCTTCGTATTCTCGTCTTTGCTAAGCATGACAACGGTACCAATAGGGTCGCCACCTGCGACGATCGGTGCTACAACGTAAGAGCTGATTGTCTCTTGATTATCTCTTCCGATTTCATACGTACCGGAATTCGTCTCAATCGATGTTTTACGGTTTTCCATACATTCCTCAACCAAAGATCCGATGGACTTGTCCAAATATTCTTTCTTGGATCCACCAGCAACTGCGATAATATTATCACGATCCGTAATCAATGTTGTATGATTTGTGCTCTCGAATAAAGACTCCGCATATTCTTTTGCAAAGTCGCCAAGCTCACCAATCGGGGAATATTTCTTAAGGATAACTTCACCATCGCGATCAACAAAAATCTCGAGTGGATCTCCCTCGCGGATTCGAAGTGTACGGCGAATTTCTTTAGGAATGACGACCCGTCCGAGATCATCAATACGACGAACAATACCAGTAGCTTTCATATTTCTTGTTGCCTCACTTTCTTATCAGTTGTACTTCTACTACTACGGTTCATGGAAATGAGGAGATGTGGTTAGTTCAAAAAAACTGTCCTTTGAAATAACTTTAACTGGTGGTTGATTTAAAATCTGACCATAGTATTCATCTGCTCCCAGTTTCTTATACATCTCGATTGTACGCTGAAATAAAGGAATCGTTTCACAAAAAAACAGAAAATAGTGAAAAAATTTCACGTATTTTCTGCTTGTTCATAAAATAGTCAATTTTATTTACAGATGTTACATTTAATTACTTTTTATCACTGGTTGGTTCTGTCTTTTCATCGGTTTTTTTGCCCGTTTCTTGCTTAGGCTCTTCCTTTTTCTCTACCTTAGGCAAGTCGATTTTTGTAATCAACCCTGGCAATTCCTTCTCCATGAATTGATTCATGCTCGCGCCCGAAACTTGTCCACGAAGCGATTCCTTCTGATCCGCTGTCAATTTATCGAACGTCATCTCAACACGAGATTCGACCTTCATCACATGATAACCAAACTGTGTCTCAACCGGATCGCTGATTTTATTGAGCGGAAGCTCAATGGCTGCTTTTTTGAATTCCTCAACCCACTGACCTACAGCTGCATCTTTATATAATCCGCCATTGTCTTTGGAACCTCCGTCATCGGAGTACTCCTTCGCAATTTTGTTCCAATCGGCATTTGGTGCTTTCAACTTCGCTTGAACTTCTTTCGCACGTTTCAATGCTTCTTCTTTCGTACGCTTTGTTTTACCGTCTTGCGTTTCTAGGGCAACAAGGACATGACGAACAGATGCTGTAGTGAAGTTCTGCTTATTCTTCTCGAATTCGGCCTTCACTTGGTCATCGGTTACTTTCGCATTGTAATCTGCAACAACTGTAAGCAAGCGCGTCATATAAGCGAGCACATCTTGATCCGTTAATTTAAGCTTGTCCAACTCGGTTTTGTATTGATCCCCAGCTGCTTTTTTCATCTGGTCCAATTGCTCTTTCGCTTTCTTCTCGCCGTCTTTCTTCGCTGCATCTGTTGCTTTGTCAGCTAGAATTTTGTAGGCAATCTCTTGCTTGAGCAAATATTCTCTGAACTCATCCATCGTTACGACTTGTGCGTATTGCGGATAGAGAAGCGTCATCATGCTGATTTCTTTATTAAATTCATTCTCAGTAATCGTTCCGCCTTTATACGTCGCAACGACCTTGCTCTTATCTCCTTTGGCAGCGGAACCCTCATTCTTCTGTCCGCATCCCGCGATTAACGATACCATGAGTACCGCCACAAGCGTGATCATCAAGGATTTCCAAGCACTTTTACGGTTATTTAATAACATCTTGTAATTCTCCCTTCGTTTTGAACGCCTCTTTGGCGCTTTTAAGCACATCTTCTACCAATTGCAGCATCTGCGAATCATCTAACCCTTTGCATCTCACATTCATTATAATACTTGGACCCTGCTCAAAGCGAATACGCTTGTCGAACTGCGCACCCAGCTGCGCTAATTTGTCACGATAAATGTGATCGGTCTCGCTCGCTGCAATACGGATGACAACGTCATCGCCTTTCTTCGAAATGGCCTCGATGCCATAACAGCGACCGTAAATTTTGAGCCTCGCAACCGCTAGCAAATGTAGAACAGCAAGTGGCAAGTCGCCGAAGCGATCCACCAGCTCATCCTGCAACTCATCACCTTCGTCGAAGGAACGCAAGGATGCAACTTTCTTGTAAATCTCAATCTTCTGAATACTATCATAAATATAATCGGATGGTAAATATGCATCGACACTCAGGTCAATCACAGTCGATATCTCTTTCGGCGGTGCAACA
This sequence comes from Paenibacillus sp. GCM10027629, assembly GCF_042676425.1. Taxonomy (NCBI): domain Bacteria; kingdom Bacillati; phylum Bacillota; class Bacilli; order Caryophanales; family Paenibacillaceae; genus Paenibacillus; species Paenibacillus sp. GCM10027629. Next base: position 26,229 of record NZ_JBHTGZ010000021.1, on the reverse strand, counting down.
TAATCCCCGCCCATCTCAGCTTTTCGTTTCTGAATTTCATCCGCGAGCATTTGCGAATAGAGATCAAATCCGACCGAAGCAATGAATCCGTGCTGCTCCGCACCGAGCAGATTACCTGCTCCACGAATCGACAAGTCGCGCATTGCAATTTTGAACCCTGAGCCAAGCTCTGTGAATTCCTTGATCGATTGCAGGCGCTTCTCCGCAACCTCCGTCAATACTTTATCCCGTTGATACGTAAAGTACGCATAGGCAATCCGATTCGAGCGTCCAACACGCCCGCGCAGCTGATATAGCTGAGACAAGCCCATTTTATCAGCATCATGGACGATGAGCGTATTCACGTTCGGAATATCGACGCCCGTCTCAATGATACTCGTACTGACGAGCACATCGTATTCACCGTCCAAGAAATCGAGAATCGTCTTCTCTAGTTCCTGCTCGGACATTTGTCCATGCCCTACAGCGACTCTCGCATCCGGCACCAACGCCGAAATTTGTTCCGCCATTTGGTAGATCCCTTGAACACGATTATATAAATAGTATACCTGTCCGCCGCGCGCTAATTCACGTTCAATGGATTCACGGGTAAGTGTATTGCTATGTTCCACGACATAAGTCTGTACAGGGAACCGATTCTCCGGCGGCGTCTCAATAACAGACAAATCACGAACCCCAAGCATCGACATATGCAGCGTACGCGGAATTGGCGTAGCCGTTAAGGTGAGTACATCGACATTCGTCTTCAGACGCTTCAGCTTTTCTTTGTGCGATACGCCGAAACGCTGCTCCTCATCAACAATCAGCAGTCCCAAATCCTTGAAGATCATATCTTGCGACAGAATACGATGCGTCCCGATGACGACATCGACGGTACCGCGTTTGATGCCTTTGATCGTCTCATTCTGCTCTTTCTTCGAACGGAATCGGCTAAGGACTTGTATATTCATCGGGTAACCCGCGAACCGTTCGCGGAATGTCTCGTAATGCTGCTGCGCCAAGATCGTTGTCGGAACAAGGACGGCCACCTGCTTGCCTTCCATCGCTGCCTTAAACGCTGCGCGAACGGCAACTTCCGTCTTCCCGTATCCAACATCACCGCACAATAGACGGTCCATCGGCACATTGTTCTGCATGTCCTTCTTGATCTCTTCAATCGCACGCAATTGGTCGATCGTCTCATCATAGGGGAACATCGCTTCGAACTCTTGCTGCTCTGGCGTGTCCTTCTCGAAAGCAAAACCCGGTGCGGATTGACGTTCCGCATAGAGCTTGACTAGATCATCCGCAATGTCCTGCACGGAAGAACGCACTTTATTTTTAACCTTCGCCCAATCGTTACCGCCTAGCTTGTAAATCTTCGGCTCTTTCTCTTCCGAACCGACATACTTCTGGATCATATCGATCTGTTCGATCGGCACGGATAGCTTGTCGCCGCCTGCATACAGAATATGCAGATAGTCTTTATGAATACCGTTGATCTCCAGCGTCCCAATCCCCATGTATTTCCCGATACCATGGTTCGTGTGCACAACATAATCGCCGACCTTCAGCTCGGTGTAGCTCTTAATGCGTTCGGCATTATCGACTTTTTTATCAATTTTACTACGAACTTTACGCTGCTTCTGCGAGAACATCTCGCCTTCGGTAATGACGACAAGGTGGATGGAAGACAGCTCGAATCCTGTCTGCAGGTTCCCCTTCAGAATCATTGGCTCGTCAATCTGGTAATCTTGCAGAACGCGGCGCATCCGCTCTGTCCGCTCTTCATTGCTCGCGAGCATCATGACCGTCGCCCCAGACTTCTTCCAACGCTCCATCTCTGCCTTGAGCACGTTCATCTGTCCATGGAAATCCTGCATCGCGCGGCACATGAAATTAACGATATTCTGCGGCTGCGTATGCGGAATTTGACGTAAGAACAGCGACAAGAACAACGTCTGGAAAGGAGGATGATGCAGCATATGATCGGCCGTATGACCAAGTACGAAGCCTGGCATTGATTTGCCGTTCTGCATCAAATGCAGATTCCACTCACTCTCATCCCGTTCAAGCTGCTTCGATATCTCCAAGATACGCGTTGGTTCATCCAGAATGAGGAGAGTATCTTCCGCCATGTAGTCGAATAACGTCTCCCGCTCCGGGAACAACATCGAAATATATTTATAGAGGTCCGGAAAATAGATCTGCTCCCGCAGCATCTCGAGCTCACGACCGATCTCTTCGCGAAGCAAACTCTTCGCATTGCGATCCGCCATCTTCTCCAGCTGCTTATCGAGCAGTTCCGATGCATGCACAGCCGCATTCTGGAATCGCCGTGCATCGGCAATAATCTCCTTACATGGTGGAATGACGATGGCTTCTTCCTTGTCCACCGAACGCTGATCCGTCGGATCGAATGTACGAATCGAGTCGATATCATCACCGAACCACTCCACCCGGTAAGCAAGCCGTGAGGTTAGTGGATAGAAGTCCACAATTCCGCCACGTACGCTCATTTCACCGCGTGATTGAACCTGCTCTACCCGTTCATATCCGAGCTCCACCATACGCTTCATAAAGGCATTAATCTCCAGCGTCTCTCCGACTTTAATGTCCAGGTGTGCGCTCTTCATCATCTCTCGAGTCGGAATGAATCTGCGCACACCGGAATAAGGAGCGACGATAACACCACGGAAGCCGCGAGAGGACTTCATCAAGACATCGATGCGCTGCGCTAACGTCTCAGGACTTGAAATGGCTGATTCTGCTGCGACCAGCTCATTGGCAGGATACAGCATCACATGCTCCGGTGAAATGCACTCCTGCAAATCCTCGGTGATTTTCTGCGCTGCGAACATATTATGGGTCACGATGAGGATCGGACGCTGCAGCTTCTCGAACAGCGCAGCGATCACAACTTGGCGCGAAGAACCTGTGAGTCCGGATATGAGCTGCTCTCGCATCCCGGATTCAAGGCCTGCTGTAATGGATTTAAAATCTCGATCTTCGGATAATGCTTGAATAAGTGCGTGTAACAACGCGGGCACCTCTCTCTGAATAACTCATCTCTTAAGAGAATCCATGGAATGGCATGGAAATACAGCGTTCAAGAACGCGTACCAACACCATGTAGAATTGGCTTCGCCGTCTTCATGACGGGAAGCGCCTCTACAAATTTGTATACATGGGCTATACCATTCTTCGGATCTTTTACAAATAAGCCTCGGCGAACATGCCAAGGCTTCTATCATCTTTTGTACAACACTTTTACTGTAGTGGACTCGATAAGAGCGACAATTCTGGGTGGTTGTCGAGTGCTTCTCTGCAGTAATCACATGTCACTCGCACGGTAACGTCTCCATTTGAGTTATACGATATTATATCGTTGCGTTCTTCAGGGGTCAAGGAATGGAACCCGAGTTGCGTCTCACTTACATGTTCTTGATCAATACGGCCTAGCGACGTCCCGCAATGCCTGCAAATATAGTTTACTGACATCTATATGCCTCCTGAGAGTAGGATATACCCCCAGTATGCCCATCCTTCTCAGAATTAGCCGTATTATCCAGTATGGATTTCAGGTTACCCGTTGAACTTCGCCATCGTCGTCTCGAACGGATGCTGCATCGCAAATTCAAGTGCATCACAGGTTGCTCCGATCATGTCTTCGAGCGGCGCTGCTTCAGCCTTCGGGAAATTATTGAGGACATAATCGGCAATATTGAACCCTGCGGGCGGTCTTGAAATCCCCATCCGAACACGGTTGAAAATCTGGGTGCCAGTGTGCTGAATGATTGATTTAATCCCATTGTGCCCACCTGCGCTGCCTTGATAACGAAGACGAATCCGTCCAATCTCCGTATCAAGATCATCGTAGACGACAATTAAATCTTCCAGATTCACTTTGTAGTAATCCATGAATGCCCGAACCGACTCTCCTGATAGATTCATATACGTCATCGGTTTGATCAAGGCAACCTTCTTCCCGTTCACATGCCCCTCGCCGATAAGCGCTTTGCATTTGTTCTGGGTGACGGCGATGTTATGACGTCTCGCTAGTTCATCAATCGCCATAAATCCGACATTATGCCGCGTCTTCTGATACGATGTCCCGGGATTCCCAAGTCCGACAATCCATTTCATATGTGTGCATTTCCTCTCTATGCCTATAGGTAAAACTTATAGATTCTTATATTTGAACGACAAGGGCTACTTCTCCACTAGGCGTGGAGCTGTAACCCTTCATCATTCGTATGCTTAGCCTACTCTTATTCGATTTCGAACAGCTTGCTGATCGATAACTCTTCGTGGACACGGATAATCGCTTCGCCCATCAAAGGCGCAACGGATAATACTTTGAGTTTGCTTGTTGGATTAGGATGCGTAATTGGAATCGTATCTGTCACGATAACTTCCGTGATTGGTGCATTCTCAAGACGTTCCATCGCAGGTCCGGATAAGACCGGATGTGTACAACAAACATAAATTTCTTTGGCGCCTGCATCACGCAATGCATTGGCACCTAGAACAATCGTTCCAGCCGTATCGATAATATCATCGATTACAATGGCAGTTTTCCCTTTAACTTCACCGATAATGTTCATGACTTCACTCACATTCGGCTCTGGACGACGTTTGTCAATAATAGCAAGTGGGGCTTTCAAGAAATCAGCCAATTTACGAGCACGAACAACACCACCATGGTCAGGTGAGACAACAACGACATCCTCGATTTGCTTCGAACGGAAATATTGCGCCAGAATCGGAACACCCAGCATATGATCCACTGGAATATCGAAGAAACCTTGAATTTGCGTTGCGTGCAAATCCATCGTAATGACGCGATGTGCGCCTGCCGTCTCGATCAAGTTCGCAACGAGCTTCGCCGTGATCGGATCGCGTGAGCGAGCTTTACGATCTTGACGTGCATAGCCGTAATACGGAATGACGACATTGATACTCTTCGCCGATGCCCGTTTCAGAGCATCTACCATAACGAGCAGCTGCATCAAGTTATCATTAACCGGTGCACACGTTGATTGAACGACATAGACGTCACAACCACGAACACTCTCGGTTAGCTTGATATGGATCTCGCCATCGCTGAATGCGAGTGTCTCCGAATCTCCCATCGGTACGCCGATATGTTCAGCAATGCGATGTGCCAAAGACGTATTCGAGTTGCATGTAAAAATCTTTAATTTTGAGTCACAATAAGCCATAGAATAAAAACCCTCCGTGCCAGTCGTTGTATAGTCAGTGTTAATATCATAACCTAGTTCGTCTTGTTCCTGCCGATAACCAAACATGATAAATCCTATTGTGGTTACGAATTATGCTCTTTCTTCGCTCTAGCACGGGCGCGCAATTTCTCCGCATATCCCGGCTTATTCACTTGGCGTTCTCTTGCAACAGCTAGTTCGTTCTCTGCTACATTATGCGTTATTGTTGATCCAGCCACGACATATGCCCCTTTGCCTACCTTAACTGGGGCAATTAGGTTCACGTTACTGCCGACAAAGGCATCATCTTCGATCTCTGTAACAGATTTATTATACCCGTCATAGTTGACCGTAATCGCTCCGCAACCGATATTTACATTCTTGCCGACCGTTGCATCGCCAATATAACTCAAATGACTTACTTTTGCACCGTCATCTAACGTTGCATTTTTTATTTCAACGAAATCGCCGATTTTCACATTTTGACCAATCCGTGCACCTGGGCGCAAATAAGCGAACGGTCCGATTCCCGAGCCGTTGCCTACCGTCGCTTCCGATAATACAGATTGCTTCACAGTGACACCATCGCCAATCTCAGAATCTTCAATTTCGGTATGAGGCCCAATCATGCATTCATTACCAATAATGGTCTTCCCGCGAATCATCGTTCCCGGATAGATGATACTATCTTGACCGATCACAACGTCAGCACCAATGTAGGTGGATGCTGGATCAATCAATGACACACCATTGATCATATGTTGGCGGTTAATACGAGCACGCATTAATTGCTCGGCTTCCGATAACGCAACGCGGTCATTCACGCCGATCGCTTCTGCTTCATCTGTTGTGCAATACGCATCAACGATATCGCCCGCAGCACGCAAGATGCCAATGACATCCGTTAAATAATATTCCTGCTGCACGTTCTGATTCGTCACTTGCTCCAGCGCAGCAAAAAGCTTCGCATTATCGAAGCAATAGGTCCCTGTATTAATCTCTTGAATCGCTTGTTCGTCAGGTGTGCAATCTTTCTGCTCCACAATCTTCTGAACCGATCCGTCGGCACCACGAATAATCCTTCCGTAACCGGTAGGATTCGCCATATGCGCTGATAGAATCGTTGCGGATGCACCCTTCTCCGTGTGCAGCGCAATCAAACGCTCAAGTGTCGTCTCCGTCACTAGCGGCGTATCTCCGCATACAATTAATGTCAAACCTTCTTCATGTCCTAGCAGCGATTTCGCTTGCTTCACCGCATGACCTGTACCTAACTGTTCTGCCTGCAAAACATATTCAGCGCGATCTCCCAAATACGATTTCACAGAATCAGCTCCATGACCTACAATAACGACTGTACGCTCACAGGATGCACGCGATACGGTATCGACGACATGTCCTACCATCGGTTTGCCGCATACCGGATGCAACACTTTATACAATTTCGACTTCATGCGTTTGCCCTGTCCTGCAGCAAGCACAACTGCCATTCTCTTCAAGGTTCCGACCTCCCAAACGCTTCTTACCATATGCTCATTCTAGACGCATAACAAATAGACATACTTCGCACATGTTAATCAGTTCATTAAAGAATATATCCTATTCTGAACAAAAAGAAAAGAGAGCCGTCCTCCGGCTCCCTTCCTCTAAGCGCAATTACAAACCTTAAGCTCCCTCTTCGATGACTTCTTCTTCCGTAGCTGCGCGCTCATATTCAGCGAGAACTGCTGCTTGAATCTTCTCGCGAGTTGTGGAAGAGATCGGGTGAGCGATATCGCGGAATTCACCATCTGGTGTCCGCTTACTCGGCATTGCAACGAACATCCCATTGTTCCCGTCGATGACGCGAATGTCGTGCACAACGAATTCATTGTCAATAGTGATGGAAGCAATCGCCTTCATTCTCCCTTCGGAGTTGACGCGGCGGAGCCTTACATCGGTAATTTGCATGTGTGTTCACCACCTTTTTCCATCAGAGACTTGGTGTATAATTCCACACATCCATGCTAATTCCTTCTTTTTTTTACCATTGTTATGAATATTTTTTGAATTTAAAACTAATATTTATGCGATTCGACATTTATCGAATTAAATCGACGCAATCAATTCAATTTCGACAAGGACATCCTTAGGGAGACGGGCAACTTCAACAGTTGATCTAGCTGGCTTATGGTCACCAAAATACGATGCATAAATCTCATTCAACGCTGCAAATTGATTCATGTCTTTAATGAACACCGTCGCCTTAATTACGCTGGAGAGTGTAGCCCCTGCCTCGGCCAAGACAGCTTGTAGATTCTGGAAAACCTGATGCGTCTGCTCCGCAATTCCACCCTCAACAATTTGTCCATCTAGTCCAAGTGGAATTTGCCCTGATGTGAACAATAAATTACCAAATTTCATAGCCTGTGAGTAAGGTCCAATCGCTGCCGGAGCATTTGTTGTTGCAACCGTTTCTAAATTCATCCTAAATCACGCTTCCTCTCCGAAATAATTACCAGGTTCGACTGAGATTTGTTTGGTCTTGAAATCAATATGTGTTAACTTCGCAAGCGAATAATAATCATTCAGCAGTCGTTCATTGCTCTCTAGTTCACCAGACTCAACGAGAACGCCCACACCTGCAACAACGGCTTCGAATTCATGCAGCAGATCAATCATTCCTTGAACGGTCCCGCCTGCTTTCATGAAGTCATCAATAATCAGTACACGTGATTTCTCTTTGAGTGCTCTACGTGCTAGCGTCATCGTATGAATGCTCTTATTGGAGCCCGATACATAGTTAATGCTTACGGCAGAGCCTTCTGTTACCTGATGGTCACGTCGAACGAGTACCACGGGAAGATTGAGCTGGGCAGCCGTTGCGTAAGCGAGCGGGATCCCTTTCGTCTCCACCGTCATGACCACATCGATCTGAGCATCCGCAAAAGCCGCTGCGAACATTTTACCAACCTCATTCATTAAAGCAGGTTGCCCCAAAAGGTCCGTCATATACAAGTAGCCGCCCGGCAAGATCCGATCAGGCTCCTCTAGCTTGCGAGACAATTCTTCAATGATAGGCAAAGAAATAGATTTCGGCATGCGCGGAATAAACTTCACACCGCCTGCCGCTCCAGCGAGCGTAAGGAGATCTCCCATGCCCTCTTCTTCGAACACTTCCTTAATGATTACTAGATCCTCACTGATCGATGATTTCGCTGCATTGTAGCGCTCAGCAAAAGTCGTGAGCGGTATTAATGTATGGGGACGATGTAGCAAAAACTGTGTCATTTCCACCAGACGGGCGCTTCTCTTTAACTTTTTCATTCTACTCCCCCTCTGTTAAATCCGAATATTATATCGAAAATATATCATTTTTGTACGGATTTTACCAACATTTCCTTCATTTAATTATGTGAGCATACGAACAGCATATACTTCTTTGCAGAATCCTCTAAGTCCATTATAGATTCTCGCCACTTTGGATTCCTTCGATACAAGGCCGAAGACTGTCGGTCCGCTGCCTGACATCAATACCCCATCCGCTCCCAGCTTCATCATTGCATCCTTCAACTGGTGTACTTCAGGGTATAGCGATAAGGTAACATCTTCGAGCACATTGCCAAGTTGTCCGCACACATCGTGGAACTGCTGATTTTCGATCGCAGAGATCATATCCGCCATGGACGGGTGGCCGTTCAACTTGTCTACCCGAAACCGTCCATAGACATCAGCAGTAGAGACATTGATCGGCGGCTTTGCTAGAATCACCCAACATTGCGGCGGATTCGGGATCATTTCTAATTTCTCGCCACGACCTCGAGCAATCGCCGTACCTCCCGTCACGCAGAAAGGAACATCTGAGCCCAGCTCAGCACCCAACTCCTGAAGTTCATGATCCGGAATATTCAGCTTCCAGAGGCGATTCAATCCACGCAGTGTTGCTGCTGCATCACTGCTTCCCCCTGCAAGACCTGCAGCCACCGGGATCTTCTTATCCAGGTGGATATAGACACCCTGCTTGACGTCATAGCGATTCTTAATAAGCTTCGCAGCTTGAAAGGCAAGGTTCTTCTCATCAAGCGGAATATAACCCGCTTGACTCGATATAATAATCGTGTCGCGAGGCAATTCCTCCATCTCGAGACGATCTGCGAGATCGACCATCGTCATAATCATCTCAACTTCATGGTAACCGTCTTCTCTTTTATGTAACACGTCCAGCAATAAATTGATCTTGGCTGGCGCTTTCTCATATACTTTCACGGTCTTCACCTACTTTATCTGATCGAACGTTCTAGGAACTTAACATATTATATCAGAATCATATATTGAAGTCATTTGAAGCCGTCACAGGAAATAAAAAGCGAAGAACGCCACCTGTGTCGGACATCCTTCGCTCATGATGATTATTTTCTTGATGCGGCTTGTTCAGCCAATTGGATGGCGCGTTTAACCATATTTCCTGCATCCTTGGCTCGGATGTTGGCCCAACCTTCATTCTGGACTGTCTCATAAAACCCGAGGTCCTTTGCAAGCTCAACTTTCAATTGATCTGACATGACACTTCTTCTGCGGCTCATCTCAGGTCCTCCTTTAAGGGATGTATTTATGACTGGAGTGTATTCGCTGCCCTTATCGTTAGTATGGCTGTTCCCTATCCAGATCATACTCACTTATCACTCCATGAAAAAAGACAGCCCCGAAGGGCTGCCGTGATGCTTACTACAAAAGCCTTAATTCTGGATATATGTGATGCGCACTTGGCCATCGTCCTCGCATACCGATAATTCCACAGATTCCGTCAAAATGTCGGCGTAACTGTATGAAACACGCTTAAATGCGTTCTGGTCCTGGTCAAGTTTAACAATGAAAACAGATGGGTAGGTTTCTTCAAGTACACCGGTACGTTCAATGGTCTTTCGGCGACCACCGTTTGCTCGCAGCATAATTTTTCGCCCGACATGGGCTTCTAGGCTACGTTTAATTTCCAACAGCGCATTTTTAGCCATTGTCAACTACCACCTCTTTCCTTGTCCATTATAACCAATTCAAGGGGTGATGTCAAATAACTGAATATTATATCAACGATTATTTGAAGTTGTCAACGGAAAATTTGTTAAATTTCGAAAATTATTCACGGAATCGACGGAACAATGTCCAAATTAGTTAAGTCTCGAAGTTTCGGAAGACCGATTCGATAACTTCCCCGCGTCTCAATACCACCCATACCGTCGGTTCCCGTAATCGTCTGGGAGAGAACTTCCACAATATTTATCGTCTCCCGGATCGGTGTAAAAGATGCCTTCGCTGCAACATACACCGGATCTAGCGCATGGATGAGAATACGTCCCGGTGAGCTTGCGAAGTTCGCACCTGCTTGGAGCAGTGCTTCGAAATGCGACTGACATGCCCCTGCAACGATATTCAATACATCGAAATTCCGTTCATATTGCCGTGCCGTTTTGATGGCATTCACGAAATTCTGAGAGTTCTTATAACTGGATAAGCTGTACAAATCACGATTCTTCAAATGCCTATAGACGCCGTCATGTCCGGTAATGACAACGATATCCGGATTTACACGGGGAAGCAGTCGGTAGAGGACGTCAGCCATGTTTGCTTCTGTCACGTAATGGCCTTCGGCTGGGACCCGCAGTTGATTGTACAAATCTAGACTCTTCTTTAAATAATTCGGATCCCCGTCCAAGTGGAGCACTTTGCCGGGTACTTCAAAGTAAGGTTGGTGGTTCATCATTTTCTGATTCAAATCTGCCTGGTTCCGCTCGGTCTGCACGCGTCTATGCTGTTCCAGAAGCCGAGTCGATTCCTTCGCACGAATAAACGCCTGCTCTTCTTTATAGTGTAGAGGTTTCCCCTCGGTTACAGGCATCAAATCATTCGTGGGAGCATCCGCCAATAGACGAAAGTCAATCCCCTTGATAATCACTAAATCTTTCATAAATGCCTCGATGCGAAATGTGACGTCTCCGCCATACGATTTTCGAACGACAAGATCTCCTTGCTTCATGGCCCAAATCACCTCTTCTGTCTATCGTATGGAGGTGCCCATGGATTGGTGTCTATCTTCTGTTCGAATCCACATCGATTTCCTGCAATCAACCGGATTTTAGCGGTTATACCCGTCCTGCTGCCAACAATACGTCGCTAAGACGCGCAAATTCAGCGATACTTAGCGTTTCGCCTCGGCGCTGAGGTTCAATACCCGCTTCCTGTAACGCGGCTTCCAGCGCCTCACGGCCGCCTTCATTGAAGAATCTCGCCTTTAAGTTATTCGCAATCGTCTTCCGTCGCTGCGCGAACGAGGCTTGTACTACTTGGAAGAAATGGGCTTCGTCTGCGACCTGAACTGGCGGTGTATCCCGCACCTTCAACTTAATCACAGCAGACTCCACGTTCGGCTGTGGAATGAACACCGTATGCGGTACCGTACATACCAGCTCTGGCTCGCAATAATATTGGACTGCTACACTTAGACTGCCGTAGTCTTTCCCACCTGGGCGAGCAGCCATCCGGTCCGCCACTTCCTTCTGGATCATCACCACAATATTTTGCAGCGGTAGACGTTCTTCGAGTAGCTTCATAAGAATGGGCGTCGTAACATAGTAAGGAAGATTCGCTACGACACTGACTTTGCTTACCTTAGAGAACCGCTCCTCGAAAATTTGCTTCAAATCCACTTTCAGCACGTCTCCATGAACGACGCCTACATTCGGATAAGGTGCAAGTACCTCTTCCAGAATCGGAATCAATCGTGTATCGATCTCTACTGCTGTCACTTCTGCTGCCGTCTGCGCAAGACGTTCTGTCAGCGCTCCGATCCCAGGTCCAATCTCAAGAGCCCCCATGGTCTCATCAAGTTCTGCAGCATCTACAATTTTGTTCAATATATTCATATCAATCAGAAAATTCTGACCTAGACTTTTCTTAAATGAAAATCCATGCTTTCCAATAATATCTTTCGTCCGCTTCGGCGTCGCAATATCGATGCGTGCCCCAGCTGAATTGATTTCTTTCATCATTTCTACAGCCCTTCATTTTCAATTTGCTCTAACGCGGCCAAGAACTCTTCTCGGCTTATCTGGAACATGCCGCACCGTTTATAGAACTGCTTTCCGTTGCACATGCCAATCCCAAGTATATCCCCCATCGCCCTTCTGCGACTCGCTGCATTCGGATGGGTAATTAGTCCTGCATCCATCAGATCACCCCAATCGATGAGCTGTTCATTCTTCTCATATTCCGTTCGTAGATGATCCAGCGCATACCGGATTGCTTCTGGCGATGCGTTCTCTACACCGATGTCCCCTTTGTAGGTGGCATCCGCTTCCTTCAAGAAAGCGTGCTTGCAGCCCGGGATACGATTCGATATAATCTTGCGAATACGTTCCCCGGCATGATCCGGATCTGTCAGAATGATTACGCCTCGACGCTCCTGAGCCAGCGCAATACGCTTTAATATCGCATTGTTAATGGCAGACCCCCCGGTCTCGATCGTATCGGCCTCTACAGCCCGCCGAATGGCCGTGGTATCGTCTTTCCCTTCGACCACGATGACTTCCTTAATCATGTACAATCCGCTTCCTTTCTTTTCTTCCGCAAAATACAAAAAGAAGAGGTTTCCCTCTTCTTATCATGGCATATTGTTATGGATAATACTATATGATTAATACACGATTGGCAAATGAAGCATGGCCTAGAATTACGACCCTCATTAGCTCGCCGACGGTTTGACCGGTCCAATCACATAGACGGTATGCCCCTTCTTACGGCCGAATTTATTCGCTGTCTTTAGGGATTGAATATACACGTCAATCTTATTGCCCTTAATAGCGCCACCTGTATCTTCCGCTCGTCTAAATCCGACTCCTTCGATGTATACCCACCAACCAATCGGAATGACGTCCTTATCTACAGCGATTGTGCGCCCTTCGGTTACGGTCGTGCCTGAAGCCGTCCGCGTTCCAATGCCATCTTCTTCCGAAGAATAGGCGGTTAACGTTACATTTTTCAGCACTTTTGCATATTTCACTTCTTTACCAAGGCTATGAATTTTCGCAACCCCTGGTCCACTAGCAGACAAAGTTCGGACTTTAGCCTCAGGTTTCTTTGTACCATAAGCAACGATCTTGTGTGTTGCCTTGGATTTATAGGCCTTATCAACCATTTTGATCGAAACCAACTTGCCATCTTCGAAGACCTTCTCAATCTTCTGAACAACAAGTCCAGACTTTCCGTCTTGGATTAGCTTCTGTTTGCCTTGCAGGAGCGTTGCATCGGGTTTTTTGACGAATTCAAAAGGAATCGATACTTCGCGATTTACCAACTTCGTACTGACGCGTGTAATCTTAATATCCAGTTTGTTCGAAATCGGTGTATTCAGCGCAGGTGTAATTTTATCGTCTTCAGATATTGGTATATTCGCAGCTGCGAGTACTTCTTTGACTGTTTTTTCGGTCGTAAACAAGTTTTTTGTCTGACCATCTGCTGTGACAAGAACGGGAACCGCACGCCAAATTTCAACGCTGTCACCATCCTTAAGCTCCGATTGGAGCGGCATCGACAGCTTGTCGTATGCGCCGACTTGTATAGCTTGTTCATCCAGTAGGTGCTGTAATACTGTGTTTGTCGTTTCGACCTGGATATGTTGTCCGTCTACGACCAGAGAAATATCCTTCTTGGCGTAAACATTCAGCACCACCATTAACATGAAAGTCATCGCGAGTGACAGTAGAGCCACGAGTGATATCAAACGCACGTTTTCATGCATCCATCGCAATGCGAAAGACATGCTGGATGATCGTGTACCATGGGATTCCTCAGTTTGGAAAACGCCCACGTCTTCAGACCTCCTTCATAGTCCCGCCGTCAGGTGTTAAGCATGATCATAAATTGACGAAGACTATATACTGTATTTTTGCACAACGGCCGCATCAACCTGCATGTGACAGCTGTACACCATCCTCTGTTAGGTACGTCCCCCCACCTCCTGTTCTGTAACAGTATGACGTCCTACTCAACTTTATTCAAAAGAAAAGAAGCCTAGCGTAAAGAGGGTCTCTTTCGTGGCTTCCTGTTGGAAACAATAGTTGATGGCCGCACGAGGGTACCTCTCCCTGCACGCTTACGAGGTTAGCTGTCGGATTCGGACGTGAGAGTCGCCCTAAGATTGCTATCCCGCTCATGGCGAGAAGCCCTCTATTCACCCCATTAAGAAATCAATTACGAACCCTCCTGAGAAGGTCCATATCGGTTCCCCCGCTCTCCAATTTGGAGACTCAGCGATACAAAATGGATGGAACAATATTCAAACTCTGATTTGAATCATACTCTGAATGCTCCATGCTTGTAAAGAAGGCATCAAACTCATTTTTAGATATTAATGGTTAAAATTTTGTAATATTCTTCGATTTTTGAGATGAAAACTACCTATTTCACCCGTTTATTAAGTTTTTCATGCGTTTTTCACCGTTTTTCATCCTAAGTGGAAACAGGCTTGGGCATTTTTCATCGTAATTTTAGCAACTTCTTCCAAATTCAGCCCTTTTATTTCCGCTGCTGCCTCCGCGACAAGACGTACATAACCTGTCTCATTTCGCTTCCCGCGATAGGGGTGCGGCGTCAAATATGGCGAGTCTGTTTCGATCAAAAATCGGTCATTCGGAACGTTCGCGAGCACCTCTTTGGGAACCCTTGCATTCTTGAATGTAATGGGGCCACCAAATGAAATATAGAACCCCAAATCTAGGCATTGCTTGGCAATTTCCCAGCTGCCGGAGAAACAGTGCATTACGCCTCCACATTCCTCAGCATGCTCTTCGCGCAAAATGCGAACGACATCCTCGTGCGCATCCCGATTATGAATAACGATCGGCATATCAAGACGCTTTGCTAACCGAATTTGTTCACGGAATACGCGATGCTGCACATCCTTTGGTGAGGTATCCCAGTAGTAGTCCAGTCCGATCTCACCAATCGCAACAACCTTCTCATGTGCACATAACTTTTCAATCCACTCGAGGTCACCAGGCTGCATCGTAATCGCATCTTGCGGGTGCCAGCCTACAGCAGCATAGATAAAATCATAGCTTTCCGCCAATTTCATGGTCGTCGGGATCGTCTCACGGTTAAACCCGATATTAATCATCTGCGTAACGCCTTGCTCCAGCGCTCTTGCAATGACTTCCTCCCGATCTTCGTCGAATTGTACTGCGTCTAAATGCGTATGTGTGTCGAATAACATCAGTTCATAATCTCCTTCTAATGTCTTAATTTGATATCTTTTGTCCTTGATTATGTCGTTGGCATATCGAATAATTTAGAAATTTCCCGATCAAGCAGGTGGGCAACGGCGCGTAGTTTATTTTCAGGAAAATACAAACGGAATTTGCCTTTGCGAATGCCGCTGATTGAACGCACAATTTCGGATACTTCGGAAATTTCCCGAAGCTGTTCATGATGATTCAAGAGCACAATCTGCTTGCCCATCGGATGTTCTCCTGAGCGATAAATCGAATAGGATAAGTCCGTTGGCGAGTCAATTTCCAGATCGTAGGCTGGATTTAACCCTGCATGTACGAATTGCTCATGTATCTTATCTTTCTGCTGATCATCCAAGTGATCTAACGTGACATATTTATATAATTTACGCTCCATGAACCGATCGCACAGATCCGCAAGGATCTCATCTTGCTCCTGCGTCCACTGCATAAATACTGTCTGAATTAAAGCCTCATCGAGGCGTATATATTGCTCCATTGAAATTTTTCCTTCAAATAAAGAAGGCAATGGCTCCAGCATGAATTGGAACGAATATTCGTTGTCATACAATTCTTGTGCCCGTTTGAAAATTTGTCGCAGGATAATTTCAGAGCTGCGTGTCACGGGATGGAAATAAACCTGCCAGTACATCTGGTATCTCGACATCAAATAATCCTCGATCGCATGCATACCGCTCTCTTTCACAACAATGCGGCCCCGATAAGGTCTTAACACCCGAAGAATGCGGTCCATGTCGAATGTCCCGTAATTCACACCGGTAAAATACGCATCTCGAAGTAAATAGTCCATACGGTCCGCATCAAGTGCACTGGATACAAGGTGAACAACAATAGGTTTATCGTACGTCTTCTGAATAACAGATGCAACCCGCTCAGGGAAGTCATCCGATATTCGCCGTAGAACCTCATGGATTTCCGAGTTCTCTCGAATGATTCGACAAGTCCAATCTTCATGATGCATCTGAAACGCCTCTTCAATCGAATGTGAGAACGGTCCATGGCCAAGATCATGAAGCAGCGCTGCACACAGTGCAAGCAGCCGCTCTTCCTGCGGCCAATCTGAATACCCGCTTCGTTCGAATTGCGAAATAATCCTGCGCGTAATCTCATACACGCCCAAGGAGTGCGAGAATCGGCTATGCTCCGCCCCGTGAAAGGTTAAATAAGACGTTCCTAACTGCCGTATGCGGCGTAATCGCTGAAATTCTTTGGCATTGATCAAGTCCCAAATGGTCTGATCCTGCACATGAATATATTTATGTACTGGGTCTTTAAATACCTTTTCTTCTTGTAATTGTAAACTGTACATATATCTTTCCCTCCCTATAGAACTAGAATAAAGTCGCACAACTATAGATTTTGTCGAATCGTGTCAGTTTTATTTTTCCAATTCATTTTCGTAGACTTTCAGACCCAAAAACCTGTCTTCCCTTTATTTATCTACAACTAGTAGCAGCCCATATATTGCTAGGTCTAGCATTGATTTTATAGGTTGACTATTTTGGGAATGCTTGGTACTATTATATTCATGAAAAACATAGAACTATGTCGACATTTGTCGATTCTTTAATTGGTGAGAGGAGCAATAACAAAATGATGAAAAGTACGGGCATTGTAAGAAAAGTTGATGAGTTGGGTCGCGTCGTTATTCCGATTGAACTACGCCGCACATTAGGCATTGGGGAAAAAGACGCGCTTGAGATTTATGTTGATGGTGAGCGTATTATGCTTAAAAAATACGAGCCTGCCTGTATTTTCTGTGGTAATGCCGAGAACGTTACATACTTTAAGGGAAAAATAATTTGTCACGAATGCTTATCAGATATCCCAACACCTGTGACAAAATAAAAAAATTAGTATATAATAGATTTACCAAACTTATTAATTCTAACCTTTTTATATCTCCTTGGTACCTTCCGCGGCCTAACCTGCCCAGAAGGTATATTTTTTTTCTCCATATATGGAAGTTCAAAATCGGCTTATGATCATGATGTGATTCGGGAGGTTTGTTTCGACGTCGAATCTTGCTTTCAACTTCGAAGTCCGATGCTCATTTAGGTTTTGCCTAAACTCCGCTTCTCCTTCTTCAGTTTCAATCAACCTTCTTGATGCTGATAAGCCGATTTTGAACCTTTATTGAAATAAAACTTAATGCTATAGCCCTTCACTTATAAGAGAGAGTTATAAATGTCCCTTCTCGATACATTGCGATCTGCGGCGGCTTGTTTCATGGCTTCTTTGCGATTGCCCCCGTTACGCTCCTCATAATGCGCAACATGCGCCTCAATTGACAGGGACTCCCACCAAACCGTCTGATCGGCAGATGCCGAGCCATCGGAAGGCTCTAGCACGAGACAGTATTCCCCTTGCGGCGGATGCTCCTCAAGCCATGCGAGGCATTCTTCAATGGTTCCACGCGCGAACTCTTCATATCTCTTCGTCAGCTCTCTGGCCATCACAATTCGGCGATTTCCGAGTACCCGGTGCATATGCTCTAATGTCTTCGACACACGATGGGGTGATTCATAGAACAATAATGTCCCTTCAGACATGCGAAGAGATTCCAAGACCTGTTCAACCGACTTCTTATCCCGAGGTAAGAACCCGATAAAGGTAAACCGTTCTGTAGGCAGTCCCGATACGATCAAAGCCGATAGCGCTGCATTGGCACCTGGTATCGGTACGACCGAGATACTGTTCTCAATCGCCAACGCTACAAGATCCGTCCCAGGATCTGAAATCGCGGGTAGACCGGCATCGCTGACCAAGGCAATATTTTTTCCTTCTATTAAATAACGTATCAGCTCTGGACCACTGGCATGCTTGTTATGCTCATGATAGCTGAATAACGTCTTGGACGGAATCTCAAAGTGTGTGAGCAGCTTGCGGCTCTGACGGGTGTCTTCTGCGGCAATCACATCGACCTCTTGCAGCGTGCGTACGGCACGATACGTCATATCTTCCAAGTTACCAATTGGCGTTGCCACCAAATATAATGTACCTGCTTGCGGTTCAGATCCTCTCTGAAAGCTTTTCTGTAAATTCCAAGTCATTTGTCTCTCCCCACTTTAGGCCCATAATAGATTTGCAATAACTCTTCGCAATATTCATTGTTCTCATTATAGACAATGAGTGGTGGTAATAACCGAAGGTCTGGTTTGCCATCACGAATCGCTTCGATGAGCACCATATTCGCTTCTTGGTCGATTCGTGAATGTACAAAACGTATCCGCTTCGGTTCAAGCTTATGCTCCCGCATCATACTCACGATTTCGCCAAGTCTAGACGGCCTGTGAACCATCGAGACCTTCCCACCCGTCCGAATCAGCCTCTTGCATGCGACAATGACATCTTCTAACGTACAACCAAGCTCATGCCTTGCCATCGCTTGATGGCTATTGAGCTTATGCTCCCCCGTTAGCATCTTCATATAAGGAGGATTAACGGTAATGGCATCGTAGATTTCATATCCAACTTCTTGATAATACGTCTTCAAATCCCCTTGAACGATGCGAATTCTCTCCTCCAGCCCATTCATTTTAACACTTCGACTGGCCATATCATGCAGACGGGATTGAATTTCCACCCCATCAATCTGTGCTTCTGTCCGTGTAGAGAGAATGAGTGGAACGACACCATTGCCTGTACACAAGTCAAGAATACGCCCCCGTTTCGGAATCGAGGCGAACCGCGCTAATAAGACAGCATCCATCGAGAAGCTGAATACTTCATCACTCTGGATGATTCGAAGTTCATGCGTTAATAGATCATCCACCCGCTCCGATGGCTGTAATTTTAGTTCTTCCATGACATTCATACGTTCCTTTCCTCGGATCAATTAAAAAAAACCGTAGGCAGAGTCTACCTACGGTCGTTATTTATTCAAAAATGACAGACAGAACAGGCAATCGCCTTCGGTCCGCAAATGTCCGTAATATACGTTACAAATATGAAAACCTTCGTGATACAAACGCGCCAAATTATCATGGCCTTCACCGACAATCGCACTAGCTGCATTCGCCATCGCTTCCGGATGAATTACCGGAACTTTCGACGACTTGGCAACAGCTTGATTCACAGCCTCAGCAGGTTCGTGTTGTTCTTGTGGCATGGACTCACGCCGAAGCACGCGCCTCAGCTGCTGATTCTCCATACTTAACCGTTTGTTCTCTTCTAATAACTGCTTAACCACAAGCTTCAGTTCACCCAATTGCTCATGCAGGTTCCCTGCTTGTGATTCAATATTATGAATTTGTGTGAAAATCTCTTTTTTCTCCAAGTTCCCACCCCAGAGCAATCAATTGTACTTATTTTACCACAACATCATCAAAAGGAAGCTCTTTCACTTTACCCAAATCAAATATTTGAACGTGAACTGTACGCTCACCAGCATTGATACCTACGACTTTTCCTTCACCGTATGAAGTAATAACGATTTTACCCGTGCTTGGAAGTTCTTCCTTCACACTTTCATAGTTATCATGCTCAAATTTCAAGCAACACATGAGGCGTCCGCATAAACCGGATATTTTCGTTGGATTTAAGGATAAGTTCTGGTCTTTAGCCATCTTGATTGAGACCGGCTCAAAATCTCCAAGCCAGGAAGAACAACATAGAATACGTCCGCATGGGCCAATACCGCCCAGCATCTTCGCTTCATCACGAACACCGATCTGACGAAGTTCAATCCTTGTCCGAAAAATGCTCGCTAAATCCTTGACCAATTCTCTAAAATCAACGCGCCCTTCGGCTGTAAAATAGAAAATAATTTTATTCCGATCGAACGTGAACTCGACGTCCACCAATTTCATCTTCAATTGATGATCTCGGATTTTATCTAAACACGTTGTGAGCGCATTTCTTGCTGCAAATTTGTTCTCTTCAACAATACGTGCATCGTTATCATCTGCGATCCGAATCACTTTCTTAAGCGGTAAGACGACATCTGACTCGCCCACGCTTTTCGGACCAATGACAACCTTGCCGTATTCTACGCCGCGTACCGTCTCCACAATCACATGCTGATCTCTCTCGACCGGCAGATCTAATGGATCGAAATAATAGATTTTGCCCGCTTTCTTGAAACGGACACCCACCACGTTGTACACACTAACCCCCCTGTACTCCAACTAGGAATTGTTCAAAAGCTAACTGCGGATTCACATTCGCGCGCAGACGCTTCTGCATGTCCGTCGTCAGCTCCATACAGCGTACCCACGATTCCGCGTCGCGAGTAAACGCATATTTGCTGATCGATTCCAGCTGATCTATGAAAATAATACTTTCTGTTCGGTTGACCTGATAATGAATCATATCTTTAAACCAAAGCAGGAATAAACTCATTAGAGTGTCCAGATGCTCTGCTAGCGGTGTCTTGAACAGCTGCTGATGCGCCGTCACCATCGCCGTGTTCATCTGATTTAGACAATCCTTACCTAATTGTAACATTACATTTCGAATTTCTGCAAACCAATTCTGTTGGATAATTTCTCTACATGCATCTAGCCCTGAAGCAAGATGCACGACACATCGTGCTGTTGTCTGTGCAAATCCTTCTTGTACTAATACCTGCAGCATCGTCTCCGGATCCATTGGGGTGAATGGAATCCATTGCGCTCGCGACTGTATGGTGGGCAACATCGCTTGTCCATTCTCAGTGATTAGAATAGCCACTACAGGTGACAAAGGTTCCTCTAGAAATTTTAGCAGACTATTCGCAGCTTGAACCGTCATTAGATCGGCTTGTTCCATAATATATACTTTACGGTTGCCGTCCCCGGTACGGTAAGCAAATTCACGTTGTAAGGCGCGAATTTGCTCAATTTTGATCGATGATCCATCGGGACGTATCACATGAACATCCGGATGGTTCTGATGATCAATCTTCCGGCATTCCAGACATTGATCGCAGCAATCCCCTTCTCGTTCCGTACAAAACAATGATTTGGCCAGTGTCAGCGCCATTTGCCGTCGGCCCGAGCCTCTCGGCCCGGCGAATAGATACGCATGAGAAACGGTGTCATTCCGCAATTCATTCTGCAGTATTTGCTTGGCGCGCACTTGGCCGATAATATCTTGAAAAGACATAATAGCCTCACTTTCACATCATTATCGCTTCTAGAAGCAATAATTAATTAACATCCCCCGAACCTCACCGATCTTATTCAGTAATTCGATTTTTCCTTCTTCACTGTTCAACAGCTCCTCTGCCATCGCAATCAGTGTCGAATCAATTTCTTCTAATAATTTATATCGTTTGCCACGGCCTCTTCGATCCCAGCCACGGGCATCTTTAATTCCAAGTCCTCGGCGCACCGTATCTTCTAAGAATCGTTTGACCATTGTTCGATAGAGATATAATTCTCTCACAGTCATCGATTTCGCAAGTCGATCACCTTGTTGGTGGATTTGCTGGATACGTTGATTAAGTTCTTCTTTCGAAGCCTGCTGATCTTGTTGGAACATAAAATCAGAGAAATTTTTCTGGCCAATCTGTTTCGAGGCATTGTCCGTCAATTTTAATTCCTGTCCTAGCGGTCGAAATCCTGGATTAATCTTCATACTGTAACCCAACTCTCTATGGTCAACTTCAGAATGGTCTAGAAATGTTCAAAGCGGTCGACTGGCATCACGAATACCGTTGCTCCGCCTACCTGAACCTCAACCGGAAGCGGTAAATATGACTCTGTCGTACCGCTCATCGGCGATACCGGTGTAACCAGTTGGTCGCGGATCTTACAATTCGTACGAATGACAGCTAACACGTCTTCCACTTGTTCGTCTTCCACACCGATCATAAATGTGGTATTCCCTGCACGTAGAAATCCGCCCGTACTTGCAAGTTTAGTAGCACGGAAATTATGTTTGACTAACGCATTCGATAGACGGTTGCTGTCTTTATCCTGCACGATGGCAATGACAAGTTTCATAATAACGCCTCCTTAACATTTGACTAAATACCCTCTATATTAATTTGACACAGAGGGTGAAAAATCCTCTTGTGATGCGGATAGGATCTGTAAGATCTGCCCTGCAACTTCCGGTAACGACAGGCTTGCATCCACCTTATGAATCCGTTCCGGGAATTGTGCCGCTACTATATTATAGCCTTCTCGGACCTTTAGGTGAAAACTTAATTGCTCTAGATCCAGCCGATTCACTTCACGTTGTGCATTCGCTTGAATGCGAGCGAGCCCGATCTCAGGTTCAATATCCAGATAGAGGGTCAAATCCGGCATCACATCACCAATCGCAAATTGATTGATGGACCATACCTCATCCATCCCCAATCCCCTAGCATGTCCCTGATAGGCTAGACTGCTATCGATAAACCGGTCACAGATCACGATCGTCCCTTGCTGAAGCGCTGGGATTACCTTCTCCACAAGATGCTGGCGGCGAGCTGCTGCATAGAGAAGGGCTTCTGTCCGGCCATCCATCTCCGTATGGGCAGGATCCAGGATCAGAGCTCGAATCTTCTCCGAGATCGCAATCCCGCCTGGTTCACGCGTTAGCATGACCGGGATGCCTTGTTCTTGATAATATTGCTCAATATAATGAATCGCGGACGTCTTACCAGATCCTTCTCCACCTTCTAAGGTGATGAAGCGACCCGCATAAGGGTGTCCTTTCTGTTGTTGTTGAGGTGTAAAAGTTTGTTTAGATTGCATGTCTAAGCCTCTCTTCATTCATTTCTTAATACGCGAAGCGTCTTAAGTGTCGAATCGTAAACCCCTTGGCACTTCGCCCCTTGTTGAGACAGCTGTTGCAAGGTTCGAATCATTTCTTCAGTAATATACTCACCCGGATAGAGCAGTGGAATACCAGGCGGATAAGGGATGACCATTTCGGCAACTTGACGATGTACAGCTTGCTCTAACGGTACGGTATCCCATGCATTAGCCGCTAGTGGTTGCAGACGGAATGGAATAGGCTCGGATACAAGCATGGACGTATTACTTAATATCTCCGTATGATTCTCACAACTCGGTATCTGGCTATCCCTAGCTTCCATATTTCTTTGATATATTTGTTCTAAAGCATGGAATAACGCCTTGGCATCTTCCATCGTTGAACCTAAGCTAAATACAAATACAACATGCCTAACATCCGACATTTCAGGCACACAGCCGAGCTCTTCAAGCATTTCTTGTAGCTCGTAGCCGCTGTATTGACCCGTTCGATCACTGACAGTAACTTTAAACGGATCAAGCGTAACATAAGCAGCTTCTTCTTCACCTTGGGAAGGGGACGTCAACAGTGTAAAGTTCGGCAGGAGCTTCATATTGCTGCGGAACCAATCGACTGCTTCTAAGCCTCGTGTAAAAGCATCAGCGCCTTGGATATGAATCCAACGACGACTCACGTCCAGCGAAGCCATGAGCGGGTAGGATGGACTCGAGCTCTGCAGCATTGCTAGACGCTGTTGAATCAGCCCTCGATCCAACCGATCCCCTTGGACATGGAGCATGGCGCTCATCGTAAGCGATGACAGCATCTTGTGCGTAGACTGCACCACACCGTCTGCTCCGCATTGGATCGCTGATACAGGCAGATCCGGATGTAATCCGTAATGAGCGCCGTGCGCCTCATCAATGAGCAGTGGCTTGCCTTGCGCATGCACGGCTTTTGCCATGGCGTGCAAATCCACCCCCATGCCGTAATAGTTCGGGCTGCATAGCAGCACCCCTCTTGCGGCTGGGTAGCGTTCAAGCGCCTCCGTTATTGCAGCGACGGTAGGCGCCGTGGGCAGACCGCTCTGCGCGTCCAGCTGCGGTGTCACGAACACCGCGTGCGCGCCCGCCAGCATCAAGCCGTGCAATATAGATTTATGCACGTTGCGCTGAACGATCAGCACGTCGCCCGGCTCCGTGCAACAAGCGAGGATCAAGGCTAGATTGCCGACGGTGCTCCCATTCACCAAGAAATAGGTCTCCTTCGCCCCAAAACAATCGGCAGCAAGCTCTTGCGCTTCCCGGATCACCCCAGTCGGTTGATGAAGATCATCTGTCCCCGTTATCTCCGTCACATCTAAGGCCATGAGATGACGGAGAACGGTTTGTTCCTCATAGACGGAGCGGACCTGCTGCGTATCCTGTCCTTCTTTCTCGTAGACTTGTCCATTCTTATGACCAGGTACATGGAAAGTGCGGTTATTCCGTTCTCGATATTCTAGCAGCGCCTCATACAGCGGTGCACGTTCATGATTTAATGATGGCATGGTAGAGTAATCCCTTCAACACGTTCTCCTCTTTATTTTACCGTAAAATCCACAACAGACATATAGATCTACCCATACACAACAAAATAACCCCACAAATTGATGCTTGTCTTCCAAGCAATCAGGTGATTTGCGGGGGACCCAAAACAAAAAAAGCCCTCGCCATAACGAAAGCCTCACAAATTACTCATCTTGCATTACACATGATTTGAAATAAAAATTCTTTTTAGCTGATGAATAAAAAACGGATACTTTGCATCCTGTACATCTGTATGCACCATTTCGGCTTCGCAATCTAGACAAATGAATTCAGATATAATGACGATGCCTTCTTCCTTCTTCTCGCCGCAGATGATGCAGGTGCTGTCATGAACATGTTCCATCGACAATCCCACCTTAACCTGTTTTGCTATTAGTATGGCACGTTATCTAGTATTTTAAACCGATTTCATAGGTTGTTTTCAAATGTTTTTATATTTTTATGCGGCAAAACCGAATTAGGTGTCTGTACGTTTTAATTGGATGAGCAAATCTTTTGGGCTTGTCTACCGATATATAACATAGAAGGTCCTTATTGAGGGTAGAAGAAATCATATTATTCGGCACAAAGGAGGAACAATACACAATGCCACCCACTCCCCCAAGTACACAGGCAACATTTTATCAATATACCCTAATTCAGAAAGTCGTCTACAATAAGTTGGTGCTTAAGTTCTATCTCGCTATCGTTCCCATTGTCCTACTACTTGAGACATTGCTCTCCGGACCACTTGGGTTACTATACAGTGCAATCGCTTTATTATTTGTTCTCTGGATCCATTTTGTGGTGATCCGTTCAGTCCTTCTTCTCGCAGGAGAACCCATTCGTAAAAAATGGCGTTTCCGCCGCGTATTGCCTTGGATTGGCTTTCTTCCAGATCAATATATCGGCTATCGCATCTTTATCCGTGTACATCGCCATCTCGCATGGCTAGTCCTTTGCGTCTGCTTGATCTTATATCCTTGGTTCCCGATCTCGTTCGTAACCAGTAGTCTCATCTGGCATCTCTGGCTGATCATTCCGAGGCAATTCCTTTTCACACGCTTCAGAAAACAACCAAAACACGGCCTATTCAAATTAACGGATAGCGAAATGCTCTATTACAAAGCGTAATAGAGCTTTTTTCTTGTCACACCCACTTGGGCTATAAAACAAAAAAAGACCACCTTCGAGAAATGAATCTCAAAAGTGGTCTTTAGCTGCTTGGCATCGTCCTACTCTCCCAGGACCCTGCGGTCCAAGTACCATCGGCGCTAGAGGGCTTAACGGTCGTGTTCGGGATGGGTACGCGTGGAACCCCTCCGCCATCGACACCAAACAGGATTTTTCCGAACGATTTCTCGTCCATCAAAATCATCAGGATAAATATCCAGCCTTAGCTAATATTTGATCTCTGAAAACCAGATGCGAAATAAATTTGCGTTTTATGTTTTAGGATAAGCCCTCGACCGATTAGTATTGGTCAGCTCCACACATTGCTGTGCT
>NZ_JBHTGZ010000020.1:0-73163 GCF_042676425.1 Paenibacillus sp. GCM10027629 | reverse complement strand
CGACTTGCATGTATTAGGCACGCCGCCAGCGTTCGTCCTGAGCCAGGATCAAACTCTCCAATAAAGTGTTTGACTTGCTCATAAACTTGCTAGCGAGATCATTACTGATCTCATTTATTGCTTTAATTCACTCGTTGTTCAGTTTTCAAAGATCAATCATTTCCGAAAGTTCTCTTTCGAAAACTCTCATTTCTTGTCGTCCGTTGTCTCAGCGGCGACTTTTATAATATATCACATCGCCGTTCTTTTAGTCAAGCACTTTTTTTGAAGTTTTTTGTCGCACTCTTCAGTGCTTCTTCAATTTTGTGCTCCGTTCGGAGCGGCGAGATTTAATTTATCATAGAATGCTTAGGGAAGTCAACAACTATATCACTGTTAATCTTATACAAACCAATAAAAGTACGCCTGGGATACCCAACAGCACTCCTGTAGCCATCGTTGTAGGATTAAGCGGAATATGAAGACCTGAGATGAGTCCACTATAATTGACAGCATAAATCGCTACTGCCGCAATGATAATCTGGCCAGCAAATATACTAAGCCAGCGCCACGTTAGGCGATACTTCAATAAGGTGTATGCAAGAAGCAACAAAGAAACTCCGAGCAGGATTGCCAATATGACCTTCATCATCATCCCTCCCTAAGCGTTCAACATCAATACACTCAATTGAATACGTTTGGCCTTCTTGATCAGCATGTCATATCGCTTCTCTGTCGCTTCTAGCAAGTAAATCGCATAATCAATTTCATCGACTTCTGTCGCCTCTTGGAACAATGCATGAGCGTTCTCCCACTCACGTTTAGCGACACAGATCTCTCTGTACAATAACATTTTCTCAGACACCGTCTGTTCCAATAGCACCCTTGCATCCCGATTCCACCATTTCCACCAAGCCATACCAAGCCCCTCCTTGTCCATTTTACGAATAACAACCAGCACGATACGGGTGTCTACAGCACCTTTACCGTTTGCCGCTATCCCATTCATATCAACGGAAGGACAAACTTAGAACCTAAAAAACAAAAAAAGCCCTATAAAATAGAGCTCAACATTTCAAATCATATGAATTAATTAATCTCTCTGCGCCCTTCAAGCGCTTTGGACAAGGTGACTTCATCAGCATATTCCAAATCCCCGCCCACCGGCAGACCGTGAGCAATACGTGTTACGCGGATACCGAATGGTTTGACCAATCTCGATAAGTACATCGCTGTGGCTTCCCCTTCGATATTCGGATTCGTCGCGAGGATCAACTCCTGCACGCGTTCATCACTTAATCGTCTTAATAGCTCCGCAACTCGGATTTCATCCGGGCCGATCCCTTCCATTGGCGAGATGGCACCATGGAGAACGTGATAGTACCCTTGAAATTCCTTCGTCCGTTCCATTGCAACGAGATCTCTCGATTCCTGGACTACACAAATTGCAGAGTTATCCCGGCTCTTATCCTGACAAATTCGACACGGGTCTACATCTGTTATGTTGCAGCATACCGAACAATAATGCAGATTGCGCTTCACATTAACCAGCGCCTTCGCAAAGTCGATCACATCATCTTCCTTCATTCGCAGCACGTGAAAAGCAAGCCTTGCTGCCGTCTTCGGTCCAATACCCGGCAAGTGGGTAAAAGCATCGATTAATTTAGCTATCGGTTCAGGATAATACACTGGCCGTGTCCCCTTCTACGCTCCTCAAAAACAGAAACAGCTGCATCATCCTTCAAGGAGAGCAGCGTTCCTGCGAGAATTATTATGATCAATTAATCTATTTCCGAGATAATTAGAACAAGCCAGGAATTTTCATACCGCCTGTAAATTTACCCATATCATCATTCGCCATATCTTCCGCTTTCGTCAAAGCATCATTCACCGCTGTCATTACAAGATCTTGAAGCATTTCGATATCTTCTGGATCTACCACTTCTGGTTTGATCGCGATGGACAAAATTTTCTTATGACCATTCACTTCAACAGTAACTGCGCCGCCGCCAGAAGTACCTTGAATCGTTTTGCCGCCCAATTCTTCTTGAGCTTTCAACATTTGTTCCTGCATTTTCTTCACTTGCTTCATCATTTGGTTCATATTGTTCATCGTTCTCAATCCCCTTTAGCTTATAGTGGTATTTCCATAATTATTTACTCATCTTTAATCACAACAAGATCTTCACCAAACATCTCGATCGCCTGGTCTACCCATGGTTCTGAAGAATTCTTCTCACCTGCAGTTGGTGCACCTGCTCCATCTTCAGGAACGAGTTGTAATTCACTTGCAGTCTCTGCTTGATCGGTGACAACCGAATTCCAGTCCTTAAGCATCATCGTAATCAGCTTATATGATGCACCAAGCACTTCCTTCATCACACGTTCAATGACTTCCCGGTTCGCCTGTCTTTCTGTCGTCTCCCGATGAATCGTATTCTTAAAACCTACGAGTACAGCATCTTCGGTTGCCGAGATAGGTTCTCCATCCATGAACCATGCATGAATCGTGACTTTCTCTTCCTTGACACGTTGCAGCACGCGACCCCATTGAGACCGAATCTGGACGAACGAAGCCGTGTCCTTCCCCGCAATGTAGAGATCCATCTTCGGTGGAATCTTAGCGACGATCGATGTCCGATTTGCCGTAGCTGCTCCACGTCCCGAGTTAGCTCGCCCTGAGGGAGAACCTTCTGTATTCGCCGGTGCGGACCCTGCACCTGATTGCATTAGCTGCTCTACTCGTTTCTCTAGCGTCGCAACTTGCTGCTCTAGCTGTTTGATTAACGCTACATCCGCCGTACTCATGGACGTAACAGTCGAGGATTTCACACCACCCGCAGGTGCTCCATCATGCATTGTGCAGATTTTAAGCATCGCCACTTCGAATAACGTCTGCGGATTCGTGGCATATTTCATTTCCACTTGATATTGATTCAAGATCTCGATGGTTCGGAATAACTGTTCCGCTTCAAAAGCTTCCGCAGTTATTCGAATCCGCTCCGAGTCCATCAAGCGTTCGGTCATACCATCAGCATGAGGGACCATCTTGACCATCAATAAATCGCGGAAATAGTAAATGAGATTCTCTACACATTTGTCAGCGCTCTTCCCATCTTGCATGAACCCTTCAATCGCCGTCAAGATATACGAGATATCATGTCGTTGAATAGCTTCTGCCAGATCAGCAAATTGTTCCGAAGGAATACCACCTGTAATATCCATCACTTGTTTGTAGGTGATCTGTCCATCCGTAAAAGATGCGGCTTGGTCGAGCAGACTTAGCGCGTCTCGCATCCCTCCATCAGATAGTCTTGCAATGTAGGATAGAGCATCTTCCTCTGCCGAGACTCCTTCACGCTCACATATCTTCTGCAAATGTTCGACTTGTTCCTGCAAAGATACACGACGGAAATCAAATCGTTGGCAACGTGAAAGAATCGTCGCCGGCAGTCGATGCGGCTCTGTCGTCGCAAGAATAAACATGACATGCGCTGGAGGTTCCTCAAGTGTCTTGAGCAACGCGTTAAACGCTTCTGTTGTTAGCATATGGACTTCATCGATAATATAAACCTTGCACCTTACTTCGGTCGGGGCATACTTGACCTTCTCTCGCAGGTCTCGAATTTCATCCACCCCGCGATTCGATGCAGCATCGATCTCAACCACGTCCATGACAGAACCTGCCGTAATCCGGATACAGGCATCACAAGTATTACAAGGCTCCACACTGGGTCCATGTTCACAGTTTATCGCCTTCGCCAAGATTTTGGCCGTGCTCGTCTTGCCTGTTCCGCGAGGGCCACTGAACAAATAGGCATGGGAATACCGCTGTTCGCGCAGCGCGTTCTGAAGTGTCTGAATAATATGTTTCTGTCCCACCATGTCTTGGAACGACTGCGGTCGCCAAGCACGATATAACGCTATATGAGCCATCGCAGTTACCTCTTTCAACATGTCGCTGTACATAAGCTATATTACCACAACATTATGGATGTTTTCGAATACTTCGTCCTCAAGAAGAGGGTTGATCACATTATACTACATCAACTTCCGCAAAAAAATAGCCCTTCTACTTGGAAAGGGCACCTTTTCATACATAGCTTCTAATTTTCTCATACTGACTCACCATGATAAGGAATGGAGACCGTAAAAGTCGTTCCAAATCCTTTCGAGGATACACGGATTACGCCACCTATATCATGGATGATCCGTTGACAAATGGATAGCCCGAGCCCGGTACCTTCTTGCTTCGTCGTAAAAAACGGATCAAAAATTTTGTCGATCATAAATACCGGAATACCTGGACCTGTATCATGAATCTCGATACAAATACGTTGTGCCGAATCCGTCCGAACGGAAATCGATAATATTCCGCCATCCACCATTGCTTCAATACCATTCTTACATATATTGAGAAACACTTGCTTCAATAGCTCACGGTCGGCAACAATCTTCGGAACCGGACCTGTATCATCGAATACGACAGCAACATCGTACAGAATTGCTTCATTACTTACGATTGGCAGCATTTCATTAATGATGGTATATACATCCACAATATCATACGATACATGCTTGGGTTTGCTAAGCAATAAGAATTCGCTAACCAAGTCATTGATTCGGTTCAACTCATTAAGCATGATCTCTGTGTAACCGTGCTCCTTCTCTAATCCCTTATCCTGCATCGTTTTCTTGAACATCTGCAGAAATCCCTTAATCGAAGTAAGCGGATTCCGAATCTCATGCGCCGTTCCCGCAGCAATCTGTCCGATCATCGCGAGGCGATCGCTCCGATTCACTTGCTCTTCCAAGGATCTAAGATTCGATACGTCTTTGAAAATAACATAGGCTCCAACAATGTCGCCTTCCTCATCCCTCAGCACGTTCGAGTCCATGAGCAGCTCATACCGGTCCTGATTATTCATCCAAGACATCGCGTGATTGCGTACGATAACCCCATCTAAGATGGCACGTTGAACCAACTGATGTTCCAATGGCATACCATAAAAAATATCCTGCATCGGTCTATTCATCACATCTTCACTCTGAATCCCAAGAATTCGGCAAGCCATGTCACTAATTTCGACTAAATTGAAATTACGGTCCATAATGATGACACCCAGGTTCACATCACGTATAAATGCACCTGAGAACTGCTGCAATAGGCTTAATTCACGCATATTCCGTGTATGGCTCATGATAATCGAATACATTGGTTCTCCGTCCAAGTGGATGGATAAAATCGTCGTATCTGCCTTGATCACATCGCCATTCTTTGCTTCGGCATGGATCCTGAAATACGATTGATTCTTATGTATCTGTTCATGAAAGCGAGTCATAAGCTCCCCGAGTGAATAGGATTCAACAAAAAATGTCTGCACCGACTGACCCAACACATCTTCAAGGTCATAGCCCAGCACCTTGGCAAAAAGCGCATTACAACACCTTACCACACCGCCCTGATCCACGAGAAGAGCTAACATATGAGGGAGTCTGTCCACGTAATACTTATAGGTTTCCCTAGTAAAGTCTAACCCTGGCGCAATGAACTCTGACATCATACATTCACCCCGATACCTCATATTAACCCTATGTTTGTTATATTCGGTTCGAATCACACTTTTCCTTCTTTTGTCAAAAAGAAGCATAAAAAAACACCATTCGTAACTTCCGTTACGCTGGTGTTCTATTCGTAAGGTTGTACCGTGCACCTGTCTCTGATCGTTGCGATCCGAGTGGCACCCTTACATAACAACTCGGGTCAGGCCACCCTCCGGCACATAGAACTTCCTACTTATGGCTGCTTCCTTCCGGACCTGACCAGGTTCATAGACATCCATTGCGGAGGACCCGACCGTCAACATCGCATGTAAAGACCAAACCTCACATCGACAAGACCTCGGACAGGAATTCAACCTCGCTATAGCGGATTGCGAGTTACAGGGCACCGCTGCCTCCCCATCTAGCACGGTAAAACCAAGTATAGCTTATATCTGTACAAAGCGCAACCTTTGCAAATATTTAACAAATGTTAACGCGTCAATGACGACAAAAAAACTCCCTGCACTCATGAAAGAGCCAGGGAGATTCTTGATAAGACAACTGGAAATTAGATGCCGTATTTCTTTTTGAATTTATCGACACGACCACCAGCATCCACAAATTTCTGCTTGCCAGTGAAGTGCGGGTGACAGTTGGAACAAATCTCAACGCGAAGGTTTGGCTTCACGGATCCTGTTTCAAATACATTGCCGCATGCGCAAGTAACTGTGGTGATGTGATACGTCGGCTGAATCGCTTGTTTCATCGAATTCACCTCTTTCCGCCCTGGGCTCTTTGCGACCCCAGAGTATATTGACACAATAGATGCATTATAGCATGTTGTCACATGGACTGCAATACAAAATGAAACGGCTTCATCGTCCTTATATTGGGGCTTAGTTCATGACCTGTTTGCGTCGATATTGCACAGGAGGAACATGCGTATAAGAGCCAATGACAACGTCCGGAAGCTCCGCTTGATAGATCTCAAGCATCTGCTTCATTCCGAGAATTTCACCTTGCGCCGGCGGGATTAATTCCAAATAACTCTCCGGGTCAATATTCAGATTCCGCATCTGAATTAGACGTAAATTCGTCCGCCGTGCGAATTCGATCATCGCTTCAACTTCTTCTTCCCGATCCGTTACACCTGGGAATATCAAATAGTTAATCGATGTATATACCCCTTGATCCGACGCGTATTTCAGCGATTTCTCGACATTCTTCAGCGTATACCCACGTGGTTTGTAATAAGCGTTATAATGATCGTCTAGCGCACTAATCGTACTAACGCGCATCAGATCAAGCCCTGCATCGACAATGGCACGAATATGGTCCGTTAATCCGGCATTCGTATTGATATTAATATAGCCCATCTGCGTCTTCTCTCTAACTTCCCGAATGGCTTCGACAATAATTTTGGCTTGTGTCGAAGGTTCACCTTCGCATCCTTGCCCAAAGCTAATGATGGATTCAGGCGTTGTGAGATGTGTCAGCATCACTTGCGATACTTCTTCTACGGTCGGTTTGAAGTTCATCCGTGTCTGCGGTGCTGGGAATCCACTGTCATCAGGCTGTTCAGAGATACAACCATAACATCCTGCATTACAGGAGAAGGATACAGGCACGCCACCTTCCCACCGATTCAAGAACGTATTCGAAGAGGTTAGGCACTCATAGCCTAACGCACAATTAGATAAATGCTGATACAACCGATTCTCTGGAAACTGCTTCGTTAGACGGTCAACCTGAATTTTTAGCTCATCGCGGTCACAGTTCATCGGGTTCCATTGCTCGGGATCATCCGATTTGTGCGCCGTAACGTAGAATGCACCATCTTTCCAGACGACCGCGGAGTAACCGAATAGCGGAAGCTTCTCGTCTTTGTTCGTCTTCACGTAGCTTGGAATACATAGGCGAGTAAATCCTTGTGGCAATAGCGCGCCCACGGCATTCACATTATCCTGCATTGCGACCATCTCACCCGTATCCGGATCAAGACCGATCGGCCGTGTGAAAGGTAAGCTAACAAGCGTCGCACCATCTGGCAGCGGAATTAATTCATCCTCTAATATCTCAACGATCATATCCGCACTACGCGCCAATGCGTGTAATTCCGGGTGATCATATACATTGCCTTGCTCATCTGCGTACACCAAATACATCGTGCTGCACTCCTATCTCATTCAAACGAAATTACATCGATCTCCCACTACCACTACCTACCGAAGATGATGCAGTCGATGCGGTCCGTGCAGTTCGACGAGGTGCCGATGAACTGGACGAACTGCTGCTCGAGGTTGCATTCAAATCCAAGGTAGCGAAGAATTCTTCATTGGTCTTCGTTTTACCGATTTTTCTTAAGAAATTATCTACAAATTCCATCGACTCGTTCATATTCTTACGAATGGCCCATACTTTGTCGAGCGCATCCTTCGTCATGAGCATTTCCTCACGGCGCGTGCCTGAACGGCGAATATCAATCGCAGGGAAAATACGTCTCTCCGCCAATTTACGGTCCAGATGGAGCTCCATATTGCCTGTACTCTTAAATTCTTC
This sequence comes from Paenibacillus sp. GCM10027629, assembly GCF_042676425.1. Taxonomy (NCBI): domain Bacteria; kingdom Bacillati; phylum Bacillota; class Bacilli; order Caryophanales; family Paenibacillaceae; genus Paenibacillus; species Paenibacillus sp. GCM10027629. The sequence goes on along the minus strand of NZ_JBHTGZ010000020.1, from coordinate 65,081 downwards.
ATAAATGATATCATCCATACGTGAACCTGTCTCCACGAGTGCTGTAGCAATAATGGTCAAGCTTCCGCCTTCTTCCACATTTCGAGCAGATCCGAAGAAGCGCTTCGGTTTGTGGAATGCAGCCGGATCAATACCACCGCTGAGCGTACGGCCTGATGGCGGCACGACAAGGTTATATGCACGTGCAAGACGTGTGATGCTATCCATGAGAATGACGACATTCTTCTTATGCTCAACAAGTCGCAATGCGCGCTCTAATACAAGTTCCGACACTTTAATATGATTCTCAGGCAATTCATCGAATGTCGAAGCGACCACTTCACCTTTTACCGAACGCTGCATATCCGTAACTTCCTCCGGACGCTCATCAATCAATAGAACAAACAGTTCGATCTCGGGATAATTGGTAGAAATACTGTTGGCGATTTCTTTGAGGAGAAGAGTTTTACCTACTTTGGGAGGAGCTACGATCAAGCCACGTTGTCCAAGTCCTACAGGTGCCAAAATATCCATAATTCGAGTCGAGAGATGCGCTGGGGATGATTCAAGAACAACCTTCTCTTGCGGATAAAGTGGGGTTAACGCTGGGAAATGAAGCCTTTCTGCTGCCGTATCTGGACTCTCACCATTGACCGCATTGACTTGAAGAAGACCGAAATAGCGTTCATTCTCCTTCGGAGGTCTACATTTACCGGAGACTAAATCGCCTGTCCTTAAGTCAAACTTGCGGATTTGCGAGGCAGAGATATATATGTCCTCCGCACTTGGCAAATAGTTAATTGGACGAAGGAAACCGAACCCTTCCGGCAAGATTTCCAATACGCCCTGCATAAACATCAGTCCGCTCTTCTCTGCCTGCGCTCTTAAAATTGCAAAAATAAGTTCTTTCTTCTTCATTTGCCCGTAATAAGGAATCTGGTACTGCTTCGCTAACTTATATAACTCCGTTAGCTTCATTTCTTCCAAATCAGAAATTTGAAGATCCATTCAATTAACCACCTATTCCATTAATAAGTCCGATATTAAAGTAGACTAGAAGAAACGACTTCGTCGTCCGTATAGGACGGCAAGCGTATCTTCGGAAATATAAGAACAATTTATCCGTGAAACTTATAAATTCTTATATTTCTAGCAAAAACAAAAATCTATCTTAGTAGTATTCCCGAGAAAATACCTGCTTATTCAGCAGGAACGAGTGTCTCACGCCATACCTCAGCACCTAGATCACGAAGATTCTCTACGAGATTGTCATAACCCCGATCGATGTATTCCACGCCTGTAATCTCCGTAACACCTTCTTCTACGGTTAACGCAGCGATCACGAGGGATGCGCCGGCACGTAGATCGGTTGCTGTTACTTTGGCAGCATTCAACTTGCTTCCTTCAGTAATAGCCGAACGTCCCTCGACACGAATTTTCGCGCCCATACGAAGCAATTCCGGAACATTCTTAAATCGATTGCTATATACGTAATCGGTCAACATGCTAACGCCATTCGCCTGTGTAAGCAAGCTCATCATCGGAGACTGCAGATCAGTCGCTAGCCCCGGATACACGAGTGCCTTCACGTCAATATTAGTGTAATTCGGTCCGCCAATGACGCGAATAGACTCATCCATCTCCTCAATGCCAACACCCATCTCTTGCAGCTTGGCTGTGAGAGCTTCCATATGCTTCGGAATCACATTATCAATTAGCACATTACCGCGTGTTGCCGCTGCTGCGATCATATATGTCCCTGCTTGAATGCGATCGGGAATAATCGAATGTCTGCATCCATGCATTGTTGCGACGCCTTCAATTCGAATCGTCTCCGTACCCGCACCTTTGATCTTCGCACCCATTGCATTGAGCAATGTCGCTACATCTATAATTTCAGGCTCTTTGGCCGCATTTTCAATCACGGTTGTACCTTTGGCCCGAGAAGCTGCCAGCATAATATTAATGGTTGCCCCTACACTCACCACGTCCAGATAAATCTTCGCGCCGCGAAGTTCTTTGGCATACACATGAATGGAGCCATAATCATTCGTCACGGTAGCGCCTAGCGCCTCAAAGCCTTTAATATGCTGATCAATCGGACGTGGCTCAAAATTACATCCACCTGGCATGCCGATCGTTGCTTCACCAAACCGCCCTAACATCGCACCCATTAGATAATAGGAAGCGCGTAATTTCTTAACTGGACCATTCGGCATAGGGATAGATTTCAATTCCGATGGGTCAATAGCCATTTGATTGCCTGAAAGTCTAACCTCCGCACCAAGCCCTTCTAGAATTTCCGCATACGTTGCTACATCGCTGATCAGTGGCAAATTATCTAGAACAACTTCAGTCTCACCTAAAATTGCAGCAGGAATAAGCGCGACTGCGCTATTCTTAGCCCCGCTAATTTGTACTGTACCGTGCAGCGGACGTCCGCCGCAAATCATTAACTTCTCCATAGAGTCAGAAATCCTCCTATGTATGTTCCAATTCATAGAAATGAGAGAAAAAAAGCTATAAACAAGAAGAAACGACTTCATCGTCCAAACAGGAGGATTAGCGTTTCTGCGAAATTTATAAGGAAGTGCATCGAAAAGCGATGCTTTTTCCACACGTATCTATTTCAGAGCATATTTCATAAATGGTTGTTATCACAATAAGAATTGATATTCTATACCCGAGTATTATACCACAAACAGGAACGAAATAGTAAACATGCTTACTCTCCAAATAAAAACAGGACCAAGCGGTCCTGTTAAGAAGCATGTATTCCGTCACGAAGCTGCATATTTACTGCGATACGGATCTCATCAATATCGAACGGTTTGGTGAAATGCATCAGCGCTCCGAGATCTGTCGCCTCTTTAACCATGTCTAATTCACCATAAGCAGTCATCATGATCACTTTAAGAAACGGTTTGATCTGCTTAATATGTTTCAAGATTTCAAGGCCGTCCATCCCCGGAATCTTCATATCAAGTAATACCATATCCGGCTCTTCTTTGCTAACAATTTCTAGTGCGAGTTTCCCGTTCGCCGCCTGAAAGGTCTAATATCCTTCGCTGCCGAATACCTCCATGAGCAATACGCGAATCCCATTCTGATCATCAACAATTAATACCTTCTTCTTCTCCAAACGATTCCCTCCCAAGAGCAACCAGGCGAATATATGGATCATGGATACGGTCCTCTGAACTTGATACCCGTAAATATATTCGCGGAATTTACTCGAATTCCTTCCTGCTCTTGGAAAAAACGTAAAAATATTAGCGTTGTACTTTTAGCGCTGCCTTCACGAACTCACGGAACAATGGCTGAGGACGGTTCGGACGCGAGATAAACTCCGGATGGAATTGTACGGCAAGGAACCATGGGTGTCCAGGCAATTCAACGATTTCAACCAGACGTCCATCCGGTGAAGTACCCGAAATAACAAGGCCTGTACGCTCAATGACTTCACGGTATTCATTGTTGAACTCATACCGGTGACGGTGTCTCTCATAGACAAGCTCATCATTATAACACTGCTGTGCAAGTGTATTATCTTGCAATTTACATGGGTATAATCCAAGACGCATTGTGCCGCCCATTTCTTCAATGTCTTTCTGTTCTGGAAGCAAGTCAATGACCGGATAATCCGTAGTTGGATTGATCTCTGAGCTATTCGCTCCTTCCAATCCTGCCAAGTTACGAGCAACTTCAATGACGGCTACTTGCATGCCGAGGCAAATACCGAAGAACGGAATTTGTTGTTCGCGTGCATAACGGATCGCAGAGATTTTACCCTCGATTCCACGATCGCCAAATCCGCCTGGAACCAAAATCCCTTGAACGCCGCTCAGGTATTCATCCACATTGCTCTCTGTCAATTCTTCTGCATTCACCCAACGGATTTTCACGTCGGAGTTCGCATCAAAACCAGCATGAGACAAGGATTCTACAATACTGAGGTACGCATCATGAAGTGCGACATATTTACCTACAATGGCAATTTCAACGTTATGCTGAAGCTGCTTCACGCGCTCAACTAACTTCTCCCAATCGGTCATATCCGGAGGCGTTGTTGTTAATTTCAAATGATTCACAACGATATCATCTAGACCTTCGTTGCGGAGGTTAAGAGGTACTTCATACAATGTCGAAGCATCACGACACTCTACAACTGCATTCGCATCGATGTCGCAGAACAATGCAATTTTACGTTTCGTATCTTCGGAAAGTTCATACTCCGTACGACATACGATCACGTTCGGTTGAATCCCGATACTGCGTAGTTCTTTGACGCTATGTTGTGTTGGCTTGGTTTTAATTTCACCAGCAGCCTTAATATATGGAATCAACGTACAATGGATATACATTACGTTATCGCGGCCAATGTCGCTCTTGATTTGACGAATCGCTTCAAGGAACGGCAAGCTCTCGATATCCCCTACTGTACCGCCGATTTCTGTAATAACCACGTCAGATCCAGCTTCACGTCCAGCACGGAATACGCGGTCCTTAATTTCATTCGTAATGTGTGGAATTACTTGAACCGTTCCGCCTAAGTATTCACCACGACGCTCTTTGGAAATAACGGAAGAGTACACTTTACCTGTCGTTACATTGCTGTTCTTCGACAAGTTAATATCGATAAAACGTTCATAGTGCCCAAGGTCAAGATCCGTCTCTGCGCCGTCATCGGTTACAAACACTTCACCATGTTGATAAGGGCTCATCGTCCCTGGGTCCACGTTGATGTACGGATCAAATTTCTGAATTGTTACTTTTAACCCTCTGTTCTTAAGCAATCTGCCAAGAGATGCTGCGGTAATCCCTTTTCCTAAAGAAGATACAACCCCGCCCGTCACGAAAATATATTTTGTCACAATCCATACCCTCCTAAACATTTAAAACAGAGCCTAAGCTCTGTCCGACACTGCTACAAAAAAAAGAAAAATCCACTGCGAATCGTTAGTATTAGACTAACCTAATTCACCAAAAAACTTGATAAAAAAAACAAAAAAGTGACTCCCGTAGCCACGGGGCACTTTTCATTCAAAGGTATATAAATTGCAAAATAAATCTTAAGCCCGAAAAATAGTTTACTCTGTCCCAAGTCCCATGTCAAGTGACGTCACAGACTTTCTAAGATGTGGATCTCTTGTCCAAAAATCCCCCGTACTAGGTCGTCAAATGCGGAGCAATTCGGAGGGGTGACAAAAGAAGAGGCCCGCTGTAACGCGAGCCCGCCCTTCTAACGAGACAAAACAATTTTTGCCGCTAGTCCGTTATTTATCTTCTTCTTCTTCGAAGTCGTCAAATTCATCTTCTTCTTCACTGTCTTCCTCGGACTCGTCTTCACCAACAAGTTCCTCGTCATCCATGACAGCTTCATCATCAACTTCGGCTTCTTCTTCTTCATCACCGTACATTTCATCTTGCTCTTCATCAATGTTGTCGAAGTCCTCTTCGTCCGCAGTGTATGAATCTTCTTCATCTGCGAACAATTCTTCGTCATCCATCATGTCATCGTCATCATCATTGATGATACGCGGACGTTTGGAATTCGTCACTGGATCTTCTGAACGCTCAACTGGGTACCAACGCTTCAGGCCCCATAAGTTCGTTCCTACGCATGCGAACCGACCGTCGATGTTAATCTCCGTATACAGTTGTGCGACTACATCTTTGATCTCGTCTTCCGATAGACCTCTTAATTTGGCAACTTCATTCATCAGATCCCGGTAATAAAATGGGTTGTTCGCAGCTTTTAAGATTTCAAAAGCAAGATCCACCATCGGAATCTCGTGCACTTTCTCAGGATCAATTTTTAATTGAAACGGGGTGCTCATTGAAGGACACTTCCTCTCTCACAATGTTCACAACATATAAACATTCTTCTATAACATATCCATATCAAACATAAGTAAAACCTATTTAGGGTAAAAATGCAAGCTTGGCGAGAAAAGGTGAAAGATTAAAAGATATGGCAATAGATGAACGAGGGCTGCTGGACTGGGGGTATCGGCTTTCGTCGCTGTTGTAATCAGAAAACTTAGATTGGACTAGGGTGGATGTTTTCTGATTACAAAGGCGAACGCTTCGCTCTCTATCCGATACCCCTCATTCCATTCGCTACGTTCATCAGGGGGAAGCGCCCCCTCGCCTTCGCTTGCGGGGGAGCGCAGGGAGATGCTCATGCACTTCGTATGCATGAGCACTCTGGGGGTGGGCTCTGGATGAGCTGTCGACATCCAGGTTCTGGGGAGAAGCTTGCAAGAAGCGGTGCAATACAAGAAGGTCCTCCACTGAGTTTAGGAGGACCTTCTTGTATTTATGTATGTGTTGGGTGCGTGTCACGGTTAGGTGGAGGTTCTGATGAGGGACTAGTGTTTTTAAAGGTTGTAAAGTTAAATCGAAAGTAAAAATCGGGTTTTCAGCACCGAGAAGATTGAGTGAAGGCGAAGAAGGAGGACACGGAGTGTAGGCGAAACCTACATGAGTACCTTAAAGTTTTCGGAGAAAACTCGCTTCGGAAGGAATGACTTCGAGTCTGAACTCAAGGTTCGATGCCGAGTTACTCACAGTCAATCTTCGTGATCAAAATCCGATTTTTTACTGGTCCTCTAATGAGGAGTGCGAAGGGGGGGTGCCCTTCGCAGTGACTGTATCCGCCTGAAGAAAACCAGGTTTCTTCACAGGCCTTGTATCTCATAAAGAACCCTGATAGGCTCTCCCTTCATACTATGTCCTCGGGATCGCTTTGACACGAAAGATGGCCTATTTCTTATAAAAAAGGCATGTTACCCAGTCCCTCTTTTCTAGCTAATCATACAATACTGCAACATGGTTAGTCAGGAGGGGACTCCAAATTGGACTACTTAACATTTCTACAATTGCTGCATGACGAAATTGCTCGGGGGGGCGGCTCCCAGAAGAAACAAATCATCCGCTTTGTCCATACCCGCGACTTCAGAAGATGCCTGACACTTTTCAAGAAAATGAAATCCTCTCTTGCCATGCTGAGCGCGGTTCAACCGTCAAGAATTATTCATGCGATGATCTGTCCAGCCATTTCAGAATCGAAGCTGAGTATGTTCAAAAACGACATCTTTATCGAAAAAGATGCGCGAGTCATGAAGGTCCACGCGACCGCACACAAAAACGTGCAATGGGATCATGGAATCCCTTGGGGAGTCCAGCACATCCATGCCCCGCAGACATGGTCTACCTCAACGGGGCACCGCATCAGAATCGGTGTCATTGATACCGGCGTCGATTATCGGCACCCGGATCTTCATCATTCTCTCATGCGCGGCATTAACCTGCTCAACCGCAACATGCTGCCGTACGATGATAATGGGCATGGTACCCATATTGCCGGGACGATCGCTGCCGCCAACCAATTGAAAGGGATCATTGGGGTGGCGCCTCGGGCATTAATTCATCCCGTAAAAGCCTTCGATCACAACGGCTCAGCCTATGTATCCGATATTATTCTCGGGATTGATTGGTGTGTTCGAAATCGAATGCATGTCATCAACATGAGCTTCGGCATGAAGACTAGCAGTAAAGCGCTGTTGAATGCGGTCGTCAATGCCTATAATGCAGGCGTCGTCATCGTCGCCTCTTCTGGCAATGACTCCAAGCGCAAATCGGTCGATTACCCTGCCCGGTATCCGCAGACGATCGCCGTTGGCGCCACGAATCGACTGCACCGAGTCGCCAAATTCAGCAATCGCGGGCAATATATTGATATTTATGCGCCTGGTGACAAGATCATCTCTTCGTGGCTTCGCGGCAATTACAACGAGATGAGCGGCACCTCGATGGCGACCTCGCATGTCAGCGGCGCGATTGCGCTCTTACTCGCGCAAAAGCCAGGCCTCTCGCCGAGCGAGATCAAGGCGCTGCTGCGCCGCTCGGCAACGACCATCCGCGGGCTCCGCTCGTCAAAGCCCGCGCCCGGCGAAGTCGACGCGCTGCGCCTGCTGCGCGAGGCGGAGCGCTAGACGCCAAGCAGCCCCACCGCATGCGAAAGCTCGCGGTGGGGCTGCTCGTGCTGCTGCGCGCACGCGGCCACAGGCCGTGCGCGAAGGCAGCGCCTTGAGCGCATGTGCCTACATGCGCTCTGGCGCAGATACGCCAACGAGGCGCAGCGCGTTGGCGATGACCGTGCGCACCGCGCCCAGCAATGCGAGGCGCGCTTGCGTAACCGACGCGTCTTCAATGATGACGCGTTCAGCTTTGTAATAACTGTGGAACAGCGAAGCTAGTTCATACACGTAACGAATAATCCGGTGCGGCGCATAACCTTGCGCTGCCACCGCGATTTCTTCCGGAAGCTCACCCATCTTACGCAGCAAATCATATTCATGCTCTGCTGTAAGCTTCGTGAGGTCTACTTCGGATAACGGCAGAATAACTACACCTTGCTCTTCCGCTTGACGGAAAATGCTGCAAACACGCGCATAAGCGTATTGTACGTAGAATACCGGGTTCTCATTCGATGTTGAAATGGCGAGGTCCATGTCGAAATCAAGATGGGAGTCCATCGAACGCATCGTGAAGAAGTAACGGATCGCATCTACGCCGACTTCATCCATCAAATCTTCCATCGTAACAGCTTTACCTGTACGCTTGGACATCTTCACCTTCTCGCCGTTCTGAAACAAACTCACCATCTGAGCAATCAATACAGTCAGCTTCGCGGGATCGTTGCCGAGTGCTTCCATCGCTGCTTTAACACGCGGAATATAACCGTGGTGATCGGCACCCCAGATATTGATCATTTGATCGTAGCCGCGCGCGTACTTATTCCGGTGATACGCGATATCCGGTGTCAAATACGTATACGTGCCGTCGTTCTTCACCAAGACGCGGTCCTTATCATCGCCGTAAGGCGTTGTACGAAGCCAGGTTGCGCCCTCTTCTTCGAACACTTGGCCTTTTTCTTTCAATTCATCCAGAGACTCAATTACAGCGCCCGTCTCATAGAGTGATGTCTCACTAAACCATTCGTCAAAGTGAACTTTGAAACGGCCTAAATCGCGTTTAATCTTATTCAATTCTTTCTCAAGTCCATAACCACGGAAAAATTTCGTACGCTCTTCATCCGTTAATGACAGCAAGCTGTCGCCTTTCTCCGCAACCAATTCCTTGGCAAATCCTTTAATGTCTTCGCCGTAGTAGCCGTCTTCAGGCATTTCAGCGTCAACACCAAGCTCCTGCTTGTAACGAACTTCAATCGATTTGCAGAGATTTACTACTTGGTTCCCTGCATCATTAATATAGTACTCACGCGTGACGTTATAGCCAGCAAAATCAAGCACATTACATAATGCATCACCCACGGCTGCACCGCGTGCATGACCCAGGTGCAAGCTGCCTGTTGGGTTCGCACTCACGAACTCGATTTGGACCTTCTTACCCGCTCCTGCGTTGACACGACCGAAGCCGTCACCTTGCGCTGCAACTTCAGCAATAACCGGATACAAATAACTTTTGTTCAGACGGAAGTTAATAAACCCTGGTCCTGCAATCTCAGCACTCTCGATAGATGCTGTGCTCTTATCCAGGTTCGCGATAATCGCTTCAGCGATTTGACGCGGGTTCTTCTTCGCAATTTTCGTTAATTGCATCGCGGCATTCGTCGCAAGATCCCCATGGGACTTGTCCTTCGGTACTTCGATCACGAAAGCTGGCAGCTCTTCTCTAGTCACAAGACCCGCTGCAATAACTGCTTCACCGACCGCATTCTTCACGGCATTATTTAGTTGCTCCAATACACTTTCATTCTGACTCATGATCCGGATCCTCCTGTATCGTTAAACTCACTTTGAATTGTCCTGTACTCTCTTCATGCGCGAACAGCTCATAATCCCACTCCACCGTTCCTGCAACGTCCTGCATGTCGATCTGCAGCCGTGAGGTCCATTGCGATAATTGCAATTGAACGAATGGCGAGCGATAGAACCCAGTCAATCTGCATCCCATCTGAAAAGATTGCTCCGACTGCACGGCGCCATGACGAATCAGCTTAATCGTATCGCTACCAAGCTTCAGGGTTGTCATCGTCTTCGCAGCCTCTCCTGTAAGCGGCGTATCTGTCAAGTTCTCCTCGTAGCGAATATAGATATGGCTATCCTTATCAATCCGCTCACCTCGGAACTCTTGAATGGTCTGCCCTTGCTCTTGATCGCTCACGATGCGTATTCGCACCCGATGTTTCTTCGGCATTACCACGCTCTCCTGTCACCATTAATTCTATCTCACTACTATACCCAGTTCGTCCTATGAATTCAAACAGTTCCTTGCTTCACAGACAAAAAACCGCCGAAAGGCTCGGTGCCTACCAGCGGCTCAAATGATTCAATTCCATCCCAAACGCCGAGAGTGTCCTGCCGAATCCCCCGCTTGATACACCGATACCCGATTTCGTCCAGCCGTCTTCGCCGCATAGAGCGCCTGATCCGCTTCATCCATCACTTTATGCATATCATTCACGGTATGCACACGATCTCGATTGCAGCCAGCGAGTCCGAAGGACACGGTAATGAATGCACTCTGCTGCGTTGGCAGAGTGCAGAGATGACCAGCCACGGCTTCCCGGATTTGATTCGCGATCTTTTCCGACTTCTCAATGCCGCTCGATAGAATCAGGCAGAATTCCTCGCCTCCCATACGCGCGAGAATATCTTTTTTGGGACAATACTCTGACAGCAGCTTTGAGAATTGCCTCAGCACCTCGTCACCTGCCGCATGACCATAAGTATCATTGATGGATTTAAAATAGTCGATATCTGCAATCATGACGGTGTAGTCTCGATTCGTATCCTGCATGCGCTTCACAAGTCGCGTGATTTTCAGATGTAGCGATCGTAAGTTATCTAATTTGGTCAGAAAATCTTGCATCGCATTCCGTTGAAAGTACACGTACATCTCTAGAGATTGAATCACATAATGCATAATGAAGTACATCACAACGGCAACAACGAGCATCGATCCAATATACAGGAGCAATTCTCCCAGATCCATGCCCTTCATGATAAAGAATCCGGATTGCAAGAGTATAGTGGTCGTACTAATCAACGCCCATCTCCAATGACGCTCCAGATCCAGCCGCAATCCAATCCACGTGATCGCAAATGCGATCAGATCAATGCAGTTGAGCTCCTCAGCCATTCGAACGCTCGGATCCACAAGCCATCGCATCGCCGTGATACACGTGAGTGTAAAGATCCCCGATACGACGCCTCCTCCATAGAGTGAGATAAAAATAAAGTACGTCTGAAGTCCAATCGTCAAGGCATCGATAAAATGGAAATCGTCGATATTCGTAATCGTAAGAACACTTAGAAGCACCGTGATACTGGCCAGAATCCCACCAATCAAACCAAATAAGACACGATATCGTTTGGGTGAACGTTCGATATAAACCATCGATAATTTTTTGAAGAACAGACTATATGTCACAATAAATGCTGCGAGCAGCGAAATAAAATTAAGCACAATACTTGCTGAGTTCACAAGAATGAATTTCCTAACTGGATCAATATCCACGATTGGAAAATCGAATACGTACACTACACTTTTCACCCTCCTCTAAGATGTGATCCCAGTATACCGTATGGAGAATGATGGTGTAACAAAAGAAAGCCAGGAAATAGTTGTAAACCCACTATTCCTGGCTTATTCTTCTTTATTTCACGAAACCGAGCAGCATCTCACGGATAACTTTGGCTGCTACGATCTGCGTCTGTTCCGTTGGATCGTAAGCCGGTGCTACTTCCACCAAATCACAACCTACCACATTCACGTTCGAGCGCGCGATCGCATGAACCGCTTCCAGCAACTCTTTGGATGTGATGCCGCCTGCTTCAGCTGTACCTGTTCCTGGCGCAGCTGAAGGGTCAAGCACATCGATATCAATCGTTACGTATACCGGACGTCCTGCAAGTTCTGGCAGCACCTTTTTGAGCGGCTCAAGCACTTCGAACGGGTGGAAATTGATGTTCTCACGTGCATATTGGAACTCCTCACGGGAACCGGAACGAATACCAAATTGGTAGATATTCTTGCCGCCCATCAGACCTGCTGCTTTGCGAAGCGGCGTCGAGTGCGACAATGGCTCTCCTTCATACGATTCCCGAAGGTCAGCATGCGCATCGAAATGGATGATCGCAAGATCTGGATATTTCTTGTAGACTTCTTGGAAGATCGGCCAAGAAACTAAGTGCTCTCCGCCTAAGCCGATCGGGAATTTATCATCAGCCAGCAGCTTACCAACAAATTCGCCGATAATATCTAAGCTGCGCGCTGCATTGCCGAAAGGTAAGAGCAGGTCGCCAGCATCAAAATAAGTCATATCTGTAATGCTCTTATCGAGATAAGGGCTATATTCTTCTAATCCAATCGATACTTCACGAATACGAGGCGGGCCAAAGCGTGAGCCTGGGCGGAAACTTACTGTGAAGTCCATTGGCATACCATAGATGACCGCCTTGGAGTTCTCATAATCGTCCGAGCTGCAAATAAAGACATTACCGGAGTAAGCCTGATCTAAACGCATCGTTCTTGTCTCCTCCTTATTTGCACAGGTCTTCTACAAATTTCGGCAATGCAAATGCCGCTTTGTGTAAGCGAGGGCTGTAGTATTTCGTGTCGATTTCTGGAATTTGTGTCTCGTCCACTTCAAGCGGATCGTATTTCTTGCTGCCCATTGTAAACGTCCATAGGCCGCTTGGATATGTTGGTACGTTCGCAGCAAATACGCGAACAATTGGGAAAATTTCTTTGACATCTTTGTTGACCTTCTGGATCAAATCAGCCTTGAACCAAGGGTTGTCCGTCTGTGCAACGAAGATTCCGTCTTCTTTAAGCGCTTCGAAGATCCCTTGATAGAACCCACGCTCGAACAATGGTGCTGCAGGGCCAACAGGCTCCGTGGAGTCAACCATTACTACATCATATTTATCCTTCGCTTCATGGATGTGCATGAAACCGTCGCCTACGATAACTTCTACGCGAGGATTGTCCAGTTCTCCGGCGATCTCCGGCAAATATTTCTTCGAGTACTCAATTACTTTACCGTCGATCTCAACCAAAACAGCTTTCTCCACTTGCGGGTGCTTCAATACTTCACGAATAACGCCACCGTCTCCGCCGCCAACAACTAGCACATGCTTCGGATTCGGGTGCGTGTACAACGCCGGATGAGCGACCATCTCATGATAGACAAACTCGTCTTTAATCGTTGTCATGACCATGCCGTCCAAGACAAGCATACGTCCGAATTCTTCCGTATCGATCATCGCGAGGTCTTGAAAATCCGTTTTTTCTGTTACAAACGTTTCTTTCACTTTAGCTGTAATCCCGAAGGATTCCGTTTGTTTCTCCGTGTACCACAATTCCATCGTAGTTAGCCTTCTTTCTTCTCGTAGATTAATCGTTTAGGGACGATTACGTATCACGCTCTTTCCCATGTTTTTTTGAAATATAAGAAATTGGTCTTATATTTCTCGAAGAAAACGCTTATCATCCGCTTGTGATGTCGAAGTCGCTTCTTCTAGGACAAGATGTATTATAATAAAACTTGCCAAAAAAGCAACAGTATAAGTTGTCAGAATCTAAAATTTAATATTTCGGACACGAATGAATATGACTTTCTAACTTTTTCCATACTAAGGGATAGGTGGAATTCACCCAGATTGGAACAAGAAAGGATGGAAGGGATGTCGCGTCATCAGGCGAGTAAATCAGAGTCCCATGCGGCCCATGCCAAATCAAAACCTTCGCGAAGGGTGCGTCTATTGAAGCGTCTCGGAGCGGCAGCGTTATTCCTGTTCCTACTCCTCCTTATCGGTACAGGTGGCTTACTTATCTATCTCCGAGCCGATTCCCTGCCTGTCTCCTCGATGGGAATAGCCTCCAAGTTCGTGGATCGCGAAGGGCAAATCATTGGTTATTTTCAACCGCAATCCGGTATTTCGAGACGTCCTGTAGGACTCTCTGATATTGCACCTGACCTGATCCATGCCACGTTATCTGTCGAAGATCGTCACTTCTACAATCATATTGGATTCGACATCAAGGGGATGGCTCGTGCAGCGCTTGTCAATATAGAGCATTTGGAGACGAAACAGGGCGCTAGCACGCTAACCCAGCAATTAGCTCGCAATCTGTACTTGAGTCATGAACGCACATGGACGCGCAAAGCGAAGGAAGCCATGTATACCATTCAGTTGGAAATGAACTTAAGTAAAGATGAGATCTTGAACCAATATTTGAACAATATTTATTATGGTCACGGCGCCTACGGGATTGAACCCGCCGCAGAGCTATACTACGGCAAGCCTGCCAAATCACTGACGCTGGCGGAGAGTGCGATGCTCGCGGGTATACCGAAGGGACCTAAGTATTATTCCCCATTTCGTGATATGAAAAATGCCAAAGATCGGCAGCGAACAGTCCTCCTCACGATGGTCGAATGTGGATACATTACGAAGCAGCAAGCGGACACTGCTTATCATGAAATCTTGAAATTCAAGCCGCTCGAGACGCCGCAAGAAGGAGAGATCGCTCCTTACTTCCGAGACTATATTCGCAATGTTGTGACGGATAAGCTCGGGTTCGACGAGTCTCTGCTAGCCGAAGGTGGCATTACCGTCTATACGACACTCGATTTGCACGCGCAGCAAGCAGCTGAACAGGCCATCGCGAAACAAATCCCCACAGATTCGGATTTACAAGCAGCGCTCGTCTCCATTGATCCGCGCAGCGGCTATGTCAAAGCGATGGTCGGCGGGACACACTATAAGACCAATCAGTTTAACCGTGTATTCGCGAAGACGAGACAGCCCGGATCTGCCTTCAAGCCCATTATGTATCTAGCTGCGCTTGAGAGTAACCAAATGACTAGCATGTCCCGGTTCAAGAGCGAACCGACCTTGTTCCATTATGATGAAAACCGTAAAACATACGAGCCCAGTAACTATGGAGGCAAATATTTCGGTGAAATTGATATGCGCCGAGCGATTGCCGTCTCTGACAACATCTATGCCGTGAATACGATTATGAAGATCGATCCGCTCAATGTGGTCGAAATGGCTCGGAAGATGGGCATTGACAGCCTACTAAAGCCCTTACCGTCACTCGCACTAGGCACATTCCCGATCAGTCCATTCGAGATGGCCTCCGCCTATGCTGTCATTAGCAATCAAGGCGAGCGGGTTGAGCCTATTGCCGTCTTACGGATTGCCGATGCCAAAGGGAACTCAATCTATGAAGCCCCAACCCCGCAGCATACGCAGGTGACGGATGCCGCGCATACCTATGTCTTAACTAACCTGCTCGAGAGCGTCTTCGATACCGGCGGAACCGGCAACCGGGTCTCATCGCTCATGAAGCGTCCTGTCGCCGGTAAGACAGGAACGACCGATAACGACGCTTGGCTGGTCGGCTATACACCGGAGCTCTCGACCGCTGTCTGGGTCGGTTATGATCGTGGGAAAATGATCCATGCCGTTGATGCCCACAAGGCAGCCCCTATCTTCGCACAATTCACCGAAGAAGCGCTGCGCAATGTGCCGCCAAAGATATTTCCGATTCCCGAAGGCGTCGTCAATGTCTATATTGATCCGCAGACAGGTCAGCTCGCGACAACCGCATGTCCGGACAAGCGGCTCGAAGCCTTCGTCGTCGGTACCGAGCCAACCGAATCCTGCAGCGTACACCACGGAGAAGAGACGAAGCAAGAAGGAACAGAATCTTCGCCGCAGCACCGCTCCTGGTGGCAAGATGTCAAACGTTGGTGGACGGGTTAACAAAGTGGGGACTCGGCTTCGAAGTGATTCAGGTACTTTGCGGGGGCCCCTTTAAAATAAAAAAAGAGACAGCACTCCATCTCGGATCGCTGTCTCTTCTTCTATAATATAGCCCTATGCTAATGCTTCCTTCACGCTATCGCTGGTACGCTCCCACCATTCTGGATTGTGCTGCATGAGCAGCTCGCGAAGAAGCTTCTTCTCCTCCGCATCTAGTCCTTCCAGCATCACACGGCGTTTCAACGCATAATCCAGCTTGTTCACATGCTCCGCAAGAATTTTCCATCCGCGCTTGATCTCCGGATCAACAGCCATTTCACAAGCCGTCATACCGCCGTAGAACGGACCTTCTTCATTGCGGTCAACCGCAACCCAGACAATCCAGCATTTCCGGCCATTCGGCACATCTTCCCGATTCGTGAGGAACTTAATTCCGCGTTCTACCTTACTCTTCGCGTGCATCGCACCAATATCAATATAAGCTTCTCCTTGATCGATAATGACCGGGGAGACGTTATTCAAATCGATTGAACCTGCGCCAAATCCCTTATGTTCCTTCTTGCTAACAACATTCAGGGCTAGCTGTTTCTTCGGTTTTTGCTCTTCTGAACTCATCCGCATTATACCTCCAAGTGATTTAATTTTATTTTAGCTAATATTATTGAAATTGCAAACATATACATGCTGTACATGCTTGTCAACGGGAGGTAAACGTGTATGACCCCAAGTCAAACGAAACGTATTCTAACGATCTCGCTCATCGTTTGTCTGCTCGGCTATGCCATCTGGTTCAGTAAAAACCAGGCAGATCATCTATCCACCATGTCTATGCTTCCAGAACAGCGCACAGCTATAAGTGACAAGGCTGAGCCGCAGACCATTGAGGAGCCCACCTCTAAAGTGTATAGCAAACGTATCGTTGAATATCACATGAATGTGAAGCTCGAAGACTCACCCATCGGCAAAACGCTGCAAGGCAGCCAATCCGTCACGTGGACCAACCCCGGCAAAAATATCGTGAATGAGCTGTATTTCCACCTCTATCCGAATGCATTTGCGTCCAAGCAGTCCACCTTTATTCAAGAATCTGGAGGCAAATTACGCGGAGATGTTATGAAGGAAGGCAGCTACGGGTCCATGGAAATCACCGACATGCAGACCGAAGAAGGTATGTCGCTCATGAAACGAATGCAATATGTGCAGCCCGATGACAACAATCCGAATGATCGCACCTTAATGAAGGTTCGGCTCTCTCAACCGGTCAAGCCCGGCCAGTCCATCACGCTCAATATGAAGTTCAATGTAAAAATGCCGGGTGTCTTCGCACGTATGGGTGTCGCTGGCAACTTCGTCATGGCGGGACAATGGTTCCCGAAGCTCGCTGTCTACGAACCTGCAGGCATGCGAGGACGGACCACTGAAGGATGGAATATCCATCAATATCACGGGAACTCCGAATTCTATTCTGATTTCGGAACTTACAACGTTCGCATCCAGGTCCCTGAAGCGTATAAAGTTGCCGCCTCAGGCTTCCCAACCAAAAGCGCAGCCCAACAAGACGGCTACAAAACTTATCAATATTATGCGGAGGATGTGCACGACTTCGCATGGGCCGCATCGCCGGATTTCATCTATGCGGAGCAGCCATTCTCTGCGCCGAACGTTCCTGGTGTACGAATCAAGCTATACCTTGATCCAGCGCATAAGGATCTACAAGAGCGGTACTTCCATGCTGCCAAGGTGGCGCTTGCCCGTTACAGTGAATGGTACGGAGAATATCCGTATTCTACGCTATCGATCATCGTACCGCCCAAAGAAGGTAACGGCGCGGGCGGGATGGAGTACCCAACCCTCATTACAGCTTTTGGCGCGATGGATGACAACCCCGGATATGATCTAGAGCGTACCGTTGTGCATGAAATCGGACATCAATATTTCTACGGCATGCTCGCGAGCAATGAATTTGAAGAAGCTTGGCTGGATGAAGGATTCACCTCCTATGCAGAGGACCGCGTCATGGAGACGGAATACGGGATCGTCGCGAATTTGCCGATTGAATCGAGCTACATGACTGACCCAGCTCCTCTGTCTCTCTTTGCATGGAAGTACAAAGACTCCAATCAGTACGCCGAAAATGTGTACACACGTGGCAAGCTGGTGCTTATCGCCCTAGAGAAGCAAGTGGGAGCCAAGACGATGGCCAAAATAATGAAGACATACACGAAGAAATGGGCATTCCGTCATCCTACCACCTCAGATTTCCAGCGTGTCGTCGAACAAGTAACGAAGAAGGATTGGACCGATTTCTTCAATCAATATGTCTATAAAGGGTTCATGACGGACTATGCTGTAGAGAGTATTACCGCCAAGAAGGTAGAAAATAACGGAACATCCGCGTATGAATCCAAAGTCATTCTTCGTAAAAAAGGCGGTGATTATCCGCAGGTTCCTGTCGTATTCATGTTCAAAGACGGCACTTCCGTCAAGCGAACCTGGGACGGCGCATCAGCAACGATTCAATATACACTCACCCATAAGACACCGCTGGATTGGGTCATGATTGACCCGCAAGACACCATGGTGCTCGAGAATAAACGCATCAATAACTATATGAAGGCCCAAATTGATGAGGCCGTCAAAACACGAATCAATTTCAGCACAGCGAAACTGATCGAGAGTATCTTGAACGCACTCGGATGGTGAGGTGAACCCGGAATGAACTATATTAAAGAAAGTTTTAGCATCGTCAAACATCATTTTTATATCGTCATCATTCTATTCTTGTACCAGCTGATCTGGGGCTTCTTCCTCTATCGATTTATCGACGCCATCGTGGTCCCTATTCTGGAACACTACCCGGATCCCCACCCCACCGAGACGAGTATGCAGATGTTCCTGATTGAGAGTCAGTTCCAACTTATGAAAACGGACATCCTCGATTATTACCTCTGGATGCTCGCAGGGCTGTTCTTGATTCGCATGTTAATTACCCCATTCATCAACGCAGGACTCTATTATTCTATTCATCACCAAGACGATAAAGGACTCCTGTTCTTCAAAGGCATTAAATACGCTTGGAAGCCGGTCTGCTTGTTCTATTGGCTGGAGAACCTGCTGATCCTTGCTCCCGCGTACTGGGTAGTTCCATACTTCTATCAGGAATGGAAGCTCTACGATCTAGAGCACCTGGGGATATCCTTCCTCCCGATCATCTTCGGATGGATTGTATTCGCTTGGATCATTCACCAGTTGTTCTTATTTATGCAATTTGGACAGGTGAGCAAGGCCGGGGTATTCCAAGGGCTGCTTCTCTCCCTCAAAAATCTGCCGATGATCCTGGGGATCACCCTTCTATTACTTGCACTGCTGTTATTGATAAGCGGAATTTTCACAGCGGCCGCATGGATCTGGACAGGACTCCTTGCCATTATTCTTCATCAGACCTATCATCTCGTCCGCTCCATCGTCAAGGTATGGGGTATTGCAGCACAATATAAATTGTGGCAGAGCAAATGCTAATTCAACCCTACAAAGTGATGTTATTGCTTCGAAGCTGATTCAGGTACTTTGCGGGGGCCCCGAAAAAGAAATAAATCTAAGCGAGCGCCCTGGAAGCTCAGAATGCTGAAACTCGTCCAAATGTCATGAGAAGTAACAAATAAACCCGAATTTCGCCTAGCGAAGCTCGGGTTATTCGCTGTTTTTCGCAAAAAAAAGGGATAAAAACGTAAAAAGGGTTTGTCAAAGAGCAGACCGTCTGGTAGAATAACAATTAGTTAAGATTTTGTAATAAGTTTGTAATCAATTTTGTCATTATTGACACTTGTATCCGGTGCACCAAATCATTGAAGCCGAGTTCCTGCGCACCAGGAAACGGGGGAACCATCTTTGGGTGAATTGATCTTGCAAGTAAGGGATCATAGGGAGCCTTCAACCGAACCCTTAGCTAACCTCGTAGGCGTTGGAAGGAGTTTTACCCTTTTGAAAAAGTTATTCAGCTCTACGATCGTGGCACTTGCATTAACAATGGCAGTCTCTGTTGGTAGCGCTTTCGCTGCTGATTCCAAACTTGACAAAGAAGTTAAGGATGTTCTTGGCACTCGCTATCTGAGCGGTGGCACATCGACAAGTGGATTTGATTGCTCTGGATTTACGATGTATATCTTCAAGCAATTCGACGTCAAACTTCCACACCAATCAGGATCCCAGTACAAGATGGGTAAGAAAGTTGCAAAATCTGATCTTGAATCCGGAGATCTCGTATTCTTCAATACAAACGGTAAAGGCATCTCGCATGTCGGCATCTACGTAGGTGAGAATAAATTTGCACATGCATCCAGCAAAAGAGGGATTACAATTTCTAGCTTAAGCGATTCGTATTATGTGAAACGTTATGTTGGTGCAACAAGAGTGACGAATTCGGACATTTTTGATGACACCAATGACAATGACGGGAATCAAGATCACGATGATGTAGAATAATAAGGAGGAGCCCGCGAAGTCCATCCATTGGACACATCGCGGGTTTCTTTTTAACCAAAGTCGTATTAATAAAAGTAAGAACCTCGATAGAGGTTTTTTCTCACCAATAACGTTTACATTTAATGTAATATATCTATATACTTTAAAGGGTGGACAAGCAGATTATTGGAATACCCTAGAGGAGGACTTTATCAATGCAAAAGATTAAAGTAGGTATTGTTGGTTACGGTAACTTGGGGAAAGGCGTAGAGAAAGCGATTCGCCAGAACCAAGACTTGGAGCTCGTAGCGGTATTCACGCGCAGACAGCCAGATCAAATCGCGACAGAAGGTATCAAATTCGAGCATATCTCTGCTGCAGAGCAATATAAAGGCATCATTGACGTGATGATTCTGTGCGGAGGTTCGGCGACAGATCTTCCAGAACAGACACCTGTCATCGCCAAAATGTTCAATACGATCGACAGCTTCGACACGCATGCGAAAATTCCCGAATTTTTCAACACGGTGGATACAGCTGCGAAAGAAGGCGGTAACCTCAGCGTTATTTCGACAGGCTGGGATCCGGGATTATTCTCCCTTAATCGACTTCTTGCTGAGTCTATCCTTCCCGAAGGCAAAGATTACACGTTCTGGGGCAAAGGCGTTAGCCAAGGCCACTCCGATGCGATCCGTCGCGTACCAGGCGTGAAAGCTGGCGTACAGTACACTGTACCGGTTCAAGAAGTCATCGACCGCATTCGTTCGGGTGAGACGCCTGAGCTTACTACACGTGAGAAGCATCTGCGTGAGTGCTATGTTGTCGCTGAAGAAGGTGCAAACCAAGACCAAATTCGTGAGACGATCGTAAATATGCCGAACTATTTCTCTGATTATGACACAACCGTGACATTCATCTCCGAGGAGCAGCTTCAGGCTGAGCACCAAGGCATGCCACATGGCGGATTCGTTATTCGCAGTGGTGTAACTGGTGAGAATACGAAGCAAATTATTGAGTTTGGACTCAAGCTTGAGAGCAACCCTGAGTTCACGGCAAGCGTACTTGTAGCTTACGCTAGAGCGGCTCATCGCCTTAGCCAAGAGGGTGCAACTGGCGCGAAAACAGTATTCGATATTCCACTTGGATATTTGTCTCCGAAATCGGCTGAAGAGCTTCGCCGCGAATTGTTATAGTCTATATATTTGCGCAAACCTGGTCATCTTAACGATGATCAGGTTTTTTGTTTTTTACGGAAGCGATTACATGTTTTATGTAATAGTAATGTAAACGTTTTTACCGTTTATCGCTTTAGTGCGATAGCGCTATTTAATCGCTTTGTAAAATAATTTCTATTGGAGAAATGACGTCATTTTGTATAGTATAAAATGCAAATCATCGTACACAAAGTGTAAATCAAAATTTAATAAAGGAGTGTTTGAACAGTGATCACGGCCATCCCAGAACAAAATCAAACGGCAGCAAAAGAATATGTACAATCGGTTTATGAATTGGTAATCAAACGCAACCCATACGAGAGCGAGTTCCACCAAGCGGTAAAAGAAATCCTCGATTCCCTCGTGCCTGTATTCGCAAAGCATCCGAAATACAAGGAGCATGGCATTCTTGAGCGCATCGTTGAGCCTGAGCGGATGGTATCGTTCCGTGTGCCTTGGGTGGATGACAACGGCAAAGTTCAAGTGAACCGCGGATTCCGCGTACAATTCAACAGCGCGATCGGACCTTACAAAGGCGGACTTCGCTTCCACCCTTCCGTTAACGCCAGCATCATCAAGTTCCTCGGATTCGAGCAAATCTTGAAGAACTCCCTGACTGGACAACCTATTGGCGGCGGTAAAGGCGGATCCGACTTCGATCCGAAGGGAAAATCCGACAACGAAATTATGCGCTTTACGCAAAGCTTCATGACCGAATTGTCGAAATATATCGGACCGGACGTTGACGTTCCTGCGGGAGACATCGGCGTTGGCGGAAGAGAAATCGGATATATGTTCGGACAATACAAGCGCCTACGCGGCGGTTACGAAGCTGGCGTATTGACAGGCAAAGGCATTATCTACGGCGGAAGCTTGGCGAGAACAGAAGCAACAGGTTACGGCTGCGTATACTTCGCGAACGAAATGCTGACAGCAAAAGGCTTAAGCTTCGAAGGCAGCACGGTAGTTGTCTCTGGTTCAGGTAACGTGTCGATCTATGCGATCGAGAAAGCTCACCAGCTTGGCGCGAAAGTTGTCGCATGCAGCGATTCGAACGGCTATGTGTACGATCCGAACGGGATCAACCTTGAAACAGTGAAGCGTCTCAAAGAAGTAGAACGCAAACGGATTAAAGAATATGTAGCAGAGCATCCAGGCGCTGTGTACACCGAAGGATGCGACGGCATCTGGTCCATCCCTTGTGATATCGCACTTCCTTGTGCAACGCAAAACGAAATCAACGAAGAATCAGCGAAATTGCTGGTTGCGAACGGCGTGAAAGCAATCAGTGAAGGCGCGAATATGCCTTCGACGCTTGAAGCGATCGACGTATTCTTGAACAATCAAGTATTGTTCGGACCTGCAAAAGCTGCCAACGCAGGCGGCGTTGCAGTATCCGCCCTCGAAATGGCACAGAACGGCATGCGCTTGCAGTGGACATTCGAAGAAGTCGATGCGAAGCTTCACAGCATCATGAAGAACATCTATGCGAACAGCGTTCGTGCAGCTGATGAGTACGGTTATTCCGGTAACTTGGTTGTCGGCGCGAACATCGCCGGATTCCTTCGTGTAGCTGATGCGATGATCGCGCAAGGCATCGTATAATATCCAAGAAAGTCATCGAACGAATAGATATAGCATAAGAGCCGGGCGTCTCGCGTAAGCGATAGCCCGGCTCCCTTTTTATACTTTATTCAACAATCGGAAGATCTTCAGCGCGAGTTGAATCTGCAGCAACTCCTCCGAATTTTTCAAATCTGTACCGAGCATTTCCTTGATCTTATCGATGCGATAGATGAAGGTGTTGCGGTGAATGAACATCGCTTTGGCTGCTTCACTGACATTGTGATTGTGAATGAAGTAGTTCTCCAACGTAATCATAAAGCTTGTCCCGTACGTATTATCATGTTCATAGAGCTTGCCGAGCCGTTTCAGGAAGAAGTCTTCGAGCTCCATCTCTTTGATATTGGAGTCTAAGAAATGATAGACCGAGTAGTCCTCGAAATGCGACACTTCGCCATGACTGCCGAATTTCTGCATCAGCCGAATCGCTTCATGGGCTTCTGAGAAGCTTTTGTGCAGCGAACTGATCGACTTATACTGTCTACCAATACCAATCGTAAATGTCGTCTTCTTAATCTGCTTCTGCAACTTCTCATGCAGCTCAATGGCATAATTTTTCGTCTCCGAGACCGTCACGTTTGGCCGGAATTCATTCTGACCGACCATAATAATAATCCGTTGATTTCGGTAGAAACAGGTTACTTCCCCATTCGCTCCACTTGAATCCTCATAGACCAATTCCACGCATTTTTTCGCCAGATTATCCATTTCATATTTACGGACGACCATATCATCGAACCGCTCCGGATCCATGGGTTCCATGTTGATCACAACGCAGTAATACATATAATTCGAATTCAAGCCATGCAAATCACACAACGTCTGGATGGTATCCGTCGAGGTCAGCTTCCCGGTCAATAAGTCGTCGAAGAAGTCTTGGCGAATTTGCAGCTTCACTTCTTCAATTTCCTTCGCCTTGATGCGTTCGAGCGCCATAATGGTCGAGGATTGCTCCAGGACGATATAGTCGAATTCCGTCAGCTCGCGGACCGTCTGCCAGACGACAATATAGCCATAGATGTAATGATCAACAGCAACCGGCAGAATACGACATTTGATCTCCTGCCCCTTCGTATAGTAGATCCGCTTGACCGACTTTTTCATTTCACTCATATTACTCGGAATAGAATCACGGAAATCCCGGGTGAAGACAGGCCGGTTCGGTATTAGATGCAGGCTTCCCTCGAGCGGAATTGGGTTGTCCTCCAGCTCCGTATAGTGCAGCAAATTCCAATCCCGATCGAGGAAAATAATCGGATTATGAATCGTCTCTGATAGCTCCATCGAAATCCGCTCAATTCCCCCGCCTTCAAGCGCAATTCGGAACAGAATGTTATGCATATCCAGCGTTCTTCGATTCAATAAATCATATCTTCCCGATGCCTTCTCATTAATGATCGCAATCACCTTAGACAACGGATAAGTAAATGGGAGCTCTAGTAAGGGCAGGCCGTATTTGTTCGCAAGATCAATCATATTCTGCGGAAGCTTATCGAAATAACGCTTCATTTTGACACACAACCCCGCGCAATTGATTTCCGCAAGCTCACGAATAATCCGATTCTGAAGCTCTTCATTTCCTTTAAAAATATAACCCGTAGATAAAAGTAATTCGTTCGAGGACAACCAGTCAAATGCATCTGGATTTTCCATAATATTGACAATCGATATCACATTATTGATTCCCTGCTCTCCAGCAACGACCTTAATGCCTTCGATTGATTTGATATGGAGTAAATCTTTTACTGTAAGCATTTTCCTCACCCCTTTATTTTTACCAGTTCGATTGTATTATTGTGCACCCTGCACAATGGACTTCGACTTTTTTTAGTGTTGTTAACCAATGCTCATTTCATGTAACCGCACTACAATAATTCTGCAACACCAATTCACGATGTGGAGGTTTTCGGATGTCAGACAACAACTTGGTACAACAGTTTCTTGAAGCAGCAAGTCAGGGCGATGTCGCAACTTTGAAGGAATGCTTAGAGCAAGGTATCGACATCAACGTAAGAAACAAGCAAAAAAGAACGGCGATTCTGATCGCTGCAATGAATGATCATTTGGAGGCTGTATCCTTCCTCGTTGAAGCTGGAGCGAATGTGGATTTGCAAGACGAAACTTGCTTCAACCCATTCTTATTCGGCTGCATTAACGGGAAGCTCGAGCTCGTCAAACTGATGATCAAAGCGAATACGAACATTGAATTATTGACTCGCTTCGGCGGCGTCGGCATTACCCCTGCAAGTGAGAAAGGCCATGTTGAAGTTGTTCGTGAGCTCCTAAAGACAACAGACATCAATGTGAATCATACGAACATTTGCGGTTGGACGCCTCTCATCGAAGCGATCATCTTGAATGATGGCGGAGAGAAGCAACAAACCATCATTAAGCTCTTGATCGAACATGGCGCAAATGTGCACATGGTGGATAAGTACGGTGTAACACCACTTGAGCTTGCAAGAAAGAAAGGTTTCGGCGAAATCGAGCAAATCTTGTTAGCAGCAGGAGCAAAGTAAGACATTGCCTTGCGCTGAACCATCCAGCCTGCGCATTGACCGCGGTCCATCTTAGAAATACAAGAAGGGAAGTGCAAGGAAATGCGCATACATCATGCACGATCATGTGATCTGGATTGGATCAATCAACTACAGCACACGACATTTCATGGTTATGTGCATAGTGTATTCGACAGAACGATAAATGTCGAATGCAGCGAAAATGGCGAATTATATACCTTGGCATGCCAGCACTTGGATAATGCACCGAATACGATGCTAATCGACATGGATCGATTCAGCGAACTTGCGATAAAAGTTAACGACATGGTATATGCTGACCAGCGAATTGTACACATTGGAGATCAATTGTCGATCGCGATGGATCAAGTTACGACGTGGGAATGTCAGCTTCCTTTTTTCCCGAATAACATCGGATCTGTTATCAATCATCTAGCATTTACGAAAGAAATCATCGAACAACGCGGGAAATGCGGTGGCATGAAGCCCGATTTAACGAGGAGCAGCATATTTGAACAAGAAACATCCAGGTTGCTAAGCGAACGTTCCCTGATGCTTCAGGAAGCACTGCTTCAACATCGCGTCTCGGATGCACTTCGCCATGCGGCTGGGCTCATCGGCCTTGGGCCAGGGTTAACCCCTTCGGGAGATGACTTTCTCGTTGGCCTCCTCTCTACTTTTCACATGGAGAATAGCCCAGGCCGCATCTATCAAGGATTCGGCGAGAAAATCGTGGACGTCGCAAGAACATTGACCAATGAGATTAGTTATACAGCACTCAAGCAAGCATCCAAGGGTCGAGTGAGGGAATCTATCACCCGTTTGCTTCATTCCATTACATGCGGTAAACAAGAAGAGTTGATTCTCTCTTTAGATAAGGTATTAAATATCGGATCTTCATCAGGCACGGACATCGTCTACGGGATTGTCTGTGGATTGGAGATCAACATAAAAGCAGGAGGTACAGTATGTCCACAAAAGTTGTAATCAAACAAAGTACGTATTTCGATTCTGTGTCCTTGATGTCCCTATCCACCAAAGCGAACCAAATTGAAGGTGTGGAGCAAGCGGTTATCGCGATGGGAACGGAAATGAATAAAGAAGTTCTTCGCAATGTTGGACTCTTAACTCCTGAACTGGAAGAGGCCAAAACAAGCGACCTGATGATTGTCGTGAAAGCAGCAACTGATGAGCTTTGTGAAAGCGCATTCCTGCAAATCGAAGAGCTATTCAAGAACAAAGGCGCAGCAAAAGGAACAAGCGACATCAAATATCCAACGATTGATTCCGCAGCAAAAAGCATCCCAGAAGCTAACCTAGCGGTCATCTCCGTAAACGGTGCATATGCAGCAAGAGAAGCTAGGAAAGCGTTAGATAACGACCTACACGTTATGCTCTTCAGCGACAACGTAAGCGTCGAAGATGAGATCGCATTGAAACAATATGCACATGAAAAAGGCTTGCTCGTCATGGGTCCAGACTGCGGAACAGCGATTATCGGTAATGTCGCGCTCTGCTTCGGTAACTCCGTTCGACGCGGCAACATCGGGATCGTCGGCGCATCCGGTACAGGCAGCCAAGAAGTTAGCGTTCGTATCCATGACTTCGGCGGCGGCATTACGCAGTTGATCGGTACTGGCGGACGTGACCTGAGCGAACAAGTTGGCGGCATCATGATGCTGGATGGCATGAAAGCGCTTGATGAAGATGAGGCAACCAAAGTGATCGTCTTGATCTCCAAACCACCAGCACCTAGCGTGGAGAAAAAAGTGCTCGACCAAATCAAGCTGTGCAAGAAGCCTGTCGTCGTTTACTTCATAGGCGGTACGGAAGAGTCGGTTGTTGCAGCAGGTGGCCACTTCGCGAAGACATCCAAGGAAGCAGCGCTTAAAGCGGTTGTCCTCGCTGGCGCAGACGAGAGCACGATTAACAAACGCGCACTTAACATTCCGCTCGTGGAAGAAATTCGTGCGAAATTAACACCCGAGCAAAAATATATTCGCGGATTGTTCTGCGGCGGTACGCTGTGTGATGAAGCCATGTACATTGCCATGGACAAATTCGATAACGTCTACAGCAACATTCAGAAGAATCCTGACTACAAGCTGAAGGATCTGCATGTTAGCAAAGAGCACACCTTCCTCGATCTCGGTGACGATGACTTCACGAACGGCAAGCCGCATCCAATGATCGACCCTTCGACACGGATCGCGCGTTTCTTGCAAGAAGCGAAGGACCCTGAGGTTGGCGTCATTGTCATGGACTTCATTCTTGGCTTCGGCTCACATGAGGATCCAGTTGGCGTCATGCTTCCTGCGATTATCGAAGCGAAGGAACTGGCTGCGAAGGAAGGTAGACATCTTGAAATCCTCGGCTACGTTCTCGGTACAGATCTCGACAGTCCGAAGATTGAAGACCAAGTGAACAAGTTGATGGAAGCAGGCGTCACGATCGCAAGCAGCAGCACGAATGCAGGTCTGCTATCCAGAGAATTTGTCGTGAAAGGGGCTTAATGAATCATGAGTAAAATAAATGATCTTTTTAATAGCAAATTGAATGTCATCAACGTGGGTATCGAATTTTTCAAAGACGATATCTTGAAGCAAAACGCGACAGCGACACACCTTGAGTGGAAACCACCGGGCGGCGGCAAGCCAGAATTGATCACAGCACTCGATAAACTCGAGGATCCAGCAATGCTCGAGAAAATCGAAGCAGCGAACAAATTGGCAGTTGAGCGTATCGTGAACTCCCAACCGATCTTGATCGGCTTCGATCAAGCGATCAACTGTGTACCTGGCATGACGAAAACAACGATTCTTCACTCGGGACCTCCAATTACGTGGGATCGCATGAACGGTGCCATGAGAGGCGCGGTAACGGGCGCGATCGTATTCGAAGGCCTAGCGAAGAATCTGGAAGAAGCTGCTAAAGTCGCTGCATCCGGCAAAATTACATTTGCACCTTGTCACGAACACAACTGTGTAGGCTCCATGGCTGGCGTCACCTCCGCATCCATGTTCATGCACATCGTTGAGAATAAAACGTATGGCAACATCGCTTACACGAACCTTAGTGAGCAAATGTCCAAAATCCTGCGCATGGGTGCGAATGACGAGACGGTTATCGCTCGCCTGAACTGGATGAACGACGTACTCGGTCCGATGCTTCGTGACGCGATGAAATTGTCGAATGGTATCGATCTTCGTCTCATGCTGGCACAAGCGCTTCATATGGGCGACGAGTGTCATAATCGGAACAATGCTGGTACAAGCTTGCTTATTCAAGCGCTGACACCATTCATTCTAGAGACGAATTTCACAACAGAACAGAAACGTGAAGTCTTCGACTTCGTTGCGAGCAGCGATTACTTCTCCGGACCAACTTGGATGGCACTATGCAAATGCGCACTTGATGCAGCACACGGCATTGAGAACAGTACAATTGTTACGACCATGGCGCGTAACGGGGTTGAGTTCGGTATTCGTGTCAGCGGTATGCCAGGCAACACGTGGTTCACGGGCCCTGCACAGAAGGTTATTGGACCGATGTTCGCGGGCTACAAGCCAGAAGATTCGGGCCTTGATATCGGCGATAGTGCGATTACAGAGACGTACGGAATCGGCGGATTCGCGATGGCAGCTGCGCCAGCGATTGTCGCTCTTGTCGGCGGTACGGTAGAAGAAGCACTTGGCTTCTCGACGAAAATGAAGGAAATTACGACAACAGAGAACCCGAACGTGACGATTCCTCTGCTTAACTTCAGCGGGATTGCAACGGGTATCGATGTACGAAATGTCATTCAGACAGGTATTCTTCCCGTCATCAACACAGCGATTGCACATAAGGAGCCAGGTATTGGCATGATTGGTGCGGGAATTACGTACCCACCAACGGAAGCGTTCGAGAAAGCATTGCTCGCTTTAAGTGACAAAATCAGCTAGATCCTTATCTTGTAACAAGCCGCAGTAGATCTTTGTCAACTTAATAAGAGATAGGAGAATTTCGATGGAACAGGTCAACAATCGTAGTATCGAAGAGTTCAAATCTTACGGATATGCAGAGGATATTCTTCCGAAATCCCCTGAGAAGCGTGATTGGAGCACTTTCAACTACATTACAGTTTGGATGGGCGCTGTGCATAACTTGATGTCGTATATGACCGTTGCGGGATTTTTCGTACTCGGTTTGTCTGTACCGCAAGTACTATGGGCGGTCATGACAGCGGCATTTATCGTATCGATCGGTTATGTGTTGAATGGCTACGCAGGATCGAAATACGGCATTGGATATTCGATGTTACTTCGAAGCTCCTTTGGCGTGAAAGGTTCGGTTATTCCTGCACTATGCCGCGGGCTAATAGCAGGGGTCGTATTTTTCGGGACAAAGACGATTATTGGGGCACAGTCCTTTAACGTTATTTTCACGAAAATCTTCCCGGGCTATATGGACATGGTTCCCGGTTTTAATTTCCTAGGACTCGATTTCCCGACGATGGTATCCTACATCATACTGTGGGTCATCACCGTGGGATTATTCCTAGGTGGCATGAAAATTCTTAGTGTGTTCAGTAAATGGTCTTCACCCATCATTTATATCTTCATCGTAGGCGCTGCAATCTGGGCCATCAGCGTAGCTGGCGGATTCGGACCGATCTTCGACTATACGCCAAGCAATCCAACGTCAAGCCCGCTTGTCTTTATCGCTTGTGTCAGTGCACTCGTATAGAACTGGGGCGGTCCAATTGTGAACATCGCGGATCTTACGCAGCGTGCGAAGACAGACAAAGCACCAATGATCGGCTTACCGCTTGGCATGATCGCTTCGTATATCCTATTCGGTATCACTTGCGTGGCTCTACTCGTAGGTACACAAATCGCATTTGGCATCGAAGGATTCAATATCGTTGCAGCCATCGACCAAATCGGTAATCCGTTTATCGTCATTGTGCTGTTGCTTACCTTAAATATTGCATCGACAAGCTATGTTGTATTCGGTAACTTGCTTCCTTCCGGCTTACAAATGACGGCGCTTCTGCCAAAAGTGTTCAATGTGAAAACGGCGGCGATTCTGACTGCCATTATCGGAACAGCGATCTTACCTTGGAAGCTCGTCAATGGCACACAAGCGCTGTATCTATTCTATAGCTTCATCGGTTCCATGTATGGCCCGATTACGGGCATCATGCTAACGAGCTTCTTCCTAGAACGGAAAAGAATGCTGAACCTATCCGCGATCTACTTGAAGCAAGGTGATAACGGCGAGCATAAGAGCGGCTATAATGTCATAGCTTGTACTGTATTCATCATCAGCTTCCTGATCGTATTGTCCGGCGCATTCTTCAAAGACGTCGCCGTCCTTGCGGCCATCAGCAAATCCGCATTCCTGAGCGGATTGATTATCTCAGGTGTGCTCTATGCTATATTCTATCGATTCAACAACCACACGACTGTCCAAGAACGTGAGACAGGAGTGAAAGCATCTTAATTTCTTAGGAGGAATCCCCATGAGTAAACTCGTCATTGTAGCCATCGGTGGCAATTCATTAGTACGTGATAACGGCCGCGATTCGATTCAAGATCAATATGAAGCCGTTCGTGAGACCGTCGTCAATATCGCAGATATGGTTCAGGAAGGTTATAAGGTTGTCGTTACCCACGGTAACGGCCCCCAAGTTGGATTTGCTATGCAACGTGTCGAGATTGCCAGCGAAGTAAGCGGCATGCCGACGATTCCACTGGTGAACTGTGTCGCAGATACTCAAGGGGGAATCGGCTACCAAATTCAACAAGCACTAACGAACGAATTCGCGAGACGCGGTATTAACAAAAAAGTGGCAAGCGTCATTACCCAAGTGGAAGTCAGCAAGGATGATCCGAACTTCCAGAACCCGACGAAGCCAGTTGGCTCCTTCTTCACCCTAGAGCAAGCTGAGGCGATGAAGAAGGATCACCCGGACTGGGTAATGATCGAAGATTCAGGTCGAGGCTACCGCCGTGTCGTTCCTTCGCCGAAGCCCATCGATATCGTTGAGAAGGATGCAATCAAATCTCTGATCGATGCAGATTACGTTGTTATCGCTGTAGGCGGTGGCGGTATTCCCGTCGTTCGGACAGGCGACAACACGTATGACGGGGTTGACGCGGTGATCGACAAGGACTTCGCTACAAGTCTACTCGCAGAGCAAGTGAATGCGGAGACATTGATAATTACAACGGGCGTATCCCGCGTGTGCATCAACTTCGGCAAACCGAATCAGAAGGCGCTGGAGAAGATTACGGTCGAAGAGACGAAGCAATATGTCACTGAGAACCACTTCGCTCCAGGTAGTATGCTGCCGAAGATCGAAGCAAGCCTTAGCTTCTTAGAGAAGAATGGATCTCGTGTTATTATTACGAATCCAGAGAGCCTAAAAGATGCTATTCATGAACGTGCAGGAACGCATATTGTGAAATAATTGGAACGAATAATAGGCCGGAAGTTCACGCTCGCGAACTTCCGGCCTTATTATTCATAGATCTACGCAATGGTCTACACTACACTCCGGGTTACATATCCGTCCTCGCGGATTAGTGCGAGTGCGGTCTTCATTTTATCCAAATAGATAGGGTCATTCCCCGAACACATAAACCGTACACTGCCACTTCCACTGCCGGCAGGAATACCATATCGGTTCAACAGGGCAGACAGCCGCTTAATCGTGCCCGCATTGCCGTCGATCATCTCGATATGCGATGGCAGGATGTCGTGGAGAATTCCTTTGTAATACGGATAATGGGTACAGCCAAGGACAATCATTCCATAATCATCTAAGTTATAAGCCGCAAGCTGCGACCGGAAATAATCACGCATCGTCTCACGATCGAACTGCATGGCCTCACAATATTCGACAAGTTCTGGCAGCGGAAGAGAATCGACAATTCCCCCTTCATCCACACGATGTACAAGCGCATAATATTTAGGCTGCTGCAAGGTTAATGGTGTTGCGAAGACGAGCACCCGCTTCCCTGTCGCACGATTCATCTCTACTGCTGGCTTTACCGCAGGCTCCATACCAACGATCGGGAATGAATACCGCTCACGAAGCTCGTTAATCGCAATACTGGTCGCTGTATTACACGCGATGACCAGCGCATCGATGCCCACATGCACCATCTGTTCTACGCCCTCTAGAATGAATGATCTTACATCATCCTTCGATTTCGTTCCGTAAGGGACATGCAGGGTATCTGCCATGAAGAGATAATTCTCTGTCGGCAGCCGGCGCAGCGATTCAGCTAATACCGTAAGGCCGCCGATCCCCGAATCGAAAAACCCGATTGTCATGTGTCATCAATTCCTATCGTAAAGATTTATAGTTATGTGGTAGAAATCATAGCTAATTCTAGAATATCGCGGGTTGCCGATGATCGCAAGTTGATTCTTCGAACGGAAGTCCCTTCTATGGTACACTAGAGAAAATAAACTATCGTCAATAAGCAAGGAGATTTGTCATGATCAAGTTCGTATCCTGGAATGTAAACGGCCTCCGTGCCTGCGTGAACAAAGGGTTCTATGATTACTTCAAAGACATGGATGCAGATATATTCTGTGTGCAAGAAACGAAGCTGCAGGAAGGGCAGATTGAATTAGAACTGGGCGAAGAATATATGCAGTTCTGGAATTACGCGGAGAAGAAAGGCTATTCGGGGACAGCGGTATTCACTCGGCTGAAGCCGTTATCTGTCCGGTATGGAATCGAGGAAGACTACGAGCCTGAAGGTCGCGTAATTACGCTCGAATTCGATACCTTCTACCTCGTAACAGTCTATACCCCCAATGCGAAACGCGATTTATCACGTCTGGATTACCGAATGGAATGGGAAGATCGATTCCGAGGTTATCTACAAGAATTGGACAACCATAAGCCCGTCATTGTATGCGGAGATTTGAACGTCGCCCATCAGGAGATTGACCTGAAGCATCCGAAGCCTAACTTAGGCAATGCTGGCTTCACACTCGAAGAACGGGGCAAAATGACGACGTTGCTCAGCTCCGGATTCACGGATACGTTCCGCCACCTCTTCCCGGATCAGACAGACATCTATTCATGGTGGTCTTACATGCCGAAGGTACGGGAGCGGAACGTGGGCTGGCGGATAGACTATTTCCTCGTCTCTTCACAGTTGAATGACTCCATTAAAGACGCTAAGATTGATTGTCACATCATGGGCAGTGATCATTGTCCGGTCATCTTGGAGCTAGATCTAGACCAATCATGAAGGTTCCGCACTTATGAATACGTTACGAAATAGACGGTTATATATAGGGATGATCGGTATTGCTGTCGTGTACATCCTCTATGTCACCTTCATGAACTTCATTCATGATCCGCAGGCTACTGCGTTTCTCGATCATAAAGCGGGCCTTAAGCGCTCGGTGAACACCGATATTTGGCTGCCTGTTATGATGGTTCATATTATTTTTGCCTGTGTGGCCATGCTTGCTGGGGCTGTGAACTTCTCGAACCTGGTTCTGACACGGTATCGTTCTTTCCACCGGGCCAACGGTTATCTCTATGTCATAGCCGTCTGTATCGTGGATATCACATCAGGCTACATGGCCCCATTCGCCACAGGCGGGAAAATCAATAGTATGGCGTTTAACTTTATCAATCTCATCTGGCTACTCATGACGATTGCAGCAGTTGTGTTCATTAAGCGTAAACAAGTGATGAAGCACCGGAAGTGGATGATTCGAAGCTATGTCTTCTGTTATACGAATCTATTCATTCATCTGCTCACCTATCTTGCGAGCAAAGGCGCTGGACTGCCATACGTAACGAGTTATACGATCGGTGTCTACGGCGCAATCGTGATCAATATTCTCATCGCCGAATGGATCATTCGCCGCATCTTGCCAAGAAAAGGGGACGGCTAACCTCCGTCCTTTCACACTCCCGCACAACCTATTTCCATGACATGACCCTAGGAAAAAATCCACTTATTTGTGAAATAAATCACAATATTAGATCTGATTATATATTAGAATTGAAGCGGACTAAAAGAGGATGCAATCAGATCAAGGAAATATCGGATTGATTGGACTCTTTATGTTTAACGAAATCTATGAAAGATAGAAAAGTGGAGGGTTCATCATGAAAAAGAAAGTATCAGCAATGCTTGTTCTCATTCTCTCCTTCATGCTCATCATCACAGGATGCGGTAAAGGAAGCCAGAATCAGAGTCAGGACAGTATGAAGAAAGAAGAGGCAAAAGAAACAGAAGCCGTGTCAGGAGCTACTCAAGGTGGTTATACACCAATTGATCAGCTTAAAGATAAATATGACATCATCATTGTCGGTGCAGGTGGTGCAGGGATGTCTGCTGCACTTGAGGCAAAAGAAAAGGGCTTGAACCCGGTTATTTTCGAAAAAATGCCGATTGCCGGGGGAAATACGATGAAATCATCTTCAGGCATGAATGCTTCCGAGACCAAGTTCCAAAAAGAACAAGGCATTCAAGACAGCAACGATTTATTTTATGAAGAGACTCTAAAAGGCGGTCATAACACCAACGACAAAGAAATGCTTCGTTTTTTCGTTGACAATTCAGCTAGTGCGATCGATTGGCTCGACTCCATCGGCATTCGTCTGAACAATATCACGATTACAGGCGGCATGAACGAGAAACGCACACACCGTCCGGAAGACGGCTCAGCAGTAGGGCAATACCTTGTCAAAGGCTTGATGAAAAATATCCAAGAGAAAGAAATTCCACTTTTCGTCAAAGCGGATGTGAAGGAAATTACGGAAAAGGACGGTAAAGTGAACGGCGTCAAAGTCGTGATCGATGGAAATGAAGAGAAAACTATTGCAGCGGATGCTGTTGTTGTGACAACCGGCGGTTTTGGCGCTAATATGGATATGATTTCCGAAGTTCGGTCTGACTTAAAAGGTCTCGTGACTACCAACCAAATAGGTAGTACCGGTGACGGAATTAAGATGATAGAGAAGCTCGGCGGCGTAACGGTGGATATGGATCAAATTCAAGTTCACCCTACGGTACAGCAAGAGAAATCCTATCTCATCGGTGAAGCTGTCCGTGGTGAAGGAGCTATCCTCGTATCCAGTGAGGGCAAACGCTTCACAAATGAACTGAACACTCGTGACAATGTCACGGCTGCAATCAATAAGCTTCCTGAAAAGTCAGCTTATCTCGTATTTGATTCCGGCGTAAAATCCCGTGCGAAAGCAATTCAGCAGTACGAGAAAATGGGATTTGTCCTTCAAGGCGAATCGATCGAGGCTTTAGCCAAAGCATTGAACGTTCCAGCTGATCAACTGAAAGCCACGGTGGATACATGGAACAGCGCAGTGAAAAATAAAAAGGACGCCGAATTCGGCAGAACGACAGGAATGGACAACGACTTGTCTGGCGCACCCTACTATGCCATTAAAATCGCTCCTGGGATTCACTACACCATGGGCGGCGTGAAAATCAACACAAATACGGAAGTGCTGAATAAAGACGGCAAACCTATTCCAGGTCTATATGCAGCAGGCGAGCTAACAGGCGGCTTGCACGGTCAGAACCGGATCGGCGGCAACTCCGTAGCGGAGATCATTATTTTCGGCCGCCAAGCGGGTATCAAGTCGGCTGAATTCGTCCAAGCACAGTAAAGCTGAACGTATCCCAAAAAAAGACCCTCAGAAATGAGGGTCTTTTGCTATATTAGTCCCGGTAGTGACGATACTTCTTCTTGTCCTCTTCCGTAATTGGCCGAATCACTCGACATGGATTACCTGCAGCAATAACGCCGGGTGGGATATCCTTCGTCACGACGCTCCCCGCACCAATCACGCTATTGTCTCCAATGGTTACGCCCGGCAGGACACTAACCCCGCCGCCAATCCATACGTTATCTCCAACCGTAATCGGAAACGCAATCTCTAACCCTTCGTTCCGCTGCTCGACATCGAGCGGATGCCCTGCTGTATAGAAGCCGCAATTGGGCGCGATGAACACATTGTCACCAAAGGTGATTGTGGCACAGTCCAGCATGATGCAATTGTGATTCGCATAGAAGTTCTTGCCGATTTCGATATTATAGCCATAATCGCAATAAAAAGGCTGTTCGATGTGGAACGTCTCTGCCGTCTTGCCGAACAGCTTCCTCAGGATGGCCACCCGCTCCTCCAGCTTCTGCGGATGCAGTTGATTATGCTCGTAACATAGCCCCTTCGCATACGTACGCTCATCGATGAGCTCCTGATCGTAGTTCGCATTATAAAGGTAGCCTAGTGCTGCTTTTTCTTTCTCTGTCATGGGGTCCACTCCTTCTCTCCTATTCGTACTACACTCTATTATTTCTTCAGCATAGAAACATATCCTCGTAACTCAAGGAAATAAATAATTGCACGTCATAATGATATTGTCAAAATTGGTCAATTTACCCATAATGGAGTGGGGCATCTCATAGACGGAAGCCTGCAAGATGACAACCACATAACATTGATTATCGGATATCGCTGCTTTCCTCGCTTCACACGACAGCCGTTGGGTAACCGGACAGATAATTGATGCAAGTGGGGGTTCTCGGTTATAATGCCCTCCTCGGAGAAAAGCCACCGGATCTAAATCCGGTGGCTTTGATGTGTGTATATCACTACTCTGCTTCCAATGCAGCAAGATATTCTAGCTTCTCCACGATCTTGTCTTCCACATCGTCTTCCAAGGCGATAGATTCGGAGGCATGATTTGCAAGTTCATCATGATGGCCGATCATGACCGAATGTGACGCATGCATGAACATCGAAATATCATTCGCATCATTTCCGAACGCAATATATTGGCCCTGCTCGATACCAATTTTGCTAAGTGCCCCCCATTTATGGATGTTATTCGGACTCATATCCAGCACATTCTCACTCTTGTGGCGATGGACAACGACATCAAGGTCTGACAAACGCTCCGCTAATTCTTCCATCCGATTGGCTGTCAATATTAATACTTTGACGATCGATGGATGTTGATGGATGTCGACCATCTTCGCTAGCTTAGCCGGGTCAACATTGTTTAGAATTGGATGATCTGACGGGCCTGTATAGGAATAATCCCATTCCCCATCAATCAAATAGGTGGCTTCGAACTCTTGGATCAATGAAGTGATCGTGTTGATCTGATCCTCCGAGAACGCATGGGCATGCGTTAATTGACCCTGCTGAGAGACGAGCGATCCGTTGCCTCCAACCATGGTATGCGTATGGAACCGCTCATGTAGAACCGGCAGCATATCGCGAATGGGCCTTGCGGAGGCAAATATCACCTGGTGGCCCTTCGATTGCAGCGCTTCCAGCGCGCTTAGTATTTTTTCAGTTACCGGCTTCCCTTTGAAACAAATTGTACCGTCTAAGTCAAAAACAAACTTCATTTGACCTCACTCCTATGAATCTATTTCTATCTTTCCATCCTACCATAAATTTCTTATAGCGAAAGACCGCCCATCAAGTCACTGATGGACGGCCTTGACTAACTCTATATCGACTATGATGTCACGCCCGCTTCAACTGCAACCGGCTGCTGCCACGCCTGAAATTTATTCCCGTCCAGATCTTTAAAGTTCAACTGCAGCCCGCATCCGCCTTCATCACGCATCTCTGGCTCTATCCACACACCCGATTCACGCAAGGATGCCTCTAATGCATGAATATCATCCGTCTCGAAACAGATCGGAAACATCTCGAATGGGGAACCGCCTTCTGCCCAACCTGTTGTCATGAAGTGCAGCGGATGTCCTCCCGTGCTTGGCAGCAGGAACAACCATTGCCCGCTACCCATGATCATAATAGCTCCTTTTCCTGGCTCTACCGGTGCCCGTAACGTCAACCCTAAGACTTGCTCATACCATGCAGCGGATGCAGTAACGTCTGTCACCGGCAGATAGGCGCATTCTATACGTTTTAACAATGCCTTCTTTTCCATAACCAATCTTCCTCCTTCATGATCATTACCAGGGGCATATCCATGTTGAAGTTCGCTTGTTGCATCATCTCTATCTATTTTAATAGTATTAAATAGAAAAATATACTACAAAAAAACAACCCCCTTATATTCAAATAGAAAAAGAACACCTGAGAGTTAGTTCTCAGATGCTCTTTATAGTTAATTCAATTATTCACCAAGGAAGCTCTTAATGAAGAACTCCAACTGATATTCCATGCTCAATGGATCATTAAAGTAAAATGCCTTTGCATTCGCCTCATAGACACGATTGTTCTTCACCGCAGGAATGTTCTTGTACGTCTCCGTATTCTGGAACGAGTTGTCTTCCTCTGCATTCTTACTGAAAATGACGTAATCGCCAAAGTAATCCTTCAACACTTCTTGCGACACAGCAAAGTAGCCGTCTTTCTTCGTCGCTTCGCTGACTTTCTCAGGCTTCTTGAGCCCAAATCCTCCTTGATACAGGATTTCTGTACCACGGCCAAAGTTGTCACCATAGACGTAGAGCTGCTTATTAAAGGTCTCAATGACAGAAACGGTCGCATTTTCACCGATCTTCGCTTTGATCTTTTCCCCAGCTTCTTGTACCTTCACTTTGAAGCTATCTACCCACGCTTGCGCTTCTTTTTCTTTATTCAACAATTTCCCGATTTCAAGCTGCTGCGTCAAATAATCGACTTTACCGTATGTATAAGTAACCGTTGGAGCGATCTGCTTAAATTTATCGACGTTCTTAATATCTGACAGCCCGATAATAAGATCCGGATTCAACTCGATGATCTTCTCTACGCTCTCGTCCGACACCGCCTCAACATTCTTCAACTGCTCTTCGAATCTTGGGTTTTCCTTGGACATTTCATCCACGCCGACCACAGGCACCCCAAGCGCCATGACGTTGCCCGTTAAGAATCGCGTAATAACAACGACGCGTTGCGGATTCTTCGGAACCTCAACAGGACCATTTTCGGATTGGTAAGTAAATGTACCTGATTCTTCGGAAGCCGTCGATTTCGACGAATCTGTCTTCGTATCCGAAGACGTACTGCTTGCAGTGTTCGCAGTATCTGCTGTCTTGCTGCCGCAAGCGCTAAGTAGAAGGACCAGAACCAAAGTTAACGAAATGAACAACTTTTTCATAGAATGACTCCCCTTTTGTCTATCATGCTTATTCCATTGATTTATTAATGAGAATGATTATCATCATCAATTAACCATTCTAAAGGGTAGTGTTGTAGCTGTCAATACATATCATAGAAATTGTTCGTGCACAAAAAACCGTGTCCACCCGGGGGAAGGAGAACACGGCTTATTTCATCGCTTTTGTCTTCCGAACGCACGATTACGCCAATAGTAAACCGCCTCGAAAATCGCAAACACGCCGACGACTGCGGTGACCAAAATAACTGCCCAGACGCCGAACACCGTCATCATCATCGTAATGCCCTTATCCTCCAGTAGTAGCACACCTCCGACGACCCAAAGGAGGTCGAGCACGGTAACAACCAACACAGACCCAGGTGAGACAATCCTTCTGGAGACGACCCACACAAGAAATGCAACGAACACGAGCAGGAAAATCCCTGTTTCGGTTAATGCGGTTCTATTGTCTAATCCTGTCCAGTCACCGACATACCCGGGAAATAAAAGCAGCAAGAGACCACATACTCCGGACGAAACAGCATTCGTCAGCAGCACCTTGCGAATCAAAGCTTCACCCGCCGGGATTAAGGATTCATTGAATTTCATAGTTAACACCTCTTTCGTTCGTGAATACTTAATTACCAACTTGAAGGGCTTTAACAAGCGATAATATAACCCCTAAATGCACAGCTTCGTGGATGAACGCGAAGTTAAACACCTCGCCTGCTGTGGCGAATTTCAGCGGCCCTATTTCAAACGGTACGTCCAAGGGCAAAATGAGCGACTCGGGGTTAATTCGGGACAGATCATCAAGCTGTAAGGACAAATATTGAATGAGCTCCTCCTTCGACGGCGGTGCAGCGGTCCAATCTGCCGGTTTTGTTCCGGACATGAATAGGCCGACATAACTTTCCGGAAGCTTCGTATTTAATGCAGGGCCTGCGGAGAGGAACCAATTCAGCATCGTGGCGATATGACCAACATTCCAACGAATTGTATTGTTAAATCCTGCGGGTGTCATATCATAGATTTCTTCCGGAATTGCTTGAATGGAGCCGATCACCAATTGACGTGCCGTTATTGCGGTTT
This sequence comes from Paenibacillus sp. GCM10027629, assembly GCF_042676425.1. Lineage (NCBI taxonomy): Bacteria > Bacillati > Bacillota > Bacilli > Caryophanales > Paenibacillaceae > Paenibacillus > Paenibacillus sp. GCM10027629. The sequence continues at coordinate 24,261 of NZ_JBHTGZ010000020.1, read as the reverse complement.
GGATGCTTGCTTGAGACATTGTACATTCCTCCTAATGGTTTGGTTCTCTTGCTTACACCACCGACTGTAGATTACAAACCACTGCCAGAACCATGCTTTTCACTGCCATTTGGTGCCAACATGGCGTTTTTTCTTCGTTTAGCAGCACAAATGGCGGCTGCTTCCCATGTATTCCCCGGGAAACAACCGCCATATCTATAGGTCTATTCATTGTGCTCTACTAAGGATATTTTTCTCCTTCAAACTCGTTGCAATCAGACGTGATCCAGCATTCTGCCAATTGTAGCAGGTTCGCTCAGGCACATAGGTACGGAACCACTCCAACGCATCTTTGGAAGGCTGGTCCAACTGATCGTCCGAATAACGTACACTGTATGGCTTGATTCCAATGACATAGGGGAAGAACAATGCATTGTAGAATTTCCATTCATCAGTTGTGCCGAATGGTTCATCCTGATTCGGCTTCATTTGCATAATACTGTGGATCAACAAAGACTTCAGCTCATTCGCCCGTTCTAGCACACCATCCGCCGCTCCGCGCATTCGAAGCCTCTCGTCCATCAATTTCAATTGTGTGAGCGGGCTCGCCGCCAATCGTTCCAGGTTGCCTAAGTTACTAAGTGCCCGCCGAATGAGGCGGTAGAGCTCCTCATCATCCATTTCATCCGGCTTCGATTCTTCATTGATTCGCACTTGAACACTTTCGACCAACCGCAGCTTGGATCGCTCTGATCGAAGCTTGGGGAACGTCATGAGTGCAAAGTTGTCGAGCATTGCCCGAATCGGATACACCAACACCTGAAATGCAATGGATATCATCATACTAACCATCAATAATGACAGTGTCGTAGCATTGAACCCCGTCTCCGTCCCGAGCCAAATAACAAGTGCCACTTGCCCAGAAAAAATAAGCGTAAAAAAGATGGAATAATCGAACGACCGGAACAAATCGGGTAGCCATGTCTCGCCTTGCTCTCTAATTTCCTTAATCAATATATACCCGCCAAATAACAGCATTCCAGCACCGTTTGCGACGAGCATACCTTGGTTCCATCCACCATCTAAGTAAAAGAGTGTCGCAGCCGTCATGCAGATAAAGATCAGAAGCGGCACATAATTGAAGCCATAGAAGACAATCGGCCGCTTCGTCCCATCGGACACCGCTCCCCATATAGAGAACAGCAGCAACAGAATAAGCAGCACACACAGAACGACTGTATAGGAAATATGATAGCGCTCTGGATTGTTGACGACAGTCAGCCAGATCCCGCTTCCTAGCACTAACGACGTTAGCCCATACTTCCATAACGGCCATACTAGGCTCCGTTGATGCGCCTGCACAGCGAACATCGATAGAACGGCGCCTTGCCACAATACGAGAGGTAAGTAGCCGCCGATGTCCCGCACCTTACTCAGCACCAATACCATATTGGGCTGGGCTGCTGCACTGTAGGAGAGCAAGACAGCTGCTCCATATCCGAGTGAGCACACCAATACACCAAGTCCAGTCAGTAATAGCCGGGCGTTTCTGATATCCCGATTGATCAGATATAAGCCGAACCAAAACATGAGTCCAAAATAGATAAGCTGTATAACCATCAGGCGGAAGGTTCTCCTTTTCAATAGAATGGGGGGATAAATTCTCATTTCGTATGTATCATTGGATATTTTAACCATATCATAAATAACCTTAAAAAAATGCATTGTTGCAGTATTTTGTTCGGGATTCAATCTGAGCTTCGTGATGAATATCATAACCTGACTCTATAGAAATGGATATAGAATAGCCTGGAACCATGAGTTCCAGGCTGTATTTTGCTGATCTCTGCTATTTTATAGTTGAACCTTCCACAATCTCTGCGTTTCCACGAGCTCATCTTTATTGAATTCCATCCTGTAGATATCCGGTTTAGATGTCTTCCACAGAAACTCCAAGTCGTATTGACGGTCATAATATCCCATCATTAATGTCATAACAACCCCATGTGTTCCTATTACAACCTTCTGCCCCTGATATTCCTTCAACATTTGTTTCAGAGCTGGGATAACACGGTTCTGGCAAGTCATGATGGATTCCCCGTCAGGTGCTGAATATTCTGGGTCCGAGAACAGCTTCTGAACAAGAGGATACAGCTCCTTATCAGGCATGATCTTATCGTCACTTACAAACACCATTTCTCTAAGCGCTTCAAGAACAGTGACTTCTTTACCCGAAGATTGAGCTAATTCCTCGATCGTCAATGTAGCTCTTCGATAGGGGCTTGATACAAAATGGTCTATTCCTTCATCTCTCAATAATTCGGTTATGAGGTGGGCATCTAATTTACCCTTGTCCGTTAGACCACGTGTTCTCTCGTTTCCTTCTATTTTGGGTGATTCTCCGTGTCTAACCATATAAATAAAGGTTCTCATACTATCCTCCGCGTGAATTATCACTCTACATTACGATACTCAACTGTAATCTTCGATCATTGAGAGTTTTCCATCAGTCATCTCAAATACGGACTTACCTTCTAGCTGCAGCTTATCTCCAGCCTTCAATCCGTTAGGCAAATCCACGGCAAGAATGCCTTCATAATCAATTTGAACTTCAATTTGGTTATCTGCAGCACTATAGCTGGTAATGCTCTGACGACGACTTGAGAAAATCTGAGAGGATTGTTCTGCTAGCATTTTGAACTCTTCTACCCCTCTGGTTTCCGTATTCAATTCACCATTAGCAAAATTCCTGAAGACGATATCTTGATGCAAGAGCTGAACCATACCTTCAACATCAAATGCATTGTAAGCCTCAATATAATGTTCAATAAGTTCTCTGTTCTCTTTGCTCGGCATCCTCATACTCCTCTCATATGATAAATACTTATTTTATCGTCTTGGTGATGGTTCGCACAGCGGTTATAATTCCTTTGTCATAAAAACACTATATGGATCTTCAATATATTCAGCAAATGGAGAGCAGTAATGGAATCCGGCACGTTCATATAGATTCCTTGCAGCTTTAAAGGATTCTATTGAGCCCGTCTCCAGACTGAGTCTCTTATAATGACGCTGCTCAGCTACCGCTATGATGTGTTCAAGGATTTGTCTAGCAACGCCTTTTCTTAAATGCGAGGAAGAGGTGCGCATAGATTTGATCTCCCCATGTGTTCCATCGAGCTCTTTAAGTGCCCCACAGCCAAGCAATTCATCTTGTTCCCATGCACTCCAGAACGTAATTTCAGGTTTTTTCAACCCATCCAAATTAAGCGCATGGACGCTTTCTGGCGGTGAGTTCTCAAACATGCCGCTCAGATGTTCCATAATTAATGCTTTTACTTTATCTCCGGTCAGGTCATCCACTCGAATCTCCATTACTATCACTCCAAATCTCAATTACTTAAATGTTTTTCCTTACTTCGTCCCCCGTCGCAATTGGATTGTCACTGTAAGAAATCCAATCGCTCCAGCTTCCTGCATATAACCTTACATTCTGATATCCCGCTTCCTGCAGCGCGATCACGTTCGGACACGCCGAGACACCCGATCCGCAATAGACGATAATACGCTCTGCCTGATCTGCACCAAGCTCCGCGAACCGAGCTTTCTGCTCCTCTGCTGAACGCCACGTCCCCTGCTCATTCAAGGCTTCTTTCCAGAACGCATTCACCGCACCCGGAATATGACCCGCAACAGGATCAATCGGTTCGATCTCGCCGCGATACCGCGGTGCTTCTCGTGAGTCAATCAGGAGGACGTCCGGTTTCGTCATTTCTTGCCGTAACTCGTCGATATGAATGACGAAGCGATTGTCGATCTGCGGCACATAGGTTGCGGAACTTGTCGGTTCCGGTTTCTCGATGGTTGTCGGATATTCCCGAGCTACCCAAGCGCTGTATCCTCCGTCCATGATAGAAGCGCCGCCTGCATGCCCTGTGTAGTGTAAAAGCCACCATAGACGACTAGCCATCATGCCGCCTTGATCATCATAAGCCACGACATGCTTTGAACCATCGATTCCGATACTGCTAAATTTGGCTGTGAGTGCATCCAAATGAGGGAGAGGATGTCTCCCGCCATGTTCGCCAACCGGAGATGACAGGTCCCGATCCAGATCCAAATAATAAGCACCAGGCAAATGACCCGCTTCATATTGCCGCTGCCCCAAATCCGGTGCAGCTCCGCCCATCACGAACCGGCAATCAACCAAAATCACGTTCGAATCCGCCAGATGCGTATGTACCCATTCCATCGATACAATGTTGCCTTGTCTCATGTTCTACCGCCTCCTTTTTGCTATAATATAACAATATCGATTTGGATAGAGGAGGTCAACGATGAACGCATTCCAAGACAACTTGCCAGTCATGCATATCGTCCCAATGACGACAACACATGCAGCAGCCGTCTGCAGCTGGGAATTCGAACCGCCATACAATATCTACGGATTCCTACCATGGGAAGAGATGCAGAAGATTGGAATCGAATTCGGAGACCCGGAGCTTCGTGATGAACAATACCGTGCGATTGAATCCCCGGACGGCAAGTTGATCGGATTCGCACAATTTTTCCCCATGGTCGATGTCACCCGGTTAGGCGTCTGTATGCGGCCCGATTTATGCGGACAAGGATTAGGAAGCCGATTTATGGATACCATTGTACAAGAAGCTATCCTACGTTCACCGCAAGATGAAATTGATCTTGAAGTACATAGTTGGAATAAGCGAGCAATTCGCACCTATCAGAAGGTAGGATTTGTAATTACCGATACCTATGACAGACGTACCCCAACAGGCATCGCTGAATTCCATTGCATGGTTCTGCAAGGACATTCATCACGATAAAGCTGCTAAATGGGCATTAGTCACAAAATTGTCATTTACACCTTTTGGAATATAGTGTTACGATGGTGTATAGCTGTGGTAAATTTAAGAAGTAGCATGCAAAGGGGGCGAACATATGCAAAAGTGGATTATGAGCACATTGTTTTTCGGGGCTTGTACCTTAGCCATTGTATTGATGTTTACGTTGAACGCTGGTCCTAAAGGCGAACAAAAGCAAGAAGCGAAGATGCCTGAAGTAACTCTTGATGCAGCAGCAGCGGAAGCAACTGTGAAGAAGGCGAACTGTATTTCTTGCCACGGTAACTCCCTTGAAGGCGGCGTCGGACCGAATTTGCAAAAAATCGGAGCGGAATTAGACGAGCAAAAGCTTTACAAGATTATCACTAAAGGGAAAGGCAGCATGATGCCTGCTTTTAAAGACAAGCTAAAAGAAGAAGAAATCGCGAATGTAGCTAAATGGCTCGCTGCGAAAAAATAAGAACCGCAATAAATAGAAGAAACACGCCCCTGCCTCTCACCCGAGTGAGAAGTAAGACGTGTTTTTTTGTGTTCCCTGGTCGTTACGTTAGACGGATCATGGCGACAATATTCTCTCCAATGCTCACATCGATCAAATGATAATTCGAATCGTAGGTCACCTCAGCGCTACCAACCTGGATGATCTTATCTTCACCGAGCCCATAGAACACATCATCCGCCAATGCCTCGAGAACTTCCTTCCGTTCTCCCTCCCCGAGCCTCTCCCATTCCTCTGCGGTCATCTCAAAAAACTCGTAGCAATCCGGAATCTGAGCGACAGCCGCCATTAAATCCACCAAAATATCTGCATATTCTCTGCCGTGTTTAACTCCCATGAACCTCACTCCATTCCTAACGTTGTCCTGTCCCAGCACAATTCCTTCTTTATTATACCTAAATTTTTTGGCTAAAGCTGACGATAAATAGTATATTACAACTCTTTACCGCCCAATTTGGCGACTAGCGTCGAAAACTAAGGATGGTACCTATTTTATTCTCATGGATGAGGTGTGCTCGTGGAAAAATCAACAATTATCGGTATTATTTTAGGAATTGCTGCGATTACGATCGGGATGGCATTAAAAGGTGCACCCCTGGATGCACTCTACAACCCAGCTGCCTTTATGATTATTTTCGTAGGTACAGCAGCATCGATATTTATGGCCTTCCCTATGTCGGAGCTCGCGAAAGTACCGAAACTTTTTAAAATTATTTTCAAAAAACAGCAAGTGATTGACCGGACAGAATTGATCCGTCTTTTCACAGAATGGGCAAGCATCACACGTCGTGAAGGTCTGCTCGCGCTGGAAGCAAAGGTCGAAGAGATCGATGATGACTTCATGCGTAACGGCATGCGAATGATCATCGATGGGAACGAACAAGATTTCGTGCGTGATGTCTTGATGGAGAACATCAATGCAACCGAGACGCGCCACCGTGCAGGAGCTCTGATCTTCGCACAAGCGGGGATGTACGCACCGACACTCGGGGTACTCGGAGCCGTTATCGGTCTGATTGCCGCATTATCGGATATGTCCTCCATGGAGCATCTAACTAAAGCGATTGCCGCTGCGTTTATCGCAACGCTATTAGGTATTTTTACCGGATATGTCATCTGGCATCCCCTAGCGAACAAATTAAAGCGTCTATCTGAGCGTGAAATTCAAGTGCGGTTAATGATGGTTGAAGGTCTACTATCCATCCAATCTGGTGTATCTACGATCGCGATCGGCCAGAAGCTAGCTGTATTCCTAACTCCTGCAGAACGCGTGAAAATGGAGAAAAAGGAGGAATCCGGCGGTGAGCAAAAAGAGTAGAAAGGCCCATCACGATGAACATATCGATGAATCCTGGCTCATTCCTTATGCCGATATTCTAACCCTATTGCTCGCGCTGTTTATCGTACTCTACTCGATGAGTGCTGTCGATGCTAAGAAATTCGAAGAGATGAGCCAAGCCTTTAGTGCCGCTTTTAGTGGCAGCACGGGCATCTTGGACCAGACCTCCGTCATCAAGACAGGACCTGCGAACGGCAAGAAAGATAAAGAGGACCAGAACACAGGGAATATCGATATCAAAGATAAAGATAAGATGGCGGCTATGAAGCAAGAAGAAGAGAACATGGCCAAAATCAAAAAGAAGCTTGATCAATATATTCAAGAGAATAAATTGACGTCACAGCTCAGTACCAAGCTCAATCAGTCACAGCTCATGATAACGATTAGCGATACAGCACTCTTCTCTTCAGGAAGCGCAGCCGTCAAGCCGGAATCTCGTAATCTAGCCTTGACCATGGCGGACATGCTAGAGCAATTCCCAGGCTATGAGATCATTATCGCGGGGCATACGGATAATCAACCGATCTCCAATTCAGAGTTTGAGTCCAACTGGGAGCTCAGCTCCACCCGGGCTTCGAAATTCATGAAGATTCTATTGCAGAATCCGAACCTAGATCCGAAATTGTTCAGTGTCATCGGTCAAGGAGAATATCACCCTGTGGCGAGCAACGCGACAGTCGAAGGACGGGCACAGAACCGCCGGGTTGAAATCTCGATCATGCGGAAGTTCGTGAACAACGAGGACACGAAGAGCATTACCGTGAAAAAGTGAATAACAAAAGGCGCTTCGATGAACGAAGCGCCTTTCTTTTACCCAAAACAGGTATTAGCCTAATTGGTATTGCAGAGTCTGTCCAAGAACTGCCTTCTCTTCCGGCGTTAAATCACGCCATGTGCCGACTCGCTGGGAACCCAGATGAATATTCATAATCCGAATGCGGCGCAGCTTTCTCACTTCATATCCGAATGCTTGGCACATTCTCCGAATCTGGCGATTTTTCCCTTCCGTTAGGATAATCCGGAACTCCCGCTCGCTAATCCGCGTTACTGTACACGGCAGTGTCATCGCGCCTAGAATCCGCACGCCGCTCGCCATCCCTTGTAGGAATTGAGGGGTAATCGGGCGGTTCACAGTCACAATATACTCCTTCTCATGCCGTCCTTCTGCCCGTAAAATCCGATTCACAATATCCCCGTCATTCGTGAGCAGAATCAGCCCTTCCGAGTCCTTGTCCAATCGACCAATCGGGAATATCCGTTCCTTATGATTAATAAAATCAACAATATTTCCCGGGACATGGGACTCCGTCGTACATGTGATGCCCACAGGCTTATTCAACAGAATGTAGACATGTTTGCTTGCATCTGCAATCGGCCGGCCATTAACACGAACATCATCGCCCATTTCAGCCTGGCTTCCTAATTCTGCAACAACCCCATTAATCGTTACCTTACCGTCGGCGACCAATTTATCCGCTTCACGCCGCGAACAAAATCCGGTCTCACTAATAAACTTATTAATTCGCACTGCCATTCACCTCAAAAATCTTAAATCAACCCATCGGATTGTCTAGCTGCACTTCATATAATACAGGCAATAGGATCGTTACAGTCGTGCCTTCATTCACTACACTCGTAATCTCCATTGTACCCTTGTGATTATGAATAATACGCTGACTCACCATCAGACCAAGCCCCGTTCCGGTTTCCTTATCCGTATAGAACGGCTGACCCAGCTTGGAGATATTCTCCTCTGGAATCCCATGCCCATGGTCGATAATTTGCACACGTACATCATTCTCATTCCAAATCTCGGTAATTAACTTAATCGTCCCCCCAGACGGCATGGCTTCAAATGCATTTTTGAAAATATTGATGAACACCTGCTTCAAATGGTTTTCTTCACACTCAATCACACAAGGCTCTGGCGTAAAATGCGTATCAAAATGAATATTCACCATATTCGCCTGACTATCTAGAAGGGAGATCACATCCCCTAGTATAAACCGTACATCCTTCTTCTGAAAGTGTACCGCCTGTGGTTTGGCTAAAATTAAGAACTCGCTTACGATCAGATTAATTCGATCCAATTCCGATAGCATAATATCCGTATGATTGAGGTTTAATACTTTCTTCTGCTGCTGGAATTGCAGGAAGCCTCGAAGGGTAGTTAGCGGATTGCGAATTTCATGCGCTACCCCTGCTGCCAGCTGACCAACGGTTGTGAGCTTCTCTGAACGTCGAAGCAGCTCTTCCATCTTCTTATGCTCCGTAACATCCCGGGTAATGCTAGCAAAAGCGATACAATTCCCATTCTCGTCATAGATGGCTGAGGTCGATACACTAACATCAACAAGCCGTCCATCCTTGGTCATTCGCTGTGTCTCACGAGCCATCAGATTCTTCCCAGATACGAGCCAGTTCATTACCCGTTCCTCTTCCTCTTGTCTCGACTCCGGTATAATCGTTAGATGCTTCCCGATAATCTGCTCCGTATTCCATCCGAAGAGCTGCTGGAAGGCATAATTCGCCAGAATCACTCGACCCTCTAGATCCACCACATGGATCGCATCCGCGGTCTGGTTAATGAAGGATTCCAAATATTCTTTCATCGCTCGGTTCTCTTCATAGGTCTGCTGCAGCTGATTGGTATAGATACTCAGGTTACGCGCCATCATATTAATCCGCCGTGCGAGAAGCCCCAGCTCGTCTTTACTCTTAATTTTGAGCCGAGCACCGAAGTGACCGTTCGCCACATCATTGACCTTATCCAAAATCGATTGAACGGGACGAATCATTCGACCTGCGATCAAATAACTCGTAATAATCATAATCTCAAGCAGTACAATGGAAATCGCGATATAATTTACAAGCTGTTCATTTAATACACTCGAGATCATTTTATAATCCATAACGATACTGATCAAGTAAGAGTCATCATCCGACACGGGAATGAAGCTTTTAATGACATGTTTTCCGTTAATTTCTGCTTCATAGCTAATATATTCTCCACGAGCCGCCTTCTGTACGTACTCGATATCATTGATAGGATCCACGTAAGTATAACTACCGAATTTGATGGGTTGTTCCGTATGAAAATAGCCCACACGATCCTCGAGAGGGTTCGACAAATCCAGTGCAGATGCGAGTCTGAACAATCGAGGATCTATGCCTGTCACTTCAAGAATATTCGGATTAGCCTCGATCGTCTTGCGAACAATCTCATCCATGTCGGAAATTCGCTTGTAATCTTTCAGATCACTCTCTAACATATATGTACAAATGGTATAGTTGCGTTTACCATCCTCATAGAAGCTTCGCTTATCCGTGAGATCTGTTCTAGCACTGGTGTTGAACGGGGCGGGCCAGAATCTCTCCAACGGCTTATCGTTCTTAAGATCGGCTGGATGAATGAATTGTTGGAAGGCAGGATATCCGTAGTACCAATTATTTGCCACGAGACCCATGTCTGATAAATTCGAGGAACGCTGAATAACCATCTTTCCGCGATCAGGAGCTAGGAGTGCAATATGCGAAATGCCCAGCCTTCGACTGAGCTGCTTCAGGTCCTCATTGCGGATCTGATGAATGTCGGGGTCAAGTTCGCGCGCTACCGCAATCGAAGCCATATATAGCTTCTCGCCAATAAGTTGCTCAACATATTCAGCCCCCGTTCGCGCCTGTTCGAACTCTATCGCAATTTGCTTAGCGGTGGCGTTCATTTTATTCTCACTGTCTTCACGCATATTCTCCTTGGTAGAAAAATAACTGAGGACGATATTGAACAACATAATAGCGATCAGCGTGCTTGATATAATGAGAGATAATTTCACTTTTATCGACAAAGTTCACTCCACCTTATAACTCATCGGGTAGGTTAAATCTGGATGATGTTCCCTTTAATAATAACCCCTTCCACTCTATTTGGCAAAGAACAAATGTTCAAACTTGATAACCAAGGGATAATTTCCTACAATAGATTCTATGTTATTCACATTTTACACACAGTTCTGTGGATGACTTGGATAATATGTGTATAAATCTGTGTACAACACGCGAGTTATCCACAGATTTGTGCACATCATGTTAACAACGAATAAATGTTCGTCGAACAAATCGCAGGAGGACCTACCCCATGCATGAAAATACTTACCATTACTGGATGCGCGAGGCGATTCAAGAGGCGCAGAAGGCCGAAGCCATCGGCGAAGTGCCAATCGGTGCGGTTGTCGTCTGGCAGAATCAAATTATTGGGCGCGGTTATAATCTGCGCGAGACGACCTTCGATGCGACAGCACATGCCGAATTAATCGCGATTCGACAAGCCAGTGAGAAACTTGGCGCATGGCGTCTACTCGACTGCACACTCTATGTGACACTAGAACCTTGTCCGATGTGTGCAGGCGCGATTGTACAAGCCCGGGTTCCTACAGTGGTCTACGGGACGACGGATCCCAAAGCAGGATGCGCTGGGACGCTGATGAATCTACTCCAAGAACCACGATTCAATCACCGCACCGAGGTGATTGATGGTATCGCACAGGAAGAATGCGCTGCCCTGCTAACGAATTTCTTTCGGAAGCTGAGAAAAAATAAAGTGAAGGACGAGCTCTAAAAGTGCATGTTCAAAAAGTCGGCATTTCAGCACCAAGAAGGTTGTGAGAATCTGAAGAAGGAGGAACGGAGTTTAGGCAAAACCTAAATGAGTACCGGACTTCGAAGGTGAACGCAAGATTCGATGTCGATTATGCTTCTTGAATGACTTCGTGATCAAATGATGACTATTTGAACAACCTCTAAAAGTTATCCACTTGTGGATGGAACCATTTTGCGTTATAATGCATACAATAATTTCAGATCGGAATTATGCCGATGAAGAGATTCCAACTCTGAGGCGTTTGCGACAAGAGTTCCAGGTCACCCCTCACGAACTCCCTAAGTTAACCGGTCACCGCTCCGTTATCGCGGTACCAAAGTGGATTTGCAGCTGCCTTATGGCAGAAGTGAATCAAGTTGGGTGGCACCGCGAGCACAGCGCTCCTCGTCCCAATCGGATGAGGGGCGCTTTTTGTGTTTTTACCACAATAACGCGTTAGCGGAAGGAGACTACCCACATGTTAGACATTCAATTTATTCGAGGCCATGCAGAGCAGCTGCAGCAAGTCGCAGACCAGAAAGGCATCGCCGTATCGATTGCGGCGGTGCTGGAAGCTGACGCGCGGAGGCTCGACTTGCTCCAGCAAGTCGAAGCACTACGGCGCGCACGCAACACGCTCGCCCAGCAGGGCGCGAGCGTCGACCGCGCATCGAGCGAAGCGATGCGCCTTACGGCCGAAGCACGGCAGCAAGGCGCCGTGCTGAAGGCACTCGAACGCGAGCTGCGCGATGCGTTCGAAGCCTGGCACGAGCTGATGCTGCTCGTGCCGAACCTGGCGTCGCCCGCCACGCCCGTGGGCGTGAGCGACGCCGACAACGTCGAAGTGAAACGGGTCGGCACAGCCCCCCGTTTCGACTTCGAGGCGAGAGATCACACCGCCCTCGGCGAGGCGTGTGATCTCTTCGATCTCGCGCGCGGCGTCAAGGTCGCCGGCACGCGCCAGTACTTCCTGCGCGGCGCGGGGCTCAGCCTGCACCGCGCCGTGCAGCAGCTCGCCCTCGATCTCCTGACGGATCGAGGCTTCACCGCGATGGACGTCCCGCTGCTCGCACGCGAGGACGCCATGACGAACACCGGCTTCTTCCCAGGAGGCCGCGATCAGTGCTATGCCGTACCGGAGGACAATGCTTGGCTCGTCGGTACCGGTGAGGTCCCGCTCGTCTCGTATTACAGCGACGAGATCGTCGATGTCACTGAGCCCATTCGACTTGCAGCGGTGTCGAACTGTTTCCGCCGCGAAGCTGGTTCGGCTGGACGCGACGTGCGCGGTCTCTATCGCGTGCATCAATTCGCAAAGGTCGAACAGGTCGTCATCTGCAAGAACGACCTCCAATTGGCCGAATCGATCCTGCACGATATGATTCTCAATAGCGAGGAGTTACTTCAGCTGATCGAGCTGCCATACCGCATTGTCGCCGTATGCACGGGAGATATGGGGCAGAAGAATTATCAACAATACGATATCGAGACGTGGATGCCAAGCCGGAATGCTTACGGTGAGACCCATTCGGCTTCGAGCTTACTCGATTTCCAGGCTCGTCGCTCGCGGATCCGATTCATGGATGAACAAGGCAAACCTCAATTCTGCTACACGCTGAACAATACGATGGTGGCTACACCGCGCATACTAATCCCGCTCCTTGAGAACCATCAACGCGAAGACGGCTCGATTCGCATTCCTGCTGCGTTACAGCCTTATATGCGCGGTATGACCGAGATTCGTCCAACCATTAACCTCTAATAGAAAGAAACAGCTGCTAGCCCACCTGAAGTGGACAGCAGCTGCTCTGATAGACGACAAAAAAATCCGCCCGAGCCTCGGGCGGATTTCTCTATTATTCTGCTGGAACGCCAGCGCCGCCGAACATTTGTGCAAGCTCATCCATCGGAATTGCATCTGGTGGAGGCGTTCCGATCTTGAAGCTTGGTTTACCGTTAATGTTCGAATACTCTGAAGTTACCTTCGCGTTTACTTTTACAGTCGATCCTTCTGCTGTTACATCAACATTGATGTTCGCTTCTTGATAAGCAGGGAACTGATCTTTGTTCACAGCTGTAACAACGTTCAGATCATTGATCTTGAAGCCCTTCTTGATCTCAGCAAGCGCTTCTTTCAGCTTCGCTTCATCAGTAAGGTCCTTCTTCGCTGCTGCGATATCTTCTGCTTTCAAGCTTGGGATCACGTCTTTATATTTATCGCTTGCGAGTAAATCAAGTACTTGCGGCACAACGTCCTTCGCAAGAACCGTAATACCTTGCTCCAAGTTCTCATTGTTGATGGCAAGCTTCACGATTTGCTTCGCTTCTACGCCTTCAGGCAATGTGACAGACTTCGCATCAAGCTCTTGGAAGAATGTTTTGCCGTCGAATTTCTCGAATAAGATCTTCATAATATCCATCGATAGCTCTTGCGATTTCGCTGTATCGAATGTTGGAACCGTCGTTTCACCCGCTTGTTCAGCAAGCTTCTTCATATCGATCTCAACGAATTTGCCAACCAAATTCTCTGGCATTGGAATCATTGGGATACTCGGAATCTTCACCCACATTTTTTCTTTCGTGAGTACGATTGGCATATTCAGTGTGAATGATGCATCGCCTTTAATCGTCAGATCCACGTTCATTTCCATTTGCATAGGATCTTTCTGATAAGCACCTGTCACTGTAACCTGAGCATTCTTCAACATATTATAGACCATGCCCACTTCCGGATTCGCTGTAAGCTCCGGACTGGATACGTTCAGATCATTTAAAATAAATGACGCCTTGAAATCATAAGATTTCATTTTCGCAGCATTATCCATTGCAGCTTGAAGTGCTTCCTTCGGATCTTTCTTTGCCCCACAACCGGATAATACGAGCATGACTGCAAGCATACCCATCACGACGGACATCCATAACTTCCTGTTCAAATCAATTTCCCCCTCAATCCATAGAAAAATTACATACCGTACTATCATAGTACATTTTCCATGAATTGCAAACGGTTTTCTGTAATATTTTCAAATTATTCTCAATTGGTACTTTTATCCTAGTGGATATCCTTCTTCTTAAATCGCCCGCCACTTACATCATGAATGTTTCCAATCGCGAGGAAGGCCGAAGGGTCTAATTCCTGTACAATGGTTTTTAATTTGGCTTCTTCTAGACGCGTAATAACGGCGAAAATAACTTTCTTATTATCACCAGAGAATCCACCTTCCCCGTTGAGATAAGTTACGCCCCGTCCCAAGCGGCTAAGGAGCGCTTCACCAATCTCACGATGGCTATCACTAATGATCCAGACCGATTTCGACTCGTCGAAACCTTCAATGGTCGTGTCCATCATCTTATAAGCAACGAAATAAGCAATTAGAGAGTACATGGCACGATCCCAGTCGAATACGAGCCCTGCACTGCTAAGGATAAAGAGGTTGAAGAACATGACAATCTGACCGACAGAGAAAGGCAGCTTCTTATTGAGTAGAATTGCTACGATCTCTGTACCGTCCAAGGAACCGCCGAACCGAATAACAAGTCCGACGCCGATTCCGAGCAGGATACCTCCGAATACTGCTGCGAGCAATGGGTTATCTGTAAAGGATGGCGAATGGTGGAACAACATGGTACCAACCGACATCACGGCAACTCCAAGTAATGTGGATAGTGCAAAAGTCTTACCTATCTGCTTATATCCAAGGAATAAGAACGGTAAGTTGAGGACGAATAAGAAGAGACCTAACTTAAATCCAGTAATATGTGACAAAATAATCGAAATCCCTGTAATCCCGCCATCGATAATATTGTTGGGCACGAGGAAGAACTCTAGAGCGACGGCCATTAATATGGCACCAATCAAAATAAATACGACACGCTTCAAAATAATTGGCAGTGGTGTTCTCAAATGTTTACGTGTGGACTGCGCTGCAACTGCGCTTGCTTGTTCTTGCATCAAATTTCCCCTTTTTGTCTTGAACTGATTCTATTCAATTCAATTAGTTTAGTTACTATACTATTTATTATATAAGATATCTGCAAAATAAAAAACCTTAAATCTAAAATTAATTAGAAATAAGGTCTTTTTTTGTATTTGATTTAGCTTAAACGTTCCTATGTTTTCGTAAAAATGCTATCCTTGCGGATTATTGTGACTCACATGATTATGTTGTTTTGTTTTTTTCGATCCGGATAACGGCTCTTGTTGTCCCGTACCGTTATCAGCTTGATGATGACGTTCTTTCGGTTGTGCTTCAGGAACAGGTATTGCTTTGGATTTGCCCATCTTGTTGTACCCTCCCTATTATGGATGTTCAGTGTCCGTTGTGTGATCATGATTCAAGGCATCCTGATGACGCCGATCATTGCGGTCTTGCTGCTGCTGTTGCGCCTGATGACTGTTCACGGCTGTCTGATTCAAATCATCCACCACATTGCTTAGATTTTTATCCACAGTGCCTTTGGCTTTCGTCATGATGCTGCCCCCTTGATCCTATTCATTGGTTGATGAGGTTTAATGCTCATGGGTAATGTCGTGAAGCGCTTGTGCACATTCATGAATATTGCGTGTATACGTCTGAGCCATTTCCTGAATCACCTGTGTGCGCTCATCGACAGACACGCCATCACGTTCGACATCCACCAGATCCACTCTTACTTCTCTCGAGTCCACATAGGCGCATTGAAAATCGAATGTATACATTTGTCGTCCTGCAGCCTCAATATGGATACGCAGCCCTTGCGGATTGGCTCCGTCAGGCTCTATCTGCGCATGATCACCTTCTTGCAGTGTTGTTGGCAACGTCTGCTGCCAAGCACTTACCAATTGATCCTGGTTAACCGATATCGGTTCATTATTCTGCATATATGGCACCTCCTACTTACGTACACCCATTATTCTGTGAAGGGAGGATATCTTTTATACGCAAAATAACCCCACAACGTGGGGCATTGGCTTCAAAGTCGATTCAGATACTTTGCGGGGACCCCGAATAATAAAAAAGACCCTAACATCGATGATCGACGCTAGAGTCTGCTTATGTTATAAGTATGGCGGAGAGGGTGGGATTCGAACCCACGTGGGCTTGCACCCTAACGGTTTTCAAGACCGCCCCGTTATGACCACTTCGGTACCTCTCCAGATAAAATCTTTTCGTGACAAAAAAGATCTTACCATAGGTTGCCCCTAAAAAGCAAGTCCTATTTCTTAATAATTATTTCTAGTCCACCCATATAAGGTTGAAGTACCGTAGGAATGCGCACACTGCCGTCCGCTTGCTGATAATTTTCAAGAATTGCAGCTACAGTACGACCAAGGGCAAGACCCGATCCGTTTAATGTATGCACGAACTCTGGTTTGCCTTTCGCATCGCGACGGAACCGGATATTTGCACGACGTGCTTGGAAATCCTCAAAGTTCGTACACGAAGAAATTTCACGGTACATGTTGCTCTCAGGAAGCCAGACTTCCAGATCATACGTCTTCGCTGATGCAAAACCAATATCCGCTGTACATAACGTCAGTACACGATATGGCAACTCAAGCAATTGTAGTACCTTCTCCGCATTTTGAGTGAGATCCTCCAGCGCTGCATAGGAATCTTCCGGCTTCACGAGCTTCACAAGCTCCACCTTGTTGAACTGATGCTGACGAATCAATCCACGCGTATCGCGGCCCGCAGAACCTGCTTCGGAACGGAAACATGCACTGAACGCAACGAACTTCTTCGGCAAATCCTCCACATTCAGAATCTCTTCGCGGTGAATGTTCGTCACAGGCACTTCAGCCGTTGGAATTAAGTAATAATCCGTATCACGAAGCTTGAATAGATCCTCTTCGAACTTCGGCAATTGGCTCGTACCAATCAGGCTCTCGCGGTTTACAATGTAAGGCGGTAGAATTTCTTCATAACCGTGCTGATCACTATGTAAATCCATCATGAAGTTCAGTAGAGCCCGTTCAAGACGTGCGCCAAGTCCTTTATAGAACACGAAGCGTGAGCCGGTTACTTTCGCTGCTGCTTCGAAATCTAGAATGCCTAAGTCTTGTGCAACATCCCAATGCGCCTTCGGCTCGAAATCGAACTTCGCAGGCTCAGACCATCTACGAATCTCAACATTATCTTCTTCAGAAGCCCCTACAGGTGTTGCATCGCTCGGGATATTAGGAATCGCAAGCGTTAGCTCTGTGATCTTCTCATCGAGTACCCGTACTTCTTCATCCAACTCCTTGATGCGATCCGATACTTCACGCATTTCAAGGATCAAGTCATCTGCATTCTCGCGCGCTTTCTTCAATCTTGCTACTTCTTGCGATACCACGTTCCGACGGTTCTTAAGGGTCTCGCTCTCTTGCAGTAATTCACGGCGACGAACATCAAGCGCTGGAAATTCAGCGATCAAATCAAGTGATTTACCGCGATTTCTAAGCGCCTCTTCCACGCGTCCGAATTCATTTCGTAAAATTTTTACATCTAACAAATGTTTTCCCTCCAATGAAAACACCTTAACCCTTGTGAAAAAGAGTCAAGGTGTTATTTACCTTATGGATTATCGTTCTACAACAGCAGATTCTTTAATCATACCCAGGAAATATTCATGCAGACGTACATCGTCCGTCAACTCTGGATGATACGAAGCTGCTAGCAAGTGGCCTTGCCGTGCTGTTACAATCTCTCCATTAAATGTGGATAGTACATCCACCTCTGGACCAACTTGCGTAATGAGCGGCGCACGGATGAATACGGCACGAATCGGCTCATCAATGCCTTGGACAGGTAAATCTGTCTCAAAGCTCTCGCGTTGACGACCGAAGGCATTACGCGCAACGGTCATATCCATTAATTCGAGATGCGCCTCGTCTTGTCCTTCAATTCGCTTCGCGAGAACAATAAGTCCTGCACAAGTTCCGAAAATCGGCTTGCCTTGCTCCGAGAAACTGCGAACCGCATCGATAAAGTCATACTTGCGCATTAATTTACCGATCGTTGTGCTCTCACCGCCTGGAATGATCAAGCCGTCCAGCTCGTCCAGTTGCTCCACGCGCTTTACAATTACGCCTGTCGCACCTGCTTGCTCGATACTGCGAATATGTTCAGCTACAGCTCCCTGCAGCGCTAATACGCCAACCTTCATTGCAAGTCCCTTCCTTCTTACCAGCCGCGATCTTGCATGCGCTCGGATGCGCTCAATTTCGAGATTTCGATCCCTTTCATCGGCGTACCAAGGTTCTTGGACACTTCAGCGATCAACTTGTAGTCTGTGTAATGTGTTGTTGCTTCAACAATCGCACGTGCGAAACGCTCCGGGTTGTCGGATTTGAAGATCCCCGATCCAACGAATACACCGTCTGCACCGAGGTGCATCATAAGCGCTGCATCGGATGGTGTTGCGACGCCGCCTGCTGCGAAGTTAACAACTGGCAATTTACCAGTCTCATGCACATCAAGCAACAGATCATAGGATACACCTAAGTTTTTCGCTTCAGCATACAGCTCGTCCTTGGACAAGTTTTGTACTTTACGAATTTGGCTGTTGATCAGACGCAAGTGACGTACCGCTTCAACGATGTTGCCTGTTCCTGGTTCACCTTTCGTACGAAGCATCGATGCGCCTTCACCTACACGACGAAGTGCTTCGCCAAGGTCTTTGGCGCCACATACGAATGGGATTGTGAATTCTTTCTTATTAATATGGAAAACTTCGTCCGCAGGTGTTAACACTTCGGACTCATCAATATAGTCAGCACCCAGTGCTTCTAATACTCTTGCCTCAACATAATGCCCGATACGTGCTTTCGCCATAACTGGGATAGATACCGTCTTAACGACTTCTTCAAAGATGGTTGGATCCGCCATACGAGCGACTCCGCCTGCTGCACGAATATCCGAAGGAACGCGTTCAAGTGCCATAACTGCTACTGCACCTGCCGCTTCAGCGATTCTTGCTTGCTCAGCATTCATGACGTCCATGATGACGCCGCCTTTTTGCATTTCTGCCATACCTCTTTTTACACGAGATGTTCCTGTTTCCATTATGCTCTGCCCCCCGAAATTATATCAAATACAATGATTTGTAAGGATCGATACAGCTCTTTGAAGAATGCATGAATCTAACAAAATATTTTACAGTATGCACTTGAAATAGACAACCATCTAGCTCGGAATTCAGGCAAATTAGAACAGATTTTTAATTCCAGCGAACAAGTCCTTGAAGAAGTCGCCAATAGCACGGAAGAATAGGCGCAACCATCCGCCCTTTTCCACGTCTTCTGACGCGACAAGATTCACAGTCTTCTTCTGATCGCCTTTATCCGATTTGAACGTATAAGTGATCTCTCCGACCTTCTGGCCCTTTTTAATTGGGGCTACCAAAGTATCATCCATTTTCGTTGTAAACGTCACGTTATCGGTTTTGGCACCCTTCGGTACAACAAAGCTTACAGCCGACTCTGTTACCGTTCCGACCTCAGTTGATTTACCCTTCTTCAACTTCGCTTTGTCTGCGCCTGGAACGACCGATTTCGGCGCTACCGCTTGCTTCACTTCGAAGTTATTGAAGCCGTAATCAAGCACTTTTTTCGTCTCGATAAATCGCTTCGGTTCGGTTTTCGTTCCCATGACAACACTGATCAGACGCATGCCGTTACGTGTCGCAGTACCTGCAAAGCAAAAACCAGCTTGAGATGTATGACCTGTCTTCAGACCGTCTAATCCCGGATAAGCATAACGCTTAAAGGACGGAATGGAGGCATTAGATTCAAGCATCCAGTTATAGTTAATGATCGGCGCTTTATCACGTTCACGGAATTTATATGATTGAATCGTTGTGAACTTGGAGAAATCCGGATGGTCTTCGACAATATGCTGTGCTAACTTCGCGATATCACGAGCCGACACAACGGTCTCGCGATCTTCTGACGGGCGGTATTTCTCCGGCATATCTGCACGGCTTAATCCCGTCGAGTTAATGAAGTATGCTGTTTTCATCCCCATTTTTTGCGCTGTTTCATTCATTAGCTTAACAAATTCCTGTTCAGAACCGGCTACCCGTTCGGCTAACGCAACTGTTGCATCATTCGCAGATCCCACCGCCATCGCGATGAAAAGCTGTTCTACTGTATGTTGATCCCCTTGTGCAAGGAAAATACGCGATCCTTTGGTTAATGAAGCATTCTCACTTGTTGTAACAACTTCGTCCCATTTGAGCTTGCCTTGCTTCACTTGCTCTTGAACAATATACTCGGTCATCATCTTCGTCATACTCGCCGGCGGCAGAGCCACGTCTGAGTTAATATCCACGAGTAACTGACCTGTCGAAGCTTCCATCAAAATCGCTGACTTCACTTCAAGATTCAACGATTCAGCAGTAGGCATTTTCGTATTTGCAGACGTAATTTCCTTCGTGAGCGACTGCGTTGTTGTTGTTGTCGTCTTCTTCTCACCTTCCGCAAAGATCGCACCCGCAGGTGCAAGCGCTCCACATAGAAGTTGGAAACCTAGGAATATAGCAATCGTCTTTTTTAATATTTGACGTTTTTTATGGTCACGTGACTTGTTATTATTCATCTCTTTCAAAACAGGTAAGTCTCCTCTCATGCACTAGCACAAATAATATAATTTAAAAACCTATAAATCATTGTAACACACGCCTATGCCCAAAAAAAAGACAGGCAGAGTAGGAACTCTGCCTGTGAGATTTAGTCCTATAAAATTTGGTAAATTCGAACCATTATACCGAGTAGTTCGGCGCTTCTTTCGTAATCTGTACATCATGTGGGTGACTCTCACGAAGACCCGCGCCTGTAATCCGAACGAATTGTGTATCGTTCTTCAATTCCTCAATTGATGCAGTACCGCAGTAGCCCATTCCTGCACGCAGACCACCCATAAGTTGGTGAATCGTATCTGCTAATGGCCCTTTGTATGCAACGCGACCTTCGATACCTTCTGGAACGAGCTTCTTCTCGTTTTCTTGGAAGTAACGGTCTTTACTGCCTTCTTTCATCGCACCAAGTGAACCCATTCCGCGGTATACTTTGTAGCTGCGGCCTTGGTAGATTTCAGTCTCACCAGGGCTTTCTTCTGTACCCGCGAATAGGCTTCCGAGCATTACCGCCGTTGCGCCAGCACCTATTGCTTTTACAATCTCACCGGAATATTTGATCCCACCATCTGCAATAATTGGAATACCGTATTCACGAGCAACCGTTGCGCAATCATAAACTGCAGTTACTTGCGGAACACCAATCCCTGCGATCACACGCGTTGTACAGATCGAACCTGGACCGATACCGACTTTGACAACGGATGCACCAGCTTCGATCAATTCGCGTGTACCATCGCCTGTTGCAACGTTCCCTGCGATGATTGTTAGATCAGGATAGAGTTCACGAAGCTTACGAACCGCTTCAACGATGTTAATGTGATGTCCGTGTGCTGAATCCACTGTAATCACGTCCGCACCTGCTTGAACAAGTGCTTCTGTCCGTTCAAATGTATCTTTCGAGATTCCAACCGCTGCCCCTACTAGCAGGCGACCTTGTGCATCTTTTGCAGCGCGTGGGAATTGAATGGCTTTCTCAATATCTTTAATCGTAATGAGGCCTTTAAGGGTATTCGTCTCATCTACAATCGGAAGCTTCTCAATTTTGTGCTTCTGAAGGATGCCTTCTGCTTCTTGAAGGGTTGTACCCACCGGTGCCGTTACCAAGTTCTCACGTGTCATCACTTCATTGATTTTGATCGCAAAGTCATGTACGAAACGTAAGTCGCGATTTGTTAAGATCCCGACTAACTTATTATTTTCATCGACGATCGGAACACCAGATATACGATATTTTGCCATCAATGCTTCCGCATCGTAGACGTGGTGATCAGGAGTAAGCGAGAATGGGTTTGTAATAACGCCGCTCTCGGAACGTTTAACACGGTCCACTTCTTCTGCTTGTTGTGCAATCGTCATATTTTTATGAATAATCCCAATACCGCCCTCACGTGCCATCGCAATAGCGAGCGCAGCTTCCGTTACTGTATCCATACCTGCACTAATTAGAGGAATATTCAATTTCACCGATTTACTGAGCGATACAGAAATATCAACCTCACGCGGCAGCACCTCTGACTTCCGAGGCACCAACAACACATCATCAAAAGTTAATCCTTCTTTAGCAAATTTCGTTTCCCACACCGGATAGTTCCTCCCTTAAATCTGTATTTTTAAGTATTGCCGTCAAATATTATTGTTCATCTTAGCAAAGGGGGTATGGGCTGTCAAGGAATCCGAAATAGTCATATAATTCAGTTATTTGTAGTCATATTTACACTTCGAATTCCACAGCAAAAACTGGTGGATCCCTTGTCCCTCTAACGCTTTAACTTGCTGAATTACTTCACTCTCCCCGTACGAGCGATGAGAGCGTATCCATGTGGCAGTAAAATTCTGCAACCATGGTCTGATCTCCGCTGGATAGTTAGCGGATCGTTGATATCCAGGTTGAGAAGCGATGACTTGCTCGGAATTCGAAGCCGTGATCTCGTCATTTCGCTTCTTCGCATCGATCATGGCATGCCGAATGACGCTTCCAGGTGCCAAATCAGGATGGGTGATTCCATATACTCCACTGGAATAGTGGGAAGGATACGTCATTGGGGAGATGTAGTCTACTTCTCTTGCAATTTGTTCCCACACTTGACCAATGCCCATATCATTCTTCTCGGAAGTGACCAGTCCGAATACATCTGCAGACACATAGGAACCCGCAGCATGGATTGCAGGCCGTGCGCGATGGAGGAATTGACGAATGGCCTCCGCACGAGTCCGTCCTTGCTGATTAGTAAAAGCGACTTCCTGCTTCACTCGTCTTGCATTGTCCGGGAACCTCACATAATCGAATTGAATTTCATCAAAACCGAACCGCGCAGCTTCTACTGCAACTGCAATATTATAATCCCATGTCTTCTCTAAGTAGGGATCCAGCCATGCTGTCCCTTTGACATCATGCCATACGGCTCCATTCTTCTTATGTAATGCCCATTCTGGCTTTCTCTTGGCGAGGTAAGGATCTTTAAAAGTGACGATACGGCCAATCGTATAAATTTGTTTGGCTTTCAGCCGATTGAGCAGAGCACGAATATCTTGAATGGCAGGGTTAGCATCCGCACCAATCTCTTTCACAAGTGGAATGGAAGACGTATATGTTAATCTTCCTTCATCGGCCTTCACATCAATGACAAGTGTGTTCAAATCGGTCCGATCTAATAGTCCAAGCAGTCGATTGAGTGCTTTATTACTCCCAGCAACCCATCCAGAAACGTAGATTCCCCGGGCATGAATTTTCTTCGGCAGCTTATGTGCCAATACATGTTGAGCTTGTTCGGGTCTATAAGATGAATAGGTCATGGTCCCTTGAGATTGAGCCGTTTGTGCGTTCTTTTGCGATAGAGCTGCTGCTGAAGATTGACAACTGGTTAGAATCATTGCCAGTCCAAGAAGATTTAAGAGCAACTTGAGTTGATTTGGCATGTCTTCCACCTCCTACCCCGTAGTATGGGCGTAAATCCCCGCAATCTTGAATGGGGGTTGAAGGATATTCAGGTAAAAAATACATAATACATATTTGCGGACCCCGAAAAAACACAAAAAAAGACCACCTTCGAGAATTGAATCTCAAAAGTGGTCTTTAGCTGCTTGGCATCGTCCTACTCTCCCAGGACCCTGCGGTCCAAGTACCATCGGCGCTAGAGGGCTTAACGGTCGTGTTCGGGATGGGTACGCGTGGAACCCCTCCGCCATCGACACCAAACGAATTTCTAGCAGAGATTTTTTGATCTCTGAAAACCGGATGCGAGATAAATTTGCGTTTTATGTTTTAGGATAAGCCCTCGACCGATTAGTATTGGTCAGCTCCACACATTGCTGCGCTTCCACCTCCAACCTATCAACCTCGTCG
>NZ_JBHTGZ010000019.1:992-27435 GCF_042676425.1 Paenibacillus sp. GCM10027629 | reverse complement strand
AAAGGCATGAGCCCGGTACAATACCGAGCTCATGCCCAACAGGTCGCATAAAAATATTGTCTAACTTTTTGGGGTCACTTCATAGAGGTTGACTGCCTTTTTTTTTGTTTCAACAGAGAGATTATTTCTTGCCATCTTGATTCGCATTAACATCGACAGAAACATCCGACGGTTGTTCATGCGAATCGGTAATGACCGTTGTCGTCGTGCCTTGTGATTTTTTCGATGCGTCCTGTTCCGAAGAAGGTGTGTTAAGACCTGGTAACGCTAGGCTAGGCGCTCCCGCACTATTGTCACCTATGGCTTTACCTTTATTGTCATAATAATATTGCGGAACATTGCCAACCACCATCATATAGGAGATCGGTATATTAGACTCGACCACTTCGGGTTCGGTATCGAACGGGATAATGATGGCTACCTCCGCTACAATTCGGATGTATACTTCGACTAGAACCATATTTATGCCTGCATCCTGCTGTTTTGTATTCAACTCCACTTTTACGGCGCCTTGAGGTTCTAAGCGAATCGGAATTTGAGGCCCGAAAGAGGCAAGCACGGCGCTCCCTAATGCTTGACCGAGCGGAATATGCTCGTTCAAATCTTCAATGTTCTTCAAGGTACCCTCGACAACCTCTTTGGTACGAGAAGTAATTCGCATATTCTCCGCATAATTCATCATAAATCCAGCAACCTTGCCATCCCGATCCGTCTTCCAATCAATCAAATTCTGAAAGTTACTGCCGCTGGCAATTTGTTCCGAGATCGCATTATTGATGGCCTGGGTCGCGATTTGTTTAATCCGAATTTTGGCTAACGACATAATTGGCGGCTTTAGATTTTTCTCTAAGAATATTAAAGATTGCAGCGATAGTAAAGTAAAGACGACGAGTGCGATAAAGAACAGCTTTCGTTTGCTCCCGGGCTTGCGAGTAGGCTTGCTTCGCCACCCTTTCCTAATCTGCATAGGCGTTCCTCCTGTGGGACACATCATACCGTTAACTCTAACAGTCTATGCGTCATGGCCCAGAAAAAGAAGAACAGGCTGTCAGTGGTAGTTCAAAAAGTCACTTTTGCCCACGCATTATATTCTATTGCAACGCTTTGACATGAAAAAGAGCAAGGCATACAGCCCTGCTCTTCCCTTCAGATCACCATATGCAACTATGTATACCGCCGCTGCCTAAGCGCCTCATACAGCAATACAGATGTCGCCATCGCAACATTAAGCGATTCTGCACGACCCGGCATCGGGATAATAATCCGATCATCGACATAGGCTTCTGCCTCAGCCGATACCCCCTTGCCTTCATTCCCGACGAGCAGCCATGTCGATGGACGAAAATCATAGGCATAGCAAGTGTGCTCCGCTTGCAAGCTGGTACTCACAATCCGTGCGCCACCTCGCTTGGCTGCGGGGAGTATCTCATTCAGATTCCCTTCTAGAATCGGCAAATGAAACATTGAACCCATCGTTGAGCGAATCGTCTTCGGATTGTACAGATCCACTGTGCCCTTCCCGAGAATCACTGCATCAGCCAGCACAGCATCCGCGCTGCGAATGATCGTGCCGAGATTGCCTGGATCTTGTACGCCATCTACGACGACGACTAGCGCATTCTCTCGTTCCATGAATGCGCCCATGTCCGAGCTTTGCTTGTGAACGACTGCGAAGACAGGCTGCGGCGTCTCGGTCGAGCTGCATTTGGCGATGATCGCTGACGTAACGCCGATCCATTCCACATCCAAGTGTGATGCCGTCAACTTCTCAATTTCCGCAGGCATACCCTGATCCAAGCTATACACGATACATTCAACCGATGCACCTGAGATGAGCGCTTCCTGTACCAGATGAATGCCTTCAATAATATATTTGTGTTCTTTATCTCGCGTTTTTTTCTCCAGAAGCTGCGCCCATTGCTTCACCCGTGGATTCTGTAAAGATGTAATTTCCATGTACCCCTCACCCATTCGAATAGTGAATCTCCATCTTCTGAAGGTCCTTGTTAGCCCCGACAATAATGAGAATATCATCGGATTTGATGCTATCACCCGCATTTGGGGAGATGTTCATTTTCCCATTATTTTTAATCGCCATGACGTTGCACCCGAATTTCGCACGCACATCTAATTCCTTCAAGTTCTTGCCTACCATCTGAGGCGCGGCTTGCATCTCGATAATACTATGATCACTAGACAGTTCGATAAAATCCATAATGTTCGGGGAGACTAAATGATGCGCGACGCGAAGTCCCATATCCCGCTCCGGATAAATGACTTTATCCGCCCCAATTTTATTGAGCACTTTTCCGTGCAATTCATTCTGTGCTTTGACAATAATCCTTGGAACACCAAGATCTTTAAGAATCAACGTTGTCAAAATACTGGATTGAATATCTTGTCCAATCGAAACAACGACCACATCGAAGTTACGAATACCGAGTGCTTTTAACGCTTCTTCATCTGTCGAATCGGCAGATACGGCATGTGTGACAATATTGACGATATCCTGAACACGACCTTCATCACTATCGATCGCTAGAACCTCAAACCCCATATCGCTAATGGCACGAGCCACACTAGAGCCGAATCGCCCCATCCCAATGACTGCAAATTGTTTTTTAGCCAATTCTGTCACCTTCCCCGTAGAAATCTCAATTGTGCTTATTATACCACACAACCTTAGATCGTATAAAAGTGCACGTTCAAAAAGTCGGCTTTTCAGCACCTGAAAGTTTTCGCAGAAAGCACATTTTCTCAAGAATCATTCCGGTTAATCTTGGGCATAGTACACAAGAATCCACTCTGGAGGTGCAAGTACATGGGTATACAACTGGATTTGCGACAAGCTATTCTCCGTAAAGTACAGAATAAGACCGATGCCGAGATTGCCGACATGATTGAGGATTCAATCGATTATGACGAAAAGGCGCTTCCCGGGCTTGGCGTGTTGTTCGAGTTGATCTGGAAACAGGTTGATGACAAGACACATCATGAGCTTATCCATGCGCTGCAAGAAAAGCTCTCCTCCGACGCCCCCGCTCACTCGTAAATAATCGCGAACCTTTCCCTACATTGGGAAAGGTTTTTCACATTTTCATCACATTTCTATGCAACAAATTTCGTAGAAAAGAGAAACGAAAAGCCTTCTGATACGTTCTAGTATAGTATTTACATAAAATAGGGTTCAGAAAGGCGACTTTTTGAGCTGCCTTTATGGCGATGAAGGGGAAGTTAATAGATTCGTCGTCTAATTCCATAGCACCATACTAGAAAGGAGGCTGCATCTTGCTGCGTGTAGAACATTTATCCCACGTCTTTCGCAATGGGAGCGAAGACACCCCAGTCCTCAGAGACATTAATTTCACCATACATAAGGGCGAGATCGTCGCACTGCTCGGCAGTTCCGGTTCTGGTAAATCCACGCTGCTCAACTTGATGGCAGGTCTGATGAAACCGACGGAAGGAACGATCTTGATTGCGGACCAAGCGATTGAGAAGATGAGCGAAAATAAACTGGCCGAATTTCGGCGTACGAACATTGGCTTTATTTTTCAGGCCTATGAATTAATCTCGCACATGACCGTACGCGAGAATGTGGAGCTTCCTCTTGTATTCCAAGGGGTCAAGCCTAGTAGCCGTAAAGAGAGAGCTCTATCCCTGCTCGAGAAGGTTGGACTCAAAGAAAAGACCGAGATGTTCCCTTCTCAGCTCTCCGGTGGACAACAGCAGCGTGTCAGTATCGCGCGATCGCTTATTACGATGCCTTCCATTGTGTTCGCAGATGAACCTACAGGGAACTTGGATACAAAGACAGAAAATGAAATTATCGATCTACTCGTTGAATTGAACCAATCGCTTCAGCTGACCTTCGTCATCGTCACTCACGAGAAGGAAGTTGCTGATCGTACGAAAAGGATCATTCAACTGCGGGATGGCTATTTGATCGACCAGCTGGTTGAGACGGGAGGTCAGGCCACATGAGAATACGCGATTATTTGAACATTGGTTGGGACCAGCTCAAACGGCGCAAAGTCGTTACGGCCATGTGTACGATAGGAATCGCCATCGGTTCCGCTGCTATTATCGTTGCCTTATCCTTAGGCGAGTCCGCACAGCAATACGCGCAGGAACAAGTCAATTCTTTTCTCAAAATTGATGAGATTACGATAACGAATGAAGCTAACACCTCTCAAGATAGCAGTTCATCCGACTCAGATCGTGGCATCATTACGAAACAGAAGCTCGATATTATTGCGCAGCTTCCTCATGTCAAGGCCGTAGGGACCTACAAAAGTATTGGAAACTTCGGATTCAGTGTCGATGAGACCAAGGAAGGACGTCTAGAGCTGACTGCGACCAATTTGGAATCGCTCGAAGCGTTCGATAACAAATTCAAGCAAGGCGGCATCTCGGAGCAAGAGAATACCGTCGTGCTCAGTTATGGCGCGATGATGGGGCTTATGGATCAAGAAGCGATGGAGGCACGGGACAAGCAAATCCGGGCCAACCCGAATGATGAAGCCCTCTGGGAGCAATTCCGAGAGATGGATAAAATCGTGACACCACTCTACCAGAAGCAGTTGAAGCTGAAAGTCGACGTCACCCAAGATCTGAACAATCCCAAAATCGTAGAAATCCCGCTCCGAGTTGTTGGCGTGCTAGCCAAACCATCTGGTGTATCGGATAATCAAGTATCCTGGATGAAGGATGCTTATATCTCCCATGCACTAGCTGATCAAATTACCGACTTAATGAAAGCTGCGCGACCTGGCACCGAACTTCCTCCAGAGCTAAGCGCAGAATTCAACAAAGCTGTCGTCAAAGTCGATGACATCCAGAATGTCGAGACATTAGACAAAACGATCAAGAAACTAAGGTTAACACCTCAGAACAATTTACATCAGCAGGATCGACTCGCAGAACAATTCGCCATCGTTCGTACGGTTGCACTTGGGGTCGGGTTATTCGTCTTGTTCATTGCATCCATATCGATCGTTGTTGCCATGACCATGTCAACCTATCAACGAAGAAGACAGATCGGGATTATGAAGGTGCTTGGTGCGAACCTCGCGCAAATCCGCAACATGTTCATCGTAGAATCGGCACTCCTCGGACTTGTCGGCGGTGTGTTCGGCATTCTATTTTCCTATTGGGTCGTCTGGGGGATTAATGCACTCCTCATGGCAACCGAGGGCGGAGACCAGAGCATCCTCTTTATTTCCACCTGGATTCTTGGCGCTGGTATTTTCTTCGCCGTCCTGACCGGCATACTATCTGGCATTTATCCAGCGATCAGCGCATCGAGAACGGATGCTCTAACAGCCATCAAACGAGACTAGAACACGAACTAATACAGGAGAGTGACATCGATCATGAAAAAGGAAATATGGCTTGGGATCGTGGCCTTAATCATTATTGGGATTAGCTTCGGTCTCTACAGCCTCAGCTCGCCGAAACCGCCAGTTGTTGCCGATGGGCTGGACTCGGCCTTGCAATTTGAAGTTACCAAAGAGAACTTATCCAAGACCATTGATGTAAAAGGCAAGTCCTCCTATCTCAATGAGACGGTCATTTATGCCCCATATGACGCTTCCATCCTCAAATGGAATGTCAAGGACGGTATGCAGATCAAGCAAGGAGCGACGTTATTTTCCCTAGATCGTACGAAGATACATAATGAGATTTCGCAGCTCGAAGCGCAGCTTCAGAAATCTGCTCTTGAAGCTAGACTTAGTGATCTTCAGGCTAATGTTGCGGATACAGAAGCCACGTTAAGCCTATCTGAGGCGGACGCGAAGCGTGGGTTCGTGGAACGTGAGAAGAACAAAATTATGAATGAGCTGAACCAAGTGAATGACCAGATCAGCAAGACAGAGCTGGATTCGAAACGCAAGAAGCTGCTGCAATCGGATTTCAAGACACCAGCTTCCGGGATCTTCTTGTTCGATGATGCGAATGCGATTCCGAAGTCGGTGCATGAGAATGATCGAATCGGTAAAATTGTCGACTTAGATAAGCTTCAGCTCGTGAGCTATGTCGGCGAACAAGATGTCTTTCAGATCAAGGAAGGCATGCCTGTCAAAGTAAAAATCAATGCGCTCAAGAACGTTACGCTTACCGGGAAGGTCGTTAGCGTATCGAAATTCGCGAAAACTGGCACCGAGCAGAATGCCTCCCAATCCGCACAGTTCCAAGTGAATATCAGCCTGTCCAAAAATGAAAACCTCATCGCGGGTCTCAGCTTAACGGGATCCATTGAGGTTGCAAATAAACCGGATGTATTGGTCATTCCCACAATTGCTATACAACGTGAGAAAGATCAATATTACGTCATGCTCAAATCAGGAAATGGTCTGGAGAAGAAATATATCAAAATTGGCCTGGAAACACCAGATAAGACGGAAGTCGTTGAAGGATTGAAGGAGAAAGACACGGTCGTATTGCAGTAGATGAATCAGAATTAACAAACTAACAACCGGAATTATATTAGTATTTCATACAAACCGATAAGGCACAGCAGGATGCCTGCTAACACATTGGAGTAACGGCCGAACCATGTTCTAGCCATTCTCCTGCCGACGGTGGAGCCTACGCCGATGAATATTACAGAGAGTATACCGGTGATTACCGTCGTCCAGAGCGCTGATATTCCTGTTGCGCCAGCGCCAATGCCGGTAGCAATATTATTCAGCGTAAGCGCTAGGCCAAGTGCTAGAGATTCTTTCCATGAAATCACTTGATTATGATCCTGATCCGCATGGATCGGATTACGCAGTACCTCAGATAAGGTAGGAGCTTC
This sequence comes from Paenibacillus sp. GCM10027629, assembly GCF_042676425.1. NCBI lineage: Bacteria > Bacillati > Bacillota > Bacilli > Caryophanales > Paenibacillaceae > Paenibacillus > Paenibacillus sp. GCM10027629. Next base: position 20,633 of record NZ_JBHTGZ010000019.1, on the reverse strand, counting down.
AAGCTCCTCCTTGGAGTCTGAGGACCGTATACTTCCCCATAGCGTCCAAATCCCGATAAGAATAATAACAAGCGCTCCTGACAAATTCGCCATGTGGCTTGAGATGAATTGGACCAGCCATTCGCCCATCCGCATCGAGAAATAAGTACCGATCATTGTGATACATGCAATCAGAATATTCGGTAGCCAAGGAATTCGAGTTCTTTTCATTCCAAAAGACAAACCGATCCCCAAATTATCCAAATTGGAAGCAACTGCAAACATAATCACAGATATCCAATGCATATTCAATCACCTCTTCTATATCCCCTCCTACTCTATGCCCATTTTAAGAAGATGTGACAGAAACCGATATCTACTATCCAAATTGGATTGTGTCCGTCGAAGGAGCCACGACATTAGCATGAGGATCAATCTGCTCCAGCAGCTTGATAAGCTCTTGCCGTTGCTGTTCTTCAAGCTCATTCGCCATAGCGCCTAACTCTGGACGCAACTGAAATTCAATCGACGTATCCCGCTTCAGCCACGCCGTATTCCTTCTTGCAGCACTACGTTGTACATCCTCGATCGTTGCCATAGGAACGGCGTGCGCTTCACCATATGCCGCAGAAATCGCAGCTTGACGGTACGATTGACGCAGCTCGAGCACAGGTCTGATCGTACCGATCCCAACCGTTACATTCGTTCCATACATGTAATCCAAGAGCTTATAGAGGCGTTCAGCACGTAATAATGCAGCTTCGCCTAACGAGTTCAGATCATCTTCAGTGATAAAGAAAACCGTCATATATCGATTCATCATAGGGCTAGCTACGCATGGAGCTAGCTGCTTCGCAAATTGATTCACAGCATCATAAAATCTAGATAAGCGCATATGATTCTCCGTCGGGCTAATCCCCTCAATTTGGGGGAAAGCAATCATCATTGCATACCCTGTATTCCATTGAAGATTGAGAATTTCTGTAAGCTGTCGGAACTTGGTATCCTGCATCGTCTCCATCATAAGTGAAATGGCCATTAAATTCTCAGTAATCGAGATTAACGTTGTTGTAGGCTTCGATGCCATACGGAGCTCTAACCGCTTCCATTGCTCCAGATCTAAGTCCTGTACCTGTCTGCGAAGTGCATTTAGTAAGTCTTCATCCGAATCCCGAGCATCCGGGAAAGCGTATAATATCCTGCATTGAGGGGCGAGCTGCTTCATCGCACAAGATCGATCAACATTTGTATCATTCAACAACAGGATATCGATTCCCCTCTGCTCGATACACCGTATCATTTTCTCTTCGTTTTCTACTCGAAGGAGCTGGAATATCCCTGGCAACCGCCGAGTAATGAGCTCCTCTAACCTATCCTGTTCCTCTGGCTCATCGCTTACGATGAGTAACCGATACATAGTAATTCCCCCCTTAGCTACAATCCTTAGAACCTGATGTTTACGCTTACTTCGCCTCACCCTCTTTCTTTGGATGCGCTTTCACGAATTGGTAATATGATACAGTTTATCACAAAAAAATAAGGTTATCGATAGCCAAAGCTGATCGATAACCTTAAGTTTTGATGAATGTTTTGTTACGGTGCTGTTTCAAGGAATTTCGCTGTTGGATTCTTGTCCATTGCCGTCCGCATCGCGTATTCATTCTCGAAGAGGACAACATAATTGCCCTTCTTATCCGTGACGAGCTGCGAATTAATACGGAACTTGCCTGGATCGATTTTATTCTCCTCATCCACGATCCATCGTGCGAATTGATATGACATACGCTGTAATTGCACATCGACGCCATACTCGCCCTTCATCCGGTATTCGAATACCTCGAATTGGAGTTGTCCGACGACGCCTAGGATCGTCTCATCGAAGCCGCTAGCCGATTGGAAGACCTGAATCGTACCTTCCTCCGTCAACTGATCGACACCTTTTTGATATTGCTTATGCTTCAATGCGTTCTTCACCGTTACTTTCGCGAAGATCTCCGGCGAGAACGTCGGCAGCTCATCGAATACGACCTCACTGCTCTGACTTAACGAATCTCCAATACGGAATATACCTGGGTCGAATAAACCAATTATATCCCCGGGATATGCATATTCAACAATATCCCGATCCTGTGCAAGGAATTGTTGCGGTTGCGACAGCTTAATGTCTTTACCCGCACGTACATGGCGTACACTCATGCCGCGTTGGAACTTCCCAGAGCAGATGCGCAAGAAAGCAATTCGGTCACGGTGAGCCGGGTTCATGTTCGCTTGAATTTTGAAAACATATCCTGTAAACTTCTCGTTCTCGAGCGGATCGATTGGACCAGCCGTACTGTTACGTGCTGTTGGTTTCGGTGCAAGCTCCAAGAAGTTCTCGAGGAATGTCTGCACCCCAAAGTTATTAATCGCGCTTCCGAAAAATACAGGTGTTAATTCACCTCGTTTGACTTTCTCGAGATCGAACGGATCACCCGCAACATCTAACAGCTCAAGCTCCTGACACAATTGATCATGCAAGAATTCGCCCGCCATCTCACGAATGATTGGATCCTCGTAGCTATCAACCTTGCGAACTTGAATTTCGGAATGATCATTTCCTTGGAACAATTCCACTTGGTTATGGACACGATCATAGACGCCGCACAAATCACGGCCTGTGCCGATTGGCCAGTTCATCGGTACCGAACGAATGCCGAGCACTTCCTCCAGCTCTTCCATTAGTTCGAATGGGCTGCGGCCTTCACGGTCCAATTTGTTAATGAACGTGAAGATTGGAATCCCGCGCTTCGCGCAGACTTGGAACAATTTCACGGTCTGAGCCTCGACCCCTTTGGCTACGTCAATCAACATGACTGCGCTATCCGCAGCTGTCAGCGTACGGTACGTATCTTCACTGAAGTCTTGGTGACCTGGCGTATCCAGAATGTTAATCCGATGACCTTTATAATCAAATTGCATCACAGAGGACGTTACCGAGATACCACGCTGCTTCTCGATCTCCATCCAGTCCGATGTTGCATGCTTGCTTGCCTTACGCGCTTTTACCGATCCCGCTTCGCGAATCGCGCCCCCGAATAAGAGCAATTTCTCCGTCAATGTCGTTTTACCAGCATCCGGGTGAGAAATGATTGCGAACGTGCGTCGTTTATTGACTTCAATCTGTAATTCTTCGGCTAATGTTTTGCTCATGCCCCATGTCCCTTCATCTACAAAATCATAACTTATATTGTAACATATTGAAGCGTGAAAATGTATTCGAATTGGAAGCGATAGCACCCATCCATGCAAAATAACCCCACAAAGTGGGGCTTTGGCTTCGAAGCCGATTCAGGTACTTTGCGTGGACCCCGAAAACAAGTCTTATCTTCTAAAAAAGACGCCTTCCTCTACCTCACGGCAGGAAAGCGTCTCAATATATCTCTTATTGGGCTGCCAATGCACGAATAACAACCGAAATGACTTGATCCTCACCTTGACGTTCATGTTCGATAACGACCCAATTGGCAGCCAGGGCTGATTTTAATGAATCAACATTCACTGAAGATAGACGAAGCTGATCTACACGTCCTTCACTCGCCGTGAAGTCACGCCCCGCTTCAACACCGAAACGCTCGAAGAGCCAGATTTTCAACCCGTTATTCGTATTGAAAGTAATCTTGTAGCCTTCGCGAATCGCTTGCTCTAGAGGCTCGCCATTCTCTTCTGCATAAGAGAGAAAATCATCATAGCTGTAATACTCTTCCTCAGCGACTTTAAGCGGTGATAAATCACCTGTTTGAACCACGTTAAGCAGCACATCATCGGTTATACCGAAGCGGCGCGCCCGCTCCATCATAATCGCCGTATTCTGCGAGATTCTTACGATATTGCTCATAGCCAGCACATCCCTTCCCCATGATTCCAAGTTTCACTTAGTATAAATGACAGGCTGTATAATGACCTGGCGATATTTCTTTCCATTCCGGCTCTTCTGCACGGCAGTGATCTGTCGCGAACGGGCACCGGGAAGCGAACTTGCAGCCCTGCATGTCATTCAGCGGACTCGGCAAATCACCCTTGAGCAATTCGGACGGCATCGCAGCAGCCTTTGGATCGGGTACCGGAATGGCGGATAGCAGCGCTTGTGTATATGGGTGTGCCGGATGGGTGTAGAGCTCATCACTCGGTGCCAGTTCAACCAGCTTACCCAAATACATCACCCCGATCCGATTCGAGATATGCCGAACCATCGATAGGTCATGGGCAATGAATAGGTACGTCAGACCGAATTCACCCTGTAAATCCTCCAACATATTTACCACTTGCGCTTGTACAGACACGTCTAGCGCCGAGATCGGCTCATCACATAGGATGAATTCCGGATTGACGGACAAAGCCCTTGCGATACTGATCCGTTGTCTCTGCCCACCACTAAACTCATGCGGGTACCGATCAATATGTTCGGATTTAAGCCCTACCTTATTGAGAAGCTCGAGCACACGATCCTGACGATCCTGGCGGCTGCCGAACCCATGAATCTCCATCGGTTCATTAATGATTTGCGAGACATTCATGCTTGGGTTCAGTGAAGAATAGGGATCTTGGAAAATCGCCTGCATCCGCTTGCGGAATGGCTTAAGCTCCTTCTCCTTCATCTTCGCGACATCTTTGCCGTCGAACCAAATCTCACCGTCTGTCACCTCATGAAGACGTACGATGCTTCGGCCTGTTGTTGATTTTCCACAACCGGATTCGCCGACAAGTCCAAATGTTTCGCCTCGGTTGATATGAAAGCTGATATTATCAACTGCCTTAAGTACCTTCTTATCACGCCCGAAGCCCCCGGAACCCATTGGGAAATATTTTTTCAAATTTCGAACATCGAGCAATACATCGTCCTTCTTAGTCATTGTACTTCCTCCCCTCGACCCTTAGCACCATGCTTCATGTCATCTGAGAGCAACCAGCAGAGCGAACGATGTCCTTCTTCTGGTACGAAATAAGGCGGCATCTCACGGCATTTGTCCATCGCATGCGGGCAACGTTCCATGAATGGGCAACCTGAAGGCGGATGAAGCAAGTTCGGCGGCGTCCCTTCAATGGACGCCAGGCGCTCACGCTGCCCTTCCTTTACGCGCGGAATCGATCGCAGCAAGCCTTGCGTGTAAGGATGGCTTGGACGTTCGAAAATATCCTCAACCGTACCTTCCTCCATAATCATGCCGCCGTACATGACAATGACGCGTGTACATACCTGAGCAACGACGCCCAAATCGTGTGTAATCAGCAGGATCGAAGTCTTCGTGTTATCGCGCAGCTGCTTCATGAGCGCAAGAATTTGCGCTTGAATCGTTACATCGAGCGCCGTCGTCGGTTCATCCGCGATGAGGAGCTCTGGCTTACAGGATAAAGCCATCGCAATCATAACGCGCTGACGCATCCCGCCGCTGAACTCATGCGGATATTGATCAATCCGCTGCTCTGGCGAAGGAATTCCTACTTCTCTCAACAACTCAATCGCACGTTTACGGCTATCTGCCTTACTTAATTTCTGATGCCGACGAATCACTTCAATCATCTGCGATCCAACACGCTTCACCGGATTGAGCGAAGTCATCGGATCTTGGAAGATCATCGCGATTCTGTTCCCGCGAATTTGACGCAGCTGAGGTTCCGACATTTGGCGTAGATCTTGGCCGTGAAATAGAACCTTACCATCTTTAATGACACCTGGAGGCTGGATTAGCCCTAAGATGGATTTCGCAGTAATACTCTTCCCACTGCCTGACTCGCCAACGATGCCAATAACCTCGCCTTGCTGCACGTCAAAGCTAACTCCGCGGACCGACTCGACCTCACCATCACGCGTCATAAAAGACGTTTTTAAATTTTGCACGGATAATAATTCTGTCATACGTCTCACTCCGTTAAGTCATAATTCACGGGTTAACGCCGATTCACCTTCGGTTCGAATGCGACGCGGAATACATCCCCGAGAAAATTAAATGAAAGCACTGTTAATAGAATAAAAAGCCCTGGGAATATCGCCATATACGGCGCTTCCCCGATAAAGCCTTGCGCATTGTTCAGCATGCTGCCCCATGAGGAGTTTGGCTGCTGCACACCAAGACCCAGGAAGCTGAGTGACGACTCCATCAGAATCGCGGATGCGATATTAATGGACGCCGATACAATAATGGTCGGCAGAATGCTCGGTACAATATGCTTCGTAATGATCCGCAGCGTGCTCTGACCCGATACACGTGCATACATCACATATTCCCGCTCCTTCACCGATAGTGTCTCCGCGCGGACAATCCGCGCAATACTCATCCAGCTGAGCAGCCCGATAATGATGATAATCGTCGGAATACTTGGTTTCAAATAAGCATTGAGAATAAGCATTAAGAAAAACGACGGAATAGACATCAGGACATCAACCATACGCATTAACAGGTTATCAATGAACCCGCCAAAATATCCACTGACCGCGCCAACGGCTGTCCCTACAACGACGGCAATGGCCATCGCCAAAAATCCGACACTTAAAGATACACGCCCCCCGTATAATGCTCTCGCAAAGTAATCCCGACCGTAGTCATCCGTTCCGAACCAATGCGTCGCACTTGGCGGCAGCAACCGCTCTGTCGGGACAAGTTTGTTCGGATCGTAAGGGGACAAGAACGCGAACACGGCCCCGATGATGAAAATAGTAAGAATAATAAGGGCTACGATGCCCGTCTTTTGCTCTTTGAATTGTGCTTTTACATTACGCCATCTCATTCGATTCATCTGTCTAATCACCTCATCGTCTTGATACGCGGATCAACGACACTATATAAGATGTCCGCCACCAAGTTTCCAATCACGAGCATAAACGATGAGAACATCGTAATCCCCATAATCACGGGGTAATCCAGGCCGAATACCGACGAGATCCCGAGGGAACCCATGCCCGGCCAAGAGAATACCGTCTCTGTAATGAACGCTCCTGCAATCAGATCTGCGAAGGACATCCCCAAGATTGTAATAATCGGGAGCAGCACATTCTTCAGGACATGACGCCAAAGAACACTGCGTTTCGTTGCGCCATAGGCGTACTGAATCTGTACATAATCTTCTTCCAGCTGACTGATCGCTTGGGAGCGAATGTACCGCGAATACATCGATACATTGATAAACGTTAGGACCGCACACGGCAGAATACCATGCTTCACAATATCCCAGAAGGAATCCACGCCAATCGTACGCATCCCCATACTTGGCAGCCAGTGCAATTTCACGGCGAAAATATAAATCAACATGATCCCGAACCAGAAGCTTGGAATCGAAATTCCGATGTACGAAATCATGCCTATTCCGCGATCGAGCAACTTATTTTTACGGGAAGCCGCGATGATACTAAGTGGAATAGCAATAATCAGTGAAAGGAATAATGCTGAACCCATCAAGCCAATTGTCGCAGGCAGACGCTCTAGAATCAATTCCAACACCGGACGATGATTCGTTAAGGAATATCCGAAGTTGCCTTGCAGCACATTCTTTAGCCAGATGAAATATTGCATAATGACCGGCTGATCCAGGCCCAGACTATGCCGAATTCTCTCGACGTCTTCCGCGCTCATATTCGGTGTGACGAATGAATTCACCGGATCCCCCGGTGCGAGCTTAATTAATGCGAATGACACGACGGAGATAAACCAAAGCAACGGGATCGATTGTAGAACCCGTCGCAAGATGTTTTTTTTCAAAGGTGTCCCCTCCGAACTGAACACTCGGCGTTGCCGCCGAGTGTCGTGGATTGTTCTATTTAGTTACATACAATTTCGATAGATCCTCAAGCATAACAACCGGTTTCGTTACCGCTTCCTCCACACCGCCATAGCGTTTGTCGAGTGCGACTACACCTTTTGTATAAGCAATCGGGAAGACCGTCATTTCATTCGCAACGGTTTGTTGAATTTGCTTGTACAATTCGCCACGTTTTGCTGTATCGGTCTGTACTGCTGCTTGATCCCATAATTTATCGAAGTCTGCATTTTTATAATGTGAATAGTTATAAGCTTCATTACTCATGTAGAGCGTACGGTAAGCATCTGGCTCAAAGCCCATGATATAACCACCGAAGGAGAGATCATACTCTTTGTTGTTCATATCCAAGGATTTGTTACCAAAAGCCGTAATATCAAGCGGCATCAATTCAACTTCGATACCGACTTCTTTCAACTTTTGTTGAACATATAGCGCTAAGCTCGTTTGCGGTTTGTTCGAGTTCGTATAAGCAAGTTTCAATTTCAAATTCGATACGCCTGCTTGCGCGAGCAATTCTTTGGCCTTATCCAAGTTGTGATCATATTTCTCAACATCATTGGTCTGATACAACGTGTCTGGCGTAAGGATTGAAGCTGCTGGTTCTGCATACTCTCCGGACGTGTAAGCTGCTGTAATCATTTCGTTCTTATCGAGTGCATAAGCAATCGCTTGACGTACTTCCTTCTTCTTCATGACATCCACATTCAAGTTAAATACCATGTAGGACAAGCGGCCTTCTAGGTAAGTTAGAATGTTGAAATTGCCTGTATTCTTAAGTGTATTTACATCTTGTGTATCAATCATACGCATTTGAATTTCGCCGTTCTGAAGGGCAAGATTCGCAGCATTCGGATCTTTCGCTACACGGTATGTGACGGAATCCAATTTCGGTGCGCCGCCAACATACTTGTCGAAGCGCTCTAATGTTACATATTCCCCTGCACGGTATTCTTTAAATTTGAATGGACCAGAACCGACCGGGTTGCTGTTCTTTGTACTTTTCTCGATATCTGCTTCCCCTTCGAAGATATGTTTAGGAATTGGGAAGATTTGAACGAGCATGCCTTCGAATGCTGCGGATACTTTCGGAAGAACGAAGTCCACCGTACGGTCGTCCACTTTCTTCATCGTTAACGGCTTGCCGTCATAGACGAATGAACCACGGAAGAAGCTATGCTGCTTCTCATCGAGAATACTGTTCATCGTGAAAATAATATCGTCAGCCGTCAATGGCTGTCCGTCGTGCCAAGTTAGACCTTCACGCAGTTTCAACGTGTATGTCAAGTTATCTGCAGATGGCGTCAAGCTCTCTGCAAGTACGAACGTCTTCTTGTCTCCATTAACGTTGAATAGTGGTGCATACAACGCTTGGTCAATCGTTAATGTAACACGATCTCCTGCATAGATTGGGTTCAATACTTTAGGATCATCCTGAACGGCAATGACGAGGCTGCCCCCATTTTTTGCTGTCCCGGCAGGTGCTGTTGATCCTTGATCTTCTGCCTTTTTGTCGCTTGAAGCACTACCGCATGCACTCATGGTTAGAATCACAAGTGCCAATATCGCAGCAGTCCACATATTTCTACGCTTCATATTCGTTTACCCCCTGTAACATCATGTCGAATATTGTCTTTGGTTAAAACTAGTATACCAGTATCTTTTCATAAAGCAACTATTTTTTCCGAGTTTACAGGTAGGAATTAAAGTCACCCTAATACCAAACGGAAAAAAAGGCCCTCTGATAACATCAGAGCGCCTCCCTTCCAACGATGATCCTATTGTCCAATGAGAAGTGCGCGTGCCGGAGCCGCTTCAATTCCCGTCATTTTCTAGCTGTCTTTTATGAATTTTTCCAGATCACTTCGTCCTCATCTTGCCCATTAACAGGCCACCAATGGAAGCCGTCTTTGGCAAGAAGCTCATCCACCTTCTCAGGCCCCCATGAACCAGCTGGGTAATGTTCGATAGCAGATGGGTTCGCTGCCCAAGCTTCGGCAATACGATCAACGAATGCCCAAGCGGAGGACACTTCGTCCCAGCGTGTGAAATACGTAGAATCGCCACGTGCAGCATCGAAGATTAGGCGCTCATACGCTTCAGGCGAGTTAATGCCGACCAAGCAGCTCTGGCAGAAATCCATCGCAAGCGGTTGAATATCGGATTCCGATCCCGGTCTCTTCGCATTGATCTTCACATAGATACCTTCCATTGGATTCACCCGAATGACGAGCAAGTTCGGCTCTAAGTTATGCTTCTGTCCGAGGTAGACATTCGTAGGCATCCGTTTGAATTCGACCACCACTTCTGTCGTCTTCACCGGTAGACGCTTGCCTGTACGAATATAGAACGGTACACCTGCCCAGCGGAAATTATCGACGAATACTTTGGCAGCGAAATAGGTCTCGGTATTGGACTCCGGATTGACAGATTCCTCTTCGCGATAACCTGGCAATGCCTTGCCTTTCAACGCTCCGCTCGTATATTGTCCGCGAACGACATTCGCTTCCACTTCTTCCTTCGACGTATATGCACGTAGAGAGCGAAGCACTTTCACCTTCTCATCGCGAATATCCTCCGCAACTAACCGGCTAGGCGGCTCCATTGCGATCATCGTGAGCAGCTGCAGCATATGATTCTGTCCCATATCACGCAGCGCGCCCGCATGATCATAGTATCCACCGCGCTCTTCGACACCAACCGTCTCGCCAAGTGTGATTTGAATGTTCGCAATATGTTTGTTATTCCATAACGGCTCGAAGAAGGAGTTCGCAAATCGAATGACTTCGATGTTCTGAACCATCTCTTTGCCAAGGTAGTGGTCAATCCGGTAAATTTCCTCTTCGCGGAATACTTCGTTAATCTGCTTATTCAGCTCTTCCGCCGATTTTAGATCATAACCGAATGGCTTCTCGATCACAAGACGATGCCAGCCTTGGGATTCAAGCATACCGCCCTTCCGCAAATTCTGTGATACACCGCTGAACAGCTCCGGCGCGAGTGCAAGATAGAATAGACGATTGCCTTCGATATTGAACTCTTGTTCGAGCACACGCGTCTGTTGATCGAGCTCCCGGAAACCATCAACATTATTAATATCTAGTGATTTATATTCAAAATGTCTAACAAAGTCATTCCAATCCGTATTGGCTTCTGGCTTGTAGCGGCAGAACTCCTTAATGGATTGAATAATATCCTCACGGAATTGATCATTCGTGCGTGGACGACGAGCAACACCGATTACCGCAAAACGCTCGCCTAGCTTGCCTTCACGATATAAGCTATAGATGGCTGGATACAACTTGCGACGTGCCAAATCTCCTGTCGCTCCAAAAATAAAAAAGACAGCGCCAGATGCTAAACTCGTTAGGTTATTCTCTATTTCGTTCATGGCTCCTCATTCTCTTCCTTATGTATTTTTATACAAAAAATTGACTCCCATCATCCAAGTGTTTCACATCTGTATCTTATGCCATTTTATCACAACCATCTCGTTGTTGCTATTCTCAGAAGACCAAATTTTTGCACATTCCTACATAATTTTTTTGCATGTATTGCCTAATATTCCGTTGTTATAAGGGGAAGACCGATAGACACCCGCTCTTGATCTGTGCCGCTGATTTGATGAACAGCCATCTGAAGATGCAGCTCATGCTTACCACTTACGATACCTTGGCCCAACTCAGGGGCTGAATAAGATGCACTATAGGTGCCATTGTCTGTATATTTTTCCATTTGAATGAGTTTGACTTCCTTCGCAATTACTTGCTCCAGTTGTTCTACGGTTACTTGTGCTGAACCCTTCGCTTGTCGTTCTTTCTCGCCTTGCACAGTACCATTCCAGTTATAATCCATCTCCAAGTCATTCAATTGACGTACGAATTTTGCTTGTGTCGCCTGTACTTCTGAATATAATTGCTTCTCGGATTGTGTAGAATCCACCCGCTTTGCTTCAATCTGATAGACCCAGAAGAATCGGTTCGATTCACGTTGAACAGCCATCCAGTTCACACGCGAACCATTTACTTGCCAGCTTGCGCTCACGATGACCTTTCCATTCTTTGTTTGTAGTTCGATTTTTTTCCCGGCAAGAAGTCCTTCGCTCCACGCCTCTACCTGACCCTTTAAAGACTTGCTACCATCCATGAATTCCATCTCGCCATTGATTTTCACAACCCAGCGCGTCGGCTGCGCTTGCATCGATTCACTTAATTTCCATAGCTGTGCGAGGCGGTGTTCTGCCGTGGAGACTCCATCGCGCTGCTTGAATCCGGTTAGCATTGTGGCACTTAGCCACACGAGACACAAGCACATACAGCCTACCATCCATTTCCGCATCATCACCAGTTCCCCCATTCACGTAATCGATTCTATGAATCTAGTAAATAGGATATCCGTTCCACCTCTCCCTTATACGCCTCATGCAAAAATAGGCACTTCACTACTAGGTAAGTAACCATACACGTTTATCCCCGTCTGAATAGATTATTGTGAACCACAGACAAATGCCGTATTCACATGAAACGGATCGTTAATTATAGGAGGTGTCGAACCTTATGATTCCGGTTTACCCTGTCAATGAAGAGAGTATTGGTCATATAACAGGCCACATGGTATGTGTCGTGACAAGCCATGGAGAGCGTTTTATTGGTCGGGTCGCAGGCTGCAGGAATGGCAAGCTCGTACTGTTTGATGATGAAGATGAATCGCCTTTTAGCCCACCGTCCCATGAACATCATCATGAAGGTCCTAAGCGTGAAGAAGAGCATCATGAAAAACATAAGAAACATCATAAGAAGGGCAAGAAACATCACTCCGATCACAAACCTCACAAGCATAAAAAACACAAGCACCACAAAAAAAGCTCATGCCGTATCGCCAAAACTTCAAGCTTCATCCCTAACCATGACAAACGCCGCAGATTTTTCGAAATCGACCTTGCACTCATCTCCTTTCTTTTCCTGCTTGTGCTATAAAAAACGCAGAAGAACCCGGAATCGCTCACGACCGCAGCAATTCGGGTTCTTCCTGTTTGTTACTCAACTATTATTCGGCTAAACCATTCTTATACGCATAAATGGCGGCTTGTGTGCGATCGTCCACACCGAGCTTCGCCAGAATATTCGTGACATGAAATTTCACGGTCTTGATTCCAATGAACAGCGCGTCTGCAATATCTTGATTCGACTTGCCTTCGGCGAGGAGACGAAGCACATCCATCTCTCGCTCTGTTAATTCTTCGTGTGCAGCAGCATGCTGCTTCGGTTGACGAAGACGATTCATCATCTTCGATGCCACCTGGGACTCCAGCACGGATTGGCCTCGAGCTGCCGCTCGTATCGCCTCTGCAATCTCGGTCGCACGGGAAGTTTTCAAGAGATAGCTGAATGCCCCCGCTTCAATCACCGGATACATCTTCTCATCATCCAAGAAGCTCGTAAGCACAATGACCTTGCATTCTGGGTACAATTCAAGCAGCTTACGTGTTGTCTCGATTCCATCCATGCCTTCCATCACCAAATCCATCAATACGACATTTGGTCGATATTCTTGGGCAAGACGGATACCTTCGATTCCATTGCTAGCTTCACCAACAACTTCGATCCCATCCTCTGTACCTAGAACTGCGGCAAGACCGATACGAACCATTTCATGATCATCCACGAGCAATACTTTAATCGGCGTCTCCAATCCCTTCACCCCATCCACTTTCCTCGTTTAATACCGGAATACGAATCTCTATTCTTGTCCCTTTGCCTGGCGCAGTAATTAACTGCAATGATCCACCAATTTCATTCACGCGTTCCTGCATCGTTGATAACCCATAAGAGGTCTGCTTCTTCACATCAAGCTCAAACCCAATCCCATTATCTCGCAATAATAGGCGCACACCATCCTGACGTTGATGCAGCTTAATCTCCATCTTCGTTGCCTTAGAATGCCTTAATGTATTCGATAAAGCCTCCTGTACAATCCGGAATAGATGATTCTCAATCCCCTTCATTAATGCAATGTCCTCATCCACCTCGTAGATAATCTCCATAGGAACTTTCGCTTTCATCTCGTGCAGGAGCTCTCTGAGACCTTCAGCAAGCGGCTTACCCTCCAAGTGTACAGGCCTCAAATGAAGCAGCAGAGCTCGCATCTCTGATTGGGCAACAGAAGCCATTTCTTCAATCAAGTTCACTTGCCTCAGAGCTCTGTCAAAATCTTCTTTCTCGAGGGTTCTGCCTACTGCGGTTGCTGTCATCGAGATCGCGAACAACTGTTGACTCACGGCATCATGAAGCTCCCTTGCAAGCCGCTGCCGCTCTTCAATAATAGCAGTATAACGAGCCTTTTCTGCCAGCTGCGCGTTGTTCGTCGATAGTCGTTGCAGCGAGCTCACTTGCTCTTCCCATTTCTTACTCATCCGACCTAACTGCTCTGCCAGGCGACCTACTTCGTCTTCACCTAGATCCGGCAGCGGCCGAGATAAATTTCCTTTCTCCATCTGAAGAACGGAATCTCTAAGCGTCTCCAACCTTCTACGTACATGGTAACTCTGATAGAACCCGAATATGGCTCCAAGCCCAATGGAAATCGATACACCCGTAAGACTAATCCAGACGCCCTGTAGCCATGTCGTGAGCGGTTTCATATAGCCGTAGGACTGTAAGAAATAGATCGACGCTCCGAATAACAACATGGAGAAGAGGATCGTCTGGCCCATACTCCGTATAACCATATTGGTCGTTTTGGTCGTTTCCATGGCACTGATCCCCTTCCTGTTAATTAATTCGGATATCAATATCTCCTACGATATAGGAAATGACGAGTTTTACTTTTTGATCACACAAATCATAATGCGGTGACTTCCACACCCGTTTATTCATGAATCCTGCTTCCTTATCATGGTTGAAATTAATCTGTCCCAAGACAACATTCGCTTCAAGCTCGAGCCCAATATCGTCTGGAATTGAGACATCAATATCCCCTAGCGCACCTTGAAGTACGACCGTGCACTCCTTCTCCTCCATAATGGCAAGTGATAGATCTAAATTCACTTCTCCCACGACATGCCAGAGGCTCATATTCCGCAATACCCATGGCTCGCGATCCCATTTCAAGCTGCTCATTAGGTTCTGCTTCTGTATATATCGTTCATCTCGCTGCTCTTTCTTCGATTTTGCATAGAATAGACCGAGTGAGATTAAGATAATTCCGAGTAAAAGTGTAAAATGATCCAGCAGCATTAGAATGCCGCCAATGACAAAGAGCATATAGCCCCTTCGTGTATTTCCTCGTTTACGAATTTGATCTAAGCCTATGAAAAATAGAATGAGTGCGGCAATCGTCAAGAAGCTAATCCAATCGCCTAATAACATAAATAG
Source organism: Paenibacillus sp. GCM10027629 (assembly GCF_042676425.1). Classification (NCBI taxonomy): domain Bacteria; kingdom Bacillati; phylum Bacillota; class Bacilli; order Caryophanales; family Paenibacillaceae; genus Paenibacillus; species Paenibacillus sp. GCM10027629. Next base: position 5,493 of record NZ_JBHTGZ010000019.1, on the reverse strand, counting down.
ACCTATACCGATCATAATAAATGCGATATTGCGATTTTTGCCTTGCATGTGCCGCCCTCCTCTCTTGTTGGTATAAGGATGGAAAAGCCATGACAACGCAAATCTTGCGTTGTATGGCTTAACCTTTCATAGCATATCACAATTCGACATTATTACGAAATACTAATTTTGATTCAGTTTATTCTTAAGTGCTTGAAGCTGCTCATCAACCATAAGTTCTTTGCTTGGATCTACAGGGGCTTGATAGCGTCCTGCTACACCGCCTGGTACGCGCATTACATCGGCTTCTGCTTCCAATTGCATGATTTTCTCTTCCATGCGGTGGAATCCGCGAGATGCGCTACCGCCTTCGATCGTATGCAAGCTGCTGATCGTAGCCATTTGTTTCTTCGCTTTCGCCATTTGAGCACGGGATGCAAGCTCATTACGCTTATTGCGCAGTTTGTAGAACTCATCCTTCATCTCATGAAGCTGCTGCATCAAATCTTTTGCTTGTTCGCTGGATTGCGTATGCAAATCCGTATATTCAGTTATTTTTTGGTCGTGGTACAATTTCTCTTCGAGCAATTTACGAGCAACTTCCTCTTGACCATTACGAAGTGCATGCTCTGCTTGACGTTCACGCTCACCACTTAGTCGGATGGATTCTTCAAGACGTTGCTTCACGCGACGCTCGTTAGCCATTTGTTTCGCTACAGTAACCTCTGCTTCATGAATTTCACTTTCCATATCACGAAGATACTGGTTTAGCATTACCACCGGATCTTCAACCTTATCCAACAATTCATGTACCGATGCCTTTGTCATGTCCTTAATTCTTTTAAATACTCCCATTTTACTTATCTCCCTTCTCGAATTGCGCAACTTTGGCGCGTAATTGTTCTAATTCTTTTTGCATTGCTTTCTTCTCGATATCCTCCATCATGGAGTCGAACGATGAAGATGTTGTAGATGATGTAGTGTTTGTCTTTGGTGCGCCATACTTGTTCATGTCTGAATAACCGCCTGATGTATAGGAAGGTCCTGAACCATATGTTGGTCCTTGGCCGTAATTCGTTCCACTACCATACCTAGGTCCTTGATGATAAGGATTCAAGGGATCCATCGGTTCCTTTGGGACAACCAAGCTAGCGACAATATAGACGAACAACGCAGTTCCACCAGTACAGACAGTTACGATAATGAGCGCTAAGCGTATGAACGTTGAATCGATATTCATGTACTGCGCAATCCCACCGCATAGTCCCGATACTTTTTTGTCATAAATCGAACGATACAGCTTATTCATCCTTTGTTACTCCTTTCTATCATTCTCCAGCTTTTGCTTCAGACGATCGAGTTCTCGATCTAAGACACCTTGGATTTGAGTGCCTGCCTGGTACATCATATCTTGGCCCATTCGCTTTATATCCCGCAGACTTCGCGTTTCAAGCTCAAGGTCCGATACTCGATCTTCGAGGCGATTGAACATGCGAGGAATCGTGTTCGATCCGTAAGCATGTGTACGTTGGTTCATTCGTTGTTGAATCCGAATATTCTCCATTCGCGCAACATAATATTGGCGCTTATCGTATACCGTCTGGTATTCATTCTTTAGTAAATTCAACTGTTCTTCGAGTTCAATGATCGTGCTCTTGCTCTGTTCATATAGCTCCCCATATTGGGCTGCTTTTTCTTCGTGGATCATCTTCTCTTGAAGCGCCATCTTCGCAACATGTTCTTCGTCTGCCTTGAGTGCTAATAAGGCTTGCTGCTCACGTTTGTCTCGCATGCTCTCCGCTTGTAGTACTTGATTCTTAAGCTGGTTGGCGTGCATAAGGACTTGTTGATACAATTTCTCTGATTCTACGATTTCATGTTTGGTCGACATGAGGAATTGATCGATTAATCTTACAGGATCCTCTGAACGTTCCAAACGGTCATTCAATGTTGCTGCCGTAATATCACGTACTCTTTTCATCACACTCATGATTCTCTCGAACCTCCTTATTCGTTTAATATGCCGTATTAGTAAGTTCTATTGTTTCGCTTGTTACTTAGCATTGATACACCTACAACTATCAACCCTATAGCGAGTAACAAGCCGAAGATCCAAGCGAGCTTACTAAAAAGGATAATGGCGCCGAGGACCATGATGATCCATCCAAAATACCGACTACCATTCTTTACGCCGTAATACCCAAGGGCGATCATCAATATTGGAACCAAGTAAGCCATCAATCCGCTTAAAAAACCAAATGCGAACTTCCCTAGTAGGATGACAACCCCGAGTCCGATCAGCAAGGCTGCAAATCCTGTTTTGTTATTTCGATTCATCGTCGTTCACCGCCTTTCGTTTCTCTCTTGCTTATGTCTTTATTTTAGGCTGTTTAAGACTTTTCCAAAACGGACCCCCGGCGGTTTTTGATCCTAGACCTTGGTCCAGTCCGTTCACAGACCTTAGGGACGTATGAATTATTCATATCAATTGTATAATTCCGATTTTCATTGTAAGATATAGAAGGAATTTAAATTTGGGAATATATAGAAGATACATATCCTTTGTACATAGATGGCTCGGGAGGAATATCGTATGCTTAATCTTCAATCGCAATTCGCGAATATTCTATTAGGTCAACGATTAAAACACGATCTGTTTAACCATTCGGGAGTTCTTATCATTCCAGCAAAGACGGTCATCACCGAAGAACATTTGCAGATCGTATCCATGCATCACATTCCAATCTCGATTCATGATTTAGAAGAGATTACATTGTCCGAAGGAACAGATGGCTGTCAATTAATTGATCGCAGCGTTCTTATTATTCAGGATTTATATGAACGAGTAAGCTATAGGCGGGCCATTCCCATACTCGATATAAAGACACACATTCTTCCGATTATTCAACACACCGTCAAACATACAGACTTGTTCACATTACTCTCTTGGCTCAAATCTTCAGATGACTATACCTATCGCCACATGGTGGCTGTCTCCATTCTCTCCACGTTAATAGGCAAATGGCTTCAATTAAACGAAACAGAACTTCAAGATCTTACGATGGCAGCCGTCTTACATGATGTCGGTAAAATCAATATCCCTCTAGAGATACTTAATAAACCAGGGGCTCTCACCCCAGAAGAATTTGAAATCGTCAAACAACATACGAAAGATGGCTATGAGTTGATCAAAGCTACATCCGGAACGACCATGCGCCAAGCGCTCGTTGCCCTCCAACATCATGAACGTCAAGATGGCAGCGGCTATCCACTCGGACTTCGTAGCGATAATATTGATCTCTATTCCCGCATCGTCGCTGTTGCCGATGTATTCCATGCCATGTCCTCTGAACGTGTCTATCGCAATGCATCACCCTTCTATACATTATTGAATGAATTGTATCAATTTGCTTTTGGGAAACTGGATGCCAAGATCGTCCGCTTATTCTTAGACCGATTAATGCAAGCGCTTGTAGGAAATGAAGTCCTCCTCACGGATGGTCGCCGAGCGATTATTGTTATGATCAATTCCCATGATCCAATTCATCCGTTAGTCCGTGTAGGTGATGCTTTCGTGGATTTGAGTAAATGCTCGATTCAGATTGAAGAGGTTCTTGCGTAGGTTTTAATTGAATTGGACACTGACGTATGCAATTCGATGCTGCGTCTTTTTCTTTTGATCATATATATGTATAAACAGCAAAAACACCTTAAGGATTAAATCCCTAAAGTGTTTATCATTTCATTTTCATTTGAAGAAGTGGTGCCGGTGAAGGGACTCGAACCCCCACGGTTTCCCTCACGATTTTGAGTCGCGCGCGTCTGCCAATTCCGCCACACCGGCTTATTAAACTTCTTGTTCTTAATGGCGCGCCCTAAGAGATTCGAACTCCTGGCCTTTTGATTCGTAGTCAAACGCTCTATCCAGCTGAGCTAAGGGCGCAATCATTATGGTAAATATGGTGCCGAAGACCAGACTTGAACTGGTACGGTAGTCACCTACCGCAGGATTTTAAGTCCTGTGCGTCTGCCGATTCCGCCACTCCGGCACGGAGTGAAAATGGTGGAGGCGCCACCCAGATTCGAACTGGGGGTAAAGCTTTTGCAGAGCTCTGCCTTACCACTTGGCTATGGCGCCAAATTATAAATGGAGCGGACGACGGGAATCGAACCCGCGACCCTCGCCTTGGCAAGGCGATGCTCTACCGCTGAGCCACGTCCGCATAAATGGCTGGGGATCAAGGATTCGAACCTTGGAATGACGGAGTCAAAGTCCGTTGCCTTACCGCTTGGCTAATCCCCAACAATTATTGTTGGTGCTTTGTTTTAATTAATGGGGCGATCGATGGGACTTGAACCCACGAATGCCGGAGCCACAGACCGGTGCGTTAACCCCTTCGCCACGACCGCCATAATTAAAATGTATCCAGTTGTAATGCTCTTGGCAGGGGCAGCAGGAATTGAACCCACACCAAAGGTTTTGGAGACCTTTGTTCTACCTTTAAACTATGCCCCTATATTG
>NZ_JBHTGZ010000019.1:0-982 GCF_042676425.1 Paenibacillus sp. GCM10027629 | reverse complement strand
GGAGGCTGATGGATTCGAACCACCGAACTCGGAGAGAGCAGATTTACAGTCTGCCGTGTTTAGCCACTTCACTAAGCCTCCACAATGAATTACATGGTGCCGTCGAGAGGACTTGAACCCCCAACCTACTGATTACAAGTCAGTTGCTCTACCAGTTGAGCTACAACGGCATATTGGATTTAAATGGTGGCTCGGGACGGAATCGAACCGCCGACACGAGGATTTTCAGTCCTCTGCTCTACCGACTGAGCTACCGAGCCTTATTCGTATTCTAGATGGCGGAGCTGACGGGATTCGAACCCGCGGTCTCCTGCGTGACAGGCAGGCATGTTAGGCCTCTACACCACAGCTCCACAGTATTGGCTCATTTAATAATTGGTTGCGGGGGCAGGATTTGAACCTGCGGCCTTCGGGTTATGAGCCCGACGAGCTACCGGGCTGCTCCACCCCGCGTCATCAAACAAAATATATATGGTGGAGGCTAACGGGATCGAACCGCTGACCCTCTGCTTGTAAGGCAGATGCTCTCCCAGCTGAGCTAAGCCTCCGTTTTACAGCGACATCTATTATTGTATCAGATGTTCTATCAACTTGGCAACCATCAATTTTTACCAGTTACAAAGTTCTAAATGGTGACCCGTAGGGGATTCGAACCCCTGTTACCTCCGTGAAAGGGAGGTGTCTTAACCCCTTGACCAACGGGCCTTGCATGAAATAATTAGTGGCGGAGAGAGAGGGATTCGAACCCTCGAGACGCTTGTGACGCCTACACGATTTCCAATCGTGCTCCTTCGGCCAACTCGGACACCTCTCCACATGGCTCCCCGAACAGGACTCGAACCTGTGACAACTCGATTAACAGTCGAGTGCTCTACCAACTGAGCTATCAGGGAATATTCAGTTCAGAGTTTGATCTCTGAAAACCGGATGCGAAATAAATTTGCGTTTTAATTTTAGGATAAGCCCTCGACCGATTAGTATT
>NZ_JBHTGZ010000018.1:0-1226 GCF_042676425.1 Paenibacillus sp. GCM10027629 | reverse complement strand
TGAACTGCACCCCAATTGTTAGACACCATCTAGCAATTGGAGGTGCAGTTTTTTTGTCAAAATTCAATTTAGATTTGAAGATAGAAGCTATTCATCAATACTTATTAGGAAATGAAGGGGTTAAAAGCATTGCAAAATCCTTGGGAATCAATCATGAAGTCCTGCGTATGTGGATCAAGCAATACGAATATCACGGTATAAAAGCTTTTGAAAAAAACTATACAGCTTACTCCATGCCATATAAACTAGACGTACTCAACTATATGAACGAGAATGGGGCGTCTCCAAATGAAGCAGCTGTCATTTTCAATATCTCTTCTCCAGGGGTTATTCGAAGGTGGCGTAGTCAATTCAATGAAAATGGGATCGACGCCCTAAAACCAAAGAAAAAGGGGCGTCATTGTGTGACAGATAAGATTAAAAAAGGGGTTAAGAAGCAAGAACCTGCTGAGGGATCAGTTGAAGCTCTACAAGCTGAATTAGAACGTTTGCGCATGGAAAACGCCTACTTAAAAAAGTTGAATGCCTTAGTTCAAAACAAGGAAAAATCACCAAACAAGACAAAGCACAAGTAGTCTATGAATTAAGGCTTGAATTCCCGGTGGTTACATTGTTAAAGCTCGCTGAAGTCCCACGTAGCACTTTTTATTACTTGGTGAAGCAATTTGACAAACCAGACCCAGATGCAGACCTGAAACTCCTTATTCGATCCATTTATGCTGAGCATCAGGGACGATATGGCTATCGTCGCATCCGTGATGAACTGTTTAATCAGGGTCACAGAGTTAATCATAAAAAAGTACAGCGTATCATGAAAGAATTAGGCTTGAAATCTGTGGTACGCATGAAAAAATATCGTTCCCATAAAGGAACAGTAGGTAAAATTGCACCTAACGTACTCGATCGTAATTTTCAAGCGAAAAAACCAAATGAGAAGTGGGTCACCGATATTACGGAATTTAAGTTGTGTGGAGAAAAGCTTTATTTATCACCTGTTCTGGACTTGTTTAATGGTGAAATTATCACTTACACAGTAGGGTCTCGTCCAACATATTCCCTAGTCTCTGAGATGCTATATAAGTGCTTTAAACGCTTATCCAAAAAAGATAAACTTCTTTTGCATTCGGACCAAGGCTGGCACTATCAGATGAAACAGTATCAACATGCTTTGAAGAAACAAGGAATTACCCAAAGCATGTCTCGAAAAGGCAATTGTTACGATAACG
>NZ_JBHTGZ010000017.1:317150-337499 GCF_042676425.1 Paenibacillus sp. GCM10027629 | reverse complement strand
AAAGGCATGAGCCCGGTACAATACCGAGCTCATGCCCAACAGGTCGCATAAAAATATTGTCTAACTTTTTGGGGTCACTTCACTATAATACTATAGCGTCAGCCTGCTTTCTTTGTTATTCGTGCTCGATAAGCATGTGTACTGGAACGTTCTGCTCATATTGCGGATGATCGAGGGGGTATATTCTTGCCATATTATTTTCTTCATTCACATGCTGAATGTATACCCGCTCCCCTTCGTAGATCACATTTGCCATGACCGGTGATACAGAGATTTCAACAGCTCTTTGTGTATTCATTTAATGATGCGGCACATCCGTATGCTGGGAAATATCACTTAGTGCACCGCTGGCTAAATGATCGTAATGATTCTCAATAGCCAAATCTCCGATTGCAACAATACCGACAAGACTACCATTCTCGACGACCGCTAAGCGGCGAATCATTTCTTGTGACATGATCTTGGCAGCTTCATCGACGGTTGTATCCGGCGTTGCCGTGACAATGTTCTTCGTCATCACTTCTTCCGCCTGTGCAGAGCCTGGTCGTTTGGCAGCATATCCACGTACAGCAAGATCGCGGTCTGTTACGACACCAATTAGCTTGTCATTTTTCACAACGGGGACGAACCCGATGTTATTCTGCTCCATCATCACTGCGATCTGATGAATGTTCTGATCCGGTGCAACGGTTTCACAATCGGTTGACATAATCTCACGTAAAGTTTTCATTAGATCCCTCCTTATTCAGTGGTTAGAATGGCCTGAAACCGTGTTTCTTATTCGGATGAATTCCAGTGAGTACGTACGAGGCCGCAAGGGAAATATACAATTCGTAAACATCATTTGATGAAGGGATTGTGATATGATGCGACGCTCTATTATCCCCCTGCTGATCTTCGCAGTCATCCTACTGACCTCATGTAACGCTTCAACACAGCCTCCTCCACCAATACAACCACCCGAACAGAAACAAGCTTCGAATTGCGGAAATCGCATCGTCTTGGGATGGAATGCCTTCGGTACAACCGAGAAGTATATAGAACAAAACAATACCGCCCCCAGCCTTAATGTGGTATCTCCTAGCTGGTTCCGATTGGAGGCAGAGCAATTCGTTCAATCAACAGTTGACCCTAAGTATATCCGTTGGGCGCATCAATCAGGCCACCAAGTATGGCCATTGTTCGGTAATCGATTTGATCCCGAGTTAACGCATCTCGTCCTAAGCAATACGAAGAAACGCGAAAAGTTGATTCATCGCCTGCGCGATATTCTCGTTCATAACGATATCGATGGGATTAATGTTGACTTCGAAAATATAGACATCAAGGATAAAAAAATCTATGTATCCTTTATCCGAGAACTTCAAGAGACTCTTCATCCCCACGGCATTCTCGTCTCTGTCGATGTCAGTCGTGAGAACCCTGATCCATTCTGGTCTGGCAGTTTTGATCGACATGAACTGGGCAAAGCAGCAGATTATATCATTATGATGGGGTATGATGAGGATTTAGGCGGAGGAGGGAAAATCAGTTCCGTTGCATCTCTACCTTGGGTAGAGAAAGGGATCCAGCTATTATTGCGAGATGTACCTGCACGCAAAGTTATTCTTGCTGTTCCCTTCTACACAAGAGATTGGGTTACCGATCTAAAAACGAAGAAAACCGAACAAAAAGATCTTACATTAATCGAAGTGAAGAAGATTATTGCGGACAAAGGATTAAAGAAGAAATGGGATCCGCAATCCAAACAAAATGTTATCGAGTATACAGAAGAGAATAAAAAACATCAAATATGGGTTGAGGATGAACAATCGATGCAACAGCGACTAGGCCTTGTTGATCAATATAAGTTACGTGGTACCGCCATCTGGTTTATAGGTCAAGAACCGCCAGAAATTTGGGATGTATTCCGCAAGTAACAACGACGATCGGCCTATTCCGAATACGCTAAGCTCTCCATTCCTTTGGGCTATTCCTTGTCGATTGGATGCCTAATCTGATCCGTATAAGGATCCAAGAACAAATGGCCGTTCGAGCTTTTCACCGCGTAATTGATATCTTTAACCGTGAGGCCTCGCTTCTTCACTTGCTGCAAGAGCCATTCCTTATTTACGTCGCTCAATTTCAGATTATCGTCAATAAGTTCACCATCCATGATGAGCTCAGTCGGAAAGGATTGCTTCTTGCTTTTCATCTTGAAATCTTTACGCGTGACAGGCAGATACTCCTCTTTGCGCAGCACGGACAACTTGCCATTTAGTTCCAACACCGCATATTCGACTTCTTCGATATTGAAAATATTTTTTTCACGCAGCTCCTGATTTAAGGTATCGAGCGTGAATTTCATCTTTCGCATATTGTTCTCTAATATTTGCCCTTCTTGAATAATGATGGTCGGTTGACCGGAGATCCATTTGCGAATCGTCCGGTTTTTCATTGCCAGGATCAGGAACAAATAAGCAATACTGCCGAAAATAAATAGCGAAACGAGCAGCTGCCAACCGTTCATTTTCACATTAAATGCAAGATTGGCGGTTATCGCACCGAGCGTGATCGCTGCAACAAAATCGTGATAGGTCATCTGTGAAATCGTCGCTTTGCCTAGAATCCGAGCGATAACCATCATAATCCCAAAGGAGGCCACTGATCGAATCACAATCTCGAACATCTGGTTCATCTCTTATTCTCCTTATCCCGTTCATTTACCTTATAAGCATGCTGCTAATATGCCCATAACCACAGAGAAATAAACAGATATTACCAGATGTTCATCATTCGATTTATAGCGTACGGAATTTAAGATCGTTACAATCGATGTAGAAGAAGAACTTTCTCTGTTTGGTTTTCCCCTCTACAGAAAAGCTTAACGTCATATCTATCTTTCCTTTTCTGTTGCTTACCTAAGACCATCGCTCTACATATATTTCGACGGTCCCATTAGCAGCAGCCTTATATTTGTGCTCTACCGGATTCCCATTCTGATCTAACTCGATACGCCCATCCGTTCTTGTCACTTGAAACACAAGCTCCGTGTGCAGAGGAAGACGCAAATGATTCGTATACGTTCCATGACCGGCATCAGCCAATGGGAACCACGCGTAAATCCTAATAACCTCTGGCGTGTTCGGCGGAACGTGAACGATGATGTCCAGTGTCACATGTTCTGGGGTCTCCGGAATGACTCGAATGGTTCTGCTCGCCTGAAGCCCCTGATACTGCACGGTGACCGTAGTTTCTCCTGTAGATTTCGCTACAAGGGTACCATCCGCCCGAACATCGAGTATTTCAGGATTCGAGACTTGATAATCCGCACGCAACAAGGTCATCTGCAGCCCATTCTCCATCTCGACAATCGGATTGAGTCGGCTCTTCGCACCCACCATGCCCACTTCATCGTGACCGTGTAAAGTAACTACACGTGCCTTCCCCTTATTGCCATAGAAATGAATGAGCGGTGAAATCAGTCTTGCCGCCCAATCCTTCTCTACATGAGCCGCTTCGGGCGCGTACAGATAGAGCAGTTCGTTGTCTGCTTCATATCCGAGCTCCACCAGCTTCTCGGCCGCTTCGCGTACATGCTTCTCCATAATCAGTAGACCTTCGCTGCTGCCCAAATCGATCCAGATACGTGAAATCGGCTGCTTGCTCTGAAAAGAGTGATATTGCGGGAATTCCTCCAATGTCAGCGGATCTACGTAATACAAATACGGTGAAATAATGCCGAGCTTGCTGAAAATATCTGGACGGCGAAGCCCGATATGATACGTCACCTGCCCCCCACGGGAGGAGCCCATCAATGCGGTATGCTCGGCACCTGATTTTGTACGGAATATCCTGTCGACATAAGGTTTAACCTCTTCGATGAGGAATCTCTCATACAAGTGCCCCAATGGCCGAATATCTACCTTATCATCCTGATAGCGTACGCCGTCCATATCGTGAGTAAATTCATTCGACCGATCCATGCCCATATTGGAGATACCGACAACGATGATTTCTTCCATCTTGTTATCCTGAACCAGCTGATCGATGGTCTCATGGACGTTCCAAGAATACCCGTTAAATGCCGGATGAAAAATGTTCTGACCATCATGCATATACAGCACCGGATACCGTCTACTTGAGTCTTGGTCATAACTAGGCGGCAGATAGACAAACAAATCTCTTTGATTATCTAGATAAGACGAATAGAAACCTTCAATCCTAAGCATGCTTGAACGATGCTCCATCTTTATTGCACCTCCCTCGCTGGTACACAATCCACCCAATTCTCTACGACGTAATTCAGGATTAACCCATCCGTGACCGTAAATTTGCGATAAGGGACCTCGTGGCCATAGCGATCCGTCTCGTGCTTGCCCAGTCCTCTGGAAATACGGAATTCGAAAGACATATCTCGCGGTACTTCGAACGTGCCACCGAAGAGTCGATTATGAATCATCGGCAATTCAATGCCTGCATATAAGGAATCCGTCAGTGGTGTCGTTGTCGGCACTTTCACGAAGACGTTCACAGTAGCGGTCGGGGACAGATGCGGGATAACGCTCAGCTCTAACGAAGCCGTCAAATGCGCATAGTGATAGGTCACCTTTGTCTGCCCTATTTTCTTGGCAAGGAGTCTTCCATCCACCGTCACATCCAGCAGTTCAGGATCAGCCACTTCATAGGTCCCCTGTAAATCGGTCATCATAAAACCACTGTCGAAGTAAACGATCGCATTTAAATTACGCTTAGCCCCCTGCAGCCCAACCGTCTCAGGCCCATGCAATTCCAAACAGATCGGCTTGCCAATCTCCCCAAAAAAGTAAAGGAGTGGCGCGTGAACTCTAGCTGCCCAATCTTTCTGCGAATGACCGGAGTCTACAGCATAGTAATACATCAAGTCCTCACCAGGCTGATAACCCGTGTTGGTCAGGACATCCGCCACCTGGCGCACATGCTTCTCCATCACGGTAAAGCCTTCAGCATCGCCGACATCCATCCATATCTTCAAATCCTTCTTCTCCGTGTACACATGGCTTAACCAGCGGTCTTCCATCGTATTCGGGTCAACACTGACAAAGAAAGGACATAACGCGCCGATCATGCCGAACGTATCCGATTTTCGAAATCCAATATTGTAGGACACTAATCCTCCAGCTGACGAGCCCATGAGCGCTGTATGCTCTCTACCCGGCAACGTACGGTAGGTTGTATCGATGTAGGGCTTTACTTCTCGAACGAGAAATTCCTCGTATAATTCCCCTTGATTGGTTGTGCCAAAAATATTATGTCCTTGCGGATTCGCATGCATATATTCGGCAATTCTAGCATCTTCAATATGAGAGATCGCGACCACAATGATTTCTCTCATTTTCCCTTCCGCAACCAACCGATCTACGGCAGTATGCACATCCCAGGACTCACCCTTCTGATCCGCGAAGAAAACATGCTGACCGTCATGCATATATAAGACTGGATACCGCTCTTGATCATTCAGGTTATAGCTTGGCGGCAAATATATGAACACTTCTCTCGTATTATTTAATATCTTCGATTCGAAATCTTTAAGTTGTATGAACCGCGAAACATCCACTCCGCATTCTCCTCACCACATAAGAATCATGATGTGGCGGTCAATAAGAAAAACTTCTCCTCTTTGACATACGCCGCATCATTAATATAACTGTCCATCATATTAACAACTTCCGTGTAGTCATTGAGATTAAATGATATCTTCATCATGTCGTCCGGGAATAACTCCTCGCAATGGGATGTACAGCATGCCACCAGATTCTTATGCGCCTTCCAGGCTTCATTCGCCAAGAACTCGTTGATTACGATCCCAGGCTTACCCGCAAACTTCGATAAAAAAGCTTGCATCCCCTCACGATTCTCATAGACATAAATTCGATCTTCGTCCAATCCCGATTGCTGCTTGATGACTTCTCTTAATTCTGTATTGTTATAGGCATCCATCACGAGAAACTCCGGCGCTTGCCCCAGTAACGTCTGGGCCGCTGCAAAACTTTGCCCGAAGTTCGGCATAATTTTGTGAAACAACGAATCTTCGATATAGCTATCGATGACGAATACCGGAATCCCGAACCCAAATTGATTCGAGATCGCATAGAATTTCTCCCGATCCGCATTAATTAAGAACACGCCATCCAAATTCCGTTCCATAATGACCTTATAGGATAAGGATGCGCTGTCCAATTGCATAAAAATCACATGATACCCGAGATTGCTGCACAGCTCCTCCAGCTTGTAGATCGTCTTGGCATATTTCAAAGCCGATCCAGGGCTTTGATGGGTGTCCTTGAACAACAGAATACCCATCAGTCCTGTTTTCTTGATCTTTAACGATTGAGCAGAACGGTTCGCCACATACTTCAGCTGCTGCGCGACTTTTAGTACTTTGACACGGGTTTCATCCGAGATGGATTGCGTCTTCACATCATTCAGAATGTAAGACACGGTTGCTATGGATACATCTGCTGCTTTCGCAATATCTTTAATCGTAGTTTTTTTCATATGAATCCGACCTCTCACCATGACTTAAACGTTTAAGTTAATTTAAGCATACTGCCTTTTCAAAGTCAATTTTGCAAGTCATGAGAGGGTCAGATTTATCCTTTGTCTGCGCCTGCTGTCATGCCGTGGATTAAATACTTCTGGAAGTACATGTACAAGAGCGTGATCGGCAAGGCCACTAATACCGCGCCAGCAGCGAATACCGTAAAGCTCGAATTGGTCTCATTCGCGACCATACTGTATAGCCCCTGCGCTAACGTCATTTTCTCCGATGACCGCAATACAATTTGCGGCAATATGAAGTCCATGAACGGTGTAATGAAGCTATTCAGAGCGACAAAGGTAATCGACGGTAAGGATAAAGGTAGAATAATTCGGAAAAACGCATCTTTATTGCTCGCGCCATCGATAAAAGCAGCTTCCTCTAGACTTCTAGGAATGGTATCAAAATGACCTTTCATCACCCAAGTCCCCATCGAAATCGAACCGCCGACATAGATGAGAATCAGCCCTAGATGTGTATCGAGCAATTTGGTCTGCAGCAGCAGCACAAAGATCGCCATAATCGATAAGAAGCCCGGGAACATCTGCAAAACAAGCAAAGTCATGAGCCCCTGCTGCCGGCCTTTGAAGCGAAATCTGGAGAAAGCATATGCCGTCATCGCAACGAGGATGGTCGATAGAAATGCATTCGCCACAGCAATCTTAAGTGTATTGCCGAACCACAGCATAAAATCGGTATTCCGAATCAACTCAACATAATGCAGCAGCGACGGATTGTCCGGGAACATCTTGCTGACCAATAAGGTATTCCCTGGATTGAGCGAGGTTCCGACAACCCAGATCATTGGATAAATGGTCGTGATCAACAGCACGATAAATACCATATAAATCCCTATGACGACTAAATTGCTTTTTAATTTAGACATTTAGACCCAATCCTCTTCTTGATTTGACTTCATTCGCTTGTAGTTCCATAAAGAGAACCCTGCTATGAGTATAAACATGATGATGGATACAGCGGAAGCCATGTTGAACTGGCTCTGATTCAGCGTCATTTTGAAAATCCACGAAATCAGAATATCCGTACTTCCGGCGTAGAAGTAATCCGGTTGATTCGGGTTACCATCCGTTAGCAAATAAATCAAATTGAAATTATTAAAGTTAAAAGCAAATTGCATAATCAATATGGGCGCAGTAGCTAAGAGCACAAGCGGAAGCGTAATTTTGGTAAACTTCTGCCTCCATGATGCACCGTCAACCTCTGCAGCTTCGTACAGATCGCGCGGCATCGTTGTGAGTACGCCCGACATAAGCGCCATGAGAAATGGCGTCGAGAACCACAGATTCACAAGAATAATCGATACTTTTGCCATGGTTGGATCCGAGAGCCAAGATACTGGCGAAAATCCAAGTTTGACAATCAGATCATTAATCGGACCGAACGACCCATTCAGAAGCACTCGAAATACAAGGATCGAGATAAATTGTGGAACCGCCCATGGCAGGATGAACGCCGTACGCCAGAACTTCTTGAACTTAACTCTCGGATGATTCACCATCATCGCGAGGATCAGACCACTTAAGAAAACCGAAATGGTAGACACGGTAGCCCAAATGATGTTCCATACCGCAATGCCTACAAAAGTAGATCGCCATGCCTCTTGCGTAAATAAATCGTAGAACGATGCATATCCGATCCAATCAACCAAGGAACGGTCAGGAATATGATCCGGAGCCGAATAGTTCGTAAATGCAATCAATACATTGAAGACTAATGGCATGACTGTCACGAATAGTACGAAGAAGGAGGCTGGCAACAAGAGTAAATAAGGAAAGTTCCGAAATTTAGCCCTCTTCAGGGATGCGATAAATCCAGGCACTTGGCCCCCTTCGTCCCGAATCTCGCCATTTTTCTTCGCGTCAACAATATTCATGATGTACATGCCCAAGAACAATAGAATGATCACAACGGTGATAAGTCCATTAATAAGCAAAAAGATCGAATGATCGCCTTGGACCACTTTCCCCTTCATGATTCGTGATGGCACGTCGCCTAACGTGAGCAGGCCGGTTATGCCTTTAAAGGCAATGGGATAATACGTCCAGAAGAACAGTTGGGCCACGACCATCCATAGGAAGCCCTTCACATATTGCCGATTATAAAGCTGTCCTAACCCGATAAATAGTGCGGAAAAAATAGCAGCTTTGGTCCGATAGCGACGAGCGTCTAGGTTTACATGCATTCTGCAGACCGCCTTAGAAATAAATTAAAAATTCATTTAGTGCTTCGTTTTCATTGCCGTTTTGATCTGTTCTACCGCCTTATTAAGGGCTGCCGCAGGGTCTTGATTGTCATTCCAGATCGAAGCAATTGCTGCGCTGGCCGGCTGCCACACATTCCCCATTTCCGGAATGGAAGGCATCGGAGTAGAATACTTCGCTTGCTCTAGGAATGCGAGTGCATTCGGATTCTCCGTCAGGATCGGATCATTCGTTAGATCATTCCGCGGTGGTAGCTGCGTCGTCATTTCGAAACGTAATTTCAAATTCTCCTTATTCGTTGCAAAGCTAGCGAACAGCTTCGCAGCAGCTGGATACTTCGTATAGGAATTGACATACAATGCTCTGATCCCGGAGAAGCTCTTCGGATGTTCGCCATTCGGCAGCAGTGGCAGCGGCGCGACCCCATAATCCAGGTTGTCTTTGGATAGATTGGAAATCAGCCACGGCCCGTTAATGATTGCCGCCGTTTTACCCTCTTGGAAGAAACCCGTGATGATATTGTCATTCATATCATTGACGTTAATCGGAAGAATTTGTTTAAGCGACTGTAGGAATTTCGCCCCTTCGATCGCTTTCACATTGTTCAAACCAATATCGTTCGCGTCTGTACCCTCATTACCGAATACATACCCACCATAGCCCGCTAGGAACGAATAGGATTGATACAGCTGTGCGACATCCCACATGAAGGCAAACTTCTTATTGGCGGGATCATTATAGGTCACTGCGAAGTTGATGATATCCTCGTAGGTTTGAGGTGCTTTATCCATCAGTTTCTTATTGTAGAATAACGCATACGTATCGATCGCCGTCGGGAAGCCATAGAGCACGCCTTGATACTTGACGCCGCTGATGGCACTGGACATAAATTCATTCGTCGTCTTCTCGTCGAACACATCGTTCTCCAGCATGAGACCTGCCGTAACGGCATTTCCTAATTGATCATGCGGTGCAGAGAAGACATCTGCTCCGATTCCTGCCGGACCGTCCGTCGTCAGCTTCTTAACACTGTCTATCGCCGGAACCGCTTCAACTTTTACTTTCACACCGTATTTCTTCTCAAATTCCACTGAGATCGCTTTCAAAAAATCGAATTCAGGACCTTTCGATTCCCAGACAAGCAATTCCGCGCCTGGTTCAGGCTGCAATCCTTCAGAACTATTACTTTGTTGTTGCGCTTCGTTACCCTGCTCTTCCTTCCCAGGTGAGTTCTCTGCCTTGTCGCATGCAGTAAGAAATGAAAAACTGAAAAGAACAGCAATAACTGCAGTCATCATCAACCGTCTTGACATGTATTTGCCCCCTCCATTTGGACCTTAAACGTTTAAGTGCTGAAACGTTTAAGTAACTTCAGTAATATGATAACTTCAATTTCCTTGTTATGTCAACCCATATCAAAATGAAAAAAAGGGCCTTAGAAGGCCCCTTATTCATCCATGATTTATGGTTGCATTGACGCTCCAGCTTGCAGCATCACAGCCAGTTCAGCACGTGTCACCGCACGTGTCGGACGGAACGTTCCGTCTTCATAACCGCTAACGACGCCGCGTTGTGCTAAGCTAGCGATCGCAGATGCCGACCAGCGGCTGCTGCTCACATCCTTGAACGATGCAGTGGTCAACGATGTTGGCTGCTGCTGCAGCACCTTAGCCAGCATTACAGCCAGTTCCTCCCGTGTTACGGATTGATTAGGTAGGAATCGACCGTCTTCATAGCCGTTAATCAGTCCGCGCTGCTTCGCAATCTGAATGTCCGCTGCTGCCCAATAGTTCGATGGGACATCCTTGAACAAGGAGGTCTGACTCCCTGCTTGCAGCTTCGCGCCTGACATTCGTACGAGTACGGACGCTGCTTGTGCGCGTGTTAATGACGTTTTCGGCTGGAAAAGTCGATTCCCCGTCCCTGTCATCCATCCTTTTTCCGATACAAATTGTATAGATTCGTCTGCCCAATGGCCGATCGTATCCAAATATGAAGAATTGTTCAGCCAGGTCGAATAATAATCCCACGTGCTGCCGGACTCTTCATTCAGACTCCAGTTGCCTGCGCCTTTCAGATTGTACTTCTGGACAAGACCCAACTTCGCCTTAATCGATTGCTCATTCTCATACCAGACCGTATAATTGCCTGCTGTGATTCGATTCCCATGGACCGTTGTTCCCGGATCGCCGGCTGGAATCGTAAAAGTCGCTTTGGGGGATTGACTCGCAGAATCAAAGACAACTTTCCCGTTGTATTTCTCAATGAGGCTGGTTACAACCGTGTTCTGAATTCCAAGCCCTTGAATGCTGCCATCCGATTTCCAGTAACGACCGTAGAACGGGATCCCCATCACAATCTTGTCGCTTGGCACATGCTTGAGCGCATACGCAATTGATTTCTGTACAAATGGTAAGCTTGCAACAGGACCAGGATCTCCACCCTCATAGCTCTCATCATATGTCATGATCATGAGATAATCACTCACCTTCGCGAGCTCGGCATAATCGTAGGACCCATGCCACCCCTTATCCCAACCATCCGGGTTCGCCGCCACAGCGACCGAGACCTCTTTATGGGCAGGAATGGCTGCACGAAGCATCTTCACGAAGGCTGTATAATCATCACGCTGTTTCTCTGTGACATTCTCGATATCGACATTTACACCGTCTAGATTATATTTCTCTATCGCCGCAGCAATTTGCTTCGTTAATGCTTCTCGATTATATAGCGCAGCAACGCCCAGCTTCCGATCCCAGTGATTGCTTAGGAATGGAACAACCTTCATCCCTTGCTTGTGCATCTCCGCAACAAACTTCGGATCCACTGCTTCAGTCAACTTCAAGGAACCATTCTCGTTCAAATCAAAATAACTCGGCGATACCATATCCAGACTGCCCTTGGTCTGGTTCACGGCTTGAAGATATTGATCCGGCTTGCCAAAATAAATATAAGACATTGCGAATCGATGACTATCCGCTTCCGCTTCCGTCTTCGGTATGGTCGTTAACGTGACTGCAGCAATGGAAAGCCCAATCACCGCACCCTTTATGTATTTTGAAACACTCATCCACACATCATCTCCTTCACTAGCAAAATTTGATAGATTCGCATAATCATCATGACATTCGTGAATGATATGGGACAATATATAAATAATGGTAATTACGAAGAAAACCTGTCTCCGCACCGCTAAAATTGTGTTTTGAACGCATTCATGATACGGTTATATAACCGATTAATCTTATAGGAACAAGCATAAGCGACTTCGTCGTCCTCTATAGGACAATAAGCGTTTAAGCGAGAAATATAAGAACAGTTTATTCGTGAAACTTATAAATCCTTATATTTGAACATATCTTTGGAGGGAATTGCATTGCCGAATATCTATAAAAACTTAACCGAACTTATTGGCAATACACCGTTGTTGGAATTGTCCAACTACAATAAAATACACCAACTAGAAGCGTCAATTATTGCGAAGCTCGAATACTTCAACCCTGCGGGTAGTGTCAAAGACCGCATTGGATTCGCGATGATCAAGGATGCCGAGGAGCGCGGATTGCTAAAACCCGATTCGGTCATTATTGAATCCACGAGTGGGAACACGGGGATCGGACTTGCCTTTGCGGCAGCCGCTCTCGGTTACAGACTCATCATTACTTTGCCAGAGACGTTCAGTATTGAGCGGAGAAAATTGCTCAAAGCGCTTGGCGCAGAACTCGTACTAACCCCTGCTACAGAAGGCATGACCGGAGCTATTCGCAGAGCGGACGAGCTAGCCAAGGAAATCCCAGGCGCATTCATTCCGGAGCAGTTCGATAATCCTGCGAACCCTGCCATTCATCGCAAGACGACGGCGGAGGAAATCTGGCGGGATACGGATGGTCAAGTCGATATCTTTATTGGAGGCGTAGGTACAGGAGGTACGGTTAGCGGTGTAGGCGAAGCGCTCAAAGCCAAAAACCCTGCCATTCAAGTCATCGCTGTTGAGCCCTTTGACTCGGCTGTTCTTTCTGGCGGCAAACGTGGCCTCCATGCGATTCAAGGTCTTGGCGCAGGATTCGTTCCAGGAAACTTCAAGGCAGAAGTGGTTGATGAGATCATTACCGTCAAAAATCACGAAGCGATCAATACCGCACGTATTCTCGCGAAACGTGAAGGATTGCTCGTCGGTATCTCTTCTGGTGCTGCTGCCTATGCTGCGATGCTCGTCGCTAAACGTCCTGAGAACAAAGGCAAGAACATCGTCGTGGTTCTACCGGATACAGGTGAACGTTACCTATCCACGCCATTATTT
Organism: Paenibacillus sp. GCM10027629; assembly: GCF_042676425.1. Taxonomy (NCBI): domain Bacteria; kingdom Bacillati; phylum Bacillota; class Bacilli; order Caryophanales; family Paenibacillaceae; genus Paenibacillus; species Paenibacillus sp. GCM10027629. The sequence continues at coordinate 324,418 of NZ_JBHTGZ010000017.1, read as the reverse complement.
GATGAAGAATAAAAGATAACCCCGACAATTATAAATGGAAGAAGACCATACTGGGCATGTGCCTGGCATGGTCTTTATTTGTTCACATATTGTGAATTTCGTCACAAAAAATTCAAAAATGAAAAACGAAGAAAATCGAAGATTTTAGGCGATATTTCAAATTTCCTTTTATTAGAAAACACCATCCAATACCAAACAAATCCTGTTGCCGCCTTATTTTGATCACAGATCAGACACGTAATAGTCAAAATTTTAACTTCTTTTTCCTCTCATTTTCGCTTATTTTCTCATGAATACCTCATTATTTCTGGTCATTACTTCCAAAAATCCGTGATTTACCGCTTTCAATTGTGACGAAACTTTGATATTTGTACTTTCTATCACATTTATGAATAAATATCAAAATCGGCGAATTTGGCGATTTTCAGTGATATTTAACACATTTTCGGCTTTTAATACGAAATTGTCATCTTTTTTTGTTAGAAATAGAACCATTAAATTCCATTATTGGTTCTCAATAGGGTTTGTTATTAACTGAATATCTTAATAAGATAAAAGAAAATTAAGTTCTCTTGAAATACATCAACATGTGAATTGCATTGTTAAGGAAGGGGTTACTTATGAAAAAGAGAGGACCGCTATTATTATTGTTCATCTCACTCATTATGCTATTAAGTGGGTGTAGTTCGAAACTGCTGGTACTGGATCCAAAAGGTCCGGTAGCGAAGACGCAATCGAACACGATTATCTTCTCCATGATCATCATGGCTGTCGTACTGCTTGTCGTCTACGTCTTGTACATTTACATGCTAACGAAGTATCGCGCTACGAAAGCTAATGAAGGTTATGAACCGCCTCATATTGAAGGCAGCAAGTGGTTGGAGCTGATCTGGACGATTATCCCGATCATCATCGTCGTGATTCTATCCGTCGTAACGGTTCGTTCGACCAACGCGGTCGAGAATGTACCCGTCGGGTATGAGGATCAGAAGCCACTTGTTATTTATGCGTCATCTTCCGATTGGAAATGGCACTTCAGTTATCCGGAAGAAGGCATTGAGACGGTTAACTATGTCAATATTCCTACGAACCGCCCGATCGAATTCCGTCTATATGCATTCGGACCGATCACAAGCTTCTGGGTTCCACAGCTTGGCGGTCAGAAATATGCGATGAGCGATATGGTGAATAAACTCAATCTTGTCGCTGAACATGAAGGATCATTCTATGGTAGGAACTCGAACTTCTCGGGTAAAGGATTCGCACATATGGAATTCGAAGTCTTGGCTCAATCCCCTGCGGATTACACCAAATGGGTTGAGGATGTGAAGAAAACAGCTTCGAAATTAACACCGGAAGAGTTCGATAAATTACTGGCTACACCGGTTGTCGGACGTAAGACATACTCTTCTACGCATCTTGAATTCCGTCCAGCACCTGAAGGTGCAAATGGTGGACATCATCATGGCGGCGACGCAGATGCCAAGGACAACGCAGGATCGATGGATCATTCGAACATGGACATGGATGATACGGGATCGATGGATCATTCGCAGCACGAATAAGCGATGGGACAGGAAGGAGTAATAACAGTATGAAACTGGATGAATTTTTCGTCACTGGAGAACCGATGATCTACGCCGCTATGGTGAGTATCGTCGTTGCATCTCTAGCAATCCTCATCGGTCTGACCTATTTCAAGAAATGGGGCTACCTTTGGAGAGAATGGTTAACGACCGTCGATCATAAGCGAATCGGCGTTATGTATATTATCGCTGCACTGCTTATGTTATTCCGCGGCGGTGTGGATGCCTTGCTCATGCGGGCACAGCTCGCTGTACCTGAGAATGGGCTGCTCGACGCACAGCATTATAATGAAATTTTCACAACGCATGGTGTTGTCATGATCCTATTCATGGCGATGCCATTCATTATCGGACTTATGAACGTCGTCGTTCCACTGCAAATTGGCGCGCGTGACGTTGCTTTCCCAAGACTAAATGCAGTCAGCTTCTGGCTCTTCTTCGCTGGAGCGATGTTATTCAACATATCCTTCGTCATCGGGGGCTCCCCAGATGCAGGATGGACAGCGTACTTCCCGCTCGCGAGTCTGGAATTCAGTCCGACCGTCGGGAATAACTTCTATTCGATTTCATTACAGATTGCCGGTATCGGTACAATGCTAACAGGGGTTAACTTTATCGTTACGATTCTTAAAATGCGTGCGCCTGGCATGAAGCTTATGCAAATGCCAATGTTCACATGGTCTATCTTGATCACAAGTGTTATCATTGTGTTCGCATTCCCGGTTCTTACCGTAGCACTTGCACTAATGATGTTCGACCGGATGTTCGGAGGCCAATTCTTCACGATGGCCAACGGCGGGATGGATATGCTCTGGGCGAACTTGTTCTGGGTATGGGGTCATCCAGAGGTTTATATCGTTATTTTGCCGGCCTTCGGTATTTATAGTGAAATTATCGCGACATTCTCCAAAAAGAATTTGTACGGTTATAAATCAATGGTTGCGAGTATGGTTGTCATTTCGTTACTTTCCTTCGTCGTATGGGCGCATCACTTCTATACGATGGGTCATGGTTCGATGGTCAACAGCGTCTTCTCGATTACAACGATGGCCATTGCAGTTCCTACCGGGGTCAAGATATTCAACTGGTTATTCACCTTGCAGAAAGGCCGAATATCCTTCACGACACCTATGCTGTACACGTTAGCGTTCATTCCGATCTTTACAATCGGTGGAGTTACTGGGGTTATGCTTGCTATGGCTTCCGCGGACTATCAGTATCATAATACGATGTTCCTGGTTGCGCATTTCCACTACGTATTGATTCCAGGTACAGTATTTGCCGTTATCGCAGGTTTCCATTACTGGTTCCCGAAAGTTTTCGGATTCCGTCTGAACGAACGTCTTGGTAAACTTGCATTCTGGTTAATTACGATTTTCTTCAACGTGACTTTCCTTCCGCTCTTCTTCTTGGGATTGAACGGAATGTCGCGTCGGATGTACACCTATTCCGAAGGTTCCGGATTCGGGCCGCTGAATATGGTCGCATCGATCGGTGCTGTCGGACTTGCACTTGGCTTCGTTGTCCTATGCTACAACATCTATTGGAGCTTCCGTTATGCACCACGTGAAAATGTAAACGATCCATGGGGTGGCGGTCGTACGCTTGAATGGGCTACACACAGTCCAGTTCCTGAATACAACTTTGCACGTACACCGAACGTTAAAGGTATGGATGCTTACTGGCATTCGAAGAAAGAAAACCAACCACTATTTGAAGGTAAAATTGAACCGATTCATATGCCGAATAACAGCGGCCAACCGTTTATTCTCGGCGTAATCTTCTTCTTCCTAGGTTTCTTCTTGGTCTTCAGCTGGTGGATTCCATCGATCATCGCGGGTATCGCGGTTATCATAATGCTTGCAGCTCGTACATTTGAGCGCGATCATGGTCGACACATCCCTGTCAAAGAGATCATGGAGATAGAGAAGAAACATGGAGGTGAACTCGTATGAAAATAAATACGAATGTACCGCTCGAGTACAGCACAGAAGAGAACAGTAACCGAATCTTCGGGTTCTGGGTGTTCCTAGGTGCGGAGATCGCCCTCTTCTCTACGTTGTTCGCCGTTTATTTCACACTCTGGAATCGTGCGGGCAGCGGTCCGACAGCCAGTGAGATTTTCGAATTAAAAGGGGTTCTTGTTGAGACATTCCTACTCTTAACGAGTAGTTTCACTTGTGGACTTGCGATTCATGCGATGCGCCACGGCTTCAAAAAAGCAACACTCGTGTTCTTCGCCATTACCTTACTCATGGGTCTTGGATTCTTGGGCGTCGAAATCACAGAGTTCGTTACGTATGTACATGATGGAGCAACACTATCGACTAGTGCATTCTTATCCAGCTTGTTCGTCCTGCTGGGTACGCATGGTCTCCACGTTACGATGGGCTTCCTTTGGGGAGCTGCCATCATGATTCAAATCAAACGTGAAGGCTTCACGCCAGATACAACGAATAAATCGTTTATTTTCTCCTTGTACTGGCATTTCCTTGATGTGGTCTGGATCTTCATCTTCAGCTTTGTCTACTTGAAAGGAATGATGTGATATGATGAAGCAGCTATTCCCAATCAAGCATGTCATGGGGTATATCTTCTCACTTGTCCTTTCGGTCGTCGCGCTAGCGGTTCTGATGGATGGCATCACCTACACCGTGGGACTTGCAATCCTACTCATCTGTGCCATCTTGCAAGCCGGAACGCAATTGTTCCTGTTCATGCACATCAATGAATCGAAGGATACGAAAACGAGCCTCTACCTCAACATTGCTTATGCCCTCTTCGTGGGTCTTGTTACGATCTTCGGTACGTTGTTCACGATGATTTGGGGTTACTAATAAGAAGAAACCGTCGGAGAGAAATCTCTGGCGGTTTCTTTGTTGTGGGGAAAGGCGGGGGATTTCAAATGAATTTGGCCGATTCCACGGTAGACCTCTCTCCAACCGGTTCTTGTTCGCCCATTTCCTTGATTGGATGAGGTGGATGAAATGGGCTGCCAAAGACCGGACGTAGACTTTTCCGCGAGTTCTACCCTTCCATCTTAGATTCATTTGAAATCAACCCAAACACCCCAAAGAACAAACCGCCAAGGATTCTCTCTGAGGTTTCCGGGGCGGGAGAAGGATGGAGGAAGACCAAAAGCGCCGCACTTGCAGATGCGGCGCTTTTTCCTACTTTAAACCTTGAATCCACGATTCTAAACCCTGAAGTGAACATCGACGTTGGTGACATCCCCCATCGATCGTATCCACCCTTGGATATCATCCACTTGGACCGGATCAACAACTATATATCGGACCTGGCTGTAGGAGTCCTCCCCCGCCTCGACGCTGCTCGGCTCCATATACAGCACCTCACCGACCAAGGAGCCGATCTGATCCAGTATAACCATCGCACAGGCCATCTTCATCATGCATCGGGAAGCGAGACCAACCTGAATCTGAAGCACACGGATTCCTTCATTCTGAATGCGATGGATGATAGCATCCAGGTTGAATGCCTTGCCAGCCTCTGCTGAAATACTGCTTAATATATCTTGACGCATGTTGGCGTTCTTCTTACTTGTCTCGGCGTAACCTCTTAATTCTCGAAGTAATGGTATAACATCCGCTGTGACGTTATACCCGAGCAGAATCGCATCCTTCAGCATTCGCATTTGATCCATGCTGCGAAAAATCAAATTAATAATATCGTGAGTCATGTTCAGCTTCCAATGCCGTACAAGGTTCAACAACCGTTCCATTTCATATCTGAGTTGTTTCATTTGCTCAACTTCTAACAATCGATTGGACTTGTTCGACAAATCTACCTTATTGATTTCTTGACCTACATAATTAATTCGTGCTGTAGCTTCGTCTAGAAACTCGCTTTGCATCACTGGAAATAAAGTTGAAATTGTCATGTTGTTCCTCCTTCACTCCCATGTCCTTTAGCAGCTCTAGAATATCGATCTCCTTCCTCAATAATTCTTCATCCGGGATTCGTAGACATGCTGCAACGTATTTTTTATCAAATTGACTATTGGTGTTGCGAATTAATTCAGCCTTAGCCTCCTCAATCGTCATTGCCGGTCGATAAGGCTGATCTGATATCATCCTGTCCAAGGCATCAATTACTGCGCATATCCGTGCAAACGGAGGGATATTATCCCACATTAATCCGGAAGGATAACCCTCGCCATTCCACCGTTCATGATGATATTTGACGATATCCATGACCGTACGACTACCGAGCTGGAGTAACGATAGTCGTTCTGCCCCAAGGATCGGGTGTTGTCTCATGACATCCCATTCATACGCCGTCAATTGCGTATCCTTCATCAGAATCTCCGTCGGAATTAGAATTTTACCGATATCATGAAGACAACAACCCATAATCAGCTGACTCGCTTGCGTCTTGGTTAGTTGTAATTGCTTCGCTATACATTTCGCTAAATATCCCACCCGGATACTATGCTCATACGTGATCTTGTCTTTCTCCAACAAGTCATGCAGCACTTCCGAGATGTGAACGTATTGCAATACCTCACCTTCTTCGCCATGTTATGCATAAGAAATTGAAGACCGCCCGTTCAATTGAGGATCTTCAACAATATTTAACAATCCATCCCATATTCCTGTCCGCATCCATCCCCTTTACCTCCAATACATGGTAAAATGGTTAGTACGTACAATTTGTGTTGTTCGCATAATAAAGGAGACCATAAGATTGAAAACACAACCCATCTTATCTCAAAGCATTATACAAATGGATCACAACACTTATTCGGATGATCAAATCGTTAACATATTTCTAGCTTCGTTTCATCATTCGGCCTACACGATACGAAATTATCGGAACGCCATTAATAAATTCAGGGATTTCCTCGGAAATAAAACGCTTAAAGAAGCGACGTGGAAAGAACTTGAGATGTATAAACTCGGGTTAATTCAGGGGTATTTAAGTAAAGGGAATAAGCCGCAAGCTCCCGCAACGGTAGCAGCTCTTATTGCACCTCTAAGATCGCTATATAAATGGGGGAATGATCCGAACATTGGAATTTTCGCGAACAATCCGACGACAAGTCTTCGTATTCCGAAAATAACAATCACAAGTAAGAACCACTATCTCACCGAAACGGAATTGGTTCACCTAATCAACCAGCTTAAGAAGCAGAGTTTAAGGAATTATTTGATTGGATTAACCCTTGTCTTACTAGGGTTGCGGGTATCTGAGCTCATATCGATTATGAAGGAGGATTTCCATACCGATCCGGGAGGAACCACCATGTGGTTGACCGTATTCGGCAAAGGCGGTAAAGAACGTGAAGTGAAAGTCCCGAAACGATTGTGGACGTTACTCTCGCAATACTTCATGATGCTGGAACAAAAATCCCCTGCTAAAGACTCGCGCATCTTCCCTATCTCTGTACGCTATATTGAGAAAATCATTCAAAATGCACGAATAGAATGCGGTCTAACCAAAGTGGTAACCCCCCACTGGCTCAGACATACGAATGCGACATTAGCCCTTCTACGCGGTGCGACCCTCCAGCAGGTACAAGAGTCCCTTGGGCATACGCATATCAATACAACACAAAGATATCTGCATACTGTTCAGCAAATTCAGAAAGCAGCTCCCGATTACGTCGAAGAATGCTTAAAAGATATCTTATAGGTAAATAAGACTATCATTTCGTTCGAT
>NZ_JBHTGZ010000017.1:0-317057 GCF_042676425.1 Paenibacillus sp. GCM10027629 | reverse complement strand
CGAACAACACAAATTGTACGTACTTCATTAGAACTATACAATTCTATGTCTAATAGGGTCGCAAAATTTTCGTCTCTTGATGTTAATCTATATCTAAAATATGGACACGAACGCATCTAATTATTCCGCGTCATGCTTTAAAGGAAAGTATAAGATACTGTTAAATTAACACAATTTATCCCGCCAAGAAAGACTTGGCGGGTTTGCTGTATCGTCACTGATTTGATTTTAACAGGTCATGCAGCCGTTTTCGTTCCTTGTCATTCACGAGGTAATAGTAAATGTTATTAATCCGTGTTCCCGTCCCCTGCACCTCGGTTGTATCTATGGTATTAAACGCAGGTAGATAGTTCTTGTACATATACTTCATCTCGTCGAATGTAATGTTCGTCTTCACATTTCGGCCAAGAGCCTTTAATAGACTTGGTATCCGGTCGATACTGCCCCATTGCATCGCAGTATGCATTAGCCTAAGTAATACTTGACGTTGCCGATCATTTCGTCCCATATCACCGCGGGGATCTTCATAACGCATCCTAGTATAGATCAGCGCATGCTCCCCGTCCAGTTTCATCGTCCCTTTATCGAATCGTACCCCTCCCTCATTAAAAGCAAACGGGTTCTCGACCTCCACACCACCTACCAAATCGACGAGCTGCACGAAGCCCTCCATGTTAATTTTAACGACATAATCTATCGGCATATCGAGGAACTTCTCTACGGTCGCAAGCGCCATCTCAACGCCTCCAAAGGCATAAGCATGATTCATCTTATCCACTGAATGATGCCCTACAATTTCGGTTCTTGTATCACGAGGGAGATTGAACATCAGCATTGATGGCTTATTCGGATTTACAGAAACCACAATAATGGTGTCGGACCGTCCTCGGTCATGTTCACGCTCATCCACGCCCATGACGAGTACGTTGAAGGGCTCGAGCTTCTCCACCGCTATAGGTTCTGTCTTTGGCTTCACGGTCGTATCTTGGCTCACATATACCGGCTTATTGGCTTTCACAGGGATGTACATTTGCTCCGCCGTCTCTTTGACCGAGCTGTAGACATAATAGGCAACGCCGCCTGCGCCACACAGCAGCAGAAAGACGGTTATCGAGACAATCCATACCCAACGTTTCATTGTAATAAGACCCCTTCATCCATCAGCTCCAATTCGCCCCACCAGACCTTAAGCTGCTCCTCCACTTCATTGAAACCGCCTATTCCCACTTGGACTTCAGCCCATTTCATTTCGGTCACCGCACGAATGCAATGTGGTTTACCGGCCATAATTTGCAAGACATCACCCGCACGCACTTGTCGGCTTTCCCCGTTATGTATGAACTCACCATCGCCATCCGTAACAACCCACACTTTGGATCGCATCGAGTGATTCGCATAAGCCAGTTGATAGCGCGGCTCGAGCACATACTTGCTCGTCATCACGATATGTCCTGAGGGCTCCTGTCTACAGTCCAAAATCCAATACCGTCCACCATCAAAATCATATTCAGCAGTTAAGCGATTCATGCTTTCCATCCTGCACCGTCCCAGTCCCATTCTTCGAATGCCTCTGAAATACTTCAAGCAGATACTACCAATACAATCACTTGTGCCAAAACAACCATCATACCTGTGACCTTAAGCAGCATATATCCTTCTCGCAATACGGTGATTGCGATGAGCGCCATCATTCCCCATCCCGCTGCCGAACGCACCGATTTGGAGTGGACTCTACCTTTCTTGCGCTGAACGATGCGGAATAATCCGTAACTGATGATACTAAGAATCAGAATCCCTAATAGAATTGGATCTATGACATCCTCTACTACCGATCCGGATTGCCAGACCTTGCTGTACAACCATTCGAAGTTCAACATGACTAGATCCTCCTCTACTCTCTCATCTATGAATTTTTGTATATTAAATTTATGATACAATATGTATCCTTGTCAATCACAAATCTACCAAAAAGATACATTTTGTTTTGTGTCATTTTTCCCCTTAAAAACCTTGCTATTGCTGCATTTCTCGACATCTGTCCGATCAACAAATTGAGACAGATAGTGCTGATCTTCGTCCATGAATCAATAAAAAAAGCCTCCTTACGGAGGCCTAACAATTACTGCTCGTCACGATATAAACGAATCAATTCCACTTCTCTATCAGAGGTTAATCCTGCCTTAAGCAGCTTCCCCTCCTGCAATCGTTGCTGATCCCAATTCCATAAATCTGTAATCGTCGCTTCCAGAGGTCTATAGGTGAGTCCAGCTTCCAACGCGCGTGTTATATCCACTGAACCTGCACCGCGCCAAGGCTCTCCTCCCTCTTCTAGCGGAAAGTTATGCGGTATCCATAACGGCAAATCTCGCCATGGCTGAACCCCATGATAGAGTAAAAATTGCTCCTTCGTCCATACCCATTCCGCATCGCTGTTCGTGACGCCTCGGCACGTATTCAGGAATTGCTCCATCGATAACGGTCTCGCAGGACCTGTCGCGTTATAAATCCCGGTAATCTGTTGTTCTACGCCATGCAGAATCCAACAAGCAAGATCACGCCCATCAATGAATTGAATCTGCTGCTCCGGAAATTCTGGCGCAAGCACAGCCCCACCTTCACCTACACGTCTTACCCAATAAGTCAATCGATCTGATTCATCATGAGGTCCGACAATCAAGCCAGGACGAACATGAAAGACTTGATCCGGCATGATACGCTCCGCTTCCATCTCGCACATTCGTTTCAAGTGACCATAGTGCTCGCCTGGTAATGTAACCGAAGGATCACTTAGCAGCTCTTGTAACTTCTCCTCCGATAGCGTTGGCGTTGTATACGACTCATCAATGCCGACAGGAACCCAATCCTGATACACAGAAATACTGGAGATGAACGTATAGTGTTTGATATTGCCCTTGAGCATATCCAATAGCCCTGTAACATCACCCGGGAGATAGGCGCATGTATCCACAACCGCGTCCCAAGATCGATTGCGCAGCAGTGATAGATCCTGTTGTCGATCTCCAATCAGCTGTTCTACAGGCTGTCCTTCAAAAATTCCATTATGTTGCCCTCGATTAAATACCGTTACCTGATAGCCTTTACACAGCGCCTCTTCGACGACAAATCTGCCAAGAAATCGTGATCCACCGATGACAAGAATGTTCATTTACTGTCCCTCCCTTAATATGGTGATATGGTCATAGACTTCTATCATTCTGATTATACGAAGAAGACCTCACTTCACACAAATAAAAAGTGCCGACTCCTAATCATGATTAGGAAGTCAGCACGCGAGAAGTGTCGATGGTATATTTCTTTTCAATATAAGCGATAAAATACCCAGCAAGCTCCGGATCAAACTGACTGCCTGTACACCGTCTGATCTCATTCAATGCTTCCTCATACGATTTCGTTGCTTGATAAGGCCGCTCTGTCGTCATCGCATCAAAGGAATCGATGATACAGAGCACTCGAGCAAGCCGTGGGATCTCATTTTCTTTTAAGCCATGCGGGTAACCCTTGCCGTCATAACGTTCGTGATGCAACTCAATAAGTGGAATAAGCTCCTTATATTTGCCCGTCGCTAGCACAATTTCTTTGCCCCATAGAACATGCTTCTTGACCATTTCCCATTCATCCGGTGTCAGCTTCGTCTTCTTATTCAGCACATCTCGTGGAATTTCTAATTTGCCGATATCATGAATCAACGCGCCTAAAATCAGTGTTCGACGATCTTCTTCATTCAGCTGCAAGACTTCCGCCATATCCACCGCATAGGAGTAGACACGTTTCGAGTGTTTGTAGGTGTAGATGTCTTTGGATAGGAAGATCTTGACCTGCTGTTCGAGCTCGTGGATATCATGCTCCAGACGCTGAGGCGGCTCGTCCTGTTCTCCATAGATTGACACCATATTTTTTCCCTTTGATTTAGCCATATATAATGCACGATCAGCCCCATCGACCAACTGTGATTTATCGTAAGTCTCCTTATTAATCTCAAGCAATCCTGCTGAGAATGAGATACAGCCATGCGGGAAGACGTCTACCCCATCATAAGGAGTGTGATTCACAAGCTTCCTCAAGCCATTAATAAATACCCTTGCTTGTTCAAGTGTATAACCTGGCATAATGATAGAGAATTCTTCCCCGCCATACCGCGCAGCAACAAATTGATGGGGCTCACACTCCGATTTAACAAGGTTTCCAAAGAAGCTAAGCAGCTTGTCTCCTTCAGGATGCCCATAAGCATCATTATACTTCTTGAAATCATCCAAATCGAGCATGGCTAATGAGAATGTCTTCTCTTGCGATCGATTCAGCTTAATATATTCATCCAGCTTCTCTTCGAAGTAGCTATGGTTATAAAGTCCTGTTCGCTGGTCTATGTTTGCTTTTTGGTTGACTTGGTTATAGATTTGAAATAGCTTCTTAAATGAAAAAGATAATAATAGTGAAATCGTTAGTATTAAGAACAATCCAAATAGCTGGTTACTGTCAAATAACATCAACAAAACAAGTGATAGTAACATCGTGCTGAGATATGAAAATAATGAATCTTTGAAAAATCCACGTGCTATCTCCAAAACGCTTATCTTATTAACAGAAACAAAGTAACCACTCATAACAATAATATTAATAATTGAATAAACAGATAACGCCGCTAAATATGCAAATAAATGACTTAAATTAAATTTCCCCGTTTGACCACCGAATAAATGAAAAACAGTCTCTGCACCAAGTAACATCATCGTATATGCGCTAAAATTCAAAAAATGCATCCATACTTTTGTCTTCTTTTCCAAAAACGCCAAAATGATAGCACTTATGAATAATATTACAAGTGTATAACCACCACCGTATACAAAAAGAACAGCCATTAAGACTGCGGAATCCATTGATTCAGAGTTTCCTTCAGGAGGTACTCGGAACAAAAAATATTGAAGGAACAATACAGCTGCAACGAATGCGTAGAGCATAACCCACTCTGAAGAAGAATAAGTGAACAAAGAATAATCAAAATTATAAACAAGAAGCACAGAACCAATGAGGGATATCATCAACCCATAAATAAAGCCGGGTTGTCTAAGTAGAAGTGATAATTTATGAAGCAAGAATCTCCCTCCTTCTCTTCGTCTTAAACAAGAAGAAACGACTTTTACATCCAATTAAGATGGTAAGCGTTTCTTCGAATTATAAAGAACAATTTAACACTGAAGCTTATGAATACTTAAAAAAATATAAGGAAGCAGGCAATCCTGCCTCCTTATTTACTAACCAATAATTCTATAACCTGATGTAAGTGCAACAACAACTGAAGCAACGATCACTGCATTTAGAAGCATACGTGCAATATTTACGTCTTTGAACATTTTCATCGTATGTATCCCCTTTCAATTAGTCTAATATGACATAGTTATTATGTTTCAACTAAGGAAGTACGAATCTTCTGTTCCAGCATAATCTTCTGGAGATAGAGGAACATTCCAAAATTCATAATCACATCGCCTACACTAATTGCCTGGTTCCTTGGATATGGGGAGGATAGTGGAATAATATCACCAAGAAAAGGAAGTCTTGTCGAATTATCCAATAAGAAATGCTTCGTCACTGCAGTATCACTCTTAAGCATTTCGAGATAGATTGGGTCAAGCACAGAAGCCGCCTCCAATGACACTGGCATCCGTCCACCGTTAATCGCCATAACAAGAAAGTTCAAAGCCACCCCAGTAAAAATATATCCAAAGCCATGCGCTAACCGATTAAGCCACAATAGATAGAGTCCTGCAATATAGACAACAATGAAAAAGTACCCGCTGTAATCGGCGATAAACTGAATTTTCCCTTGAAATAAGAAAATAGCAAATTGGAGGAGTAGTAGAATCGGAAAGATTAGGCCACCTTTAATTCGAACATTCGAAAGCGCGATGAGACCATTACGAAAACCTGCTCGTATAAATCCAACAATTAAACCAATTAAGATCCCATCGAAAACCATCCTATTATTCCCCTTTATATTACTAAAAATGACAATAATATTACCATCATTTACCGACATTATAAGACTTCCAGCCTTTAACGTCAATATTTCCCTAATATACCGTACCTTACTAGATACCAAAAAAACTCCCCACAAGTTCATAAAAAAATGTGAGGAGTTCTTGCTAACCCAAGCCTAGTTCTTATTAAGTCAATCGAACTAAACTATAATTCTTCTTCCCTTTACGGATAATGATGAATCGGCCATCGAAAGAGTTCTCTACGGTTACTTCCATCTCAAGATTCGTAACGCGTTCGCCATTCATGGAAATCGCACCTTTGGTAATATCCTCACGCGCCTGGCGCTTGGAAGGCTCGATACCTAGGTCAACCAGCCATTCTACGATATTCTTCGATTCTTTGGTCGCGTGGAACGTCGGCATTTCTTTGAAGCCTTGCTCGATCTCGTCGGCGGTCAATGATTTGATATCTCCACTGAACAATGCTGCGGTGATTTTCTTCGCTTGCTCCAGCATTTCCTCACCGTGCACGAACTTTGTCATTTCTTCAGCCAACGTCTTCTGCGCTTCACGTTTATGCGGTTCTGTCTGAACCTTCTCCACTAATGTATCAATCGCTTCTTTATCCAGGAAAGTAAAGAATTTCAGGTACTTAATGACATCGCGATCATCCGTGTTCGCCCAGAATTGGTAGAACTCGAATGGGGTTGTTTTGTTCGGATCAAGCCATACCGCACCACCAGCCGTTTTACCAAATTTCGTACCGTCGGATTTCAGCATAAGTGGAATCGTTAAGCCATAAGCTTTTGCTTCCGATCCTTCTTTCTTACGAATCAAATCCAAGCCACTCGTGATGTTCCCCCATTGATCAGAACCGCCAATTTGCAGTTGAACATTCTCTTCCTTGAACAAATGAAGGAAGTCGAGGGATTGAAGAATCTGATACGAAAACTCCGTAAAAGAAATTCCGCTCTCAAGACGGCTTGCTACAACATCCTTTGCGAGCATCGCATTGATACTGAAATTCTTCCCATAATCGCGCAAGAAGTCGATGACATTGATTTTATGTGTCCAATCATAGTTATTCACCATTCGAAGCTGGTTGCTGCCATCCGTATCGAACAGCTTCTTCATCTGTGCAGTTAACGCTTCAACGTTCGCTTGTACTTGCTCCATCGTCTGTAGAGAGCGCTCCGATTGGCGGCCACTTGGATCCCCAATCGTTCCTGTTGCTCCACCAATTAGAATGACAGGACGGTGTCCAGCGAGCTGAAAGCGTCTTAACATCATGAATGGAATTAAGTGTCCAATATGCATACTGTCGCCTGTCGGGTCAACGCCGCAGTACAAGGATATTGATTTCTCATTCGTCAATTGACGCAATCCTTCTGCATCCGTCTGTTGGTTAATGGCGTCGCGCCATTCGAGTTCGTCGATAATGTTCATCGTCATGTTCTCCATCTCCTTTTTATTGTTAAAATTTCTCCGAATAAACAACAAAAAATCGTCCCCTGTCTATTCTAGACATCGGGACGATTGAATAACCGTGTTACCACCCAAATTGCATTCACAGCGCGTACGTCGCCATAAATACCACTCTCAGCGATATTATCGATCGCTACTCCGCTTAGGGACACCTAAGATACTCCAGAGTGTAATTCGCAGGATTTGTGTGTACTGGGTCTCATCAACCCCCAGCTTTCTGAGAACAGGGACAAGCTGCTACTTCGCTCTTTCAACGTATAAGACATATAAGATTACAGACATTATAGAGAATTCAGATTGCAATGTCAACAACACGCCCATTCTCCTCCATCCTAGCCGTAATGTCCTGTTCACACTGCATTCATATTGGCATGATAGGATCCATGTACGAAGAAACAACAACTCACAATAAGAGGTGAACCTACATGCTAGCAGCTGCAATTATTTTCATTAATTGTGCCCTTATATTCTACACCATCGGTGTCTGGGGCGAAAAACGTTCCGGTACACTTCAAACCAAACATCTGATTTATTTCCTACTCGGTCTCGTCTGCGATACCACAGGTACAACCCTCATGAGCACGCTCGCTTCGAATGGCGGGAATGTTGTTCATGCGTTAACCGGCGGTGCTGCCCTCATCCTGATGCTAATTCACGCGGTCTGGGCTGCACTCGTCAAATGGAGAGGATCCGCGAATGCTCAGCACACCTTCCATCGCTTTAGCTTGATCGTCTGGATCCTATGGTTGATTCCTTATCTTATCGGCGTTAGTATGAGCATGCTATAACGGCTAAACTGGCTCAGCCGAGACGTTTCCTTGGATTTGTATCATTTTTTCGTGACACAAATGTGATTTTCATTTAAAAAAAGGACCCTTACGGGTCCTTTTTTGTTGATATATCAAGGTTTTTGGCCTGATTATTACATCATGCCGCCCATACCGCCCATGCCGCCCATATCAGGCATAGCTGGTTTGTTTGGTTCTGGCTTGTCAGCGATAACCGCTTCTGTAGTCAAGAACATAGCTGCAACAGATGCTGCGTTTTGCAATGCGGAACGCGTTACTTTCGCTGGGTCAACGATACCTGTTTCGATCATGTTCACCCATTCGCCAGTTGCTGCGTTGTAGCCGATGCCTACCGCTTCTTTTTTCAGACGCTCAACGATTACAGATCCTTCTTGACCTGCGTTCGCTGCGATTGTACGAACTGGCTCTTCAAGAGCACGCAAGATGATGTTCACACCTGTCTGCTCGTCGCCTTTCGCTTGAACTGCTGCTACAGCATTGTAGATGCTTACAAGTGCTGTACCACCACCTGCAACGATACCTTCTTCAACCGCTGCACGTGTTGCGTTCAATGCGTCTTCAATACGCAATTTGCGCTCTTTCAATTCTGTTTCTGTAGCTGCACCAACTTTGATTACCGCTACACCGCCAGCCAATTTAGCCAGACGCTCTTGCAATTTCTCTTTATCGAATTCGGAAGTTGTCTCTTCCAATTGCGCACGGATTTGGTTCACGCGTGCTTCGATATCTTCTTTTGCACCGTTGCCATCAACGATGATTGTATTATCTTTCGTTACGCGGATTTGACGCGCAGTACCCAATTGTCCAACTGTAGTCGATTTCAGATCAAGACCCAATTCTTCTGTGATCACTTGACCGCCAGTCAATGCAGCGATGTCAGCAAGCATTGCTTTGCGGCGATCGCCGAAGCCTGGAGCTTTAACGGATACGCAAGTGAATGTACCGCGAAGTTTGTTCATGATCAGTGTCGCTTGTGCTTCACCTTCAACATCTTCAGCGATAATTAGAAGCTGCTTACCTGCTTGAACCACTTTCTCAAGCACTGGCAAGATTTCTTGGATGTTCGAGATCTTCTTATCTGTGATCAAGATATAAGGGTTGTCTAGGACAGCTTCCATCTTGTCTGTATCGGTAATCATGTACGGGGAAGTGTATCCACGGTCGAATTGCATACCTTCAACCACTTCAAGTTCTGTTAAGAAGCCTTTGGATTCTTCAACCGTGATCACGCCGTCTTTGCCGACTTTCTCCATTGCTTCTGCGATCAATTCACCAACTTCATCGTCAGCAGCCGAGATTGCAGCAACTTGTGCGATCGATTGTTTACCTTCGATTGGTTTTGCAATTTTTTGCAATTCTTCAACCGCTGCACGAACCGCTTTGTCAATCCCTTTGCGGATGACCATTGGGTTAGCACCTGCAGTTACGTTCTTCAAACCTTCGCGAATCATCGCTTGAGCAAGAACGGTAGCTGTTGTTGTACCGTCACCGGCAACATCATTTGTTTTTGTAGCTACTTCTTTAACAAGTTGTGCACCCATGTTCTCGAATGCATCTTCAAGTTCGATTTCTTTCGCAATCGTAACACCGTCATTCGTGATGAGCGGGCTTCCGAATTTTTTCTCAAGAACAACGTTACGACCTTTAGGTCCAAGCGTCACTTTTACTGCGTTTGCTAATGTATCTACACCACGAAGCATCGCACGGCGTGCGTCTTCACTGAATTTAATTTCCTTTGCCATCGTGAAAAACCTCCCTAAATAATTGTTATTATGGATTCACTGATTGGATCAATTAGCCGATAATCGCGTGGATATCGCTTTCTTTCATAATCAAGTATTCTTTACCTTCGAATTTCACTTCAGTGCCAGCGTATTTCGAGAAGATTACGCGGTCGCCTTCTTTCACTTCAAGCGGAATACGAACGCCATCTTTCACCGCGCCGATTCCTACCGCAATAACTTTACCCTCTTGTGGTTTGTCTTTCGCGGAGTCTGGCAATACGATACCGAATGCTGTTGTCTCTTCTTTCTCTACTGCTTCAACTAATACGCGTTCACCTAAAGGTCTGATCATGAAAAATAGCCTCCTTTAAATATGTTTTTTAAGCATTAACCATTATGTGTAATGTATTAGCACTCGTTCACCATTAGTGCTAATAACAATTTTTATGATACCTATTTTGGAAGAACATTTCAAGTCCTTTTCTCTAAATTTACATGAACTTTTCAACATTCTTCCGCTTCGGCACACCTACCCATTCTATCCAATGTCAACCAAATTATGCCAATCGATACTCGCAAGAAAAATAAATACACGTACCAAGACACGTGCCCAAGCCGATAGTCATCCGCCCCCATACGTTAAAGATAAGATTGCTAAAATAACGATAAGGAGTGAACTTCATGGCATTTATGCCTCCACGACGCCCACCAGGCGGACGCTCTTTCTTTCCCTTCGGAGGACCGCCTGGACTGCCGCCGGTTACACCTGGACCCTCCGGAGCCCAAGCTCCAACCTCACCGCCACCACAATTCATACCGGCTATGCCCCAAGCGCAAGCAGGTGTCTTCGCTGTAGATCCAGGAGCCATTAGCCGTTGTCTGTTCCGAAATACGTATGTATGGCTGAACAACGGCCAGCAATTCTGGTTCTTCCCTGTATTCGTCGGACGCGACTCCGTAGCCGGGTTCCGCTGGAATGGCTTCTTCTGGATGTATTTCGGCATAGACTTGAGACAGATCGCATCTTTCACATGCTTCTAAAATATGAAAACTTACGATCCTAACCAAAAAGACGCCTATCGGTTCATCCGATAAGCGTCTTCTATTGTTCCTACGATTCGTATTCGAACTCTTCTTCCCAGGCTTGTTCTCGCGCAAGCTGCTTCCGATAGACAAGCGAAGACAACCATACACTGAATTCGTACAAAAGGATCAATGGTACAGCAACGAGCGAGTCTGAGATCAAATCCGGCGGTGTAATTAGTACACCGATGAAGATCAATACAAAATAGGCTAACTTTCGCATTTTACGCAATCTCTTCGGATTCACGATTCGAATCTTGGTCAAGAACATAATGATAATCGGCAATTCGAACAAGAGCGAGATCGGAATGAGAATATTGAATAAGAATGAAAAGTATTGTGTAACCCCATAGGTCTCCACGAGTCCCATATGCTTCGTCATTTCCGTCGTAAACGAGAATGCGAGTGGAAATACAACATAATAGGAGAAAGCAAGGCCAGCTAGAAATAATAGCAGAACAAACGGAATGTATTGCACGGCACCCTTGCGTTCAACATCGCGTAACCCCGGGCGTACGAACAACCAGACCTGGTAGACCGTGAACGGCAGGCCTACGATTAAACCAATCACAAAAGCAAATTTCATATAGATACCGATTGCATCCCACATCGAAAAAGCATGAAAATTCATGTCTTTTACCGGCGCAATGGCAATTAGATAATTATAGATTGGGTCTGTAACGACAAACCCGAGAATCATCCCAAGAACCAATACAATCAGAATATAGAAGATCCGTCTGCGCAGCTCGCCGATATGCTCCCATATCGTCATGTCGTCTGCTTCGATATGCTGCTCCGTCATACAACCACCACGCTAATATTAATCAGGTAAACGTTTATCATTCGCGTGCTTCTGATCCAGTACAGGCTGCGATGTGCTGTCCGAACTGCGAATTTCTTGCTTCGCGGGTTTGCGATCATCATACTCATCGTCTGAGATAATATCACGCGCTCCCTCTTTGAACTCACGCAATGTCCGACCAAATGCGCGACCTAATTGAGGCAGCTTATTCGGGCCGAACAATAACAATGCGACGATAATCAGCAAAATAAAGCCTGTAACACCTATGCCTCCCACCTTGCATATCCCCCTTCGTTCACTTCATCAGCGAAAATAATATCGATTCTGTTCTAGCCCATTAATACCATGGAACCTGGCAGCATTGGCGTCCCATAGCGGATAATTTCTGCGCCTGCTTGCCGAATTGCTCCAGGAGTCCGATCATCGGGATCTACAGACGTCCCGCCTGTAAGCAGTATCATATCACACATTTGTTCCTTCAATTAGGAAATTTTCGTGACAATTATCACCATTTCGTCCGGTACAAATCGATACGATCTACGGTAGGCTTCGGAAAAGAAGCGAAGAAGAAATACTTCGATTATTCATCTTGGTGTTCCTTGTAACGGCCTGTGATGATGTCGAGTGCGTGCGGAAGCTGGTCCATGACCGCATTGAGATTCTCGTGCACGCCTTTCGGGCTCCCCGGTAAGTTCAGAATTAATGTCTTTCCACGAATCCCGCATACTCCGCGCGATAACATTGCCCGTCTTGTCTTCACCATGGATGCTGCGCGCATGGCCTCCGCCATCCCCGGTACCTCACGGTCAACCACCTTCAACGTTGCTTCCGGTGTGACATCACGCTCGGCTAGGCCTGTCCCGCCTGTCGTCAAGATCAAATGAGTCTGGAAATAATCGGCCATCTCGATCAGTCCCGCCATAATCTCATCCTTCTCATCCGGTACAATGCGATACTCGACAATTTCACCGCCAAGCTCCTCTTCGATCATCTCGCGAATGACTTGCGCACTCGTATCCTCGCGTTCGCCTCTTGAGCCCTTATCGCTAGCGGTTAGGATTCCTACTCTCCAGATCATTTCGCACTCCTCCCTCGAATGTCGAACTTCAATATATAGTTTTTCCATGTAGTACTTCTATCGTATATAAAAGAAAAATTCATGTATTATATCAATCATCATCAAGCTAGTCATTATAACTGGCTGAGTCTATAACGAGTGTCATGTCTTCCGTAATTAAGCAATCTACACGCAAATCATGGACCTCCATTGGCACATGATCGATCACCTGTAACCCGAATGCCAACGCAATACATAGCGGCCTTCGATCGGATTCTTCTGGATGTGAAGCAGCAACTCTTGCCATAAAACGATCGTAATAGCCGCCGCCGTATCCCATCCGCCCGCCATGCTGATCAAAGGCGAGCCCTGGAACGACAACCCAATCAAGCATTGCCCACCTAGTCGCAGGTAGTAGAGGAAGCGATAATTTCGGTTCCCGAATGCAGTAGCTGCCAACTTCTACATCGGATAACGATCGGATCTGGAACAACTGCATCTGTCCAGCGGCTTGATCCACATGTGGTGCATAAACCGTATATCCCCGGTCCCAGCAATGCTGAATGAAAGGAATGACATCGATCTCGTGTTCATAGGGAAGATAGACGAAAACGCTACGATTCGCGGATTGTTCTCCCGACAGGGCCTTATGATCAACCCACCTCGCAGCTTCTCTACATATTCGTTCGGATTTCACCCGATGCTCACTCGCGGACAGGGCCTTTCGCAAGGTCCTGATTCGCTTACGAATCTCTTGTTTCTCGCTCATTTAACGAAATCACACCCTTAGTTTACCATTGTTCATTTACTTTCGCTAGTTTTCAACGTTATCCTTCCATTTCTTCGCACTTTCCTCAAAATTCATGTACAATATGTACTAATGAAACCGTGAACATGTGTTGGAGGTATCGACGAAATGCTGCTTCAAGCTTCAGGAATAACGAAAAATTATGGTGTAACCAATATTCTGTCAAATATTAACCTGATGGTCAATGATCGAGAACGAATCGGTCTTGTAGGTGTGAACGGCGCGGGCAAATCTACACTGCTTAAGATTATCGCCGGTGAAATCCGCCCAGATCAAGGGCAAATTTTCAAAGCCAAAGAGACACGCCTTGGGTATCTTGCCCAGAACAGCGGCCTGCAATCCGATCGGTCGATCTGGGATGAAATGCTGCAGGTCTTCGCGCATTTGATTGATGCAGAGAAAGAACTGCGTGATCTAGAACTACAAATCGCCGATCCGACGTTGATGGCAGATGATAAGAAATATGCGGACACGTTGAACCGCTATGCCACACGCTCAGATTGGTTCCGCGAACAAGGCGGCTATGAAGTTGAGACCAAGATCAAATCTATTCTACATGGGATGGGATTCGGGAGCTTCTCCTTCGATACGCCCATTCATACGTTAAGCGGCGGCCAGCGGACCCGACTTGCCCTTGCTCGCATCCTGCTGCAAGCCCCAGATGTGCTCATGCTGGACGAACCAACGAACCATCTGGATATCGAAACATTAACTTGGCTTGAAGATTATTTGCGCGGATACGCCGGCGCCATCGTCGTTGTATCACATGACCGCTACTTCCTCGACGCCCTCGTTACGAACATCGTCGAAATAGAGAGGCATCAATCGAAGCGATATACCGGCAATTACAGTAAGTATATCGAGCTTAAGGCAGCAGACTATGAAATCGAGAGCAAGCACTATGAACGTCAACAGACTGAAATCGCGAAGATGGAAGATTTCATCCGTAAAAATATCGTACGCGCAACGACGACCAAACGCGCGCAGAGCCGCCGTAAAGCACTCGAGAAGATAGATCGTCTAGAGAAACCGCTTGGCGATCTGAAGAAAGCGTCCTTCACCTTCGAAGTGGAGCTCACATCCGGGAAGGAAGTGCTGCAGGTTAGTGATCTCGCCATGGGTTTTCCGAATAAAGGAACCTTATTCAAGAATGTCTCACTCGATTTGCGCCGGGGTGAAACGGTTGCCCTCATTGGTCCGAACGGGATTGGCAAATCCACTTTATTGAAGGCTCTTGTCGGACAGATGCAACCGTTAAGCGGATCCTTTAACTGGGGAACGAATGTCAAACTGGGGTATTACGATCAAGAACAGACAGGCCTTAATCCGAATAATACCGTACTCGAGGAGCTCTGGTCTGCCTATCCTCATCTAGAGGAAGCACGGATCCGTACCGTGTTAGGCAATTTCTTATTTAGTGGAGAAGATGTGCTTAAGAAAGTCATGTCATTGAGCGGTGGGGAGAAAGCTCGTGTCTCGCTCGCTAAGCTTATGCTCTTAAAAGCTAACATGCTGATCCTAGATGAGCCGACGAACCATCTGGATCTCTTCAGCAAAGAAGTGTTGGAATCCGCACTCATGGATTACGAAGGAACGTTACTATTCATCTCGCATGACCGTTACTTCTTGAACAAAATGGCCGAGCGAATCGTAGAACTTGGTCCGACTGGCACGCAACATTTCCTAGGAAATTACGATGATTATGTCGAGAAAAAGCAAGAAATTGCCGAAATGTTAGCCGAAGCTGCAGCTGCGACTAGCAAAGAATCCGCAACAAATAACGGATCGGGAGACAAATCATCCGGCGGTGCCTCTTCCTTCGAAGACAACAAACAAGCAAAACGCGATGAACGAAACAGACAACGCAAACAAGAACAGCTCGAAGCCGATATCGCGCAGCTTGAAACGGAAATTGCGGAGCTGGAGCACAACCTCACGCTTCCTGAGGTCTATCAAGATTACGTTGCCGTACAGGAAACTCAGACCCAAATCGATGAGAAAAAGTCCCGTCTGGCGCTAACATACGAGCAATGGGAAGAGACAATGGCTTAAAGAGGTTGAAAACCCGACTTTTTAAGCTCTCACTTAAATAAACGCTTGTACACAGCCTTATCCACAAATAAAGTGAATAACTTTATCCTCCTTGCGGCCTATATGGCCGCTTTTTTTATTGATATACGAGGGGGTAACATGCAATTTCCATAATTATTCACTTTTTTATCCACATTATCCACAGAAATAACCGATTCGACATGAAAAAGCTATCCCCGATTTCCATAAAACCCGTATCACTGCGCGCCATAGCGTTACAGCGGTTATACACAGCTCTCGTCGGATATGTGGATAACTTTGTCCACAAGGTTAAAGTCACCCCCCAAACCAGCTCTAATGAACAGGAGATTTCTCCAGATGCTTTGTGCTATAATACGACTTAATGCATTGCACGTATTCTATATTTCACAATGAGGTGATTGTCATGGCTGGCTCTTTATTCTCTATGCACGGCCTTTCCATTCTTGCAACCATATTAGGCGGGTCCGCCGTTATCTTCCTACGACTGCGCGGTACGAACAAACCTACGAATATGAAAAAAATTATTATGCCGCCGATCGGCATGGTATCCGGCTTCCTCATGTTCGTGGTGCCTGAGTTTCGAGTCCCACTAACTTGGGCTCTAGCCTCATTTCTCGTCGGGGTAATTCTCTTCTCATATCCGCTGATCCTTACATCTCGATTCGAGCAAAAGAATGAGCTGATCTATTTGAAACGCTCCAATATGTTCATCTTCGTCATTGTCGGACTCCTTGTGCTACGCGTCATCCTTCATGATGTGCTCGAAAAATACATCACGGTCCCACAAAGCGCAGGTCTCTTCTTCATTCTCGCGTTCGGCATGCTGCTTCCATGGCGTATCGCCATGTTGATGCAGTACCGTAAGCTACAGCATGCGAATGTTCGCATTTAACAGAAAAGGCTGTATCGACACTCTTCCATGAAGAAGAATCGATACAGCCTTTTCGTATATTAGCTTTGAACGGACCAAGCTTCGAGCGACAATGTTGGCTCCCCCTTCAGATCCAGCGCTGTAAACTCACCGCGCTTCCACTTCAGGTACGCCGCCGCACCAATCATCGCCGCATTATCACTGCATAGCGCGAACGGCGGAATAAGCAGCGGCAAGCCTTCTGCTGCACATCGAGCCGTCAACGCTTCGCGTAAACCCCGATTGGCGGCTACACCACCGCATAAGAGCAGCTGCTTCACTTCGAACTCCTTCGCCGCTCGAATCGCTTTCTCCATCAAGACGTCGATGACCGACTCTTGGAATCCACGTGCAACATGCGCGAAGTTTAATTCTTCGTTCCGCATCTTCGTCTGATTAATCACATTCAGCACCGCAGATTTCAGACCACTGAAGCTGAAATCATAGGAATCTGGCTCTAGCCAGGAACGCGGCAATGGAACTGCTGCTTCCGCTTCATGCGCAAGACGGTCCACATGCGGGCCCCCCGGGTATGGGAACTGCAGCGCACGTGCGACTTTATCATACGCTTCGCCCACCGCATCATCTCTCGTCCGCCCGATCACACGAAATACACCTTCGCTCTCGAGCAGCACAAGTTCCGTGTGCCCACCGGATACAACAAGCGCCATACATGGATATTCCATCTCATGTACGAGCTGATTCGCGTAGATGTGCCCTGCGATATGATGCGTTCCGATCAACGGCAAATCCAGTGCCATTGCAAGTGCCTTGGCCGCTACAATCCCGACGAGCAGCGCCCCGACAAGCCCTGGACCCATCGTTACCGCAATTGCAGACAAATCGGTTAACGCGATGCCAGCCTCCTCAACCGCTTCCTCCGTCGTGATCGTAATGGTCTCCACATGCTTGCGTGAAGCCACCTCCGGCACGACACCGCCGAAGCGTTTGTGCGTCTCGATCTGGCTCGCAACGATATTCGACAATATTTCTTTGCCGTCTTTAATGATTGCCACGCTTGTCTCGTCACAGCTTGTCTCAATCGCTAGTATATAGTTCGGCTTACCGTAGCCGCTGATGTTATTCATTGCTGTCACCCACTTCCTTCGCTCCCGTTCCATCTGCGCTAAACGCTTCCCATTCTTCCGGAATATCTGCCCACATGATCATCGCGTCTTCATTGTTATCTGAATAATAACGTGGACGAACTCCCGCAGGGCTGAATCCAAATTTCCGATATAAACCTTGCGCAACTGTATTCGATACCCGCACCTCTAGCGTCATTTTACGCATTCCCATATAACTCGCCGTCTTCATGAGCTCCGATAGCAACCTCGCGCCGAGCTTCCGCCCTCGATATTCCGGCCGAACAGCTATATTCGTAATATGCGCTTCATCTATGATGGTCCACATGCCGCCATAACCTATAATTTGATCATGCAGTTCCATGACCATGTACCGTGCGAAATGATTCTGTGTTAATTCATTACGGAATGCTTCGGCAGTCCAAGGCATCGTAAATGCGAGGTGTTCAAGCTCGACAATCGTCTCGATATCCTCAAGCTGCATCAACCGAAAACAAAGCTCCCCCGTACCTGTTGTTGCGACTTGCTCACGTTCTTCCATGATTCGCATTCCCCCTCTACGACTTCCCGAGCAGCTTCGCTTCCGCTTCTGCAAGCTGTGTATAATTCGGCTCCAATCGATGCGCATCATCATACTCCCCTTGCATCAGTCTCTTTCCGCCCGTAAGGCCAAGCCATCTTGCTTCTATCGTATGACCAACGATCTGCACCGGACAACGGACTAGCGTGCCTAGACGCTCCGCTTCAGCTCGATGCAATTCCACGTCACCCACGACCCATATCGAAGATGGCGTTCCTTCAACTTCAGCCTTTTCCGCTAGTTGATTAACCCACTCCTTCATGAGCCGAACCCGATCCTCTTCGAGATTGGCCCAAGGGGTCGAATCCGCAGCCACCTCGCCGCACCACAGGGAAGTATAGACTTGTCCTCTGCGGGCATCCATCAACGGGACAATCCAGTGCTGATCCTGCTGCGCATCGATTGAACTTAATGGGCGCATCTCCAATTCACCATCCGAAGCTTCGGCTCCTTCCGCATGCAATCCGTGCTGCCACCCCGCGAGTGCTAGACCTTCCAAACTTGAGACCCCGACAATCGGCTTTTTCCATACCCACGCCAGTGTCTTTCCAACCGTCACGCCAATCCGTACACCTGTATAGGAGCCTGGGCCGCGGCCTATAATAATGCCATCCAAATCCTGCTCTCCCAGATCCAATGCATGAAGGACCTCTTTCACCGTCGGGATTAAATAAAGTGAATGATTGCGTTCTGCTGATGAAGAGACCTCTTTCAGTACACGTGTACCTTCAACAACAGCAACACTTAACATCGCAGTCGATGTATCGATTGCCAAAAACCGCTTACGCGTTGCTTCTTTGCTCATCATGATGACGCCCCCTCCTTGTTCAGTTCCTCGCACCATGCCTCATAGGGAGAGCCATAAGCACGCACATGGAATAACCGTTCTGTCATGCCGGCGTATTCAATATAAATGTGCAAGTACGCCGCAGGCAGCAGCTCCGTAATTAAACTCGACCATTCCACAACCGTCAGCCCTTGCCCGAAGAAGTAGTCATCGAGTCCAAGCTCGTCCGCTTCTTCGATGGACAGACGGTAGACATCCATATGATAGAAAGGAAGTGTTGTTCCTTCATATTCTTTGATAATCGTAAATGTCGGACTATTCACGACATCAGGCACGCCAATTGCCCGAGCTAGCGCCTGAGAGAATCGCGTCTTCCCCGCTCCCAAATCACCGTCCAGCGCAATAACAGTCCCCGGCTGAATCCAATCCGCCAGCTTTGCAGCAAGCCGTTCAGTGTCTGCCTCTTGCATGGAACGGAATGTATACGTATTGAACACCACTTTCAACTCCAGTTCTTCTCCGTATGATTCAAGCATACCCATCTTCCTGATCTGCCTGATTCATATTGCATAATGCTCTTATTATATCGGCCCTCTTCCCTGCCTGCAATATTCAGGCACAGCCCTCGCGATTCGAAAAAAGCCCGAACCATAAGTCTGCGTACTTGCTCGCATCTTGGGTTCGGGCCGGTTCCATGCTCATACCATCTTCTTATTTCAGCATTTCTGCTTAATGCTCACTCAGCCGTTCCACGGACACCGTCTGCGTATCCGTCGGACGAGAGCCGATTTGTACGGTCGCCATCTGATTGGCTTCATCTACATTTTCAATCCAGACGGATTCACCAGTATCGAGCTTCACCGCAATGGTATCTTGGCTCTTATAAATTTCTTGCGCACGACGTGCATCCATTGTTACTAATCCTCCTTGATGATACTTCGTAGTCCTCTACAATATGCCCGTTTCACCTATTTCCCATTCAATTCGGTGTAAGAGCTATAACAACGGTGACAGCATGCGTGCCAATACTTCTTTGCCTTTCTGAATCCGGGAACGCTGCTCGAATTCCTTCAGAATCAATTCCTTGCTATCTTTCAAATCCTGCTCGAAATCGGCATAGAGCCGGTCAATCGTACCGCGATCGAACAATACCGCATTTAACTCAAAGTTGCTAAATAGACTCCGCATATCCATATTCGCTGTTCCCACGGAAGCCAGCATCCGATCGATCAGGACAACCTTGGCATGCATGAATCCTTTTTTATACTGATAGAATCGAACACCCGCCTGCATAAGCTCTTCTACATATGACAAGGTCGCAAGATTCACCAGCTTCGAATCATTTACACCCGGAATAATAACACGAACGTCTACCTTACTTACTGCGGCAGTCTTCAGCGCCGTAAAAATGCTCAGATCCGGAATGAAATAAGGCGTCTGTATATAGATGCGATGCTTCGCCACCGATATCGCCCCGAAGAACATCTCCTGAATCGCATCCCAATGGGAATCTGGGCCACTCGCAATCATCTGCACCTGCTCAGAGCCTTGGCATTCATGCTGCGGATATAAGTCAGGATCACTGAGTTCTCGATTCGATACGACAAACCAGTCATTTACGAACGTATTTTGTAGAAAATAGACGGCATCGCCGCGTACCTGAATCTGTGTGTCGCGCCAAAATCCGAGCTTTTTATCATTCCCTAAATATTCATCACCAATATTGATGCCACCGACAAAACCAATATTCCCGTCAACCACGACGATTTTACGATGATTCCTAAAGTTCAGCTTCTTATGATACAAGGCGAACAGCGGCGGCAGGAAACTATAAAATTCAATCCCACTATCCTTCAGCGGCTTCACAAACCGATCATTCAATCCATAACTCCCAAGGCCATCCACGATAATTCGTACTTTCACGCCCTGCTTAGCCTTCTCCAGCAGCAGCTGTTGAAATCTTGTACCGATCCGATCACCGCGAAAAATATAAAATTCCAGATGAATATGATGCTTAGCCTGCTCCATCGCCTTAAACATCGCCTCATAGGTTGCCTCACCATTCGTGAGCACCACCGTCTCATTACAGCCGCTAATCGGACTTTCGGATAAATGCGACAGCAGCCGGAACAATCGTCCTTCTCGGCGCAGTTCATAATTATTACTCTGGAAATGCCGGGTCACAATGGAAGAATTCTGCCAGATCAGCTTTCTTGTTTTCCGAAAAATCGTAGTCCCTTTCTTCCGAACCTTCCTCCGATTCTTATAATCTTGGGCTACGAAATAATAGACCGCAAATCCAATCACCGGAAAACAGAATAGAATGAGCAGCCACGCCACCGTCTTCGATGGATGCCGGAATTCCACGATAAGGATCGTCGCGATTTGAAATATAAATACAACTAACGCCAGTGCGAGCCATGCCATACTTCTGATTCCCCCTCGCCTTCGTCCCCGCTCAGAGGATATGATCGCTTTCGATCACGCTACTCTTATTTATAACAACAATTCCCTTAACCTATACGCAGGTACAACCATCTTTGCACAGGATTCACAATATTTTTTCGGCATGTTTTGGCGGACAACCGAATAGAATCCCATCTATAGCAGTCTATTCCAATCGAATCGGTGCTTTTCTTCCGGTAGAAAGGAGAACCCTTGAAGAAACGATGGTTTACTAGCAAGATAACGCTGCTCGTGATTCGTAATGCCGATCAGTCGGTCAGACAAATCGAAGTGCCGAAGTTGCTAGTCATCTCCGTTCCTCTCATTACTGCTGTGTCCCTAACAAGTTTTGTCCTCGGACTCCAAATGCGCTCTTCATCCCAGATTGAAGGGCTGCAAGGAAGAATTTCTGCCAATGCTACTGTAAGCGCAAATACCATTCAGCAAAAAGACCACGCCATTACTTCTCTCCAAAATGAAGTCATTGAACTCTCTTCCGATGCGCAGATGATGAAAGAAGGCATGGAACGTATACATAAGATGGAGAAGACACTGCAAGGTCTGATCCGCAAATACGGTAAAACGGAGTCGACAAGCGATTCAAGTGTTACGCAGCTGCCATGGGATGCTATGGAAGATGTCGGCGGTGAATATTTTCCGGTTAGCAATGAAGAGGTTATTCGGCTCGCACAGGATACAGCCATTGATTTGGAGCAAATGGAAGCCGTCATTGCGATCATGCAGCAGAACGTCTCGAATACCGTTGAGCGCGTACAGGATGTGTTCCAGAATATGCCTACAGGCTGGCCGACGACATCCCATCGACTGACCTCGAATTTCGGTTACCGTCGTGATCCCATGACAGGAAGAGCAGCCTATCATGCCGGTGTCGATATTGCGGGTAAAGTAGGGGATCCTGTCTTTGCGGCGGCAGATGGGAAAGTGATTACGACCGGGTCCGACAATTCCCGCGGCAAATATATTGTGATAGCGCATGCGAAGGGCTATGACACCTGGTATATGCATTTAAATCGGATTGAAGTGAATGAACAAGACGTTGTTGTCAAAGGGGATCGGATTGGGCGGCTCGGCAATACGGGACGAAGCACAGGCCCTCATCTTCATTTCCAAATTGCTCGAGAAGATCAGCTCATCGATCCATTGCCTTACATTACAAATCCGGAGGAGGAATAATTCATGATGCGGCGACAGAAGAAATTACGTCTCACCGATACATTAATCGGACAAGGAACGACAATGGATGGACATCTGACATGTCAGACCAATTTACGAATCGAAGGACATTTCAAAGGGGAGATTGAAGCGAGCGGGACGGTCACCATCGGGGAGCAAGGTGTTGCGACGGCCAACATTCAGGCCAGAGAACTTATGATTGCGGGCAAAGTCTATGGCGATGTGACGACGAAGGGAAAATTAATCATTACCAGCAAAGGCCAATTCCACGGTAATTACCATGGCTCTTCCATTATTATTCATGAGGGTGGAATCTTCAGTGGTGAAAGTCGGATGGAGAAACTAGAACCTCGGTCCATTGTCCAAGATTCGGAAGTACCGGTTGCGAAGAAGAATAAGAAGCAAGCCGGATAGAGAGTCTGAGAGACTGCTGGCTGGGCAAGACCTCCCGGTTCCCGCCATAACTGATTAGGAGGTCTTGGTTCACTTCAGGACAGGGGGACTCTGGTGATTCACAAAATTTACGAACTGCTCTTGATTCTGAGAAAGAGAATAACACGCCTCGCAGCAGCCGAGCGGTACGCCAACACGATAATACCCTGTTGTGAAAACAATACGCTGTCGCTGTACACTTTGTCTCGTATTGCATGCCAAACAATAGATGGATTCCGCGGAATCCGTATGGATGGTTCTCACCTTCACTCAACCCCCAATGAGCAGACTTCCAATGATACTTACAATGGTCTAATGTTACAATATGTATCGTATCAACGTTACACCATTTCTCTCAAATTGTCAATTCATTGGGATAAAGTTTCATGCATTTCGATTCATCCAGTCCGCTAATGCTTCATACCAATGACGCATCGGCGGGATTCCTGTTCGCATTAGCGCTGCGGGTTCTAATACAACCCGTTCAGGCCGTCTAGCGCGCCGCTGCGCTTGATCAGATGAGCTCTGCTGCCAATCAATCGCGGGGGTAATCGCCCCAATGGCATCTCTGAACTCTTGCATGGAACAGGAACCGCTACTTGTAACATGGTAGAGACCGTGACTACGTTGCCCTAGCATCTCTTCGACATGGTGGATCAAATCTGGCACATAGGTCGGACAACCAATTACAGTAGATTCCGCGTGCCATATCGATGAACGGCTGGAGCTTGCTGCACTGCTGATCTCTTCCTTAATCGAAGAAGTACCGAACAGCCAGGCTGTTCGAACGATCAAATGCTGGGGATGAATAGCCTGTACGAATCGATCGCCAGCCACTTTGGAAGCCCCATAAGTATGCACTGGCAGTGGATAAGATGTCTCCTCATACGACTGCTCCGATGACCCCTGGAAGACTTGATCGGTGCTGAAATGCACCAATTGTGCACCGACCGCTCTCGCAGCCAGCGCAACATGCCTTGCACCATAAGCATTGACGCGATACGCCTCCTCCGGCTCCTCCTCCGCAAGATCGATATCGGTGAATCCAGCCGTATGAATGATGATGTTCGGCTGATACCGCTCGCATTGCTTCATAACCGACTCCGCGTCTTTCACATCAAACTCTTGTCTGCTTAGTGCAATCACCTCATCATTATGAGACGTCCAAGCTTTACGGAAAGCTGTGCCTAATCGTCCCTGTGCCCCGGTTATTAACACTCTTCTTCGAGAACTCATCCTTTTTCCCCCTCCAGTTCGAGCTGCGCATTCGCAAGGTAAGGGTGCTGTTCGTCTTTGGGTGACAACAGCGGGCGATCCGTCGGCCATGGAATGGCGAGTGCGGGATCATCCCAGCGAATGCCCCTATCATGTGCAGGCGCGTAGAACTGATCCACTTTATAACTAACTTCGGTGTTCGGAACAATTGTACAGAAGCCTTGAGGGACGAGCAGTTGGCGTTTATTCGCAGCACTCAGCACATATCCAACCCATTGGCCAAAGGTCTCTGAACCTGGCCGAATATCGACAGCGACATCATAAATTGCCCCTGCCAACACACGCACCAGCTTCGTCTGTGCTTTGGGTGATAGTTGATAGTGAAGGCCTCGTAGCGTCCCTGCAGGTTCAGACAAGGAATGGTTATCCTGCACGAATTGATACGGAAGTCCCGCTGCTGCATACTTCTCCACATGATAGCTCTCCATGAAGTATCCTCGTGCATCGCCGAAGACATCCGGTTCAATCAATACGACGCCTTCTAATTTCGTAGGAATAACTCGCAAGATTCACCCTCCTCCGCTATATCGACGAGATAGCCTGCAATGCAGGGTCTGTACTGTTATATGCGGGCTCTCCCGGCTTTGATAACTCATGAAGGAAAACTACTTTGCCGCAGCGGCCCTCGCGCATGAGTTCAAAGGCTTCTTCATAACGATTTTGATCTAAACAACTGCTTTATTCCAATAATAGGAGAAGTCATATGTTCTACAATAAGTCGTCTTACCGGGACTGCACCTATTCGTTGATATATCTGCCTCGCATCCCAATGATTTGGATAGGCAAGAATTAACTTCGCGGTGAACTCTGGGAGTTTTTGTTGCCAGGTCTCAAGGAACTGCATTCTAACCTGCTCCGCTCCTTCACCCTTTAGTGATGATTCATACCATTCATAAGCTTGATTATGATTGTACATGACGAAGGAATGACCGACGATTTCTCCAGATGGACCCACAGCCATTAAACCTAGCAATTGATGGTGTAATTCAGCAGCATGCAGCCAATGTTTGTTTCTCTCAATATACTTGAACGGTCGCTTGGTATATGGCTTAACATTTTGATTCACACCTTCTTTTATAGACCAAGGTTGTATGGTAAACGGGGAAATACGGTTCGTAGAAGTCTCGAGTACGGGTAAGTACAATTCAAAAGAATACATCGTTTTTTGTTCAAATCCTTGCCAATAAAAAGGCAACCAGTTCAATAAATTCGATGGGAGGGGGATACACAAATGATCATAGTTCGGCAAGCTTTCAATTAATAAATCTAACCATTCCAGTTCCTTGGATACTTTCTCTTGATCACTCCACCCCTCAAGCGAACAAATCCATAGAGGACTCTCACCAAAGTTAGGAAGGATGGATTCGAGTGTGGTAAATCTCTTTTTCATGGAACGAAAGATGAGAAAAGCCTTAATCTCCCCTTGTTCAACGACACATACAACCTCCCAATGATCCCCGCATACAGCGTCTAACAGCCAAGGAGCATAGGATAAAGGCATCATTTCACGATCATACTGCTCTCGATAAAGACATTTGGCTTTCATGCCCTCTATTCGTTCAACAGCTGCTTTCATATTACTACTCCTAATCCAATGAAGGACGGTAATAGGAGAGGAACACTCCATATGACCTGCTTCAATCTCATCCAATTCGCTCTTAAATGACTAGGGATGGAGCAGCATTTGGACAGGACGGAATAGGTTTGCTGTTCCGATCCATACTGGCGATTCTCCGCCTCCACGCCTTGAATCATACTGCCTTCAAAATCGAACATTTTCGTATGTTTCGAAGCTTCTTCAATCGCTCGACTTAACAGAAAAGGGAAGGATCTGCTCGTCTTGAAATCGGGATCATAGCTCGATAGGAGTAAATACGCACGCGATTGATCCCACACCATGAACAATGCGGAGTGAATTTGTCCCACCGTATCTACTACGCACATGATTCGTCCAGCATTTCGCTGAAGGGCAGCCGCCGCTACCTGTTCAAAGAAATCCCTCGAATAGGATATTTGCTTCCCCTGCTTCATTAATGCCATCTGATGAAAGTCATACCACTCACTGGGTAACATATCATATCGTACTTCGAATAAATTCTCTCCCTTACGAACATCTTTACGCTTTGATTTAGAAAATTTAGACAAAACATCATCAAGATCTGAAAGGTCAGGAATCACATAGGTATAGCATAAGGTTTCCGTAAAACCTTGTTCCAACAGAGACATGGCGTACGTTGGAGGCAACTGCATCGCCTGATCGATAAAGTGAACTGAAGGCATCTGATTCAGTAAATGATTCATGACATCATGAACGACCGCTGCTCCACCATCTTTCCAAGCATGATCGTTCCATTGAATATCAAGTTTCTGGGTAAGCTTTGGCATCACGATGACTTTCATTCCCCACTTCCGTTTGAAATGAAAGGGCCAGTAGACCTCTAAACCGTCAGCATTCCTATAACCGGCTACGTCCCAGTTATCCGCTCCGCATACAGCATCAAGCCACCAATCCGTGCAAAATACAGGGACCTCATGTTCTTGAACCCAACGACTATACCTGGACTTCATGTTCACGATGATCCCCCTCCTTATTCGCCGTCAGTTCTTGGTTATACTTTGTGATAGCCCATTTACTCATCATGAAGATGACAATGTAAAAAGAGCTGAGAGTCAATGTGTACAATAGCACAGCATAGAATGCTGACAATTTTAACAGCACGATTGTCAATATACAGATGGAGAATGAGAAGAACCTTGCTAAATTCCACCAAAAGAGCCATTTTTGCAAACGTAGAGATTCCAATATCGAGGATAATGGTGAGAATAAAAAGTTAACCCCATATAGCATCGCATACAAGGGAATATACTTTACTGCATCCATCCATTCATTGCCAAAAACCCATTGAAAAGCAAAGGGACCGACGCCCATGATAAGAAGTATCGGAATAACGCCCAGCTTGCATAGTCTTCTGAACGTCTGATAGAACAAGCTCTCTAGTTCTCTTGGTCTCGTGCGAGAGAGCTCCATCGCTTCGGCGTAAAATACTTGGGAAACGGACATCCCTAGCAGCATCAGCGGCCCTCCAAGTATTCTGTCTACCATCGCGATCGCCCCAGCCTCATGCAAGTTGTAGTAAGTAGACATGAATAAGGGCATGGATTGCAATACAGCAGCATTGAACAGAGCGCCTCCTGTGACATAAACAGGGAACTGCCGATATCTTCTCGCGAGTGAAAGCATCTTATATCCGCGCCCTCTCCAAGGAAGAAAAGACACTTCCCCTCCTTTAGATCTCAAATATCGAGTAAGAAGTGTCCCAGTACCTGATACACGTCCGAAGATATCCCCAAGTAAAAGCCCCATCTTCCCTAGTCCAATAAAAGGAGAGACAAGCTGAATCATCAGACTTCCTATCCCTTGCACCCATTTCGTACGTGATAACGGACCATAGCTCTTCGTCCGAAGCGCCCAATAGCTTAACGTGTTATATAGACCATAACCAAGGAACGATAATGGCAACAACAATATGACTCCATTGATATTCCATAGCTTATTTATGATCGGTGCCAGCAAAATGACAACCGCCAATAAAACAACGCTTAAGAAGACGGTTATGGTCATGCAGAGCATCAGGAGCGAGGGAACATCTTCTTCTTCCTTCTCCATTGGAATTGCACGTTCATACCCTATGCTGCTAAACAGCGCTGCGAGCGACAGCAAGGACATATAAACAGATAGCTGTCCATATTGAGTAGGCGTATACAAGCGTGCCAGTATAGGTGTTGCTAGAATACCAATCCCTTGGGCAGTAGCTGTTCCGCTTAGCATAATTAGAACGTTCTTCATGAAAGAACCTTGCTTCCAATTGAACCGCCATCGCATGACGCTGTTCTTCATATTCATAGAGATTCGTTCCCTTCTCATGCTAATCACTTTTCTTTACGGAAGACATAGGGATATAGAATGATTGACCTTTTACAATGTCATACACAAATTGGGATCCTGATTGTTCTCGAATCAACGTACTGTTTCCCACGCTCACGATAATTTCCTGATCCGTATGACTAACAATTTTTTGTATCAAATAGACGGCATTTCGATTTGATTCTTTCGACGCACTCCATGCGGTATCATTGGCAACATAGATATATTGACCGACGAGTTTTTGAACAGCTTCTTTCGCGATACCGCTAAGCTTTAAGTGCAATCTCGTATCCTGTGTCCATCCCTGCGAAAAATCAGCAATCGTCCCCGTATACCTATCATTGATTCCTGAAGTTGCCTTGTCAGTTAAGGAATTCGATGTGACCCAGTGTCCATCATACGTATAGAAACTTCTCTTCCCAGACTTATCTTTGCTGATCATTCCATAGAATCCTTGGAACCTCTCCCCATTCGGCAATTCATACACGACGTTCGGCGCCTCTGACAGCACGCATATTAGTGTATCTACCCGACCATTTTTCAAGGTGATTTCAAGCGCTCTAGCTTCAGTATCCGCGACTCGTTCCCCTTTAACGTAGACAGGCAGTTCCTTCACGCTATGAATGAATGGTGCGTCCGTGTATGGCTCCAACACCGAGGTGAATACATGATCGCCGGGTTGTTGCTTCACGAGCATATACGTCAGTCGCTTCGGATTCCCCTCCTTGTTCTGCGGCGGGACGCCGTCAGCCAGAGCTGCTTCTTCATATTGGCCCAGCATCGTTAAGCGCAGCTTCGGACGAATGCGCGAGCCTTTATCCGTTACGCCTTCGTCGTCAGCCGTCCAGCTAGCTTGGAACATGGATTGCGGCTCTGCATCTCTCTCGACTTGCGTTAAATAGTTATAGCCGCTTGTATGCGTCTCGGAGTACCCTTCATCTGCAAAAGCAATGTCTTTCCCTGCATAGGTCCCTGTAGGCTGACTAACCAGTTTAAGCCCTGATGTCCCGACACTTCCTGCCGGACCGTGGAAGCTATATACGCGTTCCTTATCTCCATTGACATGGAATAAATCAACTGCATATGAATGCTCAGTATCAACCGGAACGAGCGCTAGCGTCCGCCGATATTCTTGTACGCCTTCATAGGCTTGCATCGCACGAACATCAATTAGTTTCATCATAGGACTCGCATCAAAGTGTAATGGATCTCCCGTCCACACCTGCGCATCTTGTGGAGCATCGCCATAGACAACCGTATTATGAGCGATCGTATTGGACTCCCATCGATTACGGAGCATATTCTCATCAGCGAATGTTACATAGCCCAGATCTGGCGCGAGATCCACCCCATATCCGTAGAGTCCGATGTTGAGTGCATCCCGATGTGCGTGTGATGTGCCATTCCGTCCATAATACATCCAGGCTTCCACTGGGTTACTTCGTAATACGCTAAAGCCATACCCTGTTAAATTGTTGCTCTTAAATACATACGTCCCTTGCTTTCGTATAATATCCACAAACTGCTTCAATAGATTTTTGTTCTGCACTTGTGTAATTTCACCATGGATTCCTTCCGTTTTATTGCCATTGAGGAAGTAGGCTGCTTGAGCAAACCTCGGATCCCGATATTTCTCAAATGCTTTCCACGCATCTTCCCATCTTGCATAGATCCGAGCTTGGCCTGTGCTCCCCGAATCACCAATGGAAGGCGTATACTTCCCCTGCATAATAAAGTCCATGAACGTACTAAACATTTTTTTCACTTTAGGGTGTTGGTAGAGATCCGCGCCTTCTACGCCATCATAGTCTTCTAACATATCAGCGATCTGTCTGATCTGCTGAATCCAAGTCGCGTTGTATTCTGGGGAAGCTTCATCGCCGTAACCATCGCGATCGATATGATTCGCCAGCACATCATACACTCCGCCGCCATTGATCTGCCATTCACCATCCTTTTTCTCAAGCTTTCCAGGGCGGAATATAAAATCGATCCATTCCTCCGTCTCAGGCTGACGATGATACACAACGGCTGCAAGAGCGACGACACTTTGATGGGAACCAAAATTCCCTGAGATTTGAGCTTTTTTCACAGCTGGAACGACTTGGCGGACAATCCGGTCTTCAATATTAATCCGAATCGCACTCGCTGAATCCTTTTTAACAGATAGGTTATACCTAATTGACTGCTTCTTTAGAAAAGAAACATACGATGCCTTATCATTTAATAGAACTGGATAGAAAGCGTCATAGCTCAATAACAATTCTTTGACGAGACTAACTTCTGCGATAGAACCTAACACCTTCCCCTGGCCCGTACCGCCATGCGCATTTTTGAATCCATCTTCCCAGCGATACTTCGAAACATCCATATCGGGATATACATCAGCTATTCGATCTAGTAATACAATGCCCAGCTCAGCATACGCCGAATCTCCTGTATATAGATAAGCTTTACGTAGATATTCTAATGCATCCACAATCCAATCAGACCATAACACATGATTATAGTAAGCGATAAAAGTGAATTTTTCCCCATTCGTATGCACATATCCGTAGCCATCATCAACACCGAACCCCGCACCTTGATCCTTCATGGTTGTATTGACAAGCAATCCACGATCAGCGCGTTCCGAGTCAAATATACCTTGTTCATTTAATCCACTGTTGTAAAAAGCAGCAAAATCATTTGTAGGGAAATAATGACCATCTAATTTATTTTTTACTTTCCAAGGGTGTTTGATGGGATCAATCTCGTAGTTTTTTCTATCATTCTGAGGTGTGTTTAAATCCCCCATTAAGCTGCCTTCCTCTTCGTTGACATCATAGCTTCTAGGTATAGACTGGGGGGTTACGATATTCCAAATCTGCTCAAAGGTAAGCTTGCGATAAGGCGCTGCTACTCGAATCGCCACATCCTGTTCATATGCCGCCCACGCATAGTTTTTAATATTATCCATAATGGCTTTTCGTTTCTCAGCTGTATAGAATGTACTTCCCGTCTTCACGATATGTCTAGTAGCGCCGTCCATTCGATCAAATCGACATGTCATACCAACAACGAGCACTATCATAAAGACCATAAAAGCTAATACCCGAAAGGATCTTTTTCTCATGACATCTATAATCTCCTTGTACCAACCCATTCTATTATTCATCCATTCTATAAAAAAGGCGTATTTATACCTGAAACCATTACTTCAATAGCTTCATATACTAATGGAGCAAGATCAATTTCTAGTAAAGGAAGTGAGAATATGATCATTTCTCCGATTACCCCGCAGCAAAGCGGAGCCGTATATGATGGTAAAACAGATGATACCGCCGCGCTTCAACGAACCTTGAATAATGCTGCTTATACAGGTGCCACCGTCTATTTCCCGCCTGGGCCAGGTCTTCTCGTCAGTCAGACTATTCATATCCCTCTCAATGTCTCCCTTGTTATGGATGCCCCCCTTATCTACAACGGACCGAATTCTCAACCTTGTCTCATCATTGGATCTGAGACAGATTCTGTATGGTTAACGTCGTATAAGATCAATGTAAAAAGTAAGCAGGTATCGGACTGGCAGCAAGAAACCAACATTGGCGTTCAAATGATCAACCTCATTTCGTGTTCCATTCATATCGTACAAGCGGATGGGTTCACCATAGGCGTGCAGGCTGCAGCGGTATCTAAAGGCTTCTCCTATAACCAACTGGAGCTTGGCCAGATCATGAACAACAAGATCGGACTCGATTTATCTGCAATTAAATCCGGTTGGGTCAACGAAAATTTATACACGAACGGTAGATTTGGTTCATGGAGTCATGTGAATCCTTCCTTGAGCCGCTATGGCGTTCGTATTCTATCTCCTGATCAATCGTATCTGTACAACAATAACAACAACTTCTATAAGCCATGCTTTGAGTTAGGCCAATCCCTGTTAAGCGGAAGTGCGGAGGCCATCCCGATCCTCATCTATCATGGTGAACAGAATGCCTTTTACGATTGCCGCAATGAAGATAACAATAAATTCTTCGCACGGGTATTAAACCAATCTTCCAATCATATATTTACAACCGGCTACGGTGAATGTTCATATGAAAATATTGACGATCAAAGTCAATATCCTGTTAGTACGGTCGCCGCACGAGCAGAATTATTCTCCTCATTAAGCGGCCATCTTATTTTTAATTCAGGCGCAATTTACAAGAAAGCTTGTTATTACAACGGAAATACGCTAGTTAATGTGCCAACGGTTAATATGATGAGTTCCACTCAAGTTACTGCTAAAAAATT
Organism: Paenibacillus sp. GCM10027629; assembly: GCF_042676425.1. Lineage (NCBI taxonomy): Bacteria > Bacillati > Bacillota > Bacilli > Caryophanales > Paenibacillaceae > Paenibacillus > Paenibacillus sp. GCM10027629. Next base: position 284,306 of record NZ_JBHTGZ010000017.1, on the reverse strand, counting down.
TGCAAATATGAAACTTAACCTTGATTATTTGGAGCTAAACAGCGCCGCTTTGGGTATTTTCGTCGATACGACAGAGTCCAGTCGATTTGTATTGAAAAAAGACGTCGAATCTGGCTACGGTGGACGGGTTATTATTGTTTGCTTTAACAAAAGCGGAACCGTTCTTGGAAGTATAATCAATGGCGTTCCGACAGTAAAAGGAGCCTCAAATGCTTCCCCATACTTTAGCCCCTCTGTCTATGGAGGAGGAGGTGTTGGAGGCTATATTACAGGTTCCGATACGGAGACAGATTATTATTTCTGGATTCACCCGAATGTTGCATATATTCACGTCATGGTAACGGGCGGCAGTAATCCTCTCCGTATACGAAGCTTCTGCTTATATGCTTTTGATACGATCGCTACAGTATGGACGGGGTATGAAGAGATTATTCCGGGTGTGAATCTTGGCATTACCCCCCCAACGATAGGTACTTGGGAGAAGGGGCGTCTCATCATGAATGACAATATTACTCCGTTAGGCTCATCGAGCAGCCGTTACATTGTTGAGGGCTGGCAATGTATTGCCTCTCCGAACCAGTGGGTTGAGAAGCGAATCAATATTAACGGATAGCGAGTCCGATTAGGAATGGATTGCGCTAGAACGAGCTTGTAATTGCTCATAGAGTCTGTTGATTACTCTCTCCTGCTCTTCAGCAGAAAGATTTGAACCGGAAGGAAGGCATATGCCTTCATTGAACCATTTCTCAGACACAGAGAACTCTCTATGATGAGGAACATAGAGACAATCTTGATATATAGGCTGCATATGAAGAGGCTTCCATACGCGTCGTGATTCAATGTGATCTTCTGCTAATGCAGCCATCATCTCCTCAGGTGTTACGCCCGATACTTCTCTGTCAAGTAAAGTCACCGTTAACCAGTTGGTAGCTCTTTCATCTCGGGACTCATTGATGAATTGCACCCCAGGAATATTCGCAAGCGAATGCTTATACCGCTGGTGGATGGATCGCCTAGCCTGTATTCTACTTTCGATCACAGCCAGCTGTCCTCTTCCGATTCCTGCAAGAACATTACTCATCCTGTAATTAAAGCCGATTTCGGTATGATGATAATAAGGAAGTGGAGATTTCGCTTGGGTCGCCCAATATTTGGCCTTCTCAATATCCCCTTCATCTGCACTGACAAGCATACCACCTGCCGTTGTCGTAATAAGCTTATTTCCATTAAAAGAGTATATCCCATATCGGCCCATCGTGCCGCAGCTGCGCCCTTTATACTTGGTTCCTAGCGCCTCCGCTGCATCCTCTATCACGATTAATTCGTAATGCTCGCAGATTCTCATCAGTTCATCCATTCGAGCACTATGTCCATACAGATGAACAATGACAACCGCTTTAGGACGATGTCCTAAGCTCAACACCATCTCACAAGCTGTCCGCAGCGCATCCGGCGACATATTCCAAGATTCCGGTTCACTATCTACGAATACAGGGATCCCCCCTTGATACACAATGGGATTGGCGCTTGCAGCGAATGTTAGCGAGGAACATAGCACATAGTCACCCGGTCTTATATCCGCTAGCTTTAATGCCAAATGAAGCGCAGATGTTCCTGAATTTAAGGCTAGTGCAGCACTCTGATCCACATAGGTGCATACCTCTCGTTCAAACCGGTCCAAGTGAGGTCCAACGGGAGCGAGCCAATTGCTCGTAAAAGCTTGCTCCACATATTGGAGCTCAAGCACTCCCATATGCGGAGGGGATAAATAGATTTGATCAGACACCCACTTCACACTCCTTCTGCGCGATAACTTGAAGCTCTGGATTGCGATAGCTTGGAAAATAACTGACTTGATCCGTAGATTGGAGATTTAACCGTCTCTCCAACTCTCTATACCAGTATTCATGTCTAATTTTCATCCCTACATAGTAGTTGCAAGGCTCATCACGGTTAAACCCCTTCTTGAACCTATACAAGGAATCATTGCCCGCGTATCCTCCCCCCAGATGTATAAAGGAGTAGCCTTGCTCTTTAAAATGTATCGCTGCATAGTACATCATCGCATTATTAGGAGATACATGAAGATATGCTGGATCGGAGGCACCCAGGTGATAGTGTACACTCTTCCCCATATGTATAAAGAGTGCAGTACTCACGACGACGCCTTCCTCGTTATATACTTCCAGTATCGTAATCTTATCTTCTAATGTTTGGAACATCTGATGGAAATAAGAAGCTGGGAAGAAATAATATGCCTGCGCATCCTTACGGTTCATGGTCTGGTGGTACATGGCGATAAAGGTCTCGATATTCGAAGAATCTACAACCCGGTACTTCAAATTCGCCTTCAATGACGTTCTAAGCCGGTTGCGATTGTGTGCCGTAAATCGAGACATAATGACATCTACTTCTCGATCAATCGGAATCGAAATCGTATTTCGAAGGAAAATCGGATCAACTGCCGGGTAATCCTTCTCATTCTCAATAAATGGACTAAACCTGACAAACTCAGAAATAATACAATGCTGCTGGCAGTATTGCTGAAATGCATGTGCAAACGCACTGACTAATGCTACCCGATCCTGCCTTTCGCCTAACGAGCATATGGGGCCTCCGTAACCATAGGGCGTAATGATATCATACAGCTTGGGATCAGAATCCTGTCGCAAGGCCTGCAGATACGGCAGCGTATAAACCTCACGAAGTAAAAAAGGATACAGCACAAAGCCGGACTCATCTTTATATACAAATAATTGGGCTTTTCCTTCTTGATTGGCTTCATATAAGGCGCAATAGCCTGATAACCAATACACATCTGGATGCTCCGTTTGATAAACCCACTCATCCCAACGTTCGGCTTGCTCTAATGACAGAACTTCTACGTTGTTCACTCTTAACGTCCCCTTCCAGTAAAAAAGACTGATATATGGGCCTATATGGATCCCAGGTCCGGCCAGATAGATTGGAATTATGCCATAGAAGAACAAACTGTCCCCCGTATCGGCGAACCTTCTGCTGCAAGTCATTCATCCGATCAAGCATATCTTGCGGTGATAAACCAAGGTAACCGACAAGGCTTACTTCCATAACGGTTAAAGGCATCTCTCTTAGTGTAAGTTCGCATCGGTTGTGCACATCAAACACCTGATACGCTTGACAAATCCCGCTTCGAAATCCACCATCCTCTGCGAATCCTAATGTGCTGTCCAGCTTCATCCCGGCTTCTTCCCATATTCTCCACGTCTGATCAGCATCAAATCTCAAATAATGCTGCCTTCCCTCGTCGATCTCACATTGAGCCACTTCCTCTAATCGAAGCTTTTCAGCAATAAACTGCTCTTTATTGGTAAATGAATGGTAACTTGGATGAAATCCAAGCTTGTGCCCGCGATGTTGAATATGCTTAAGTAACCGTTGACACGCTTTACTCTTAATGGCATATCGATTATCGTACTCGCTGATGCCGCCCGACATAAAATAAAATCGAGACTGAACTCCAATCCGCTCTGAGATGTCCATGAGCCAATCAAACGTCAAGTAGGGGTCTTGTTCCTGACCTCGCTTCACTCTTACATAGTTTTGTAATACCCGGTAAGCTTCAACCGGCTGCATCTGCAAGCAAGTTCGTCCAAGTGAACGAAGAAGTCTGAACTTTCGTCCCCAATATGCCAAATCATCTACATCATGCGTAATAACCATCTCAAAGGAAGCTGCTCTACGTTCCTGTTCAATTCCAATCAACTGCAGCAAGTTCCACAGCATTTCCGCTGTTTCATTAACGACGGGCCGCTTCCAGTATTGATATTTATAAGCAAGACTACTCTTCAAAGGAAATCTTCCGTGCATATCTCTCTCAGAAGAGGCCAACTCTTCCCAACGCGTTAACATGAAGAATACCCCTGCCAGGAGGTCAGCTTCACAGATAAGATCCCCTTCATCCACCCTAAGCACCGCTTCCCCGAACAACACAGGGAGGCTTCCTTCCGGCGCTGCATCATGATGCCAGTCCTTCACTTCAATCTTGGAAACATCCGTATGCCAATATACTTCGCCATCCTTGAACTGGCTGAAAAAAACATCTCGTATCCATAAGTTTCTCCCATTCGGCAGCGCAATGATGGTGTAATCCATGGATAGATTGGTTTCATGAATATGAACCGAGTAGCTAAGACCTAATAATTCACCCAGCAATTGACGAATGACATAATTCCGTTCAGGGATAAAGGTCGAGGGGATTTTAATGGCTAGCATGTGTATCACCTTCTATCTCATAATGAACGAACCGATGTTTCCCCCTGTTTAACTTCAGTTTGCCGAAGTGAGTGTCCGCCTCATCCGTAAGCTCTCATTGACAAGCTTCATTGCAGTGGATGTGCAATGGGGATTCCCGTCCGTTATTAGAACTTTTCGCTCCTCCCCAAGCTGTTGCAGCGCTAAGACCACCTGCTTGACACGAAGAGCTTCGCCGCGCAATCGATAATATTGATCTTTGAGCAGTCCGACCGCCTCTTCACCAAACGCGCCTTGGAGCGTGAACGAACCTAATCCATAGCACTGGTTCATCGCTTTCGCCTCTGCCCAATTCATCATTCGAATACCGTTATAATCGTATGAATCCACTTCGAAAGATGCTGCATCCTCTAATTCCAACTCATACCATCCAGAGATATGCTCACTGTCAAACCCTAAGCGCTCATAGAATCTTCGAGCACCTTGGTTCCAGGTGAACACGTCTAAGCTGACGTGAGAAATTCCACTCTTACTAAAATGCAAAAGCATCTCTTGCAAATATGTACTCCCCACACCTAAACAACGAATCGCATCATTCAGGAAAAAATTATTAAGCACAACCGTCGTACCTCTAAGCTTCCATTCTGAAAAGCCTTGCAGCTGACCACTTTGATAAAATCCATGAAAACGATCATTCTGGCAACGAAGAGGGACTCCAGCATTTTGCTGCAAAAAACTGGCATATCCATGGGCAGAAAATACCGTCCGTTCAAAGACTTCTCGTGGGAGCCAACGTGCAGTATATATAGGCACTCGCACATAATCCTCTCGATGAAGAGGTCTAATCTCAATGTCTTTTCTGTCCAGCTTATATGTCTGTGGGAGCCAATCATCTAACAAGATCATCCGGTCACCTCGCTTTCCATTCGTTCCATGTCTAGATCAGGCTCTTGCCATACTCCAGGCGTAGCAACATCGGCATGAAAGACGACCTTCTTAACCGTTGTTAGCAGAATACGAATATCTTCACGAATCGATAAAGTCTCTACATACTGGACATCTAACTCTAAGCGTTCATTCCATGATAAATAATTGCGTCCATTGATCTGAGCTAGACCGGTTATTCCCGGCCGTACCCGAAACCTTTTGCGTTCTCGATCGCGATAATAAGGCAAGTATTTCGTCAATAATGGACGAGGTCCAACCAGACTCATATCGCCCTTCAACACATTCCAAAGTTGAGGCAGCTCATCTAAGCTCGTTGATCGAAGGAATGAACCGAATGCAGTCAATCGAAGTTCGTCAGGCAGCAATTCTCCTAGTGAATCCCTCGCATTCGTCATCGTACGAAACTTATAAATATGAAAGATCTTCTCAAGACGTCCCGGACGCTTCTGAATAAATACAGCAGGGTACCCTAAGAACAAGCATACGCCGATCGCCGTAAGCAGCATGATTGGACTCAGCACAATCAGGAGCACGAATGAGACGGCAATGTCCATCCCTCTCTTGATAAAGAATGTCATGTCATTGCGACTTCAGCAGCTGTGCTTCAGGCACTTCGCGAAGAATCCGGGCAGGAGCCCCCATCACGAGCTGTTGCTGTTCGATATCCTTCGTTACGACACTGCCTGCTGCGGCCGTCCCTTCCCGTTGTACAATCACGCCCGGCAATGTGACGACCCCCGCCCCCAAGCGGCCGCCTTGCCTGATCGTGATCCCTTTCATATGCTTGAAGCGTTCCGCTGTCCTACCCATAAAATTATCATTACTTGTGATGACGCCTGGTGCTATAAATACATCATCCTCTACATGCGAATAGGCTGTCAGGTAAGCGTTCGTCTCAATCTTGCAGCGCTGCCCAATCTCACAGTCATTTTCAATCGATGCTCCTCTGCCAATGATTGTTCCGTACCCAATCTGAACGCGTTCTCTTACCGTTGCCAGGTCAGCCACGAATACGTGCGGACCTAATCTTGCTCCTGCATATACAATCGAGGAGGTACCCAGTGTACTTCCATCTTCTAAGACCGCTGGCTCAAGCTGGCCATGACTCGCAAGTATCGAACGTTTCGCACGAAAAGGCTGCTTGCCTACGACCGCATGATCCATGATGGTTACTCCTTCACCGATACTTGCGCCCTCTTCAATGCATACATGATTACCGATACGAACGCCGCTGCCAAGTGTGACCCCTTTACCAATAATCACCCCATGACCTAACGTTACATGATTCCCGATTACCACTTCATCACAAATGACACAAAAATGCCCGATCTGTATCCCCTCACCTACGACCACACTATCCCCTACGACAGCAGTCTGACTGATGAGTTTATGATTTTGATAAGGAGATCCTATTCCATTATTCGACATCAATATGACTCCCTCTCTACATGTTTATCGTCTTACGATACGAAGAAGCGGACTGAACAGGTTCTAGTTCGTTCAGATCCTCTCGCATGACATCGGCTAATCGCTTCGACAGCGATCCCCATTCATGCATCCTCTCAACATACCTTCGTGCCCGCATGCCCATCGCAATACGTTCTTCATTCTGATTCATAAGCAGGAGCATCTGCTCAGCCAAGACTTCTGCCGATACGCCCACCGCACCAATTTGCTCTCGTTCAATGATCGAATCCTCCAGCGAGCCGACCATCATCGTCGGCAGTGCCGCCGCCATATAATCGTAGAACTTATTAAAGCTCATTCCCCACTTATATACGCCGGCATCCTTCAGAGCGAGGAGCCCAAAATCAGATCGATTCAATAACGTAGGAATGCTTTCTTTCGGAATCGCCGGGAGAAACTCAACCCGGTTCAATCCCATTTCATTCGCTAGTTTGACGAGGCGCTGTTTTTCAGGTCCTTCGCCAACGAATAGAAACCGAATTTTAGCCTGCTTCTGCTCCAGCTTCCTTGCCGTCTCGAGCAGCAGTTCAAGACCGTCGGATATGCCATGTGAACCGGTATACACGGCTACCAGATCGGTATGACTACGCTCAAAGAAATCATCATAAGATGCAGGAAGCTTCCGATCTCCGGCTGAAAACCGTGATATATCCACACCATTAGGTAGATAGATGGATTTGTAGCCTAATCCCGTTCTTTGTTCGATATAGTCTGGTGCCTTTTCGAACAGTACGATGATTCGCTTAGCCTTGCGATATAAGTAAGATTCAAGTCGATATAAGCACCATACGATTGGATGCTTCTCTTTCACCTTACCGAAGTCGATCAGTGTCTGCGGCCATAAATCCCTCTCCTCAAAGTAAAAAATGGCTTGATGGCGCTTGGCCAGACGAGCTCCAAGCCATGCTGCCAATGGATGCATGAGTGAGCCGATCACGATATCTGGCTTATTAACGCAGCTTCTGCCATAGCGATAACAGCGATAAGTGAAATCAAGCATATTTTTGACTCGACGCCAATTGTTCCTTGTATAAGCCGAAGTCTTAAACCAGACAAACGTGATCCCGTCGATGACTTCTTCCTTGTACCATCCACGATCTTCTTCAGATAGACGGTTCGTTCCTGTCTGATGCCCGAAAGCTGATCCAAAGATATGTACCCGAAATCCTTGCGAGTTCAACTGTTTCGCAAGATCATAATGGCGGGTCCCGCCGCTCCCACCAGGGGCAACAGCATAGTGATTAATAATCCAGACCGTCTTTGTTGACGCATTCATGCCTTCACCTCCACCTTCCAGGAGCATTCCGCCACTTCAAATACATAATCAAGAGCGCTGAGTCCGTTCGTAAATGATTGCTGCCCCCGTTGCGGATATATAATTGGATCGTATTGAACGTACTCCACTAGAATCCCTAGTGCATGAAATACAGACTCATCCAAATATTGACGACCGCTTGGTCCAGACAAATACACGGTTCCGCCCACTTCGTTCACCAGCTGGGCCAAGTACTCAGATTTCGTTCCTACAACGGGAAGCTCACTTGCTAGTATCAGCTCCGTATCAATTTGAAGCATCTCCTTGATAAGCCGAATCCCCGGAATCGAAAATGACGTTAATCGCTCCGCAGACGAATCATAAAGTTCTCTGATTAGCTCTATTCGCGCTTCATACATTGGGGCTTGTCGATAGGCTTCATGAAGTATATTGAAATGCTCCTCCTGCCATTGACGCGTATTTGCAATGAACACCTGATCCGTTCTCGCACCGTACAATCCTTCCTTCACCACAGGAATCGTCAACCACTTGACACCATACGAGGTAAGAATTTGCGTTCGATTCTGATAGCTATTCTTCGTAAATTGAACGGTATCCAGCAGAATAAAACGATCCGCCTGCCTCATCTTGTCGAAGTAGCCCAGCCATGGAAATACATTAGGTTGATGAATGCTCACTTTCATAATTTCACCCGCAATGGCTCGTAAGCTTCGGCCCACTCAGCACCGATCTGTACACCTCGTACTCTTGCTAGCCCATATATAAATTCTTCGGAGAAATAAGACCGCTGCAATTTTAGCTGTGAGTGGTAGTTGGTAAGTGCCTTCCATTTCAGATCAACATGTCTCTTACTCACGGTAGCAAAAGCCCGATTCTCGGTCTGAAGTTGATTCCATGGCAGCTCGTAGCCAAATACAGATTGTTCTTTAAAGGCCCTCATACCTTCCGAATATATCGTCTGGTGATCCTGATGGAGATCTACTGAAGAGGGAAGAAGAACCATATCAGGTTCTACTTCTCTTTTCAATACGATGAGCTGATCCAATATTTCCTGTCGATACGCTGGAAACTTCCTAACAGGAAAGGGCAACACGTAACGCCGATCGTGTGGAATGCCCAGATCCTCCATCGACGCATAGAACTCCTGTACAAGTGTATCTCTCGGCATATCTTGCGGCACGGATTCTTCGGCTGTCGAGAATGCGGCAACAACCACTTTGGCACCTTGTTCGATTCGCTTCGCTATGAGCGCACCGCAACCAAGCTCCGCATCATCCGTATGAGGAGCCAGAATAAGCAAGGTCGAACAAGAACCTTCGATTTGAATCATTTTCCAACAACCTTCCTCTCTACAATATCAAGCTTGTAGTCTTGGAGCGGTGCCGCTCGGTGTAGAAGCTCCTGGTAGAGGTCAATGAGCTTACTCTCCTCTGCATTCCAGTTGTAATGCTGCAGGACAGCCTGTCTTCCCTTCGCTCCCATCTTCCTAGCTTCTTCCGGATTTGCAAGAAACCACTCTATGTGACCGACAAGTTCGCTAACTTCAAACGGCGGGATACAGAAACCACTCCCTGCTTTCTCCACAATCTCTTTCCACTTCGGAAAATCAGAAGCAATGACGGGTAGTCCAGCTGCCATATATTCAAAAAGCTTGATTGGGAGCGCATCGACATAGTTGACCGTTGGATGAAGTACAACCAAACCGACAATGGACTTCTGAATCGTGTCAGCTACCTGTGCTCGATTCAACTGGCCGAGTTCGCGCACCTTCTTCCAGCCTGGGTGCTGCACAGCCCATTCTCGCTCCGTTGCATTGGCAAAGGTACCGGCGAGCATTAACTCTACTTGCGGCCCACAATGGTGCAAGGCTTCCAACATCACCTCAAGACCACGAATTTTCGAGATTGAGCCGACATAACAGACGGAAAATTCCCGAATTTCTTGATGTTTGAGAGGTTCGACATGAAACTCTTCAAGCTTAGGATAATTACAGACGGTCATCACTTTAGCCCCATAGTTCTCGAATCGAGCAGCAATATGAGGTGTAGCTGTAATCACTGCACTAAAACGTTTAGAAGCATAACGTTCCAGCCACTCCACCGACTTGGCAATCCCCATTCGGAGCCTAGAAGGGATCCACTGCTTGCTCATCACCTGTTTAGGAACATCTTCATGAACATCGTAGATGACTTTTTTCCCTCGAAAACGAAGCCATAATCCTACCGGAATCAACTCCGGATCATGAAAATGATAGATATCCGCATTCAACGCCATTGCTCTCTTCAGCAATGCTCGCGTAGTTGTGAACATGCGATCAAATCTTGATTTGGGCTGAGGGAGAGGAATGATCTGTACGCCACTAATGATTTCTTCACGTTCATGAGGAACTATAAAAGCTACTTCATAACCTGCTAGAGCCAAGGATTGAGACTCCTTGTATACGATTCTAGAATCATGTGCATCGTGTACCGAGCTTAGAATACATACTCGAGCCTTCTTTTCGTTATTTGTGCGCTCCATCGGATTCGGCATTCAGCAAGGAAGCTGAGCCTCCCTTCCTTTCGCGTGAGTGTACAGCCATAAGCAACCCCATCGCTGCAAAAAACACTCGATTATCTGGCATGTCGCCGCTAACAAAAACATTAAACAGCATATAGATTGCCATCATAACGAGCACGATCATCGTTTGGGATAATGGTTCCCTGTAAATCAGGACAATGCTCCTGATCGAGTAAGACAATAAGATCAGCAGAAGCAGTATGCCTACTATCCCTAATTCAACCAACACTTCTACGAATAAATTGTGAGGATAGTCCCTGAAATCATCCATCTTGGTAAGTATCGGCCATGAACCAATCCCATTCCCGATGAACGGATGATTCATCCAGAGCTGAATGGCATCATCAGCATTATTCACTCGTGTAGCTGCCGAGCTGCCAATCCCATCACTCCCGGGCAGCAATAGCTCCAACCGGCTTAGCGTCTGCGGCGGACTGCCCGACTGTGACCATGCCCATGCCGAGAGCACAAGAACTGACATGAATAGCATTAACACCAAGGCAAACCGCTGGATATACAATCGATTTCGTCTGACGGACAACATATAAGGCATCAACATGACACAAGACACGATAAAAGCAAGAAAAGGTCCTCTGCCACCTCCAACCAATAATTGAAACAGACATAAACCTAATACGAGGAAAGAAACTAAGTTCCCTCCAATAGATCCTTTGCTTAACAATCCGTAACAGAGACTTACGATGGCTCCAAGACCAATGATCTGTCCAGCACCTAAGTAAGTCCCCCCCATGACGTTCACGAATCCCCCGTTGCCATTTTGCATATAAACAAGGACCCCTTCGAATGCAATCCATACTGCAAATAGCAACAGGGCCTTCTGAAATCTGGCGACACGTATAGGATCCTGTGCAATAACCCATGCACTTCCAATCGAGGACCAGCCCACGAGAGTAATCATTTTGGTCGCTTTATCCGTGGCGTAGATCACGCCAGGCGTCCACAGCAGTGAAACAATAGCGAAAAGTGCGAAAGCAAGATAAGCGATGCCGAACAAGATGGCCGTTCGCTCTACATACAGATTTGATTTGAGCATGATCCAAAAGCCTAGCAGAATCGTCAGGACCATCATCAATAGCGTCAGATCTATCGGGATCCACGCAAATCGAGGGTCGGACTTAAACACCCCTGCGAATAAAAATAAAATAAAAAGCATTTCAAAAGAAAACACTGTATATGCTGCCGAAACGAGCCTCTTATACCACATGGCATTACCTCATGATTTGCTATAGATGATAATACATTTTGGTGGAAGGATAATGGTTCTTCAGCGCATTTCGAGTATCGAATAATACGCTAGCTTCCTTGGCGATTTGTTCATAGTTGAATAAGGAGTGGTCTGTCGTAATGACTGTAATATCCGAGGTTGCAAGCCGCTCATTCGTGACGGGAACGGACTCATAGGTGTAGTTATGGTGCGTGAAGCTCGTAATGTGTGGATCTGAGTAGATGACTCTCGCTCCCAGAGACCTTAGCGTATCAATAATTGATAGAACAGGGGACTCCCTAAAATCATTAATATCTTTTTTATATGCAACGCCTAATAGATAAATGGTAGATTGCCTTACAGACTTCCGTTGCTCATTCAGAATCGAGGTGATTCGTTGAACAACATAAGCAGGCATCGAACGATTGATATCTCCCGCTGTCTCAATCAGCCTCATCTGGTAGTTATACTCACGCGCCTTCCAGCTCAAGTAGAAAGGATCGATCGGGATGCAGTGGCCTCCAAGTCCCGGACCTGGATAGAATGCCATAAATCCATAAGGCTTGGTTTGGGCTGCTTCAATCACTTCCCACACATTGATGTTCATCCGATTGCATAGAAGCGTCAGTTCATTGACGAGCGCGATATTGATATTACGGAACGTATTCTCGAATACCTTCTCCATTTCCGCCACAGCGGGAGAACTCACCTCAACCACTCTTCCATCCGTAATCGATCGATAGAGAGCCGAGGCTGCTTTCGTGCAATCGCTCGTCATCCCACCAACAACTTTCGGCGTATTCTTCACATTGTATTGTTTATTACCTGGATCAACACGTTCTGGCGAATAGGCCAAGAAGAAATCGACGCCACAAATGAGTCCGGTTTTTTCTAAAATTGGCTTCACCAGTTCTTCAGTTGTTCCAGGATAGGTCGTACTTTCTAATACAATCAGCATGCCTGGCTTCAAAAATTTCGCAACTTCTATCGTAGATTGACTCACATAGCTCGTATCCGGTTGATGATATTCATCGAGCGGCGTAGGGACACAAATCGTGACAGCATCTACATCGTAGATCCGCGAGAAATCACTCGTTGCATGTAATCGACCTACATCGACCATCGCCTTCAGCTCTTCATCGCGTACATCGCTAATATAGTTCATACCTTGGTTAATGAGATCAACCTTCATCTCTTGAACATCGATACCAACCACATGATATCCGGCCTTTGCTTTCTCAACAGCAAGCGGTAGCCCTACATACCCAAGTCCAACTACGGCAATGGTTGCCTCTTTGGAGAGAAGTTTCGAAATAAATGTATCCAGATGCGACACTGAAGTGGAGGATGCGAATAAACTCATTGGCTTAACCCCATCTCTCTGCAAAAAGTATGAATCGTATCCACAACATACTGCTGATCCTCGTCGGTTAGTTCAGGATACAAAGGTAATGCAAGACCATAACGTGCAGCGTCTTCGGAACAAGGAAGTGAGCCTTCCTCATATTGAAGCCCTCGGTATACTTCCTGTCGATGAAGGGGAACTGGATAGTAGATGCCAGAGTCAATTCCGCTTGCATTCAAACGCGCTAGTAAGGCATCACGGTGCTCGGTCTCAATAATATAAAGGTGGTAGACATGTTCGCGATCTTTATTCGCAGCAGGACGATTGATCGGTAAATGAGCGAGCAGCTCATCATAGCACTTCGCCTTCTGAATGCGGGCAGTTGTCCACTCCGGCAGCTTCCGCAGCTTCACTCGAAGAAGAGCAGCTTGAAGCTCATCAAGTCGGCTGTTATACCCCAAAATCGCATGATAATATTTTGGATTTGATCCATGGACGCGAAGAACTTTCACCTTGGCATATAACGCTTCATCATTCGTTACAATCATCCCTCCGTCACCGAAGCCGCCAAGATTCTTCGTTGGGAAGAAAGAAAAGCAGCCGGCTGTACCCATAGAGCCTGCCATCTTGCCTTGATAAGAAGCCCCCAGCGCCTGGCAAGCATCTTCAATGACATGTAGCCCATGCTCCTTGGCGATACGTCCAATTTCATCCATATCTGCAGGCTGACCAAATAGATGGACGGGAATAATCGCCTTCGTCTTAGGCGTAATAGCTTGTTCTATCGATTCAGGTTGGATCAGGTACGTATCCCGATCAATATCGACAAATACAGGGGTCGCGCCTAGGCGAGAAATCACTTCCGCGGTTGCAAAAAAAGTATAGGGTGTCGTTATGACTTCATCTCCTGGTCCAATTCCAAGGGCATCCAACGTAAGGAGCAGTGCATCCGTTCCATTAGCGACACTAATGGCATACTTTACACCGATGTATTGTGCAATCTCTCGCTCGAACTCAAGTACTTCAGGCCCCATAATATAATGACCTTTCTCAAGCACTTGTTCCGCTGCTTGAAGCAGCTCTTCTTTAATGGACTGATAGGATGCTTTCAGATCCAATAAAGGTATCATTTTTTTCTCCATTGTCATCATAGAGTCATTCATTTTTGCTTCCCCCTCAACCCATTCATTTCTGTATTCTTATATCAATTGCCGTTGTTCATGTTCAGCTGCTGCATAGATATCTAATACGAGCTTTAGTGCAGCTCTCCCATCTTCCCCCTGAATCGAAGGTCTCTCATCTTGTTTGATCGCTTTGACCATGTCCCGTATAATCGACAAATGACCGGATTCACCATACGGTTCCGCATTAATGCGCTCTTTCAATTGTAAAGACTCTTCGTCCGTCATCGATTCGAACTTCCATTCCACGATGTGATGAGCCGTGGGTCCTCCTCCGATAACTACCGTGCCATACTCACCGAATATTGCTATTTGTTCCTCTAAGCTTGTCGGATATACGGTTGATGAGACCTCCACAGAACCGAGAGCCCCATCCTTGAAGCGAAGAGACGCGATGGCTACATCTTCCGTCTCGATCTGGCGAAAACGTCTTGCCGACATCGCCTGTACTTCGGTTGCATCACCGAGAAGCCAAGCAATCAAGTCCATTGCGTGTATTCCTTGGTTCATCAGGACGCCTCCATCCATAGCCTTCGTTCCGCGCCAATCCGCAGATCCGAAATACCGATCATCCCGATTCCAACGAACCAATGCAGAGACATGGCTGATTCGACCAAATCTCCCTTCATCCCACATTCGCTTTAATTCAAGCATCGCTGGTCGATATCGATTAGGATGAACAACCGAAAGCTTAACTCGGTAGTCATGACAAGCTTTAATGATGGCATCTGCATCTTCTAAAGTTAGAGCAATCGGTTTCTCTACAACGATATGCTTCCTTGCTTTAGCCGCAGCGATAGCCATTTGGCTATGTAATCCGCTTGGCGTGCAAATGATGACCGCATCAATCTCTTCATCATGGAGCAGTTCGTTATAACTCGAATACATCTGTACATCGAGCAATGGACCGACTGCCTTCTTCATACGTTCTTCATCTGTATCACACACGGCATGTAATACCGCGTCGTCAAGCAACGCAATCGCTGCAATATGCTTCGAAGCAATGTGCCCACACCCTGCAACTCCAAAACGTATCATGGTACCATTACCACTCCTTCAATGATTGGTGTCTCTATACATGTCGCAGCAAACCGTATATACGTTTTCAGTGTTTCGCTGTCCTCCTCTAACAGTTCTTGTGTATGTGTGTATATTTTGTCTATGAATGACGTATTCAGAACCGGAGGTGTAGCGACATAAATTCGTTCGTTCGCTGTTTTTCTAAGTCCCTCGGCCTCCGTAGAGAGCTCTTCATAGAGCTTTTCCCCCGGACGTATCCCTGTTATTTGGATATCAATATCTTCATAAGGCTCATATCCAGATAAACGAATGAGATCTTGAGCTAAATCTAAAATCCGCACAGGTTTACCCATATCTAAGATAAACACTTCTCCGCCTTGCGCTAACGCGCCAGCTTGTATGACGAGTGAGACGGCTTCTGGAATGGTCATGAAATAACGCGTCATCTCTTCGTGCGTAACGGTCACAGGTCCGCCTGCTTTGATTTGTTCTTTAAATAAAGGAACAACACTGCCACGACTCCCTAGAACATTACCGAACCTCACAGATACAAACTGTGTTTCACTGTGTTCATTCAGCTGTTGAATATACATTTCAGCAATACGTTTTGTAGCACCCATGACATTTGAAGGTCTTACAGCCTTATCTGAAGAGATAAGCACGAAAGTATGTACTTTATATTGCACTGCACAATCCGCGACATGCTTTGTACCGAACATATTGTTCATCACGGCTTCTACAGGATTGGCTTCCATTAAAGGCACATGTTTATGAGCGGCGGCATGGA
The DNA here is from genome assembly GCF_042676425.1 of Paenibacillus sp. GCM10027629. NCBI lineage: Bacteria > Bacillati > Bacillota > Bacilli > Caryophanales > Paenibacillaceae > Paenibacillus > Paenibacillus sp. GCM10027629. The sequence continues at coordinate 268,265 of NZ_JBHTGZ010000017.1, read as the reverse complement.
ATACATATTGCGGCCTGTAACGGGCGAACACTTGCTCCAAGCGTTGTCGATGCTGAATATCCGCGATTATCGGATAAATATCCAGTTCAGGAAACATCCCTCTTAGTTCAAGTTCAATGTTATAGATACTGTTCTCTCCATGGCCGAGTAAGAGAAGTTGCTTAGGCTCATGCGCTGCAATCTGTCTGGATAGCTCTGAACCGATTGAACCACCAGCCCCCGTTACAAGAACCACCTGGTCACGTAAATGATTGAATGAGTCACTTAAAGCTAGCTTCACAGGTTCCCTTCCCAATAGATCCTCAAGCTCCACGTGTCGAACATCACTGACAGATAACCTACCATTCATCAAGTCACTTAAGCTTGGCATTGTGAGAATACTTGCTTTGGTCACTTTACATGCATGAATGATTTCTGCCAAACCTTTGCGCGGCATAGAAGGAATCGCAATGATAATTTCAGAAATTTGATATTGCTCTGTGATCTGAAGAAGATGCTCTCTCCCCCCTGCTATAGGAACTCCACATACCTGACGATTTCTCTTGAGAGGATCATCATCAAGGAATACGACAGGGATTTTCGTCGAGCGCTCATCATCTATCATTTTCTGAGCCACAAGTGAACCACAGTCCCCCGCTCCATATATTAATACTCTTCGCCTAAGCTCTCTGGAATTGGGCGATACCTTCATCCGAATACTTCCTCCATTCCTAACCCCGTCCGTTGAGATCAGCCTGATTGATGATACTGCCGATAATCTTTCCATTCACACACTCAATGGATTCTTTCACTTTTTGCAATATGTCCGTAGAAACCTTGTTATGCTTAACCACCAATAACGTCCCACAGCATTTCGCCGTCATCACGAGTGCATCCGTTACATTAAGAATCGAGGGAGAATCAATCAGGATATAATCGAATTTAGTAACTACCTCACGAAGAAGCTGATCCATCTTCTCTGACCCTAGCAATTCAGACGGATCGGCTTCCGTAATCGTACCTGGGAGTAAATAAAGGTTCTTGACATCAGTTTCTTGAATAATCACCTCTGGAAGTCGATCACCTTCTAAGTAATGACCAAGGCCTATCATATTCGTTGCGCCAACGACCTTATGCAGCTTTGGTTCGCGAAGATTGGCATCGATGAGCAGTACTTTTTTACCTTCAAGTGCAAAGGCCACGCCAATATTCGCTGCAATCATGGTCTTCCCTTCCCCGCTGTATGCTGATGTAATGAGCAAGGTTTGACATCGACTTTGTGTGAGCATTATTTTTAGCTTCGTCCTAAGAAGTCGGAAAGTTTGCGCCAATGAGGATGTTTTCTTCATATTGATGAGGAGAGGAGTCTTAGACCGTAGCCGTAACATTTTTTTCACCCGCCTGTTTATTCCTTGTCTTCTTTGGATTATTTAGATCACTTCGCTTGTATTTATGTAATGTCACGAGGGGAGTTAAACCAAGCTCAACAAGCTGCTTCTCCGTTTTGACTTTGTTGCTTAGCAGTTCTTTAGCAGTGATAGTGAACATCATGATCATGAATATTGCGAATCCAGCGATCAATGTGTTTCGAGTTGCATTTGATTCAATCTCTGGATTGAAAAATTTTTGTTCCTTGGGATCGTCTAGGATCGTAATATTATTCATTCTGTACAGAACAGACACTTGATGCTTTAATTCGTTGGATAGTTCATGTAGAATATCGGCACTGCGTTCACGATTCGAATTCCTGACTGTAATGGTTAGAACAGGCGCCTGTTCACTGGTAGACACACTTACTTGCTCGGCTAAAGCCGTCGTAGCTAATTCCCAATCCGGATTACGATCCAGCACGGCTCCAAGTACACTTGGTGTCTTCAGCAGCTCCTTAAATGTATTCATAAGGGAGATATGCAGGTTCATCTTCTCAATGGTCATTTCCGAGGTGCCATCAGAGCTATTCAAGATCAACTTCATTGAAGAACGATATACAGGCTGATCATTCACGAACAAAAACGTTCCAATGACGGTTGTGGCCAAAGCCGTGACTCCAATTAATATCCATTTTCTTAGGTACAGGATGCGTAATAATGACAATAATTCGATGATGCTCACCCTCCTTCTTCATTCTAGCGTTCAAAGTTTTATACGCTTTTCCATCATCACAATTCGGCAAAATGTGACAATGCGTATCGATCATACCTCTCACCTGATTCCCTATTTTTGCGACTATTTCACTAATGCACAGCTGTCAGAAATATAGTAAAATGATATTCTAGTGATCCGATGACACACTTCGTAACAATGTGCTATATAATTGATGAATTCGCTCTTGCTCAGGAATGATTGATCTTAGATAGTCATGGAGTAATTTACTTAAGAGGAGCCTCTCAGCCTCAGTCTGAAGCAGCGTAACGCCGTATTCGTACAAGTTCTCTTCTTCAGTCCTCCACTCAACAGCGCCCCTCAGTTCCAAATGAACCTGAAGTATTCGCATTTCAATTCGTAATTCATAGTGGGACTCTACAGGGAACTTGAGGTGCGAGCAAATTCGCAATCCTGAAGGACTCATGTGGACGATAAGCACAGGATGTGCATTGCTCTTCACAGGCTCACCATTTACGGCTTCAATACGCAACTGGCCGATCAGAGGTGGGATGAGCCGAAGTCTGATATTCTTTCTTCCAATAGGTTTTTGTTTATGTTGCATACACCGATTCCTTCTTTTATTCATGGGAATGAGCAGGATTAACCTAGCTTAAAAAAGGGAATAATGCTACTTGTTGTTTCAAATTATCGCTTTACGATACATTTTGTATCATTGATGACACTATTAATTTACGATACAATTTGTAACATGTCAAGCGTTTTTTATCGTTGTCGATTTTAGATTGCATAGCATCCTTGGGGAGGAAAACATATGAAAAACGGGAATCGAATCTCAGAACTGCGGGAGCAAAAAGGGTGGACGCAAGAGGAGTTGGCAACGATGATCGGCATCAGCCGAGCAGCACTGTCACACTATGAGAAGAACCGCAGAAAGCCAGATTTTGAGACGTTGACACAGCTAGCCGATTTATTCCAGGTCTCCATCGACTACCTCATCGGTAGAACGAATACCTCACAGCATGTTCTAGATCCTGAAATCGAACACTTTACGGAGCAATTAGAGCTCTCCGATTCAGAACTCTTAGAGCGATTTAATCTAACCGTCGATGGACAACAATTAACGGATGATGAAGCCCGTCGCTTTATCGCATTTGTACGCGCCGAACGGATGATGAAATCATAAGAAGAAAACATAACAATCCTCAATCAAGTGAATGAAATCTCTCGCCATTCATTTGACTGAGGATTGTTCGTTTGTTAAGAAGGATCTGGCAGCACACGCTTCTGAATGATCTCCAAGGGCCACCGTTTCTCCTCAATTCCGAGCTGATGTAGCATCTTAATGACATCGATCTCAATCTTAGCCAGTGCATCCGCTTCCTTGTGAACCGATACGGTTTCAAAAGCTTGCTCTTCGCTCATATTATGTACCCTCGCTTTTTAATATATTTCTATGTATCACGTATCATCATCTGGCAGCATTTTGGGCTTCCTAATGAAGCACAAGCCTTATTATAAGGGAAGCGATCACAGGATGTTGTCGTTATCTGGAAGGGATGAACAGGTTTTTCATTCTTTTTTTGTCGAATCCATTTAGGTTTAGTTTAAAGTGTTAAAGTGCAGTTAGAGGAGATGCTTCGACCAAAAAAATATTAGATAAACCCCTTCGTTTGCGCATTGGAGGGATGGGTATAGGGTTCCAATCGCTGTTAAAATCGTGTCCACCTGAATGGATGTAATAGCGGTTTTTGACACGATTTTAAAGGCGAACGCTTCGCTTTTCCACACTATAATTAACACAAAAAACCTCAACCCGTTCAAAACGGATTGAGGTATCTCTATCTCGACTACACCTTCACAACTTCACGCATACTGGTCTCGAAAGCCGACATCAGTGCATTCTCGCCCTCAAGACCTTTCGCTTCAGCCTTCGAGATGTATTCAAGCATTTTCTTATAATCTTTAGGAATGACACGTACAAAACTCGGAAGCGTCGCATCCCAATTGGAGAGGATCCGTTGACCAAGCTCACTGTACGTGTAACGAACATGCTCTTCGATCATCATACGTAATTCCTTCACTTCTTCCGTATCCTCAACACGTTCGAGCAAGACCATCTCCAGGTTCACACGGTTCACGAAGGACTGATCCGTATCGAGTACATACGAAATCCCGCCGGACATCCCGGCTGCGAAGTTACGTCCTGTAGCACCAAGAACAACAACACGACCACCCGTCATATATTCGCATCCATGATCACCAACGCCTTCAACGACAACATGTGCGCCGGAATTCCGAACAGCAAATCGTTCCCCAGCAATCCCGTTAATATAGGCCTTACCGGATGTCGCGCCGTAGAAAGCCGTATTTCCGATAATGACGTTCTCTTCTGCCTTGAATGTCGCCTTCGCAGACGGTCTGACGATCAACTTACCACCGGACAATCCTTTACCAACATAGTCATTGGAGTCACCCTCTACGGCCAAGGTCATCCCCTTCGGAATGAAGGCGCCAAGACTTTGGCCTGCCGTACCTACAAAGTTGAAACGGATCGTATCTTCTGGCAAGCCTGCTGCACCATAACGGCGCGTCACTTCGCTGCCAAGAATCGTACCCGCTGCTCGATCCACGTTCGTGATCGGAAGCGTCGCTTCTATTGGTGTTCCCGATTCTAACGCCTGCTCAGCAAGCGGAACTAGCTTTTTCATATCGAGCGTCAACTCTAGACCATGGTTCTGCGACTGTACGCAATAACGTTCGCTGTCCTCAGCCATTTCCGGTTGATATAACATCGATGAGAGATCGACGCCTTTGGATTTCCAATGCATAACCGCTTGCTTCGAATCCAGATACTCCGTACGTCCAACCATTTCATTCACGGTACGGAATCCGAGCTCAGCCATAATCTCACGGAATTCCTGAGCGATGAAGCGCATGTAATTCGCCACATGCTCAGGGTCCCCTGTGAAGTTCTTACGCAGCTCTGGATTTTGTGTCGCTACCCCTACAGGGCACGTATCCAACTGGCAGACACGCATCATGATACAACCAAGGACGATTAACGGCGATGTCGAGAAGCCATATTCCTCAGCACCTAGCAATGCAGCAATCGCCACATCGCGTCCGTTCATCATCTTCCCGTCCGTCTCCACTACGACGCGATCCCGGAGGTTATTAATCATGAGCGTCTGGTGTGTCTCTGCAAGTCCTAACTCCCAAGGCATCCCTGCGTGGCGGATCGATCCCTGTGGCGAAGCTCCAGTTCCGCCGTCATAACCACTCACGAGAATGACATCTGCGCGGCCTTTTGCAACCCCAGCAGCAATCGTCCCCACACCAACCTCGGATACGAGCTTCACATTGATGCGAGCACGTGGATTAGCGTTCTTCAGGTCATAGATCAATTCAGCCAAATCTTCAATCGAATAGATATCATGATGCGGCGGCGGCGAGATGAGGCCTACGCCTGGCGTTGAGCCACGAACTTCAGCAACCCAAGGATAGACTTTACGTGCTGGTAGCTGTCCGCCTTCCCCTGGCTTCGCGCCTTGCGCCATCTTGATCTGAATCTCATCGGCATTCACGAGGTAATTCGATGTTACACCAAATCGGCCAGAAGCGACCTGTTTGATCGCACTACGCCTTGAATCCCCATTCGTATCCGGAATGAACCGAGCTGGATCTTCGCCACCTTCACCGGTATTACTCTTTCCTCCGATGCGGTTCATCGCAATCGCAAGGCTCTCGTGCGCTTCTTTACTAATCGAACCGAAGGACATCGCCCCTGTCTTAAAGCGGCTCATAATCGACTCAATAGATTCCACTTCATCAATCGGTACAGGCGTCCCTGCATGCTTAAAGTCTAACAACGAACGCAATGTTAAGTGCTTTTTGTTCTCACCCTGCACAAGGTTCGAGAATTTCTTATATAATTTGTAATCATTCGTGCGGCACGCATGCTGCAGCGTATGAATCGTCTGTGGGCTAAATAAGTGGTCTTCACCGTCTTTACGCCATTGATACTCACCGCCCGAATCGAGCGTTAGGTCATTCGCTGTTCCTTCCTCAAAAGCACGGCGATGGGGCGCAAGCGCTTCTTCCGTAATTTCCTCAAGACCAATCCCGCCAATGCGAGAAGGCGTCCATGTGAAATATGCATCAACAAACTCTTCTTTCAATCCAACAGCTTCGAAAATTTGCGCTCCACGGTACGATTGAATCGTCGAGATGCCCATTTTGGATAGAATCTTCACGACACCCTTCGTCGCGGCCTTGATGAAGTTCTTCACGGCTTTCTCATGCGTTACACCGCGCAGCAACCCTTGACGGATCATATCATCGAGTGTCTCGAACGCAAGATACGGATTCACCGCACTAACACCATAACCTAATAACAGGGCAAAATGATGTACTTCACGCGGCTCGCCGGATTCGAGCAGGATGCTGACCTTTGTTCTTGTTCCTTGGCGAATTAAGTGATGATGGAGCGTCGATACGGCGAGAAGAGCTGGAATTGCCGCATTCTCCGCATCAATCCCACGGTCAGATAGAATAATGATATTATGTCCCTTGGCAATGACACGATCCGCTGCTTCACACATCACTTGCAGCGCATCACGCAGCCCTTTGCTTCCCTCATTCGCAAAGAAGAACATCGGAATCGTAATCGACTTGAAGCCTGGTCGATGAAGATGACGCAGCTTCGCGAACTCTTCATTCGACAGTACTGGCGTACTTAGATGAATTTGACGGCAGCTCTCCGGCTCCGGATTTAATAGATTCCGCTCTGGGCCAATCGTTGTTCCCGTCGCAGTAACGATTTCCTCACGAATCGCATCGATTGGCGGGTTCGTCACTTGCGCGAACATTTGCTTGAAATAGTTATATAATCGTTGCGGATGATCCGATAACACGGCCAACGGTGCATCGTATCCCATGGATCCAATTGCTTCCTGACCAGTTGTCGCCATCGGTTCTAGCACTTTGCGCAGCTCTTCATAGCTGTATCCGAAGGCAAGCTGACGGCGGTGAACCGCTACGCGGTCCGGTTCAGGCATTTCCTTCGCATCCGGTAAATCCTCAAGGGCCACCAAATGCTCATCCAGCCATTCCTGATACGGGTGCTCCGCAGCGATTTGCGCTTTCACTTCCTCATCCGAGATAATGCGGCCTTGCGCCGTATCCACGAGCAGCATCCGACCTGGACGCAGACGTTCCTTATAGAGGATACGCTCTTGATCCAGCTCTAGTACGCCAGCCTCTGAAGCGAGTACGATCATATCGTCTTTGGTCACCACATAACGTGCCGGGCGAAGACCATTTCGATCTAGAATCGCACCGATCTGAACACCATCTGTAAAGGCCATTGCCGCTGGGCCATCCCACGGTTCCATTAACGAGCTGTGATATTGATAGAAGGCACGCTTCGCTGGATCCATACTTTCATGGTTCGACCACGGCTCAGGTACCATCATCATCGCAACATGCGGCAGGGAGCGTCCCGCCAAATATAAGAACTCTAGCGTATTATCGAACATTGCCGTATCCGAACCGTCCTGGTTAATGATCGGCATAATCTTCGCTGTATCTTCACCGAACATATCCGATGCAACCAGCGTCTGACGCGCATGCATCCAGTTCACGTTCCCGCGAAGCGTGTTGATCTCCCCGTTATGAATCAAATAACGGTAAGGATGCGCCCGCTCCCAACTCGGGAATGTGTTCGTACTGAACCTTGAGTGAATCAGCGCAATCGCTGACTCCAACGCCGAATCCTGTAGATCCACATAGAAATCTCCGACTTGCTCTGTCGTAAGCATCCCTTTGTAGACAACCTTACGGCAGGAGAAGCTTGAAATATAGAATGTATCCGCACCTTCGCCACCCGCATAACGGATCGCTTGTTCAGCACGTTTACGAATCACATACAATTTCCGTTCAAATGCAAGATCATCCGCTGCAGCAAGCGCCTCGGAACGTCCGATCATCACTTGACGCACATAAGGTTTAACTGCCTTTGCCGATTTTCCTAACTTCTCGTCGTTCGTTGGAACCGTTCTGTAACCTAACAGCTGCTGTCCTTCCTCTTGTACGATCGACGCAAGAATCGCTTCATGCTTCTCCCGTAACGCTGCGTCTTGCGACATGAACAGCATCCCTACGCCATATTGTCCCGCTTCAGGAAGCGTTACACCCATCGCGCCCATTTCTCGAGCTAAGAAACGATGCGGGATTTGAATCATAATCCCTGCGCCATCGCCTGTATTCGGTTCACTTCCTTGACCGCCACGGTGCTCCATGTTCACCAAGACGGTTAGCGCTTGTCGTACAATTTCGTGCGACTTTTGACCTTTGATGTGCGCAACGAACCCCATACCACAGGCATCTTTTTCATATTGTGGATCGTATAATCCCTGTTTCGGAGGCAGGCCATTACCGTTCTGTATCATCGTAGCATCGCAACCTTTCAAAGAGTAATAGAGGTTGTTCAAAAAGTCATCTTTTGATCACGATGAGATTCAAGTAGCGGATTCGACATCGAATCTTGCGCTCACCCTCGAAGTCCGGTACTCATTTAGGTTTTGCCTAAACTCCGTTCCTCCTCCTTCAGGTTCTCCCAACCTTCTCGGTGCTAAAAATCTGATTTTTTGAACATGATTTAAAGTATAAAAACGTATACAGTCTCAATATTGTTCAATCATTGTATCACCCGCAAAAAGGTCAACACAATTTAATTCTTTTTATGGTCGTGATAAGAAAGTTTATACTATTTTCGGCAAAAAAATCTAAAGTTTGTGCAAAAATGTACATGGTAAAACGATAGAAAAAATGCTCCAGAAGCGCATAACTGTGCATTCTAGAGCATTTCTCACATTCTATACGATTATACTAACGCATTTTCCTTTTTATTACCATACACAGCTTGGAAGAATACGAATGTCAAGATCAAGAAAATGATCGCGAAAATGGATAAGATCCCTGCATTATTCCACATCATGGCATGATCGCCCATCGAAATAATCGCTTTAAACCCATTTACAGAGTACGTCATTGGCAGCCAAGCGCCTAGCACTTGATAGAACTTCGGTGTCAATTCCACAGGGAACGTACCGCCGCAAGTTGTCAATTGTAGAATCAAGATCACAATCGCAGCGAATCGTCCAGGGTTACCTAACACCGTTACAAGACCTTGAACAATGAACATATACGTTAAGCTCGTGATAATACTGAATACCACGAATAAGGACACACTTTCCACTTCTAATCCTAATCCGTACAGAAGAATAGCATCTGCGAATAACGCTTGAAGCACACCTATACCAATCAAAATAAATGTTTTACTTACGAACCGACTCCAGCCTGATGCATTCGCAACTGGGCTTTCACGCAGTGGAATGACAATCGTAGAGATCAAGGCACCGACGAATAATCCGAGCGATAGGAAGTAAGGCGCAAATCCAGTACCATAGTTCGGTACTTTGTTAATGCTCTTCTCTACCAGCGTTACCGGTGACGCGAACATATCTACACGTTGGTCCGTACCTTGAATGCCCGATGTTTTGTCTGCTGCTTCATTCAGCTTCGTTGCCAGTTCGCTAGAACCGTCTTTCAACTTCACAAGTCCTTCTGTTAATTTCCCAGCACCGTCATTCAATTGCGTTGAACCACTGGATAATTTAACAACTGCATCGCCAACTTGCTTAATTCCTCCAGGGAGCTGCGATGTTCCTGCTGCGAGCTTCTCTGTCCCTGCAGCGAGTGCCTTACCACCAGCAGCCGCTTCAGACAACTTCGTACCAAATTGCGTCATGCCGCCTTGCAGTTGTGCTTGCCCTGCACCAAGCTGTGTAGCCCCTTGGCTTAGCTTAACTTGGCCATCATGCAGATCCGCTGTTCCTTTCGCAAGCGCTTGGCTCGCTGCTAATAGCTGCTGTAACGCAGGGTTCTGTTCACTCTTCGTCGCTTGAATGTATTGTTCAAGACCTTTCGAGAGCTGCTCCGCGCCGCTCGACAATTTTGCACTGCCGTCCACCGAAGCGTTCAAGCCTTGTGTCAATTGATCTGCCCCTGCATTGGCCTTATTCGCCCCTTGCAGCAGCTGTTGTTGTGCTCCGTTCAATTGTGCAAGACCGCCTGATAGCTGCGACGCACCCTTTTGAAGTCCTTTTGCACCTTGATCTACAGCTTGAGCTCCACTATGGAGCTTATCTACACCTGTCTTCAATTGACTTGTACCCGAGACGAGCAAGCCTAAATTTTTCTTGAGTAGATTCGCGCCAGATTCCGCATCATTGACGCCGTTCGTTAACTTCGTTGCACCGTCGCCAGCTGTCGTAAATCCTTCTGAAACTTCCGTCAGCTGATCGAATACGGTCTCTGTATAAGATTTCGTCACCTCTGCCGATACTTCAGACTTGAGGGTCTTCATCCCCGAACCACCGAGTTGCGCCGCTAAGTAGTTATGTCCTTCATTGGACTCGACAATAATTTCTGCTTGCTGCGGTTGATCTTCCATGAGCGTTGTTGCTTTCTTTGAGAAATCTTCAGGAAGCTTTACCGTTAGATAATAGCGGTTATTCCGAAGTCCATCTTCCGCTTCCGCTTCATCGACGAAATGCCACTCAAAGGACGGATTTTCTTTCAATTTCTTCACAACATCCGCACCGACATCAAGTGATTTCCCTTCATAATTCGCACCCTTATCTGCATTAACGACTGCAACAGGGAGCTCGTTCAACTTCGCGTAAGGATCCCAGAACGTTCCGAGGAAGATCCCGCTATACAGTAATGGAATGAACAAAATCGCAATAACAGGAATTAATACTTTTGGACTTCGCACAATCGTGGAAATCTCTTTAGACAACACCGACAAACCTTTCATATTTCTTTCTCTCCTCTATCTTTAATATATTAAGATTGTACTAAATGACCATTATTGTCATTTAGTCAATCTCGGTGAAAATAAAAACGTCATCGATTCATGACGCTCTTACAACCTACGCTTTAGGCGACAATCCTTCTATAAAATACAACCGAAAATACTCTTTAATGGATTCCTTTTCGAGCGGTTCATGCGTTTTTCTCCAATCGGCTGTCAAAGCCACATACAGCTTCAACATGACAAATGAGGTGACCCCTGGATCGCATGCTCTCAATTCGTTCTTAGCAATGCCACGGCGAATCTCTTGTTCTATATAATGAAGAATCATCGATTCAATCTTGCTTAAGCCTTCGTTCGCCTTCTGGGTCCCGAAATCCCGTACTTCATGAGACAACTGAATGATCAACTCATGATGACTGCGATAATCCAGCAATCGATCTAGAACACGATACAGATTATCGAAGAACGGCTTATCTTCCTGAATTTCACCTTCAACGATATGTTTCATCTCTTGAATGACCTGCTGCAAGATCTCATCAAACAATTCTTCTTTATTTGCGAAAAAAGTATAGATCGTCCCTTTTCCAACGTTCGCAATTTTCGCAATCTGATCCATTGTCGTCGCTTTGTACCCGAACAGCGCAAATGATTTGGATGCTGCTAGAACTACTTGTTTCCTTCGATCAATGATCAACGTACAAACACTCCTTTCTTTCGTGTATAATATAATGGAGCCGAAAACGGACTGACCAGAATTCCGAATTGGTCATTTGGTCATTCATTACTTTACCATGCCTTTTTACCAATTGCAAGCAAAACAAATTCTTTTTTCATTCATTCTTTCTCTTACATATTTATATATTTATGGATATTTTACATTGAATGGTCTATCCAATACAGCAATCCTTCGTTACAATGGAGTATAAGAAGTAGGTGAAAACATGCGAAAGAAACGGGTCCTTCTCTTATCCGAAGCATTCGGAACGGGTCATACCCAAGCTGCTTATGCCTTAGCTGTTGGCCTTAAGCAACTGTCCCCCCAAGTGCATACGCGGGTTATAGAACTCGGTAAATTCCTAAATCCTACGGTAGGTCCCTTAATCGTCTCTGCCTACAGGAAGACTGTGAGTACGAGGCCTGAATTAGTCGGTAAACTATACCGTAATAAATATAAAAAACCATTAAACCGCATTACCCAGCTCGCGCTGCACCGAATTTTCTACGCGCAAGCCGCGAGTGTGGTTCGTCATTTGAAGCCGGATATGATTGTATGCACACATCCGTTCCCGAACATTGTGATTTCAAGGCTCAAACGCCTCGGGCTGGATATTCCATTATTTACGCTCATTACGGATTATGATGCCCACGGTACATGGATCAATCCGGAAGTGAATAAATTCCTCGTCTCAACACCGAGAGTTAGAGAGCTGCTGCTCGCACGAGGCATTCACCAGAGCCGGATCGAAGTAACCGGCATTCCGGTACATCCGAACTTCTGGAAGCCGCATAATCGCGATGAAATTCGTGCTGAGTTCGGATTCCAAGCCGTACCAACCGTAATGGTCATGGGCGGCGGATGGGGGCTCGTATTTGACGAAGGGCTGCTTACCTATATGGCCCAGTGGAAAGATAAGATCCAGTTCATCTTCTGTATGGGCAGCAACCAGAAAATGATTCAGAAGATGCAAGCCGATCCGAATTATCAACATCCGAACATCCACATTCTCGGTTATACGCACGAGGTGCACAAAATTATGGATGTCTCTGATCTGCTGATCTCGAAGCCCGGTGGAATGACGTGTACGGAAGGACTTGTCAAACGAATCCCTATGCTCTTCTATGATCCCATTCCTGGGCAGGAAGAAGAGAACTGCGAATATTTCGTCCAAAATGGACATGCAGAAATACTTACATCGACCGATACACTGGATAGGTGGTTCTCGCTCCTTGTAAATGATTACGAGGCCGTCATAAGCCGCCGTATTCAGTTGACACAGCAGTTGACCGCATCCTCATTCGACCATCCTTCTCACTGCTCGCAAGCGGTACTTGATCTTTTATAAATAAAAGGCTATCCGAACAAGGTCTTACAAACCTTGCAGGACGGCCTTTTTTCATTGCCCTTCAGGGCCCATTTCCGATTCTATCGATTTGGTTAGATACCCATAAACAACAAAACCTTAACCTTTTTCAGCTTATCTGAAAAGAATTAAGGTTTCTCGTCGTTACTCCCCGTGGTGTTCGTAAGGCTCCATATGAACATGGACATTCATAATATTGTGTTTCTTCATCATCCGTCGTTCGATTTCATCACTAATTCGATGCCCTTCCGCTATATTCAATCCCGGATTCACTTGAACCACAACATCGACGAGCACTTTATTCCCATGTACCCGCGCTTTCATATCTTTGATCGTCTCGACACCTGGAATTCGGGCAACACTCGTACGAAAATTTAACAGCTGCTTCTCATCGAATCCATCCGTCAACACCAATGTAGCATCCGTGAAAATATCCCAAGCGGTTTTACAGATCAATACAGCCACGAACAGCGCAGCAACCCGATCGAGCCATGGAAGCCCGAACTGTGCCCCTATAATTCCGATCGCCGCGCCAATACTGACGAAGACATCGGAACGGGTGTCTTTGGCCGCAGCCATTAACGCTTGGTTATTAATCTGAATGGCGAGCTTGCGATTATACCGATAGACAAAATACATGAACACCGCAGAGATCAGCGCTATCCACGCCGAACTCATATTCGGCACCTGCGAGCCTCCGCCTGCTACCCAATTACGTATTGTCTCGATAAAGAGCTGAATGCCGACAGTCGCCATAATGAACGAAGCGAGCAGCGCTGCAACGGTCTCTGCCCTAAGATGCCCATAGGGATGGTCTAGATCCGGCGGCTTCTGCGAAATTCGAAGTCCAACGAGTACCGCCACCGACGCAATGATATCCGTTAAGTTATTTAAACCGTCTGCTGTCAGCGCGCTCGAACCAAAGATCACCCCGCTGATCAACTTGAATGTGGATAAGATCAAATATGAGATGATGCTAATCCATGCGCCACGCTCGCCTTTTTTCATATCTGAGTATGCGTCCAGAACAACACCTCCAATCACCTTTCTAATCTATTCATCAATATTCCAATTTGAATACATTCTTTATCATTGTCTCCTTGAAGCGGACCTCAAAAACGTATACAATGAAAAGGTAACAAAACCCTATCGTACCGAAGCACACGCTTCGATATATTGAAGGCAGGTGGAACGGAATGTCCGAAACCAATGAACCGAAAAAAATAAACTTGGCTGATGCCATCAAACAAAAGCTTGCCCAAAAAAAGGAACAGCAATCCCAGCAGAAGAATCAATTTAATGGTGCTGGCGGCGGGAAAAAGCTCGTATCGCAAAATAATAAAAAGCCAAATAATCAGAGACGTCGTACAGGCGGATCGTAGGAGGAAAGACCGGGAAACGGTCTTTTTTCTTTTTGTGCGGGAGGCGTGATGAATTTAGCAGGCTGGGGAGGGGGCTGGGTATGTCCGCTATCGTCGCTGTTGAAAACGGGAAGGTATGATTGGATTTTGTGTAGGTAACTTCCCGTTTTCAAAGGCGAACGCTGTCGCTCTCTATCGGACATACCCTGCTCCCCTTTTGGCCTGCCAAATTCATTCAGCTTGCCGACCGTTTCACGGTCGGGGGAGGGCAAAGCAGGGTTCACTCCCGGCTGCGCGACGGGGTGGCGATATTGTTGGTTTCGTACACGGCTGCGCTCGGTGAGGCGGCTTAGTTGGGAGAATACTCGACTGCGCACGGGGTGGCGGCTTGTAAGGTCATCAATCGGGCGAGATTGGCGCAGATGCTCCGTTCACGTCACCTTCGGGTTACATTGCTTACAAGATGACCGGAGTTCGTACCTTTCACCTGCTCCATCTTTCACCAACCTTCTATCTCTCATCATCCATGTGATATGGTTGGCAATGCCTCTCGACTACTTCACCGCGCGGCTATGTTGGATATTTGCAGTAACTTCGGCTCGAAATGCGGCGATTGAGCTGCTACAGTGGATTTTTGCACTAACTACGGTCGATTTGGGCAATGTAAAGGTGATATTGGGCATGCTATCCTGCAGGAATCCAGTATAGATGAGGCGCACTGCCCTTTTTACATCGCTATGTTGGATGGAATCCAATATAGACGCGCAGAAGGCATCTTAAATGCGATGAAGGTGCGTTGATCACTCAATGCGATGCGTTAAGAGCACCGAATCAACGCGGCACGGCAAAACCTCCATGCCACGCGCTACAGAAGCTTCATCACGCAAAAAAAAGGCTCACCCTTATTCGTATCCGAATCTGGGTAAGCCTTTGATTAGTTCCACCACTTATAATATACCGTCGCGTAAGAGGTTGGGCTTGTAATCTGTGGATCGATCACGAGCGTCTTACCACCAACAGTGACGGTGACCTCTTTCTTGTTCTTCTCGGCCTCTTCGATCTTCTTGAAGAAAGTGTTATCAACCTTGAAGCCGTACAAATTCAGAATATCGAGCATCATGTTGCGCTGCACGATATCTGTGCAGTTGGATAAAGATACCCCGCTGAAGCCCTTCAACTGCTGTTCGAATTGAACGGCAACCGACGTATCCGTCTGGTTCTGCTGCAATGTTTTCGTCAGAATGATCTTGTTCACACCGTCATCGTACATCCGGTATCCGGTGTAATTCGGGAATACTTTTTTCCGAATCGCTAGATACATCTCATCTCGGTACGTATCCCATGCCGTCGGCAGCTTCGGTAATCGAGCCTCTGACGTCACTTCGAGCGGTCGATCATACATCTCCTGCATGCCGTGATCCACCAGATTGCGAATCAATTGCAGCACTTCGGCGCGTGTAATCGTCGCTCCACCCATGAAGCCCTGGATGGTATTCTCGCCTTTGATGCGGCCGTTCGCATATTTTTTACCCAGTACATATTGAATGGCTTGATCACCTGAGAAATTCACGCCATCGCTGCTCGAGACGAGCTCTGCCACATGCGCTCGATTGACGTAGCTATTCCGGTTTTTCGGATTATCATATCCATCCACCGGATAGTTCTTAAAATGAAGAAAATCATAATATTTGTCTGACCAGTTGTCAGTAATGAAATTATCTTCCAAGTCCTTGCCCGTAATCCCCACAACGAGCATCCGAATGAATTCCGCCTCCGTCACGTTCTGATTCGGCATGAACATCCCATTCGCGTAGCCCTTCACGATTCCTTTCTCAACGCCCCATTCAATCGTCGTCTTCGCCCAGTGATTCTGTATGTCGTTAAAAGAAACACTACTCGCCGCAGATGCATTACCTGCCAAGAGCAATCCTCCTAAAACGATAGCCGAAAAAACTTTGTAAAGCGTTTTCATACCTTGACCTCCATTGTCATGTTCTTCCACCTTATCCCGCATGGGAGTAGGCCTACCGAACACATTCTACCTGCCTCAAAATCAGACGGTCAAGCATAATAGCCACAAAAGTCGAAAGTTAGGTGAATCAGACTAATCCTGTCGAATCAATAGGAGACTTAAGCACTAGGACTGACGGTTTCTGATTTGTGAACCGAGTCCGGCGTCAATGCGATCCAAATCGAACCGCATAACAAGATGATACAGAGTGCAAATCGAAGCAGATGATTCACCTGATACAAAAGTGTGCTCGCGAGAGGAGTGATGATCGCCGAGACACCATTAACGGATTGCGTCAGTCCTGCCACAGCCCCTTGCTGCTCTTGTGAGACGGCTAGCGACGCCCCCGTCATATATATACCCTAGCAATTGCAGTCCACTGCCGATACCGAGGATGAAGAACGCTACACAATAGGTCCAATGCGATTCCGTGACGAGCAAAATAACGAAACCAATCACGGTCATCAAAGTCCCGATCCAGATCATCTGCAAAGGGGTAAATATCCGCTATCATCAAAATGAGCTGCGTTATCAGCATCGCAACGCCGGTTAAGGTCAATGCCAGCGCGAGCATTTTGGCCGTTGAAGCAACCGATAGCCCCAGGCGATCCTGGAAGAGTAGAAGGCGGCAAAACAAAAAAAGAGCGCAAGCCATTGCTGGCCCTGCACTCTTTTTCAATAAGCTTAGTTATATATCTTCTCACGCAATTGTTTGATTTCGTCGCTCTCCAGGTATTCATCATACGACATTTGACGATCGATGATACCGTTCGGCCCAATCTCAATAATGCGGTTCGCAACCGTCTGAATGAACTGATGGTCATGGGATACGAAGATCATGGTCTCTTTGTAGTCGATCATACCATTGTTCAGTGCTGTGATGGATTCGAGATCCAAATGGTTCGTCGGTTCATCTAAGAGCAGCACGTTCGCGCCATGAAGCATCATTTTGGATAACATACAGCGTACTTTCTCGCCCCCGGACAATACGGAAGCTTTCTTCAATGCTTCCTCACCAGAGAATAGCATACGTCCCAAGAATCCGCGCAAGAACGTCTCGTCTGGATCTTTAGAATATTGACGAAGCCAGTCAACCAAGTTGATGTCAACGCCGTCGAAGTATTCTGCGTTATCTTTCGGGAAGTAAGCCTGGGACGTCGTAATCCCCCATGAGAATTCACCGCTATCTGCTGTCTTCTCACCCATCAGGATTTGGAACAACGTCGATTTCGCAAGTCCATTTGGTCCCACAAGCGCGATTTTATCGCCTTTGTTCACGATCAGGTTCAAGTTCTCGAACAACTTCTCGCCATCCACGCTCTTCGTCAAGCCTTCAATCGTAAGGATTTGTTTGCCGCCTTCACGATCTGCTTTGAAGTTAATGAACGGATATTTACGGTTCGATGGACGAATGTCATCAAGCGTAATTTTATCGAGCTGCTTCTTACGGGAAGTCGCTTGCTTCGATTTGGAAGCATTCGCGCTAAAGCGTTGAATAAACGCTTGAAGCTCTTTAATTTTCTCTTCCTTCTTCTTGTTCGCATCGCGTACAAGTGTCAGAGCCAATTGGCTAGACTCATACCAGAAGTCATAGTTACCGACATACATTTGGATTTTACCGAAGTCAATATCCGCAATATGTGTACATACTTTATTCAAGAAGTGACGGTCATGGGATACTACGATAACAGTACCTTCATAATCCATCAAGAAGTTCTCTAACCAGCTGATCGATTCGATGTCCAAATGGTTGGTAGGCTCATCGAGCAGTAGGTTGTTCGGTTGGCCGAACAAAGCTTGTGCTAAGAGAACGCGGACTTTCTCGTTACCGGAGAGTTCCGCCATCTTCTTGTCATGCAAATCACGAGAAATACCAAGACCGATTAAGAGCGCCGAAGCATCTGACTCGGCCTCCCAGCCGTTCATCTCAGCGAAGTCGCCCTCAAGCTCACCCGCACGCAGACCGTCTTCTTCTGTAAAGTCGGCTTTGGCGTACAGCGCATCTTTTTCCTTCATAATGCTATATAGCTTTTGATGACCCATAATAACGGTCTCGAGTACCGCGTATTCATCGTATTCAAAATGGTTCTGCTTCAATACGGCCATACGCTCGCCTGGCGTCATGCTAACGTCACCAGTGTTCGCTTCAATTTCGCCCGATAGAATCTTAAGGAACGTCGATTTGCCCGCTCCATTCGCTCCAATTAGTCCGTAGCAGTTGCCCGGTGTGAACTTTATATTGACATCTTCAAATAGCGGGCGCTTGCCGTAACGCAAACTAACGCCTGTTACTGTAATCATGAATTAATCCGTCCTCCCTTAAAATAAACCCAAAATCCTTACCAAATCCCTATTATAGCACAAAATGGTCCGATAAACGTACTGTTTCGCCGTGTGCGGGCACAATAATTCGCTCTTTCGCAATATTTTTGCGTCTGCGTTCCGTTTCCAGCCGATCGAGTGCTTCCTTAGGCGTATCATCTGCTAATCGGAATGCTCCATAATGCATCGGAATCAACACTTTTGCACGCGATTCGACGAACCCTCGCAGCGCTTCTTCCGGCGTAACATGCTGCGTTTGCATGAACCATTCAGGCTCATACGCGCCAATCGGCATGAGTGAGACATCAATGTTGAACCGCTCGCCAATTTCTTTGAATCCGCGAAAATACCCCGTGTCCCCCACAAAATGAATCGTTGGATACGGCGCCGTCGAAGACGGAATCGGTTCAATCATATATCCGCCCCAATGGGACGTGTTCGTATCGGTTAAGGTACGTCTTGTCCAGTGCTGCGTCGGAACGAAGGTGATCTGCACTTCGCCCAGGGTCAACGCTTCCCACCAATGCAGCTCTGTCACGTTGCGGAAGCCTTTGCGCAGCATTTTGCTCTTGAGTCCGGCAGGCACGACGAGCATCGTCTTCTCGTTGTACAATTTCCGAACGGAACTGATATGCAGATGATCATAATGCGAATGCGATATTAAGATCACGTCCATTGTCGGGAGCGCTGCAAGCGGCACACCCGGTTCTGAGAGGCGGCGTTGGAGACCCATACGCTTCGCCCACACAGGGTCGGTCACGATATTTAAACCAGCATATTGTATGAAAAAAGTGGAGTGCCCGATCCAAGTCACCGTTGGCTCGGTGCGATTTCCCTTTAAATATTCAATGTCCGGTTCGACATTCGGAACGACGAAGGTATAATCTTTCTTCTTCGCGCGCCGTTCTTTCTGCCACTGTCTTAAGCTCTTGAGGTCATTGTTCATCTTCTTGAAGTCTAAATTGTGGAATCGTTCTTTTGCCATGCCTTCTGCGCTCCTTTCCCGTAATTCTACTATAGCAAAATTTGGACGCAAAACAAAAAAATCCGCTCTCCCTCAGAATTCACTTACGTAAAGATACCGGGGCGGGGTATAATAAGATAACCCCACAAAGTCCAGACCTGGCTTCGAAGCTGATTCAGTTACTTTGCGGGGGGCCTGAAAATATATAAATTCTAGTGCGATAAACAAAGAACGTTGTAAATCCATAGGAGGAAGAACAATGAAATTAATATCAATTGAACCCACGCCAAGTCCGAATTCCATGAAGCTTCATTTGGATGAGAGCCTTGCGCATGGCGTTCGTAAAACGTATACGCATGAAAATGAACGCTCTGCACCACCTTTTATTCAACGCATGCTGGCCATTAACGGTGTGAAAAGTGTGTTCCACACTGCGGACTTTGTGGCGCTTGACCGCCACCCGCGCGGAGATTGGGCCGCTATTCTCGGCGAGGTGCGCGATATTTTCGGCGCTGCTGACAGCGCGCCGCTCGCCGCATGGGATCCAAATGCGGCGGTAAGCTACGGTGAGGCACAGGTATTCGTGCAATATTTCCGCAGCATTCCGATGCAGATCCGCGTCAAAGCTGGCGTCAGCGAGGAGCGGATCGGGCTAGGTGACCGCTTCACGCAGGCGGTCACGGCGGTGGCGAGCGCGACGATGATTAAGGAGCGCCGCTTGGTTGAATTTGGCGTGCGCTATGGCGAGCTTGCCGACATCGCACGTGAGGTAGAGCAAGAGCTCGAGGCGGCTTATCCGCCTGAGCGGTTGCAAGGCCTTGTCGAGAAGGCGATCGCGCTCGGTGCGAGCGAGGAGCCTTTGATTGAGGAGCGCGGCGAGCTGACGGACAGCGAGCTCGAGGCGCTCCTGCGCGACGCGGACTGGCGCGTGCGGTACGCCGCGCTAGACCGCATGCAGCCGAGCCTGGCGCGGCTGCCGCTGCTGGCGGAAGCTTTGCGCGATGCGCAAAGCTCGATCCGCCGCCTCGCCGTGGTATACCTCGGCGAGCTGCGTGCGCCTGAAGCGATGCCGCTCCTTTTCGCGGCATTGCGTGATTCGTCCGCAGCCGTGCGGCGGACGGCAGGCGACACCCTGTCCGATCTAGGCGATCCCGCCGCAATCGGACCGATGCTTGAAGCGCTGAGCGACTCGAACAAGCTCGTTCGCTGGCGCGCCGCCCGCTTCTTATATGAAGCCGGCGACGAATCCGCGCTCGACGCGCTTAGAATCGCGACGGCTGACCCCGAGTTCGAGGTCAGCCTGCAGGCCAAAATGGCGGTCGAACGCATCGAATCCGGCGAGGCCGCAGCAGGCACAGTCTGGCAGCAGATGGCGCGTCGCGGCGACGAAGCGTAAATCGCCTAGTACGCCAACTAAGACCCCCATTCGCACACATTTCGCTCAATCAACCTGCCTGCCTTATTCAAAAAAGGGAATCCCCCTTTTCCTGGGAACTCCCTTTTCCTTTTGATATTTTCAAGTTATACTATCCGTATATTGCAGGTCGTGAAGCACACGCCGCTTTGTACCTTACTTCACCTTAGTGGGTGAGTATGTGTCAGAGCGGCTTTTTTGCGTCCTGTCCTGCGACCATAAACACGAAAGGATGTGTTGAGTCATGTCAAGATTTGACCAAGCATTCGAAGAGTGGATGCATACTAGCATCACGCAAGAGCAAAATCAAAGAAGACGTGAAATACTCGAGAAAGGACTTGGTCACGGTACCATTGAATTTTTGCGAAGCGTCTGGTTCCCTGCCGTGAAAAACTTCGATCATCTGCAACCGGAATGGGAAGTCCGCGATTTTCATAACGGCTATAGGTATCTGGATCTTGCCTATATGCCTGGCGGCGATGTCAAAGGTGGGATCGAGATTCAAGGCTATGGTCCTCACGCAAGGGATCTCGATGTACGACGGTTTAAGGACTTGTGCTGGCGCCATTGTCTGTTAGCACTGGACGACTGGCTATTCCTGCCCATTGCCTATCTATCGATAACTGACGAACCTAAGCGTTGTCAGCAGCTCGTCCTTTCTTTTATCGGTAAGTTCATTTCAACGGATGTACCTGCACATTTGTCCTGGCTCGAAGCCGAGACCCTACGCTATGCGAGACGACTTATTCGTCCATTTACACCTTCAGAACTGGCAATCCATCTGCGCGTGACAGACCCACATGCGAGACGAATCCTTCATAAGCTAGTCGAGCTCCAACTTTTGTTCGTGGTCAGCGGCAATCGACGTTATCGTACATACGGTTTACGAACCCAATAACTCTTATTTGCTCAAAAAACTGCATTTTAGAATTCTAACGAACTCCAACGGCGCTATTCCTCGTAAAAGTGCTTCAAAACAACCCAAATAGGCACAATAACGCTTCTGGAGTTCGTTAGCTCGAAAAAAGGCCCGTTTTCTCACGAATAAGCATTATACGATTCGTTAACGCGAGTGACTTCACTCATGTGACGTCCCACAATGGTAATTGAGTGTGATAAGCCACATCAACGCGATCTCACTTTCCGCTTACGAACCCAGTAACTCTTATTTGCTCAAAATTCCGCATTTTCGAATTCTAACGAACTCCAGCGGCGCTATTCCTCGTAAAAGTGCTTCAAAACAACCAAAATAGGCACAACAACGCTTCTGGAGTTCGTTAGATCGAAAAAAAGCCCATTTTCTCACGAATAAGCACTTTACGATTCGTTAGCCGCGGACTAGACTGGCATTCAGATACCCAAATCCCACATTAACCCCCTCAACCGAAACCGCTTACCTCCAACTGACGTACAATATACAAAGGAGATGATCTCATGTTCTTTTTCTTCGGTTTAATCATCATTGCCATCGGTCTGCTGAATATAATCAAACCATCCTTTGCGTGGTATATCAAAGAAGGCTGGAAGGTCAACGGCGATTCTGAACCCAGTGATTCTTACCTCGCCTTAACCCGATTCAGCGGCATTTTCGCTATCGTCATAGGTTGTATCATCATGTTCGTGGGGTCCTAATTTTTGTATACCCGCTACACCTTCGCAAACTGCGTCTCATACAACATCGCATACACACCATGCTGCGTAAGCAAGTCCTGATGCCGCCCACGCTCCACTACGCGGCCGTCCTGCACGACTAGTATCTGATCAGCAGCCAGAATCGTCGATAGGCGATGCGCGATAACAAGTGTCGTACGGCCCTTCATCAGCTCCTGCAGCGCTTCCTGCACATACCGTTCGGACTCCGAATCCAGATGCGAGGTCGCTTCGTCGAGCAGCAGGATTGTCGGATTTTTCAGAATCGCACGCGCGATCGATATCCGTTGCCTTTCGCCCCCTGACAAGCGATGTCCGCGTTCTCCGACCATCGTGTCATACCCATCCGGCAGCGATTGAATGAATTCATGAATATAGGCTTTGCGGCAAGCCTCTTCAATCTCCTCCTGCGTCGCATCTTCGCGTGCGAACCTCAGGTTCTCCCGTAATGTCGCATGGAACAAGAACGATTCCTGCGTTACATAGCCAATATGGCGGCGCAATTCTGCGAGCTTCACGTCCCGCAGGTCCATATCATCCACCTCGATGCAGCCCTCGGTTGGATCGTAGAGCCGTGCGATGAGACTAATTAACGTCGATTTCCCAGCACCGCTCGGACCAACGATCGCGACCACCTCATTTGGTTTCGCCTCGAACGTGATACCCTTCAGCACGAGTTCATCCTCCTGCACCTTAGAGCCCGCTTCGAGCCGATCATCTCCATGGTCGCCATCGCGTCCCTGCTTCCCGCCAGCATAACCGAACTTCACATTCTGGAATGTGACCCGACCTGCCGGCGCGTCCAAAGCCTTCGCATGCG
This sequence comes from Paenibacillus sp. GCM10027629, assembly GCF_042676425.1. Classification (NCBI taxonomy): domain Bacteria; kingdom Bacillati; phylum Bacillota; class Bacilli; order Caryophanales; family Paenibacillaceae; genus Paenibacillus; species Paenibacillus sp. GCM10027629. The sequence goes on along the minus strand of NZ_JBHTGZ010000017.1, from coordinate 244,676 downwards.
GTCCATCTTCCATCTCCGGCAACATATCCATGTATTCGAAGATTCGACCGAACACGCCCAGCGCCGTCACAACTTCTACATGCAAATTTAGCAAAGTTCCGAACGGCTGATATAACCGTCCCAAATAGGCGGCAAAAGCGACAATCGCCCCTACCGTCATCGTTCCTTGAATCACCGCAAATCCGCCATACAAATAAATAATGGCGGTGCCGATCGGCCCCAACACGCCGACGAACATCATGAACCAGCGTCCCATCAGATTCACCTTCAGCTCCATGTCCATCACTTGCTTATTCGTCGCTTGGAACTGTGCGGCCTGACTTTGTTCACGCCCGTAAATCCGGGTCAACAACGCGCCCGAAATCCCGAACACCTCGCCCAGCTGGGAGGCCATCTGTGCACGCACCTTCTGCGTTTCCTGCCGCATTTTTTTACGAAGGCGAGATACCTTGCGCACTGGAATCATCGAAATCGGCAGGATAATCATCGACAACAGCGCCAAGCGCCAATCCAGCACGAACAGGATAACCGTTGTTGTCACGACAACCACACTCTGCGTTATCGTATTGACGACCAGATTTGTTACCACGCCTTGTACCGCCTGCACATCTTCGGTCACCCGCTGAATAACTTCCCCAGATCGCGAATTCGTGAAAAATCCGATCGACTGCCGCTGTAAATTGCTGAACAACCCTTGTCTCAGATCCCGCATAATCCCCTGCGCGACTTTAAAATTCATATAATTCTGCCACACCCCAATGACGCCGCTAAAGACTGGCAAGCCGATCAACAGCGCAGCCATCACGATCAATTGTTTACGATCCCCAGCTGGAATCGCATCGTCAATAATCACTTTCATGACAAGAGGGGGGCCGAGTCCAATCACGGCACCCGCCAGGGCAAGTAGAATAATAAAGCCGAGCAGCGCACGATATTCCCGGAACAACTTCCACACCCGCCGAAGCGATACTTCTTGCACACTATCTTTTAATGTTTTCTTCGGAATCGCCCTTTCCGATCCCTCTACACCACGCCATGCATGTCTCATCCCTATAACACCTCAATTCTCTTCGTACATTATAGGCTGATCATGAGGGACATTTCATCCTGAATTTCAAAAAAAATCCCCCTGTCAAGTAAACGTCATGCGCTGTACCAGCACCGTTCACTTGAAGGAGGATTTAGAACACTTAAAAGTTATAAACCTATTTTACGATGATCTTCCCTGTCATAAAATTATGTGGTTTACAGTAAAACTCATACTCCCCGGCTTCAGTGAAGGTCATTGTAAATGTATCATTCTTCCCAAGGGATTCACTGTTAAAGGAACCGTCCTTTGATGATACTGTATGATCCACATCATCCAGATTGGTGAACGTAACCGTGGAGCCGGCCTCTATTGTCAACTTATCGGGTTTAAAGGCGAATTCAGAAATACTGACCGTATATTTCTTGGCAGATTCCGCCTTATCCGCTCCTTTCGGCTGATCAGACGCTGCCTTTGTCGTAAAAGTGATCACTTGCTTCACTTCCGGCTTAATTGGTTGGTGATTATTCCCTACCAGCTGGACCGTCAAGGTGTGCTTGCCCGGTTTAACATGCTCGAAGACGGCGGGTTCACCGTTAATCATTTTATAGGCCACTTTGGGATCGCTTGCGTCGGTATCCAGCCAAATATGGACATGCCCCTGGCCTTCATGTGGCTCCATATGCGTGCGGAAATCTGTGAGCGCATGGTTAAACACAGCAACTCCGACTTTTACCTTATCCGTATACAAAATTGCATCTTTCGTAGGGCCCAGAATTCTTAATGAAGGCTTATTCGTTGATTGTAAAGAAACCGTTTGCTTGGCGGCATCGTACTTCACATCCACCCCTAAATTCTCCGATACGAATCGGATCGGAACCATCGTAACGCCTTTTACGACCCTTGCCGGTTCATCTAGGGCTACAGGAACACCATTCAAGGTTGCCGTCTTCGATTCTAGTGGAAGCAAGTAGGTGTTAGTTCCTTTGGTGACCTTAACCGTTTTGGTCGCGGCTTCATAACCAACGACAGCACCGATGGCTTCTGCTATTGGTCTATAGGGAACGAGCAGTCTCCCATGACTGAGCAACGGCTGCTCACTGAAGGTAATCGCCTTGCCGTTGAATGTCGCGGACACACTGGCTGGCGACACTGGCGCCTGCGCTGCAACAGGCACCGTTCCGAGCATGGCTGCGAATAACGCAGTCGTGAGAAGCATTTTACTAATCTTGTTCATGGTTGATCCTCCTTAAATGTACCGTACTTGACGGTGAATGCCTTTATTTAAAGGGAACGAACACATGAGCAGTCCGGTTTGATGAGATGACAAAAAAATTTTTACGTACCCAGCACCTTCTTACCGCGAGGCTTCTCCCCGACTGCATCGGGCTCTAGCGTAATACCAATGGCTTCAAAAGGAACTTGTTGCTCTTTCATATCATACGTAAGCACGCCATTTCCCTGCTCGTCGACAAGAAACACCCCTGCACTCCTGCGCGTTCCATTGTGGATGAGCCACACTTGATAGGCTTCCTGCCCCTCCGCCTGCGATAACCCTTGCACGCTAAATACGAGCTTCTTCGCATCGCCTTGCTGCATCAGCCACGCACTGCCTCTAGCTGCATCTCTACCCGAGTCCGCGGCGTTCAATGCAAAGATTTGCAGCACTTGCGTCGGGAGGCTCGGATTGGTCTCCATCGCTCCAAGCTGATTCCTTAGGTGGTTATTATTCCAGGAAACCCCAGCCAGTAGAAGCATAAGAACTGCTGCTGCGATCCATCCGGTATTCATGGACCATTTTTTCTTCATCACAGGCTGCTCTGCCTTAAAAATAGAATCCATGACCTCGGATTTCAAATCCGCTGGTGCCTCTATTTCTTCCATCTCATAAGGGATTGCATACCACACATCTCGCATCTCTTCCAATTCTTTCCGACAAGTCTGGCAAGATTCGATATGATGTTCAATGCGTATCCGATCTTCTTCATTTATTTCACCGAACATATATTCAATGAGTTGATCTGTTCCGTGGCAGTTTGGGTTCTCCATTTACGTCTCCTCCTTTTCATGCACCAAGTGATTTCTTAGTATTTTCAACGTTTGGTGAAGTCGGCTTTTAACCGTACCTACGGGTTCGTTACGCATCTGAGCGATTTCACGAAGCGAATAACCTTCCCAGTATAAGCATTGAATGAGTTCGACTTGGCTCTTCGATAGATACTGATAGGATCGTTTCACTTGTTCCCGGATCAGCTTCTGTGACACGACATGCTCCGGCGTGTTCTCTGTTCGGTCGGGCATGACCTCCCATATCTCCGGGTCCATCGTAACCGCTGTCTGATCTCTCCTCTGTTTACGGATATGGTCAATCGTAATATTCCGTGTCACCGTAATCAACCAATTGATATATTCGCCCTTACTTGGATCATATCCCGTCCGGGTCGTCCACAAGCGCGTAAACACAGACTGCACAATGATTCTTGCTTGTTGTTCATCTTTCGTTGACTTCATGGCAAAAGAGTACACGAGCTTCACATATCGATCATATAACTCTTCCAAAGCCGGGCGATGCTTGATTATCACAAGCTGCATGAGTTCAAGATCTGTCTTATTCTTCACGAGATCCGCTCTCCCTCTTTTCTGGTCCCTGTTCTTGCACCCATTCTACCACAGATTTCCCCATGTTCTTTCGAAATTCTAGTCCATCGATTTTTACTGAAAAATGCTACCCAATAGCCGCAATTGTTCGATCGATCCCGATTGAACACCGTAGCCCTGTCCCCCTCGTTCTGGCTCCCTAATCAACGAATTGGAAGCAACTAACATTGATCCTACGTTGGTTCTCAGCTATACTAAGACTCAAATTTGCAATTGAATAGAAAACCCTCATCTTACGAAGGATGAGGTAGAGGTCGCGGTTGTTAAGAGTAAGAAGCGGAGAGCCAGAGAAATGCTCAATGATGCTATTCTGAAAGGAACCACCGCCGAAGTTCGTCAAGGTACTCTGCCTTTGCGTGCTGGGGCTGCTGCTGAATAAGCGCAGAACTGTCACATGGGATGCATCCCATGTGTTGTGCTATCTTATTCGTACATCGTAGGAGCCGTAGGGGTTGAAATTGAACCGCCGTACATCGCTACGGCGGTTTTTTGGCATTCTAGCAGCATAAAGCCTTATATCGTTCTGACATCTAAGAAGGAGTGTTATTATGTCTAAATCCACATCCCAAGCCGCTCCGGAGCTCAAACGCTCCCTCAAAGCACGCCATCTCACAATGATCGCGCTTGGCGGCTCCATTGGTACTGGCCTGTTCCTCGCATCAGGCGGTGCGATTGCTACAGCTGGACCTGGTGGTGCATTGCTCGCATATTCCGCTGTTGGCATCATGGTATATTTCCTGATGACAAGTCTCGGGGAGCTCGCCACTTATATGCCGGAATCCGGTTCATTCAGTACCTACGCAAGCCGTTTCGTCGATCCGTCGCTTGGCTTCGCGCTTGGCTGGAATTTCTGGTACAACTGGGCGATTACAATCGCCGCGGAGCTCTCTGCTGCGACGCTTATTATTAAGTACTGGTTCCCGGACACCAATTCCTTCATCTGGAGTTTCCTGTTCCTTGCCATTATCTTTTTACTCAATGCACTATCTGTCAAAGGCTACGGTGAGTCGGAGTATTGGTTCGCCTTGATCAAAATTGCTGTTGTCATCGTCTTCCTCATTGTCGGTGTGCTCATGATCTTCGGAATTTTGGGCGGCAAATCTCCTGGCTTCAGCAACTTTACTATGGATGGCGGTCCGTTCCACGGCGGATTCTTGACCATTCTCGGGGTCTTCATGGCTGCCGGATTCTCTTTCCAAGGAACAGAACTAATCGGGGTTGCTGCCGGGGAGAGCGAAAATCCTCGTGAAAATGTACCTCGTGCCATCCGTCAAATTTTCTGGCGTATTCTCATTTTCTATATTCTCGCGATCTTCGTCATTGCGATGTTGATTCCGTATACGAATCCAAACTTGGTGCGCGGCGGTTTGGAAGACATCGCGATTAGTCCATTCACGATTATTTTCGAGAATGCAGGACTTGCTTTTGCAGCCGCTGTGATGAACGCCGTTATTCTAACGTCGGTATTATCCGCCGGTAATTCAGGGATGTATGCATCCACCCGTGTCCTATGGGTTCTCGCAAAAGAAGGCAAAGCACCGAAATTCCTTGGCAAACTGAACCGCAATGGTGTACCGATCAATGCACTGTTGATGACAACAGCCGTAGGCATGCTCGCTTTCCTCGCATCCTTCTTCGGTGACGGTGTCGTATACACCTGGCTGCTTAATGCCTCCGGTATGTCCGGGTTTATAGCTTGGGTCGGTATTGCGATCAGCCATTATCGGTTCCGCCGAGCGTTCACAGCGCAGGGCCGCAGCCTCGATGAGCTCCCGTATCGCGCCAAATGGTTCCCATTCGGTCCGATCTTCGCGTTCATCGTCTGTATGATCGTTATTCTCGGTCAGAATTTTCAAGCTTTTCTTGGCGATACGATTGATTGGAACGGTGTGCTCATCTCCTACATTGGACTGCCGTTATTCATCATCGTCTGGCTCGGCTACAAATTCATTAAGAAGACGAAAGTCATTCCGTTACATGAATGTAAGTTGGATCCTCCAACAAAATAAACCTTTAAGAGGTTGTTCAAAAGGTCATCATTTGATCACGAAGTCATTCGAGAAGCATAATCAACATCGAATCTTGCGTTCACCTTTGAAGTCCGGTACTCATTTAGGTTTCGCCTAAACTCCGTTCCTCTAAAAGTTTTTCGAAGAAAAACTCGCTACGGAAGCATATGCCCTTCAGGTTCTCGCAACCTTAGCATATGCTTACGATGTAAGTTTTCATAGAAAACTTTCAGGTGCTGAAATGCCGACTTTTTGAACACGCACTTTAAATGATAAACAGCCTCTCGATCCACGTTCAACGTGATTCAAGAGGCTGTTCTTATATAACTATGCGTGAACTGCTTGCTGCTCCCGCAAATGCGTTAAACAGCTCTTCGGCGTTCGGCCGACCATTAACGCGCCATTCGCGACATACCCTTCTTCTCGGTCGCGAAGCTCATGAATAAGACGTGATCTACCTAAGGCAAGCTCCGCTTCGTATGCAGCATCGGCCACTAAGTTTCGCAGCTCCTGTGGATCTTCATCCAGATGGAACAGCTGCTCCTTACCTGTCTGCGAATACCAGATGTATTTCCAATGCCCATCTGTAATATAGTGATGCGACAGGGCGCCATACGCATGCTCACCATGTAGGTAGGTTCGCCATGAGCGCTCCTCTGAATCATTACAGAGAGGTACGACGCTTTGTCCATCGACGCAATCCGGAATCGCTGCACCTGCTGCATCGAGGAGCGTCGGCATAATATCCCGCATCTCGATCACTTCGGAGACAACGCTGCCTGCTTTGAATCCAAGCTTACCGGTCCGGTCGCTAATAATGAACGGCACTTTGGCACTGCCTTCATAAGCAAGCGCTTTCCGATAATAGTGATGATCCCCCATCATTTCACCATGATCCGAAGTGAACACGATCACCGTATTATTCAGTTCTCCATATTCACTCAGAGCATTGATCAAGCGCCCAATTTGATAATCCAAATGTGTAATTAAGGCATAATACCCGGCTCTTGCTCGTTGCAATTCATCCGCACGCAGCTTCTTCAATCCCGTGACTGGACTTGCACTGCCTGCTTCTGCTGCGAACTCGTTGACCCAATCACCGACAGGTGGGTCTGGCAATGTCTGATGGATATACATATCCAAATACGCCTGCGGCGGATCGAAAGGCGGATGCGGACGGACGAAAGAGGTCCAGAGGAAGAACGGCTTGGACGGATCGCGGCGGCGCAGGAAATCTATCGATTGGGACACTGCCCAATTCGTCGGGTGCAGCCGTTCTGGCAAATGCCAAGGTAAAGTAACCGTCGAGGCATTACAATCGAGCGCCATATCCATGATGTCATGATGCGAACCAGCTTGATCACGCAGCCATTGCAAGTAATCATCGCATTCATCGAAATGTCCTGCCGCGGATTGAACCTTGCGATCACGATTATAGTGCATATAGCCATCGTGCAGCACGACATTATGGAATCCACAGAGATTGCGCGTTGGATACACATGCATTTTGCCAACACATTGGGTATGATAGCCCGCATTCGCCAGTTCACCCGCTAGCATATGCTCATATTGCCAAGGCACCCGATCTTCGTAGCCGACCCTACCATGCGACTGCTGGCTCATCCCCGTCATAATCGCCGCCCTCGCCGGTACACAGCTTGGTGTTGCCGTATACGCATTGCGAAACATTACGCCGCTTTCTGCGAGTCCATCCAGATTCGGTGTGCGTACAACCGGATGCCCGGCCGCACTTAGACAATCTGCTCGCATCTGGTCCACGGTAATCAATAAAATATTCGGTTTCATTCCTCTACCTCCGCCTCATGTTAGAATCATTATACGATTTGCGCTTCCAGCCTTAGGAACGATGAAGTGCCTCCAGCGCCGACTGCTCTTCCGCCAAGAAAAACACATGACTGCCTTGATTGCACTCGTAGATGAAATCTCTCAGGCTTTTACTGGTATATCCGCTATAATCCCCTACAACCGCGATTTTGAGCTGGTAATTCATATATTTCTGTAGAATCTCACCTGCCAGCTTCGTACTTAAATCGAAGAAGCTTTCCGTAATATTGGATTTGTGAAGGATGATCTTATCGCACTCCTCTTGATACCTCACCGTGGCCATCAAATCCAAAGCATCTTGTACATCCTGGATTAGCAGCCCATCATTCTCTACAATAGCCACCTTAGAATTTCCTTGTTGATCAACACGAATATGCATAGCCTTACTCCTTTCTCCATTCATAACGCTGTACTTTACCTGATTTTACCACGAATTTGATTCAATCAGTAGATAACACGGCACGACCATTTTGGTCGATATTTACAATTTGTCGTTGTTATGATATTATGCAATTACGTAATTACGTATTTAAATAAAATAACGAGGTGATCCTGTTGAAACGGAATGTTGAAGCAGAATTAGATGCACTAAAGGTACAGATGACCGAACTTCATGCACTTGTGAGACAACTAACCGTGTCAAACCCTACGCCTACTGCTAACCCCGCATTAAACCGCGTTGCTGCCCATCCTATCCAGACGGAAGTGCCGCAAGAATCAATCGACCATGGCGGTGTCTATTTTTCCGGGCAATATCAGGGGGCCTTCTCCCAATATCGATGGGAACCACAAGAACGCCGCATTAGCCAGCTGCTTGATCTGGATGGCGACAAAGTTGCCAAGGTACTATCCGTACTTGGACACCGTCAGCGCTTAGATATTTTGCGCGCCGTCATGCAGGAACCCCTAACAGGGGCTGAGATTGTAGAACGCTTGAATATGGGTACGACCGGTCAACTCTATCACCATATTAAAGCTTTGCTCGGCGCAGATCTCCTAGTCCAGGAGGAACGCGGCGGCAAATATACTTTGCCTGAACGACGTGCTCTCCCACTGCTCCTTCTGTTCGCTTCATCGGCCGAACTGCTCGATACGAGCGATTACATGGAACTTGCTCATGTGCGAGAAGATGCAAGCGGGTATCTGGGCAGCTCGCAGGACGTCTATGATCCGCATTTACTCTTAAGATCCGTCATTGAGAACACCTTGCTGGAACACCAAGCCGGTTATTGTTCAGAGGTTAGCATTATTTTGCACGAGGATGGCAGTGTGACGGTCGTAGATAATGGCCGAGGGATTCCAGTCGTAGCATTCGCAGGCTCATCCAAACCGCACGTGCAAGCCGTGCTCACGGAACTCCATGAGAATGCCAGTGCATCCATCCATGCCTCGAACCGTAACAAAGGGATCAATATCCCCGTCGTCAATGCGTTATCAGAGAAACTATCGGTTGAGGTTCGTCGGGAGGGCAAAATCTACCGTCAAGACTATAAGCACGGCATCCCGCAATCGAATGTGCACACCGTTGGACTCACGCGCGATACAGGCACGAGCATGACCTTCCTGCCAGACCGCGACATCTTCCGTAAGTCCTTCGATCGCAATCGGTTGGCTCAAGAGCTTGATGAAATCTCGGCCCATCATGCAGGTTTGGCTCTGCATTTTCTACAGGACTAACAAATAAGAGCAGGGTACGAGGTACCCTGCTCTTCTGGGCTGATTAGGATCCCCAGAACACTTCTGTCTCATAATCGAAGGACACTTGACCACCCTGTTCGTTACGTACAAATAATTCACGCAATGCATCCATCATCGCATCGTAGCTCGGATCCCCTGGTACGGGAATGTAAGAGGAAGACAAAACTCGTCCCGCTAGCCCTTCTAAATCGAATAATTGATGATTCGGGAATCTTCCGATCTGCATATCCCCTGTTTCGAAAAATTGCATCAATGCATCAGGCGTAATATTTTTCTGCGTCACCGTCTTATAGTCCGTACCGAACGTATGTAGAAACTGATCATATTCTTCCCGAAATGGCGTACCCTGCGTCAGACGATTGTTCCAGATCAGAACGATTTTTCCATTCGGCTTCAGAATACGCTGGAACTCTACCCGCGCTGCCGCCCGATCGAACCAATGGAACGACTGCGCACAGACAATAAAATCGACAGAATGGTCCAGTAGTCCTGTCTCTTCTGCCGACCCTGGCACGGCACGGTAATTCGACTCTCCGCCAAGGTCCTTCTCGGCTGCTTCACGCATCTCCTTATTCGGCTCGACTGCAATCACTTGACTCCCGCGATCCAAGAGCAGCTTGGAGAAAATCCCTGTCCCTGCACCGACGTCCGCTACAACACAATCCTGTTTCAATCCAATGACACCGTACAAATAATCCATGACTGCTTGCGGATAACTCGGACGGTACAACACATACGTATCGACCCGGTTCGAGAACCGCTCCTTGCTATTCATAAGATCACGCTCCTTCACAGATCATCATTGCAGGTCAAAGCGTGATTGGCAACTTATATATTCATGCCTGAAAAAAAGACGCCCCTTACGTGGAAGCGTCTTTCTCCTCTTCATTCTTACCGCCGGCGCATCTTCGCAATCTGCGGAAGGACCAACCCTAACGCAATCAAGAGACAAGCCGTTACAATGTTCATAATGAATTGGAAGTACCATTCGCTGGTATAGGCTTCAACCTTTGGGAACATCCCCATAATACAGGCGAATGCGGTGAAGATGAAGCACCATAGACCGATGATGAAACCCCATGTTTTATTTTTGACAAATTGGTATTCCGACTTGAACTTATCCGCCGCCTTCATGAGCGCCATGAAAGCAAGGAAGACGAATAAGTAACGAAGCGGCATGACGATAGAATTGAGGTCAAGCAGCCAATTGTAGAGAGAATTCATGTTGCCGATCCCGAGCGCCGGAATGATAATCAGAATCCCGACCAAGATCCCTGTCATTATATAGCCATTCACCGGTGTGCCGCGGGAATTGGTCTTCATTAAGCCTTCCGGGATGTACCTGCGGTCCGCATCACTTAACAATACTTTGAGCGGTGCATCGATAGAGAATGCAAGGGCCGAAATCTGCGCGAGCGTATTCGCGATCGCATACAGAATCATGAGACCATTGCCGAGTCCGTAATATCCCCCAAGGATCTGGAAGGCATAATACTGCCCGTTCATCTTCAGATCGGCTGGAATGTTATTCGAGTCGAACATCAGTCCCATCGCGAAGGAGCCAAGCAAGGCGCAGATCGCAACCATAATTGCAAGTGCAATCATCCCGCGCGGGAATTCTCGTGCCGGATTACGCGTCTGATTGACGTAAGGGGATATTTTCTCCGCTCCGCCAACCGCGAAGACGAGCATGGAGATCGTCGTGAAATAGGCGAAGTTAAAGTCAGGAATAAAGGTCTTGAACGTAATATTCGCCGTCGCAATCTTCGCCCCCGTCAAAGCTGGAGCTGTAATGGCAAGCAGTATGTACAGCAGTGACATAATGAAGACTGCAAGGCCTGCGATCGTGCCGATCCGCTTCAAGGAAGCAAGCCCATAAGATGCAATCCATAAGAATATCAGGAAGACGACAAGACACGCCGTCTGAATGAGAATGGGAGAATATTTCGATGTCAATCCGCCCGTCCCTGTAAATGCCCAGCCCAGTGCGATCAGAATCCCTTGCGGCTTCTGGGCCAAATAAGGCACATGAACCACCCAATACGTCCATGCGGCGAAAAAAGCAACGGTTGGACCCATCGTTTCTTTGATCCAGCTGCTGACACCGCCTTTCCCTTCCTTGAAGGTAGAGCCCATTTGACCGACCATCAGCGCATAAGGAACGAAATATAACGCGATAATCAGAATCCATGATGTAATAACCGTTAGTCCCTGGTTTGCATAGTTGTTAACAACATTCCCGAATCCCCATACTGACACGAAGGCGATTAAGGCAACGTTATACCAGCGGAGCTTTTTCTGTTCGATGCTATTCATTTGTTCTACGTCTTGCTCCTCTCTAAGATGTACCGTTTAGCCTAATTAATCTACCCCTATCGTTTCCAATTCGCTATGAATTAAGCCACAATGGCACAAAAAAATCGGCCCTATAAGGACCGATTCATTGGAGCGGCTTGCTGAGGCTGCAGCTCCTTGAACGATTGACGATACAAGTAACCAATACCCGTTGCCACTAAACTTAATAACCCACAAATGACGTAGATGGCTGCAATGCCGAACAGATCCGAGAGAACCCCAAGCACTACCACCGATATGCCGAAAATAAACGTGTTGAGCGTAGACATCGCTGCGAGCACCTTCGGCAGCAGCTCTTCTTCCACGCTAAGCTGTCTGATCGTCGTAACCGCTACCGTACGCATTTCAACAAGAGGACCCATAAATAATGCGAGTGCTAGAGCAATCCAAGCGCTCGTCATATATCCAAAAATCAGGGTCAACACACCGTAGCCGATCATTCCGATCATCATGGCACCAAAGCGGTTGCGGTTCAACCATGAACTGATCGCAACAATACACAGACCGCCAATAATCGCACCGATAAAGTAGGAGACATTGATATACCCCCACCACGTCTCATCGCGGTGAAGCACAGTCTTCACGTAAGCTAACAAGAATGCACCTGCCCAGACCGAACCAGCTAATCCTTCTAAGAAATCCATGATGGCTAGCGACCGAAGTGCAGGACGTGACCAGATAATCAACCAGCCTTCGCGAAGACGCTGCCAAGCGCCTGCTTTAGGCGCCTCCTTTGATTCAACATCCGATGCTGACTTCTTCTCGCTCTTCCGCTTCGGTTCATGCACCATCGAGGTCATCAAGAACGCGAGGAAATACATCACCGCGATGCTAAGGAGGGTGTACGTTCCGCCGAGCCAATTGAACACGATGGCACCACCGGCCCAGCCTGCGAGCTGAACGATTTGATTGGCTGTCCCGAACACGCCATTCGCCTTCATGACATGCTCGGAATTGTCGAGCAACCTCGGAATGAGGGCACTGGTAGCTGGCGAGGTCCAACCGTCAAGGAATGCCCACACCATAATGAGGAGGAGCATTACCCAGAGCGTCTCCGGACTAAGCGACTGCCACGCATACCAGCCAATGATACAGAACAAAATGAACTGCAAAAATTGAGAGCTTTTTAATAAAAACGTTAATGGATAACGATCTAGTAAGAGCGGCGAGATGAGCCCGCTAATACTCTGACTGATCATTCTTACTAGTGGAACAAGTGCAGTATACGTTACCGAATTACTAATATGATACATGAGCGTAACGATCGTAATGGTCGCCATTACATCAGCGAGATTGGACAACGTCTGACCGAATACTAAATTTCTGACTGAACGATTAATCACGGAATCTATTCCTTTTATTTCAGAGTTATTTCGAGCAAAATATCACCCGTATTCTCAAAATCACGGTAGCTGTATCGAATGGACCCTTCGAATCCGCTTATATCTTGCAGCGCTTTACTGAGGTCATCAGACAGTGTTGCCTTGCGTGTGTAGCGTATTTTTACCGATGAATTCCCTGCACGCACAGCCTTCTCAATCTTCGCAGATAGTGCCGACACGGAAGAGACAATGTTCTCCGGATTCAAGTAAATATAATTCAGGTCAGTCTCCAGCTTGGTATAGAATGCAGTGCGGCTCTGATCATCCTTCTTCAGCCGTTCTAGCGTCATGTCATAAGACTCAGCTGCTGCAGGATATACCTTCGTCCACTGATGATCCGCTCTGAGCTGCTTATCTGTACGCAAATAATAATTATAGCTAACTTTGCCCTTCTGGTCCGGAACAGGGTCATCCCAAGTCGTATCCAGGTGATACCACTTACCATCGAGGTTCACGACATTCCATGCATGCAGCTGCCCCCCGGCCTTTCCTTCGGCAATCCGATTCGTAATTCCCGCTTCCTTCAACATGCGGTATGTCAATAAGGCATAACCTTGACAGACCGTCTTGCCTTCTTTCAATCCCAAATACGCAGTATCATTCTTCAGGGATGTGTCATAAGCCAAATTCAAGACGACCCAGTCATGAATGGCTTTTACTTTCTCATGCGCGTTCATATTCTTGTTAATGATTGTAGGTAGTACGCGCTTCACCGTACTTGTCACATACGCCGTCTGATCCGCGTCCTCACGGTACTCCATATAAATCGTAATGCTCGAGGATAGCAGCGAGCTTTTGTATTGATAGGAATATTGACGGACCATAAACTGAACGTAAGGATCCATTGCAATTGCGTCCTGCAATGCCTTCTCGATCTTGGACTTGGATACACTGCCATTAATAGAGTAAGTCATGACCGTATCGCGGTTCAGCATCGACTGATAGATTTCCTTCGTAAGTCCTTCCATGGAATTCACCGTGGGCGTATCCACCGCCGCCGTGACAGGATTATTGATTACTTCAATCAGCGCAAAACTCAGCGTACTTGCGAACAAAATTTTGAAAATATGCTTTGCGAATCGAGGCACAACTCAACCCCCTTGTGAACTATCGTTGAATTTCAGAATCAATTCGTCCCTGAATTTCAACCAGCTTCATAATGGTCTCCGCTGCTTCTGCACGTGTGACCGTAGATTTCGGATAGAACTTGCCTCCGTCCGTGCTCATAATGCCTAATTTCAGCATAAGGGCAACGACACCTTTGTTCTGCACCTCAGCGGCATCCTGCAACTGCGTCACTTCCAAATCTTTGGATAAGAATTTCGCTAGTTGCTCGTATTGTAGTATACGAGAGACCGATTCGGCAAGTTGTTCACGGGTTAATTCGGTCTCAGGTCTCAGAAATTCGGATGGATTTCCCTTCAACCAACCCTTGGAGATGAAGAAGGATACAGCAGAATAATAAGTGCTGTCGGATGTTATATCCTTGAAAAGCGGCTTATCATCACGGTTAGACGCATAAGGCTGCACCGAATTGCTGATCCATTGTATCCAATCGCCGAACTTGATCTTATCATTCGGTTTCACCAACCCATCGACATCCGATTTCAACACGCCAGCCTGAAGCAATTTTTTGAAAGCAGCCTCCGAAGTCGTGCCTTGGATATCTTTAGCATTCAACGCATCCTGGTTGTTCCTTGCGTTATACCAGCCTGCTTCGAATTTACCTGTTATAGCGTTTAGTACAGTCTCATTCTCTGGGTTGAATTTGGGGCTATAGACAAGTCTTTGCTCTGATTTGATATTTGGGTTTGCATTGCTGTCATAAGGTCCAACACGTGAATAACGAAGTTCCATCCCCAGATGATCTAAATACGTAGAACGCGCTTCTTCAGCAGTCATGGATGGCTTAAGACCTTTCACGCTTTCTAGGTTCAACGGTTGGATCGACGTCTCATAGTTCACAAGCTCCCCACGGCTGCCTAGCTCCATTCGGACGCTATTAAAGCTCACTGGAATACCACCCACAAATTGCTGGTACTCGAAGTGAAACCCGCCATTATCCTGCACATTCTGCTCTTTGGATGGGGTGCTCAGTTTCAAATTTGTCGCTGCTTCTGGATAGAGAAGATTGATCCAGTAGTTGGCTTTTTTCTCTGCGTCCGATAGGCTGATCTCCGGATTCTTCTTCTCGGTCATGTTCTCATTACGGTACGGCCGATATGGATTTCCAATCGATAGAATTTGACCCGTCGCTGCATGGATGCGTGCGACAAATTGATTATCGTACCCCCCATTTGGCCCCGACCCCGCAGGGTTATCCCACGACAAGTACCACATTTTCACCTTCGGGTCATACCAATCATTCTGGATATGCTGATTCGTACGCGTATTAGCGGCAGGCGGCTTCATCACGTTCAACGCAATCTCTTTTGCCTGCTCATCAGTCAACTCGCTACCTTGATACGCTGCAAACAGCTTGGCTGTTGGTGTAATACTTTGATATGTATTTGGCTTCATATTCGCTTCTTTGCCGGTTGTCACATCGACGAATTTGCCACTCTTCGCATCCAGAATACCATATTGGATATTCGTCGGTTGATAGGCGAGCATCATTTCCTTCGATGGTCCATAAGGCTCACCCACAGGCATATAGACGAGCTCCATTTTCAAATTCTCTGCATACAACGATTTCGCTTTCTCTGCCGTAATGGATGGAGTCGCCGATGGATAGCTCAGTTCCGATTTGGACCGAGTATAACCAAAGATGTTGCCTTCCCCATCGATGGACACGTAGATCGCTTCTTCCGAAGGCAGCCCATTTACAGGGATGTTATATGAAAAAGAATACCGTGCAGGTCCGAACAGGCTTGTGCCATAATCATAATATGTTGAATCTTGCCCTTTCAGCTTCTGCATATCTACGTTTGGTGCTACACGCCCAACTAGCTTCTTCACGAGTTCTTCCGCTTGTTCTCTCGTGTAGGTCGGCGGATATTTCACTTTGTCTCTGCTTAGATCCGTCCATGGAGAGAAATTCACCTGCAAAATTTCACCGGTCAGTGCATCGACACGACTGTCGAACCCGTAACCGTTATTCCCTACTTGATATTCCCATTGAATGGTCCAGACCATTTCATCGCGAGGCGGATAGACATTCGGATTCCCTAACGTAACGGACTGTACCTCAGCATCTTTAAATTGCGGGAAAAATTCTCTGATCTTTGCTACAGCCTGATCTTTGGTAATGACAGGGTTTTTCTTCACTGATTTGTCCGTTGTGGCCTGGGTGCTACTACTTGCCGAAACCGAAATAGTGTCTGTTTTTACCGTCTTTTCATTTACGCCGTAACTTTCAGCCGCTGCAACTTGTTGCATTAGACATACACTAAGCGTTGTAGCAATAGCTGCTTTTCTAATCAGCACCGCTTGGCGATTTTTCTTTTGCTTCAATGTCATCGCTCCTCCTAATCGCATACCAGATATTTCCTTACATATCATGTTAAACGGTTGAAGAGGAGAAAAGTTCCTATAATTTCGTTATATCCCAGAAATTAGGACCTCTGAGCCATTCCGTGCTCCGAAGCCGTAGGGAAATGCTGTCGAAAAAATGGAATAACATGCCCCCAGAATTGATGATCTTTCTCCGAACAGCTGTGACCTTCAATATCAATGAATAAATGCTCGACCTTCGTGCTGACATGATCAATAATGTATTGTAATTCTGAATGTGGGATAAACCCATCATGCCGTGAATGGATGAAGAAGACAGGAATCTTCGCGCCCTGCGCATTCCGATTGAGGACATGGATGACGTTCATTTTCTTGAACAGCTGTGGTGTGATCCGGGCACGAAGCAGCCAGATGAACATCACCATATAAGCGAGTGGAAACATGGGGACATGAATGCGGCTGCATTCCGATTGAAGCACGGTACGAAGTCGTATAGGCATCGAATCGGTGATAACCGCTTGAACGGAAAGACCGAGATCTAGGGCTAGAATTGCGCCCAACCCACCGAGAGAATGACCAACAACGCCGACCGCATCCTGCTGAACATCAGACCTAGAACGCACGTATTCAACGGCTGCCAGAAGATCATCACGAAATGTATAGGAGGAGGAGGCTGGTATCTCTTCGCTGTCGCCATGACAACGAACATCGAACAAGAAGACGGAAAACCCGGCATCATATAAGGGATCGACATACCGTAGGGAATATGCGCGATTCGAACCCCAGCCATGGACAACAATGATCGTCGGTGCCGTCATATGCGCCTGTGACGTGACATCACGACTCGGGATGAACCATCCGCAGCACTGTTTGTCGCTGCTACGGAACTTTACCTCTTCATAATGCTGCTTCGGTAATGCATCATTCACACGCCGAAGCGGCGTCTGCGTTCTTACCCCGAGCAACCACACCAGTACAAGTATGAGCGCCACCACAAGAATTGCTACCTGTAAGATCATTATTCCCTGCATTCAAAGCACCTCCGACAGCACTTTCATGCCAATTAAAAGTACCTCTAGTGTTCCCCGTTTTGCAGAAAAAAGTGATGAAAACCGGTGTGAAAACTGCCCAGTGTCACCTGCGTATTCCAAGTCTTGCGTGATGCAGTTTCATGCGGGAAAATTTTGCAGTTATTATGGGCGGGTTGCGCCACTACGAGAGGAAATAACTGCGGTTATGCAGTTATTTTGGGTAGGTAGAGCCAATGCGAGCGAAATAACTGCACTTTTGCAGTTATTGGGGGCAGGGAGTGCCTCTACGAGCGAAATAACTGCACTTTTGCAGTTATTTGGGGCGGTATGTGTCTTTACGAGCGAAATAACTGCACTTTTGCAGTTATTTGGGGCGGTATGTGTCTTTACGAGCGAAATAGCTGCATTATTACAGTTATTTCGGGTAGGCAGAGCCAATGCAAGCGAATTAACTGCTGCAGTTATTTGGGTAGGTAGAGCCAAATCCGAGCGAAATAGCTGCACATTTGCAGTTATTTGGGGCGGGATGTGTCTCTACGAGCGAAATAACTGCACTTTTGCTGTTTTGGGTGGTATGTGTCTTTACGAGCGAAATAACTGCACATTTGCAGTTATTTCGGCGGGCGGAGCGGGGCGTGCCACGCAACCATCCTAAAAAAGACTTCCATATCCCCACGGACATGGAAGTCTCCACACTGCCTGTCTATTCAATGGGTCGTATTAGCCGCATTCACATACGCCCGCGCATTCGCTGTCATCTGCTCGAAGTCTCCGCTTGCGATCAGATCCGGTCGAACCAGCTTCGTACCGAGACCAACTGCAGCAGCACCGGCCGCGAATGTCTCTGCAATGTTGCTCAGATCGACGCCGCCCGTTGCCATGATCGGAATATGATCAAGCGGTGCACGAATCTCACGCAGATAGGACAGTCCGAGCGATGCCATCGGGAACAGCTTCACCAGCTTCGCCCCAGCGTTCCAAGCACGAACGATCTCGGTCGGGGTCATGACGCCGGGCCAGACATCCACGCCACGTTCTGCGCCGTAGGCGATCACCTGCTCATCTAGATTCGGTGAGATCAAGAACTGTGCTCCTGCAGCAATGGCTTCCTTCGCCATCGCTACATTTAAAACGGTACCGGCTCCAATATATGCTTGTCCGACGAACGAATCGCGCCATCTCGCAATAATCGGCAGCGCTCCAGCCGTATTCATGGTTACTTCCATAAAAGCAACGCCGCCATCGACAAGCGCCCCTGCGGCTGCATCCGCCTGATGGTCTGCAATGCCGCGGAAAATCGCGACGATGCGATGCTGTAATAATTGCGTCGTTAAATCCAACTCCACTCGTCCTCTCCTACCAAATCGTCCCTAAGATCGCGGGGCCCATAACATAATGGACACCCCGACAATACAAATGCCTGCGCCAATCCAGTCATATACGTCTGGTGTTTTCCGGTCCACGAGCCATCCCCATAAGACAGCAAGAATAATGAACACCCCGCCGTATGCTGCATAAACCCGGCCAAAGGAGGGGAATTTCTGCAGCGTCGGTATCACACCGTAGGCGATAAGAATCGCCGACCCAAGGAGGCCATACCACATCGGTTTGGCCTCACGCAGCCATAACCAGACCAAGTAGCCGCCGCCAATCTCGGCGAGTCCTGCGATAATGAACAAAATAATAGCAATCATCATTGGAATTCGTTGCTATGCTTGCTTGGACACGCTGCTATTCGCGAATGCAGCACTTCCAATAACGCCGCCGTTATCGATAAGCTCTCCGACACGAATACTGAGGCGCTCCAGATACCCTTTGTAGACTGAACGATGCAATTCTTCGCGCATAGGTTTGAGCAGACGTTCTCCTGCCATCGCGCCGCCCCCGCCAATCACAACGACATCAGGGCTGAACAAGCTGATAGAATAAGCAAGGCCTTTTCCAAGCACCTTACCGGTATAGTTCATAATTTCAATGGCCAATGCATCTCCAGCATCGTAGGCCTTCGACACTTCCGCCGCCGTAAGCTCACCCTTGTCATAGACTTCACGTAGCGAGCTCTCACGTCCCGCAGCTAGCGCTTCGGTTGCTTGACGCGCAATCCCTGTAGCAGACACAACCGTCTCCAAGCAGCCCGTTAGTCCACAACCGCATGGCGTCTTCTCGCCATCAATCGTGACGTGTCCAAGCTCTCCTGCCATATACCCGCTTCCATAGAACAGCTCACCGTTCGATACAGTCGCTGCCGCAAGGCCCGTTCCAATCGTAACGCCATGTACGACATTCGCGCCTTTACCGGCACCTTTCATCGCTTCACCAAAAATGTACATCCGTACATCATTATCTATAAATACAGGTACGCCAATTTTCTCACTCAATAAATCTGCGAATGGAAGGTCTCTCCACTGCAAATTCGAGTTGAACGTGACATACCCTCTCTTCGGATCAATAAATCCAGGGATCCCTGCGCCAACTGCCTTTAATTCGCTACGATCCACTTTCGCATGATCTAGCAATTCGTCGATCATCGATACCATTTTGTTCAGCACGTGGTCGCTGCCTAGATGCCGTTCGGTCGGCCGCTTAAGCGTTTGCAACAAGTTGTATTCCATATCGACCAGACCGCATACAATATTCGTTCCTCCAACATCAATCCCAACCAAATAACTCACAACTTCTCCTCCTGCTCTCTAAAGGAAATAGATTCATATAATCTATCGATTATTATATCATATCGGTTCCCGTGGATTCGGAAAATTCTTAATTTCGCCCCATTTGGAAAAGGATTATTAAGGTAAATGTCGGCAGCATTCTATATAATACTATTGTGATACTCGTCACACGATCTCGTTATCGAATTCATTTACGGGGGTTATTCTAGTGACCATTGTTGATATTAGTCAAATTGATGCATCGCTATTCATTACGATTGCCGTCTTCTTGATGGTAATTTGCCCACTGCTTAGCCTTGGGGTATTGCGGCTCTTTCAGGAGAGAAAGCGTGCTGGACTATCCTATATCGGGGGATCCATTGCCGGCTATATTATTTTCCTCGTCGTCATTAAATTGTTTTTCTGATTTCATCGATCAACTACATATTTTCAGATGACTTTATCCCACCCTCGTGCTTAGCATTTTGCGGCGCGCTGGTGGGATTTCTATTTTGTACCTCTCACTTGCGGTTGAGATTTTCCATCAATTTCACTATAATAGAACGGTTGTGCTGTTTACATCTAGAGGAGGATACATCATGAACAATGATTCCACATCAATGCAAACCTCGAGATTGCATTATTTTATTATGATTACGGTTATTATTGTGACGGGCGCGAGCCAGGGACTTCTGCTGCCGCTGCTAACGGTTCTGCTCGAGCATATGGGCGTCTCATCCGACTTGAACGGATTGAATGCGGCGATGCTCTATATCGGTATCTTCTCAACTCTCTTTTTCGTGGAGAAATTATTAGCCTATTTCGGGTTCAAAAAACTCATTTCACTCTCATTGATGCTCGTCATCATTGCTCTCGTACTGTTTCCGATGTTTAATAGCATTTGGATCTGGTTCGCGCTGCGTTTCTTAGTCGGTGTCGGTGACAGTGCGCTGCATTACGCATCCCAACTCTGGGTGCTTACATCGAGTAATGAACAGAATCGGGGACGCAACCTCTCCTTCTATGGCATGAGTTACGGGATCGGGTTCAGCATTGGGCCGCTCGGCATGAATTTGCTTGTGTTCGGCGATTGGGTGCCTTTCGCAGCGATCGGCGTGCTATGTACCATTGTGCTGCTCCTTATTGTGTTCATTCTGCCTGACTATCAGGTCATGGGTACCAAAAAAGATGCGCCTGTGCTGGAACGCCGCTATACACGGTCTTTCCAATGGGCATGGTTCGCACTCTTACCGGCTTTCCTATATGGCTACACCGAAGCATCGATGAACAGCAGCTTCCCGATTTATGCGCTTCGGATTGGACTGGAACAGAACTGGATTTCCTTCCTTCTGCCGTTCTTCGGCATCGGAGGACTTATCCTGCAATTGCCGCTTGGCGTGCTAAGTGACCGGATTGGACGAAAAAAAGTGCTCATGGGCGCTGGCTTCCTCGGTGGGATTGCCTTCTTACTCATTCCGCTCTATGGAGCGAATCCGACGGCCATTCTGATCCTATTCATGATCGCTGGCGGCATGTTAGGTTCCTTCTTCTCGCTAGGACTTGCCTTCGCCGCAGATATTCTACCCAAAGCTTATCTGCCTTCGGCCAATGTCGTTGCCAGCTTCATCTTCAGTATCGGCAGCATTCTTGCACCGAACTTGGCTGGGATCGGCATGCAGCATATTTCCATTTCATCGCTATTCTGGCTTCTTGGCGGTATCTTCATCGTGTTCGCTGCGCTAGGATTCTGGTTCAGACAGAAACAAGGAGAGTCCGTGCGTATTCGTGAATCGGCGCTTGACGTCTAGCCGTACGTACGCGTATGATACAGGAAATGGAAATAACTTACTGAACGACGTTGAAAAAGGGTAAGTAAAAACGCGAATGAGGACTTGCAGAGAGCCGGTGGGAGCTGTGAACCGGTGTCCAGCGTACTTTGAATGGCCTTTGGAGTTGTCTCCCGAACCGTATCTACGAGAGTAGGGAGTACCGGGTTTCCCGCCGTTATCAAGGGAGCGATATCGATGAGCTGTGCCGGTGTTCGGCAATGCATCAGCGATTCCGTATCGTTAGAGCGGATCTGTCCTCCCCTTTCCTGGGCGTGTGACGATTCATAAAGGTGGTACCACGAAGCTTTCGTCCTTTCTATAGGCGAAAGCTTTTTTTGTTCAATTTGACATGTTGAGGGAGGTGATGGTCATGGAAGATGGTTGGTGGTGGGCGTGGTTCGTTCGTTGCATATGTTATCACAATGAAAAAGGACACCAGCTGCGTGCTGCCGTGTTCCTAAGGAGGAGCTTATATGACACAAGAACGCGTATTAACAGGAGATCGCACAACAGGCCGACTTCACCTTGGCCATTACGCCGGAAGCTTACAGAACCGTGTACAGCTGCAGCATCAATATGATACATTCATCATGTTAGCCGATGTGCAAGCTCTAACAACTCATTTTGACCGCCCCGAGTTGATTCGGGAGCATGTACGCGAAGTTGCACTCGATTATTTGGCGGTGGGAATCGATCCGGAGCACGCGAATATTTTCATTCAGTCCATGATTCCGGAAATTGCTGAACTGACCGTATTCTTCTCGATGTTCGTGAAGGTGAATCATCTGCGTCACAATCCAACGATCAAAGCGGAATCCAGAGGCGGCTCATTTGATGAGCTCTATTACGGCTTTCTGGGATATCCGATTAGTCAAACAGCCGATATTACGTTCTGTAAAGCAACGATCATCCCCGTCGGCGAGGACCAACTTCCGCATTTAGAAAGTTCACGTTACATTGTGCGGCGGTTCAACGAGCTCTACGGACCTGTGTTCCCTGAGCCTCAGGCCTTGCTGAGCAAGTTCCCTCGACTCATCGGGCTTGACGGCAATGCGAAGATGAGCAAAAGTCTCGGGAATGCTATCGCCTTAAGCGCGAGTAGCGAAGAGATTGCACTCAAAGTGCGGAAAGCCGTGACCGACCCTGCACGGATTCATAAGAACGACCCGGGGCACCCGGAACGCTGTCCGATCTACCATTACCATCAAGCTTTTCGAGCGGATGAAGCAGCCGAAATTCATGCTGCATGCGAGCAAGGCACCATCGGCTGTACGGAGTGCAAGCATCGCATCACGAAAACCCTCCAAGATCTGCTTGGACCTATGCGGGAGCGTCGAGCTGCCTATGAAACCAAACGCGGATTCGTTGATGAGATGCTCCAGCATGGAACCGAACGTGCTCGCGGTATCGCGCGCCATACGATGGAGGAAGTACGTGAAGTGATGGGGATTCAATATTTTAAGTAAATAGATTGCAAGAAGGGAATGAATCGCACATGATCCATTATCTCGAATACTGCTTAAGCAAACCAGGTACTAGCCTGACTTTCCCCTTCGGGAATGAAGTGCGCGTCCTCAAGGTAGGAAATAAAATGTTCGCACTCATGTCGTCCGACGATCCAGCACCCGACATCAGCTTGAAATGCGATCCCATTCGTGCCGCTTCGCTTCGGGAACAATATGCGGAGATCAAGCCCGGCTACCATCTGAACAAGAAGCATTGGAACACCGTCACCCTAGATGGCAATCTTACGGACGAAGAGATAAAGATGCTGATCGATCATTCGTACGAGTTGGTCTTCAAAGGGTTAACGAAGGCGGAGAAAGCCGAAATTACGGGGTAAGTTAAAATTGGCTAGGAAGATGAAGCAAGAGATGTTCTTGCTTCATCTTTTTTTTGGGGGACAGTATTACATTGTACAATGCTTGTTCCCTGCTGCTATGTTGGATTTCGTACAATATAGGACGTAGATAATAACCCTTTGCCTCGTCTATCATGGATCTGAGCAGGATAGAAGACCATAAATGGCTTGTTTGCTCCGAAATAACCCCAAGTTACTGCAGGAATCCACTATAGTATAAGATTGCTTCTTATAGGACCCAAGTTACTGCAAATATACAGGTTAGCCACGTTATCTCGACTGGAGTAGGGTTATCCCAAGGATCCATGCTAATCAAGTCTCGTAACGTTCCTCTCGTCCATGCTGCCTCCTCCATACTCAATAGAGACGCCCATCTTGGTCTAGACCCAGATAGGCAGCTCCTTTAAGAAGTAAGATTATGCTTTCGCAACATGCTCCGCATAATGCCGTCCCCAATGCGGTCTTGTCCCATCAAGATCCGTGAAGTCGTACACCTCTGACAGTCCCCATGTGCTGTAGGTTCCGCCTGTTTTCTCGAATACGTTCGGATCGCTCGCCAGCGCAACGACAGCTCGGCCGATATAATATGGCGTCTCGGATGCGATGAAGTTAGGGTCCTTCTTCGCGCCTTCCTGCCAATTCGCTTCGGTAACACCGAAGTGCTCCAGCATCTCCTCCGACCGCAGAAATCCTGGCGTTAACGATAGTGCCGCTACACCATGAGGACGCAAGTCCGCAGCCATCGCTTGCGCCAGGTGAATGTTCGATATCTTGGCCAAGCTATAGTACAGATTACCGCGATAATCATAGCTAACCCCGTCTGTAATTTCGAGAATCAACCCTTGCTTATTCTCGACCATGAGCTGCGCCGCATAGTAGCTTGTAACCATGTGCGTTCGTACGGCTCGCTCCTGCACGAGCAAACCTTTCGCAAGTGAATGCTCCCAGAACGGTTTCGTCCAATCGACCAGCGATTCGCCACCCCAAATATCATTGACGAGAATATCCAGACGTCCTTGCTCCTGCTTCACACGCTCAAATAGGGCAACAACTTCCGATTCCTCCGTATGGTCCACACGAATAGGAAAGGCTGTGCCGCCTCTTGCCTGAATCATCTCCGCTGTCTCATCAATCGTCTCGCTGCGTCCGATATCCGATAGAGATCCGCGGACACTGCGCCCCGTCACATAGACCGTCGCTCCCGCTTCCCCCAAGGATACAGCAATCGCCCGCCCTGCACCGCGAGTTCCTCCTGCCACAACAGCTATTTTTCCTGCCAGCGATTTGATCTGCATAGAACTTGTCATAAGAATCGTCATCCACCTTTCCTATTTGCTTGTTACCTGTGTCTAATGTATCATCCCTATGATGACATCTATTGTCATATATGAAATTCAGTTTGATCCAAGGAGGTCTTCAGCATGCGCGGTGACCGATTATTATCCATTCTGTTATATCTTCAGAGCCATGGCAAAATGACAACATCCGAACTCGCAGCAAGACTCGAAGTCTCTGAGCGAACCATTCATCGGGATATGGAAGCCTTGAGCACGGCTGGGATTCCTGTCTATGCAGAGCGCGGCTCAAGCGGCGGATGGGCGCTCATGGAAGGATACCGCACCAATCTTACGGGATTGCATGCGGACGAGATGATGTCGCTGCTGTTAGCTCATCCCTCGGAGACGTTGTCTGAACTAGGTCTACATAAAGAATATGATTCCGCCCTGCTCAAGCTGCTCGCTTCTTTGCCCAAAACCCTCCAAGCGGATGCTGAATTCGTCCGGGAACGCATTCATATTGATGGCGCGGGCTGGAGCACTGGGGGCAGCAGCGCTTCCTGGCTATCAGTCGTCCAAGAAGCCGTGTGGGAAGCAAAACAGCTACTCATTCACTACTCTTCATCCTCACAGTCTGAGGTGACCGAACGGATGATTGAACCGTTAGGCCTCGTCGTCAAAGGCAACGCGTGGTATGTCGCCGCTCGTACGCTTGAAGGAACGTACCGCACGTACCGCATCTCCCGGATCAAGCATGCCAACAAGACGGAGCACTCCTTCGATCGCCCCGCCGACTTCAACCTTGCTGCTTACTGGGATGCATCCGTGCAGAGCTTCAAGACCAACCTTCCTCGCTATGAGGCCGTCATTCAGGTACATAACGCCATCCTAACTCGGATTGAGTATGCACGATTCGCAACCATCTTACACAAAGAGCCCCTGCATGACGTTCCCCAGTGGAGCACCGCACGTATTCAATTCGATACGCTCGAATCCGCAGCTTCCTACCTGCTAGGCTATGGGCCCGACGCCGTGGTCGTAGCCCCGCAGGAGCTTCATGATCTCGTCGTGCGGCAGGCTGAGGCCATTGTGAAGGCGTATCGATATGCAGCGAACGACAAAAAGGGCTGAACAGTCTATGTCTCTGTTCAGCCCTCATCACACAAATCCGTTAACGATTCGATGTAATTATAATATCCGAATACCCTAGTGTTTTCAATTGTGCTTGTGTCATGAAGACATGGTCATTCATGATCCTACTGTTATCCGAGGTAAGTTCGATTTGCCGTGAACCGACTTGGATCGTGTAGCGATATCTCGGTGCTGCTGCACGATCCTTAGCGGACTCCAGCTTGACTTGCCAATGCAGCTTCTGCGCCAGCTCACGCATCGGAATCCATTGCGCTCCATCTCTGTTGAAGACATATGGGACTGCAATCTCTTTGCCGTCAACATGAACAGTATGCAATGTATCCCTTACGACAGCAACCGGGTGAACCGGGAGCTTCCAGACGTCCAAATTCGCATCGAGCTTCGGTTGCTGTTCATATCCTGGCGGTGACCAAGCAAATAGACGGCCCCGCTCCGTATCATCAACTAGAGGACGTGACTTTTTCGTACCAAGATCATATACCATTTCTTGTCGAGACGGTTCATTATGCACATAAACCATCAGGTTGCTCTTGATATCATAGGCATATAATGTCCCTAACAAGATCCGCTCCCACTTCCCAGATGCAGGATCGTATGTCACAATCTCATTCTGACGGTCTTTCTCACTATAGCGCTTCAAAATGATCCGATCGTCTGCCGTCCAAGCCGCTCTTGCATTTCCGTAGCTCTCATTCCACTCTACAATCTCTCCTGTTTCGACATTACGCATCCAATAAACATAGCGTTTGTCACCCACAGTGAGATAATACGATTGCTCGATAAAAGCCCACTTGCGATTCGGTGACAGTATGAAGTTCGGACCCTCGTGGACCGTGTCCTCCGTCCAGTCATAATAAGAGGGTTGGAATTCCATATCCACATTGTACGGAATCCAGACGTTAGGCGCGTCCTTTGGGGTCCCTTTACTTACCCAAGTAAATCCTTCTCCCCACCGACTTAGGCTTCCATCCGGCTTGCGTTCAACGACGGCACTCCAGTAGATATCTCCATCATGTCCACTCACATTGTAATAAACCGTTCCCCTCTCCTCATCGATATACCCAACGTATTGATTCTCAATCTTCGCGACGTCTGGACGATTCTCCACGACCGTACCTGCCGGCGCATTCGACTCTGCTGCATAACTCACGCTATTACCCATCAGCAGCGTAGCGCTCAGAGCAGTCAACGCGGCAATTCTCCACTTCCCGTTCGTTCTCACAAGTAACACTCCCCAATAGGAATAAAATGATAGGTTGGAAATTAATGTAATTACCATCCTATAGACGCCCCTTCGCCAGAAAGGTTGCAGTCCACCACTAATTCGTATTAAAGACACTATCCGTAATCATCTTACTAAATACATCCTGCGCGTCAGGCGAGATCTGCGTTCTGACCGGTTCGAGTAGGGACTGGACTTCTTTATTACGGAAATCGTAACGATTCGCTCGAAATACCTTAGCAAAATGCGCTAACGTCTTGTCCAAGGCTTCCGGCGTCACACCTTTAGCCGGTCCTTCTCTTTTCAACAAAGTCATATATCGGTTCAAATAATCGGCCTTATCCTCAATTCCTCCGTCAAAAATGTACGCAACCCGTCTCGATATCTTCTTCTCGCCCGAACTTGATGCACTTGTAAACGGTGGGAGCCACCCTTCATTCTGATAAATGATCACAATATCATAACTGTCTGCGGTAATTCGCGGATCCGTGAAGTCGATTAAGAACTGCCGTATCCCCGGATTTACGTATATTTCTTTAAGCCGGATTCCTTTCTCCTTCTCATTGTCCGCATAAGGTGCAGGCACGAGGTAAGCTCCCACGGCATTGCCCTTGAACTTCACGATCGCAGCATCATCTTTGGACGAATAATATTCCGTACTCGAGACGGCTATGGATGGGAACCATGCGCTTTTAGCCGATGGATATATATAGAAGGCGATCATGAAAATAAACATCATCACGACGTACAATCCATAGCTTTTACCGATATATCTCTTGGTGGAAGTCACACGAATGATCAGATAAAAGCCCAAAAGCACGAGCGCGATCACCACGGCAACGATGAGATAACTGATCGAATCCAGCTGATGATTTTGCAATACATTCACCAATAAGTAGATAAATAATAGCGGAAATGCGAGCGCGCATAAAATGCTTAACCCGCAGTAGTAGAGCACGATCGTAAAATACTTCTCAATCTTAGCCAGTGTAATGCGAGAATCTTGTATGAAATAGAATGCAAAATGAAAAAGATAGAACACAATGGGGATAAAAATAGAGCAGACCATACCCTTAATCATATAAATCACGAAATTCCACATCATATTCAAATCGATCTGATCATCGACATAAATATCCCGCTCCATAGCACCCACCGTATTAAAAATATAGATTAACGCCATGATAATCGCGCCAATGATAATCGTGTGACGAATATTAATGCGATCCACCGTCGTTATCCCATCCTCGAGAAGGGCAGGTACGGTCGGCTTCTGAGGCTGCTTTCCGGTCCTCCACCTCCATTTCCATCGTTTCTGCTTGTACGTCTTCGCACGAGACAATTCGACTTCATTTTCCATCGTTTTTCTCCTCTCCCTTTAGAATAAGTACGGCTGCTCGAACTCCTCCGTCGCCTTAAGTTCCTCCACCTTCGCAACACATTCCGGGCCATCATTCTTTACGCTTCCCACGGTGCTGGACACCGCGTAGCGCATCATTTCGGATTCTGGATAAGGTTTCAGCAGGGTCAGCAGCTTGTCCGGGTTCGACTGATGGCGGTCCAGCCAGTAAGCCTCATCTTCCTTCCGCAAAATGACCGGCATCCGATCATGCACATCGGACACCAGGCCGTTCGGCGTCGTCGTAATAATCGAGAACGTGCTGATCTTCTCGCCGTCTTCCGGGTTCACCCAGCTATCATATAAAGCCGCCATGCTGAAAATCCCTTCATCCCTCCGCATGAACCGCATCGGCTGCTTCTTGCTTCCAATCGCCTTCCATTCGTAAAAGGAATCCGCTGGAATGATGCATCGTTTACGGTAGACTAGATTACGATACGAAGGCTTCTCCAGCAGCGTCTCCGCCTTCGCATTGATCATGCCGCCCGCCTTCCGCTGATCCTTCGCCCAGTTCGGGACAAGCCCCCAGCGCAGCGGGCCTAGACGGTTGTGGCTTCCATCGTTAATAATCGCGGGGACAATTTGCATCGGAGCCACGTTGTATCTGGGCAGATAGAAGGGGTCATTCACTTCTTCGATAAAATATCGCACGACTAACTCGTCGAAGGTCATCGTAATGGTATATCGTCCGCACATGAGGCGGTCCTCCTCGAGAATAGATTTCGAACCGTAAAATCGGTTATCATGAATATATAATTACTTCCATCTTAGTCCAAGATTGAAAGGGGAACAAGAACATGTCTGCCACAGAGAAAATTAAATTAACCTCTTATTCCACGAAAGGCGGATGCGGGTGCAAAATCGGCCCTGCGGATTTGTCGCAAGTCATTCGCTCCTTACCGCCAGCGATCCCGAACCCGAACCTTCTCGTCGGGATCGATACGAGCGATGATGCGGGTGTCTATAAACTGACTGACGATCTTGCAATCGTGCAGACCGTCGATTTCTTCACCCCGATCGTGGATGATCCGTATGCCTTCGGCCAGATCGCTGCTGCGAATGCGATCAGCGATATTTATGCAATGGGCGGCAAACCGCTTACTGCACTTAATATTGTAGCTTTTCCGATCCATACGTTGGACAAACAGGTCCTCGCCGATATTCTGCGCGGCGCCCAAGACAAAATGAATGAAGCAGGCGTCACGCTCGTCGGCGGGCACTCTATCGATGATAAAGAGCCGAAGTTCGGTCTTGCCGTGACAGGTCTTGTACATCCCGATAAAGTCCGTGCCAATGCAGGAGCCAAGCCTGGGGACAAGCTAATCCTCACCAAACCGATTGGCGTCGGCATCCTCACAACATCGATTAAGAAAGATCAGCTTAGCGAGTCGGAAGTCGAACGCGTAACGAGCGTCATGGCGACGTTGAACAAGAAAGCCGCTGAGACGATGGAGTCTTTCGATGTTCATGCGTGTACAGATGTTACGGGATTCGGCTTGATGGGACATAGCCTTGAGATGGCCAAGGGCAGCGACGTTGGCTTGATCATTCATGCGGATCAAGTCCCTGTACTGCCACGCGTGCGTGAGCTAGCTGAAGCAGGCTTCGTGCCGGGCGGTACCAAGAACAACTTCGCTCACGTGCAGGAATCCATCACCTTCCCGGCCGAGCTGGATCAGGTCGGACAATGGATTCTGTGCGATGCCGTTACCTCCGGTGGACTCCTCATTTCCGTCGCTGGTGATCAGGCCGAGGAATTACTTCAACAACTGCAACAAGCCGGCGTCGAAGCAAGCATAATTGGCGAGACGACCGAGAATCATCCAGGACGTATCGTCGTACGCTAAAGGGGTCCTTCAACCGTGTTCCAAGATATCACCATTGAACAATTATTAACGCGAAGAACATCTGGTGAACTGACCTTAATTGATGTCCGTTCGCCTTCTGAATATCAAGAGAACACCATTCCAGGCAGTCTTAACATCCCGATCTTCGATGATGCTGAGCGCGCTGAGATCGGTACGATTTATAAGCAAGTCAGCGTCGAAGCAGCCAAGGACCGTGGACTCGAAATTGTCTCCGCCAAGCTGCCGACCTTCATCAAGACTTTCGCCCAAATCCAAGGTCCGAAGGCCGTCTTCTGCTGGCGGGGCGGCATGCGAAGCAAGACGACAGCGACGGTACTCGACCTGATGGGCATCAAAGCTTCTCGCCTCATGGGCGGGATTCGAGCCTATCGGCAATGGGTCGTCGCTACACTGGACGGGTTGGAACTGCCGCAGGCTGGATATGTCATTAACGGCAATACCGGCACTGGCAAAACGTTGATTCTGCGCCGCCTCCAAGCCGAGGGATACCCGGTGTTGGACCTGGAAGCGATGGCGGGTCATCGCGGTTCGATCTTCGGACATATCGGATTGCATGCGAACAATCAGAAATCCTTCGAAGCACTGCTCGTCGAGCAAGCACTCATGCTGCAAGGTTCGCCTTATGTCCTCATGGAAGGTGAGAGCAAACGTGTCGGTAAGGCCGTGCTGCCCGACTGTGTCGTGCGTTCAAAAGAATCCGGCACCCAGCTCTTCATCGAGCTTCCGCTAGAGGAACGAGTACGCCATATTCTCGAAGATTATCAGCCGATGCAGCATAAGGATGAACTGGTGCAAGCCTTCAAGCATATCAAGAATCGCATCCATACCCCAATCGCGAAGGAAATCGAAGCCAATCTGTTGATCGGACAATTCGATCGTGCGGTGAAGCTGCTGCTGGATCATTATTACGACCCAAGATACGCACATGCGATGAGCCAATACGAAGGGGATCGGATCGTCATTGAAGTGCATACCATCGATGAAGCCATGGAGGCAGTGAAGGCGCATCTTCCCGTGAAGACTCCATAATAGACCTGTCAAAAGATAGCCCGTGGGGCTGTCTTTTGACATATAAAGGGAATAGTTTACAAATGTCGAATTTAGTCTACACGACAATTCGAGGAGTGAACCTATTTTGCGTAAACCGATCCAACTTCAGCTAGTCATTGCTCTTGTATTCATTTTAAGCTTCGCTTCCATTCCATCCGCTTTGGCAGAGACATCCCTCATCCCGGACAAGAATCTGGAACAAGCGATTCGCATTGAGCTCAAGAAGCCGACTGGTGCAATCACGAAAAAAGATTTGGCGTCTCTGACGTCGCTCTATCCCGAAGATCCCGAGAAGAAAGTCGGCAGCTTAATAGGGCTCGAGCATGCCGTTAATTTAGAGAGCCTCATGCTCCCGGGGCTCGGTATTAAAGACATCAGCCCGCTGAAGGACTTACATAAAGTCACCTTCTTGGCGCTGAGTGGCAATCAAATCCGCCAATTGGAACCGCTGCAAGGGTTACACCAATTGGAACAGCTCATGATCGATGCGAATGAAATTGAGAAGCTCGATACATTAGCAGGATTGACCAATTTGACGGACTTGTTAATCGGTCATAATCGGATTAAGGATCTGTCGCCGATCCAATCGCTAACCAAACTGAGTTGGCTCATCGTCAGCGATAACCAGATCGAGTCGCTTGAACCGCTTAGAAATCATCCGAATATTGAACATCTATACATCGAGAATAATCAAATCCAAGATATTAGCGTCTTAACGACCCTACCGAAGCTTCAAGAGGTATCGCTAAGCAACAACCCTCTGGACGCCAATGCAGAGAAAGTGCTGGCCGAACTTACCGCCAAAGGTGTGAAAGTGCTTGAGGATGCAGATGAGCAATCGACACCGCCTTCTGAGCCAGACGGAATCACCGTTCTGTTGAATAACGAGTTATTGAAATTCCAAGCCCCGCCTATCCAGAAGAATGGTTCTGTGCTGGTTCCATTCCGGGCGATTTTCGAAGCCTTGGGACTTAAAGTCGACTGGGATCCAAAGGCGCAATCCATCACGGGCAGTAAGGCCAATACGCTTATCAAGCTAAAAGTCGGGTCCGGCACGGCAGAAGTAAACGGGAAGCAGATGAAACTGACGGCAGCGCCATCGACAATTGGTGGCAGCACCTACGTTCCGTTACGTTTTATTGGCGAAGCTGTGGATGCCAAGGTGGACTGGCAGGAGATGGTTCAAACCGCCGCGATTTATACAAAGCAGCCATTTGCGACCAAAGACAAGAAAATCCAAATCACAGCTTACCAAAACTGGAGTGACGTGACTTCTTCTATTGAGAATGCAGGAGATCACCAGCTGATCTTATTCTCCTCCGTGATGAGCACGATGGTTATTCAGCATTATAGCAAGAGCGATTTAGATATGAGCTTCGACGAATATGTTAGCTTCGCCAAAAAAGATCTCACAGATAGATATGGGATGAAAATGACGGAGCAATCCGTAAAAGTTGGGAAAATCGATGCAAAGCAGTTGAACTACAGCTTAATCATCAAAAATAAAACCAATGAATATCGAATGATCCTTTTCGAGCAAAACAATGAATTCTATACCCTATTGCTAACGACTCCACCGCAGGTCAGCAAACAAGCCAACGCCGAGTTTAACGAAATCCTCACGAGTATAAAAATTTCTTAGCACAATGAATAACGCCCGCTCCCCGGTTGAACGCCGAAGAGCGGGCGTTCATTGTAAATCCCCCTTGCTATGCCAGTACAAGTGATATGGGAAGTGAAATAACTGCTTTTTGGCAGTTATTTGCACCACGCAGCGCTACTTCGAGCGCATTAACTGCTTTTTTGCAGTTATTTGCACCGCGTGGCGCTACTTCGAGCGATTTAACTGCTTTTTTGCAGTTATTTGCGCGTGCGATGCCACTTCGAGCGATTTAACTGCTTTTTTTTGCGCGCGCCTACCTATACCATCCCACAAAAAAAGAAAACCGTTCTTTCAACCTCGGCCATACTAGCCTCTGTCAAAAGAACGGTTAACTATATCAACTAAATCTCCGGAATCACAATCTCCACTTCCCGCTTCAATTGCGACGAACGCAAAATGCCATCCAGAATCGCTTGATTCCGCAGAATCTGCTCACCCGGAATCGGCGCAGGCTCCCCGGCACGAACAGCGCGAACGAAATCCTTCACCTTCTCCTCGAACACATTAAGTTTGTGCTCTACGATCGGGATCGCGCTCTCCGTATGATGACCATGGATATCATGGAATAGCGAAATCGAACCGACGCTGCCATCCCATACGCCACTCCATGGACCTTTGCCTGCTGGCGTCACCTTCATCCCTGCATCCGTCCCGAGGAACATCGTCGCACCAAGCGTGTCCATATGCATCGCCCAGGAGGTCTTGAAGTTCAGCACCAAATCGCCTTCGAAGCGCACGAT
This sequence comes from Paenibacillus sp. GCM10027629, assembly GCF_042676425.1. Classification (NCBI taxonomy): domain Bacteria; kingdom Bacillati; phylum Bacillota; class Bacilli; order Caryophanales; family Paenibacillaceae; genus Paenibacillus; species Paenibacillus sp. GCM10027629. The sequence goes on along the minus strand of NZ_JBHTGZ010000017.1, from coordinate 210,506 downwards.
AGCAACCCCGAAATCTTCCACATCGAACTTTGACGCTTCCCCATGGTATTTCGGATTCGTGCCGAAATAGTTCGATGTATACGCCGAGACCGTCAGAGGCTTCGGATACCCGAGTGTGTTCAACGCCAAGTCAAGCGAGTAGCAGCCAATATCCGCCATAGCACCAGCCCCTGCAATCTCCTGACGGATGAACGATCCACCCGGCATACCGCGGCGGCGGCCGCCACCGGTTTCCACGTAGTAGACTTTGCCCAGTTGACCGGACTCAACCATTTTTTTAATCGTGCTCATATTCGGGTCATAACGCGGCTGGAATCCGACATTGAGCATGAAGCCAGACTTCTTCGCTACCTGGACCATATCGACCGCTTCTTCGAGCGTAACCGACATCGGCTTCTCCAACATCACATGTTTACCTGCATTTAACGCGTCAATCGTCGTCTGGTAATGTGCCACATTCGGTGTGCAGATACTTACGCCGTCCAAATCCAGCTCCAGCAGGCGGCGGTGATCTTCATAAGCTGCGGCGCCCTGCAGCCCCCATCGCTGGATGAACTGCTCCGCACGGCCCGGCATAATGTCTGCCACCGCGACGACTTCAACGTCTTCCATGCGTTTATAGGCCTCAACATGGCCGCCAGCAATACCGCCGCTTCCAATAATCCCAATCCGAATTGCTCTTCCCATGGCCATTGTCACCTATCCTCTCGCATTCATTCTTCGATATAGCGATGGCGTCATCGCATAGCGTTTCCGGAATACCGTATGCAGGTAGCTTCCGTTCGAGAAACCCTCTTTAAGCGCAATATCTTCAATCGGCATCGTGGTCTCAACCAATCGCCGACATACCGCATTTAGTCGTACATCCTCTACAATTTCACTGAAGGAACGTCCATCCCCCTGCTCCTTCAAGATGCGCTGCAGCTGCCGCGAACTGATATGAAGCTTATCTGCGACATCGTTCAGTACCAATTGGCCTGTCGAATTCGTCTGAATATACTCCAGCGCCAATTGATATCGATACGCCTTCATATCGCGGAACGGCAGCTCGGCTTCATTCGGTTCCGAATAATATGCACGCACCGCACGCAGCAAGATTTGGACAATACATTGCTTAATCGTCGTATATACGCCGTTATACCGCTGTGCCGTCGCTTGATAGGCATCTAGGAAGTATGGCATCGCCCGGTAAATATCCATCGTCGGCTTCAGCGGAAGCTGCCTTAGCTTCTCCACACAATCGCGTGCTTCATCCACTTCCCACGGATTGATTAGGGAATCTGCAAGCAGAGAATCCTCATCCCGCTCAACAATATCCACATGGAGACATAACTCTTCCATCGATTCACGGGGATCCGCCTCTTGATAGTGCAGCACATCCGGCCCCGTCAGATAGAACATGCCTTCGCGAAGCGTGTACGGCTCATCAACCAGGATCACACTCCCTTTGCCGCGAGGGATGAAGTGAAATTCAAATTCCGCATGCTTATGGAACGACACGATCTTCCCTGGTGCAAAAGATGTGAGATGGAACCGGAGAACGCGAATTTCATAATTTCCCCATGTAATGCTCAAATCGAGCCTTTCCAGCGCATCTTGGCGATCTCGCATCACTTCATAAGGAAAACTGCTCATTCCATACACCTCTCATAACATAACCTTATAATATTTTAGGCTTGAAGCTCATCCAATCGAATACTACGCTGCTCGCGAGCCGATTGATTCGCTGCCTCCATTAATTTCGTCAATTCCACCGCAATCGCGATGTTCTCATCTGCTGTTGTATCATTCTTAATATGGTTAATCCATTGCTCGAATGCGCTCTCACGCTTCGCAGGTAACGGCTGTTCTACCCATGCGTTAGCGGCTTCTTTCGCTGGGTTCGATGTACGCAGCAGCAATTTCTCATCCGGCGTACCGAATAAGAGCGTACCTTCCGTGCCATGTACCTCAATTGTAAATGGAGAGAAGTTATTGACGAATCCGGCTTCCACAATCCCTACAGCGCCCGACGTCGTCGATAGTGTTGCAACAGCATTATCTTCCACTTCTTTGCCTGTTACATAACCGAATTGCGCCTGTACGCCCACTGGCTCTTCCCCGAGGAATACGCGTGTCAAATACATCGGATGGCAGCCAAGGTCGATCAATGCGCCGCCCAGACATTCATCCAGACCATAGAAATGCTCTGGCAGCCAACCTGCCGTCGCACCATTGTGAGAGAGTCGTACGCGAACGAGCGTTACTTTGCCGAGCAATCCTTGATCCAAGATGTCACGAATGGCAAGGGTATAGTTATCGTTTAATCTTGGCAAAGACACCGTCAATTTGACATGGTTCTCCTTCACCGCGCTTAGAATTTCATTCACTTCATGAAGCGTTGGAGCTAGAACTTTCTCGGTAAAAATATGTTTGCCCGCACGTGCCGCAGCAAGTATGACGTCACGGTGCATCGATGTAGGCGCATCCACAATCACGCCATCAATATCATTCCGCTGCAGCATTTCTTCGAGTGAGGCATGGAACTGTGCCCCTTGTTTGTCTGCCGCTTCTTGACCACGCGCTGGGTTCTCATCCCATACAGCGACGATCTCCGCTTCCGGATGTTCCTGTGCTTGTTTCGTGTAATCCCATGCGTGTACGTGCCAATAACTAATTTTTCCGATTCTAATCATTCTTAAGCTCACCTCTGTATTTAATATTAGGACATCATGAACATAATCTATCATATCATTTTAGCTTATTTCACTATGTTTACACGACAGATAACTTAAAATTCACGACATAAATTCAGAAAGTCGCATTTCTATATATCTTTCAAATCCAAGTGATGAATTTCATGGAAAAGATATTGGTCTTATGCCTAAATTCCGTTTATAATTGGTAATGAGTCTAAATTGAACGAGCTTAAATTATTAGGAGGCGTATACCATGTTCAGCAACATCGGAGCGAGCGGTTTTATCATGATCGTTATTTTAGCGCTTATCATATTCGGTCCTAGCAAATTACCCGAACTCGGCCGTGCCGCAGGCAGAACGCTGCGCGAATTCAAAAATGCGACGAGCGGTTTAATGTCAGACACCGAACCTGCGAAGAAAGAAACATCTTCTCCTGCTGCGCTGCGGTCCGAATCCGAAGAAAAAGACAAAAACACGCAGCAATAAGCTGCGGCTAGGTGATAAGGATGCCCGAGAAACTACAAGCCATATTACAACATATTGGTGATCTACGCAGACGGTTGATATGGATCATCGCAGTACTTTTCCTGACGGCCATTATTGGCCTTTTTATTTCCCAGCAATTGATTGCTTATCTCAGAAGCGTTCCGCCGGGATCGACGTTCGAATGGAATGCTTTTTCACCGTGGGATGCCATTAAGGTCTATATGAATGTGACGATCCTATTCGCCTGCGTCATTACCCTGCCATTCACCCTATTTCAGCTCTGGAAATTCGTGAAGCCAGGACTACGGAAGAAGGAGCAGCAGGCGACCTTACGATACATCCCGTTCGTCTGTCTCATGTTGATCGTCGGACTTGCTTTCGCCTACTTCGTCGTCTTCCCGATGGCGTTCAAGTTCACGACCCGGATGACTGTAAGCATGCATCTGATTCCGACGTACGGCGTGTCGCAATACTTTGGATTCATGTTCAGCCTGGTTATCCCGGTGTCCCTAGCGTTCGAGCTGCCTGTCCTTGTCATGTTCCTGACAAAGCTGCGCATCCTAAACCCGAAGAAATTGCACAAGTTCAGAAGATATGCCTACTTCATTCTCGTCATCGTTGCGACCATGATCTCACCTCCAGAGCTGATCTCTCACCTGATGGTTGCCATTCCACTGCTCATCCTATATGAGATTAGTGTTGGCGTATCCAGCATCGTGTACCGTAAGCAGCTCATCGCCGATGAACAACTTGAAGCGGATGTCGATGAACAACATATCGCTTAGGAGGACGCAGATTCTATGATTCGAGGCTTATACGAGACCCACTTGCCGGTTCGCAGTCTAGCGGTCTCTATCCCATTCTATGAACGGCTTGGATTAACCTTCGCCAGATGGCAGGGCGAACATACCGCATTCTTATGGATAGAAAAAGGCAAGAGCTGGCTCGGTTTATGGGAAGGAGAGCAGGTCAACACGCCTTACCATGCATCACTGCGCCACATCGCCTTTACAACGACTTATGAGGATCTTCGGCATGCTGCGGTATGGCTCCGATCCATGCAGATTGAGCCCGTCATTTTCCCGGGACAAGCGACAGGCGACCCCGTCGTTCGTCCGAATCAGGGGAATGCCTCGATTTACTTCGATGATCCCGACGGGAACAGTCTGGAGCTCATGGCGAACATTGATGTCCCTGCTGCGCTGCGCGAGATCACCACGCTGCTGACCATCGAAGAATGGGAAGAACAACTGCGAACGGTACAACAATCCTAAATGTATAGCAATGCCTCGAATAGCGGTGAATGACCTGCAAGTTGTATGGGCTTCACCGCTATTCGTATAGTTTTCCCTACGATTCAATCGTGATATAGGAATTTGCGATGAGCAAGATCAGTGCAGCACCGAACTTGCTTCCTAATCGCAAGAAGTTCATACTGTAGGTAGATTAATTTGGAAGCCTAGACAGGCTTGAATTTTTTCATAAAAGGAGTAAATAAGCATGCAACAAGAAACGTTGGATCTGTTCCGCAAATTAACGGAGTTCCCTGCCGCATCCGGATTTGAACGCGGGCTTCGTGCACTCGTCAAAAGCGAAATTTCGAAATACACCGATGAAATCATCCATGATGCGCTCGGCGGCGTGTTCGGCGTCATGCGTGGGAACGAAGAAGGACCTCGCGTCATGGTGACAGGACATTTGGATGAAGTCGGCTTCATGTCTACGCAAATTACCGATACCGGGATGATCAAATTCACGACCCTCGGCGGCTGGTGGGGACAAGTCATCCTCGCACAGCAAGTCGATGTCATCACACCGAACGGCCCGATCCGCGGTGTTGTGGGTTCCATTCCGAAGCATCTCTTGGATGAAGCAACTGCGAACAAGCCAGTCGATCCGAAAGTCATGTACATCGATGTCGGTGCAGACAGCCGTGAAGATGCCGAAGCAGCAGGTATTCGTCCAGGCCAACAAATTGTGCCAGTCTGCGAATTTACACCGATGCTCAATCCGAAGAAGATCATGGCCAAAGCTTGGGATAACCGTTATGGCGTAGGGCTAGCGATTGAACTAATGAAGGAATTACATAACGAGAAAGTGCAGCTGCCGAATATTCTGTTCGCGGGTGCAACGGTTCAAGAAGAAGTGGGACTTCGCGGTGCGCGCACAGCTGCGAATCTGATTCAACCAGATATTTTCTATGGACTGGATTGCAGCGCAGCCAACGACATGACAGGCGATCGCAATTCTTTTGGCCACTTGGGCAAAGGCGCATTGCTGCGTATCTTCGACCCGACGATGATTACGCATCGCGGTCTTATCGAATTCGTACAGGATATTGCGGATACGCACAAAATTCCTTACCAATACTTCGTATCGCCAGGCGGTACCGATGCAGGTCAAATTCATATGAGCGGCATCGGCGTACCTTCGACGATTATCGGGGTGGTTGGTCGTTATATCCATACCCCTGCTTCGATTGTACATACCGATGATATCGATGCAGCCAAAGAATTGCTCATCCAGCTCGTGAAACATACCGATCGTACAACGTACAATACGATTGTGGAGAATAGCTAGTCGGATTGATTCACAAATCCAAGAAAACCCCACTGCTCTGAGAGAAGGTAATGAACCCTTTCCCAGACAGTGGGGTTTTGCTATGTATTCTTAATGAATCCTTTAGGCTTGATGCTCTGCCAATTGTTTCAGACTGGATACGCGTTGATCCAGACGATCATATCCTTGAACGAGCGCTTCAATTTGCCCATCTTGATGTTCCATGCTCGCTGTCACTTCTTCAATCGACATCATATGCTGTTCCGTACTTGTAGCAATGGAGATCATACCTTGAGCCATCGTACCATACTGCTGCTCCAGATCAGCTACGGCAGTGCGCATAAGCTCTGCTTGACTGTTGACTTGATTCGTATTCCCCATAATCAACCGCACGATGCCTTCTACGGCATTCGTTGCTTCAACGCTTGATGTTACAGCGCCTTCGCCTTGATCAATCAGGTGGGCTGCATCTGTAATCTGACTCTGAATACTTTCAAGGATGGAGGCTATATCCTGCGCCGCACGCTGAGAATGATCAGCGAGCTTACGCACTTCATTCGCGACCACAGCAAAACCCGATCCATGCTCACCTGCGCGAGCCGCTTCAATCGCCGCATTCAATGACAATAAATTGGTCTGAGCAGATATCTCGCTGATGGTCTGCACGATGCTACCCACTTGATCCGTCTGTGCCGTAAGTCTATTCATCAATTGAACCGTTTCACGGATCATGGATTGGACATGTCCAATTTCTTGGACGAGTGTTGATATTTGGGTATTCCCTTGCGTCACCAGATTCAGCGTCTCCGTCGCAACTTCATCCAACTGCCCGCTACCCTCGCCGACATGTCGCAACGAATGCTCCACGGCTTGAACCGAAGCATTCATTTGATGTAGATTATTCGTCTGCTGCTCAATCGAGCTTGCGATCTGAGCAAAGGTTCCCACGACTTCGCGGGAAATGCTGCTCGTCGTCACTACGCGTTCCTTCTGCTCTATGCTAAATTCATTCAACATCGTGACGGATTCACGAATCTCAGTTAGCAGCTTCTCTGTTTGCGCTTTGGATTGCAGCGCTGCTTCGCTATGCTCCAGCACTTGCCGCTGCAGCTTCTCGATGAATATAGCTGATGCGCACAAGGCAATGGTCGCCAATACCACATACAATAACAAATAAAGAAGTGGCTCCTTCGTGAATAATGCATTATGCAAAACCGGATGATTGTACACATAGATCGTTGTAGCAATACTAAGCACACCGGTCAACAGCACAGGACGGAAGTTCGAATAAAGCGTCATGATACCCATATTCACATACACAAGGAGGTATGTACTAAAGATTGGGTTCGGGTCGGAGAGCATCAGCAATAGAATAAGTCCTGTCATAATAACAGGAACGAGATACATAATGTATTGGACTGCAAGACGCTTATACGTCAAAAATGTTGCAATCCCGCAGCCTACCGATCCACCAATGACTAACGTGTATATCAGCTCGGCCTGAGCCCCTGCTGCAAGATTCGTTACGGTTCCTAACACAATCATCGCCCATATTATTTTGACAAACAATCGGTTTCTCTTGTCTAGAATATGCCGCTCGTTCAAACCTTCCACTTCCTATTCATTAATTTATCCTACTATCGATACCCCCTCTACCTCTTGGGGATCCGGCAATAACCATTCAAAATCGGATTTATTCTCACGAACTTCACGCACGTGAATAATCGTAGGTATGACATCATCTCCTTTATAAGCAGTTCGACCCGCAATCTGAGTTGTTGGCACGTGGAACGATACCCGAAGCGCACGGGCAAATACCGGCTCTAGCAAACAAATAAAATAATTCAAATGATGCTTGTCCGCATAATGCACCATCGCCGAAAGCAAACGCGAGATGTTCGGTCCCCGATATTGTTTTAATAGAGCTACTTTGTCCACTTCTGCGACACGCGCAGAAGGTTCTATCAATTCTGGCTGCTCATGAAATGGCGCAATTTGGTGAATGGGATTGCTCTTTTCAGCGTGATAAGGTTTAATTTCAAAAGTACCTACATGCACACCTTCTTCATCGCTTACGATCAGCCGATCCAGGACTTCTTGCCCATATTCAAGTTCAAACCCTTTTTCACGCCATACCTCTGTCCAAATGCGATGAAACTCCAACAGTTGCGAATGATTCTGAACAACGGTATACATCATACAACCCCTTCCCATTTTTAAATAAATTGGTTATTATTGTGTGTTCCTACCCTTATTTTACTAATACATCAGGGAAAGAACCATACAAATACCAATATTTCCTACTAAATACCTAGGAATAGTTTTATTTAAAATGGTCAATAGAATTGATGATCTTTTTTATCACTTGTTATTATTTATCGGCAAAACTAACCATTTCATTGAACATTACGGAGCGGTACCATTTAACATTTCCGTGAAAACATATCCCGCTAAAACAAACAACCCCGCATCACGCGATAAAGGGATGACCCTTTGCCACGAACTACGGGGTTCATTGGTACTGAACAACGTAAGCAGTATTGCTTACAACATCAAAGTGAAATACACGCTAAGCCCGATAACCAAGACAGACGAAATGCTGCATAAAACCGTGTGCAGCCCCTCCATCCGATGCTTCACCGCATAGATCAACTGTCGAACCGCAAAGAGAATACCCACCACATTCAATACGATGACCAGAATCATGAACACATTCATGAACGTCGACGAACCCGCAGCCATGTCATGATGATGCATCGTCGCCATGGTACTCATCAGCATGGGGGCCGAGAGCCAGTGCACCGTATGCAGCACAATGACGCCTAGTAGAGATAGAACTGAAGCTGCCGAATACTTCGATTGCGCCCGCATTCGCATCATTCTCGATAGCATGCTCACCACATCCTTCTATCCTTGATGGCAGATGTTCGCAAGAACTTCCTTTACTCATTATACGGGGGAAGCTTTAGAACATTCGTAATGATTCCATCTCACTACTCGTTGTTTCCTCGTCTATGATTTGGACAAATTCTGCCGGATAACACCGAATATAAGCGCCAATCCGCTGTAATGTGGCAGGTGCGAACTGACGGAACATTTGATCCAGCGGTGAGATCGCAGCAAACATTCGCTCATCCTCATCTAGATCCTGATGTGCATGATGGATTTGATCAATGTCCCGGGTATCGTATCTTGAAGTAAATACCTTCTCCACTTCCTCGAGCAGTCGCAGCATTGTAAGTTCCCCAAAATACTGAAACGCCTTCTTCAGACTCGACCAGAACATCGGCTGCGCAAAAAAATACGCACTCCACCAGTAGAACTCGGCTTGGGACAGTATGGCATGGTGATGATAGGAACAATACATAAATAACGCTTGTTGACCCGGGGTCAGCTGTTTATAGAATTGAACTTTGGCTAATACGCCGTCTCCGCCCATCTCTTCATTCTTCCGTATCAACTCTTTGTAGGTCGCGATGATCGGCTTAAAACATACCCATACCAAGCTTTCATCCGTTGAGGAATCGAATGCTTGGCGTTCTACAAGAAAGTCCATCTTTTTACCCACTCCCTACGTATAAATATACAGGAAATGGAAGGTGTAGGGTAGGTGTTTATTTTGATTTTGTTGCATTTATGTTTGTGATTTCCAAATTTAAGCGAATTCGACAATTTCATTTATTGCCATAACTTCTGTAGATCAATTCCTTCTAATTCGGGAAAAGCTCGACGCAAGCGATTCCTCCCTTAGAACGATTCTTCATTAATTCACCAAATGGCACGCGACATAATGGTCGCTGCCGACATGACGGAATTGCGGAACTTCTGCTTTACAAATATCCGTTGCAAAAGGACAGCGTGTATGGAACTTACAGCCTGACGGCGGATTCGCCGGGCTAGGAATGTCCCCTTTGAGTACGATACGATCCCGCTTCAGCTTCGGAATCGGAATCGGCACCGCAGAGAGCAGCGCCTTCGTATACGGATGCAGCGGATTACGGAACAACTCGTCGCGCGGAGCCGTCTCCATCATCGAGCCCAAATACATCACGCCAATTCGCGTGCATAAATGTTCGACGACGCTTAGATCATGCGAAATGAATAGATACGTAAGACCTTGCGACTCTTGAAGGCCGCGGAACAAGTTAATAATCTGAGCTTGGATGGATACATCAAGCGCCGAGACCGGTTCGTCTGCAATAATCAAAGCAGGATTGAGGACAAGCGCTCGTGCGATACCAATACGCTGCCGTTGTCCGCCGGAGAACTCATGCGGGAACCGATCATAATGATAGGATGACAAGCCACAGGCTGCCAGCACTTCTTCCACACGGTCCCGGACTTCGACTTTCTGCAATATACCATGATCGAGTAATGCCTCTCCAATCGCATCCCCTACGCGGACACGCGGATTAAGCGAGCTATAAGGATCTTGGAAGATCAATTGCATTTGCGGGCGAAGCTTCCGCAGTTCCTTCGGAGGAAGCGTGTGAAGATCGATCCCCTTGAACAGAACTTCACCGGATGTCTTATCGGTTAGGCGTAGAATGGTGCGTCCCACCGTGCTCTTCCCGCTGCCCGACTCCCCGACGAGGCCGAACGTCTCGCCTGCTCGGATCGACAAGCTAATATCATCGACAGCCTTCACATGGCCGATCGTACGATTGAACAACCCGCCAGTAATCGGAAAATACTTCTTCAAATTCTTTACTTCAACGATAGGTTCAGACACGAACGGCCACCTCCTCGTATAACCAACATGCCACCTTCTGGCGGTCTGCAATGTCTCTTAACTGCGGCTCTTTCGATTCACAGATCGCCATGCACTGGCTGCAGCGATCATGGAAATAACACGATTCCGTCAAAGACAATGGATTCGGAACTTGTCCTGGAATGGAATACAGCTGATCCTGCCGCTGATTAATAATCGGCTTCGATTTCAATAAACCTTGCGTATACGGATGTCTCGGGTTGTTGAAGAGCTCGACGACCTCACCTTCCTCGACGATTTTGCCGGAATACATGACGATCACATAATCCGCCATCTCCGCCACGACACCAAGATCATGCGTAATCAAGAGGATCGACATATTCGAATGCGCCTTAATCTCCCGGAGCATATCCAGAATTTGCGCTTGGATCGTCACATCGAGTGCCGTCGTCGGTTCATCGGCGATGAGGAGCTTCGGATTGCAGGAGATCGCAATGGCGATCATGATCCGCTGCAGCATGCCGCCGCTTAGTTCATGCGGATACGAATTGAAAATTTGCTCCGCTCGCGAGATCCCCACCTGCTCAATGAGTTCAATCGCATGCTTGCGCGCCTCCTTCTTGCCCATTTTCAAATGCTCCATCAGCGGTTCCGTAATCTGCTGACCGATCGGAAGCACCGGGTTGAGCGAAGACATCGGCTCTTGGAAGATCATCGCAATGTCGTGTCCGCGAATCGTGCGAATCTCATTCTTGCTCATCTTCAGCAAATCTTCGCCTTCGAACCCGATCCGACCGTTCACGACTTTGCCTGTTGGTCCTTCGATTAATCCCATAATCGACATGGCTGTCATACTCTTCCCGCAGCCAGATTCGCCGACGATGCAGACGGTCTCTCCTTCACGCACACGCAGACTAATATCGTCAATCGCCTTTACTGTACCTTCCTCCGTATAGAAATACGTACTTAAATGGTCGATTTCTAATGTGTTTTTCATCCTCATTCACCTACTTCTTCTGTTTGGGATCCAGCACGTCCCGAAGCCCGTCACCGAATATATTAATGGCGATTACCGTCGAGAAAATCGCAAATCCTGGCGGGATCCAGAGCCAAGGATGCTTCTCGAAGTCAATGATGCTATTCGCCGCATCAATCATATTCCCCCATGTTGCCGTAGGTGGCATAACGCCAAGGCCAAAATAACTGAGCACCGACTCCGATAGAATCGCACCCCCGATGTTCAGCGTTGCAACAACGATTAAGAGCGGGAACAAGTTCGGCAGCAGATGATGGAACAGTTTCCGTCGATCCCGAAGACCTAGGACAACAGCCGCCTGCATGAACTCACGTTCACGAAGACTCAGCATCTGTCCGCGGACGAGTCTCGCAAGACCCGGCCAGCCGACGAAGCTCAGCATCATCATAACGATATACATCCGGTAATCGGTCGGAATTTTCCATTCGGACAAGAGAGCCCCAAGGATGAACAAAATCGGCAGACTCGGAATCGAGAGCAGCAGATCCGCAATCCGCATGATGATTTGATCCACGATTCCTCGGTAGTACCCCGCGATCGCACCGAGCAAGCTGCCGATAAAGACCGATAGCAACATCGATGCTAAGCCGACGGTGAGTGATATCCGGCCAGCTTGGAGCAGGCGTGTCAACACATCGCGACCCAGCATATCCGTCCCTAGCCAATGTTTGAGATTCGGCGCATTGTTCATCGCCGTCACGTTCACCTTACCGTCGGTGTATGGTGAGAAGAACGGCCCAATAAAGCATGCCGCGAACATAAATACAATAAATATAAAACCCGATACCGCTAATTTATTCCGGAGCAGCTTCCGCACGGACTGCGTCCATAATGACGTTCTCACTGCGGGGAGTTTGCTGCTACGACTTTTGACAACTTCACCTTGAACCATCGACATAGGCCCCCTCCTCACAGTTTCACACGCGGATCCGCGATGTTATATAGAATGTCAGATATGAGCGTACCGATGACCGTGAGAACGGCGATGAACATCGTAAAGCCCATAAGCAGCGGATAATCCCTGGCACCAAAAGATTGCATGTACAGCTGGCCGATCCCCGGCCAATTGAATATTTTCTCGATGATAAGTGAACCCCCGAAAAGCCCCGGCAGTTCGAAGCCGACGAGCGTAATCGCAGGCAGCAGCGCATTGCGCAGCGCGTGACGGAATAACACCTTCTTCTCCGTCATCCCTTTGGCACGGGCCGTGCGGATGTAGTCCTGTTTGATGACGTCGATCATATTACTGCGGAAATACCGGGTTAACGATCCTACGCCAAGCAACGTCATCACGATCACCGGCAGCGCCATGTGATTGATGACCTCCTTGATATAAGCTAACCCCGTAGCATTGCTGCCAGTTGTCATCATGCCACCCGGAGGCAGCCACTTCAGATCGACGGCCAGCGTCTTGATCAGGAATAGTCCGATAAAGAACGAAGGAATCGACATCGCCGCGAAGATCCCGATCATGACGAGCGTATCGAACCAAGAGTATTGTCGATAGGCCGAGATTACCCCAATAATGACGGCGAGCAACCAAGTCAAGAAAGTCGAAGTGATCGCCAGCAGGAACGAATTCCAGATATATTCATTGAACAACGTCAGCACCGGCTTTTGCTGCGCCAGCGAATAACCGAAATCGCCATGCAGCGCATTTTTCATCCAGAGGAGGTACCGTTCAAATAGCGGTTTGTTCAAGCCATAAATCTCCCGAAGCTCGGCTTTGCGTTCCGCCGTCAGCTTCATATTGCTGGATATGAAGTCCCCTGGCGTTAAGGCATATAAGAAGAAAATCAGCATCGAAGCGCCGAGTAATATCAAGACCATATAGATCAGACGTTTTGTGAGATACGTGCTCATATATTTGGCTCCTTAATAGTCCATCCCTTGTCTGCACGACAAGGGACGGAGAGGTGGTATTATTTCAAAGTCCACTCCGGCAAGCTCGCTGAGATGCCTTGCGATGGATTGATTTTGATATTCTCAATACGGCCGTTGTACGCCAGGATCAACTTGCTGTAGCTCGTGAAGATGTATGGAGCATCTTCGTTAATCACTTGATACAGCTCTTTATAAATCGCTTTGCGCTCTTCGATATCTGTCGTTGCAAGACCTTTCGCATAGAGCTCCTTCACTTTCGGATTGTCGTACCCTTTCACTTCGCCATCGACGAAGGACAACACGCCATCCGAAGGGTCACCCAAAATCGATGTGGAGAAGGAGACGAGATCGTAGTCACCACTCTCGAACTTCGCAATCTGTGCATTGAAGTCTGCGAATTGTTCAGCTTCCAGCTGAACGCCGATCGCAGCATAGTTTTCTTTGGCTACCGCGATGAAGATGTCCGTTCCTTTCTTCTTGGAGCCGATGAAGTGAACGCTTAGCTTCTTGCCATCTTTCTCACGGATGCCGTCCGTGCCTTCCTTCCAACCTGCTTCATCCAGCAATTGCTTCGCTTTCTCCGGATCATATTTGTACGGGTTGATTCCTTCTTCGGTATAAGACCATGAGCTCTGCTGCGTTGGAATGTTCGCGATTGTCGCTGCCCCTTGGTTCGAATCCACATAGATGGTTTGGCGATCGAGTCCATAGGTTAATGCTTGGCGAACGCGTTTATCCTTCAATGCTTCATGTTCCATATTGAATTGCAGATAGCCATAGTTGCTTGCCGTATACGGCTCTAAGTTCAAGAAACCGAGCTTCTGCAGACGGTCAATATTGTCCGTTGTCGCCGAGAAGCTGCCATAGTCCTGCTCGCCCGTCTCGATGAATTGGAATGCGTCGCCTTCTGTTGTTTTATAGATGAAATGTTCCGTCTCCGGCTTGCCTGCATAGTAATTCTCGTTCGCTACGAAGCGCACTTCCTGACCTGGAATGAATTTATCGAGCTTATAAGGCCCATTGCCGAGCGGTGTGGAATGCAGATTTTTGATGTAATCCAATTGGCCGAACTTGTAATCTTTGCCGTAGTAAGCTTTGGACAAAACATCCGAACCTAGTACTTGAAGCGCCGTTGCATTCACCTTCTCCACAGTTACCGAAATCGTCAGCGGGTCGATGACTTTGATTCCTTCGATGGATGTTGCTTTCCCTTCCTTGTAAGCTTTGCCGCCTTTCACGTTCGTCGATAAAATGTCGTATTGGCCATCGTAAGCTTTATCGTGCAGAATCGTCCATGTGAATGCCACATCCTCCGCCGTCAGCGGGGATCCGTCGCTAAATTTCAAATCCTTGCGAAGGTGGTATGTATAGGTTAATTGATCTTCCGAGATATCCCATTTCTCTGCAAGACCAGGGATCGGAAGGCCTTTCTCATCGACTTTAACCAGTGAAGAGAAGAGCACCGAAGTCACGTTGCCATCATAGCCACTCTGTAGGAAATAAGGTGTAAATGCACCGCTTGGATCTGTTAAACCGACGATGATCGTATCCGTACGTTTCTTCGCATTCTCCGGAAGTTTCGCTAGATCTGTCGCTTTCACCAAGCTCGTAATGCTGCCAGCCGCCGGTGTTGTTGTCTGTTCGGAAGTTGTCGCCCCCGCTTCGGTCTTGCCGCTCTCCGCTGCAGGCGTCGAAGCTGGTGATGAACAAGCAGATAACAAGAGTGCCCCGCTAATGATAATCGTTAGTACAGAAAATAAACCTTTTCTCATAATACATCTCCCCGTTTCCAATAAAATTGAATTAAACATTAAATTCCGACCCGAAAGGTATGAATTAGTTTGATTGGTTTTATTATAAGAATCAAAATGTGTTCTGTAAAGAGAGAACTTAAAAAAAGTTTTGTGTAAAGAGAATATAATTCAAGTTCATAAAAAGTCATCTAGACAAAAAAACGCCTCCAGCGTCCTTTCAAGGACGGGAAGCGTCTAGGCGAGAAATAGAAAAACAATATTTTCAAAAAAGATCCAAGTCGTTCATTTCGCTGACTATATTATTGCGACATCGTTGTGATATAGCGGTATAGAATCTCGTCAATTTGCCTTACTGCCTTGAGCCGAAGACTATAATGCGTCGTAACTTCCCCTTCGACATGGGCATGAATGAATCCCGCACTGCGCAGTTTCCCAATATGATCGTGGGTAATCCCTTTGGAAATTTTCAAATGACGAACAATTTCGGTAAAAGGCTGCGGACCATGATGCAAATAACGCAAAATCTTCATTCGGCTCTTCTCGCCAATGGTCCGAAGAACTCGATAATGATGAGGAGAGAGCTCCCCAGGTTGGTCCATATACACTCTTGCTGCATAGTGGCAAAGTGTTACTTTACCAAAGTGCCAAATGACATTAAGTGGTTGAAAATGGTACTGCGGAACAAGGATCAATTCTTCAAGCCCCGGTATAGGGGTGAACAGCATCCCGTTCGTCGTATCATCGACGAAATCCTCTGGCGACAGCTGGGTCAACATCTCCGTTCTCCGAACTACTTCCGCATGAAGCAACCGAAGGATCTCCGGGTCCAGTTGACGGAAATACTCTTCATTCCAAGCCGTCAACAATTGAACAGCATGCGTGCGGAACGCTTCCATCTGCGCTGGAAATTCATTGCCATACTGCGCCAGCAGTTCGTACAACTCACCCACGGAATGACCTTCAATCCACGTCACGAGCTCTTCGGGAGATGCCGAGTCCGGACAGACAAGGGCCAGCAAATAGATAAATCTCCAAGCGCCATTCACCTCGGTATTATCGAGCATACTTCGAAGTTCAGGCGATAACCGCTCCTGCGTTGTCTCTACCCATTCCATCGAGAGATCGATTTTTTTATAGGATTTACGGCATAAATAAGTATGCAGACTGCTAATAAATTCATGCAACGGCGTAAATCTCACGCACAATCGATAATCCAATGCCACACCCCTCCGCTCCTTTCCTATCCCTTACGGTTATCGATATTTTCATCTTCTAAATGTATAGAAAACTGTATCTATAATCAAGCGGTTCTGTAGCGTACCCCTAAAACAACCCCACAAAGTGGGGATTCCGAAAACTAACATAGACTCGTTCCCGATCATCAGCCCCTTGCATTTATTTCACAGATTTTGTATAGTGTTTGACAATATATCTTCAATTTCGTTGATCGGGAGAGTAATTCATGTGAAGCGTCCAAGCGAACCGGGATAGTGTGAGCCGGTACGACAGCATGAATGAAGCGGACCCGGGAGAAAATCTGCTGAACCAGCGCGCTGCAGCCGCTGTGGTAGGGAGATTCGGCGCCGTCCGTTATCGGCTAGAGGGGTTAGACACATCATGTCTAGCAACAAGAGTGGTACCGCGAAGCAACAGCCTTCGTCTCTTCATAGAGACAGGGCTGTTTTTTTCATTTTTAGGGAGGAATTCGTATGAGATTACAATCGTTTATCATCACGCAGATTGAGAAAGCCATTACACTTCTTTATGAGCTATCATTTGCTTCGGATCAGAAGTCGCAAGTCGCCGTGCGGATTGAGCAGCCATCCCATATGGAGCACGGAGATTATTCCACGAATATCGCGATGCTGCTGGCCAAGGTTATGCGCAAATCACCAATGATCTTGGCTTCTGAGATTGCGGCACAGCTCACGCAAGACGGGATGATGGAACAACTCGTCGTTAAGATCGAGGTCGCACCGCCTGGATTCATGAATCTGTTCATCGATTGGGGCGTATGGGCCCGTCGGGATTGGCAGCTTGAAGCCACTGGAGAACAGAAGAAGGCGATTGTCGAGCATACGTCCATTAATCCGAACAAATCTGCCCATATCGGCCATCTTCGCAATGCCTGCATTGGCGACAGCATCGTCCGTCTACTAAGACGCACAGGCGTTGAGGTTGAGGTGCACAATTACATCGATGATCTTGGCAATCAACTCGCAGACACCGTTGTCGGGATGCTTCATACGCCGCTTCAACAAGCACATGCGAGGTTCGGGGATTTCTGCTGGGATGTGTATTCCTCACTGCATCGGGAATACAAGGTTCGCCCTGCCTTAGAACAAGAGCGTTCCACTATCCTTCACGCGCTGGAAGAAGGCAATAATAATATCGCTTGGATGGGGATGCTGGTCGCAGAGCGCATCGTTCGCGAGCAATTGGAGGAAATGGAGCAATTCGGTATAGGTTATCATCTACTCGTGTGGGAGAGCAATATTGTGCGGGAAGGGTTCTGGAATGCGGCCTTTGCACTGCTGCAGCAGACACCGCAATTCAAGCAGGAGACAACAGGCAAGCTGGCTGGCTGTTGGGTGTTGAAGCAAGGGGAGACAGGAGCCATTGAAGAGCACGGGGATGATCCAGAGGTAGACAGCGAGCATCAGCAGGATAAAGTATTGGTGCGTTCCAATGGCATTCTGACGTATACGGCCAAAGACATCGCCTATCATCTCTGGAAGTTCGGCTTGCTAGGCAAAGATTTCGGTTACAAGCGATTCGCAGACGGGTTGTTCACCACGACTGCAGCTGGAGGGTCTGGAACCCATGCCGAGGCTGGTGCCTTCGGTCAGGCCGACACCGTCATTAACGTCATCGATGCACGCCAAGCGTATCCGCAGATGATGGTGAAGCAGGCGCTAGAAGTGCTCGGCTTTACAGCTCAAGCGAATCAACTACGCCATATCAGCTATGGCGTAGTCTCGCTCAGTCCGCGATCGGCGGCAGAGCTCGGCATCGATACGTCAGATGGCAAAGCTGCTTACGCAATGTCCGGCCGCCAAGGGATTGGAATTAAAATTTCACAGCTGCTCGATTTGATGGAACAAGTCATCGCGGATAACCGCTCCAACTCGGATGGACTATCCAGTCGGCTGATCGCAGCCGCTTCAATACGATACTATCTGCTGCGGTTCAATCTGCAGACCGAAGTCGTCTTCGATCTGCAGCAAGCGACCGAAATCTCAGGCAATACCGGCGTATATCTGCTGTACGCCTATGCCAGAGCCAGCACCCTATTGAACCGCGCCGCAGAAGAGCATGGGATTATGCCGCAGAACCCTGCCGTGTTCCCTCTGTTACATCGCGCAGAATATGCACTCTTAAGGCAGATCGCACTGTGGCCCGATACGCTGCACAAAGCAGCCGAGGAGTTGTCCCCGAGCCTTATCTGTACGTATGCCCATGAGCTCGCGACGTTATTTAATAACTTCTACGGCGCATGTCCAATTCTGAAAGGCGATGAAACTTCGAAGGCATTCCGTGTCTGGTTGACGTCCAAGTTCCACGAGACGCTTGGCGATGCGCTGCAAACGCTCGGGCTACCAACGCCAGAGCGCATGTAATCAGGCGATCTGCGGTGTGGAGCTTAGATCCATTCGCCGTCTTCCAGGATAAGTACGTTATAGGTCTTCTCTGATGCGGCGAGTGCTTCCCGAAGCTTCGCGCGTGTGACATGACAATGATTGATCGCATCCATATGGACGGCGACAACCTGCGTATAAGGTGCGTGCTCGCACACAGCGATGACATCCGCTTCGTTCATTGTGATCGGATCGCCAGTAACGAACTTCGCGCCTCCGGCGTTCACTATCGTTACGTCAGGGTGATACGCATCCAGGGCTTGAACGACGTCATCGCACCAGATCGTGTCGCCAGCGATATATAACGTTGGTTCGTTCGCCGCTTGCAGGACAAAGCCGGATACTTGGCCCATCCATTGGCCAATTTCCCCCGTGCCGTGTTGACCATCGGTACGATGTATGGTGATCTCCTTCCAGGCTAGTGTTGTATCGATCGGTGCGACGTCCGTGAATCCATGTGATTGAATTTGATCCTCATTACCGGGTTGGCACAAAACCGACGTTGACTTCGGTAGGTGCGTAACCGCCGCTGTATCGAAATGATCTTGGTGAAGATGCGTGACGAGCATCAGATCGGGATGCTGCCATGCCGCAACTTCTGCTGGCAGCGGCACGAGTGGATTGCGTCGATCATTATTGGAATTTATTATAGGCGGATTTGCACCCGCGTCGCTAAACATTGGATCCACGAGGATCTTAGCACCTGCATATTCAAGCCATAGTGTTGCATTTCTTATCAATTGTATATTCATCCTGACATCCTCCTTTACTTCCTGATACAATGATACACAGGATCATGAACCACATAAATAATCGGATGAAAGGAAACGTCGATTCTTACTTTCACGATGTAAGAATTTCAGCGTTGCATAGAGGTGTTCAGCAAATGAATGATGGAACCATTGATTCCGTAGATTTGGATATACTCCAATTATTGATTGAAGATGCGAACCGATCTCACAAAGAAATTGGTCAAATCGTCCACCTAACGGGGCAAGCGGTCGGTGCTCGCGTGCGCAAGCTGCAAGACATCGGCATTATCGAAGGGTATACGGTAAGGTGGAATCGGGATAAGCTCGGGCAATCCGTCCAAGCGCTCATCACGATTTTCCTGACTTCCCATCATGCACATCAGCAATTCCGCTCCTTCGTCGCCAGCAGCGATGAAGTGATTGAAGTCTATAGCGTTAGCGGCGAAGGCTGCTATTGGATGCGTGTTCGTGTTGCATCGCCCTCTGACTTGAGCGCATTTCTCGAACAACTGCTGCGATTCGCGAATTATAAAGTCAGCCTCACGATTGATCAGCTTAAATAAGAAGGACCGTCCGGATCCACTCGACCGGACGGTCCTTTTTGGGTGTGAAGACCCATACGTTGTGCGTAAGGGAGAGATGGGTATCGGCTACAGCCGCTCTTGAAGTCGTGGGGACGTGGCTTCGAAGCTGATTCAGGTACTTTGTGGGGGTTTAGAAACGAATAGAGTTGAACGAAGCGGCCCAGCTTGCGATTGATGCAAGCCGGGTTTTTTGGCGTTAGACCGCAGCGTTGATTCTTCACACCATCTTCACGCCCAGTTTGGTAGGATATGGGTAGATTGACACGAAGGGGGAATTTAATGAGAGAGTGAATCGAAGCCACGCATGGATCACGCACCGTTAAGTAAGCGCTACCTATTTTACTATTGGGAGGTAATAAGTTTGAAAAGGAATAAAAAGAGCACGACTAGGTTGCTTGTATTCCTCATGTTAGTATCTTTGCTTGGCGGTTGCACCAGCGATAACGAAAATGCGAAGAAAACGGAACCGGAAATAGAGAAGAGCGATTCGGCAGACACGGTCAAACAAACCGATAACGAAGTAGTTGAGATCACAGTTTTATACCCGCACCCGGAAGAAAACTTCAAATCCCGATTCGGAACAATTAGTGAGAAGCTGAAAAATATTAAGCTGGTGCAGCTGCAAAAAGGAAACAATCTGGAGTCGCTTCAGGAACTGAACGCCCAGAAGATCGTACCTGACTTGATTTGGGGCGACGGCGACGCAATTGAAGCGACCAAGGAGCTCGATATGATCGAGCCGTTGGACGAATTGGTCAAAGCCAACAATTTCGATTTATCAACAATCGAGCCTTCGATCATCGCTACTTACCGCGCCATGAACCCGAATGGCAGTCTGATCGGAATGCCTACTTTCAGCGACAACTTCACACTGTATTACAATAAGGACGTATTCGATAAATTCGGTATTCCATACCCGAAGGAAAATTTGACTTGGGACGATATTGTCGACCTGTCCAAGAAGCTGACAGGCGAACGTGACGGCATGCAGTACCATGGTTTTGAGTTTGGTGCTTATGGCGAAGCACTTGTACCGCTCAAGCAATTTTCCGTTAACTTAACAGATCCGGATACCGGAGAAGTCCTCATCGACAAATCGCCGGAAGTTACTAAATATTTGGAACTGATGAAGCGCATATACAGCATCCCCGGTTTGTACAACAAAGAAAGCTACCAGTTTCCGAAAGGAAATGTCGGCATGATCGTCACGTGGCCGCAATACTTAATGTGGGGGATCGGCGACGCGGACATTGTTAAAAATGTCGATGCTGCGCCGCTGCCATCTTGGCCGGAGCTTCCGAACGTTTCACCGACTTCGTATTCACATCCGATCATTCTGAACAAATATAGCAAAAACAAGGACGCGGCTTTCAAGGTTATGGCCGAGTTCGTATCTGTTGAAAACCAGTCCAGAATCACAAGAAAAGGCGTCGACCCTTCTGTCCTCAATGCCCAAGAAGTCAGGGACCAATATGCCGTTGATCAAGAACTGTTTAAAGGCAAAAATATTAAAGCATTTTTTGCATCAAAACCGGCTCTTCCGCCTTCAAAAATAAGCCCATATGACAAATACGTCAATATTAACGAGAGTTTGGCCAAATTCGCTGAGTCCGACATGAATATTCCGGAATTTTTACGAAAACTGAAAGAAGAGTCGGGGGCCAAAATCAAAGACGCGATATCCAAACAAAAGTAAAGCGAATACTTATCAGATTGAATAAGAAAAAACGGCTGCCTTCAGGTATATAACCGGAAGCAGCCGTTTCTCATGATCATGATTGTGTGTAAAAAAAAGGATTGCCGCTAATATGGCGGCGCCATTCTTCATTCGTTATCGATCGATCATCTTGTTTATGTTCCGAGCCTTCTATCATCTCTTCAGCAAACTCTACATGCGCAGAACCATCGTAATAAACTGGAAACTTCTGATCTCGTGCCGACATCGTTCCACTCCTCAAACTATTGTTCTTAAACAGAAGATATGCCTCGTTATTTGCCGCAATTCATCCCATTCCATTTAGAAACGTTTTGCAGCCTCCTTGGCTTTAGTGATCGCTTTTTCTTTAATGGATTGCGCTTGATCCGGCATAGCCCCCATCCCTTCAACAAAGATCCCTTCGAACGACGGAACGCCGTGGAATTGCATGATCTTTTGCAGGTAGCTATGTCCGTATTCCATGGCTGCTGCCGGCCCTTCTGAATAAATCCCGCCGCTCGCCTGGATATGAAAAGCCTTCTTGTTCGGCAGCAATCCGACGGGGCCATTCTCGGTATATTTGAACGTTTTTCCTGCGACGCAGATCGCATCGATATACGCTTTAAGAATCGGTGGGAACGAGAAGTTCCACATCGGCGTAACATACACGTACTTATCCGCTGCCACGTATTGATCGACGATCTCGTTCAGACGGGCTACCTTGGAACGCTCATTCTCTGACAGCTGATCAAAGGAAGATCCACCTTGGAGCTTCCCCCAACCGCTAAAAATATCTGCATCAATATGCGGGATATTCAATTTGTACAAATCCAAATGAATGACTTCATCATTCGGATTCGCTTCACGATAAGCTTCAATAAATTCTTTGCCCACAGCCATGCTGTACGATACTTGATGATCGTTCGGATGTGCAGTGATGTAGAGGACGGTTGCCATGTTCCCGAATAACTTCCCTTCTGTCTATAATTTAACGAAAATGGATTCACCAGCAATTATACGATGTCCGCAATGATCGATTTCTATCCCTCGTGCAACCTATGCTTTCTAATATTTGCACAAAAAGCCGCCCCAATCCTTCATTCAGGATCAGAGGGCGGCTTATTAGAATCATGCCAAATTTATTCGTAGTTCACACCAACACGTACCGGCTTGACGCCGATTGTGACGATCTCGCATGGACCCAGCGGCAGCGTTACACCTTCCGTCGCCTCGCTTGCGAAAGGCTCTGCAGACTGCTCCAAGATCGTCGTCTTGTAGAGCTGCTCGGTCTGAATCGTTGCGTTCAGCACCATGTCAACAGGCTGTGCGCTCATGTTGTACCAACGCAGCATCATGTCGCCAGTCTCCGGACTCATCTTCAAGGAAGAGAAGGCCGCAGCCCTCGATTCCCAGCGGAACGGCGTACATACCGCACTCACTCGGCCCGCATGAACGCCCGTCTGACATGCCGTCCAAGGCACTTGGAACTGGTAGGCTTCTGCATATGCACCGGATTCAATGCCGTCGCCGTCATGCGGGATGACTTCCATCCGCACCGTATGCTCACCGATGCACTGCGCTTCCGGTGTCGGGAAGTAACCCCAGTCGCCGAGTTCGCCGACACTGCGCAGCAAGGTCACCGCAATCGTATTGCGTCCATCGCGGAGCACTTCGTATTCATTCAAGCCGAAATTCGCTACCGTGAGTCCCGCTCCCGCTTCGCTCACATCAACAAAGGCTTGCTGATGCTGCGTATTGCTCGGATTCGTCCACTCCGGTGCAGGCTCGATCGAGCGCTTCACGATTTCGAACATCGAATCCACGTCATGCGTGCTCGCTGTGACATCTGTCGGGAACAATGCACGCAGACGATGATCTTGCGCTTGATTGTTATACGATGTCTCAATCTGTACGCCACGACCATTACGATCAAGCGTCAATACCGTACGAATCGTAAACGGTACCATCTTGTTCGAACGCTGTGCCTTGCGCACCGACCAGCCGACCAACTCGCGTTGTTCTGTACCGAGCAATTCCTCAGCCGATGCTGGAATTTCCCATTCATGGACAATCTCGAACGATGCCCGATACGCCGAATCCTCAAGCACGCGAACTTGTGCAGGAAGTCCCTTCGTCGTTAGCGCTTGCTCCCCTTCCGGTTGCTTGTACATATATTCGTTCCCGATATCGCCTGTACTTTCATAAATACCAAGATCCGTGTACACACGTCCCGTACGCTTGTCCGTCAGCGTATAGGAGCCATCTTCAGCAATCTCCACTTGCAGCAGATGATTCGCCATGCTGCGATCGCCCGTCACCAGGGAGCTCAACTGCGATGCCTCTTCACTGCGTAATACCCAAGCATATGTGTGCAATCCAAGCGCAGGAATTCCCTCTGCTTGGAACGTAAGACGAACCTTGCGCGTTAAGAATGGCTGACGGAATTTATCGTTCGGCAAATCATATCCGAACACCACACCCAAATCCTCGACCGTACAAGGAATCGCGTTCCCTTCCGTATCCACGAGCACCCGTCCCGCGAGGCTTACTGCCTTCATGCGCTCCGTCATTTCTCTCGCTCGAATCCCTTCACGCTCATAGATTTTCGCGACTTCCAGCTCAACCGATACAACCCCTGTACGGCTCCAGCCTGTCGTATTGAAGACAACCAGCGGTAATGGCTCTTCACCATAGGCTTCAAACCCTGTCGTGTCCACCGCATCCGCAATCGTACGCACGCTTGTATCCACAATCGATTCCGCAACATGACGGCTCTTATCGAAGCGCGTCACCATCTCGCGGTGCACTTCATCCACGCTGCAGCCGCAAATACTATCATGTGGGTGGTTCTGCATCAGCGTCTTCCATGCATACGTGAGCAGATCATGCGGGTATGGACGGCCGAGCAGGTCTGCGAATGTCGCGAGCGGCTCTGCTACCTTTTCCAATAGCATCTGTCCTGTCTGGTTCATCTGCTTCAAATAGACGCGCGCCGACGCCGTATTCACGAGCGTGCCCCATCCATCCGTACGCTGGCTGCGAAGTTCGCCGCGAACCGAAGATAACTCCCGTTCCATCGCACCTTCGACGGCCGCTAGATAATCGATGAAGTTCGAATGAATGAATTCCGTATCCGGATAGAGCTCCTTCGCGACGCGAATCGCTTCCGGTACGTCGAGCTGAATCGGCTGATGATCGCAACCGTTCATGAAGAGCAGCTCCCGCGTTGATGCGTATTTCTCTGCATCTGCAAGCTTGCGATCCCAGAATTTTTTCGCTTCTTCTTTATCTGTCGGTACCTCATTCCCGTTCGAATACCAATTCGCGAACAGAATACCGAGCACCTTCGAGCCGTCTGGGCCTTCCCACATGAGCTCGGAGAACGAGGATTCATAGCCCCCGTCTGATACCGTGTTATTGAAACCGGTCGGCTTCACGCCGCGTCCGAAGAATGCGTTCGTTATGCCTGATTGCTGCATCAATTGCGGCGTCTGTCCCACAAGGCCGAACGTATCTGGGAAATAGCCGATTTTCGCCGGCTCGCCGAATCGCTTCGAATCCTCATGGCCGACCTGCATATTGCGCACGTTCGCTTCGCCGCTCGTCAGGAACGCATCCTGAAGAATGTACCAAGGGCCGATCATAATTCGACCTTCTTGGATATATTTCGTCAGACGCTCACGCTGACCGGGACGAACCTGCAAATAATCTTCGAGAATAATCGTCTGCCCGTCGAAGCAGAAGCTCTTGAAATCCGGATCCTGATCCAGCTTGTCCAGCAAAGCATCAACCAATTCCACAAGGCGTACATGATGCTTCTCATAAGGGAGGTACCATTCCCGATCCCAGTGGGTATGCGAAATAATATGTGCTGTTCTACGTTGTTCCATCGCTTAGTCTCTTCCCTTCACTGAAATGTTCACTTCTTGTGGACGATAAGTGGATACGAGCTGTCCTCCTTGATCCGTTGCGAATAGAATCGAGCGCTCTGCTGGTAACGTGAATTGATACGTCATACCTGAGATCGGATCTTTGATCTCAACCGGCGCATCCCAAGCATATTCCGATACGAAAATATACAAGTTCCCGTTCTTGAACGCCAACTTCTGACCATACACGCCCGGCAAATCACTGCCTGTAAGCCATTCCATGACAGGACTTACACCTGCTTGGCCTGCTGCATAACGATACAACGCTTCGATAGCCTCATCCCGTTCATTCAGTTCAACTGCCAGCGGACTCCAGAGAATCCGGCCTTGGCCGATCGACACTTCAACGATGGCATCCCCATCCGTCGCTTGTTGTACCGAAGGCACTTCCTTCGCGAGCTGTGCAATACGGCGCTGTCCGAAAGATACCCGGTAGCGCTTGTCACCGATCAACAGCATCTCTTCACGACGAACATTGCCAATCGTCCGCTCACCGAACTGCTCGTTCAAGCGGTTCGATGGCTGCCAATAAGCACCGATGCCTACAGGACCTGTAATCAACAAAGTCGCACCGGTCTCCTTAACGATCTCCACGAGCTGTTCCATAGCTTGATCATCTACATTGTGCGCACTCGGCAGCACGATGAGCTTCGCCGGGTTCACACGCAAATCTTCCAAGTGGTATTCCGAAACCCCACGGAACGGCCATTTCAGACTATAGTTCATGACACGTGTAATCCGCGTCGTCGCATCGAATGCCAACTTCCGATTCGAGAAATCATTCGAATACGGGAAAATAACGGCGATGTCTTCAAGCGCACGATCTTCGAACAAATCGCGGTTCTCGTTCATGAATTGACCGAAATCATAGGATACATCCGCTTCCGGCTTCTCCGTACCATCGGCACGCAGTGCGCCGATATGCGATTCATTCGCGTTATCCATATAGAAGTTCGTGTTCCAGATCCATTGAATGGCACCTGCACCGCCCGTGGAGAAGGCATACGCATATTTGCGCTCCAAGATGCTCCGCAGTTCAAGCTCAGAACGCTTCGCACGACCATCCGGTGTCTCGACATACATGATTCCTGTCTCTTGAATCACATTCGGCTTATTCGCCGTCTTCGCGAAGATCCCATCCCAGACCAATTGATCGTTCAACCACCAGGAATGGACGGTCGTATAATCGACGGCTTCTTCATAGAAGAACGGTGACGGACGCTGTGCACCGAGCGCTTCATCCTGACCTACCGTGACAAGATGATTCGGAACAATGTCCTTAATGGTATCGTACAACGCCTTTGCCCAACGATTATGCATCTCCATCGAGAACAAGCAGTAATCCAACCAACGTGTCCCTTTCTTGCCTTGGTGCATATTCTGAACGTCGAAGTTGATCTCTTCCTCTTCCGGCGGCAACACCACATCGAAGCTTGGCAGCTGTGCAGGCGACATATTCCAGCGCTCTTGCAAGAGCTCGATCGAGCCATGACGCTCTTTTAGCCATGTACGATACGCTTCCCGCTCGTAAGGATCATGCGCAGAACGAGGGCCTGACGAGAAGATTTTCTCCGGCGCGAACATCGATGGTTCATTGATCAAGTCCCAGTCCACATTCGCCGTGTCCCGGTGACGGCTAACAATCGCGCGAATGAAGCGCTTCTGTGCCTCGACGCTTTGCGGATCCAAGTACGGATTTACGCCTTCCCATGTCTCTGGTGTGAACGAGAAGAAGGTGAAGGTAAGCTGAAGATCATGACGCTTCGCCGTCAAGATGAACGCATCGATGGCACGCAGTACTTCCTCGGACGCGTGACCGTCCACTTGCATAATGTTTCGATACGCCGTCCATACGCCCGTACGAATCCAATTGATGCCGGCTTTCTTCATCTGTGCCATATCGCGATCCCAGACGTCCACATTCGGCAGGAACAAGAACTTACGCGCCACATCCGATGTCATATAAGTCATCCCGACCACAGGGAACGGACGTCCATCTTTTACGAAATAATCCCGATTGGCTGAGATAGGCTCGCCCTGGCGAAGCAATGCCGCATCATGGCCCCAGAATCCTTGACGAAGCACACGTACTTCACCACTAGCCGATGTCGCTTCACAACGAAGCTGATAGAAACCGCTACCGATCTCTACTGGCACAGGGATGCGCACGAACTGAAGCTCACTTCCAGCTTCCGCTTCCACGTGGTGCGTCCAGCAAGCTGTCTCTTCATCATGCCGTGTTAAGGTAAGATCAAATGTCCATGACTCCACAGCAGCCGAAGTACCTGCGATATTGCGCTGCAAGTTCTGTGTCTGAAGCATAAGCATTGGACGTTCACCAGCTTCATAATTAGCATAATTCGGTTTAATTGAAATTTCCGTCAGACCTCTGCCGCAGAACGCTGCCAACTTCGCAATCACTGCCGCACCGCCTTGCGACCAGAATGAAGCACTAAGCGGCATATGGATGAAGATCCAGCGGGATCCCACGAATGTCCCACGCGAATTCTCCCATAAAACAACCGGTGCGCTAAGCTCCCGATCATCCGCGCTCTTCCCGATTAATAATGGGGTGATTTGCGTGCTCATCGTACCCGCCGAACCCATCTGGAGCGGCAGATCCGCGTTCTTCGTCGTATGCGGAACGAGATTCCATGTATCTGCAATATCGAATAGCCCTACTTGATCGGCAAGCATTGGATAGGCCTCGGATGCCTCCACACGTGCTACTTTCGCAGCATCGACCTTGAGCGCTTCATGAATATACAATTCCTGATGGTAACCTGTTTGCTCCGCTTCCACGATCCATTCGCCGTTCTCATGACGAACCGGACGTTTGAACGGCGCACCACCGACGCTTAGAAGTCCGCCGCCATTTCTCAAATACTGAATGATCCCGTTCCATGCGGATTTCGGGAAATACGGCGCATGCATATTCACGAAGCAGCCGCCTTCTACGCCTTCCAATGCGGAAGCAAGCCCCTCGGCTCCTACCACAGTGCCGAATTTAGCTAACTCCTCTACTTCAATGCCTTCTGCATGAATGATAGGAAATGATGGATCATAGAAAATAATAGCTTTTGTATTCATAGCAATCCCTCTTTCATAGATTTGTAAGATTTCGGTGTATGCGGGCTTCCAATCCCCTGTGCTGCCTGACTTTCAACGTATTAAGGATTCTTTTCACTCGGCGCTAAACGCCGTATTATTTCTGAAAACGATTGGATCCTCATTCAAGCGCTTTCAAACGAACTAATAAATTCAATCTATCGGAAGACCCGTTCGGTCAATTCTTTATCTATTAACGATGCGCAACCACAGTGGACATATTTCCCGAATATTGTAACGGAAGGCGTGGCCTATCGCAATTCTAATATTACGACACAAGCATGAGATAGGCGGTGCGATATGTCGTGATTTTAAACACTCGCCAAGATCCTAATATCAACCCGCACTCTGATCGGAGTTCACCTGCACTTTTCCCCATATACTCTTTGAAACGTTTGTAGAACGTATCCAGTTTGCGATACCCTACTTCTGTCGCAATTCCATATATTTTTTTATCCATATTTAGCACGAGGAACTTCGCACGATCGAGCGCGCTCTTGAACACTTGCCCCAAATAGGTTGGATTCATATAGATTTCTTCAGCTGGTTGCCGAGCAAGAACTGCGATTCATAACCGGTATTGACGATAGAGCCTAGTGACATAATAAGCAGCATCGTCGCTATTCTTTTGATCGATGACTGTCTGATAGTAATCCCTCCTTATCAGAAATTGCGAGACGTGGCAAACCTACAATACGATAGAATATTACTCCCAGAATCTTATAATCGCACGCCATCTTGAGGGGGTGGTGGTGTTCTTGCATTGACACAGTGATCAGCGGTTCCGTATAATTTTCATGAAACCAATAGGTTTCGAATGTACATTATTGGAGGATTATAACCCATGACGAATCACCCCGGGACTATGCCCGATATTGTAAAAGAAATCGAATTCAACGCGCCCATCCAGAAGGTATGGGATGCCGTATCAACAGCGGAAGGCATTGCCACTTGGTTCATGCCGAATGACTTTGAGCCTGTTCTTGGGCATAAATTCACCATCACTTCCGCCTATGCGGTATCGCCTTGCGAGGTGCTTGAGATCAATCCGCCGAAAAAGCTTGTATTCAGCTGGGGGGAAGATTGGATCATTACGTTTGAGCTGACAGCGATGGAAGAACGGACGGCATTTACGCTGACCCATGGCGGCTGGGTGGACAAAGTGGCTTCGGATACGGGGATTCCTTATTCGGTTGCTCGCGAGCGCATGAACGGTGGATGGGACTCGAGCGTACTCCCTGCACTCAAGAAATATGTTGAGGGATTGGCATGACAGCTGCTCCAAAATATGACGTGTTCCAAGCGATTGCTGATCCGACGCGGCGAAAGCTCCTGCACTTGCTCGCAGAGCAAGAGCTTCCTGTAAATGTGATTAGCAGCAATTTCCCGATGAGCCGGACCGCGGTATCGAAGCATTTGCATGTCCTTGAGAGTGCGGGGCTCGTCACGGAGCGCAAGATCGGCCGCGAGACAAGGTACAGTCTTCAAGCTGCACCACTACGAGAGCTGAAGGATTGGGTCGCGTACTACGAGCAATTCTGGGATAACAAGCTCGCCTTGTTGAAGCATTTGGTGGAGGCGGCAGATGGGGGTACAAATGCAGATCCGAGTCAATCGAGTATGTCGGGTCCGCTCAAGCCGCTCTAAGGCTTGCCTTCACAATAGATGGGATGAAAGGAGCATGCCACGATGAGAATACATCTCCTCGTTGCGGACGATGATCCGCATATCCGCGAGCTGCTGCGCTTTATTCTGGAGAAGGAGGGTTACGTCCCTCATGAAGCGGAAGACGGCGAGCAGGCGATGCGCATTCTGGAGAATGAACAAGTACATCTTGCCGTAATCGACGTCATGATGCCAGGCAAGACGGGGCTTGAGTTGTGCGAAGAGATTCGGCGGCACCACGATATACCCGTCATTTTATTGACGGCCAAGGGTGAAATCGATGATAAAGAAAAAGGATTCTTATCCGGGACAGATGATTACATGGTGAAGCCCTTCGAACCGAAGGAGCTGCTGTTCCGTATTCGCGCGCTGCTGCGGCGGTATCAGCTCGTCTCCTCGGAGACGATTAAGCTCGGCCGAACGATGATTGACCGCAGAAGCTATGAAATTCATATCGATGGGGACACGCTCGTCCTTCCGCTCAAGGAATTCGAGCTTCTATCGCATCTCGCGAGCAATCCTGGACGGATTTTCACACGGGACCAATTGCTGCAAGCCATCTGGGGTGCGGATTATGAAGGCGATAGCCGAACGATTGATGTGCATATTAAGCGATTACGCGAACGGTTCCATGACAGACCAGAGGACTTCGTTATTACGACGGTACGAGGTCTCGGCTATAAGCTTGAGGTGACGGAACCGTGAGAACCCTTTACGTTCGAATCGTCATGATCTTCCTGCTGATTAGCTTCCTAGGAGGTATTCTCGCCCTCATTGTCACGAACTTCTATTATCTTGGGCATATTCAAGATTCGAACGAGAAGAAGATTATGAGCATCGGCGAGGACATTCGCTCACTCTATGAGCAGAATCCGAATATGGAGCTCGGCAGTTATTTGACACATATCGCGAACCTCGGATATCAGATCTATGCTGTCGACAGTGAGCTGAACGGGACATATTACGGTACTCCGTTCAAGCACAAACAGTTCAATGGTGAGCATATTAAACATGTCCTTGAAGGTGGTGTCTATAACGGCATCAAGCAAGAATCGCAATGGCTCAAAATCAATGGTCTATTCGAAAATAGTCTGCGCAACAGCGTCGGGCTGCCTGTGCAAGTTCACGGCGAGCCTTATGCGCTCTTCATCCGACCAAATATGGAACAACAGATCGGCGAAGTGAGGATCATCCTCGCCCTGCTTCTCGGCTTCTCGTTCCTCTTCAGTATCATCTTGATCGTCGTGCTGTCGCGATTTATCGTCAAGCCGATCAAGAAGCTGACCGATGCGACGCACCGCATTGTCGGAGGCGATTATCATATGGAGCTTGATGTCACGCGGCGTGATGAGATCGGGGATCTCGCAAGGGACTTCACCCATATGGCACGATCGATCAAGCAGCTGGACGACATGCGGCAGGAATTCGTCGCGAACGTCTCGCATGAAATTCAATCGCCGCTGACTTCGATTCAAGGCTTCGCCCATTCGATCCTCGAGAAGAAGACGAGTCCCGAGGAAGAAGAACGTTATTTGCGTATTATTGAAGAGGAGAGCAAACGACTCTCTTCCCTCAGCAAGCAGTTGTTAACCTTGGCGACGCTCGACAAGGAAGATCATGTCTTGAAGCGTTCGAGCTTCCGGCTGGATGAGCAGATCCGACAAATCTTCATCGTGACGGAGCAGCAGTGGTCCGACCGCGATATCGAGCTGGACCTCGACCTGCCGGAGGTCGTCGTGACTGCCGATCAGCAGCTGCTCAACCAGGTGTGGTACAACTTGATCACGAATGGGATCAAGTTCACGAACCCGGGAGGCGTGCTGCGCGTCGTGCTTGCGGCGGAGGGCGGGCTTGTTGTCGTGCGGATCGCCGATTCGGGCATCGGCATCCCGGAGGCCGAGCTGGCACATATCTTCGACCGCTTCTACAAGGCGGATAAGATGCGCAATCGCACGCAAGGCGGCAGCGGATTGGGCTTGTCCATCGCGAGCAAGGTCATCGCGCTGCACGGCGGGCGGATCGAGGTGACGAGCAAATTGGGCCAGGGAACCGAGTTCACGGTTCGGGTGCCGATGGGGTGAGCCGCGTGTGGTGCAGGCGGCGGATCGCGTGAAATAACTGCAGTTTTGCAGTTATTTCGGCGCCACGCAGCCTCTTCGAGCATATTAACTGCAATTCTGCAGTTATTTCGGCGCCAGGCGGCATCTCCGGGCCCATTAACTGCATTTTTGCAGTTATTTCGGCGCCAGGCGGCCATTTCGAGCATATTAACTGCATTTTTGCAGTTATTTCGGCACCAGGCGGCCTCTTCGACCCCATTAACTGCACTATTGCAGTTATTTCGGCGCAAGGTGGCCTCTTCGGTCCCATTAACTGCATTTTTGCAGTTATTTCGGCGCCACGCAGCCTCTTCGAGCATATTAGCTGCATTTTTGCAGTTATTTCGGCGCCACGCAGCCTCTTCGACCCCATTAACTGCATTTTTGCAGTTATTTCAGCACCAGGCTGCTACTTCGCACATATTAACTGCATTTTTGCAGTTATTTCGGCACCAGGCTGCCACTTCGCACATATTAGCTGCATTTTTGCAGTTATTTCGGTGCCAGGCGACCTCTTCGGGCACATTAGCTGCATTTTTGCAGTTATTTCGGCGCCAGGCAGCCTCTTCCAGCACATTAGATACATTTTTGCAGTTATTTCGGCACCAGGCGGCCTCTTCGAGCATATTAACTGCAATTCTTCAGTTATTTCGGCGCAAGGCGGCCTCTTCGAGCATATTAGCTGCATTTTTGCAGTTATTTCGGCGCCAGGCAGCCTCTTCCAGCACATTAGCTGCATTTTTGCAGTTATTTCGGCGCAAGGTGGCCTCTTCGGTCCCATTAACTGCATTTTTGCAGTTATTTCGGCGCCACGCAGCCTCTTCCAGCACATTAGCTGCATTTTTGCAGTTATTTCGGCGCCAGGCGGCCTCTTCGAGCATATTAGCTGCATTTTTGCAGTTATTTCGGCGCCACGCGGCCTCTTCAAGCATATTAGCTGCATTTTTGCAGTTATTTCGGCGTCAGGCGGCCTCTTCGAGCATATTAACTGCATTTTTGCAGTTATTTCGGCATCAGGCGGCCACTCCATGCGATTTACCTGCATTTTTATAGTTATTCCCCCACCATATCCCTACACAGCAATAACCGAGACCCCTCTGCATCCAGCAGCGTGGGATCTCGGTTTTTTTCATATATCTCCACACTTGTAATTCCCTGTTCATCATGCGTTCATATTCCAGACCTACAATGCATCGTATAAGAAAAACCTCGATCGAGGTCCTTCAAAGAGGAGCGACCACGTTCAGAGGTAGTTTCTACCGCCAAATAGAATTGGAGGCCTTGAACTATGCACCGATTTTTTCAATCGTTAGCAAAACGTATAACCACACGTAAAGGCGCTTGGACCGTACTCACCATATGGCTCGTCGTCATCATTGTATTAAGCGGCGTAGCACCCAGCTCGAAGAAATTTGCCGTCAGCAGCGGCGAGGGCAGCATTCATGAGAATACGCCTTCGGCAATCGCTGAACAACTGATGAACGAACAATTCCCGTCCGAGGATGGACCTGTCGGGCTGCTCGTCTTCCATGCGAAGCAGGCCATCACGACCGAGGAACGTGTCAAGATCGCCGAAGTCAGCACGTGGCTGTCGTCGGATCAGAAGCCGGAGCATGTCTCCAGTGCACTGCCTTTTCACAAATTCCCGAAGCCTGTTCAAGACAAGATGTTCTCAGAAGATCAGACCACGATCCTTCTCAACATTGCGCTAGAAAAGGATCTCGATTCCGCTCAAGTCTACGATACGATGCAGCAAATTCGAGACAAAGTCGCTCAAATCGGGATGAATGATGTGCAGTTTGAAATTACAGGTCCTGCAGGGATCGCTGCCGACACCACGAGTCTATTCAAGAATGCCGACTTCGTTCTGATGTTCGCAACCGTCGGACTCATTCTTATCCTCCTGATCGTCATCTATCGTTCGCCGCTGATGGCCATCATACCGTTAATCATTGCAGGGCTCGTCTACCAAGTAACCGACCGCATCCTCGGGCTTGCAGCCAAAAATGATTGGTTCGTCGTCGACAAGCAGGCACTCTCCATCATGATGATCCTGTTGTTCGCCGTCCTAACCGACTACTGTCTATTCATCGTCTCCCGCTACCGTGAGGCCTTGAAGTCGATCGATTCGAAATATGAAGCGATGGGCGTCGCGCTTGGTCAAGTCGCTGAACCGATTGCTTTTAGCGGCGGGACGGTATTGATTGCGATGCTGACACTGTTCGCTGCGATTTTTAAGCCGTACCATAACTTCGCACCGGTCTTCTCCGTCGCGATGGTCGTTATTCTGCTCGGCGGGTTGACCTTGATCCCTGCGATCTATACCCTATTCGGACGTCGTGGATTCTGGCCTTTCATGCCAAAGAAAGAACTCGCTCCCGCGCCGAAGAAGCCAGGCTTCTGGACCCGAATGGGCGGCGTTGTAACGAGAAAACCTGGCCTTACATCTGGGATTCTATTGCTCTTCTTAATCGTGTCGTCCATCAATGTGGCAGGGATGAATTACTCCTTCAATCTGATGAAATCCTTCCCGAGCGATACCTCGTCCCGGCAAGGGTTCGAGCTCTTGGAAGAACAGTTCCCGCCAGGTCAATTGGCGCCGGTTACGATGCTGCTCCAATCCAATAAGGAAATCGCCATCGACGCTGCCTATGTAGAGAAGTTAACGAAACTCACCCAAGCGCTCGAAGCAGAGGGCGGCATCCATGACATCCGTCCGAATATCACGAATGACCTCGCAGCGCCGGGTGCAAAGCTGCCAGATCGGTTCCTATCAGATCAGAAGCACACATTGATGTTGAAACTAACGCTGCAGGCGAACCCTTATGACCCCGAAGCGCTAGAGGTTATTAGCAACCTACGCGAGAAAAGCGAAGCCATTCTGGAGCAGAACGGCTTCGATCCGGCACAGAATACGCTTCAATTCGCGGGGCAGACGGCACAACAGCTCGATGTTCGCGGCATGAACAAGCAGGATACCATCGTTACTTTCACACTCATCACCATCTTTATTGCATGCATGCTCGCTTTCCAAGCACGTTCGCTCAAACTCGCTTTCACGATGATCGTCACGATGCTACTCTCATATACTGCTACGCTCGGTCTAGGCTGGATCGTGTTCCACGACATCCTCGGCTATGAAGCAATCAGTTATCGACTGCCAGTGTATACGTTCGTCTTCTTGATCGCGCTCGGCGTCGATTACAACATCATGCTCGTCTCCCGCATTCGGGAAGAAGCGAAGCATTACCCTTGGAAAGAAGCGATCAGCCGCGGCGTCGCCAAAACCGGCGGTGTCATCTCTTCCGCAGGGATCATCCTTGCAGCCACGTTCTGCGTATTGATTACGCAGCCGTTGCAAGAGCTGTTCCTGTTCGGATTCATCATGGCAATGGGCATCTTAATCGATACGTTCCTCGTGCGCGGTATGCTGCTTCCAGCACTGATGACACTCATGGGATCGCACAGCAAACCAATCAATGCCCCGCTTACAAAAGAACAATCCCGATTGTAATCGGCCTTGGATCAGCACGATGTTGTAATGTTCTGTTCATTCTCCGTTCATATTCGTCGCGTATGATGAATCGTGTACATGAACATATTTCAATTCATATCATTCCTAAGGAGTCTACATCACTATGAAAAAGAGTTATTATGCAGCATTCTTTTATCTCATCATTGGCATGCTAGCCGGTGTATTCTACCGTGAATATACCAAATATTCTGACTTTGACGGGCAATCCATTCTTAGCGTCGCTCATACGCATTTACTCGTCCTAGGTTTTCTGTTCTTCCTCGTCGTGTTGATTCTGTGCAAATTATTTGATATTCACAAGCATAAGCAATTTAATCTCTGGTTCATCGTCTACAATGTCGCTTTCATCATTATGATCGGTGCGTTAATCGCCCGGGGTATTTTGCAGATCGAAGGAGCGGATTTCGCTGGGCTTCCGCATATCGCTGGACTTTCGCATACCCTGATGTTCGCCGCATTGATTTGGTTCCTCTTATTATTCCGCAAACAGATCAAGGAATAGAGATATGAAGCCCATTCTTCAACTCGAAGAGTGGGCTTTTTTTATTACCGAGGATTCCCAGCAAAAGAGCGCTATGCTAGACTTGGATCATGACTTTTATCCAAGGAGGAATAGCATTGACAACCATAGCCGTAGACTGGGGCGCATCCCGTGTCCTATTAACTTGGCAGCAAAGCACTGAACTCCCGCCACGGCATCTCATCACAAGCGTGCACGGTTTCTGCTTCCATCATCAGCAACTCCTATTGGTAGACCTTCATCATCGAGGCTGGGATTTCCCCGGAGGACACATTGAAATCGATGAAACGCCTGAAGCTTGTTTCCGTCGGGAAGCGATGGAAGAGGGGTACGTTGAAGGGGATTGCACACTGCTCGGCTATATGATCATTGACCACAGCGAGAACTCGCAATGGAATGATACCAGTCCCTATCCGAAGATCGGGTATCAGGTGTTCTATCGGATGGATATCCATGCCTTGCACCCTTTTGCGGCCAAATACGAATCGTCCCAAAGGAAGCTGATCAACCCCAGCGATGTTGCTGACTACTATAGCGGCTGGCATGAAGTGTATCAGGAAATCTTGGACTTTGCGCTAACGTGAATTGCTCATGTAGCAGTCAGAAACGCTGTTCTATTTTTTAACGATTAATTTACACTGCTTGACCAGATCACAAAAGAATTTCGATCCTTGATGGCTCCAAGCTCTCTCAATAATGGCGCGGCAGGAGATGCTTCAATGGCTGTACCGTCCCATGTATCGATCACCCATTTGCGTGCACTTGTCAGTCGAATGACTCGCTGGACAATATATTGCATCACCGGCTTGTCGAGTAAAGTCGCGAGTGTGGTGGAAGGTTCTGCTCCAAGAGTCATGATTCGTTTCCCTTTATTCTCGATCCACAACGCACAGCGGCCATTGACGAGCACAACACAATTCCCCTGCCTCCTCGTGAACTGAATCTCTGACATATCCGGCCAGTCTAGTAGGATGCCATAAGGATTCATCGGGTCGGCTGCTGTCATCACCGCAATGTGATCCTTCGCCATCGATATAGGTAGTTGAAGCTGTTCGAGGGTCTCCGGCTTGGCGAATTGTAGTGACTGAATCCCCTCAATCCAGAACCCACGCGTCAGCATCCCCATCTGTTCCAGCTGCTTGCAAGCATCGTACATCTGCTCCCATGTGAATAGCGATTGCGACGCAACCGTCTCCTTGGTCAAGATCAGATGCGTGTCTAGCAAATGCTCAATCCAAGCCGCAGCGCTTCGTTCAAGCTGCAGTTCCGGGTCCGCAAGCGACTCAAGCATATACCATCGTCCTAGCCCCGATTTAAAAGCACCTTGGGATTTACCTGGCTTCGAGCCATGCAATCGGAGAGGTGAGAACTGATCATTCGAAACAACACCTGCCCAGACCAGATCGATCAGCAGGTCCATCAGTTCTGAAGGAGCACATGCCATCTCTCGGCTTAAGGCGGTCAGGAAACTCGCTCCTTTACTTCGCAGTAGTTCTACGAGCTGCGGGTGAACCTCGAGTGAAGTCGCCTTACAGAGCGGTGCATACAACGCCTTGGACTCCGCGAGAAAAAAAGCAACACGTCCTTCTTTCTCCCCCTCTTCTCGGCGTCCCACCCAGATAATCTCGCCTTCCGCGCATAGTTGATCGAGCCATTCCTTACGATACAGCTGCATCCGAGCCGGGAATAGACTCGTCTCCCAATGCGACAACGGGAGGAACACCCCTTGCATGCGAGCAATAATTTTCCGAAGCCCCTCCGCGCCTTGCTCTTGATCTTGACGATACAAATAATGCCGACTGCATACATCATGACCATACCGTGATGCCTCCACAGGCTCAACCTGTTTGCGCAATTGCCCCGTAGTCCGGCGAATGGCCCGTTCAGCTGCTGTTCGACTCATCCAGGTCGTTTCTTCGGATTCTTGGAATGGCGCAGGATCAATCCGCTCCCGTTCCAACAACTCTTCGATGAACTTGTCTACCTGTGCTTCCGACAGACCATATGCGGCGATCAACTGACTCGGTGTAAAATAGAGCTCTCGCTCGATATATCGCTCCAGAACGAATGCCGCTGCTTGTGCATCTTCCTGCAGCCGTGCATACGTATCTGCCTCGTCCGAACAAATCCAGCGTTTGGCCCCATTAAGGGATATCCATTGAATCCGTTGCCTCTGGGTGAGTTCGTCGAGCAGCCGTAAGGTCTCTTCCGCATCTTGCGTCCCATGAATGAGCTCTGTCGTACTGAGATCGCCCTTACGCTTCAAATAGGTCCACAGATCTTGCGAGGACTGGACGTGATGTCCTTCTTCCTTCAGCAGCTCCGCAGATTTGGCGGGGAGCAGCGAAGCAGAGAACATCTCCCCTGCAAGCTCTCGATTGATGCTGAGCAGATGAAGCTGAATATCTTTGCCGATCGCATCGGATTCATACATCTGACTATTGGCAGAATCGAGTGCGAATTGCCACGCAAAAGGTGATGGCGTCTTGCGATCATCGATGACAAATTCAAGAGTTCCTGCTTGAATATCTGTCAGCAGCTGCTTCAATCGTTTCAGATCCAGCAGCTCATACAGACAAATCTGCATCGTCTCTTCGATGAACGGAAATTGAGCCGCATGCGGGACTGCCGCACGAAGCAGTTCTTGACTGCGCAGCCGCTGCTTCCATGCCGGTGTGCGCGTGAAGCTTCGCGGCAGCAGCAAGGAAGTCTCCGCGACGCGGCGGAACGTCATGCCGAATAAAGGGGATGCAGGAATCGCATCGACCAGCAGCTCTTCCACTTTATGTAACGGCATACTGAACAAGGATTGCACAACACGCAGATCCCAGTCTGGAAGGATGAATTCAATGCCGTTGTCTTTGAGCGATGTACTCACATGAGCGTTGAACAGACGTTCCAGACTAATCTGCAGGACAAGCTGCCAGGTTCGATTTAATCTTTTGCCGAACCAGCTGTGAATGACCATGTGATGCCGCAGATGATCGTCCTGATAATGCTCCACAATGATGCGTCGATCCGTAGGAATCGGTCCTGCTTCAAGCTGTGATTGGATATAGCCGACAAGCTGCTCTGCGGCACTCGCGTCCATCCCATAATCTCGCATCAGCCAGTCTTTGACTGCATCCTTCGTCTCCGTCTCTAACCGTATCGCAATCGACTGATGGAACTGACCGATCTGACATGATAATTCGAAGGACCTCCCGGACGCCTCCGCACGCCAGAAAGGAATTTCGCTCACTTCATTCGCCGCCTCGACCACATAGACGCGATCATTCTTAATCGATTGAATCCGCCAAGAGGAGGTCCCGAGCTGGAAGACATCGCCGATGCGGCTCTCATAAATATATTCCTCTTCCAGCTCACCGAGCTTCAGTCGAGACTGGGCGTGGTGGATCGGGTAGCTGGTGCTCTGCGGAATCGTTCCAGCACCCATAATCGCGGACATCAAGGCCGTTCGGGTTGGCGTTAGCATCCCTGAAGCTGTATCCCACTCAAATAAAGGCCGAACAAACGGAAAATAACCCGATAGCACGCGCAAAGCATCATGCAGCCGTTCTTGGGTTAAGCTGCGATACGTATCACTGCGTCTCAGAACCGCATAAAGACGCTCCACAGACCATGCCTCACTTGCAACCATCGCTACGATTTGTTGAGAGAGTATCCCTAGATCATTCGAAGGAATCTGGATGGCTTCGATCTGCCGATGGGCAATCAGATGCGCTTGCATTGCACATTCCGAGAGAATGCCACGTGAACGAGCGATCATCGTCCCTCGGCTAATATCCCCAACAGCATGGCCTGCCCGCCCGATTCGCTGAATGCCGGATGCTGTGCTTGGCGGCGCATCAATCTGAATCACCAGATCTATATGGCCAATATCGATCCCGAGCTCCAACGAAGACGTAGCAACGAGGCATGACAGCTCCCCAGCCTTCAGCGCCCGCTCCACCTCAAGTCGATTCTCGCGTGACATGCTCCCGTGATGCGCTCTCGCGCGATCGGTGCCAGCTTCCAAATTCAAATGCCGTGTCAGCCGCTCACAGAGTCTGCGATTATTGGCGAAAATAAGGGTTGTCCGATTCTCCTTCATGAGCGATTGAAGGCGCTCCACGAGCGGAGCCCATATCTCTTCTTTATTGTTCGTCATCAGCGTACGATCCGGCAGCATTACGGACACGTGATAAGTCTTGTCCATCTTACTCTCGATAATCCCGACCAGGCGCGGTCGATAGATCGCTTCTAATGATTCTACTCCCTCTGTCGATCGCTCCCATCCACCCATAAATTGCGCTACGAGGTGGATCGGCCGCTGTGTCGCGGAGACGCCGATACGCTGCGGTGAACGTCCTGTCAGCTCGACGAGCCGTTCGAGCGTAACGGATAGATGCATGCCACGAGCATCCCCGGCTAGACTGTGAATTTCGTCAATAATCACCTGCTCCACCGTCTTCAGCATTTCTCGAGATTTCGGCGAGGTGAGCAGCAAATAAAGTGACTCCGGCGTTGTGATCAAGACATCGGGTGGTTGACGCAGCATCGCAGCCCGAACCCGCTGCGGGGTATCGCCCGTCCGAATGCCTACGTGTAGTCCTGGCCATGCCAGATCCGACTTCACCGCGACTTGCTCCATCTCGGCCGCGAACTGCAGCATATGATGATGCACGTCATTATTGAGCGCCTTCAGCGGCGTCACATATAGCAGCTTCACACCCTTGGCGAGCTTCCCATGGGCTTGTTCTTTCCCTCGAATAATCCGTTCCAGGCAAGGCATCAGTGCGGCGAGCGTCTTGCCCGAACCCGTCGGTGCTGCGATCAACAGGTGATCGTGATGCTGAATTTCACGCCATACGCTTCGCTGCACCTCGGTTGCTTCACCAAATTGCTCACGAAACCACGTCGCCAATACCGCGTGAAAAGATGTTAGATCAAATTCCAGCAACAACAACCCCTCCATCGTAACAAAGTCATATGTTGTTAGTATAAAGATATTTACATCATTATCCAATGGGTGCACCAATAAAGCCTGCACCAAATCAAGTCTGTGCTCCTCAACATTCCAAATAAAATAAGCCCCTAGCCTGCAATTGCAGGCTAGGGGCAGTGTGCTTCACTGCTTTTTTATTCCTATCCGTATTTCCAATTAATTCAGCATCTTCCGTGCGATCATCGCCAGATCATCAATATCAACCTTGCCGTCGCCCGTCACATCGGCTCGCTTCGCTTGCGCCCAGCCAGCATCCGTCTCGGATGCGCCGTAATTCGCCGCTACGATCGCAAGGTCGCCGATGCTGACGACGCCGTCTCCGTTCACATCTTCAGGAATGACCGGTCCTGCCGGAACGACTTCAATCGTTATCGATGCCAGAGCTGCAGCTGTCTCCGCTCCACGCGCATCGCCAAGGATTGCCGATTCGACTCCGATGTTCCCGAGCGTTGCCGCTGTCACTTGCTTCGCCCGGAATGTAAGCTTCAGTAAGTTCGCATCACCGGATATTGCATTCTCTGCGCCTGCACTCGCTGTGATGAAGCGAACCTGGCCCGGTTCTTGCTGGGAAGTCTCTAGCACTTGAAGCCCTTCACGATTCGGTTTCCCTTCCACAAACTCAAATCGACTCGCATCATAGCTTAGTCGAATATCCTGCGCAAATACGGGTTCCTTCACTTGTGACAGCCCAAGAAGCACCTGCACTTCTTGCCCCGCCGTGACTTTCGCTGGAGCGCTTAACGTTGCACTCGTCTTCATCGCAACCGTCGTAAATGTGCTGCTATATGCATCTATCCCCTTTCCCCCGTTATTCTGTACGGCTCCCTTTGGAATCAAAATCGTATACTGAAGCTCCGGCGATAACTTGCTGCTCGGCTTCAGACGAAGCGTGCTACCTTCGACCTTAATCACAACAGGTACCACGATCTCTCCTTGCTTCAATTGAATCTGATCGAATGTCTGCCCTGGCTTCACCTCTTGATCGAATTGAATCGAGAGTTCTTGATTCAGTGGTACATCCTTGGCCTCGTTGGCAGGGGTCGATTGTACAACAATCGGTGCGGCAACCGCTTGCTGGAGTTGGAATGCATGCGTCGCTCCCTTCGAGCCTGCGGTTTGAATCTCTACTTTGAGCGATGGCATCGTCTGAAGTACCGTAACGGTGCTGTCCTTACTTGCTACGGTAAGGTCCGAGCGATTCCATTCCAGCGTGATCTTCGATTGCGTCTGTGTTGGGTCAGAGACACCTACGCTCCACGTGCTGCCTTTCTTGCGGAGCATAACTGAACCTGGGCTTGATGCCGTCAGCTCACCCGACGTCCCTGCTTTCCAGAAATTCAATGCCGTCACGCCGAGCTTCGTCTCCTCCACCGCTTGAAGATCCCCGGTGTTACTGAGCACGCGAATATCGGGATTCTCGCTATATTGCTGTGTCTCTTCGGTATTCTTATTCGGAAGCAATGTATAGGCATAAGATGCATCCGTCGGGTTCGTCCCATGGCCAACAGCCAGTGAGAGATAATTGCGCGTTATCGATTCCGTATCCGTAAATTCGAGCTTCTGATTAATATCGGACCACGCATTCGTACGTGCTTCTCGTGAACCTACAACATCCGTTGCTTGCGGAAAATAGTACCCGATATCAGAGCCTGCCACATTCCCTTGTAAATGCGCCCAGTGAACGCCGGGAACAGTCTCTTTCCAGCCTAGCGCCGCCGATTTCGATACCCCGTTGATCGTCAACGCGTTGTCCCCGCTAGCATTTAGTTTGCGATTCTCCACGATCGTCTCGACGCCGCTCCCATCGGTCGCCTGAATCCCTGCGCCAAGCGCTACAATCTCGTCATCGAACATGAACCAAGATTTTTTGCCCCGGAGTGTACTGCCCCGTGGAGCCACATCCATCCCAACCGCTCCGTATTTTCCTTCCAATGACGATCCGCCTACCCAAGTCCGATCATTCGTACCGCTCGTTCGCGTCTTCCCGTCTGAGGTTACTCCAGGCAACCGATACGAATCCACCGTCGGCCAGAAGTCATCATTGAACTGCGCTAGATCTTGATTGTATAGATAGGTCATGCCATCGCCTGTATACCAAGCTTTCAGGTTCTCACTGTTCCCCGTCTCATAATTCGCGATACGCTTCGAAGTCAGGCTGATGCCGAATCCAAACCCTGGACGCAAGTGTACCGCCCGATCCATCGCTGGAAACTGCTTATGCAGGACAAGCTCCTCTTTCGGCGTAACGCCCGTATCTTGCAAGAGAGATTTGACGAGCTGCATATCCGAAATTGGGAGTCCTGCTGCAAACGAAGAGCCAGATCCACTAGACTCGATCCAATATTTTGCCATACGCTGGATCTTGGCCCCTTCCTCCGCTGGTGCAGCCTGGGATAATCGGAGCAAAATAACGACGGCCGATTGCCCGATCGTATCGTCCTGCCAAGCTTTTCTCGAGATCGCCCTGCCGCGCACCATGTCCATCATGACGCCTTTGTAAATCACCGGCTCGAAAGAATCTTGAATCCAGCGGTAAATATTGCTCGTCCCTGGATCGGTCACTTCCCAGCTAGAACCTTTCAAAAGCACGAGCAGATCCGCTAGATGATCGATGAGCACGTACCCATAACTTCCGGTGTAGGCGATATTGGAATGCTGGATAAAAGAACCGTCCTTATAGAACCCATCACCCGACGTTACATAAGCAAATACTTGCGAGAGCGCATCACGTCCTTGCGCGACTTTGGTGCCATTTTTGCCAATGATGCCACGCAGTGCAACAATGAGAGACTTATCCACGCGGTTCGCGCCGGTCTCGGTTAATGTCGGGGAATTCGTCCGTTTCGTCGGATCGAACACGAATTTATCGATGGCTCGGATATAATTCGCTAGCTGCGTCTCGGTTAAATCGCTATACATCAAGGCCATGAGATCGTTCAAGGTCATTGGCGAGCCAATCTCCCAGTCCCACCAATTGCCCCGTTCGGTTGCTTTCTCGTTGTATCGCTGAGCATACAGCCAATCGAGCGCATCAAGAATATCATTGCGCAGAAGTGGATCTTGATAATACTTGGAACCAACCGTCGCATAGACGAGCGCCATGTCTTTCAATCGATTGTAGCCTGCCGTAATATCAGCCGAATATTGTGCTTGCGAAGATGGAGCATTCAGATCGCTCCACAAATACGTACGGT
Organism: Paenibacillus sp. GCM10027629; assembly: GCF_042676425.1. Taxonomy (NCBI): domain Bacteria; kingdom Bacillati; phylum Bacillota; class Bacilli; order Caryophanales; family Paenibacillaceae; genus Paenibacillus; species Paenibacillus sp. GCM10027629. The sequence continues at coordinate 165,690 of NZ_JBHTGZ010000017.1, read as the reverse complement.
TCGCCGCCTTATTCAGCGTATCCCAATAGCCCGTCGTATCGGGGTTCTTCACCCTCGACTCCAGCGCACGAAGCGTTGCCGCGATATCTTGATCCGCCGGATCAAAAGCCGATCCTCCCGTCAATTTATTGCGCCACTTGGTGAGCAGTACCGGGAACATCGTATCGATGCGGACTGTTGCTTTGACTTCCGGACTTTCATTCCCATCGACACCCACAATCTTCGCATACACATCCGTCTCGCCTTGCTCCCGAACAGTGACGGGACCGGTATATTTTTGCCAAGTACCGTCCTTCTTCAGCTTATAGAGCAGCTCACGGATATTCTCTTCCGCAGCAGGGTCAACTTGCAGCGTAAAGGTCACTTCCTGATCACTCCAACCTTCTTGGCTTAATGCAATCGTTAAAGGTGAAGGACCGTAAACCTCGAATTCGAGGAGTGAGTATCCGTATTGCGTCGCCCGCTTCGTTCCGAGCATTCGGACATACCTCGCATTCTCTGTCTCGAACGTGATTTCATCCGTGCCCCCGTCACCTGTCGTGGTCACGAATACATCCTTCCACGTCCCGCCATCGTCCGAGACTTGAATTTTGTATCCGCTTCCATAAGCAGCCTCCCAAAATAACTTCACCGTATTAATCGACATCGACTTGCCTAAGTCCACGTAAATCCATTCCACATCCGTCCGATTGCTCGACCAACGTGTAACCATGCTGCCGTCAAATGCATTTGCAGTGTAAAATGTCGTCGTCCCCTCTACCGAAGAGGATACCGCTGTTTTGCCCTCCGCCATGTTGTTCGTTCTGCCACCACTTACCGCACCGTATGCCGTCATCGAAGGGGTAATCGGCAGCATGGAACACATCAGACTTGCTGTCAATCCAAGTAACAGATTCCGTCGCCAGTTCACATGTAGACCTCCTATTCATAGGCTAAAATATTGATTCTACGAGACAACACAAAAAAGACACGCGCAAGAAGAGTTGCCTCTTAAAGCTCATGCCTGCATGCAGTAACACGCTTAGGGCTTGAATCTACCTCTAACATAGATGATCCCTGCCTAATTCTCAATATGTTCGACAAAGGTTCCTAGGGTTCTTAGAAATCTCTGTTAATCCGCGAAAAGACTCATCCATAAAAAGGAAATATCATCTTACTGTCAAATGTTCTTCGTCATATCCCATTGCGTAAGGAGTCGACGATCTTGAGCACAGCACAACGATTAACTTTATATATCAGCTTAAATCTCTTAATCCCAATTACCTTTATTAATATCTTGTTTTTCTGCTATCCAAAGTTTTGGTTAGGAGGATTTATTCTCCCCGAGGGTCTCGTTAGCATTCCTATTTTGGTCTTTCTAATCGGTACATTTTGTTCCTTCCTGTTCGGACTCCATCGCTACATCCCGATCTGGGTCATTCTATTAGATTGGTTATTATTATCCATACTAAGCGTAGTATACCTTTTGAGTGTAACGGATTTCTTCCTTAACCTCGAACGAACACGATGAATCTACAAATAAAAGCGCAAACGCGTTAAACGGCGTTTGCGCTTCTTCATCTCACTACACCTTCCGCCCCTCTGGCTTATGCTCCGGCTGCTCATGGACCACGCTGCCATCCGTCTGGCGAATCCAAGTCTCGAACTGCTTCTCGCCCTGCTTCAGTCGAATCACACGCGCGCCTGTCGGCACTAGGTCGTGACGCTCCCCGTCCACGAAGCTCACATAGCGTGTCGATCGGCCGTAACAGAGACGAATCCCGTGCAGTTCTCCCCAGAAATCATTGCCATGATCGTGACCGACGAACGTCCCCATCACATCGCCCATATCGACCATCGCAGAGAACATGCCCGAATTGATATTCGGTGCCGAGCACCAGTTATCGAATCGATGTCCATAGCAGGTATGGAAATCCCACAGGTCGTTGTATTCCGGGAGCGGAATATGGAAGAACGCCAGGGCAGGCAGCGGTTCGCCGCCGTTCTGCGCGGTCAGCTCACGCGATCTGCTCGTGTACCAATCAATTTGGCTTCGACGGATCCAGTCGTAACCGCCAACCCGATGGCCTTGCTGCGCATAGTCACCGCTATCGAGGAAATAGAGCGCCGCTGCTGTATGATCATCTTCACCTCTCACGTGAACGACGAAGTTCCCTGCGCCATCTACACCTTCCGGATCTTCTTCCGCTACGTTATGCACATATTGCAATTGCAGTTCATGCATTTGCTTCCGCGGCACCACGCCTTCGGAATCATGATTGCCGAACACGGCGGCCCATGGAATCCCGCGCGCTTCTACCGCTTCAACCGCACGGCGGAACGATTCGAGCGGATCTCTTGCCCGGTTACTCGCTACCACATCCCCAGCGAATACGACAAGGTCCGGCTTCTCTGTGTCCATGACACGCTCCATGAGCACTCTCGTCTCTGCGTCATAGAGCGGCGTCTCTGGGTCATAATCAAATTCATCTAGAAATTCCACATCCGAAAATTGCACAATAACAAACGAACCGTCTTCACGAAACTTGAGTTGTTTCTTCATATTCGATTCCCCTTTGTCAGCCTAATCCTCATCGATAGACAGCTGCATATTGATAGATTCCTGCATCTTCCATATCAATCCAAATATAGCACATGCAGCACAGGTTAGCGTGAAGATTTAATCAGCAAAATAATCCAACAAGTGCGCAATGCTATATAGAGACTCCATCTTTTTTTCGATTTAGAATTAGAGTATCCGGATTTCCATAAATAGAGCAAATCATTCATTTGGGCAAACGTATTAAATCCATAAAAAATTTAATTGGAGGTCACTAAATGAAATTAGCAAAGAAAAGTTGGACAGTATTATTACTATTTGTGATGGTATGCACCCTTTTCGTAGCTTGTGGAAAAACGAACGAAAACAGCGATAGCAAAAATGAAGCTAGCTCGGTAGAAGAAAGTAAGACACCTATCCAGGAAAACGATACTCCAAAAGACTCGCCGCAATCAGAAGGAACGTCCACAGATCCCGTCACAATCACCGTGGCATTTCCATGGGGAGAAGAGATTTTTAACAATCGATTCAAAGAAATTGATGAGAAATTGCCCAATATCGATATCAAAATGGTTGCCTGCGAATGTAAATCCACGTCGCTGCAGGAATTATTTGCAAGCGGTATCAATCCTGACATCATCTTTCCGAACTACGGAATTTCTCACGTCGAAAGTCTAGGAATCATACACCCTCTTGATGATTTAGCAAAAAGCAACAATTTTGACGTAGACACGTTAAACCCAGGACTTGTGTCTTATATTCGATCATTGGATGCAGAGGGAAGATTAATCGGTATTCCAGACGGAACAGGCTACATGTCCCTCTTCTATAATAAAGAAATATTCGATTTATTCGGCGAACCGTATCCTACAGAGAAGATGACTTGGGATCAGGCCTTCGACTTGGCTAGAAAAATGACAGGACAGCGCAATGGCGTTTCCTATCTTGGACTTGAACTGGGCGGCTGGGGGAATGTTGGCGATGGTGCTGCCGTACCGCTCAGAGAATTAGCCGTGAATAAGACAGATCCGGATACCGGCGAAGTGCTCATTACGAAGGATCCTTCATTCTCCAAATTTTTAGAGCTGATGAAGAAGTATTACAGCATACCTGAAGTAAGATCTGAAGAAGCAAAGAACGTCGATTTGTTCGCAAAAAAACAAGCTGCAATGACAGTGACTTGGACCGCCTATTTCGTTCATGGAAATCCGTTTGAAGATGTAGAATATTTAAAAAATAATATAGCCATGCTGCCTGTACCTGTATGGGCTGATCAGCCCGATATTGGTCCTGCACTAGGGACAACACCGATGGTCATTTCCAATCAAAGCGAGCATAAAGATGCGGCATTCAGCGTGTTGAAGGAATATGTATCTGTAGCGAATCAGACCAAAATCGCAAAATCAATGGCATCCGGTCCTGTGCTTACCGAGGTTGCCGATCAGTATGGCTCGGATATCGAAAATTATATCGGGCAGGATGTTACGTCTGTGTTCAAGTTAACACCTGCAACCTATAAAGGCAGACAAAGCTTATGGGATCAATATGTCAACCTGGACCTTGCAAAGTTTGCTGATTCCGATCTGAATATACAAGAATTTCTAAGAATAACAAAAGAAGAAGCCGAAACGGCAATTAAAGAGGCCAAAACGCAACAAGAAACCACGAAAAAATAATGAGAAAAACCTAAAAAAAGAACCGTAAAGACCATTCGCGGGTAATATTATCCCCTTTAAGGAGACACTCAAAAAAACCTCATCCTACCCTGAGAGATGAGTAGAGTGAACTTGGAGGGGATATTTTGTGTGGTCTGTAGAAGAATATGTCTACTTGACGGGGGTATGACTAGGCGCCTTACGGTTTTTCAGTAGAATTCGGTGAATGATTGTTTATACCTTGCGCAGTTTGTTTGCGGAATTCGGAAGGTGAACATTGCCTATATTTTCTAAATACTCTGTTAAAATAGTTAATATCATTGAATCCCACCCGGTGAGCAATTTGTGTAATGGGTAAACTTGAATTCATAATCATCTCCTCCCCCTTTCTGATCCGACACAAATTAACATACTCTATAAATGTTTGTCCTGTTATCTTTTTAAACGTCCTACAAAAATGAAAGGGGCTCATTCTAGCGATCCTTGATATATCGTTCAGTGTGAATTCCTCGCCGTAATGTTCCTCTACAAACATCATAACGTCACGAAAATCCTCTGTCTTTCTTCGATTTGCACGTTCAGTAGGACTCTCAGCAGCCACATAACCATATACTCTTGTCAGTGTAACGACAAGCTGATAAAGATAAGATTTAATGACCAATTCATATCCAATCTTTTTCGTATGAAGTTCAGTAGCAATATTTAGAATGACTTCTTTAAAGTAACGATAGTGATCATCCCCAGATTGTAAAATCCTAGGTAAAGACAGCTTACCATGTAATTGCGGTTCATGAACGAGGTGCATCGATTCCGCAGCTAACAAAATGGATTTGTTGATCAAGACAGCATAGTACTCAGGGACTTCTTCCTTTTCTATTAAATATGCCCCATGAATTTGCCCCTCTTCAATAAAGAAAATATCCCCTTCTACACCAATATAAGAATAGCCCCCAATAAAGAGCTGCATTCGCCCCTTCACGATATAGACCATTTCCAACACTTGGTCATGCCAATGAGAGACGAAAAGGGCATTCCCATAGGGTTGCGCTTGAAACAGATTGAACGGAAGATAGTTGCTGATTAAATAAGCCGGTTGATTCGTTGGCGCTGGAAAAGACAACATTGGACATTCTCCTTTCAAAGCGTATCATTCAACCCATTGGAGGTTTGAACATATAAACTTATAGAACCTGAGACTATGCCTCAGGTTCTATCAAAATCAATCTGCAAACCCGTTCGTTCGAAGGTTTGTTTGCGTTATTACTTCCCTTATTCTTTCTTTGCTTTCTCATCCGCAATCTTCATTTCCAACTTTTCTTGCAGCTTACGTAAATATTCCGAAATATTCATGTCTGAACTCGCAAAGTCGGGCAAACTTTCAACGATCATACTCTCGGCTATTTTTTTCCATTTCGAGCTTTTACCTTCTAATATTTTTGCATTATCCGGGAAATAAGATTTTACATTCTGGCCGTCATAAATGTCTTTTTCACTGCCAAATACCGCGATGGCTTCCGAATTCTTCAATACCGTCGGATATCCCGCAGCGGAAAACTTCTTCTGCATGTCTTCCGCTACGACTTCTTTCATCCACTGGAAAGCGGCGTCTTTGTTCTCACTGTACTTGTTCAATACATACATATGAGCTGTCGTTGTCGGTGCATATTGATCTGCGCCTCCCCAGATCGGCAATAGTACTGAGTTCGTATTCGCTCGGACATTCTCAGGAATTCCCCATTCCATATATGTCGGCCAAGAGACTAACATCGCAGCCGTACCGTTTGCAAAGAAGCTTCCTGCTTTCTTCGGGTCGCGTTCATATAACCCTGGCACGCTATAGAACTTCTTCATGAGTTCGAAATATCTTGTGACTGCCGGCTCACTCGTAAGTAATACTTGATCTGTTTCAGGATCAACGACATTCGTAACAAGCTCTTTTAGCGGGGCGAGCGTATCGTCCGTGACACTGTTCTGCCATCCCATTTCCAGCCCCCGATAGACAACACCGTCTCGTTCCCCTGTCATCTTCTTAGCTAACTCGATTGTCTCATCCCATGTCATATGGTCCGTCGGATAAGGAACGCCGAACATATCAAAAATTTCTTTATTATAAAACAACGTATACGTATCAGCGAACGTTGGCACGCCAATCATAGAACCCTTATCATCGAACGAACGAAATAGTGAAACGATGGATGGGTCTATACTGCTGATATCCATTCCGTAAATCTTCGACAATTCATCAATCGGCTCTACCATATCCAGATCCTTCAAGGCGTCAATTCCTTTGGATGTATAAATAATATCCGGGACGACACCGCTAGCATTCAATTCTTGCAAAGCCTCCGAAGTCGCCTGACCTTGAATCCATTTAACTTTAATGTTCTTGCCTTCTGCCTGGAGTTTATCTTCAATGGGCTGCATAAGGGCAGAGATCTGGTCCAAACCCCATTCATGTTGAATCGTAATTATTGTTTCCTTGCTGAAATCCGTCACGGCTCTACTGGCCGGATCATCATTCGGGTTCGTTTCGTTATTTGATTCCGAATTACTGCCACTGCAACCTGACAGAATTGTTGTTAACAAGAAAACAAAAGCAATGATCAGAGAGATTGAATTTTTCTTCATTTTCATCCTCCTCAGCGTCATTCAATATTTATTTTCCGTTAATTGACATCAAGGATTACAACTCACCAATACTTTAGAAAGTACGGATCTATTCGACCAAGCCCGTTCTTTCCACACTTTCGATAAAATAACGCTGTGCGAATAAATAGATCAGCACGGGCGGAAGGATCGTCAAGAAACTAGCACCCATCTTAATCGGCTCCGCCATATATTCCGGGAATCCACCGTTCTGAATGAATTGCCCTAAGGCTGTATCGATGAAGGTCATCTTCATCGCAAGCGGCATATCGCCGGTCGGACTGAGGAACATCCGCGGATAATAAGTGTCATTCCACGTCCACACGAAGGAGAATAAGAAGACGACCAAGATCGCAGGTCTTGCGAGCGGGAACATCACGCGGAAGTAAAATTTCAGCGCCGTCGCCCCGTCAATTCTCGCAGCCTCTTCAAGAGATTTCGAATGCGTCATGAAGAACTGTCTGAAGATGACGACGAACAAGGCGCCTTTGACCCCAAACCCGAATATCGACGGTAAAATCAGTGTAATGAGATGACCGTTCAAGCCTAATTTGGTATAGACCATAATCGTCGGCAGAATGATAACCTGAGGTGGAATAATGAACGCAAGCATCAATAGGAAGAAGATCGTTCGTTTAAACGGTACATCTAATCGAGCTAGTGCATATCCCGCCAATCCGCAGGAGATACAATGCAGTACGGCTACACTAACGGCGATGAATAAGCTGATCATTAATGAATTCTCATAATTCAGCAGCTTCCACGCCTCTGCCACATGACCCAAATAAATGGAGGATGGCACCCATGTTACTGTCGGATCTACGAGATCCTTCACATTCATGACCATCTTCACGAGCATCTTCAACATCGGATTCATGTAAATATATGAAGTAATGATAAGGACTGCGTACAGGATCAGCTTAAATACAAGCCCTTGGTTAATCTCTTTCCCGAGCACCAAATTGCGTGCTTGCCTGATCCGTCTCTTCGTTAGAAATCGACGACCCTTCGCATCGGATAATATGGTCCGCATCTGCGATTCCCTCCCCTCTAGGCGTAATTTTTAGCATGTCTACGATTCATGATCGAATAGATCAATATTACAAGCCCCAAGAAAATGATGATAATGAAGAAATAGATCCAAGCCAGTGCGCTGTTAAACCCGTAATTCCCTGTGTTCACTAGCTCAATGACCGGATTGGATGGGAAGGTGAACATGTCGACCACGGTATAGATCAAGTTGAGCAGAATAAACGGCGACATCGCAGGAAGCGTAATTTTCCAGAAGACTTCCCACGGGGTTGCCCCGTCAATTCGTGCCGATTCATACGCCGAGGTGGAGATGGTCTGCAGCCCGGCGAGGAAGATCAGAATCTGAACTCCCGAGTACCACAAGACGAGTACAAAGTGATTCAGAACCTCCTTCACCGGCTTCGCCCAAGAGCTGTCCCCGAGGAAGGTATCGAGATAGCCGCCAAGCTCAAATCTCTCTAGGAATCCGAGGTTCCCTTCCCCCTGATTAATAAACTGCAGCAGTACCGCGCCGGTCGAGAAGATCACTGGCAGGAAGAAAATCGCACGGAACAGGAATCTACCGTACAGCTTCTGATTGAGCAGAATCGAGATCATCAGTGCAAAAATGACGATCACCGGCACCATAAGCACTACTTCTTGAAAATAAGGGATCAATTTATCATAGAGCGCAGAACTGTTCAGGATAATCTCGCGGTAAAATTTCAGACCGACAAAATCATAAGCGACCTTATTCGGTAGAATCTTAACCGTGTGAAAGCTCATGTAGAGTGAGAAAAGAAGCGGAAACCCTAAAAACGCGATAAATCCAATCACCCAAGGGGCTATAAACAGCGTCCCTTCGAGCCTCCGTAAAGACCGAGCGGTAAGCATGCGTTTTCGACTCATTCCATCACGCACCTCCCTTAATGACAATAAAGTCTCTCGCCTTCACCACATGCTGTGTGTCGAGGTTGTACGGCGTCTCATTGTAGTTGACAATAATGCGCTTGCCATGCGCGTAAGTCGTCTCGAACACCCCATGCGCTAACTCGCGATGATTCTCGATGAACTCGCCTTGGACATCACCCAGCGCTTCCGTATAACGCTGATATTGCGATACGATTTCTTGAATCCAATCTTTATAATACGTGCTGTAGAATCGATCCAAATGAAGGGACTTGAGCAGTTCCTCCGGTTTGGCATACGTGACGATGTAAGATGGCACCGCCCCGTACTCGATTCCTTTCAAGAAACTCTCCTCATAATCATCACTTAAATTGGCATAGTCAAATGAGTAAGTAACGAGACCATGCAGAACCATCTGCGTAAAAGGAATCGCGCGATCCACGAACAGATCATAAGAGTTACTCGCGAACATATTGTGCATATGATTCACATACGGCAAGGTATACAAATTCCCATCCGCGACTTGCACGTTCCCGAGCGACTGCTTCGTCTGATTCATGATCTCCTGCTGAATATGCATCGATTCCTCTCTTGATACCTTGTGATCCTCGTTATAGTCGGTATTTAACTGATTGCCGACCCCTTGACCGTACATATAACCGTCCACCATCAGATCTTTCGCGTCCTGCAAATCATCCTGTATCACCTTCTGCATGAATTTTGGACTGACGAACGTCGTACGCTGATCATCCCAAGAATTGAATTCGATGACGGATGAACCAAGGTCCCGAAGTCCATCCCGCTTCACGCGAAAGCCGTCTTTGCCGGTATTGTTGAACGTATACGATGAGGCGTCCATATAAACCGGAAACCCGCTCGTATGGGCAAAATCAATGAATTGCTGCATGCCTTCATTCCCGCCAATTTTCGAGCCGACCGGGAACGCCCCCCCGAATTTACTAAACCCGCCATTCTGCCAGCCCAAGTAAGTAATGGACATGTCATCGACGCCGAGTGCACCGAGCTCCTGCACAATTTCTTTGGCCTCTGCGGTTGTCGTAAGAGGCAGGTAGGAGTCCCATAAGAAGCCTGTCTCCGTGTCAGCCCCTAGGATATGGAGCTGAAGCTTCATGTCTGCATTCTTGCCTTGAAGCGGCTTCAGTCCCTGTTCATCGATCAAATATTGACGGTACCGATCTGCCATCTGCGCATAATCAACCTCAGGCTGATCGATAAAGTAATACCTGACGGAACGATCAGACTTCGTTATTTCTTTGCTGTACATCAGATAACCGTTCTTCTTCTTCGTATCGGTTGGTTGGAAGAACTTGAAGCGATATTCGAATTCTGCCGTCGCCCAATTGTATTGACTGAATGACCCGGAAGGCGCAGCGACAACGTTCGCATAGTCGTCCCCTTCACGGATGACACCAACCATCGCCTGGTTCGCTGACTTGATGCCGAAGAACGGCATTTTGATCGCTTTGCGATCGGACATGATATTGCGGTTGCTATAGGCCCAGTCATCGCCATATACGCGTTCCGTGTACAAGTTCTGGGTACCTGCACGATATTTTTTGAAATCGATTAAAGCTCCTGATCCATCTGGAATGAGCAGAAACCCATTCTCCTCATCCGAAGTCTGCGCCCCAAGGAAAGGGAAGAGACGAATCGATACGAGCCTAGCCAGCGGATCTTTTTTCTTCGTCTTCAATTCTTCCGCGGTGTATACCCTCTCGTCCTTCAATCCTTCGGATAGCACCTTCGTCTCAACAAAATCATCTCCGAGGGTGACTTCCACGGGAATCGAGAAGCCAAGCTCTGGGAGCTCATATTGAATTTTGAATCCATGCTCTGTCGCCTCAAATTGTGAGACCGTTCCCTTCTGTGCAATGAGGTTCGACTCTTTGAGCAAGTCTTTCCGAATATTGAATTCAACATAACGGAACATGAAGGGCGAGGCGAGATGGTCCTTCCACGCTGCCGTGTTGGACTTTTCCTTCCAATTCTTCGGGTTCGGGAAGGAACGCCATACATCTCCCGTCTGCTTATTCACCACGAGGAAATGGCCTGTACTCGCATCGACCTTTAACTGCAATCGCTGATTCTCTACCAAGGGCTTGAATGTACGTTCATCTGGCAACCCACTCGCAACTGGTGTACCAGCTGCGGCGACCTTCACGCTGGCCGGTTTCACCGTCGCTTGTTGAGCTGTTGATGGCTCGCTAGACTGTTCAGCCGATTGTTGCTTAGATTGCGAATCTGAGCCCGATGCTGCGAAAATAAGCCCGACAACCGTTAATACAGATATGATGCATGCAGTCACCGATAGCAGTAATTTCTTCGAACGAAATAATCGCATCACATCGATACCTCCTGATAAATCGTATAGATGAAGTTGCTGAACTCGGAAGACAGGCCGACCAGAATGAAGATCATAATCCACAGAATCATCATGGTCACTCCGGTGAGCAGAATGTTGACGACCGTCTCTCCCACACCATAATTCTGCATCGCCTGGATATTCCAGAAGAACAGCAGCCCACTCCAGAGCAGCATCGCCCATTCAATCGAATGATAAATGGATGCTTCACTTAAGGTCAGCCCATTCGAGATCAGGGCAAGCGGCAGACCAAATAGTACAACTGGGAACAGCGCATAAGAGCTGCCCATGAATACGTCCTTGAACCTTGCCTCCCCTTGCCGAATGGAACCGATCAAGTAGTTGCAGACGACCCAAGACAGCCAGACCGACATGAAGATGATCAGCATCGAGCTGGCACCCTTCTCATAATCCGGGACTGGATTGAATGTAAAGCTGGAGTAGAACGTCTTCACCAGAATCATGACAAGCGTCAAGATGAGTAAGATCAAGGCACTGATATAACTGCCTTTTTGCCGATACCTAAGATCGCCGAAACCATCAATCGGGTGTTTCAGAATATAGAACACATGCTTGAATTGCTGATACCAGCGCTGCCGATCGAGCAGGGTCGTCTTCGGTAGAATCCTGAATTTATACTTCCGCTTCAAAAGTCCGAGAATCCAGATCAAGACGGCCAGTACAATGAGTATATTCGCAAAGATCGAGAAATTCTTCTGGAACCACCCGAGTCGCAGCTGCCAGAAGGAATCGGAGAATCCACCCTCATCCCCAGCGAGCTTGAACATGTCACGCGCTAACTCATAGTCCTCACGATAGAAGGCCGCTTGCGCAATCCCTTGAAAAGCAGGGGAGAAATGCGCATTTAATTTCAGCACCTTGGTCCAATATTTCTCGCCTTCAAGATACTTGCCATCCTGCATGAACTTGTATGCCGCCTGTACCGTCGATCCAAATTCCGTCGGCTTATACACTTGAACGAGATTGAGCGCTTCATCCAGAATGAACACTTCGTTCCGAGAATTGGTTGCGACAGCCGTTGGTGCTTTGGTTAACCCGATTAATGAATTTCCCGTTGTTGAACTGCCGCTCCAATAGAACAACAATTCGCCATTCTCGTCATATTGCGAAATGATGTTGCGTGACTTATCGATCATGATAATATTCCCGTTCTGATCGACGGAAACATCTGTTAACTGTGGCTCAATCGGTTCACTGCTAGTACGCCGATATGCTTTATTTTTATCAAAGTCGATATCCTTCTCTTTCCATAAATCTTCGCCGCGAATGTTCAACTTCTTCACTTGCTCCGATTTGGAACCTGAGACGGTATAGATAAAGCCTTGATCGTCAATTTCAATATTACGGATCGTAACAGGAAGTAATCGAACTTGTCGACTCAGCTGCTCCTTCGTATAGAACTGTCTACGGATTTTGTCCATCAGATTGACTTCCGTTTTGTTCGTTCCGAAGAACTTGAGGAAATTGCCTTCCGGATCGAATTCGATAATACCGTTGTAGCTCCCTTTCGATACCACATAGATGAATCCGCGCTTATCAACGACCATATTCGTCGGTTCATACACAAATTGATCATTCATGAAGCTCGACTTCGGCCGCTTCAGCTCTTGAACGAGCCGACCTTCCTTATCCGTGTGTACGACTCGTTTATTGCCGGTATCCGCAATGAAGAGGTCCCCATTTTCGGTCACAAATACCCCCTGCGGCTGATTCAGCGGACTCTCTGGCAGCGTAAGGATCCGTACCAGCTCTCCGCTCGGATCCAAATGAATAATTCGATTGTTATCTGTATCGGCGATATAGATATGGTCCTGACGATCAATGAACAAGTCTTGAGGTCTTTGCAAGGGCGTATAGCTGACCTCCCCTTGCTGGTTCAGCGTAGGGATATCCCTTGCGATGACGCCTTTCGGTGCATAGGCAGGTTGGGTCATAATCGTACGACCATAGCTATCCTTCGTAAATGTTCGGTATGGCACATCCGCGAATGCAGCTGTTGGAAATAGCGTTATCGTCATCAAGCAAACGAACCAAATCGCAAACTTCCGCCTGCTGTGATTGTTTTTCATGTCGGAACCCCCTTCTCCTATCGCTTATTTAATCCCCGAATGCGCCATCGTTGTAATGACCTTCCGTTGGGAGACTAAGAACACAAGCAAGGATGGAATGAACATAATCAATGCACCAGCCGCCGCCGCTCCTTGCCTTGCCACCGAATTGGCTAAGTTCGACGTTAACGTCCCCATATAGAAAGGAAGTGTCTTCATTGCGTCATCCTGCATGAACAAGGTTGAAGTCTCTGCATTTCCCCAAGCCGATTGGAACGCCAGAATCGTGATCGTAGCCATTGCTGGCGACACAATTGGAATAACGATACGCAGGAAAATGAAAAATTCCGGTGCGCCGTCAATTTTGGCCGCTTCGATCAATTCATTCGGAACTTGATCCATGAACTGCTTCAGGAGGAATACCCCGACAGGCATCGCGATCATCGGCAGTACATGCCCCCAATAGGTATTCATAATCCCAAGGCTCTGCACGACGACGAATCGAGGAATCGCAATCGCTTCCGTCGCGAATAAGAGCGAGGTCAGCACTAAGCCGAAGACGATTTTGGAACCCGGAAATTTATGTTTGGCAAGCGGATAGGCGCACATCGCTCCGAAGATTACCATTCCAAGCGTAGCTAAGAACGTCACGACGATACTGTTGAAGATATATCTCGCGACAGGCACAACCGTCGATTCCGTCAAGGCAAGCAGCTCCGAGAAGTTCTGGATGGTCGGTTCTCTCACCACGAAGGTCGGAGGGAATAAGAACAATTCATGCAGCGGCTTGAACGCATGGTTAAAGATATAGAAGAGCGGCAGCAGCATGAAGATAGCCAGTGGGGTTAACCCGATCGCGATCCCAATCTGTGTTCGGTCCACCTGCCGGACTGCGAAGACAAAATCCTGCCATTTCGCAGTCCACGTCCGCTTGGTCGTCATCATTTGGATCTCTTGCATCATTCATCCTCCTTCGGTCCGAACAGCTTCCAGAACAGCTTGCTCAGCAGGAAGCACATGATGAGCAGCACGATGGAAATGGCACTGGCGTAACCCAGTTCAAAACGTATAAAGCCGAAGTCCCCGATGTGATCAATCATAAGCTGTCCGGCATAGTTCGGCGTTGGATTGCTTCCCGTCAGCGTCGAGCCTAGGCCCCCCGATTTGAGTGTGTGAACGATCGACATAATGGCTGCGAACAGCATCTGCGGCTTCATCATCGGGATCGTGATGTACCACACTTCCTGCAATCGACTCGAAATGCCGTCGATTCTCCCGGCTTCATACAATTGTTTATCCACATTAAGAATACCCGCCAGGATCGCGAGGAAGCCGATCCCCATACTGGACCAGATTGAAATCACGATCATAATATTGAGCAAATAATCCTTATCGATCAGGAAGTATAACGGCTTATCAATGAGTCCCCATTTGAGCAGGAAGCTATTGATATAACCGGACCGATCGCCCGTGAACATTACCGTCCATACAACCGTCATCGCTACCCCTGCGGATAAAGAAGGAGCATACATGGCTAAGGCATACCAGGTTCTGAGCGTAGATGGCAATTGAGCGATTAACCACGCCAGAACAAAGGCGAAGATATAACCGATCGGGCCGACGAACAACGCAAATTTAAATGAGTTAGGCAGGACATGCTGCAAAAATACGATATCCTGCGAGAAGAGATTCTGATAGTTCATCCATCCTCTCCACGATGGGAACTCAATCGCGTTGAAGTATGTGAAGCTGAGCAGGACGCCGGCAACGACTGGGATCAGGATGAAAATCACGAACAACACAAGGAATGGAAGGATGAACAAATAGGACAGCCGGAACTTCCATATCTCACTTAATAAATAACGCAGCTTCTGCGATAATTTGCTCTTCGTCTCGCCAAGTCCAGCCGGTGCTGGACTTGGATGATCAGAAAGGATCGGTGTTCTAGTCGACATGTACTTCCGCTCCCTTCCATGGTTCTGTCACTGTGGGAAGATCTAGTTTCTTGATGATATTGCCGTCCCTATCGATGAAGTTGAACTCCTGCTGCTTGCGCTTCAGTTCCCGATTGATTTCTTTAATCCCTTTCTCCAGGGATATCCGTACATTCTCACCGTCAATCGTGACGCGGTTCCAAGCAAACCCGAGCTCTCGCAGCGTCATATATCCACCGGGAACGTTCGGAATATCTTTAATCCATTTCCACTGTTCAAGAATGGCCTGCAAATCTTCCGTCTTCCATGGCATATTGACAAAAGCATTCACGTTCGCTGAATTCCACCGGAACGCCTCGCCGCGGTATTGCTCCAGATTCAGACCATACTCGGTCTGGATCTCATCCGACATGTACCACTCAAGGAACTTCCATGCCAAGTTTTGTTTTTCTTTGGGCGTATCGTTGAACAAGACACTGGCAGTTGGGGTAATGCCTGAACCCCCAGACCATCTTGCAATTGTCCCATCTGCTTGCTTCGTACCCGGAATCGGCGCGATACCCCATTCGTTCAATATTTCCGGAGCAGCGACGAGCAATTGCATGTATTGGTTGAAATCGGCTATGCCAATCGGCAATGTTCCATCTCTGAACTGGTTGTAGAAGCTGGCAACTTGGCGTTCTAATCCATATACATTAAATAGATCCGTCCACTTCTTGAACGCTTCGAAAGCCTGCGGCTCGCCGAGTGCTGTCGATAGCCCATCCTGCTTATAGAGCTCTACCCCGTTCTGGAAGAACAGATAGGAGAAGTCTGCCGGATCGACATAGAAGTTACTCTCGTTCTGGAGCAGCGTAGGGAGCATCGCATAGACATCATCCCATGTATTCGGAACGGTAAGCCCGAGCTGCTTCAGAATATC
Source organism: Paenibacillus sp. GCM10027629 (assembly GCF_042676425.1). Lineage (NCBI taxonomy): Bacteria > Bacillati > Bacillota > Bacilli > Caryophanales > Paenibacillaceae > Paenibacillus > Paenibacillus sp. GCM10027629. Next base: position 149,622 of record NZ_JBHTGZ010000017.1, on the reverse strand, counting down.
TTTGCGATAGAACAGCACTTTGAAGTTGGTCGTCTCCGGAATCCCGTAGACCCCGCCGTCATAGCGGTATGGAAGCATCGCGCCTGGATGGAAGCTGGAGACAAGCTTGTCGGCTCCCGGCATCGTATTCAGATCAAGCGCTGCGTGACGCAAGGCCAAATCGAAGATCGAAGTATTCGATACCCCGATAGCAACATCTGGGAGGATGCCCGCTGCTTTACCAAGAACGAGCAAGTCTGCCGATTGGATAAGATTCACCTTCACGCGAATACCAGACTCCGGTGTGAATTTCTCGTCTGCAAGCTGCTGCAGTTCATCCACGTAATCTCGTCCTTTGAACATCCAGACGTTAAGCTCTTGATCATTCTGTTTACTTATCTGGTTATCCGCTGTGAACGAGTAGTATAGCGATGCGAACATGCCGCCTACTTTCTCGAAGAACCCCGCTTCCATGCGCGGTAATTCCGCCTCAAGCGGTGCGATATACAGTTTATCGATTTGTAATTGACTGTCCATCAATTGTGACCGCTGCGACTCCAGCTTCTCTTGCAGTGACCCGATGGTTAGTTGGCTGTATGGAATTTCGTTCGGTTTATCGAGCAAATCCTTCAGATCCTGCACCGATGTTCGGAACGTCTGCGACACACTATTGGTCTCATGATTGATCTGATCCATCTGTGCGGTTAGCGCTTCGAATTGCTGCTTCAGGCGCTGCAAGCGATCGGTGATGCCCGGAATATCCCGTGCTACATCCCATACCCGATATTCATCTTCACTGTTGCCTGTAGCAATGCGAATTTCCTGCGAAATATCTCGAATTTCCGCGGACATTTGATCGATTAGGACAAGCATCGGTACATAAGGCTCATAGCCTGCTTCAAGCTTGATCGCGTGTTTACCTTTTGTCAGATAGAACGTGAACGGCTTATTTTCTTCTTGCTCGAGCGCAGCCCCATACCAATCCGAGTGATAGGCGAAAGGATAGTTGGCGAGCTCCTTGAATGGAATCTGACCGTCGATGGAGATCGTTCGAAATGCTGACAGGTTTTTGCGGAAGTTCTGTTTGACGCGGAAAGCGATCTTGTAGAGGCCATCTTCCGGCACATCGAAATCCCATGATACCGCTTGCCCTCCTTTGTACCAGACCGTTCCGCCGATTGTATTGAAGCTCACGAGGTCTAATGACTTCGGCGTTGTTAATGGACTTCGATCATATTGCGTTTGAATGGATGATGAGTTTTTGGTTGTAAAGTTCTCAGCTTCAAGTGCGATGATGTTCTGCGCGGTCGTTGATCTGGATGGGTATGCTTTACTTACCTCTTCGTAAGATGGAAGGGTTGAAGGCGCTTGCAAACGAATCGATTTCAAGGCCATCGGCTGACGAAGCACCGAGATGCGAATCGTATTTTTTCCCTTCTGCAAATGCCATAAGAGTGGTGTCGCATAAGCATTCTGGGAGTCCTGTATCACCTTGCTCTTCCAGCCTGTGATCTCGTTCAGCAGTGAACGCAGCTGATTCCCGTCTGCATCGAACTTCTCCGGCTTCTGGTCGACGAATTCACGTTCGAGTGAGATCGAGTGCGCTTCCCGATAAGGGAATTTGCCATTGAGCTGGACTGTCATCATGACTGGCTGCTTGCTGCCGCCATCCTCCTCCGTGAATGGGAAGTATTCGGCTGCCATTTCGTAGAGACCTTCCTGCGCCACATCCACTTCATACTCGATCCAGCCTCTTGGCTTAGACCACAGCAGCACATCATTCTCCCCTTGATAGGAGCCGATCTGAATGGACGCATCTGGCGATTGGTTCGCAATCGATTTCAAATCGATTGATATTTCCTTCGTTCCCACTGGAACCTGATCTTTCTCCCATTGCTTCTTCACTTCATAGAAGTAAGGATCATGTGAGAGGCTATTGCTCATGATTTCTGAGGGGTCGGCTTGTGCTTGTTCTCCGTCCGAATGACGCGGAAAACCTGCTACACCAAGTACAGCCACAGAAAGAATCATGATGATCAAGGGGTAGCTAACAACCTTGTACCATCGTTTTGCCATCTGTCTCCCTCCATTAATCCGTTAATAAAATCTCAGTCTCTTTGTGGAAAAATAGCGCTTTGTTCATATCCACCGCTACCGATGCGCGCATGCCATCATCGAAGTGGTAGCGTGGATGCGCCCGCGCCACGAACCGCTTATCCATTCCGATATCCATATGATAATAACGATCCGACCCGACGAACTCGCTTAGCTCCATAATGCCGTTCACGATCGAATGCGGGTACGTCTCGAGCATAATTTCCTCGAAGCTGATATTCTCTGGGCGAATTCCGAGAATCACCACACGGTCGACAAGGTTAAGTTTTCTTAATTGCGACGCCTGGCGCTCCGTCAATTGCAGCGAAAATCGGTTCGTGTGGAATTCGAGAAAACCATTATTCTCTTGCAATTTGCCCTGAATAAAGTTCATCGGCGGGTTCCCGATAAATTTAGCGACGAATAGATTGGCCGGGTGATTATAGACGCGTTCTGGTGTATCCACCTGCTGCACGATCCCTTTCTCCATGACCACGATCCGGTCGCCCATCGTCATCGCCTCGATCTGATCATGCGTGACATAGATCGTCGTCACGCCGATTTTCTTATGTAAGCTGACAATTTCGGAGCGCATCAATACGCGGAGCTTCGCATCCAAGTTCGACAACGGCTCATCCATCAAGAAGGCTTGCGGGGTTCGAACGATCGCTCGCCCGAGCGCAACCCGTTGGCGTTGACCCCCGGATAATTCCTTCGGTCTACGATCGAGGAAATTCTCGATTTCGAGTACGCGTGCCGCCCGCTTCACAGCGAGATCAATCTCATGCTTCGGAAGCTTCCGCATCCGTAGTCCGAAGGCAATATTCTCATATACGGACATGTTCGGATATAGCGCATAGTTCTGGAACACCATTGAAATATCCCGTTCCTTGGGAGGTATATCGTTCACAATTGTATCGCCAATATAAATTTCACCTTCAGATACATCCTCAAGCCCTGCGAGCATACGCAAGGTTGTTGATTTCCCGCATCCCGAAGAGCCTACGAAGACGAGAAACTCTTGATCCTTCACATCCAGATTGAAATCCTTCACTGCATATTCCTGATATTTTCCATAGCGCTTGTGTACATGATTAAACACGATTCTCGACATGATACCCCTCCTAGGCTATAGATGTGCATATCTATATAACTTGATACTAACAATTTTACTGTGAGCGTAGTGTGTGATTGTTGTGGATTTCGTGTGAAGATGGGACAACGAGCGGGATGATAGTGGGCGAATACCCGTTATGTTGGAGCACGGGGGAGGGGATGGGCAGGGGGCTCCACCCGCTGTTAAAAAACGTGTGGATTGAACGATATGTAGCGGTGTTCACACGTTTTTTAAAGGCGGACGCTATCGCTTCTCCACCCCCTGCCCATCCCCTTGCATGCTACGTTGGTGCGGGGTTCTATCTCATTACACCCACTCGTCGTCGTGCCTGGGGGTGAGAAGGGCTATAGTGGATTTTCGCAGCATAGAACCTCGAATTGACTGCAACGCAGCTTCTATACTGGATTTTTCACACTAAGTTCTCGTGTTTGAGGGAAACAACGAGCCATTTCGGCCAGCTATATTGCTACGATCCTACATAGCTGCGGAATGGAGTGGAAAAAGAGCTTCTATGTTGCATAGATCCACTGTAGACGTGAGGCACTAGCTGGAAGGGCAAGATACCTACCCAGAAGAACGACTTCATCGCCCTGTAGCGCGATAAGCGTTCTTACAAAACCTTCTCAAAGACAACACAAAAGGCCGCCCCCGCGATATTCCATAGCTTACAGGGGGGACAACCTTTACATGCAATCCTATTCAGATTCCAATTGCGCTCGCACCTGACTCAACACCATCATCAATGCAAGCTGAATCACCGATACCACGTAAGCGCCGAACACGATGCCAGCGAGGATCGCATACGGGCTCCATAGCTGGTGAATGAGCGTACTCAACAGCCCCGATGCGACGAATAAACAAAACACAAGCAACATCGTCTTCATTCTGGATTGCTTGAAGTATTCTCTGCTGCGCCGGAGGGCTGCATCCAGCTGGGATCGATTAACCACAATCGTAAATTCGAGATAGATAAATAGAATGCGCAGCACGATGAAGACCAATAACGATAGGAACAATCCAATCCCTTGGAACAACATCACTAGAAGTGTCGTGACTGCCGTCTTGGCGAACATGATCATCAGATAAAGGAAAATAAACCGGATCCAATAGACCTTGCCCTCCCGTATAAATCCCCTGATCGATGCTGGCTCACCGGACGATGCTTGCCGAAGTATACCAATATATCCGCCCTGCGCAAAGGTCATCAAGAGCAGCATCAGCACCACAGCGGCCCAGCCGATGGTCGGTACGCCAGGGATGTTCATAAATTGGAGTTGATTCGGCAGTAATGGAATATTGATTAAATGGCTGACCGACGGCAATCCCATCTCAAGAATAAGTCGATACGATAGAGACGATGTACCGATAAAACCTACCAACGCCTCGCCGAGCAAATAAGCGATAAGATCCAAAATGATAGGACATAGAATCAACAGCGGATATCGAAGGATCTGGACAAATGCACGTTGAAGCAGCATGATCTACCTCCATGACAATGATGTGTTAATGAATCGACTTCGCAAGCGGCAAATGCAGCCGGAACGTTGAACCTTCACCCAGCTCGCTCTCCGCATCAATCGTTCCCCCGTGGGCCTCGATCAATGCTTTGGCGATGCTTAAGCCGACGCCGATCCCTCCCGTACCGCGTGAACGAGCTTTGTCCGCACGATAGAATCGATTGAAAATAAGCGGAAGGTCTTGCTCCGAAATGCCAATTCCGCTGTCGGTGCAGTACATCGTAACGGTATGCGCATCCTTTACCGAGAGGCCTACCGCTATCGTTCCGCCCGTCGGCGTATATTTAATCGCGTTCGATATGACATTGGTGATCACTTGGATGAGGCGGTCCGCATCTACGCGGACTGGACATGGAACATGCAAGTGATGCAGATGGAACGTAATGCCCTTATCTTTGACGAGAAAGATCATGTTCTCATAGACGTCCTTCACGAGTTCGCGCAAATCGACCTGCTGCATGACCAGTTGGAATCTCGCACCTTCGGCCTCAGATAGCTTCTCCACCTCATCCACCAACCGGCATAGACGATCAATCTCTGCATAAATCCGATTCAAATTCTCTTCATTCACCGGATAAATGCCGTCAATCAACGCTTCCATACGTGAAAGCATTGAAGTAAGCGGCGTCCGCAATTCATGCGTCAAATCCTGCATCGACTGTTTGCGCCACGTCTCTTGCTTCGTGAAATCTGCGGATAACGTATTGATGGCATTCGTGAGCTGATCAAGCTCCTTCATACCCACCGTAGGGATGACAATGTCGCGATCTCCGCTCGTAATGAGCTCCGCCATCTTCCCGCTTGTCCGTAAGGACCTCGATAACCATCGTGCCACACCATAACTAACAAGAATCGATATGAGGATCACGAAGAAAACGCTTCCCTTATTCTGATGAACAAGATTATTCGCCAGAAAAGCCAAATAAGGAATATGCTGTACATTGTTCAAATCAACGAACGTATCCAAATAACCGAGCAGTACCCCATTAACCGAAATCGGTACACTCACCGTGTACGGCACGGCCCATTTATGCGATTTGGGGACTGAATCAAAGAGAACGCTCTGATGGTCCGGTCCATAATAGCGCACATGCATGGCATAGATATTGACAGCCTTCCGCATCCATTCCGTCTGCTCCTTCGAGAGGATCCCCGGTTCGAGATTTGATCGGAGAGTGAAAGCCATTTTATGCGTCTGATCTCGAATCACTTGCTTCTTATACGCCGTTAACGATTCATTCCAGGTGAGGGTTAGGAACAGTCCCGCCGTCAACATCAGAAGAATCGATGTCATCATGAGTGTGAAGAACAGCATGAACTGTGTTCTTCGCAGGATCCCGTATTTGCCCATTAGAACCCCTCATCCGAATGATAGGAGAACTTGTAACCGCCTCCAATTTTGGTCACGATGTACACCGGATTTTTGTGATCCTCTTCGATCTTCTTCCGGATATTCTTAATATGCGTATCGGTCGTTCGTCCATCGCCGATATCCCGATACCCTTGCACTTCATAAGACAGCTCTTGCCTCGTATAGAGCTTGTTCGGATTCTTTACCAGCACACTGAGCAATTTGAACTCGGTAATCGTCAGATTGGCCGGCTTGGAATTCACATAGACTTCTTTCGACTCGAAATTAATCACGAGATTGCCCCGATTGAACCGCATCACGGTCTGATTATTCACGGGGAACATATTCATTCGGCGCTGGATGGCACGGATTCGCGCGATCACTTCTTTCATTCGGAACGGCTTCGTAATGTAGTCGTCCGCCCCTAGATTCAGACCGTTAATCGTATCCATTTCTTGCGCCTTAGACGTGATCATAATGATTGGAATATTCGAGAATTTGCGAATTTGCTTACAAATTTCCTCTCCCGATACACCCGGTATCATCAAATCCAGCAGCAGTAGATCAAACTTAAAATTGTAAATTTTCTGAAGCGCATCATTGCCATCTTCGGAAGTATGTACCGTCCAACCTTCGTTAATGAGATACGACTGTAATACATTGCGAATCGAATCATCGTCCTCTACGATGAGAATGTTCATGCTGTCACCCCTCAGAACTTTAGTTGTTGTGAAACTATCTATAAGAGCGCGAGGACTCCTATGGTCTGCTGAAGATGCTGCCTAGAAAGGACTCTATTAATATAGCATCGAACCCTACTCGGCTCAAGGTTTTCCTCAAATACCAGATTTGCACAAAATATAACCCGACCATTTCTATGCAAGAAATGATACTGGGCATGTCGTAATATTGAACATCCACTCACGTGCAATCAAAAAAGGCCGCATTTCACCCTGAAATAAGAGTGAAACACGACCTTTGATCTACGAATATAATCCGTTATTTGCTTGTGATACCTACGGTAACAATCTCGCATGGACCTACTGCTAAGGACATTTGTCCTGCATCGTTCTGCTCGATCCGAGCCCCGCGCTCTTCCAAGATGTTACTCTTGAACGCATTGTCGAATGGCAAGTGGTACGCAAGATCCAGCGTTGTTGCTTCGCGGCTCATATTGAACCAACGCAGCATTAAGTTGCCCGAGCCTTCATGCAATTTCATCGAGGAGAACGCAAGCTCTGTATTCTCGAATGTGTATGGTGCGAACGTCGCAGTCATCGCTCCGTCGTGAACACCGGTCTGTGCTACGGTCCAAGGCACTTGGAACTGATACGCTTCCGCATAAGCACCAGACTTGATGCCGTCGCCGTTATGAGGAATCACTTCCATACGCACGGTATGCTCACCAATACATTGCGCTTCTGGCGTCGGGAAGTAACCCCAATCGCCAAGCTCGCCAACCGAGCGAAGCAGTGTTACCGCAATCGTGTTGCGACCATCACGCAATACTTCGTATTCGTTGAGTCCGAAGTTCGCAACCGTAAGGCCTGCTCCAGCCTCGGATACATCAACAAAAGCTTGCTGATGCTGCGTATTGCTTGGGTTGTCCCATTCTTCAGCCGGCTCATTGTCACGAACCGGAATTTCGAACATGGAATCCACATGATGGACATTCGTGCTCAAGTCGGTCGGGAACAATGCGCGTACGCGGTGATCCTTCGCTTGGTTGTTGAAGGAAGCTTCGATCTCTACGCCTTTACCGCTCTTGTTCAAGCTAATGACCGTGCGAATCGTGAATGGAACCATCACATTAGAACGCTGTGACTTACGATTCGGATAATACACGCATGCATGCTGTTCAACATCGAGCAATTCATCCGCAGATGCCGGAATCTCCCAATGATGTGTTACTTCAACAGACGCGCGGTATGGTGTATCTTCAACAACGCGAATCTCTGCGGACAAGCCTTTCGTCGTTAGAGCCGTCTCGCCTGTTGGCTGCTTGAACATATATTCGTTACCGATATCGCCTGTATTCTCATACACACCCAGATCACGGTACGTACGACCGGATTTCTTATCCGTTAATGTGAACGAGCCATCCTCAGCGATCTCGACCTTAAGTCCTTCATTCTCCATGGTCCGTTCGCCGCTTAATAACGATGTTTCCGGTACGACTGCCCCAGCTTGTCGAACCCAAGCATAGGTCGTTAAGCCCATCGCTGGCACCTTCGAAGCTTCGAATGTCAGCTTCACTTGGCGGCACATGTACGGCTGACGGAATGCATCATCCGGTAGATCATAGCCGAATTGAAGGCCAAGATCTTCTACCGTGCAAGGAATGACATTGCCTTCCGTATCCACGAGTACACGGCCTGTAATATCCAGATTGCGAATCCGATCTGTCGCTTCTTCCAAGGTGTATCCGTCGCGGAAGTAGAGACGTTCGGCATCCACCGTGATCGTCACAACGCCTGTGCGTTCCCATCCCGTTGTATTGAATACAACGACTGGACGTCCTTCTTCGCCATACTTCACGAAGCTGGATGTATCGATGTTGTCTGCAATCGCTTGTTTCACATCGTCTACAATCGACTCTGCGACATGACGGCTCTTATCGAAGCGCGCCACCATCTCGCGGTGCACCTCATCCACACTACAGCCGCAAATGCTGTCATGCGGGTGATTCTGCATTAAAGTCTTCCAAGCATAAGTGAACAAGTGATGCGGATAGGCTTCACCCACGCCCGCCAAATGTGCCATCGATGCAAGCGGCTCTGCCACTTTCTCCAGCATCATTTGACCAAGCTGATTCATTTGCTTCAGATAAACACGCGCAGATGCTGTATTGACAAGCGTACCCCAGCCGTCTGTACGTTGACTGCGAAGCTCGCCATGAACCTCGGAGAGATCACGATCTACCGCACGCTCCAGCGCATTGAGATAATCGATGAAATTCGAGTGAATGAACGAAGTATCTGGATATTGCTCGCGAGCGACGCGAATCGCTTCTGGCAGATCCAATTGGATCGGCTGATGATCGCATCCGTTCATATAGAGCAGCTCGTTTGTCGATGCATATTTCTCCGCATCTGCGAGCTTTCTATCCCAGTATTCTTTAGCTTTTTCCGGATCGGCAGGGACTTCGTTCCCGTTCGAATACCAGTTCGCGAACAAGATGCCGAGTACCTTCGACCCGTCCGGTCCAACCCATTGCAATTCCGAGAAGGACGATTCATAATTACCGTCTGCAACCGTATTGTTGAAGCCCGTTGGTTTCACACCGCGCCCGAAGAACGCGTTCTGAATACCGGATTGCTGCATTAATTGCGGTGTCTGACCGACAAGGCCGAATGTATCCGGGAAGTAACCCACTTTGGATACATTTCCATAACGTAACGCGTCTTGATGTCCGACTTGCATGTTGCGTACGTTTGCCTCACCGCTCGTTAAGAACGCATCCTGCAGGATGTACCATGGACCGATAAGAATACGTCCATCGCGAATGAACTTCGCAAGACGATCTCTCTGATCTGGTCGTACTTGCAAATAGTCTTCAATAATAATTGTCTGTCCGTCCAAGAAGAAGCTGCGATATTCCGGATCTTGATCCAACTTATCGAGCAATGTATCCATTAATTTGACAAGACGCACATGATGCTTCTCGTATGGCAAGTACCACTCCCGATCCCAGTGCGTATGCGAAACGATGTGGGCTGTTCTCTTCTTCGTCATGGCTGTTCCCCCTATTCTTCGCTTACCTGAATATCCACCTCATGCGGACGGTAAACTGATATGATCTGTCCTGTCGCATCCGTCGCGAACAGCACCGATCTTTCCTGTGCTAATGTAAATTGATAAGTCTTGCTCGTGTCGATATCTTTCACTTGGATCGTCGTATCCAAGGCATATTCCGATACGAAAATATATAAGAATCCGTCCTTGAACCGCAGCTTGCGTCCATAGACACCTGCGAGATCTCCGCCTTGCAGCCACGCCATGTCTTGCTTGCAGCCTGCAGCTTCCACCGCGTATCGATAGAGCTCGGCTATGGAATCTGTGCGTTCATTCAATTCAATCGGGAGTGGACTCCAGATCAAGCGGCCTTGACCAATCTGTACATCGATAACGGCATCGTTGCCCGTTTCACCGCGCACTTCTTTGCTTACTTCTGCGATACGACGATGACCGAAGGATACCGGAATCGCCTTGCCACCGAGATGGAGCATCTCTTCGCGGCGAACATTACGCAGCTCGCCTTTACCGAGCAAATCCGTCAAACGATCGGATTCTTGCCAGTAGGCATTCAGGCCAATCGGACCCGTAACAAGCATCGTTGCACCCGTGTTCTCCACCATGTCGATCAGCTTCGCCCATGCCGCATCCTCGAAGTTATGCGCACTTGGCAGAATAATTAATCTTGCCGGGTTCTGCTCTAGTGCCTCTAAATGGTACTCGGATACCGCACGGAATGGCAAATTCAATTGATAAGACAATACACGCGTTAACCGTGTCGTCGCATCGAACGCAAGTTTGCGATTCGAGAAGTCATTCGAATACGGGAATACCGCAACAATCTCCTCCAACGCGCGATCTTGGAACAAGTCCCGAATCTCGCCCATGAATTGTCCGAAATGATAGGATACATCCGCTTCCGGTTTCTCTGTACCATCTGCACGGAGGGCCCCAATATGGGATTCATTCGCATTATCCATGTAGAAGTTCGTATTCCAGATCCAGTGAATCGCACCTGCACCTCCTGTCGCGAATGCATAAGCATACTTGCGTTCCAACAAGCTACGTAGTTCTTGCTCGCTGCGTTTCGCACGGCCATCCGGATTCTCGACATACATGATGCCTGTCTCCTGAATGACATTCGGCTTATTCGCGGTCTTGGCGAAGATACCGTCCCAGATGAGATAATCATTCAACCACCAGGAGTGAACTGTTGTATAATCCACGGCTTCTTCATAGAAGAATGGAGATGGACGCTGTGCGCCGAGCGCTTCATCCTGACCTACCGTCACAAGATGATCCGGCACGATGTCCTTAATGGTATCGTATAACGCCTTCGCCCAACGATTATGCATATCCATCGAGAACAAGCAATAATCGAGCCAACGCGTTCCTTTTTTGCCTTGATGCATATCTTGTACGTCGAAGTTAATCTCTTTCGGACCCGGAATGACCGCAGCCGCGAAGCTCGGAAGCTGCTCCGGCGTCATATTCCAGCGCTTCTGCAAATCTTCGATCCGCTCATGACGCTGTTCAAGCCACTGGGTGAAGGCTTCCTTCTCGAAGCGGTCTCCGCAAGAACGCGGTCCTTCGGAGAAGATCAATTCCGGTTCGAACATGGAAGGCTCGTTGATCAGGTCCCAATCCACATGCGTCGTCGCCTTATGGCGCGATACGATGGAACGAATGAAGCGTTTCTGCGCTTCCACACTCTGTGGATCGAGATAAGGGTTGGCCCCTTCCCACGTCTCCGGTGTAAACGAGAAGAAAGTAAATGTGACTTGTAAATTGTGTTTCTTCGCAGTTAAGAAGAAGGCATCAATTGCACGCAGCACTTCCTCCGAAGCGTGTCCGTCCACTTGCATCACGTTTCGATATGCCGTCCAAATGCCCGTACGAATCCAGTTGATGCCGGCTTTCGCCATCTGTCCCATGTCCCGATCCCATACATCGGTATTAGGCAGGAACAAGAATTTTCGCGCCACATCGCTCGTCATGTATGTCATGCCGACGATTGGCAGCGGCCGCCCGTCCTTCTCAAAATAATCTCTTCCACTCTTGATTGGACTGCCAGCTGTCAATAACGCTTCATCGTTACCCCAGAAGCCTTGACGAAGCACGCGTACTTCGCCGTCTTCCATTGTAATGGTGCAAGTCACACGATAATGTCCGCTGTTGATTTCGAGCGGAACTGGAATGCGAAGATACTCAATCTCACGTGTTACTTCTAATATAAGCGAATTCTCCCAGCGATCACTTGCGTCTTCGCGTTCAACTGCAAGATCAATCTTCATGGATTCAAAACGCTTGTCAAAATGAACGAAACGTTCAATACGTTGTGCTTGCAGGGTTAATACCGCGTGCTCACCTGGCTCATATGTCGCATAATTCGGTTTGATCCAAAATTCTGTAACATCCTTCGCACAGAATTGCGTCCACGTCGCGAGTGCTGCCAAACCGCCTTCATCGAAGAAGCGTGCAGTAAGCGGTGCATTCACGAATAACCAACGTGAACCACCGAACTCGCCGCGAACATTCTCCCATAGGACAACAGGTGCCGCAATCTCGCGTCCCTCTTGGCTAACCGCCTTCAGGAGCGGATAAATCTGCGTACTCATCGTACCAGCAGAGCCCATTTGCTGAGGCAAGTCGGCATTCTTCGTCGTATGCGGCACGAGATTCCAGGTCTGATCGATTTCGAATAAAGATTCCTGACCACGCAGCAATGGAATGGAATAAAGTGCCGTAAGCGTTGTTAACTTCGCATCGACACGCAGTATTTCATGAATGTATAACTGCTGATGATACGCCGTTTGCTCCGGCTCAATAACCCAGCTGCCAGACTCTTTCCGTACCGGAAATTTAAACGGTGCACCACCAATGCTAACAAGCCCGCCACCTTGACGTAAGAATTCAAGAATCGCAGGCCATGCCGCTTTCGGGAAATATGGTGCGTGCATATTCACGAAGCACCCTGATGCAGATGAACGAAGGGCTTCAGCAAGCCCCTCGCTATCTACAACCGTTCCGACCTGACCAAGTTCCGCCGCGCTAATTTCCTCTAGCGCAGACGGACTTGGGAAAGTTGGATCATAGAATACGATGACTTGACGGCTCATAGAATGCCTTCTTTCATCGCCTTGTACACCAACTGCGAGAACAAGCTGTTCGACCAAGCGAACCATTTACGTGTGAAGACACTCGGATCATCCGCATGGAATCCTTCATGCATGTAGCCTGTATCTGCATCTGTGTTTTCTAACATCGCGATCATCTCGAGCTTCTCTTCCTTCGTCGTTGCCGTAATCCCTTGCATCGACAAAGCCATGTGCCAGATGTAATCTTTAGGCGTGTGTGGACTTCCGATCCCTTTCGCTGCTTTTCCTTCGAAGTAGAACGGGTTCTCTTTGGATAATGCAAATCTTCTTGTATTCTGATAGATCGGATCATCTGCACCGACATATCCAAGGTAAGGAATCGACATCAAGCCAGGCGTACCCGCATCATCCATCAGGCAATGGTTGCCAAAACCGTCTGTCTCATAAGCATAAATCGGTCCAAACTCTGGATGACGGTAGATACCGTACAACTGAATCCCGTGGTCGATATCCTTTTCCAGGTCTTTCAGTTCTTTCAAGAAGTCCATATCGCGGAACACCCACTCTGCGAACTCTTGCATGTGACGAAGGGCAACTACTGCGAACATGTTGCCTGGAATGTTGTAGTGGAAATCGCACGCATCATCGCTAGAACGGAAGCCCGACCATACCATACCTGTGTAGTTCACCGGCATGCCAAGCCCGTTATTGCGCAAGGAATCCTCAGGAATCCCGTTATCCCGCGTGAAACGGTAAGGCGACAATTCGAAATGGCGTTGTTCCGTCTTGAACAAGTCGTAAATCTTACGCATCGCCGACTTGAAGCCTGCATCGAAGATGTCCGTCAGCTCTGTTTCTTTCCAGTACATATAAGCAAGACGCATCGAGAAGCAAAGGGAGTCAATCTCGAACTTGCGCTCCCACACCCAAGGGGACATTTCCGTGATGTCTGCCTTGTTCCAGTGCCAGTCATTCGCCGATTCGTTGAACGCATTCGCATACGGATCGATGTGAATGTAGTTGATATGGCGCTTAATCAAGCCGCTCAAGATGCGTTGTAGATCCGCATCTTCCTTTGCGAACGGGACATAATGGATCACTTGCTCAACGGAATCCCGCAGCCATGAAGCTGGAATATCACCCGTAATGACGAATGTCGTTCCATCTTCCATTAATTTCGTTGTCGTCTCCAGTGTGTTCGGGAAGCAGTTCTTGAATAATTGCAAAAGCTTCGGACGATGCGCGAGCTTCTCTTCTGCTTCTTGAATCACTTCTTGAATCGCTTGCGGCAGCTTTAGCTCCGGCATCGGAATTTTAGGCAATCTGAATTGTTCCATGGTAAGTTTCCCCCAGTCTTTTAAGAGGTAGTTCAAAAAGTCACCTTTACATTACGAAGATTTCCAAGTAGAAAAGTTGACTTTTTGAACACACAATTTTTACTCTTTTACCGCACCAATCGTTAGACCTTGAATGAAATAACGTTGGAAGAATGGATAAGCGAAGATAATCGGCCCAGTCGCGAGTACGACCATCGCCATCCGTGATGTATCCGCTGGCAAGGATTGCATTATGCCCGCACCCAAGGATGGATTATTCGTATTCTGTAGAAGGAACTGCATACTGTTCTCGATCCGCATAAGCATCGATTGCAGTGGTACAAGATCCGGATTATCAATATACAGCAACGCGTTGAACCAGTCATTCCAGTATCCTAATGTACTGAATAGTCCGATGGTTGCAAGACCCGGTAATGACAACGGTAGAATAAGTCGGCAGAAAATTCCGAACTCGCCTGCACCGTCAATTTTCCCGGATTCAATAATGGCTTCTGGCACCGAGGTGACGAAGAAGGTTCGCATAATCATAATATAGAAGGCGTTCCCTGCCATCGGCAGGATTAGCGCAAGCAGTGTATCCTTCATGCCAAGCAATTGCGTTACAACGATATACGTCGGAACAAGTCCACCGTTGAATAACATCGTAAAGAAGGCAAAGAAGCCGAAGAAATTACGATATTTGAAGCTTTTGCGGGAAATCGCATAAGCAAATGTTGCCGTTAGAATCAAGCTGACGAGTGTACCTATAATCGTAACGGTAATGGTAATCCCGTAGGAACGAAACAACTGATCTCCTGCTTTGAATAGATAACGGTAAGCGTCAAGACTCCATTTCTCTGGGAAGATACTATACCCGTTCGCCGCAAGAGTTTGCTCGTCCGTGAACGAGATGATGGTAACGAATAAGAACGGGAAGACGCAGGCAAAGGCGAACAACCCAGCTATAATATTAAACACGACATTTAACCCGGCGGGTAATTTATGAAAATCACGCGATTTAAGCGCTTTTGTCGACATAACCATTTCCTCCTTCCAAGGCGATCCTTAGAATAATGCGTTGTCCTTGTCCCATTTGCGAACGATCCAGTTCGAGACAATAACAAGCGTAAATCCGATCACTGATTGATATAATCCTGCTGCTGTACTCATGCCAATCTCACCTGTTGCTTTGAGACCGCGGTATACGTACGTATCGATAACGTTCGTGACAGAGTAGAGTGCACCCGAATCTCTTGGTACTTGATAAAAGAGACCAAAGTCTGCATAGAAGATACGTCCAATTGCAAGCAATGTTAGAATGGTCATCAGCGGTTTAAGCATTGGGAGAGTAATGTTGCGAATTTGCTGCCATTTGCTAGCCCCGTCGATCATTGCCGCCTCATAGAGTGATTTATCAATCCCCATGATCGCCGCTAAATACACAACGCTGTTATACCCAACGGACTTCCATAGGAAGACTAGAATAATGATAAATGGCCAGTATGCTTTCTCGGTATACCATTGTGTTGGCTCTGCGCCGAACCAACTGCCGATTTGATTGATCATCCCTTTATCAAAGCTCAAGAAACTGAACACGAAATAACCAACAATAACCCAAGATAAGAAATAAGGCAGGAACATACCGGTCTGATACACTTTTGCAAGCTTTTTGTTCGTAATCTCAGCGAGAATAATCGCCATCGTTACCGCAAGCACTAGACCGACAATAATGAAAAAGATGTTATACAATAATGTGTTACGCGTAATGATATAGGCATCATTGGTGCTAAATAAGAACTTAAAGTTATCCCATCCTACCCACTTGCTGTCTACAATACTTGCCCAGAACCCATCACGGCTGTTACGGTATTCCTTAAATGCAATAACAACCCCGGCCATTGGCAAATAGGAGAAGAACAGGAACCATAAGGTCGCCGGCAAAGCCATCAGCAGAAGTACTTTATTCTTATTGATATCCTTGAAGAATCCGCCGATCCTTTTCATACGATCACCTCTCGAATCAAAGTTGAGAATGAATTAGGCGAATGATCAACATCCGCCCAATTCATTTATATCTTGTGACGTTTATTTCTTCGTTGCTTTCCAAGCATCCACTTGACTTTGTGCTTCAGCAATAATTTTATCTAAGCCAGCAGCTTTGAATTTCGCAGTTGCTTGTGGAATGAATTTATCTGGATCCACAGTTCCTGTCATAAGCGATGCCCAGAATTCTTCTTTAACGTTTTGTACTGCTGCGATTTCTGTTGTTACTTTGGATGGATCGAAGTTGAATCCTAGAAGCGGTGCTTTTTCACCCGAATCGTTGAATTTTTTGAACTCGTCCCATTTGTTCTCAGGGTCGTTCTTGTCACGGTATGTGAGCATTACGTTACCAAGGGAGAATGTCGGCATATCGTAGTTCTTGGATTCTGGCAAGTTTTCCATCGCATCGTCGCCTACTTTTTTGTAGTGAACGCCTTCGATACCGGAATCGATCATGTTACGAAGAACAGGGTCAGTATTGAGCAAGTTCAAGAACTCCATTGCTTTCTCAGGATATTTCGAGTTCGCAGAGATCGCTTGCATCGAACCCATAACGGACCAGTTGTAGATCAACGCAGGGCTAGCAGCTTTGGATACGACAGGGTAGCCAAGGCTTTGGGACCAAAGGTTATCTGCGAACGGTTGGTTCGTTGCTTTATCTGTTAACCATTTACCTGTAGCTTGTACATCAGACAAGGAAGTCAGTGTTGCAGCTTCTGTTGGGATGTAACCTGCTTTGTAGTATTTGTGCATTGTTTCAAGCGTTTGCTTCATCTCAGGTGTTTCAAGGATGTTAACGACTTTCAGATCTTTATCGCCAATTTTAACCGCCATCGGCATGTTCTCGATGATGTAATCGAAAGGAACGATCGGGTTAAATGTTTTGTCTACTGCAAGCGCATAAGTACCTGGCTCGTTTTCTTTGATTGTTTTAAGCAAAGGCTCAAGGCTTTCAAGGGAACCTACGTTATCCAGGTTCAATTTGTATTTATCAACAAGGTTTTTGTTGAAGCGCCATACGGATTGTGCTGGAAGCTCTTTGTTCGCAGGAACACCGTAGTTGTGTCCGTCAACTTTGGAGCCTTCAAGGAATGCCGTATCAAGTGTGTCTACGATGCCTTTTCCTTGATTCTTCAGTAGGTCATCGATCGGCAGGAATGCGCCTTTACGTGCATTTTGTACATAGTCGAATGCCCATGATGACGTGAACATGAGGTCCATCGGTGTACCCGAAGCCGTCATAACTTGCATTTTCTGAGTGTAGTCACCCCAGTCGATCATGTTCATTTTTACAGTTGCGCCGATTTTCTCTTTTGTATATTTGCTAACCTCTTCCATAACACGATCCACATCTTTTTGTGGTGTACCGATCGTGTACCAGATCAGTTCTACGGGTTTCTCAGGTGTTCCAGTGCTCTCTTCTTTTTTGCCCCCGCATGCACTTAGGGATAATGATAGCGCTAACATCAGCACTAAAGTTGTTACAAAACTTTTTCTCACTTTACTCATTTTTTGTTTCCCTCCTGTTGTACTTCTCAATGACTGACCCCCGTTTGGGGATATATTTACAGTACCTCATGAAAGCATTTTCAAATAGGCGACAAAGTAAATGATCTATGTCCAAACTAAAGAAAAAAAAGACTACTCTAATTATTGTTTAGAGTAGCCCTTTATATTCCGTTGGGGAGATTCCCACATATTTCTTAAACTGTTTGTAGAAGTATCCTGTCTCCCAATAGCCCACATTCCGCGCAATTTCGTGGACTTTCAAGTGCGTGGTCTTCAACATTTCCTTGGCTTTATCAATCCGGTATTTATTAATGTATTCGGTAAAGGTTTCGCCCGTCTCCTTGTGGAACAACTGCCCTAAATACACGGGATGGATGTTATATTGCTGGCCCATTAGCTTGAGTGACAATTCTTCGGCGTACGATTTGTGAATGTAATTGAGCACCTGCTGCACAACGGGACTCTTCACATCGGAGATGAGAAATTCGACCGCCGTATCGCACACGCTATGAATGGCTTCACTCAAATCGTCAATCGTGCTTGCTGTACGAACTTGATCGAATGCGTCATGGAACAGATCCGTCTCTTCAGTATGGCGTATCGCTTTCAGTTCCACCTTGAACCGAACGATCATTTCAAGAGCAATGTTCTGCACATCGTGCGGCATGATGCCCGGGAGACTCTGAATTCGGCTGAAATCCTCTCGGATCAATTGATGCAGCGCTTCGTGGTCTTTGGCAATAAGCAGCTTGGTATACTGCGCCCAATCCAATGTAAAATCAACCCGTTCAAGCTCCTGTCGAATCGGAAGTTCACTATAATCCATCATATCTTGGTCTGGATAGATCCAGAAATAAGCCTGCGTCTTCTTCGCATTCTGGTAGCTTGTCCCTGCATGCTGCGGAAGAGATTCCATGCTGCCAATCGAGATCCGAAGCGGATGGTAGTTACTGAGTCGATCATGCAGTTCTTGCAACCACGCCTTCAGCTCTGCAAATCCTTCGTCAGGATTCTGGATGCACGCAAGCAAAATTAGATCCCCGTCAATATCGCGGAAGCAGTTATATGTCTTGTGATGCTTCAATTGTCTTGCAATGAGTTCGAACACCTCAGGCTGCTTGCTCTCCGGACTGAATACGACGGCCGCAATATAAGGTGCATTGAACGTGATATCGAGCAGATCCATCCGTTCCTTGAATTCCATGGGACCGATCTGATTCGTGACCCAGCGATGGAGCGTATTGTCTTTCAGAATTTGCGTGCTGAATTCCGTGATCATTCGCTCTTCTCGGAACGTATTCAACTTCTCAACGGTATTCAGCAGCGTTGCACGCAGCTCCTCGACATTGATCGGTTTGAGCAGATAGTTCTCAATCCCGAGACGCATACCTTCTTTCAAATACGTGAACTCATTAAACCCGCTAAGCACGATAACCTTAAGCTCATCGTGGAACTCTCTCGCTCCGCGAATGAGTTCAAGGCCATTCATCACGGGCATCGAAATGTCCGTAATCAGAATATCGACGAGTGTCTGCTGCATCGCATCCAGTGCCTTACGTCCGTTCTCGGCATGGCCGACAATCTCGAGACCAAGCGCGGACCAATCGATAATATCGTATAGGCCCTCGATAATAAAGGGCTCGTCATCGACAATAAATACTCTATACATCTTAACTCTCCTTCTCTTCGATGTCTGGCAGGAGCACCTTCACAATCGTGCCTTCCCCATCCCGACTCTGAAGTTCAATCCCATAGGGACTGCCGTACAAAAGCTGAAGCCGATCATGCACACTACGGAGTCCGAACGATTGGCCTTCTGGCGCATCAGGGTGCAGGGAAGATCGTATCTGTTCTAGCCGTTCAGCCGTTATCCCATGTCCGTTATCCTCAATCTGTACGAGAATCCCCTCATTACAGCGCATCACGCGGATATGAATGACATTATCCATCTGATCGGTCCGAAGGCCGTGAACAATATAGTTCTCGATAATCGGTTGAAGCGACATCTGCAATACTTTTTTGTTACTAAGCTCGAAGTCGCATTCAATCGTGTAAGAGAATATATCTTTGTAGCGGATTCGGAACAATTCCAAATATAATCGGCACGCTTCAAGCTCATCCTTCAGCAAATAAATCTCCTTCTGGTGCACGAAGCTGCGGAATAGCGCCGACAAACTGTAGATCATCTCCCCAACATCTTGTGCTCCTTGCGAGATCGCCCGCATCCGAATGACTTCTAGGGTGTTATAGAGAAAATGCGGATTGATCCTCGCTTGCAAGGCCATAAGCTCTGTCTGCTTTTGCTTAATATCTGCCTTATATACCCGATCGATGTATTGATTCAGATCCATCAGCATATCATTGAAGCTATGTGCAATCTGGCCGAGCTGATCTTCGTTCGGGTCGTGAATGCGAGCGGTCAAATTTCCTTCTTTCACTTCTTGGGTGAAGCGAATAATCTCGTTCGTCCGTCTTGCGAACCGTATGATGAAGATCGATGGGAACAGGATTGCGACAAGGATACAAATGGCGCTGACGCTTAGAATCGTATTGCGTAAGCCGTTATAGGAGGCCTGCATCTCCTCCCTTGAGATCATGCCAAGGACCATATAGCCACCTTTATTCTGCGTCAGCTTGGTCATATATTGATTATTCACTAGCTCGCTGCTCTCATAGAAGGAGTTAATCGCCGCCATATCCGGATAGGTCTGCCCGTACATCTGTCCAAGGGAATCGAACAATACGCCACCTTCTGTGGTGAGCACGAGAATACGACCTTTAAGGTTATCCTTCAAATCAACGAGCGTCTTCCAGATGCTATCCGAATTGTAGAACACGAGCAGTTGGCCGATATTCGTCAGGGACTGCTTATCATTAAGCTGCAGCCGAAGCGAGAACAAATGCGTATTCCATTGATTCAGCGCCTTGCGTACCCACGGATTCGGGAGTGTGATGTTGCCGCCTTCCAGTGCCATCACGTCGGGGATATAGGTATGTACGACATCCGTCTTCCGTACCTTGAGCTGCTGGTACTGATTATATTCGTACATCGTCTGCTGTCCCGAGCTGTATAGGATGAGGTTGCTGATATCTTCGTCGTCATCCATCTTGTTCTTGAAATATTGGAGCGTCTCCGACCATACACTGTTCGAATTTCGGTAATATTGATCCAAATTATACTGAATGTACTCTTGGAATGGATGCTCCAGGAAATACGTTACGCCCGCCGACAACAACGAATCTCGGTATACGCCTTCAACCATCATGTGTACGGCATCGTATTTCGACGAAATATAGCTGTTGACGCGCTGCATCGCTTGCTGCTGACTTTCCAGCTCCCGATTAATCACCGTCTCGGACATGGAGCGGAACATCAAATAAGAAAACGTAATAATGGTCACGATCGTGATGAAGGAGAACAGAAGAATCAGCTTCATAAACAAGTTGTTTTGAAATTGTGTGCGGTAGAGGCTGCCTAATTTCATACTGTACATCCCTTCATACGTTAGTCAGTAGTTGATTATATCACGACTTGCACAGAAGTCGAAATGACACCACGGGTCGAAACATGTTCTATAGCGCATAGGTGGGGAAGGGCTGGAGGTTCAGGTCTCTGACGCTTATCCCCCTGTCATCCCTTTCAGTTCTACATCGGTGCGGAGTTGGACTTTTTGAATAGTACAGCATCAACACAAAAACGATCCAAGGGTTTCTCCCTTGGATCGCACTTTTCACTTCACTACCTATAAACCATATGTCTTTCGAATTCGCGAGCTTAAGGCATATTCACGCCACGTGAACTAACATAGAGTGAATACCACTCTTCACGCGTCATCAGCTGTGCTTGGCGCTCAGCATCCTTGGTCGCCAAGATCCGCTCCACATTCGACGATCCAATCACCGGTTGAATCCCAGCAGGGTGACGCATCAACCAACCCAGCACGATCGCTTCCGGCGTTGTACCTTTCTCCGCTGCCATCCGCTGAACCATCGCTGCTGTTGCTTGAATATTCGCAGGTTCGCCTTCCACGCTGCGGCCTGTGAATCGACCTTGTGCAAGCGGTGCCCAAGCTTGAATCTGAACTTTCTCCATCTGGCAATATTCCATCAGCCCCTCAGAGAAGTTCACATTCACGCCCGCTTGTTGGTTCACATGAACCCCTTGATCGAGCCAATCGAGCTTCGCAAGACTCATTTCCAGCTGATTCACGACAAGCGGCTCAGGTAATGCGCTCTGCAAGAAACGAATTTGCGCCGCACTCATATTCGATACGCCGAAATATCTCACTTTGCCCGATGCCTTCAATTTGCCAAACGCTTCTGCCACTTCCTCAGGCTCCATTAGAGGGTCTGGACGGTGCAGCAGCAGCACATCCAGATAATCAACGCTAAGACGGCTAAGTGAAGCATCGACGGATTCTAGGATATGCTCTTTGGAGAAATCAAATCGTCCAGGAACGTCGCCTTCTCCGAATCGAATGCCGCATTTGGTCTGAATCACGAGCTGTTCACGCAGCTCAGGTCTGTTCTTCAGAATGCGGCCGAAGGCCTCTTCTGCTTTACCCATCGTATAGATATTCGCATGATCGATCATGGAGATGCCGATGGACATTGCTGCATCCAACGCCTTCTCCGCCTTCAATACATCATCCGCCAATAGTGGGTCACGGTTCCATCCGCCACCGAACGGCATGCATCCCATAATCACTCGGCTTGCAGCAATACCGCGTTGTTGTAAAGGTATGATCTTCATAAGTTGTATAGCCTCCTGTGCATGTGAGAAATATGACGATATTCACATCCATTATACACAGGTTAGATGCAATCATACGAATTTTTTACATGCTAGCGATATTTCGCTTAAACAGCCCGGACAAATTTTAACTCGAGAAAACCCTAGTACACTAAGGCACTAGAGCATAATTTTGGGGATTTGAGTGATTTCTAACACCGATACTACTCTATCGTTATACGCAAAGATACATTTTTACCGCCATAGCTAAACGTGATGACGTCTTTGCCTTTGCTCACCGCGGTAATCGTGCCCTGATTGGCAGTCGCCTTACCATTCGACTTAGCCTTTGCGAGCGTCGTTACATCGGTGCTGTTCCCACTGCTGAACACGGCTAGTACTTGATAAGTTGTTGTCTGATTTAAAGCAAGCTTTGATGTCGATGCCGTGACCTTCAACTTCTGCAGCTTAGGCGTGACTTGGACCGGGATCTCAAATGTGCGATCACCGTACCTGCCGACGATCGTTGTCGTACCTTCTGCCAATCCTTTTACGCTTGATCCTGTGGCTTTGGCAATTTGCGCGTTTGCGGATGTCCATGCCACCTTGCTTGCAAGCGACACCTTTTTACCGCTGGAATAGGTGCCGATCACTTTGATGGGCTTAGATGAGCCGGCTTCCACCACAAGAGAGGCAGGCTGCACTTCAATACTCACCAGGCTCTCCTGCAAGGTGACTGGAAGCGACACGCCTTTTCCTCCATAATACAGTTTGACGCTGGCCTGTCCCTGTGACTGACCGGTCGCCGATACTGTGCCGTTGCTCACTTGAATGCCTTTGCCGTCTGCTTTAGCCGTCACCTGGGAAGAGACATCCACCGTGCGTCCACCTTCATAAACCGCCTGAACGGAATACGTGGCCGATTTACCAGGCGTCAGAACCAGCTTCGCAGGGGTTACGGTTAGTTTGATAATCTTCGGCGTAATCTGCACGGGAATTTCGAACTTTTGCGCACCAAGAACTCCCGTAACGGTCGTACTGCCTTCCGCCACGCCCTTTATCGTCGTGCCGCTAACCCGCGCTACTTGATCATTTCCGGATTTCCACGTCACTTTCGTTGCGAGCGATACTTTTTTTCCACTTGCGTAGTAGCCCGTTACTTTAATCGGCTTAGAGGAACCTGCACTTAACGTGACGGAAGATGGCTCCGTTTCATATTTCACGAAATCCTCTTGGATTTGAACGGGAACGGTAACCGTCTGATTGCCGTATGTACCTTTCAGCTTAGCTGTGGCTGCATATTTGCCGCTCACCTTGCCTCCGCTGATATTCAGCACATCCGAATTAGACTGCCACGTGATGAATCCAGTCACGTCCTCGATTTTGCCGTCCTTATACAAGGCGTTTACTTTCGGAAGATTGGTTTCCTGTCCAATGATGAGATCTAATGACTGGGGCGCAGCTATCAATTTAAATGAAGCCGCCACAGCATTGCTCTTGGCTTGTGTGCTTGCCGGCCATGATATGGCAAGGATCAGCATCAGCATAGAACATACAACTAACGATCCAATACGAAATTGGCCTTTTCCTGATTCAAATACTGACTTCATAAGTTTCTCCTCTCACAACTGCCTGGTTATATCACTTTCGATGCCTTATTCGGATAGGCTCTACTTCATATAACGGCTGTTAATGAGAAAAATTGTTGCTTTTTAATAAAATTGGATGCCATCCGAGTACACCTGATGCGTTATCCATTCGCTTGTCACGAGCTGGCAGACTAACGTTAATATGGAGACAATAAATAGACCTGGAATTATGATATAGTGACGTGGAGGTGATGTAACCCATGCAAATCCATCGGATGTTCGAGATCGTATATCTCCTTATGCATAAGAAGACGGTCACCGCCAAGGAGCTTGCTGACCATTTTGAAGTGTCTCCGCGCACGGTATATCGGGACATCGATACCTTGTGCGAAGCCGGCATACCGGTCTATACGCTCAAAGGTAAAGGAGGCGGCATCCGGCTCCTCGATAACTTCGTCCTGAACAAGTCGATGTTATCCGAACAAGAGCAAGAAGAAATTCTCTCATCGCTATCCGGGCTGAATGCCGTCACGGGCGATATGGAGCAAGTGCTCGCGAAGCTCAGCGGCTTCTTCAATAAGACGATGCCCAGTTGGATCGAGGTCGATCTGTCCCATTGGGGTGAGGAGCATTCAGACCATTACCAGCTGCTGCGTGCCGCGATCCTACAACGCTTGGTCATTCGGTTCGTATATTTCAACAGCAGCAGCGAAAACTCCATTCGAACCGTCGAGCCCCTTCAGCTATGGTTCAAACATAGAACCTGGTACATCAAAGGCTACTGCCGGCAAAAGCAAGCCATGAGACTGTTCAAGCTGACGCGCATGAAGCACATCGAGCTGCTCGAGGAGCATTTCGATCGCGAGCTTCCTCAGTCGTTCCATGAGCAACAGGCAAGTCAAGTCGCAGCCGTGCGGCTAGTTCTACGCATCGATGCTTCGCAAGCCTATCGGCTCTACGATGAATATGACGAGCGTCAGCTCACGAGAGATGAGAACGGTAACTTCATCGTCACAGCCGAATACCCCGAGGATGAGTGGGTGTATGGCCATGTGTTATCCTTCGGCCATTATGCCGAGGTGTTAGAACCTGTACGTCTTCGTACCCTCATCAGTGAACGACTCCAACTCGCCGCGAAGCGATATTTATAATATGACATTCAGTTGTCACATTACATCTCGTACAATGAACCTAACAACGCGAAAGGGGAAGATATGAGATGGGATCAACAACATATTGTCAGAGCTGTGGTATGCCAATGGGAGGGAACGAGGAGCTGCTCGGGACCAATGCGGATGGAAGCAAAAATGAAACATATTGTACGTATTGCTACCAAGAGGGCAATTTTACAGCGGAGATGTCGATGGAAGAAATGATTGAATCCTGTGTGCCACATATGGTCGATGGGAATCCGGGGATGACCGAAGAAGCCGCGAGGCACAGTATGAAGGACTTTTTCCCACAGCTGAAGCGCTGGGCAGCACAATAAATTCAAACATAATAGGTGAGCGAGATGGAATGGGTACATACCAAAGGCCTGCTGATCAAAAATAAGCATTACGATTGGTTCGGACATGACTATACGATGAATTTGTACCGTGGTTGTCACCATGGCTGCATATACTGCGATTCCAGGAGCAGCTGTTACGGGATTGAGCATTTTGACATCGTGCGTGGTAAAGCCAACACGGAGGACATCCTCCGCAGAGAGCTTGCTAGCAAGCGCCATAAAGGTGTCATTGGCATGGGCTCGATGAGCGATCCGTACAATCATGATGAACCGGATCATCTGCTCACAAGAAATGCACTAAAGCTCATTCATCAGTATGGGTTCGGCGTGTCGATTGCGACCAAAAGTAAGCTTGTTACGCGGGATATCGAACGTCTCGCCCTCATCCAGATGCAGGCGCCTGTGAATGTCAGTCTATCGATCACCGCAGCAGATGATACGCTCAGTCAGCGAATTGAACGGCGTGTCTCTCCGGCTTCGGCTCGCTTCCAAGCTTTGAAGGAATTATCCGAAGCCGGAATCTATGCTGGGGTATTGCTCATGCCTATCCTACCGTTCATTACGGATCATGCATCCAATATTCGTGAAATTATAAGTCGTTCTTATGAGGCTGGGGCGAAATACATTTACCCGTCGTTTGGAATGACACTGCGGGAGAATCAACGAGATCATTATTTTCGTTGGCTGGACAAGCTGTATCCAGGACTCAAGCGCAATATATTCGCACATACGGGATTCGCTACAGCTGCATGTCGACGCGTCAGCAGCAGCTAGAATGGGTCTTCCAAGAGGAATGTGAGAAACGCGGAATAACTTATCGCATGCCGGAGATCATCGCTGCTTACAAGTGGGAGCGCGGACCCGAGCAGCTTGAATTATTCTAGCAAAAATCATGGTCCGACCTGTTCCTCATTTTCTAGGCAAAGGATTCTTAGACTTACCCAGCCTTCCATAGTTGACCGATCCATTTGCCTACAGGCGTAAAAACGGCATTCATAGGAGAAGCAATGGTCAGCTTAGGCCATGTGTAGATGTCCGCTAGACTTAGATACATACACCATCCGACCACACAAACGTACAAGACAAGTTCTTTGGTATAGCCCTTACTTCGCATTGTACGGGTGCCGATGTAGAACAGCATGGCATAGAACAAAATCCATAATCCCGTTTTCATGGTAGAATCATCTCTATTCATTAGAATTTGTACTCTTAAATGGTTTGTTGGTGAGCCCGACACGATCCATTGAAATATTTATATGGGGCTCAATTTGGATTTTACTGAAAGTCTCATCCCAATTCTTCTTTACTCTTCTCCATTCCCTCGGATATTTGCGATGGACGGCATCAGCGAACCCGAATACATCTACTTTCAGCCGCTTCGCCGCCTCCCAAGATTGGTTCACCATCTGCTTCACTTCCTCTTGCAATTGCTGTTCCAATTGTTTGACCGCCGCAGGTTGAGTGAGGTCCGTCACGCAGTTACTCTCCAAGAGATACCCCGCGCCTTTAATATCGATCCCCATGTTTATCTTGCCGTTACGCAACGTGGGTTTCAACTTCGTGGCAGAAGTCTGGAGGCGAAATGTCATATTATAGGTCTTGTCCCCTGGTTTGCATCGAAATGTCAGATTACTGGAACGCACTTTGTTCGCAATAAAAGAGACGCCAAGCCCTTCTTCCCGCGTCAACCAGCCTGCAAATTTATCCCCACGCATTACGGCAAGCCTTCCTATTCTTAACTTCGCCTGCTCATAGGTTTTTTTCAGGACATCCAGTGATCTACCGTCCTCGTCGTTACCCGCAAAGACAATTTCCGGTATCACAGCACCTTTCCCGTCACTCGTGATTGCCATCGCCAATTCGTACAACATGACACTTGGAACGATCGACGTATTACGTGATTCATTGCTGAGGATCCCACGAATTCCTTGACCTGGTATTTTCTCCGTATGGATTAATCGTTCCAGAATCGATCTTGCATTGCCTTGCGTAATTAGGACATTGACGGTCTCGCGGGCATCGGTATTCCGGTAATGCAAATCAAGAATCTCATTAATCCCATGCCGAGCGACTTCTTCGCTAATAATTATGGCACTATTATGGGCAAAAAACATCTGCCGCGGCGTCTCCATACTGCTCTTGCCGACGGCTTCTCGAATTGTTCTCCCCTCTGAAGAGAATACCGTAACAGGGGATTGTGAGCCGCCCCCGCCTGCAAGACCTGTACCCGACGAAATCGCCGACGGAATGATGACCTGATAAGAATTCACCCATTTGTTGCCATTAAAATCGAAGGATGACGCCGAGACAATCGACAACTCGTTAAGCTCAATTCGATTCCAACAACCCGATATGAGACTGCATGCAAGGAGCAGCACGATAATTCCCGTTATTTTCTTCATGTTATTTCCCTGCTTTCATCGGATTTGGCTTAATAAAGCGAAGAAGAAGCCAAATGACAACAGGAATAAGGACATTAAACGTTATGGCATAAGGGATCAGTGCTGTTTTCGAGAAATAAGCTAAATCTACAGACTTCGGCCAAGCATACAAGGTCGTTAATATCGTAAAAAGTCCAAGACATAGCAGAAACGGCTTCTCATTGCGGATACGGAACGTATGAATGAAGCAATGGAACGTCGCGAACATCATGATGGACATTTTGACATACATCATGCAAATCCAGATCGAAATGAACAAAAGATCAATGCGTTCTAGAAAGGTTCCGATTTGAATGATCCCAATCATATAGAACGTCGGATACGACATAATTGAGATAAGACGTGATCCGATGATCGTAATCGCCGCAACAACAATGATACCTAGTTCGATGCTCGTTAATACGATCCCCCACATACCAACTTTCCCCGCTTCTGCGGGTTTACTCATGAAGGGCGCTATCAACAAGAGGATAGACACTTGCAAGAGCCACGTGGTTGGCGTCACACTGCCTTGCGCGACTTTGCGCAGCGGATGTTCCCACAAGGGAAGCAGGTTCTCGATATGAATGTTCTTGAGCAGCAGAATCCCCGTCACGATAAATACGAGCAATGACACCGGAAGGACGATCAGATTGACACGAGCAATGTTGACGATCCCTTGGCTGACCCCATACATGACAACGGCTACCGTAATAATTAAGAGGAAATAGACAGGCGTTCTAGACAATACATTCTCGCCGATAAAATTAACAAATTCTCGCATTTCGATCACGACGGATATCAAATAATAGTACGTGAGTAGAATACCGATAACCGTCCCTGCCTTACTGCCTAATCGAACTCTTAGCCAATCTAGGAACGTTGTCTGTGTATTCTGTCTACAGATGGACCCGATGAGAAGGGAAAACAAGACCCCCGCCACCATTGCAATGATGATGGATACCCAGGCATCCTGCTCCGACAACTGGACGACCACACTCGGAACCGACAAGATTGCTGTTGGGGCAATGGTGCTCATCATTAACAAGATCCCCTGCAGCTTCGTTATTTTGATGATCATGAGTCCCCCCTTCCTTTCTTCTATGAGTTCGATGGATGATCAGATGGATTCGATTGTCCTGCGTTCTCCTGCCTTGCGATATTGTCCGTAGCCGCTTCAGGCCGCGTATTCATTTTCCACCATGGCACACGAATGAAGATATCTTTGAGACTGTTATAGCTCAGCGGCGCTAACGGTGCCATGTATGGAAAGCCGAAGGAGCGCAGACTCGCCATATGAATCAGTAAGAACATCAGACCCGATATGATACCGAATAGCCCTAACGTCGCACCAAGAAGCATAAGCAAGAACCTGGTTAGACGGGCCGCAATAGCCATATTGATCGCCGGGATAACGAAGTTTGCAATCGCAGTAAACGACACGACGATAACCATCGCTCCCGAGACGAGGCCTGCTTGTACAGCGGCCTGACCCAAGACCAGCGCCCCTACGATGGATATCGCGGGACCAATGACGCGAGGCATTCGAACGCCGGCCTCACGGAGTACCTCGAAGGTCATCTCCATCAACAAGGCTTCGAGCAGCGCCGGGAACGGGACCCCATCCCGCTGTGCGGCTAGACCAATGAGCAACGTGGTCGGCAGCATTTCCTGATGAAACGTCGTGATGGCAATATACAGGGATGGCAGCAGCATCGATACGAGAAACGATACGTAACGAATCAACCGTAAGAAAGTGGAGATATCGTACCGTTGATAATAATCTTCACTAGACTGGAAGAATTTAAAGAACGTGACGGGCATAAGCAGCACAAACGGTGATCCGTCCACGATAATGACCACTTGTCCTTCGAGAATCCCTGCGGATGCGGCATCTGGCCGTTCGGTATTGATCATCGTTGGAAACACGGTAATCTTCGCATCCTGAATAAATTCCTCGATATATGCGCCCTCTAGGACGCCATCGATCTGGATCGAATCGAGCCGGCGATGGATTTCCTGTACAATTTCTTCTTTCGCCACACCCTTTAGATAGACAACAGCGATATTGGTCTTCGTCTGCGTCCCTATGACCTTGGCATCGATGCGTAGATCGGGTGATTTGATTTTGCGCCGAATCAACGATGTGTTCGTTCGCAAGCTTTCCGTGAAGCCATCCTTCGGCCCACGGATAACCGTCTGCGAGCTTGGCTCTTCGACAGACCTTAAATTCCCGCCTGCCATATCCGCGAGGAGTGATGTGGCGCAACCATCGACTAGAACAACCACGTTTCCGTTGAAAATCGAGAGCAGCACTTTGTCCTCTTGATCGGTCTCCGTAACTCCCCCAGCCGCAAGCGCATGATTCTTCAAGAACTGATAGAATTTTTCACCGTTCTGCAGCTTGAACATGTCGCGTTCGGTTTGCTTCGATATTTCTGCAATCAGCTCATTGACGCTTGCACCATTGACTAACCCATCGACATACACCAGCGCAAATTGCTGGCTGTTCCTATTCATACCATCCGCCGGATCCCCTAGCCTCCGAATAACAATATCCGGACTATTCCCCAGTCGGGTATGAAGCATATCGAGATTGGATTGCAGATCCGACGAGATCAATTGAGCCTGTTTTTCCCCTGAAGCATTGCTTTGGCTTCCCTCTGTCTTGTTATTATTGACGCCGTTAGCGGATTGGCCCTTCGATTCTTGGTTGTTGAAAATATCCATAATCCCCTCATATGAACAGATAGTGTGCAAAAAGCATCCTTATCATTTCCAAATATCGCTATTTCATGCATTAATTTGGTGATAGTCCATGATTGAGCTCACGAAAAAAACCGCCCGGAGAACATACCGAACGGTTCTAGCATAAAAGAGGGCGACTATGGTTCAATTGATTTCATATCCATCCCGATCAATCAGGCTGATTCCCGACACTGCTCCAACGTGCTTCGTATACGCGTCAGTCTGATCGCAGACGAATTCTTGCATAAATGACGCTATCAACTCACTCATCATTTGATGCTTGGCCTTGATACCAGGCTCATTGAAGTGGATTGGCACGTCGCTAAACGTAACATGATTCGCGTCATCGATTTTGATAAAGGATTTGTACCCTACTAGAGTTCGATCCAGACATGCTTGACCTTTCATCGTGTTGCGAGCAAGCGTCTCATCCCATCCATTTTGGATCAGCATCTCATAAGTCGAAGAGTTTTGACGCATCAGTAAGACAGGTGTAGTCAGCGGGGAAGTGTCTGTTCCAAGTAAATGAAGACTCGGGTCTAATAGAATCCCTGCTTTGATCGAAGCGTTCTCCTTCAGAACCCGATATACTGCCGCACCGCCAAGGGAATGTCCCATCAGGCCCATCCGCTCTAGATCAAGCTTATTTCGAAGTAAAGCATCTGTGTCATTGAGCTCAGGAAGCCGGTCAAGCACATAAAGTAGATCCTTCGTTCGGATCGTGACCAGCGACTCCCACTCCTCGACATCCGAACTTTGAAGTTTAGACAATGCCTCCAATTGTGGAATATGTTCCTCATCCGGAAATATGGTGAACACCGCATCATAGGTAGCCCCAACGGTTATCACAATAAAACCCTTCACAACAAGATTGTAGATGTGGCACCAGTACATATCCCGTTCGATGCCAAAGGCAGGTGAGAGGACAATGACAGGATACACCCCTTCAATGATCGGAGCATTCTCATGCACATCTATTCTTAATGCTGTTAAATAGTCGGTATCTGCACCGAAGCGCTTGAAAAAATCAATCGCAATCTCCTCACCCGGATGAAATAGCGCCGGATACCCTGGAGCAACTGCGCTGCCCGAGATTGCCGCAGGGTAATACAAACTCACCATAAATCTTCGTTTACTTCCATCCTGCTCAAAAGGATTCTCCCGATTTCGATCCGTCATGATCCGTGTCGTTCGACCGATCCGCATACCAAAACACCCCCACCCGTCTTTTCGAAATAATACATCATCAAACCATATTCATACTGTTGTCCGCTAGTGAAGCCCTATATGAAATCATCCTTAATGAGCCTATTTATCCGTCTAAACAACCATGTTAGTCAATGGAACATATTATAAGTCATGTAAACCGTGAAGAGGTGATTAAGAAATGCGTACGAAGAAACTCAAAGTCAGGATGGTGCTATTTCAGAAAGATTTCTTTAACACAAAAAGAAGAGTTTTTCCGGCAATTATACTCACTAACAACCGTTGTATCTATTATCTATCGTTGAATGATGTATTGGAGATCTTAGAATATGATCGATATAGATCCAATCGCCTCCAATTCACGGTTACAGATGGTTCTGAGTTTGTAACGATTCCCCTAAAGGGCACCACGGCCATCCGAGAAAGCGTTAAGTTTCGAATAGACCCTCTAATTACGTTCAGCAAGCAGCAGTTCATAAGCCTTCGCTCAATCAACCGTTTGTTCAATGTGGATGTGAGGCTAAGTATAATAAAAAAGGAGGTACGTATAAATCAACCAGGACGTTTTTTCATCGCACTGCAAGGTGATACTTTGCGCAGTATTGCAAAATTACTTAACACCTCTGTCAAGCAACTGTTGTCCAAAAATAAAAATTTACGCCAGCCCGTTCCTCCCGGAACAAAGATCGTCATTCCAACCCTAGATTTTGATTCGCCTTCACAACGGACGGGGAAGCGATCCAGATCCGTTCAAATCAAGCAGAACGTCGAGCTTGCTCCCAAAATCATCGCACTCGGTCGAAAGCTGATCGGAACTCGTTATCAATTTGGTGCTGCACCGTATCCGCAGAGTAAGAAGTTCGACTGCTCCTCCTACACGCAGTATCTTTTTAGACGAAATGGCATTTTCTTGCCTCGCTCCGGTGAATTACAATCGCGCAAGGGTCGAGCACTTAAGATCCGCAGCATTGAACCGGGCGATTTAATCTTCTTTCGGCGTGACCGTTACTCAGATAATCGAATTGGGCATGTAGGCATAGATATTGGAAATGGTAGAATGTTAAATACGTATAAATCTCCCCCGGGCGTCACGATTACGACATGGAGAACGCCGTATTGGCTCCGCAGATTTGTAACCGCTAGAGAAATTCTATGACAATATCAGAGCCGCAGATGCCCAGGACTCGTTAGTACGCGTCGTTCGACCGATCCGCATACCGCTCCACATCTCTAAGTCACTTCAAATTCTCTGGATTTAACGCCTGTAATGCTTCAGGAACGAACATCCCGTCCTTACGAATTAATACATCATCGAACCATATTTCCCCGCCGCCATACTCTGGTCTCTGGATTTGCACGATGTCCCAATGCAGCTCCGACAAGTTTTCATTACCCGGCGATAGCGCTGGTACACATCCCGGCGTGAAGTGGAAGCTACCCCATATTTTTTCATCGAATAAGGTGTCTTTCATCGGCTTCTCGATATAAGGATTCACGCCAATGCCGAACTCGCCGAAATACCTTGCATTGAAATCTATGTCTAGCAGTTTATTGATTCGCTCGGAATCGTTCGCTGTGGCACGCACAATTCTACCGTCTTTGATTTCTAGGCGTACGTTCTCATAGACAAAACCTTCTTTGAGCGAAGGGGTGTTGTAGGAGATGACGCCATTTACGGAATCTCGCACTGGCATCGTATACACTTCGCCATCGGGAAGATTCATCTGTCCTGCATCCTTGAACGATGGCATGCCTAGAATAGAGAAGGATAAATCCGTTCCTTCCGCTACAATTCGGACCTGATCCGTTCGATCCATGAGCGCTACCAAATGATCCATCGCACGATCCATCTTCGAATAGTCCAGATTGCAGACATTAAAGTATAGATCCTCCATATCTTCTAGCGACATGTTCGCTTGCTGCGCCATCGCATGATTCGGATAACGGACAATGCACCATTTCGTATCGTTATACCGTTTACCGTTGATTTGTTGTGCATAATGTTTGCGGTAGATTGCCATTTTCTCTGCCGGAATCCCACTGTACTCGCTCATGTTCTCCCCTGCTCGAATGAGGATGTAGGCTTGCATATCGTTCACTCGATTTACATCATACGAAGCCATGGCGGCCATCTGTTCTTCGGTGCAATTCAGGATGATTTCTCGCCATAACTCATGATTGTGAATGATAAGAAATGGGACGCCGCCCACAGCATACGC
Source organism: Paenibacillus sp. GCM10027629 (assembly GCF_042676425.1). Lineage (NCBI taxonomy): Bacteria > Bacillati > Bacillota > Bacilli > Caryophanales > Paenibacillaceae > Paenibacillus > Paenibacillus sp. GCM10027629. The sequence goes on along the minus strand of NZ_JBHTGZ010000017.1, from coordinate 115,439 downwards.
TTGTTTAATCAATTCTTTCGCGAGTGGAACTTCAAGCCCATCCGCTTCGATTAATATTTTTTCTCCGGGCTCAAGCCTCACGGAATATTGGATCAGGTTTCTAGCAAGCAGCTCGATTCTTGGATCTTTCATGGTTGACCTCCTCTTGATGAGAGCTTCATAACGTTATCCATATTCGCGAACGTTAATCTTATTTCCTTTATTTGTATTCGGAGTCCCTTCCTGCATAACGGACATTAGTTCCGCTAAACTCGCTAAACCTACTAGAATTTATACAGACGCGGACCTAGGAGTCGCTATTTGCTAGAATTACACCTTTCATTACGTCCTATTAACCATTTAACGGATCTACTGTCCGCAGAACCCCCTATGGACACCTCTTTTGATCCATTAGCGGAACGTGAGTCCGTTGCAACAGCTCAAATCAAAAAAAGGTCCCTGATTCATGCTCAGCACATGCTTCAGAAACCCTTCTTATTAATTCGATTGCATAAGACCTTGCACTTCCATGAGCGTTGGCATCGCTGGTATACCCCCCTTGCGGGTTGTCGCTAGCGCCCCCATTGCATTCGCAAACGTCAGCAGCGCGTCCAGCTCTGTCGAGGTCCACGCAGGTATCGGCTGGTTCGCTAGCAGAATGCTGTACAGTGCACCGGCCATGAACGCATCGCCCGCGCCAGTCGTATCGATGGCTTGAACCGCGAATCCTGCGCGCTCACCCGTCCGTAAGCCTGTACGATAGAAGCTTCCCGCGCCACCGCGCGTAACGAGCAGCAGCGAAATCGGGAATTGCTCGCACAGGATCTGCGAGCCTGCTTCGAGATCCGCCGTACCCGTGAGGAACTCCAGCTCTTCCTCGGAAATCTTCACGACATCGGCTAGGCGAAGTCCGGCGAGGATTTGTTCCTTGGCTAGCTCATCGCTTGCCCACAGCGCTGGTCTCAGATTGGGATCAAAGGAGACCAAGACACCGTGCTTCTTCGCATGGTGCACTGCTGCTAACGTAGCCGTGCGGACGGGCTCATCCGTCATCGAAATCGAACCGAAATGGAATATCCGCGCTTCCGCAATGCTCGCAAACGGCACCTCTTCCTCCGTCAGCAGCTGATCCGCACCCGGGTTGCGGTAGAAGGAAAACGAGCGGTCGCCGTCTTCCGCAAGGTGCACGAACGCAAGCGTCGTATTAGCCGATTCGGATAGGACGAGTCCCGCCGTATCGACCCCGCTGAATGTAAGCGCGTCGCGAAGGCCTTGTCCGAACGCATCGTTGCCTACTTTACCGATAAAACCTGATGAGCTTCCCAACCGCGCAATCGCTGCAACCACATTCGCAGGCGCACCACCCGGATTGCGTTCGAACAACGGCTGACCATGCTCTGATTTGCCATAAGGCGTAAAATCGATTAAAAGTTCTCCAAGTGTTATCACATCTGCCATAACAGAATCCACCTTCATTTCTCATAAACTGTGTCTCTATCACTAATCATGTTTACTTACGGGCAGATCGCCTTGATCTCCCAATCTATTCAGGATGCTTATTGTCGACGTAATCTCCATGTTAGTGATATTCTGGTTCGAATACAAGACGCCATGGTGAAGCAGTGCGAGAGTTGCTCCATTAGAATTCTACGTCGTCATTCTTCAAAAATCCATTGTTCCGGGTATCCCTTACGACTAGCTGAATGAATATCATTCACTGTTTTCGTGCTTCGATACCATGCGGTATACTGCCGACTATTCTTTTCATAACTAATTTTATAGATATAATTACTGTTATTGCTCTCTGTAAATGGGCTTTCCTCTAAACTCACTTTATGAATACTTACAACAACGCCTTCACGCTCTGTAATGATTCTATGAATCTCTTCTTTATGTTTGGCGTCCAACACATATAATCCCCAAAGAACTAAGCCAAGTATAATAATAACTAATGCAGCTATACTGACACCTAGTACTTTTTTTTTTAAACATAACCGTATTATTCATCCTTCTTATGAGAGTTTATTAGCAACAGTCATATGATAAACTATTAACCATCACATAAAAGTGACAGAGCGTTATTCTCATTCATCAAGAAGCTATGCTAATGATAATCCTTTGCATGCAGAAAGAAACCTTGATTAGCACTGAGCCAATCAAGGTTAAAACATACTATGTTACTTTTTGTTTTCAATAAGCGAGTTCTTAATAGGAGGGCTTGGTTCCCAACTAATGAGTTTAATATGATACTTCTCATATAACTGATCTTCTTCGAGATAATCTTCTCCGCTTACATCACCCTTCTCATTCTTAACAAGCCATGCATTAGGAAAACTTGAGTTATTTTCCTTATACCATTTTGAATCATTCATATAGTAATCTGCACTACCTGGATAAAAGCCAATTTTCTCAAGTTCATTTAGTTTCTCTAAGATAACAAAATCCCCACTCACATTTCCACTCGCTAATCGTTGTTTCCATTTTCTAAATTTTCCTTGTCCTTCATCCATACCAACACCATCATATTCACATACAACTGTATCTTGAACAATCTTTTTCTTTCCGTTTATTTCATAAACTAATTTAAATGGAAATTCACTATATGTGATAGATGGTTGTGGTGGATTCGGTTGTGAATTAAGTCCAATATACAAAAGCAACCAAGGCCAACTGAAAACAACAAATGTAGCCAATGATAAGAAACATGCCCAAACAGTTGTAATAATTAATATTTTTTTCATGAATACGTTTCTTGCTTAAGAGCATTAATTACTGATTCCATTGAATGATTTTCAATACGGTTATTCACGATCGCATTAGCTCCTTTTACAAAAAATTTCCATGTAGTCCACTTGTGTTGAATTGGTAAATATTCTGTTTTTCCTACGGATGCTTCTCCTAAAACATAATTTAATATCTCACCCGATACCACATAGTTTGTTACATTACCTTTATATCCTTTCTTACTTAAATCATAATGAATTAGATTTGGATTAGCAGGATTAAATGTAATGGCATTTTTATTAGTTGCAACTGCATTTGCAAGTGCTTCTGCTCCACCCTTTGAGTGTCCAACCATGGTCATTTCATAATTTTTATTATTATTAACAAAATACTTAGCTTCTTTAATAGAATCCTTCATGTCATCAGAGTCTCCAGAGGGTTGTTAGAGATTATTTACCCAGTCCCCTTTATTAGTGGGAGTGGTACCCTTATTAACTAATGCATACTCCAATGTTCCATTGCTCTTTTTCCTAGAGTATGTGCCTAATTTCAATCCTTCTTTATTACCTTTGATATCTGCTAGTTTCCAACCATTAATCAGATCAACACCTTTATCTTTTTTTAATGTCGCTTTATAAATATCTTCCGCCATTCTTGCCGCTTCCATCACAGTTGGAATATGCCCACTTGGGTCGATATAAATCAATGGGTTATTATATACATACGTATATCGGTTCAAACTTAAAGGCTCATGAATCTGTCCTTCATACGTATCCTCACTCACAAAACGTCCAATTTCCGGCTTGTAATACCGCACACACATACAGGTTATCCGGCCCCAGCCAGTTCACATCGAACTTCTTCGCATCTAGACCACCCCGAATTAATCGTAATGGTAACGTGAGGACATGCGACCGTCTTGCTCCAGCATGCCGTGACTGCTGCCAAGCATGTTGTTGACATAGTATAGGATTTTCGGTGCGACGCCTGGTTCGGCTCCACCCATGCCTGGGACAGGCTCCCATCCATTGTTATCGTCATAAGCCGGGAGATAATCCATACTTAAACGATTCTGCACTATAGACGTAAGTCTGTTTTTATTTGGTCGGATCTGCCTCGGAGACCTGAATCAGTTCTGGAAGCTTAAAACTCACATCGTTCGTGTAGTTAAATTTCCATTGCTTCTTCTTGAACTGCTTCTCTCGCTATTGCCGTTTCCATCCTACACATATTGCTACAGAATACGCTCTTGCAGCCCTGCAGCATATATGGCGTCCATCTAATAGCCGAGATAGCCTCTACATTAACATTGAATCCTATCAATATCGGTCTACATTAATTTGGACAATTTTTGTCGAATTAAAGCATACATTTCTAAATTTACTTGATTTCGCTCTATCACTATGTATTAGTGGTACATGGTGCGCGAAACTGAGATAACAAAGAAACCACAAGCGAGAGGTTAGTCTCGTTTGTGGTCTCCTAGCTCTTTTGGCTAGATCGTATAGTTATTCTATTAAACTTCCATTTAAGGCCTTATATGTTCTTAGACTTCCTTTCAGAGTATATGTTCTGCCCGAGACGACTATACCCGTATTAAGTTGACTAAGTTCAAGCACTTGCTCATTCTTCATGTTGGAGATTTGAAGTTCTTCTAGTCTCGGAAATTGATGTTTCAGATTTGAAGTATCAACTTGAACCTTACAATCGATCAACCAGAGACTTTCTAACTGCTTAAGTTCTCCCATTTCTGACAGTAAAATCTCATTAGTATTTCCATTCACAATTAAAGATTTAATCCTTGCAAAAGTTTGAATGGTTCGTAAATCAAGTTTTTTACAACCTTCAATAATCATCCTAGTTATTCGGCTATTATCGCCTGTAAACCGCTCTAGACTGCGACAGCCTAAAACCCTGATATCATTTAGGCTTATGACATCAACGGTATTCCCAAATTCCCTAAATTTACCTTGTTTGAGCCCAAGTGATTTCAGAGGGACTTGGCTCCACTTTGAAAAATCTATATCCTTACTACGGAACAGATCAAGATCATTTAGCGTTAAGCAAGCGCCTATGTCCTCCAAATCTTCAGATCGAGCAAATTGAAGAGTCATTTTCTCGATGGGAGCAAGGGATAATCCGGCAATCCTACGACGTCGATTAGACTCCGTACTAATTTTAATGTACTGGCCGTGCTGAAACCATTCGATTCCATCTAACGATATAATCTGATATCCATAAACACTAATATAGCGCAAATTAGGAAATGCCTTAATGACCTTAAGATCTTTTAAGAAAGAGTTATAGTTTATGCTAAGACTTTGTATTTGACTTGTCCCTTCAACAGTACACAAATAATCCACAAGAGCAATCGGATCAACTTCGGTTCCCAAATCATTAGAAAGTTCAATAGAGTCATACCCCAATTCAATACGACTAAGATCATGAAAATTTGACTCTTCAATTTTAAGTTCCTTTGTCATCCTTTTTATTGATTCCTCCACACTCAATTTAATAACAACATTATTAAATCTTATATTTCATTTGCTACAGGTAATCTGGGGTTGAGCAGTCCTGGCACAAAATCACCCCAAATATCGACTCTTCCCCAGAGCGCTTGTGCTTCTTTTTTCCAGTACCCATAATCTCCATCGTCAATATATACTTTTTGACCAGACTTAGGACCTGATTTATATGTTTTCCAATAGTAGTGAGGAGCAAACCAATTAGCTTTACCTTCACCTATTGTAAAAACACCACCTTCATCTTCCAAAATATATGGTGCAAACTCGTACCTGGCTATTTTTTCGGATCGGTACATATTAAATGCATCCCATAAAGCAAAACCGGCAAAACCACTTACCCGAACCCCACCTTTTAAAGCTAGTTTGGGAGAATCAAAGTCAACTTCAACTTTATGTTTATTACCCCAATATTCCCTTTTTTCTTTAGTTGCTGCTGCATTCCTATCATTAAGCAGTGCCTCCTTACCCCCTTCTTTATCAATACCTAGTTGTTCGGCTGAGCGGAGAGCTTCAACTAATGCACTTCTTTGTGTCCCTCTGGCGGATTCTGCTACATTCAATTCCGCTTTCACTTCATAGGTCGTTACTGTTGTAGATGGATCTGCAACGAGAGCTTTCCATTTATGTTTGCCCATACGTTCGAGGAGCTCTTGTGCTGTTGATCCCACATATTTCTCAGTTTTACCTTGATAAGGGCCTTTAATTATATAAACATGTCCAACCGTAACGGGATCAAACCCAGAAGGGTCAATCCAATTGATAGGATTATTCCACACATACGCATACCCATTCTGACTCTGCGGCTGTCCTAATGTCCCCTTATACGTATCCTCACTCACAAACCGCCCAATCTCTGGCTTGTAATACCGCGCACGCGCATAAGTCAGATCGCTATAGAACTCATAGCCTAATCCCGTGTAACCGAACAGGTTATCCGGCCCCGGCCAGTTCACGTCGAACTTCTTCGCGTCGAGAGTTACTCCGAATTCATCATAATGGTAGCGCGAGGACATGCGTCCGTCTTGCTCTAGCATACCGAGGTTGCTGCCGATCATGTCGTTAACATAGTAAAGGGTTTTCGGTGCAACACCTGGTTCGGCTCCGCCTTCGCCCGGTACACGCTCCCATCCATTGTTATCGTCATATGCAGGGAGATAATTCATACTTAAGCGCTCTAATCCTACACCGTAGACATAGGTCTGTTTCCATTTGGTCTGATCTGCTTCGGTTACTTGGATTGGTTCTGGGAGTTCAAGACTTACGTCATTCGTGTAGTTAAATTCCCAATGCTTCTTCTTGAACTGCTTCTCCCATCCGTCACGCGGTCCGCCTGGGTGATCATCCGGGTACGTATCCGGGTCACCTGGGTCGGTCTGGCCGCATTTCTTGGCAAGTCCCGGCGGGATAAAGCCTGGTGGTACCGTATGGCATTTGTCTTTTCCATTACCATTACCATTGCCATTGCCGTTCCCGTTTCCATGGCCATTACCGTTACCATTGCCATTCCCTTTGCCGTTACCGTTACCGTTACCGTTACCGTTACCATTTCCATTGTTGCCCTTCGGACCATGAGCAACATCAATGCTCATTTGCACGCGGTTGCCGTCTCCATCATAGAGGTAGCGCGTCACATCACCTTTTGGATTGATCTGCTTCTGCAACCGATTAGCGTCATCCCATATATACTGCTCCAAGATACGCTCTTGCGGCTGTGTCGAAGCATCCCCGAATGTCGTAATAAGCTGATCTAATGGATCAACATAGGTTGCGTCTGCGACAGACATCTTCAAACCGTGTTCATCGCCCTCATTTTCGTAGACCGATCCGGTTACGGTTGTCAGATTGCCGCGAAGATCATACATATATTGCTTGTAGCTCTGCGGTCCATTCTGCCAGCGCACCAATTGATCGGCAGCATTGTATTCATACTGCTCAACATCGGTCAGATCTCCGAGTAGGCTTGTCTTTGATAAGCGATTGCCGACACCGTCGTATGCATAACGCGTGGTTACGGCTCCTTCGCCCATCATCCGCTGCACTTCGATCAGCTGATTCAGTGCATCGTACGCATAGTCCGTAATGACGCGATCTTCATCGCTCGTCTTGCCTGCTTCGGCGTCCTCATCGTCTTCATCTTCCATCCGTTCTTGATGGACGATATTGCCGACCGGATCATAGCTGTACATCAAATGCTCTAAGGTCTTGCCGTGCTGATTCTCTTGCTTCAACGATATGAGCTGTCCAAGCGCATCATATCCATAAGAGCTCTGCGCTTTTGTCGGCAGCATTTTACTCAGAATACGTCCGCTCGCGTCATACGTATAGTTCGTGGCACGTCCCTGTCCATCAACGACCTTCGACAGGCGATCTGCAAGATCGTATGTGTACGTCACCGAAGTCTGATCCGGATAGATCACGCGGCTACGTTGGTTATTTGCTCCCCATTCATAACGAATCGTCTGTTGACGCGCGTCCGTCACTTCGGTAAGGCGGTTCAACGGGTCATAGGCATACGTTGTTTGTCCCTGCGCATCGTTCATCGCCGTCCGTCTGCCGAGTGCGTCATATTGATACGACACTTGCTTGCCATCCGCATAAGATAGCTGCGCCAGCCGGCCTGCCAAATCATAACCATAGGAGGTCTGCAGTCCCTCTGGGTCCATGACCGTCACGGCTTGCCCCATGCCATCATAGGTTAGCTCTGTTGCCTTGCCCAGCGGATTCACGGAACGAATCAATTGACTACGCAGATCATACGCATATGTCGTCGTTCTGCCCATGGCATCGGTCTTGGCCACCAGATTACCAACCGCATCGTATTGGTAATTCGTCTTCTGCTGCATTGCATTCGTCACCGAGGTTAATTGCCCCAGTACATCATAGGCATACGAGGTCACTTGCTGCTTCGCATCGATCAAGCGCTCCAGCTGGCCGCGTGCATCATACGCAAGATGCGTCGTCGCGCCAAGTGCATTTACAATCGAGGTGACACGTCCCAGTGGATCGTAGTCATACTTCGTAACGGCCCCGCTCGCATCCATGCTTGACGTCACTTGTCCAACCGCATCGCGCTCCATCTTCTGACGTTCACCCATCGGATTCACCATCGCGACGAGCTGACCCCGCGCATCGTACTCGTACTTGACTACCGCGCCATTCGGACGCGTCACTTGTACCAATCTGCCTGCTGCATCATAATCCAACTGCGTCTGCTGCCCCAGCTCATCTGCTGTCGTCACCAGTTGACCCAGTGCATCGTACTCGTACGAGGCGACAAAGCCCAATGCATTCGTCTCTTGCACCAAACGGCCTAGCACATCATATGAGAACTGTGTTACCGCACCCGTTGGGTCTGTAATCTTCAACGGCAAATTGCGCACGTCATATTCAATCCTCGTGACGCCTTGATTCGCATCCGTCCGTGTAAGCAAGTTGCCGTTGCCATCATACGTAAACGTCGTGCTGAATCCGTTCGCATCAATCATCTCCACCAGTCGATCTACGTTATCGTAGACGTACTGTGTTGTCGCGCCGTTCGGCTCCTTCGTCTCGAGGACATTGCCGACCGCATCATAGCTCTGCGTGGTCTGTTGCCCTTTGGCATCCGTCACCCCCGTCAACCGATCGAATGAATCATAGCGATACGAAGTGACCGCACCTGCTGCATCCGTGCTCGATACCAAGTTGCTGTTGCGATCATAAGCTAGTTTCTGCTTCTGTCCGAGTGCATCAATTACCTCGGACACACGGTCGCGAGGGTCGTAATTCGAACGGCTTACGCGGCCCAGCGCATCTACCGATTCGGTAACGCGGTGCAGTGCATCCCGCTTCATTTGCTGTTGATGGCCCATCGGATCGATCACTACCTGCAAGAACCCGAGCGCATCATTCTCCAGCTGCATCTTCTCGCCCTTAGCATTGGTGATCGATGTTACCGTACCACGACCGTCATACGTTAGTTTTGACACTTGCCCCAGCGAATTCGTTATCTCACTCAAATTGCCGCGAGCGTCATAAACAAGCCCAGTACGCTGTCCCAGCGCATTGATCATTTCTACCGGCAAATTATTATCGTTGTAAGCGATTGTCGTCACGGCGCCTGCCGGATCAACCACCTGGATCTGATTGCCACGTTCATCATACCCATATTTCGTCATATTCCCGTTGCGATCCGTCTTGCTCGTCATATGGTCGTTTGCATCATACGTGAATAATTCGCTCGTACCGTCCGGATAACGAATCGCCGTCTGTCTGAACCGCTCATCGAAATCAAAAATTTTGACGCGTCCCAACGGATCTGTCGTCGTGGATTTCCGATTCTTCGCATCATACGCAACTTCGGCCCAACCGCCTGCAAAATCCCGTTGGCGTACGACCCGGCCCTCAGTGTCATATTCGTTCAGCAGCGTTGCTGTCTCATTCGGATTGTGCATCTCCGTCATCTGATGCTTATCGTTGTAGCCAAACCCGATCTCTGCACCGTCCGCCAGCTTCACCGCTATCAAGTCATGCGTCAACGGGTTATGGCTGTATTCAATCGCGCGCCCTGTCCCATCTGCTACACGCACCAGCTTGCCACTTGGGCCGTATGTGAACGTTAGCGAACCGCTGTCACTGCTTACCTGTTCCAAAACTGTACCGCTATAAGTTAGTTTCACTTGATTGCCATTCGCGTCCCGAATCCGCTGCAGCAGCCCGTCTTCCCGGAAGGAGTACGTCCATTGCTGAGGAGTCGACAGAGTATACGTCTCATCCGCGTTGCGCTGCAATTCATCATAAACCCCGAGCGGCCGCTCATAATGACCGTCCGGCTTCGCCAAATAGACATCGGATGCGCCTTCCGGTCTATACAAGATCATCTCATTGCCGTCTCCCCGCTGCAGCCGCCACTCATACGAATGACGCCAGCCAAAACCGATCGCTCCATCGAACGAATCCCGGCTATGATAAGCGATGTTCATCACGAGCGGAATCGGACCATCCAGACGCATATTTTCATGCTGGAACAGAAAATCTCCCGTCGCAATATTAATCGGATCCCACCATACTGGAGGGTGGGCTCCATCCCGATTCGCAATCTTCTCGAACGTCAGCTCGCCAAGATCGGATTCCAGAATATTGCCGGCGAGCAGCGGATCTTTAATGAGCAGGTGCATGCCCTTCTCGACACTGTCTGGACAGCCTTGCTGATCGTTACAAGTCCGAATTCGGACGTTATTGAAATCTGCGATCTTCTTAACACCCGCGACGAGCGCATCTTTGCCCGCGACTTTGTAATAATACCCGGCGAGCGCTTCCCACGTCACATTCCAGGCTGGCGCTTGATAACGAAGCACATTCAGCATGTCCGACGGAACGCTCGACTTATTATCTGTGCCAATCGTCCGCTCCGCCGTAGCCTGAATATGTGCAATCTCATACAGCGGGAGCTTCACCCGAACTTCCCACTCACCGACAAAGGCTTTCGGCTGCTTCGTCGCTTCTTTCGGGAAATTCGTAAAGTCCTCAGCTACAATCTGCATGCCTTGCGACCAGGTGCGCTGCGGCTTAACGATAATATCCGAGGCAAGTACTACCTCATCTCCCGGCACTTGATCATAATTAACCCGCTTCGTTGTACGCATCCGAACCGTTACTTTGGAGCCAATCTCCCCGAGACCGCGCAGGATATGCGTCTCACTGCGCAAATCCGGTACCACATCGAGCGCTTTCGGGCGCATCGGTGGCGAATTGACGACGGAGACGTCGACATCCTTCTTGAACTGCGCGAACTTATCTGTCGGGGTTACACATACTTTGTAGTCCCCATCCGCTATTGGACGGCCGTCGATTTGACCGTTCCACTCTACCTTGTTATCTCCTTGCGGATACGTCCCACTCTCAATATCTCCTTCCCCGCATAAATCAATCGTTGCAGGATGCTCCATATCTTGAAATTCCCATATAATGCTCGTCTTCGGCGCATAGACCGAATTAATCGGCAGCGGATCCACTTTCATCTCAACCGTCGCCGCTTGTGCTTTCTCCACGCCGAAGCCCGGAACCATCGGAATGCCCGTCAGCAATACGACGACTGCAAGCATTCCGCTAATCCAGGAGCGTATCATCTGCTTATATTTTCTCTTCATCATCATTTCTCCCCTAATTCAACCTATAGCTTCCCTTGATTCTGCAGCATCCGCAGCAGCATTACGACGCCTTGCGCCCGTGTCGATACTTGGCCCGGATGAATATTCATCCCTTCGCCGGTCAATAACTTACGTTCCAAAGCACTCGCCATGAAAGGTCTAGCCCACGCACTCACCTTAGCCCCATCCCGATATGCATCCAGAATACTTTCGTCCGTCACCTTAAGCGGCTGTCCCGCTAACCAAGCTTCCGCACGCACGAGCATTGCCGTCATCGCTTCGCGCGACAGCTTCTCATTCGGATGGAACTTCCCTTGATCCCCTTGCACAAGACCTGCTTGTACCGCCGCTTCTACATGCACGTAACTCCAATGCGACTTCGGCACATCCACGAAACTCGGCTCATTCCCGAGCAGTGCCTGAAGCTTCAATGCACCTGACAACATGGTCACGAATTGTGCACGGGTTAACGGCGCATTCGGCTCGAATTTTCCGGCGCTGACCCCTTGGACGAGATGGCGTGCCGCAGCCGTCTCAATGGCTTCCTTGGCCCAGTGCCCCTGAATATCCGAATAGGTAATATCCGTGAGCTGCAATCCATACGTACCCGGCCCATCGATCTCCGCCACCATTTCCTTGCGTTCGTTATCCCATCTGCCACCAATATCCTCCCATTTGCCTGCCGACGCATCGAACGCATACACCGACAATTTGCTCACCTGATTCGGCTTCATCTTCGACACATCCACCGGGATATGCAGCGTAAGCGGCTTTACAGTCGCTTCCTTCCAGCTCAACTTCACGACAGGTCCTACCGGATGCGAATTAGCAGCCACCTTCTGCTTAAGCGCCTTGTCCCAAGCCGTCGTGACCGTTAACGTCAGCTTCGAACGCTCTTGAAAAGCATACTTCGGCACGTTCAACGAAATCCCAGACTTCCGCGCTTCCAACACGCCGCCATCCGGGCCGATTTCAGCCTCTACCAACTCATCCATTTCCATCGAAATCACTGAATTCCATGAACCTGGCGTTCCCGCTGTGGAAGACTGCCCCGTAGTACCGCCTTCCTCTTGACCCTCTTGACGCGTCATCGTCTTATAGACCAATTTCTTCTGATCATTCATAACGAGAAGGCGATCCCCGTCGAAGAACAGATCCTTCTGATTGATCTTCCCTGATGTGACCTGCCACGTCTTACCTGTCCCCATATCTCCTGCAAAAATCTGAAGTACCCCGTCAACATATTGCGTCCAAGCCGCATAAGAATCGCCAAGTGCTGCATGCGAAAGATTCTTCCCGGTAAAAGGAGGAACAAGAACCATCTTTTGCGGCGTCTGCATATCCTTCAAATCATATAAAACGACGGATGTCGTATCCTCGCCACCTTCATCGCTTCCTCTCTTGAATGTCAGGACGCGCGTACCGTCAAATGCATAAGAGCGGAACGCCTCTCCCTCATCCAGCACAATCACCTTCGTCGTTGCACCTGTATTCACGTCATAGAGATACCCTGCATCCTGATACCAATATTTTGTAAAAAACACTTTGTCATTCGCAATCTTCGGATAATCTCCATCACCAATCACCTTTTCCGTACCGGCCTTGAGATCGTACAAATACACTTTGTGACCCGATTCCCCCCATACCACGTAACGTCCATCCGATTGCGGCGAACCTAAATGTCCAACGGTCTTGCTGATCTTCGTTTCTTTACCCGTCTTCAAGTCGAACATATAGATATCCCAGTCCTCTTCGCCCGGAGCCGTATTTCTTTTATCCGCCCAGAATATGAGATCACCATGAATCGACAGCTCTCTTTTATACGATTTCACCGGCGTCAGCAGCTTGGATTGATTCGTCTTCAAATCCCGATACATCACTTGGCGCGTCGTATCCGCACCCGTGACGAACCACACCATATTCGAGCCCGAAATTTGAATATCCCCCCCTTGCATGTCCACCTTCGTCACTTCATCCTCCGTCTGAATCTGTACAGCAGCATGCGCACTTGGCGCAGCCAGCACACTCCATGAAGCAACTGTTAATGCACAGCAGAGCGCCGCCATCCGAAGCCGGTACTGCCATCCTTTCTTTCCTTCTTCCGTTCTTCTCATCATCGATTCCCCCTATGGTCTTTTTTGGGCACACAAAAACCAAGCCTTTGAGCGGCCCGGCGATCATAGTACGAATGTACCTTAGACCCGTGGCTTTGCGTCCCCGTCTTTCGAACGAGTTTGCCTTGGTTCATTCACTTGGTTCATAAAAGATTTAGGTTCTATAACCTAAATTCACGCGCGATCTTCATCGATCAAAAACCTGCATTTCCTTTTGGTGGTAAAATATACCTAACCAAAAAATTACATTCGTCATCCACTTCTAAATTCCTCCAAATTCGATTCCAAAGTCATAAAAATAAGTCGAAATACCTAGAAATATGTCATTTTCTGAAAAGTTCTTCTGTCCAGACATACCACGCCAAAAAACCGCTCAGCGGTTTCGCCAAGCGGTCATGTTCCTACTATTAATCTTTACTTCATGAAACTGAACCTGCAGCCCTTTCCCTACATCTGAATCGATTCGATCATCTCATGCACAGCATTCTGCCACTCCCCCTTCACATCTGCGGGACAGGTGAATGTGATTTCCAGAAAAGCGCCGTCTAATTCAGCCCAAGCCACGAGATGATACGTGTCGCCTGCCTTGGATGGAACGATGACCTCATTAATCGCGATATGCTTCCCATGGACTTGCTGCGTCTCATCCTTCAACCACTCTAATTTTACACCTTCATATTGTTGTTCGAAGATCCCTCTCATCTTCAAACGTCCCATATCGATCCCCTCATCCGTCACCAATTGCTCAGGATCATGCAGCATTTCGAGCTTCACTTGATTCGCTTTATCGGTATAGATCAATTTCGAATTTGTGGAGCCTGACGATTGTGCCTCAAGGCCCTCCGGAAGCTTCAATGCCATCAGATCCGAGAATACTTTCGTCATGCCCTGCCCATCATTCTGGCCTTCATCATTCTTTTGTTCCTTCTCGGCAGTCTCTTCACCCTTTTGTTCTTGCTTTCCCCGTTGATCTAGCGGCTCAGCCTCTATATTCATTTCTGCCTTTGTTTCTTCCGCACCTGGAACCGAGCAAGCTGAGACACTGGCCACAACTCCGAATACGAACAACACCGCTATCCATTTTTTCATCCATCATCATCCTTTACTCAAGATTTCATTACTCATTCAAATAGGTTGTGATCCGATTTGCGATCAGATCCGCAACAGCTTGCTCCGACTTTTGTCCGCTAAAATAGGCTTTCGCTTCCTCTTCAATGATCGATTGAATCTTCTTATCTTCTCTCACCGTTGTCTTCGTATCGGCGACCATCTGTTTAAGAACTTCGAGGTCTTCCTTGCTAACCGGTACGGAAGATCCCGTCGGCGACTCCACCGAGCCTTTATTCTCAAGGTCCTTGAACATCTTCTCGTTCACCGATTTGTTAATGGAGAAACCCTGCAGTCCCGGCAGCATCTGCGCCTCTTCAGACATCAGGAATTTCATGAAATCCCACGCTTCCGCCTGGACGTCTGAGTTCGCGTTGATCCCGAGCGTCCTATTCATGATGAATGAACCTCCCGATTGCTCCTGCAAAGCCCGTGGCTTGTTATAGATCTTCCCTTTCTCATAGAACATGGCTGGTCCGACAAAATAATCTTCAGGAGATATAATCATCGTAGGCAAAAAGTAGGATTCATCTGCAGCAATCTCGGCCTTCGTGACGACTTCATCATCATACATCTTCTTCACTTGCTTCATGAGTGATGAGAATGCGTTCGTGTCGAAACGCTTCTCATCCTTCACAATCCCTGCATAGTTATCCGAGAACAAATAGTTCAGCATCTGCTCCGGAGGCGTATTTCCCGTCGCATGTTTCCGTTTCCCTGAAGCTGCCAAGCTTTTACCAACCGTTGTGAAATCGTTCCATGTCCAGTTCGAATCATCGAATGTCACGCCTGCATCCTCAATCGCCTTGGCATCCCCCATCATCCTGTCCAAGAAGAATCGTAAAGGCAGCGTGTAGAGACCTCCATTCATCTTGGCACCGTCCAGAATATTCATCTCATATTGGCTGGCATCAAAGGACTGATCCTGCTTCATCAGATCGCTCAAGTTAACCAACACTTTTTTATCGACATACTTCACGACAGGCAGCCCCATCACATCAAAGGCAATGATATCTGCCCCTTTACCCGATAAGAGTTCGGTGTTGGTTATGTTTATATATTTTTCCCCCTCCCCTTCATAGCTGGCATTTGGGTCCTTCATATGTGCCTTAATCTGAATATCCACATTCGGGTGACTCGCTTCATATTTTTTCTCCGCCTGTGTATAGACTGGATCAGCGCTGAAGACGGATAAGACGACGGTTTTTTTCCCCTCCTTCTTCTCGTCGCCGTTCTGCCCGCCGGAGCAAGCAGCCAAACTCATGGAACATGCAACTATCAAACATACGATCGAACTTTTTCTCATCTCATTCCCTCTCTCCATATGCAAAATCTATTAATGCGTGTTCAAAAAGTCGGCATTTCAGCACCGAGAAGGTTGCGAGAACCTGAAGAAGGAGGAACGGAGTTTAGGCGAAACCTAAATGAGTACCGGACTTCAAAGGTGAACGCAAGATTCGATGTTGATTATGCTTCTTGAATCACTTCGTGATCAAATGATGACTTTTTGAACAACCTCTATAATAAGCGAACGCACTAGACTCTTACGCGATTACCTTCCGCTAGCGGCTCGTTGCTCTCCACAATGATGGCATCATTCATATATACCCCTTGCACGAGGGACTCCTGACCATTCGTCCCCACCAATCGGACTGGGGCTTTGCGGACGATAAATGTATTCCCCAGCGGACCTCTACGTTCTTCGACAACAAGTACGTAGCTGCTCTTACCTTCGCGATGAATCGCTTGGTTCGGCACGAGCAAGGCCCCCTCGTCCTCTTGTGATTGCGTTAGATCTACATTTACCAAGTCGTTGGCCTCCAAATCTTGATGCACTACTTGTACAACGAATAGTTGATTCGATGTATCGGGAGTCGCATTCTCCCCCTGCGACGGACTGCCATCACTAGTACTCGTCGCATTTCGAATTTCACGAATCGTCCCTTCAACGGGTACGTTCGTGCCCTGATGCTCTACTTGAACTTTGAGCTTATCTCCTGTACGATACTTCCGCCCCACGGCATTCGGTATAACAATCTCGAATTGGTAGCCTTGCTGCATATTCGCTAGACTTACATCCGGCCCGTTGCTCCCTGAGGGCAGCTGCGAAGCCGCATTGACCTGCATTACGACACCATCAAACGGTGCAACGATACGTCTTCGACCGCTCGCATCCGACTGCATCACCGCCACTTTTCGCTGCTGCACATCCATCATCAATCGGGCTCGCTCTAGTTCCCTCTTCGTACGACGCATCTGCATTTCATCATTGTTCTGAGCCGCTTCAATATAAGCATCCTGCAAATCCTCGATCGACAATTGCTGCTGTGCAAGACTCGCATTGGCATCCTGTATTTCCTGCTCCGCAGCAGGATTGTCATACGTAATGAGCGTCTGTCCTTTTGTAACGCGGTCTCCCGGTTTCACGAGCACTTCCTTCGTCGTCCACTCCGCAGCATTGGATAATGCCATCAATTGCCTGGGCATCAGCCGCGCTGTACCATTCCACTGGGTGGTCAACGGTCCTTGTCTCCCGATCTCTGTTCGAACCTTAGGTAGACTCATCGTCAGCCATGTATTACTCGATAGGGTAAGAAGTAGGAGCACACCGATGAACAGACCGGAGATCCACACTATTTTTCGTTTTCGGCCCGCATCCATCGCTTCAGCCATCCCTGTATTCATCTTGTTCCTCCTCTCGATCACCCTTTAATGCCCGACATTTGTACACCCTCGATAAAATACGATTCCGCATACATGAACAACAGCACCATCGGTGTCATGTAGATCATCGAAGCAGCGAAGCCGATGCCCTGCGCTTCTGTGTTAATTCTGGATAGATAGAGCGATAATGGCTGCTTAAAGGCATCCTCCAAGAAAATCAAAGGCTGCTCGACCATATTCCAATAGTCTACGAACAGCAAGACGACGAGCGCCGCGATCCCCGGCTTCATCAAGGGCAGCATAACACGGTAGAAAATACGATAATGTCCGGCACCATCCATCTGTGCCGCTTCAATAAGTGCGTAGGGAATCGACAGCATAAATTGTCTAAGCATGAACACCCCAAATGCCGCGAATATCCCTGGCAATATGATCGCGCTCGCTGTATTCATTAAGCCTAACTGATTAGCAATAATATAATTCGGAACCAGGGTCACTTGGAAAGGCATCAGCATCGTCATTAAGTAGACTCGGAACCAACCCTCTCTTCCCTTAAATCGGAGTTTGGCAAATGCGTACGCGGCCAGCGCACTCACAACGGTCTGCCCCACAATGATCGCGACGACCATGGCAACCGAATTCCACAGCATGAACAGGTAATTCGGCGTCTCGAGCAACACTTTTCCATATTGCTCAAAGGACAGCCAATCCGGTATGATCTTCAAATTCACAAATGAAGGCAATTCCCCAGGCGCTCGGGTCGGCATGGTGCCCACGAGATCATAATTACCGTGAATCTCTTGCTCTGTCATCAGTGAATTTGTGAAAGTAATCACAATAGGAAAGAGCATCATTAACCCACTGCACGCCATCACCAGCGTTCCCAAGAGGTTCCGAATGAACCCCTTATTCTCCATCCTTCCTCCTCGTTCAATTTATAAATTGTGTATATCTTTTCTCGATTTGAAGCAGGATCGTGACGATCATGAAGATGCAGATCACCATAAGTGTCGCTGCCGCAGACAACTTCTGTACATCCATCGTTAGGAACATATTGTTCATATAATGCTGAAGTGTATAGATGCTATCATGCGGGTAATCCCCTGCGATCAAGTACGTTTCTCGAAATATTTTGAATGTATTCATGATCGACATCAGCACAACGAAGACCATGGTCGGCGTCAAGTAGACGAGCGTAATACTGTAGAATTGGCGCCACTTACCTGCCCCTTCGATATTCGCTGTCTCATAATAGTCTCGCGGAATACCTTGCAGCCCTGCTAGGAATAGGATGATATTATAGCCGACATGCTTCCAGAGATAAAAGACCGATACGACGCCTCTAGCCCATGTCGATTTCATCCAATCGATTTGATCCAATCCGAAGCCATGCAGCCAAGCATTCAGCGATCCATTCCAATCGAAGATCACTTGCCATACCATCACGACAGAAGCGACCGGCACAACCAGCGGCAGAACATAGGCCATCCGAATGAAGTTTCGCAGATAGAGATTACGATTCAATAGGATGGCGATAACCAGCGATACGATAAGCATCAGCGGAACGTTAACCGCCGTGAACCAGAAGGTATTTGATGCCGCTTTGCGAAATGAATCGCTGCTCAGCAGCTCCTGATAATTCGCCAATCCTACAAACGATCCTCCGACGGTTCGATCCAACATCGAATAGATCAATCCCATCACGAACGGAATGATATAGAACAATGCGAATCCGATGGCACTTGGCAGCAAGAATGTCAACGCGACCATACCCTCACGACGGATGAGTCGTTGAACCCTCAAGACTTCTCCTGACTGATGTCCGCGACACTCGTACTGCCTTGTCGAAGGTTAACTTGGAGCATCTTCTTCCCATCTTGAGGACGCTTGTAGATCACGATCGATTGATCCGTTTCTTGCGTGTTATTCGAACTTGTCCGTATAACCTCATGTTGATATCCCTCGATATTCATTTGCAATCGCTCCAAGAAGGCATTCGCAATCTCAATCGCTTCCGCCTCCCGCAATTTCAAGGTATGTGCTGAAGGATCTAATTCGATCGCTTGAAAGAATTGAATCGCTCCAGTCCTCACATCGACGATCGCTGTAATTTCCTTATGCGGATCAGCGAAAGTCTTCCCTTTCTCCATGAGAATCAAGTTCAATTCATGGATTTGCTCCCCGCCACGCGTCCCTTCTGTAATTTGTGCGTTAGCAATTTCGAAAGAGCGCGTCTCTGGATAACCGTGATAAATACGTGCAAGCACATCTTGTGCAGCCTTATTCCCGGCAACCTCATCTTCATATAAATTGGTCGTGATATAATCTGAATCCTCATCTTTCGTGACGAAGCTGCGTATGTCTTCCGTCCCCGATAAATTCAATAGAGCGCGAATCTGTGCAGCGACGGCAGGGGCAGTATAGATGACAATAGGCGTGAGCAGGACAACCGCAAGCGCACCTATAATCAGGCGAACCTTTAAAGCTGATATAGATTTATGTTTTTCATTCCGATAGCGTTCATAAGAAGCTCGCTCCACACGCTTTTGCATTTCTGACGGAACTTCCATTGCTTCCGCACAATCTTGCAGCTTATCGCGCAGTTGTTGTTCAATGGACATAAAGTTTCTGCTCCTTTCCTTGTTCAAAATACGGACTAAGCTCGCGAAGCTTGCCTAGTGCTGTATGATGTCTGGATTTAACCGTTCCTTGCGGAATCTCCAACAGTTCAGCGATTTCATCGAATGCGTAATCGTGATAATAACGAAGAATGATCACGATGCGAAGCTTGTACGAAAGCTGATGCACGATCGATAACATCTCCTGGTGTGTCTCTGCCGCAAGAACAGGCCGATCCGAGAATAGATGCTCTTCCACTTCCAAGAGCCGTTTCTTCTCGAAGATCCGGAACCTTCTCCAACGCTGTGTCCTCCATTTCTGGATCTGCTTCAGCACAATGCCGTGCAGCCAGAATCGGAAAGGTCGACGCGAATCATAGTTCGATATCGACTTCCATAGCTGAAAATATATTTCATTCATCAAATCTTCGATCTCTTGTTTGTCTGAGATTAGGAACACGACCGAACGATAAATTTCAGGAAAGGTCCATTCATAGATGACCTGGAATGCAGATTGATCCCCTTCCCGAATGCGTTCGATCCATGATTGTAATTCGATTTCTTGCATGAACAAGGGCCCTCCTTGGTAAGCTTACACCTCTATATTGCATCGATCGTTCGAAAAGGTTCAGTTTTATCATAAGGATAATAATGGAAAATTATCAATAGTCATAAAAAAAGAGCGAAACCCCCGTCACTGTCTACGAAGAGTCTCGCTCTAATTCTTTTCCTAAATGGATTTCGGCTCATTGTGCCAAATGACGGCCAAGGTCCCTTCACCCGCATGAACTGCAATCGCAGAACTAATCTCTCCGATGACAACATCCATGCTTGGAAAATGCTTCTTAATATCTTGCTTGAATGCCTCCGCCTTATCCCGGACATTCCCATGCATAATTTGCAATTGTTGAATGTGATATTTTTCTAAAGATTGCTTCAGGAGTTCTGTCATACGGTTGTACGCCTTCTTCTCTGAACGGACCCTCTCGAATAGTTCGAACACCCCTTCGGAGTTGATCCGAATGATGGGTTTAATCCGCAGAAGTGATCCTAATAAATATTGGGTTCCCGTCATCCGCCCACCCTTATAGAACTGATCTAAACAACCTAGAACAATATAATTTTGCGATTTCGCTGTCTCCAACCGTAACTGATTCGCGATATCCTTGCTGTCTAGCCCTTGCCGTGCAAGCGCTATGCCTTTGTAGATCAACGTTGTAATCGCATAAGACATCGATTTCGAGTCAACAACTTCGACCTCAAATGGAACAAGCTGCGAGGCCGATTGGCAGCCAGCGAATGTTCCACTTATTTTATCCGATACATGAATAGCAATTGCGCAGTCATAATCTGTACTAAGCTTCTCGAAAAGCTCCGTAAACCTGCCGACCGGGGGCTGGGATGACTTGGGGATCTCTTTCTCTTCCCGGATTCGTCGATACAGGTCCTCCGTAGTTAGCTCCACGCAATCTTCGAACACATGGTTACCGAATATAATCCCGATCGGAATCACAAATACATCGGGATTATTCTTCAAATCCTCTGGAATATAGGCAGTACTGTCTGTAATCCATGCAATTTTCTTTGTCATGAAGGTCTCATTTCTTGTTATTTAAATTTGTGGTAATTGCTCATTATATAACAGAAGTTCGAATATAACATTACGAAATATCACGCTAATTCATGATTTACACCAATTTCCAACTAGTAAAGTATCTTTATCTGGAAGTGGAAAGCAAAAAAAATAACAACAGGTGCTCAAACACCCGCTGCTTCACGCAAATTAACTGCTTTTGCGCAGTTATTTACTCCTTAATCAGCCGCTTCGAGTAAATTAACTGCATTTGTGCAGTTAATTACTCCTTAATCAGCCGCTTCACGCAAATTAACTGCATTTGCGCAGTTATTTACTCCTTAATACGCCGCTTCACGCAAATTAACTGCATTTGCGCAGTTATTTACCCCTTAATCAGCCGCTTCGAGTAAATTAACTGCAATTGCGCAGTTATTTACCCCTTAATCAGCAGCTTCGAGTAAATTAACTGCATTTGTGCAGTTAATTACGTTAGGGAGTTACAACTGCGTAGTCAGAATCGGATCATTCGGCGCTTGAACCTTCACATGGATGTGACGAGTCCGTCCGGGATAGAGTCCAGGAACGATCAGAGGTGAACTTGCCTTTCTCATCCGTGTATTGGTGGCCGGCTTAGAGGACCATACGAATAACCCCAGTGGATCTCCACTGGGGTCACAACATTTTACTCCCTTAGAGGCACTGTAATCCGCTGCTTCTCATGCACATAGATCACTTCGGTGTACCCCGCTGCTTCGAGCAGATCCATCGCTTCATCGAGCAAGGTTCCGATATCATCCGGGAAATGCGAATCCGAGCTCATCGTGATCGGCACCCCGTGTTTATTCAAAATTTGCAGGAAGGATGGACTTGGACAAGCCTCTTTGACAGGATAACGATAGGCTAATCCCGTGTTGATCTCCGTCGCCACGTCCGCTTCCTTCAGCGTCTTCGCCACGTCTTCATAGAGCGGCAATAACTGACTTTCATCCGGCCTATAGTTGAATACTTTGAGGTTATCCAGATGCGCAATAATGTCGAACAACCTGCTTCGCGCGGCCATTTTTACGTATTCAAAGCCTTTGGCATACAATTCGACTAAATCGCGATTCTCGAACAACTCTTGCGCCTCGGGGTTGTCGAACCCCCAACCATCCACGAAGTGAACCGAACCGATCACGTAGTCCAGCTCATATTGCGACAGCAATGCGCCAAGCTCCTCTTCTCCGCCCGGAAAAAAGTCCGCTTCGACGCCGAGCGATACCGGGTACCCCGCGGCCTTTGCACGCCGTACAGCATCCAAATACGGTTCAATCGACGTCACACATACCCGATCCAGCCAATACTGCTGCATCCGTCCGAGCGGGGAATCGTCCAGCACCATATGCTTCTCGTAATACGAACGGAACTCGGTGAACCGATACAGATGATCCACCATACCAAACCGTTCGATCCCGCGTTTCTTGCCCTCTTCAAAATAATAGGCCAGCCACGTATCACTAAAGCAACCCGTTTCCATCCGATCTCGCAACAGCTCTGTTAATTCATTGACCCAAGCTAGCGAATGTGATGGCGCATGCAGTGTCCCCCGATCTTGATGCACGTTCTCCAGCGCCCGTGCCGTCCGCCCAATCCATCCTGTGCTGTATGGCCCTTCTTCCAAATGAAAGTGAAAATCGACCTTCATCGTCCGTCTCCCCTCTATTCTGTGATAAATATATCGTTCCCCGTCTCTCTCCACTGCTTCGCCCAATCGGCTGAACAGCCACGATCCGTAATCAGCATCGACACCTGCTTGATATCTGCAATTTTGGCAAAAGCGCTCTGGCCCAGCTTCGTATGATCCGCCACGACGATCGATTCCTCCGCCCGCGCCATCATGCACCGGGAGATACTCGCCTCGTTCACGTTGTAATCGCTAATGCCGTCCTTGAGCGATACGCCGCCGACGGAGATGAACGCCTTGTGTACCTTAAATTGCTGCAGACTGTTCTCCGTCATCGCCCCTGTCGCTGCTTGCGCCTGCACATCCATTTGCCCTCCGACAAAAATCAACTGTCCTTTGAACATCTCCATGGCGTAGAGCAGCACCGGGACAGAGTGCGTCACGACCGTCACATCGGCACGATCCCTAAGCCCCTTGAGCACTTCAAGCGTCGTCGTCCCGTTGTCGATCATGATCGTCTCCCCCTCTTGAACGAGCGAAGCCGCGAAGGCACCAATCGCCGCTTTCTCGTCCGGCTGCATTAGTGAACGCTTCATGAACGGTGGTTCCATCACATTTTCCCGCGTCCTAACGGCGCCCCCATAGACCTTCTTCAAGCGTCCTTCCTTCTCCAGTCGGTCGAGGTCCCGGCGTATCGTCTCCGTCGTTACACTAAGCTGTTCAGCGAGCGGCAGCACCTGCACCTTCTCATCCTTATCCAACCAATCTAGAATCGTCTTCTTCCGTTCTTCAAAAGTCAGTGACATGATCGTTCCATCCTTATCATCATCAATATGTTGTTTTTGGTTGTTTGTACTGTTTTTATGTTGTATTCCTATGATTTATTCTAGGTTTTAAGGGGGGGTAGTGTCAATGCTTGTGGAGAATCTTAAAATATCTTTTACAAATTTACCAAAATGGTAGAATTTACGTATGGGATATCGGACCCTAAGGGCGCTATTCTTGCCAAATGATCACTTTCTACCATCTAACGGATACATGAGCACTTATCAAAACACGTTCCAATTGGATAATTAACCGCTGAATACCGGCTGTACGGTCCGTTTCGCTGTTATCCCCTATTACTGTAACGTAAACAATTTGTGTTAATACATCTCAAAAAGGAGCATACACCGGATGCCAAGCTCAACCAGCAGCACCATCGAAACGAAACAATGGCTTCAACAATTACTTAACGAGGACATTTCGATGCCCGAAGGCGACGAACTGCTCAATGCATCAAAGCGCGTTCTTCAATGTTTTCATTCAACCGATGCCGAGCTTCGGGACAATCTCGCTTATTCACTCATCGCAAAATGGATTACATCGTCCAAATTCACGTCTGATCAGCTCCTGACCCTGCTCGATCAAGCCCTCTCTTCGGAGATGCTGCTCTATCGCATCGGCGAGTCGAATACGTCCAGCGTGCTGATGCGAAGCTTCTCATCGCTCGTCATCGCATCGATCCTCTATCAAGATCAGCAGGAGAAATTCCTCTCGGAAGAGACTTATACAAACGTCTTGCACACCCTCATCACGTATGCGGAACAAGAACAGGATCTAAGAGGTTATGTTGCAGAATACGGCTGGGTACACAGTGTGGCTCATGTATCGGATACGTTCGATGAGCTGGCCTACCACCGATTCTCCTCGTATGAAGTTTGCCAGCAAATCTGGCAGGCGTTTTACCAATTTATCACCCGTGCGGAGGCCGTCTTTGGCTTTAAAGAAGATGAACGTATCGCGGTCGCACTCCGTTCGATGATTACGCACCAACACGTCTCCGCCGCACAGTTCTGTACATGGATTGAGAACGCTTCGGAACAGCTTGACCAACAGGATTACATGGAACGCTACGTCAAGGGCATTAATCTGAAGCATGTCGTTCGGAGCGTGTATTTGGGTTTCAAATTGAACGGGCAGCTGCGTGGGGAAGATGAGCAGCTTTATACCGAGTTAAAGGCCCTTCGTCAGAAATAACAGATCATTCACGAGATAAATGATTCATTCGATTAATAATCTTCTCACACCAATCTATCCCGCAAAAAAAAGGGACGCGAGCATTCCCTCGCTTCCCTTCTCTTCCATATCTATTTCACTTTTCGCTTTGATTCAAAAAAAGGTTCCCAAATGCAATACAAATTACTTCATGCTGTTCCAATGTGTTACTTCATCTACAGACAAACGAACTGTCGGGTGTCCTGGCTTCGCTGCTTTACCGAGTGCGATCAGCATGATGTTCTCGTAATGCGCAGGAATTTGGAACATTTCGTTGAACTTCGCAGCGTCATATCCGCCCATCGGTACCGTATCATAACCTTTCGCACGAGCCACTAACATCAATTGCATACTGATGAGACCCCCATCGATATGCACGATTTTCTTCTTGCGCGCTTCATCCATGTGATGATATCCATTTTCCACCGTGGACATCATTTGCTTCTTCACATCTTCGCTCATATAACCTGCTTCCACAGATTTAGAATAGATTTTCTCCCCTTCGTGGTACCAATTCATGTCTCCCAAGACAGCAATGACAGCCGATGCATCAACGACTTGTTGTTGATTATAGGCGATAGGCAGCAGTTTCTCCTTCAGGTCCTGATCATCGATAACGAGAAAACGCCACGGCTGAAGATTGCTTGAAGAAGGTGCAAGCGTAGCTTCCTGCAAGAGTTCTTCTAACTCCTGCTTCGAAATTTTCACTGCAGGATCATAATAACGTACGGAATGGCGTTCATGGATGACCTTGAAAAAATCCTGTTGCTGTTCGACTTGCGTTGACATAGTTAACTCCTCCTAAATATTCATCTGTGTTATATTTTGCACAGTTAAGCGTTTGGTTCATCTGTGCTCTTATTTGCACAGTATATACCTGCGATTCGATGATGTCAATCGGGCTCGCATGTTCGCTCGACCAAATCCGCAATCGTGTATTTGTTCAGTACCGTTAACACACTCTGATCGATTTCAGACGTAATATCAAACATCACCGATTTCATTTTCACACCGAAAGAATTCTCTCCAGTTGCCTCCGTCATCCCGCTGCAACGAGCTTCATCAATCTGAAGGGCCGAGTAGACTTCTGCCAGTGTAATCAAATCTGGACTCTTGCTTAGACGATATCCGCCTTCGCGTCCTTCACGCGTCTCAATAATATGTTCCCGAGCTAAGACAGCAAGAATACGTCTTAACAACGTCGCTTCGGATTGCATATAAGTTGCGATATCACTGCTTGGACATGTACTGGAATGCTTCGCAAGGATAACTAACGCTTGTAATGACAAGCTGAACGTTTTGTAGGTAGACGGGCAGGCTTTCGGCTGTTTCTTCGATGGCTGCTGTGCTTCCATGTTCCTTCCCCCTCCGCTGATTGTCACTGCTTCCCTGCATTGTATCGTAATCGCAGGTTTCCGGCAAGCATGGCAGACCGTATCGACAGGTGAAAAAAGCCCTCGCCTGGGCGAGAGCCGTCTTCCCTATCTATGAATTAATCGATCAATTTCAGTTCAATAACGGTATTGCGCGGATCCGGCAGCGGATAGGTCGAATGTTCCGGTCTGTGGAAATTCATGAACGCATCCGTCGAGTATTGTGAAGCATTCCAAGGCAGTGACAAGAAAACTTCAGAACCGTCAGCGAGCACGCGTGCTTGTTTGATTTTCCCCGCCAAGCCTGGCAAATGAATCGGTCCGATGTTCTCCTCATAAATATGCGCATACACGGTATTCCCCTTCTGCGTGTAACGACCCCAGTCTGGTTTCGGTAGGTCGGCTTTTCCGGAGCCATAAATACTCTCCCCGTTCGCTTGCATCCACTCGCCCACTTCCTCTAAGATGCGAAGCGACTCCGCAGGAATCTCCCCATTCGCATTCGGGCCGACGTTCAGCAGCATGTTGCCGTTCTTACTGACGCATTCAACGAGCTTACGAATGACTGTCTGCGGTGTTTTGTACGTATGGTCATGTGCGGCATAACCCCAGTTGTTATTCAGCGTAATACATGCTTCCCATGGGAGGGAACGACCTTCGTTATCCGTTAAGCCCTCCGTCGGAATGATCTGTTCTGGCGAGCAGAAATCCCCGGAATAGACCGATGGGTTATTCGTCATGATCGATGCCTGTCCATCGTTCACTTCCAGACGGTTATCGATAATCAAATGCGGCTGAATGCTGCGGATCATCTCCATCAGTTCCGTCGCGCGCCATTTCTCACCGCTCATTTCGCCATAAGAGAAATCGAACCACATGATGTCGAGCTTGCCATAATTTTCGAGCAATTCTCGGACTTGTCCGTGCATATATTCGAGATACCGCGGGAACGTCTTCGGATCACGCTGATAGTCCTTGTTATCGCGCATTGGGTGGTGAAGATCGCCGTAAGCCGGGTAATCCTCATGATGCCAATCAATAATCGAGTAATAGAGACCGACTTTGATCCCTTCCGCACGAAAAGCATCCAAGAACTCACGCACCAAATCGCGGCCGGACGGTGTATTCGTCGATTTATAATCCGTCAATTGGCTGTCGAATAGACAGAAACCGTCATGATGCTTCGCGGTAAGAACCGCATATTTCATCCCTGCCTGTTTCGCAGCACGTGCCCACTCCGCTGGATTGTAATGCTGTGGATTGAACGCGTCAAAATACGGCTGATACTGCTCCACCGTCAATCGCTCACCATTACGCACCCATTCGCCGCGCGCTGGAATCGCATACAATCCCCAGTGAATGAACATGCCGAATCGATCTTGCAGGAACCATTTTGTACGTTCTGTACGCTCCTCGATAAGCTGATTTTGCGTCGTAATCATATGTTCTCGCCACCCTTTTCATATTCGTCGTTGCAATCAGCTTAACAGAGCTATGGTATAATGGACAGGTGTGAAAATAACCTCCTTTCGTATAAAACTAACTTCAAGGTGGGACGTGATGAACCGCATGGGAACGATGAATAACGTCTTCGAGGAACTGCTGCAGAATTTGCAGATTCACCTGCTCGAAGCACGACTGACGAAGTGTCCGCCCGACTGGCAGGATATGCATTATACGCCGAATTACAACAAGTTGTATTTCATTTGTGAGGGAGAAGGCTGGCTGCAGATCGGGGATCAAGAGCTCTACCCGAAGCCGGGACAGCTCTGTCTGATGCCCGCGCATTTTGAGCAATCTTACGCGGCGATTAATGCAAATACGTACTTCAAATATTGGATCCATTTTACGGCCAAGGTCGGTCCGTTCGATCTGTTCCAGTGGCTGGATGTCCCTTTTATTTTAAGCGTACTAGATTACGATCAGGTCGAGTCATGGTTCAAGCAGTTGACGATATTGGTCAGGCAGCAATCTTTGCCCGCAAGGCTTCAGGAGAAAGCAATCCTACTGCAGCTCATCGCTTATTTTCTCGAGTCGGTACCCGTTGAAATTCTACATACCCATTTGGAAGAAATCGATCGGCTCAGCCAAATTCAGCAGTACATCGAGCGCCATCTGCATACGCAAATTACGGTGGACCAGATCGCGAAGTCTTTCCATCTGCACCCGAACTATTTCATCAAATATTTCAAGAAACACTTCGGCATGCCGCCGCTCAAATATATGCGCCAGAAGCGGATTCAGCACGCCAAACGGCTGCTCACCACCACCATGCTGCCGATCGGGGAGATCGCTGTGGCTACGGGCTGGGATGACTCGAATCATCTCGGTAAAATTTTTCGCAAAGAGACGGGTTACAGTCCTTCCGCTTATCGGGCGCAGTATCGAACGAATGCATGAACGAGGGCAGTCAAAAAAGAACCTCCATTCCCACGATCGACGTGGAATTGGAGGTTCTTGGGCGTTGAAGGATGCCGACCGTACGCACGGGTGACGTCTGTCCGTTCAGATCTGTGCTAACGAACCCAGGCACGCTTATTTGCTCGAAAAATCGTATTTTGAAATTGTAACGAATCCTAGTATCGTTATTCCGATGAAAAACGTGCAATTCTGCCCGTTTCTGGCGCAATAACGCTGGCTGAGTTCGTTAGCGCAAAAAAAACGCGATTTTCGCGGCAATAAGCGTTGTACGGTTCGTTAGTGGAGGATCGGGCTGCAGTCCTTCCACTGATCGCGCATCGTATGGACCCATGCGGGCTAAACGGTTCGTTAGCAGCACCATACATATTCACGCTTATCGCAATCTTGCGATTCGCCGCGCTTGATCCGACTAATCCAACCAACCTTTCTCATGCGCAATACTGATCGCCTCGATCCGCGTGCTGGCACCAATCTTGCCCATCGCTTCCGACATATAGTTACGAACCGTCCCATGAGAGAGGAATAGCGTAGCGCCGATGTCCTGCATCGTCATCCCCTGTGCCGCATATTTCAATACTTCACGTTCCCGCGGCGATAACGGACATGGATCCTCCCAGACGGCGAGCGATAATTCCGGGCTAATGACCCGCTTCCCTTGATGGATCTGACGGATCGCATTCGCGAGCTCATGACTCGGCGTGTCTTTGAGCAGGTAGCCGGAAATGCCTGCTGCAATGCCACGCTGTAGATACCCCGGTCTAGCAAATGTCGTCAGAATCATGACGCGACCTGGAATGTTATCCCGCTTCATGATCTCCGCCACGTCGAGGCCCGTCTTGAGCGGCATCTCAATATCCAGAATGACCACATCCGGCTTCAGTTCATGGATCAGTTGAAGCGCGACCTCTCCATTCTCAGCTTGACCGACTACTTCTATATCGTCTTCGAGCGACAACAGCGTCGCGAGCGCCCCGCGCAATAACCCTTGATCTTCCCCTAATATCAGTCGAATCATGTTCGATCAACCTCCTTGTTGACTGCGAATCGTTCGCGGAATATGTAGCCCGATCTGCATCCCGGCCTGCGGAGCAGATTGGATCGTAAGATGTCCGTCGACCAGCATCAGCCGCTGTCTAAGACCCGCAATGCCGCTGCCGCTCGCCGATTTGATTTCTTTCTCATCCATGCCTTGTCCATTATCGATCACATGCATAATGACACTACCTTCTTGAATCTCCAGCTCAGCCCTGCAATCCGTCGCACGGCTATGCCTTACAACGTTCGTAAGTACCTCGCGGAAGCTCATCGCAAGAATGGTCTCTTGTAAGGGAGACAATGGCGTTCGAGCCGTCGGCGAAAGAGTCTCATCTGCAGTCTTGTCCTTCTTATGATCATAGACGCGATCTTCAATCGTCAGCGCGATTCCCGCCGCGGCGCATAGAGCCCGAGCATGTGCATATTCCTCTGCCAGACGTACCACGCGCATCTCGGTCACAAGCTCCCGCATCTGCTTCAGCGCTGATCTTGCCGTTTCTGTTAGCTCACGCGCTTCAGCCATCGCTTTCTCCGGCGCACGGGGAATGAGCTTCTCTGTCAGCTCTCCCTTCAGCGAGATCAGCGACAGCGTATGTCCTAGCGTATCATGCAGCTCACGGGCAATCCGCTGCCGCTCCTCCTGCTGCGCCATCCGTTCCAACTGCTCAGTCGCCGCTTTGAGCCGCTCTGCCATCGTCTTGAACTTCGCCGCATTGCGAATGATGAAAGGCATGATGCATACCCCGAAGATCGGCGGAATCAGGATGAACAGCATCACTGAGCCGATTTTCTCAAAATACGGAATGGAAGCCCACGCCGTTACTGCAGCGAATACAATCGCAACCATCATAATAAACCGAGGTCGCTGCTTGCTAAGCGGCAGCGAAAGGATAAATCCGAGATAAGCGGACCCTGGCTCATAGGCCACCACATAGAACAGAATAATCACGAGCTGAACAATAAGGAAATGCTGTACATAGCGAACTCTCCAGAACTGCTCACGATAAGCGACAAGAAATACCACAAACAAAAGGAGCCCTGGCCAAACACTGGCTAGAGGCTCTCGAAGCATAAAAAATAATGGAATAACACAATTAGCAAGTGCGATATAGGGGACGATCCCTTCCAGCTCCGGGAACAACCTCCATTTACTCTTCTCCACTTATAACGCTTCCCGTCTATTCAGAATGTATCCTGATAGTACCATAAACACGACACCAACGACTAGCAGAATGATAACATCAAGGAATGCCGGACCACTGCCATTCAACATATTCCAAGCCCCATGCGCGTAACGGTACGAAGGTAACCATTCGCCGATATTTTGCATCCATGCAGGCAAGGTATGAAGCGGCATCCAAAGACCGCCCAATATCGCAAGACCCATTTGAAGAATATTCGCAATTGCAATAACCGCGTCTGCATTTTTCATCGTTCCAAGTAATGATCCCATAGCTAGGAATGGTAAGCTGCCAACCCATAACCAAGCACCACAGACAACCCATTGAATAGCCGTTAAATCGATACTGTAGACCAAACCCGCCGCTCCGAAAATAACTATAATTGTAAGCAAATGTACGATCATATGTGCAACCATTTTACTGCCGATCCATGTTGAAGGTGTTAGCGGAGTCAATTTCAACAGACGTACCCAACCATCACGACGTTCGTACGAAAGACGGATGCCGAACTGGCTCATCGCGGTTCCGATCAAACTGAATGCTGTCATCGAAATCATGGCGAACGGTGCGTATGTCGTCGATTGAACCTTCATATCCGAGCCATTTAAGCTTGCGAAGAGGAAGTAGAAGCCTAGCGGCATCAGGATCGAGAAGAGCATAAAGAATGGACTGCGGATAATGCGAATACTTTCGGCTTTCGTCTGTGCTATAAACATATTCATAATGGATAATCCTCCTAAGATTCATTCGTTCATTTGTCATTTCGTATGATTATAATTTCGAACACGTCGTTAATAATTTATTGGGTTAATATCCGGAACGCATCCCCGAGCTTCGCAGCGGAGACATCGATATCCGAGACGCCCCATGAGGTCTTTAAGAGTTCCGCGAGTATCCGATCCGTATCTTGGACATGCAATCGGATACGTGCACCCGCAATCTCTACCTTCTCTACACCCGGTAGGGAGAGCAGTTCGGCCTCCGAGACGATCGTCTGTACATGGAATGAAATCGTGCGCAGCGCTGTTTGAGCTTTCAAGGCTGCCGGCGTTCCTTCCGCTACGACGCGTCCTTTGGCAATCATCGTGATGTAGTCAGCTACGGCATCCGCTTCTTCCAGGTCATGTGTCGTTAAAATAATCGTGCGTCCTCGTGCAGCCATCGCCCGAATCGTATCCCAGAAGCGGCCTCGCGCTTCAATGTCCATCCCGACGGTCGGTTCATCCAGCAGGATCATCTCCGGGTCTCCAGCCAGACATTGCGCAAAAGCTAGTCGACGGCGCTGTCCACCGGATAGGGACGAAGCACGGCGCTTCGCTTCACCGTGAAGCCCTGAAATATCGAGCAGCTGCTCGAGCGATAGCGGCTTCTTGTAGTAGCTGCGGAACAACTGGAGCACTTCGTCGACGCGAAGCCCGTCCGGCGCTTTCACGTCTTGCATCATCGCGCCAACCCGTTCTCGCAACGCTTTCGTACCCACTGGTTGTCCTAAGACTTGAATCGTTCCGGAGGTCGGCTTCAGCAGCCCCAGTATCATCGAGATCGTCGTCGTCTTCCCTGCCCCGTTCGGTCCGAGCAGCGCTGTAATCTTGCCTGTTTCGAATTTCATATCGATATGGTCAACGGCTTGAAAATCACCGAATTGCTTCACTAAGTCTTTAACTTCGATTGCATATGTCATGGTTCATCATCCTTTATCGTAAGTGTTGTTCTTGCGTGTTCCTTATGACTTTATTGTAGTGGATCGACGGGAACGCTCGTTAGTGGACGATGTCAGAGATTCCGTATGACAAATGTCAGAAAGTCATGATATGAGAAATATCCCCACAAAGTAAAAGCAGCCTCGAACCAGGAAATAATCCTGATTGAGGCTGCTATGCCGTTCATATTATATCGATAATTTACACACCATTAGTCAATTAATTTCGCCTGGCTAAGCAACTTATGGAGAGCAGCAGCAACCGTCTCACGGGTAGTCGCTGTAGTCGGAAGGAAGAGACCCTTCTGATTCTCGTCACCGCTCATGATGCCTGCTGAGGACAATGCCTTCACGCTGTCCTTCGCGTAGTCGGAGATTTGGTCATCATCCGAATAAGTCTGGAACGACGGATTGGACGGTTTCAATTCAACACCGGTTAATTTCAACGCCCGTGCCAACATCACCGTTAATTCTTGTCGTGTCACATTCGCTTTCGGAGCGAATTTCCCGTTGCCAAGCCCTTGGATCAATCCCACTTGCGAAGCAGCTGCAATATCGCCGGCATACCATTCGGTGCCCTTCACATCGGAGAAGGTAGGTGCGGCTGAGCTCGTTCGTAAGCCAAGCGAGCGAACCAACAATGCCGTGAACTCAGCGCGAGTTAAGTTGTTCTTCGGCGCGAAGGTCGTCTCCGAAGTTCCATCGATAATCAACTTGTTTGCGAGCGCTGTAATATCGGATGCAGCCCATGAGGAAGCAATATCATTAAATTTCACCGTGCGGCTAACGGCCGCATAGGTAGAGAAGCCTGGATGCGATACCGCAACAAGCGTCGTACCGTCTTTTTGCGGCACGAACACAGATGCGACAGGTGTAATTTTGTCACTCTCTTCGAACAATACCCCTGCCGTATTCGGTTCCACTTGGCCTGGAATGGTGAAAACGCGCTTGATAAACGTCGTATTTGGCACTTGGATCGGTGTTCGAGTCGAATCTTTCACCCAAGATGCTTCGAATGCAACCGGCGTACCCAGTACCTTCGCGCCAGGCAGCTTCGCCGCGAACTTCGCTTTTGCATCTTCAACCTGCTTCACAACAAGTTCGAATTCTGTACCCGCTGGTCCTTTGGTGAGTACGGAAACAGGAATAGATACAGCTGAACCTGCCAGACTGACGACGACAGCACTCTTCGCTGGCAGTGCCTGAAGCTGCTTGATTTGTTCTACGGTCAGATTAAGCTTGGTTGCAGAGCTTGCATTCGGAGCTCCCGTGATGATCACTGCCACCGGTGTGTTTCCTGCCGATTCGATGGCCTTCTTCAGATCGCTATCCGTAAGTGTCACTGTCGTTACACCATCGGCAGTATTCAAATTCGAGTTCAACGTAACTTGCTTCAATCCTTGATCGATGACTGCATTGGCTGCAGCTGTCAAGGCTGTAGCAGGGGCTGGCGTGGATGTACTTGGGCCAGGACTTGGGCCTGAACCACCAGGACTAGTATCACCGCCGTTCGTTGAATGATCAACGCGGAAAGACGTATAGCCAGAATATAAAATATCATTGCCGTTCTTATCTTTAGCGATTTCTCCTAATGCCGTAAGTTGAAAAGCATATACTCCAATAGTATAGACACCGTCATTAAG
Source organism: Paenibacillus sp. GCM10027629 (assembly GCF_042676425.1). NCBI lineage: Bacteria > Bacillati > Bacillota > Bacilli > Caryophanales > Paenibacillaceae > Paenibacillus > Paenibacillus sp. GCM10027629. Next base: position 80,952 of record NZ_JBHTGZ010000017.1, on the reverse strand, counting down.
GGGCATTGTTTTTAGGCTGCCGTCGTTTTCGAGAATCGGGTTGCCATGGTCATAAGGATGGTATGCGCCGGTAATTTTTTTAGTAATCGTACCCGGTTGGAATCGATCCTCTGTTTTATCTTTGGCATCCATATAGAAGAATCCAATAGACTCATCGTCCAACGTTGCGACTTCAACCTGAATAAAATTCGTATTATTAGTCGTCAGTTTGAATGAAAGATCCGTGAAGGCATCCTGACTGCTGCGGTTCGGATAGATAATGGCTTTCGAGACTGCGACATCCTCAATCCCCAATCCAATCGCGGGTTTGTCTTTACCGACATAGACGACAAACGGCAGATGCAATTTCGGAAGACCCAGTCTTTCCACGCCAACTTGACCTTCATAGAACCCTTCTTTTGCAGAAGAACCGACATTCAGTCGCAATTGGAATGAGCTTTGCCCACCTGCAGCAACGGTAATCGTTGAACGATCCAACGCAGCTTCAACGCCATCATGTCCATTGTGCCAATCGATGGAGGCTGTATATGTTAAATCTTCATCACCCGTATTCTTCAGCTGCAGATTTTTCACTTGCTCCGACGCACCCGCTGCAACCACGCCGAAGCTTGCCGAAGAATTATAATTCATGACATTTACAGGTTTGAAATTCTTATCTAGAATGGTAATCGGCTCAAGCGCCTGCAGTAATACCGGAGTATCTAAGGCATTGTCCACGTTCGCACGGCCAGATCCTTGCTGGTACACGTTGTATAACTTTTCTTTTGGATCCTTAATCAGATCTGCCGTATTGGTCAAGGCGGAACGTATGTCAGCAGGCGTCCATTCTGGATGGGCTTGCTTGAGAAGAAGCGCTAGACCGGCAACATGCGGCGTCGCCATACTTGTACCGCTGATCCGATTATATGCCTTATCATAGGATATTTCCGGCTTACCTTTACCGTATGCAGGCCATGTCGATAAGATGTTAACCCCTGGTGCGGTAAGGTCCGGTTTGATACTCATATCCTTGTCGCCATTTGGCCCCCAGGAGGAGAAGTCCGCCAAGAAGTCGCCAGGAATCGGTGTTACAGTTAGATCTTTTTTGAATGCTAACTCCAGTTTATTATTTGGATTTTTGACAAGTTCTCTGGCTAACGCCCTGCCTTGCTTGCCTTTTATATCAAAGGTTGGTATAAAGTCAAAACTGTCTCCTAAATTACCGTCATAGTATTCATTTAAATTCGGAATATCATCCCTTAAATCAGGCACCAATGCACTCTCTGGGTTGCTCGGATCGCTATTGACAGCTCGGCCGTTAAAGATGACAACCGCTTTTGCGCCATGCGCTTTTGCTGCGGCAATCTTATCGACGAATGGATAAGCTCCGCGAGAGACGAGCGCGATCTTGCCGGCAACGTCTTTGCCCTTGTAATCTTCGTCGATTCCTAGACCGACATAGACTGCCTCATAGGGATCAGTTCCCAGCACACCTTTGAAATCTTCTTGAGCGGTCTGCCAAGCCATGACTTGAAACGGCGCATACGTATCATAAGTCACGGATGTTACCGAACTAAAGCTAACTTCGGTTCTACCCAAGAAACGCTTACTCTCGCTTGTCACCGCGCCTACTGAGATCGCGAGTTGCGAGGTTGCTGGAGCTCCCATGGTACCTAACCCCGGGCCAGCATTTCCACTAGCAACAACAGCGACAATCCCCGACATCACCGCGTTATTGATCGCAATAGTGTCCGGAGAATTGACATCTTTCATGGCATCGGAACCGAGCGATAGATTGATCACATCCATCTTATCCTTCACAGCATGTTCAATCCCGTCAATGACCTGCGCTGTCGTCCCTGTAGACCTGTCAGGTGTTGTTAGGCTTCGCCCTAATACTTTATAAACATGCAGCTCCGCACCGTAAGCAACACCTTTCTGCACAATATCACTAGTCTTATTGGCGAATTGGCCAATGATGGTCCCTGCCACGTGCGTCCCGTGATACGTTCCTTTAAAGCCTTTATGGTTGCCTATGACGTCATCTTCAGGTTTGATCGGTACTTCTTCATAGGGATCATCGTCTTTCTCGAACGAATCATAGCCACCTTTATAGACAGGTTCGATATCAGGATGGGTATAATCTACCCCCGTATCAATGACACCGATTTTGAGGCCTTTGCCCGTATAACCTTTATTCCATGCCTTTATTGCACCAATTTGCTTCAGAGGACTTGTCTCGTAGTTAGGATCTGTCTTGGATGAGTCTGTTTCAATGGGGATCGGATACCATGTGCTATTCTCATGAATCGATTTCACACCGGGAATCTCTGATAGTTTAGGAATTTCATTCGCTGGGATGGTTACTTCAAATCCATTCAATACCGTGTTGTATTGATAGTTAACTTGCATATCTATGCCTTGGTCTGCGGCCTCATCAAGAACAAATGATTGTTGTGTATTCACAGCAGATTCTGTAGCCTGCGATGCTAAAGATCTGTTTCCTTGCTTTGCTGCGTATTGACCTAATGCAGCAGGTTGACCGGTTAACTGAACAATAACGTTGACTTTCTCATTAGAACGCGTATTCAGGCGAGATGAAATGGTCGCCTTCTGATCTTTTCCCTCAATAGACAATACCTTCTGAGTCTGACCAGATAATAGGAATTCCGACGTGTTCGCAGCTGAAGCCAGGCCCGGAAGGGTACCCACAACAAGTCCAAGCGTAAGTGATAGAATAGATAATTTGCGAGTTAATAGATTTATTCCCAAATAAATTCCTCCAATGAATTGAGATAGTACTCTCTCGCACGTTGAAAGGGGAAATGGAAACAACAAAAAACTACGCCCTCCCTTCATTGTATTTTCATTAACCCTTACAAGAATAACGGAGAAGTAGACATGAAAACTTTACCATTACATTTAATAGATTGGCTATAATGCTTTAGTAGGAAGGAAAATCGTCTCACATTCGGTTCACACCAAAAACACCGCACCTCTTTCGAGATACGGTGTTTCACGTAAAGTTTCCTGTAACTGCTACGCTTAGCCTGCTTGCTGCTGTTGACGGAGGATAACAGCTTCCTCCTTCTTCCGCAACCGCCCCTCACCCGGAGGTGTAATGAACATCGCGATGAGCAAGGATACCGCGCTCAATACAGCGATCACCAGGAATGTCACATGGAACCCGCCAAGTAATGCCGATAGGAAGGAACCTGTTAATGCCCCAAGCCCGAAGCCTTGGTAGATGATGCCGTAGTTCTTGCTCTGATTCTTCAGTCCGAAGAAATCGGCCACAATCGCTGGGAATACCGTAATATTACCGCCGAAGCAGAAAGCAATGGCAGACACGCAAGCGAAGAAAATAAGTTCGTTTAATTGAACGTAGTTTAATACAAGAACGGATACTGCTGTTGCAGAGATCGCCCCCGCGACCACTTTCATCCGTCCGACACGATCTGACAGAGCCCCAAGGATAATACGACCCAACGTATTGAAAATTGCGACCATCGCGACTGCATTCGCAGCTGTGGCTACATCTAATCCTGCAAGCTTCACGCCGATATCTTTGACAATCCCGATCAAATACAATCCACTCATACAAGCGGTGAAGAAAATAATGAACAACAGATACGCTTCTTTGGTACGCAGCATTTCGCGAACCGTGTAGTCGCGCTTTATTGACTTCTTCGCACTCTGCGATGCTGCATCCGTCGTGACAACCGCCTCACGAAGCAAGAAGGAACCTGCCGCAATCATCACCATCGCAATAATTCCCCAATACAAGAACGTCTGTGACACACCGACCGATTGAATTAAGCTGGCATTTACATATTTGAAGATCAAACTGCCTGACCCGAACGCCCCTACCGAAATCCCGGATACGAGCCCTTTATGATTCGGGAACCACTTGATCAAGTTCGATAATGAAGTAATATAAGCCGTACCGTCAGCGAACCCAACAATAACACCCATGAAGAGGTAGATCATCCAGAGCGATGAAGCCATCGAGCTCATCATAAGTCCAAATCCCAAGAGAATCCCTGAGATAAGAATTAAGCGCCGTATACCGATACGTTCTTGAATTTTCCCCGCGAACAAGGTGGCAAAAGCAAGTGCAAAGCTTGTAATCGAGAAGGTAATCGATATTGAGCTTAACCCCCAGCCGAATTGTTCCTCTAACGGTTGATTAAATAAACTCCATGTATAGATCGTCCCAAGCCCCATCTGAACGATAATTGTACCTAATACGATCAGCCATCGATTTGCCTTTGGTGATTGCATCACGATTCCCCGCTTTCATGTTGTACTTGTGTTCTCGTTGTAGCTTCATCTTACAAGAGAAACCGCGACAGCAGCGGATATCAGCATGAAATGACGGGAAACCGGAATGAACTGCATTTAAAGGTGCATGAGCTGCCTGAATTCTTTCACTTTACTGCGACTGACTGGAATTTCCTTGTCACAATCGCGAAGTCGGAGCAGATACGTATTGTTGAACCACGGGACAATCTCATGGATTTGCTTCAGATTGACAGTAAAAGACCGATGGCTGCGGTAGAACTGATCCTGTGGCAGCATGGCGTGGAACTCCGAGATGCTCATCGGCATCGTGTATTGCCCGCTCTTCGTATAGACTTGTGTTACTTTCTCCTGCGCTTCGGCGTAATAAATCTCCCCTGAATCCGTCACGATGATGTTATCATTCTTGAGCAGATTGATCCGTTTGCTGGGCGTCGCCGCCGGTCGTCGATCGGATGGTTTTTCGTTCCTCGTGTAAGCTGCCTCGAGCTTATGGAGCATCGCCGCAATGCGGCGTTCATCGTAAGGCTTCAGAATGTAATCGAATGCTTCGAGTTCGAACGCCTGCGCAGCATGTTCTTTGTATGCGGTCGTGAAGATAATGAACGGTTTGCGTGCGAATTTGCTAATATTGTTCGCGAGCAGCATCCCATCCAAGGAAGGAATATTAATGTCCAGAAATATCGCATCCACCTCATGCTCCTGCAGATACTTCAAGACATCGAGTCCATCCTCGAACCGTTCCACAATGTCGATCTGGCTATGCTCTGTGATCAGATACTCCAGTTCCTCTCTTGCTAGCACTTCATCTTCTACGATTATCGCTCTCATGATGTCTCCTTTGGTATATCAAAAAAAATATCGGTTCCCTTCTCCAGACGACGAATCGTCAGTCCATGGCCGTAGAGCAGCTGCACCCGTTTATGCACGTTAAAAAGGCCAATATGATGCGCGGCAATACGTTCATTCAGCACATTTTCGATGACCGCTTCATCAATGCCAATCCCTGTATCCATGACCCCGATCCTTATCGCATTTCCGCGATCTTTTACGGATATCGTCACCGTACCTGGCCCCTTCTCCTTCAGAATACCGTGAATAATCGCATTCTCAACAAGCGGCTGAATAACAAGACTTGGGATCTGAACAACGACTTCATCAACGTCATATTCCACCGTAAGTCGATTGCCGAATCTTGCTTTCTCTATCTCGACGTAATTACGGACCTGTTCTAATTCCTTATGAATGTCGATCTGCTCGTCCGTCAGCTCCAGATTATATCGCATGTAACCGGATAGATTGACGATTAATTCCCTCGCCCGATCCGGCTTGGTTCGAATAGAGGAGCCAATCGCGTTCAGCGCATTGAACAGAAAATGCGGCTGTATCGTTGTCTGGAGCGCCTTCAGCTCTGCTTTATTGGCCATCTCCTTCATTTCCCCTACGCGTGAAACCTCCATCAAGGTAGAGATAATCTGCGAGAGACCGACCGCCATCGTCTGCAGCGAATAGGTAATTTTAGATGCTTTGCGATAATAGATCTTGAGCGTACCCGTCACCTCGTCCCGTTCCTTCAGTGGAATGATAAGGAGCGATTGAATGCCCGGCATTGTCTCATGGATGGCATGGTTGCTCATCTTATATTCGCCGGTTCGAATCACTTCCTTCGTCAGATCGGTAATAATCTCATGATGTATAGAATAGCGGTCTTCGCCGAACCCTACATAGGCGAGTACATTCCGTAAATCCGTTATCGCCACAGCGTCCGCTTGAATATCTTCTCGAATAATACCGCAGATGGTATGCAGCGATTCGGGATTAACCGAGCGAAAATACGGCAGCGTCTTGTTCGCAATATCCAGCGCAAGCTTCGCTTGACGGGCGGCGATATTCTCTTTCTCGGACTCCACGCTCTGAATTAAGAGGATAATAAGCCCTACATTAAGCTGCCCAACGATCATCGGCACAGCGATCTTCGAGACGATATCCATACCTAGCTCGGGCGGATTCGCATAGAAAATTATAAGCAGCATCGTTAATGCTTCACAGAACATCCCTGCAAGTATCCCAGCAAGCCAGCGCCAAGACTTAGCCATCCGCAAATGAATATAACTCGCGACGAACCCTGCGATGATACTCGTTATGAGACAAGGGACTGAGGTAACCCCGCCGATATCAATGAGATAACGATGGATACCCGATACAAAACCGACAATGATCCCTACCCAAGGGCCGAATAGAATCCCTCCGGACATAATCACAATAATGCGGACATTGACGAGCGAGCCTTCCACATCAATCCCTGAATAGGTCCCGAAAATCGCAAACAAACAGAAGATCAACGTAATAACGGCGTACTCTCTCGGGGATTGCGTGTCTTTCTGCAGCACATGTCTGACACTCGAAATTCGGATCATGAAAAATAATATAATGAGCAATAAGGCAGCACGTTCGAATAATTGCAACAGCATCGTCCTTATTCACCTCACTTCCTGCGAAGTCTTGTTGTGGATTCTTGATGCACATCTGTATAGTGTACCACATCAGCCAATTTTCATTTATTGAACCCACTCCGATGAATGACAAAAAAGGCCAACCCGACATCACAGGTTGACCTTCTCTTACTTCATATTGTCCGAGCACGTTCTGCTTGCGTAGCGCAATGCCCGACTAATCAGAACCGGGAGCACCGACGTATGATTCTCCTCCGCGAAAACCCGGAACTGCACCTCGAGTCCTTGTCCCTCCAAGGAAGATAAGCGTACAGCCATCGTCTCCGCAAGTTCGAACATACGGCTCGGATGCCGTTCTTCGAGCTCCCCCATAGCAATCATTAATCCCGCATCGACTTTCTGCTGATCCAAACGCTGCACGAACTCCGCTTCTTCATCCCGCAGCAGCTGGCGACCAAAATGAATCGAAGGACTGCCTGCAATGTATGTCCGGAATGCTTCCGGCTTCGTGAACAGCGTATGTAATACGAATAACCCTCCAAGCGAGTGTCCGAATAAGCTCTGTCTCGCTCGATCAATCGTCACTTGCTGCTCAATCGACGGCTTCACTTCCTCCTCCAAGAATCGGTGGAATGTATCTGCACCGCCGTGTTCGGGCCATTCTTCTCTGCCTGGTAATGTCGGCAATTCATCACGCGGTATCGGAAGCGAGTAGTCAACCATCCGTGCCGGGTCGAAGGGCTCCTCCGTCCGGTACCCGATTCCGACGACGACATGCGGCAGAACGCCTGTCTTCTCCGGCCTACGACTCTGCAACCGCACCGCTTCCACCATCGTTCCGAATACAGAATTGCCATCGAGCACATAGATGATTGGATAACCCGTGGAGGGTGGTGGATCATGAGGAACAGCGATCATAATCTGGTATTCTCGATCCCCTTGCTTCGAGCGTATATATTGCTGCCATGTACGCGGCAGCGCCACTTCCTGCCCCGGAATGGGTAAGGTCATTACTGTTGTACGATCTTCAGAATTATGCAGAATGGATACGCCTCCTTCATCCTTCTATTCACGATAAAGCCAGGTAAGCGCAGATGGGAACCTTCGAGCAAAAGCCCCTGCCACATGACTCGCTCCCTCATCCATAATTAGCGTGAGCTGCTCGGAACCCAGTCCGACAGCCTGCAGATGGGCATATACTTGTTGTGTTCGGGTCACCATTTCCCGTTGAACCGTCTGCTTACCTTCACCCTCTCGGCTCCCAACATCCATATAAATCCTCTGATTCCCGCATCGCTCCACCGTTTGCGAGACGATGAATTCCACGAACCCCTCGTACCAATAGGATCCGGAAATCGAGCCGATTCTTCCGAATGTTTTAGGGTGTCGATAGGCCCCGTACATCGAGATCAATCCGCCGAGCGACTTACCGAGAAGCCCTGTGACATCGGCTCTTGCATCCGTGCGAAAGGTTTTATCGATATAAGGCTTGCACTGCTCCACGATGAAGGAGAGGTACTTATCGCCTTGACCGCCGAAGTCTGAAACGGTTCGTTGGTCAGACAACCGAGGTGCAGTCCAAGGCGTATAGTCATCCATTCGCGCATGAGACGCTATACCCACGAAGATCATCTCGGGAAGCGTACCCTCCGCGAACAGCGCTTCGATCTCAGGCAGCGTATTATGAATAGCCGGATCGAACAGATCCCCTCGATCATGCATGTACACAACAGGATAGATCCTTGTCGTCATCAGGTTATAGCTTGGCGGTAAATAAATGAGCAGCTCGCGCTGCCCCAATTGATGTATACGGATCTGTCCATTCATGGCTTCGCCTCCTATTTCCGTCCTCGACGAAGTAGATAGATGAAGTAAGGCACGCCAATAATCGAGATGACAATACCGACTGGCAGCTCCACCGGCTGAAATACCGTCTTCGAGATGAAATCGGAGGCTACGACGAGCAGCATACCCATCACGCCGCTAATCGGCAGCACATAGCGATGGCGTATGCCGACGAGCCGTTTCGTGATATGCGGCGCGATCAATCCGACGAAGCTGATGTTGCCGGATACCGATACACAGGCGCTGACCACCCCAATACAGCAGAGCAATAGGATACTCTTCTCTTTCTCTGTCGCTACCCCAAGACTCTTCACGCTGTTCTCTTCGAGCTGGAACAGATCGAGCAGATGGGCTTTCCACATCATGATCGGAAGAAGAATGATCAGCCATGGCAGCATGGCGACAATATAGGTCCAATTGGCATCCCAGATGCTCCCCGTTAACCAGACGGTCGCCATCTCGAAGTCATTCGGCTTCATCTTCAGCGATAAAAATAATGAAACTGCCCCAAAGCCGGATCCGATCGCAATCCCGACCAGAATAAGCCGCTGGGGATCCAGCTTCCCGCGATTCCAAGCGAACAGGTAGATGAGGGCGGCTGCGCTAAGTCCGCCTGCCAGGCCGAATAACGGCTTCGCCATCATGGCGAACCAGCCCGCACCTTGAATGCTGCCCTGGAAGAAGAACATGAAGACGACGATGGCTGCCCCTGCGCCCGCATTGATCCCCAGAATCCCGGGATCTGCCAGCCCGTTACGCATCAAGCCTTGAACCACCGCTCCGACAACACCAAGGCCGAAGCCGACCAGCATCGCAATCACAATCCGCGGCAGCCGGAATTCAAAGATGACCAGATCATGCGATGGATCGGGATTAATCCGCAACAGCGTCTTCACCACTTCCGCAAGCGTCATGTCGAATGCGCCGTTGGTCAGGCTGACATATACGGCAGCCAACGTCAGGAGACATCCGATCAACAGTACGAATCCGAATCGCATCGTTCCAGAATGATTATGCATGCTTACCGCCCCCTCGTTTACGTATTAGATAGAGGAAGAACGGTACGCCGATCAGTGAAGTAACGACGCCGATCGGCGTCTCGAACGGATAATTCAAGAACCGGCTCAGTACATCGGATAGACCAAGGAATATCGCTCCAAGTACGCCTGCGGCCGGAACAATCCGTCGATAATCGATGCCGACAAGGAATCGCGTAATATGTGGGACGATGAGCCCTACGAACGCAATCTTCCCTGCAAGCGCGACCGAAATGCCGGTCAGCATGACGACGGCTAGCGTCGCAATAACTTTGACCAGCACCGTGCGCTGGCCGAGTCCTCTTGAAATATCTTCTCCCAGCGATAACACCGTCACCGATTTCGAGATCGCCACCGCTAGAATCAAGCCGACAATACCGAATGGGATCGCGATCTTCACGAGCTCCGGCGTCATGAGATGCATCCGGGCATTATACCAGAAGCTCACATCCTGCGAGATCTGAAAATAGGAGGCAAGCCCCGCCGACACACCGCTTAGGAACGTCCCGGTTATCAATCCAATCACAGCCATATTCACGGGCGACATGCCGCCAGGCACCAGTGTTGCGAGGCTGAAGACAACCGCCACACCGATCAATGAGCCGATCATCGAGAAGAGGATCATCTCCATCGCCGAGTTGCTCTCCGGCATGAACACCATGCAGATCGTAATGGCAAAGGCCGAACCGTCCGAGACCCCCATGATCGATGGTGAAGCAAGATAATTACGCGTCATCCCTTGCATCAATGCCCCGGACACAGCCAAGAACGCTCCGATCAGGAGCGCTCCGATGGCTCTTGGCAATCGTGAGTGGATCACGATCTGATGATCGACGTTCTCGGGGTCAAAATGAAAGAGTGCATCCCACACTGTGCTCATGGGCAAGTTCTTCGCGCCAAATAGAATCGATGCGATCACAATGCCGACCATGATGAGGGGGGAGCCCCATAGGAGCAGGCTCCCTATTCCTTTAACTCGTCGCATACATACCACTCACTTCATTGTCATTAGTTCAACTTCTCAGCCAGCGCCTTCAAGAAGTTGATCTTGCTCCATGCTGTTCCACCTTGTGCATCCGGGTCGATGAGGTTGACAAAGACCTGGTTGTCCTTCACGGCTTTCAAGTTCTTCCAGATTGGGTTGCCCTCGATATCCTTCATCACCGTAGGCGTTGCCTTGTTCTCAGATTCAGAATATTGAAGGATGATATAATCCGGGTTCATCTCACTCAATTTCTCAAGGGAGAGCGTCTCTTGCCCTTTCGCTGCTTTCACTTCCTCCGGTGCTGTAAATCCAAGATCCGTGTACAGCAATGGGTTGAAGAATACTTTGTCGGAGTAGAGCATCAAGCTGCCTGCGCGAACCCGAAGGGCAATGACTTTCTTATCTTTCAATGTCGATTGAATCTTACCTTTCGTCGCTTCGAGCTCATCTTGATATTGCTTCAGAATCTTCTCCGCCTCATCCTGCTTACCTGTTAATTCCGCGAGCAAGCGAAGGTTCGCGTCCCAGTTCTCCGACAAGTGGGATACCGGGAAGGTTGGTGCGATTTTGCTCAGCTTCTCGCCCACTTCCGGCTTGAACTTCGTGGAACTCAGAATGACGTCCGGCTTCATCTTCAGAATGCTTTCAAAGTTCAATTGAATTTTCTCCCCAGTTGATTCGCTCTTGCTCGTAATCGGCTTGAACATCTCCGCGAATTTCCCGCCCGAAGTCATCGCCCCAACCGGTTCAACATTCAACACCAATGCATCTTCCATGGACTCCACGGTGCCGGTGATAGCAATCCGCTCGACTTTGGCAGGTACAGTGTACTCTTGGCCTAAATATTGAATATCGCGCGTTGCGCCGTCTGTCTTACTCTCTGCCGGCTCCGCAGCCGTTGATGTCGTCGTTGTCTCTGCCTTTGGCGTTGCTGTATCTGCCTTTGAACCGCATGCAGCAAGGGCTGCTGCGAGAATCGCAATCATACTGATCATTAATAACTTCTTCATGCTCTTTCTCCATCTCCCTATTCCATTTCATCTAGAAATCGTTTCAACCTGATTGATAACGATTCTCATTCTTAATTATAGGGACAGGGTTAACCATGGACAATGGACATTATCCGGCAATTCTCATGGACGATTTCCTGATAGCAGCTGTAACGTCTCCTGCACGACTCGCTCCATCGCTTCCGCGGTATAATGTCGCCAAGGGTCAGAATTCAGCCGATATAGATGGTGCAGCCGGACGGCCTTCATTTCTTGCCAACTCGGTGCATGCTGCACTGCCTCCCAATGCTGCAGCGTCTCTTCTTCTTGCTGAACAAGCACAAGCAGATAATCCACATCGAGCTTGACCAAAGCCTCCATTGACAATCGTTCCTCATAGATCGCCTCACGGTACACCACTGCAGGCTTCATCTGCAAATCACCATAGAAGACCTCAGCCATCGTTCGATTGCTGTAGGCATAAATTGCATTTCTCGTAATGCGTATGATAAGACAGGTTCCCCCTTGTACCGCAGCATGCAGCTTTTCTCTCGCACGGTTCATCCGCTGCTCATATTTGCCCAGCCATGTCTCGGCTTCTTCTGTCTCTCCTAACAGCTCCGCCGTAAGCTTCAGCTGCTCTCGCCAAAATAGGCCTTGTGCGGGAATATAGTAGACCGGCGCAATCCGCTCTAGCTGTTCCTTCTCCTCGCTTGATGCCTCTGCTGGACATAGAATGAGCTCTGGGCCATGCTCCGTCAGCTCCTGAATCTTCGAGGAGGAGGCATCATGCTGGCGATACGCACGGAGATGTACCGGGATATCCGCATGGTAGGTTCGATAATAATAGGCCGTCCACTTGGGATGCAGCGGGGCCGCGTAAGGAATGATTCTAAGCGGCAGCAAGAGCCCGATCATGTTCAGACTATAGGCAGCGATTCTTCTGCGCTTGCGCTTCATATAGACGGTTGGTGCTACGCCAATCTCCTTCTTGAACTTGCGGCTGAAATAAAACTCATCCTGATAGCCAACCTGATGCGCGATATCGCGCAGCTTCAGATTGGGCCTCGCCATCAGCAGCTTGGCGCGGTTCATGCGCAGCTCCGTCAAATAATCCATAGGACTCGTCCCATAATGCTTCTTGAATACATCGCCAAAATATTTCGGACTTAAATCCATCATGCGAGCAAGCTGCTCAATGGTCATGCCTTGATCCAGGTGCCGCTCCATATGCAACCTCACTTGTTCCAAGGTAGAGATGGAGGGCTGCTGCTTGAGTCGGTAGAATTGCATAACATGATAGATGAACTGCTCGAATGTATATTGACTTCGGAATCGTTCCAATGGATCATGGCTCTCGCGATAGTGCAGCACAGACTCGCACAGCGGAACGAGGGTATCTGTTGGCAGGACTGCAACCTCGCCGCGGCAAGGCAATAGTTCGCCCTGCACAGGATGCAGGTGCCGCTTGAATCCGCCCTGCTCTTGATAGATATCGATACGGAATAGATAGAGCTCGACATAGGACGCTGGATTCGATTCCACACTGAATGTATTATCTGCAGGGCAGAAATAAACCGCATGCGGCTGCATCCGGTGTGACGTCTCATCAATCGTCACGCCACCCTGTCCCTGACGGACATAGATCAGCACATGCGACTGCGTCAATTGCGGGTGAATATTCAGCATTTCCCCTTGCAGACAAGCTGCGTCACGAAGACGGAACATGAGGCCTTCCATCATGTTGACATCTTTCAAGTTTATTGTTCCAGATTGTTGTTCTCCTCCGGTCATTGAATCACTTCCTTTGTCAGTTGAAAAAAGCTATCAACCCCGCACATGGGGGCGATAGCTTCATTCGTTTATCGCTATGCTATGGATGACACGCCGCTCTTCGAGGATGCTACATCGTACGTGGCATGCGATCGGCTAACTATATATTCGGGCTGCGGCTTTCCTCTGGATTGACGATGTCCTTCAATATGCGCTTCGCTCGTCTCCCATTTCTTCCATGCTTCTTCCGATTCCCAGCGAATCAGCACGATTACTTCTTCATCGCTACCGCGACGCATACGCTTCACGAGCACGCTCAAATCGATGAACCCCTCCGATTTCTCGATAATCCCTTCACCGGTAAAACGCTGAACGATTTGATCCGAGAATCCTTCCTTCACGACAATCGTCTTCGTCTCAATGAACATTTCGATACCCTCCCATGGTCTCCTATGAACATGTATGTATACTCACATTCTATTGATAATGATTATCAATGTCAAATGAAAATGCATGATAAAGATATTACGATCTTGGGACAAAATAAAACGGGTACCCATCCTCTGATCAGAGGATCGAATACCCGCTTGCTTATGAACTTGATTTCAGAAGAAATCGATTATTTTTTGTTTGCTTTCCAAGCATCAAGCTGCGTTTGCATTTCTGCTTGTACTTTGTCGAGTCCCGCAGCTTTGAATTTCTCGATCGCTTTTGGCACATAGACTTTCGGATCTACAGATCCTGTGAATAGGGAAGGATAGAACTCTTCCTTCACGTTCTGAAGCGCTGCGATTTCAGTCTTCACGCTGTCCGGATTGAAGGAGAATCCAAGCAATGGCGCGTTTTTAGCCGAGTTGTTGAATTCAGCGAATTTCTCCCATTTGTCTTTTGGATCTGTTGGCATTTTATCAAGGATAAAGAAGTTACCGAGTGTGAATGTCGGCATGTCATAACGTTCTGTCTTCGCTGGCAAATATTCAACCGTTTGGTCATCGATACGTTTGTAGTGCTCGCCTTCGATTCCGTTGTTCACCAAGTTACGAAGGTATTTGTCCGTGTTCAGCAAGTTCAAGAATTGCATTGCTTTCTCCGGATATTTGGACGATGCGGAAATCGCATGCATCGAACCAAGAACGGACCAGTTATACACGTAAGCATCTGTGTAAGGTACCGATACGACTGGATAGCCTAAGGATTGGCTCCAGAGATTGTCTGCGAACGGTTGTGTATCCGGCATATCAACGAACCATTTGCCCGTCTTCATCTCATCGCCATTCGCTGCCGAAGCCACGTCTTGCTTCAAGTAACCTTTTTGATAGTACTCATGCATCGTTGTGAAATCTCTCATCGTCTCTGGCTGTTCCAGAATGTTCACGATTTTGAGGTCGCCATTATCATTCAGCGATACGCCAAGCGGCAAGTTCTCGTTGACTAGATCGTAGTACAGACCGAACTTGAAGTTCTTGTCCCCGGAAAGTGGATACAATCCTTTCTCTCCTGCTTTCACCTTAGCAAGCAACGGCTCAAGGTCTTGAAGCGTCTTCACACTATTAATGTCTAGCTTGTACTTATCAACAAACTGCTTGTTGAAGCGGAATACCTTCTGCGCCGGCAGCTCTTTATTCACCGGAATGGCGAATGTCTGACCGTCGATTTTGGCACCTGCAAGGAAGGACGGATGAATCGCCTTCTTCATGTCTTGTCCATATTTCTCAATGAGCTCGTCCATTGGATAGAACAAGCCTTTCTTCGCGTTGTTCACATAATCGAATGCCCAGGAAGAAGTAAATGCAATATCATAAGGTTCGCCTGTTGCTGCGATAACGCCCATCTTCTGGTTGTAATCACCGAAGTCGAACATTTTCATTTTGATCGTGACGCCGATTTTCTCTTTCGTATATTCGCTCACTTTCTCCATGACTTTATTTAGATCCTTCTGTGGCGCACCAATCGTGTACCAGAGAAGCTCTACCGGCTGTTCTGCCGTACCCTTGTCAGCGCTTTCAACTTGGTCCTTATTCTTACTTCCACACCCAGCCAAGACGATAGATGTCAGCATCAACAGACAAAATGTCGTGAGCAGCATTTTCTTTGCTTTGGTCATGTTGTTTCAATCCCCTTTTGTATGAAATTCAAGCGGTTACTGGTAAATCTTGATTGCTATTTAAGATTAAACAAAATAATACGCTTACAAAAGTCGACAAACTATAGATTTTGTGTACAAACTAAAGAAAGGTGTCTGGAACATTCATCCAGTCGGATTTTCGCTCCGTCAACCTTCCCTATTTCCCTTTATAAATCCAAGGCTATTCCTTTATTCTTCCGATAGGCCGTTGGCGACATGTGCATGCGCGACTGGAATACCCGCACGAAGGTAGAGTACGATTTAAAGCCAGCTTCATAAGCAATGTCTGTAATCTTCAAATTCGTACTGATCAATAAATTACATGCGTGTGCGATTCGAATCTGCTCAAGAACCGCATAATAATTCTCGCCGGCCAATTGTTTGAATGAAGCGCTAATATAAGAGACACTATAGTTAAACTTCTTCGCGAGCGTCTCAAGCGTAATATCTTCCTTGAAATGATGGTACACATAAGAGATAATCTCTCTCATCCCTCGCATGGACTGGACCTCTCGATGCTGGGAAGGACTTGGTTCGAGATGACTTTGTCGATAGCGGTCGAAGAGAACGAACACCTGAATGAGCTTCGCTACGAACATGACGCGGCTCCAAGGATGCCCTTCCTGTATTTCCACATGCATCTGTTCGAGCAGCGTCAGAATCTCGGCCGCTGTCTCGTCATCGAGCCGGTAAGTGGTATTCGGATCAGACTCTGCTCCTTGCAGCAAGCGGTGCAGATCAAAGAGCGTGTCCCCGCCGAAGAATGCTTTAAGTCCAATCGCACCGACGTAGAGATATAGCTCTTCACCCGGCTCAATTTTGATCTCATGCACTTGGTGCGGGAATAGGAAGGTGAGCGTGCCGGGAACTAACTCCTTACTAACGCCATTAATTAATTCCGTTCCTCGGCCTTTAAAAGCATAGGTATATTCAATAAAATGGTGCACATGTGCAGGGATATGCGTCTCAAGATGATGGATTTTCAGTGTAAAAGGAAACTCGCCATGAACCTCGTCATCGCCTTGCAAATAATACGGAAACATCATTTTTTTTGCCTCTTTCTAGCATTC
Organism: Paenibacillus sp. GCM10027629; assembly: GCF_042676425.1. NCBI lineage: Bacteria > Bacillati > Bacillota > Bacilli > Caryophanales > Paenibacillaceae > Paenibacillus > Paenibacillus sp. GCM10027629. The sequence goes on along the minus strand of NZ_JBHTGZ010000017.1, from coordinate 64,394 downwards.
ACAGCCATCATGACATTACGTCCTGATCTATTTTATCATGAAAAGTGATAGATATTCTAAAATATTGATAGGCGAGCGGTACATCTCATTCAATACAATGATACTAACGTGACCTGAAGACAGATCCGTTAAAATGGTTGTTCAAAAAGGAGTGTAGACATGAACAAAATTGCTTACGTGAATCCCCTGCAAGGGACCGATTCCATTTATCCATATTCGAATGGCAATACACTGCCGTTAACTTCATTGCCCTTCGCGATGAACGCTTGGGCGCTGCAAACCTCCGAAGCCGGCGGCGGCTGGTGGTTCAGCCCGAACCATAACCGCACGGAAGGCTTCCGTCTGACGCACCAACCAAGTCCATGGATTGGCGATTACGGCCATATGGCCTTCATCCCGCAGACGGGTCCGCTCAAGACCTCAGGCCATGATCGCTCATCCTCCTTCCGCAAGAAAGATTTGGTCGTGCGTCCAGACTACATGAAGGTTCATCTGCTTCGCTACCAGACGACGATGGAACTCGCGCCAACAGCACGCTGTGCGAGCATTCGTCTGACCTATAAACGCCGTGATGAGGCCCGCTTCATTCTGGCGCCATTCCCAGGCGAGACAACCATGCAGATTGACACGGCGAACAACACCTTAACGGGCTACACAACAGCAAAAGCGGGCGGCACGCCGGAGAACTACCGGATGTATTTCGCGATTCGTTTCAATTGCTCCATCGTTGGGGAGCTCAGCGGGTTATTCGATGCGAAGCATAACACGAACGCAGATCTTAACGGAACGGGCGAGCGTCTCGGTGCTTATGTCAGCTTAGAATTACCGGCAGACGGTATGGTCGAAGCGAGCTTCAGTACATCCTTCATTAGTCAAGAACAAGCCTTCACGAATCTGGATCGCGAGATCGGTCAGCAGTCTTTCGATGACATCCTTCAGGCTGCAACGGCCATTTGGGAGAAGCAGCTTGGCGTCATCGAGGTTGAGAGCGACGACCAAGAGAAGCTGAAGACATTCTATACAAGCCTTTACCGTACCTCCCTCTTCCCGCACGCGATTCATGAATTTACCGCAGACGGTGAGCAGGTTCACTTCAGTCCATACAATGGCAAGATCGAGAAAGGTCCGCTCTATGCCGATATCGGCTTCTGGGATACCTACCGGACATCCTTCCCGCTCTACAACTTGCTCTATCCATCCTTCGTGAATGAAATGATGCAAGGTTGGGTCAATGCTTACAAGGAGACCGGCTGGATGCCGAAATGGGCATCGCCGGGCGAACGCAGTATGATGCCGGGTACCCTTATCGACGTATCCTTTGCTGATGCGATTGTCAAAGGGAACACAGGATTCGATGTCGAAACGGCCTACGAAGGACTACACAAACATGCGACGACCGTATCACCGGACAATCGTTACGGACGGAAAGGCATGGGCGAGTATTTGAAATTCGAATACATGCCTGCCGATATTCACACACATGAGAGCGTATGTAACACGCTCGACTATGTGTATGGCGACTTCTGTATAGCACAGATTGCGAAGCATTTGGGTCGCGATGAGGAATACACGCAGCTCATGAAACGTGCGGAGCAATATAAACACCTGTACGATCCAGCTGTCGGCTTCATGCGTGGCAAACTGCAGGATGGCAGCTGGCTTGAGCCATTCGATCCGACCGTTTGGGGTGGACCGTATACAGAGGGCGGCGCTTACCAGAGCAGCTGGGCGGTTCAGCATGACCTGCTCGGACTCGCGGATTGCATGGGGGGACGTGAGGCTGCAAAAGAGCGGTTGGACGCGCTATTCGCGGCAGAACCTGAATTCAAAGTCGGATCATACGGCTTTGAAATTCACGAAATGTCAGAGATGGCCAATGTCGATTTTGGGCAGTTCGCGATCAGCAACCAACCGAGCTTCCACTTCCCATACATCTACACGGCACTAGGTTATCCGGCTTTGACGCAACAATGGGTTCGTCGGACCATGGATGAGTTATTCAGCTCCCACCCTGACGGCTTGCCAGGCGATGAAGATAACGGCAGCCTATGCGCGTGGTACGTATTCGGTGCGATGGGCTTGTATCCACTCAGCCCTGGGGTACCTGAATATGTGCTTGGAACGCCTTACTTCAAGAAGATGACGGTCCATCTGGAGAACGGCAAACATATCGTGATTGAAGCTGCGAATAACACGGCTGAGCACAAATATGTATCGGGTGTCCAGCTGAACGGGGAATCCGTATCGAGGCTCTATCTAACCCATGAAGAGCTTGCCAATGGAGGCGTACTCGCCTTCGAGATGAGCACCCAAGCACCTGCTGAGGTAAGCGATCTGGAGAAGCTTCCTTATGCGATGGCGAAAAATAAATAACATCAGCGTCCATCTATAGGACGATCACACAGAATAAGCCCTACGTTCCATCATCATGGAACGAGGGCTTATTTTCGATTCAATCGTCTGACGACAATGCGTGAACCTTCGAAAATAGAATTAAACAAAGTGGGTGGAATTGGTAGAAGATAACGCTTGCATAATCAATATTTAAGGGTATACTTGTATACAAGTATACTTGGTTGCAAAAGAGGTGAAGTTATGGTGGATTCAAAAGAATTTATTTATCCCGAAAAATGGCTTTCCAAAGCTTCGACTGGCGATCGTGTTGCAAGCGAACTTCGAATGCGCATTATTTCTGGCAAGATCGAAAGCGGTTCCATATTGTCCGAAAATAAATTGGCTGCCGATTTTTCAGTAAGCCGATCCCCCGTTCGCGATGCATTGAAAGTACTGGCATCTGAGAATATCATTCACTTGGAAAGAATGGGCGCCGTTGTCATTGGTTTAACCGAAAAAGAAATCAGCGAAATATATGATGTCCGTCTACTCATAGAAACGTTTGTCTTTGAACGGCTTGCGAATATGGACACGAACGAATTGGTAAAAGAATTAAATAAAATTATGGAAATGATGAAAATCGCCATCAAATATGAAGATGCGGATGAGTTTTCTTATCAAGATGTCTTATTCCATGAGACAATTATCCGTTCCATTCAACATTCCTACGTGCTGATGATTTGGAGTAATTTAAAGCCCGTTATGGAAAGCTTCATTCTATTATCGATGCGTACTCGTTTTAAAGAAAAGTACGACGACTTGGCGCGGATTATCAATAATCATGAACTTTATATACAAGCCATCGAAACAAAAGATCGAGCACTCATGATCAAATCCTTGCATCAAAACTTTGATGATGTTCAAAGGAAAGTCGATGACCTCTGGATGTCGCAGCAAATGTTATCTAAAGGAGTAGAACAAGAACATGAGTAGCTATATGTTAGGCGTAGATATCGGCACAACAAGTACCAAAGCGGTATTGTTCACCGACAATGGCGAAGTGATTCAAACCGAGAATATCGGTTACCCGCTTCATACACCGGATATGTCCACGGCGGAACAAGATCCAGAACAGATTTTTCAAGCCGTTCTGCAAACGATTTCAAATATTACAAAACAGCAATCGGATAAACAACCATCGTTTATTTCATTTAGCAGCGCCATGCATAGTGTCATTGCCATGGATGAAAATGACCAGCCGCTGACACCATGCATCACCTGGGCGGATAACCGCAGTGAAGCATGGGCACATAAAATTAAAAATGATATGAATGGCCATGACGTGTATAGACGGACAGGAACACCTATTCACCCCATGTCGCCGTTATGCAAAATTACATGGATTGTGAATGACCGTCCTGAGATCGCTGCCAAAACCAGAAAGTATATCGGAATCAAAGAATATATCTTTAAAAAATTGTTTGATCAGTATGTCGTCGATCATTCCCTCGCTTCATCGATGGGGATGATGAATCTTAACACGTTAGATTGGGATGAAGAAGCACTTCAAATCGCCGGCATAACACCTGCTCAATTATCTGAGCTCGTGCCAACCACCAACATATATAACCATTGCAATCCGGACTTGGCTCAAAGGATGGGTATTGATCCACAGACCCCTTTTGTCATTGGCGCCAGTGACGGCGTGCTCTCCAATCTAGGCGTTAATGCCATCGGAAAAGGCGAGATTGCCGTCACCATTGGGACAAGCGGAGCCATTCGAACCGTCATTGACAAGCCGCAAACCGATAAAAAAGGAAGAATATTCTGTTATGCCTTAACGGAAAAGCATTGGGTCATTGGCGGACCGGTCAACAATGGAGGGATGGTCCTTCGCTGGATTCGCGATGAACTTGCCTCCTCAGAAGTAGAGACGGCGAAAAGACTAGGGATTGATCCCTACGATGTATTAACGAAAATCGCTGAACGTGTGAGACCGGGGGCTGACGGATTGCTATTCCACCCCTATCTCGCAGGAGAACGTGCGCCACTATGGAATCCGAACGTACGCGGCTCCTTCTTCGGCTTAACGTTGTCACATAAAAAAGAGCATATGATACGGGCTGCCTTAGAAGGCGTTATTTATAATTTATACACCGTATTTCTAGCATTAACGGAATGCATGGACGGTCCTGTGACCCGGATTCAAGCAACGGGAGGCTTCGCGAGATCTGATGTGTGGCGGCAAATGATGTCTGATATTTTCGAATCTGAAGTCGTTGTTCCCAAAAGTTACGAAAGTTCTTGTCTAGGGGCATGTATACTAGGTCTCTATGCCACAGGAAAAATTGACTCTTTTGAAATCGTTAATAGCATGATTGGCAGTACCTACCAACACACACCAAAAGAAGAAGCAGCAAAAGAGTACAGACAATTACTGCCGATATTTATCAGCCTATCAAGAGTATTAGAAGACGATTATACACGGATTTCCAATTATCAAAGAAGCTTGACCAAAGACAACTAAGACAAACAGCAGGGGGAAATTACGATGCCATTAGTCATTGTAGCAATTGGGATTCTAGCATTACTTGGATTAATCATGGTCTTGAAATTAAATACCTTCATTTCATTAATCATTGTATCGTTCGGCGTCGCCCTAGCCCTTGGTATGCCGATGGGAGATATCGTTAAAACCATTGAAGCCGGCTTAGGCGGTACACTGGGCCATCTAGCTCTCATATTCGGTCTCGGTGCCATGTTAGGCAAGCTGCTCTCGGATTCCGGAGGCGCACAACGTATTGCCATGACCCTTGTGGACAAATTCGGTGAGAAGAACATTCAGTGGGCTGTCGTGACTGCCTCGTTTATTATCGGCGTTGCCCTATTTTTTGAAGTTGGATTAGTATTATTAATCCCTATTATTTTCGCCATTTCAAGAGAATTGAAAGTTTCGATCTTGTATCTCGGGATTCCAATGGCCGCAGCTTTATCCGTAACGCACGGATTTTTGCCACCCCATCCGGGACCTACCGCGATTGCCGGTGAACTTGGCGCAAACCTTGGTCACGTACTGCTGTATGGTTTTATTATTGCCATCCCAACGGTCATTTTGGCCGGACCTGTATTTACGAAGATTTCCAGAAAACTAATGCCGAACGCATTTACTAAAACCGGGAATATTAGCTCGCTAGGCGAACAGAAGGTATTCAAACTTGAGGACACACCTGGTTTTGGCATCAGTGTTTTTACCGCTTTACTGCCTGTTATCTTAATGTCAATCGCTACGATCATTACTTTACTGCAAAAAACAATAGGATTTAACGATAACGGATTACTCGCAACAATCCGGTTCATCGGGGATGCGGATGTGGCCATGCTGATTTCCTTATTAGTGGCCATCTATACGATGGGATTAGCAAGAAAGATTCCAATCAAAACCGTCATGGAGTCATGTACAACAGCGATTTCTCATATTGGTATGATGCTCTTAATCATTGGTGGAGGCGGCGCCTTCAAACAAGTATTGATTAATGGCGGCGTTGGCGACTACGTAGCCCAAATCTTTCAAGGCACTTCCTTATCGCCGATTTTGCTGGCCTGGATTATTGCTGCCATCTTACGTATTTCCTTAGGTTCTGCTACGGTTGCTGCATTAACAACGACCGGTTTAGTGCTTCCGATGTTAGGTACATCTGATGTTAATCTAGCTCTCGTCGTCCTTGCAACCGGAGCTGGCAGTCTCATTGCTTCCCACGTGAACGATGCTGGTTTCTGGATGTTCAAAGAGTATTTTGGGTTAAGCATGAAAGAGACATTTGCGACGTGGACTTTGCTTGAGACGATTATTTCCGTATCCGGACTAGGATTTATTTTATTACTAAGCTTGTTCGTATAGTTCTTTCCAGGCAGTAAAGGCTCAGCTTAAGTGGGGTTTTTACTGCCTATTAATCTTAGAAAAAAGGTGCAAACATATGTTGAACACAATTGGCGTCATTGGTTTGGGAGTTATGGGCAGTAATATCGCACTGAACATGGCTAGTAAAGGGGAACACGTTGCTGTCTATAATTACACAAGAGATTTAACCGATAAACTGGTCGAAAAAATGGATGCGGTAACGGTCCATCCGTATTACGAAATTCAAGATTTTGTGCAGTCCTTAGAAAAGCCAAGAAAAATCTTTCTTATGGTGACGGCAGGCAAGCCGATCGATTCCGTTATTGCTTCATTATTACCTTTTCTTGCGTCCGGCGATATCATCATGGACGGCGGCAATTCCCATTATCAAGATACGGAACGCAGATACGATGAATTACGTCCCAAGGGAATCGGTTATTTAGGGATCGGCATCTCCGGGGGAGAAGTCGGGGCTCTGTTAGGTCCTTCGATCATGCCAGGAGGGGATCGAGACGTATACGATAAAGTCGCGCCCATTCTTACCAAAATAGCGGCTCAAGTGAATGGCGACCCTTGCTGCGTTTATATCGGTCCGAGAGGAGCAGGACATTTTGTAAAAATGGTCCACAATGGGATCGAATATGCAGATATGCAATTAATCGCCGAAGCTTATACCTTTTTAAGAGAAAGGCTAGGGCTATCGGTGAATGAAGTCGCTGATATTTTCGAAACATGGAATTAAGGGGAACTCAAAAGCTATTTAATCGAAATTACAGCAGAAATTCTAAGAAAACAGGATGCCTTAACGGGCTTGCCGCTAATCGATGTGATTCTGGATAAAGCAGGTCAAAAAGGCACGGGCAAATGGACGAGCATCCAAGCGATTGATAATGGGATTCCGACTTCTATTATTACGGAGTCTTTGTATGCCCGATATATCTCATCTTTGAAAGAGGAACGTGTGATTGCGGAGAGCATCTTGGCAAGTCCCAACATAGATCAGGAGCATTTACATTTAGATAAAACCTTGTGGATTGACTACGTTAAACAGGCATTGTATATGGGGAAAGTTTGTGCATACGCGCAAGGATTTACACAATACAAAATGACTTCCGAACTGTACGGGTGGGATTTGCCTTTGAAGGATATTGCGCTCATTTTCCGCGGCGGTTGTATCATCCGTGCAGAATTTTTAAACGTAATCAGCGAAGCCTATGAGGCACAAACAGATCTTGCCAATTTATTAATTTCTCCATACTTCGCGGAGAAGGTATCGACATACCAAGACGCGTTGCGGGAGATCGTCTGTGAAGGGATGCGTTCCGGAGTTGCGCTGCCATGTTTAAGCTCATCGCTAACTTATTTCGATAGTTATCGGACCGGCATGTCGAATGCGAACCTTTTGCAAGCGCAACGTGATTATTTCGGTGCTCATACGTATGAACGAAGCGATCTGCCAGGCGTCTATCACACAGACTGGCAGTGATTCTCTCATCGCAAACGATGCGGCCTCCGTCCTGTGAAATTCAGGACGAAGGCCGCATTTTTTTCTCTTTATTCATTAACCCAACGTATTCTGAGCTTCGGATGTCGCCTCCTGCGCAATGACCGATCCGTCTTCAAGCCGCATCCATGTCTTGAACGCTCGGCTGCCCTCCTCAAGCTGGATCACGCGCGCACCTTTCAAGAACCCTTCCCTGCTATAGCTGTTGTATCCTGTCTTGCGGCCGTAACAGAGCTGGATTCGGTGCAATTCACCGATATAATCATTCGTATGGTCATGGCCGACGAAGGTTCCCATCACATCCCCCATCTCAACCATCGCGGCGAACAACCCGGTATTAATACGAGGGCAGCAGACTGGTTCGAACCGATCGCCTACCGTGTTGCCTTGCTCCCATGCAGTGACATATTCTTGGAGTGGAATGTGGAAGAACGCCAGCGCTGGCAATGGTGTGCCCCCATTCTTGGCCGTATAGGCCCTTGATTCCTGCTCATACCACGCGATCTGGCTGCGATCAATCCAGCCATAGCCGTCCACGTGAGAGACCGTCGATACGCTTCCGGAATCCAGATGATAGAGCAGCGCTGCCGGTACGCCTTGCGCATTCACAACCTCCAGACAATAATTACCGACGCCGGCGATCGATGCTGGACCCGGAACGGCGAGACAATGCGAGTTCTTCATTGCTTGTTCCATCAGCTGTTCCCGCGTAATATTGACTTCGGTATCATGGTTGCCGAATACGACCGTCCAAGGCACTTGACGCTCTTCGACGACCTGGACAGCCATCTGGAACGATTCCAGCTGATGATCTCCACAGTGGTGCGCTTCAATGACATCGCCTGTAAATACGACCAGATCCGGCTGCTCCACATCGACGATTTGACCGATCAACGCACAGGTCTGCTCATCCTTCGCGTCGCGACGCTGAATATGAATGTCTGTAAATTGAACGATTTTGAATGTACGATCCTCACGAAATTGTAATGTTGTCATTTCCCCATATCTCCTCTGTCCTCATATTGTAATGAAGCGCCTGAGCGCTTGTCCATTCATTAGAAGACTTGGCAGCCGTATTAGAGCGTTCAAAAAGTCGGCATTTCAGCACCGAGAAGGTTGCGAGAACCTGAAGGGTCTATGCTTCCGTAGGGAGTTTTTCTTCGAAAAACTTTCAGAGTAACGGAGTTTAGGCAAAACCTAAATGAGTACCTGAAATGTTTCCAGAGGAAACATACTTCGTAAGCATATTCTCTCGAAGGTGAACGCAAGATTCGATGTCGATTATGCTTCCTGAATGACTTCGTGATCAAATGATGACTTTTTGAACAATCTCTATTAGAGCGAATCTCCTACGGTCTCAAGTCCATAGATGCCTTCCATTTCGGCTAAAGTCACGACCACCTCCTCATATCGATTCACACGCTTCAGCTTCAGATGTAGTCTTACAATCAATAATCCATCCGAATCGACAACTTCACCTTCCTCTTTCTCAACGACCAGCTTATTCATCTGAATGCCCTTATCACTCAAGTAATCCACAACTTGGTTCAGACTTGAGGACCCCCGGGCCATCTTCAGGACCAACTGCCTTGTTGCCTTAGTCCGTGAGAACCGCTTCTCCATCTTATTCAAGAAGAACAAGCTGACGACGACGAGCAGGGTTAGAATACCCGCTCCGTAATAGAACCCCGCGCCAGCTGACAACCCGATTGCCGCCACCACCCATAGCGAGGCTGCTGTCGTAAGTCCTGAGATCGTCAGCCCCGTTCGTAGTATTGTCCCTGCTCCAAGAAATCCGATTCCGCTAATCACTTGTGCAGCAAGCCTTGCCGGGTCGAGACGCACATTCGGGTCAGCCGCGAATGCTGCGAAGCCATACATTGATAATAACGCGATCGCAGCAGAACCCAGACAGACTAGAATATGCGTTCGAAACCCCGCAGAATGGCCGCCAAGCTCGCGTTCCAGTCCGATCAAACCGCCCAGCAGAAGGGCAAGCAACAAACGAATGGTCATCTCTAGATTGCTAATGTGCCAAATCATTGGATCATATGTCGTGTTCACCTGGCATCTCCCTTTTACCCATCATCATGCTAACGCATTCAAAACACGGCAATCCTCCACTGGGAGGAACAGCCGTACATTCGTACCTTCCCCAACCCGCCTTGTATCCTGATCATGCAATCGATCGACGATCACCTGCATGGCCTGCACGCGAATGAAATACCGTATAACATTGCCAAGAATCATGCTGCGCTCCACCCTTCCTTCGCCGAGGCGCATCCATGCCGCATCGAACAAGCCGTCTTCTTCCTCCGTAGGAACAATCCGAATCGATTCCGGCCGCACGGCGTACAGCTCCCCGGGCGGCATCTGTGCCAGCTGGCTCTTCGAGAGCTCCTCCTTGCGCCAGACATTATAGCTGCCGATGAACTTCGCGACGAATTCCGTTGCCGGCGCCGTATAGATCTCTGCCGGCGTTCCTTGCTGTTCCATGATGCCGTTATTCATCACCACAATCCGATCCGAGATCGTAAGCGCCTCTTCCTGATCGTGGGTCACGAAGATGGTCGTCATCTTCAGCTTCCGCTGGATGTCGCGAATCTGGTGCCGCAGATGCCTGCGAATTTTGGCATCGAGCGCGCTCAACGGTTCATCCAGCAGCAGCACCTTCGGGCGCTTCACGAGTGCGCGGGCAAGTGCGACCCGCTGCTGCTGACCGCCAGATAATTGCGCAGGGTATTGATTTTCTTTGCCGCGCAAATCGATTAATGCAATCATCTCTTCCACGAGAGGGGTATAGTCACGCTTCGTCATCTTCTCCATCTTGAGCCCGAAGGCAATGTTCTCGAAGACAGACATATTCGGAAATAACGCATACGATTGGAATACCATCCCGACCTGCCGCTCCTTCGGCGACAACTGTGTGATATTCCGCCCACCGACAATGATCGAACCCGAGTCGATCGAGATCAGACCCGCGATGGCGCGAAGCAGCGTGCTTTTGCCGCAGCCAGAAGGACCCAGCATCGTGAGGAACTCGCCCTCTTCGATCGTAAAATCAATATCCCTCAGAACGGTCTGTCCTTCATACGTCTTACGCACCGTATCAATATGAATGTAGCTCATTGATCCTCTCCCCCCGGTTTCGGATGTGCGAGATAGCCTTTTGGCTTCCGCTTGCCCAGCTTCAGCACGATGCCTGAGATCAAGAAAATAAACAAAAAGTACGTTACGACCACGGCGCTCGCCGATGGACCAGACACCTTCATCGCATTATATAGATACTGTTGGACCGTCTCGAACTCCCCGCCAACAAGCATCCGACCCATGACGAACTCGCCGAATACCATCGAGAAGGATAAGAGGCAAGCGACCAACGTGCCGGACCATATATTCGGAAGAATAATTCGGAGGAACGCATTCATCTTCCCTGACCCGAGCACTTCAGCCGCTTCCATCAAATCCTTCGCATGGATCGTCCTCAGGCTGCTCCGCACGCTCTGGTAGATGAACGGCTGGATGAGGATGAAGTAGACCGCAATCAGAATCCAGATCGTACCTGTTAATGGTACTGGACCGCCGGAATAAAGCTTAATCAGACCAATCGCTGCCACAACAGGCGGAAATGCAAACGGCAGCATCACGGAAATCTGAAGCAGCTTCTCCCACTTCGGAAAGTACACGGCGAGGACGAAAATCACCGGCACCATCACCGCTAACCCCAAGGATACGGTCAACACGCCAACGAGCAGCGTACGCAGCATAGCGAACAAAAATCTCGGATCGCTGAAAATATGCCCATACCACGATAGCGTATAGCTCGTAGGCAAAATGCTAGATTGCCAATCCTTCGCGATGGAGAAGAGCAGCGTCGCGACGATCGGAAGAAATAAATAGAGTAAGAGGATCGCAATGATGATCCTCGGCCCTGCTCCCTTTCTGCGAGCAGCCGCCGGCTGCGAAGATCGCCTCATAAGCCTCTCCTCCTCGAATACCGTGTCATCCACTCATTGAGGAACATCGCGAGCAGCATGATGATCGCGAGAATCACCGCTAGTGCGCTGCCAAGCTGGAAGTTCGGGAAGATATCGCCCGATACAAGCGCGGCGATCCGGATCGACAGGAGATTGAAGTTGCTGCCGGTCAAGGCATAAGCTGTCGCATAGGCCCCTAACGCATTCGCAATCAGAATACTGAATGTCCCTAGAATGCTCGGGAGCATCGTCGGGATCCCGATATGCCTCCAGAACCGCCATGCGGATGCGCCGAGCAGCGCCGATGCTTCCTTCCACTCCTCGCGAATCCCGTGGAAGATCGGATAGACGAGCAGAATCGCGAGCGGGATCTGGTAGTAGATGTATAGTAAGAGAAGCCCGTTCTCGGTATAGAGATCGAACTTCGAGAGTGAATCCAGCCCCAGCTTCTGAAACAGCAGGGTAAATGCTCCGTTGTTGCCGAGCATGATCATATATGCAAAGGCAAGCGGCACACCGACGAAATTCGTAATCATGTTGGATGCCATCAGCATCCGATCGCGAAACCCTTCGGAGAGTCGGGTAATGGCATACCCGCATACCAAGGCAATGATGATCCCGACAATGCTCGAGATGAGCGCCACCTTCAAGCTGTTCCATATCGCCTGCAGATAAATATCGCTCGTGAAAGTTCTTATGTATTGGCCAAGGGAGAACCCTTGGCCGCTATCATCCTGAAAACTCATCACCAGCATGCCTGCAATGGGCAGCAATTCAAAAGCCACAATCCAAATCAATAACGGAATACAGACGAGCAGCATTACTTTATTTTGGATTGGACCTGTTCTAGCCATAATTGTGGCAGCTCCTTAATCGATTTCTCCCAAGCCTTGAAATCACTGATCGGTTTGGCATTCGCATACTCATCGCTGCTAATCAATTTGGAGGCAACATCATCCGGCAGCTTCACGCTGGAACGGATGGGGCGCGCATACCCTTTGGCTAGATTGATCTGACCCTCATCACTGAAAATATAAGCCCGTGCCAGCATCGCTGCGTTCGGATTCTTCGCATTTTTGTTAATGACGGAAGCATAACCGCTCGTTACGCTGCCTTCTTTCGGGATATGAATCTCAAATTTTGCCGGATCGATCTGATCCCGATACCCTAAGGAGTTGAAATCCCATAGTGTGACCACTTGGATCTCGCCTTTCTGGATGTTCGGCACGGTTGCATCGACCTTAGAGATCCGATCTTTCGACGCTAAATCCGCGAAGTAATCGAGTCCAGGCTTCAGGTTGGTCACATCCCCGCCGAACGCCATCGCCGCGGCGAGCACAACATGCTGTGCTTGGGCTGCTTTGCTGACGTCACCAAGTGCGACTTTGTAATTCCCTTCCTTCAGATCCGCCCAGCTCGTCGGGCATTTGTCGACCAAGGTCTTGTTGCAGAGGAACGAGATCGTGCCGGTATACCCAACCATCCAGTCTCCGTCATCATCCTTCGCCCATGCCGGGACTTCATCCCAGAATTCCGTTTTATATTTGAGCGTTAACCCTTTCTCTTCCGCGACCGGACCAAAGGCAATGCCAACGTCGCCAATATCGGGCGGACTGCCTTTCTCCGTCTCGAATTTGGCTAGCTCTTCCGCGCTGGACATGTCTGTATCCGTGTGCTCAATTTTGTATTTGCTGAGCAAGTCGTCCCATGTCCCTTTCCAGTTCGCCCAAGAGTCCGGCATCCCTACGCTGGCTAACTTCCCTTCCTTCTGCGCGAGCGGTACCAGCTCTTGCAGCGTTAGCGTCTTGCCTCCGTTTCCATTCGAACCCGAATCATCCCCCGTCTTCGTGTCTGATGAACAAGCTGCCAGTAAAGTCATGCTCGTTAGCGCCGCTGCAAGTGCAAGAATTGTGAAGAACCTTACGCCTCTCCAAGACTTCATACTTCCACCTCTCCCCATATCGCTAGGATTAAATCTATACAACCCAACTCCGTGAATCCCGGAATCAGAGCGGTAACTGGATCGGGTGCTGCGACTCTCGTATGCAGAGACTTATTTCACTATAAGCGTGCTTGTTCTTCAATATTCATGAATTTCTGATTAAAACAGGTATTACAATTTATTTATGTTGTTTCTTGTTGTTTATGTTTGTTTCTTTTTTGATGTTATCGCAAATTTGCGGTAGGTTCAACAATAATTCTATCTATCGGGGCAAAAAAAAGTGAAGGATCACCTTCACTGCATAACCACGCAAATGGAAATGGGTTATGCTCACACGTCAAATAAAAAGAGCATCGACCTCTCGGTCCATGCTCTTGGCCTTACTTCGATATAATGTTCTTCACGCGTCCAACTTGTCCGCTCGTGAGTCGCACCTTAATCCCATGCGGATGCTGCGGGGAATTCGTGAGAATGTCCTTCACCGTCCCTGCTGTCAAGGCACCTGTCCGCTGATCTTGTTTCAACACGATTTCCACTTCGAGACCCGGGCGAATATTCGCGCGTAACTGTCCACTCATCGCTGTCACTTCCTTCTTAGGCTCTTGGCTTGATGATCGCAATCACTTGCTTGCCGCTGACTTGAATCCCCCGCTCTAACTGGCCGGATTCAGACAAGTCGCGGACCATCTCTTCTGCAACCCGCTTCGCAGGGTCCGTCTGCTTGCGATCAACGAGTACCGTCAGCTGCACACTGTTCCCGGTGCTGAGAATGCGCTCCGCCTGTCGCTTCTTCGTGTCGTAGTCATGCTCCTCGATCGCCGACGTCACGCGAATTTCTTTGACTTTGGCAGGGGCTGACGCCTTGCGCTCTTGCTGCTTCTGCTGATTCTTCTCTTGCTTATGTACGTTCTTCGCTACGAGCTTACACGGCGGCGGGCTCGACATTAACGAGAGACAGACGAGATCGACCTTCAGCTCTCTCGCCATCCGAAGCGCTTCGGCCGTCGCCACCACTCCAAGATCCTCGCCATTCACACCGGTCAACTTCACTTCCGACGCTTTGATTTGTTCATTTGTAATCATTTTTCAACCTCCTAAACCTCCTGACTCCTCATTCAGTTATAGCATACCCTTAGGTAACAAATATACGAACGGGATGACAATGACCGCAACCAGTAAGATCATACAGAATACACTTTCGCCAAAAGACCCCGTATCGATCGCCATAAACTTCGGCAGAATACGGAATTTCCTCTTCCATGGCCAGAATAATGCTACACCCTGTTCATTCAACAAGTCAATGAGGGGATGGGATGCATACGCTAAGAGACAGGTCCAATAGAAAAAGTTCGATAAGGGCGATAAGAGAAAAGCGAGTGCAATGAGTGCAACAATCGAGTGCGTTAAGGTTCGATGCTTCACGCCGAGGAATTGCAGCAAATAAGATAAAGGCAAGAAAACCTTGGCCATTGTCGACCCTTTCTTATCGATATCCGCTAGCGGCCCGGCGAGACATCCGATCAGCAGCGCTGCACCAGATTCCCAAGAGATGAGAGGCTGCTGAAAATAAATCATAACACCTTCGGCGGCAAGCACGCCGGCTAGGCTGTGTGTTTTCTGAAGCATAATTCCATCCTCCGCGTTTCTACTATGGTGTATTGTATTCTCCTAACGGAGTACTTCATTATAGCAAACATACGATCGCATGGCGAGAGAAGATTGGTAAGCGCGATCAAAGTCAAACAATAAATAGAAAACATAGATTAGAAATGGTAAAATATGACGGATAGAGGTGAGGATATGCGGTACATATCATGTGTTCTAATCATTATATTTATATTAACAGGCTGTGCATCAGACTCTGGCAAAAACGGGCCTACCACCATCACATTAACGCCTGTCGACATGTTCAGCGGTAACGCTGCGAAATTGAAACCATTTCTTGGCACCATGTCCGGCGCATTCAAACTGCGTTATGAGGGGAAAAGGCCTAATGCTAGTCTAGATATCGATCTATGGAAAAACGGAAAAAAAACAGCCTCCTCCGGATCTATTGGGGATTTGTTCTTTAGCCCGAACGAAGAAGATAACGAAATGGAAGTCATGATATCAATGGATACGGATTACTACGCATCCGAAGGACAAGAAAAGATGATCAAGGTGAAAGTCGGAATCACCCATGCGACTGGATCCAGCCTAATGACCTTTACCATCCCATGGGATAAAAAATACACTGCGCTGGGACTGCTCAGCGAGTTTGAACCACGTACCTTCCACAAAGATGACGCGGTGCCTGTATGGGGCATGCAAGCAACGAGCACGAATACCATTCGGACGGCTGACTTGTCGACTGAATCCCTAAGCAGACTGGAAGCGGCGATCCTCTTCACGCTGCGCATTGAGGACCAATAACAGCAAGGGGAACATCAACGGACTTGATCCGTGATGTTCCCCTTGATTCGTGTTCCGGTCATGAAGCCGTCATTCGACGCTATCATTTTATCAAGTGACAGCAGAAAAGCCAGTTTCCCCCTACTATAAGGAACACCGGCTTTCATGTCGTTTCTACTCTTTTCCTATATACTTATCCATAAAGCGATCTACTTTTTGGAAATATTCAGTGGGGTAATGATTGATGGCATCGATATGCTCCGTATTATGCGGGTACCATACTTCTGCATACGGGTCGTCTTTTAATGACTCCCAAATTGCTTCTGTATTTTTATAACTAATTTGCTGATCTCCAGTTCCATGAATCAGCATAACTGGCTTGTCTTTCATCTTCTTTACTGCATCCATAGGAGATACGGAATCAAGATCAACCTTTAAGACCCATTTACCCACCCATGTCGATGTATAACTAAATGGAAAAGAAGGTAAACCTGAGAAGAAGGGCAAACCCTCTCTCAGAAATAGACCTGCATTACGAAAAGGACTATCTGCAACTACAGCTTTGATGTCTTCACTTTCACTTGCGGCTAGCAAAGTAGTAGCAGCACCCATTGAAAAGCCAATAACTCCAATGTTATCACCAGCATGGTCTCTGGATTTTAAATAGCTTACAGCTCCAAGCAAATCATATTTTTCATTGAGGCCAAGTGTAATCATATTACCATCGGATTTACCTTGCGAACTGAGGTCAAATGCCAATACATTATAGCCTTTCGGAACGAAATGCTCTACTAACTTTTTGGTCCGCCCTTTGACTAAACGATTGCTTGTATATCCATGGACGACAATAATCGTCTTATCACTTGCCTTATTGGAAAGACCAGTTGCATGAAAGAAGGAACCTCTAATCGTATTATCATTTTTCAAGCTCTTGAACTCAACCTCTTCGTAGGGAGTTTTATCGATATTCAAGTCGTAGCTGACATTCGTGTCTCTAGGATGGTGCATCAAGGTATCCATTACTTTATAGGATATAAAAAATACTAAACCCACCACAAGCAATAGCACGATCCCTAGGATCAATATAATTTTCCTCCGTTTTTTCGAACGAACGTTTAATGTCAAATTTGGTTGTAATGATGTTTCACTCATTCAGATTACCTCGCATTTTTTTATGTTGTGTAGGTGCGAACAAATATAAGGCGTGCTCCTTCAAATTTCCCCACTCGGGGTGATGAATAATACTTTCTCCAAGAGTTAAGCCTATCCCATTTAAGAAAGAGATATAGGCACGAGAGATCATAGCTGGTGAAAAATTTTTGTTGAATTCTCCCATTAACTGTCCCTTGGCATAGACGCATTCGATAGTATCTGTCATTACTTTTGTACTTTCAAGGACCTTCTGTGTAAGTTCAGGAAATCTTATCCGTTGTCCTAAGACATATTGAATAAGCCGCAATTCATTTGTATAGCAATAGATATGATTGAATTGTTCTTCTACCATGTTCTTAATCAATACGCCCGGCGTCCCCTCTTGTTTTAGACAAGCAAGCGACTTCTCCTGAATATCAGCAAGCGGCTCAATGACAGCGGCGTAGAATAAGGCTTCTTTGCTTGGGAAATATTGAAAGATGGTTCCAGCAGTCACTCCCACACGCTGCGCAATGAGAGCCGTTGTGGTATTAGAATATCCATTTTCTGCAAACAGGACAACGGCTTCTTTTAGTATACAACTACGCCGCTCCTGTCTTTTTTCTTCATTGATTGGTCTTGCCAAATTCATTCCCACTCTCTATAGATTTATTTGTAATTAGTTAATTAAATAATCAATCATTTAATTAATAATATATCTTTAATTACGAATTATTGCAAGCGTGAATTCATCCTACTCATGAGAAGAATGGAACTCCACAAATAAAAACAAGCCAGAGCGCTCCCAACATGCGCTCTGGCTTGTTTTTTTATATTACTTTGTTAGATCTAATAGCACCTTCTTGTCCGCAGGTGTTAGCTTATGCAAGCTATCCACCCGCAGCACACGATGCCATGTCGTCTCTTGCCCATTCTGCGTCTTGTATTCGCCAAGACGAACATTCGCAGCCCCTTCCAACTCGATATATCGCACATGCTCTGACACATCAAAAAAAGCGACCCATTTTCGAAGTTATCTCCGGAATGGCCGCTTATTTTTGCAAATATTAAACAATTAATTATTGCGCATTGAATGTATCTGTCAATACAGGTACGATCTGCGACTTACGAGATACAACACCTTTTAGAACTGCTTTGTTGTCCGACAACGTTACGTTGTAAGCTTTCTCCACGATGTGTGCCGATGCGCCTAGGGCTAGACCAACGGAATCATTGTTCAAGATGTCTGTTACCACAAGCAGGAACAAGTCCAATCCTTTGTCCTCGATGATTGTGTTCAGCGCCGCTTCCAGCTCGACTTGACGACTAAGAACATCGTTCACATCAACCGCATTCACTTGCGCGATTTCGACTTTTGCATTACCCATTTGGAATTCTTTCGCATCCAGAGAGATCAGTTGCGCAATCGTCTTGTCGCTTAGGTCTGCACCAGCTTTCAACATTTCAAGACCATATGCGTCTGCATCCACACCTGCGATTTCAGCAAGCTCACGCGCTGCAGCTACGTCTTGCGCTGTGCAAGTCGGGGATTTGAACAGCAAGGAGTCCGAGATAATCGCAGACAACATCAACCCTGCGATTTGCTTGTCGATGACAATACCGTTCTCTTTGTACATTTTGTTCAAGATCGTCGCTGTGCATCCTACCGGCTCAGCACGGTAGTAAATCGGACCGCTTGTCTCGAAGTTCGCGATACGGTGGTGGTCGATAACTTCGATAACACGCACCTTCTCAATGTCGTTCGCACTTTGTTGACGCTCATTATGGTCGACGAGGATAACTTCCTTCGCTTCATCCGCAACATTCTCTACAAGACGCGGCGCTTCCACCTGAAAATGCTGGAGCGCGTACGCTGTCTCGCCGTTCACTTCACCTAGACGAATAGCCTCAACGTTCGCGCCAAGCTTCGTCTTCAAGTCTGCATAAGCAATTGCAGAGCAAATCGTATCTGTATCAGGGTTTTTGTGTCCGAAAATCAATACTTTTTCCATCATCGTACTCCTTATTGATCGAATTTTATTATGTTCAAAGTATAACGTACCACTTCCATTACAATCAAGATTATAACGTGAATTTTCTTATATTCCAATCCCTTTAATAGGAATAAATTGTGAGATTCGTAGAAAATCATAACAAACACAAAAAGAGCCGATGATTCGGCTCTTTTCGCTATAGATAAGACTTATTTCGTAGCAGCTGCAGGAGGTTCTACTGGTTGCGTTATTGGTGGTGTTACAGGATTATTGAATAAATTATTAAATGTGAACCCGTTCGATGAAGTGGATAGGCTGTTGAGCGATGCACCACTTCCATTCGCTACAGACAACACATAAGCTTGGTACTCGACGTTATAATCAAGTTTTTTGCCGTAGGCATCGGTATCCGCCATCGTGAAAATTGCCATATTCCCGCCTGTCTCCACTTTTTTATAATTGCTAGAAACGACCCCGATGGCTTCCGCTAAGTTCCAATTGCTGATTTTCGATCTAGGAACTAACATCACTGCGTAAGACGAAATATTACTTTCATTTGCTGCACGATCAAAAGTGACTTTAACCGTCTGACCGTCCGCTTCTACGTTACTCTTTACATTACCTGCAGCCGGAACCGATTGATCGATCAGCGTGAACTCGCTGGAAGGCATGGAGAGTACATTACTCGCGCCAGATCTGCTATCCGCTACCGTAAGAACATATACGCGGTAAGTAGCCCCTTTGATCAACTGCTTGCCATATACATCTCGGACTTGATCGGAAATCGATTGTTTAATGATGGTTGAGTTCTGTTTCGCAACTCCTGTATAATTCGTTGCGTTCACACCATTGGCTACCGATAGATTGAAGCTGTTCACCTGATCTTTCGGAACGAACATAATGCGATACTCCGCCACGTTTGTCTCATTAGACGATTTCGTGAACGTAACCTCAATATCGCTGCCGCCGCTTTGATTGTTCACGACATTGCCTGTCACTTTCGATGCGCCGTCAATCGTTACGTTCGTTGCAAGCGTAATGCCCGTTGTATTTGAAAGTGAAGACAACGCGTAGCTGCCAGTGTAGTTGCCTCGGCCCACAGCTAGAACAAAGATCTGGTAGCTAACGCCATTACGGATGGCTGCACCATCCACATCTCTTGAATTACTATCAAGTGTCAAGCTAAGATTGCTGCCCGTTTTGCTTACGTACTTGTAGTTCGAACTCGAAATGGAGCTTGCACGAGACAACGTAAAGTTCGACGCATTGCCGGACTTCACGACCATGACACGGTAATGGTCGATATTGGATTCATCGTTCGAACGATTGAACGCAACTTGTAAGTCGCGGCCATCATTGTAATCCGCCACATCCGTACCTACGACATACGTCGGTGCGCTAATGTTGTAATTATCTGCTAATCGAATCGTCGAAGATGCATTGGATAATACATTGTCCCCGCTATTGTTGCTGTTGCTTACCGACAAGACGAAGACTTGATAATTCACGCCGTTGCGGATCGCCGCGCCATCCACGTCGCGCGCATTGGCGGCCAAGTTCATGCTGATGTTGCGGCCCGTCTTACTGACATATGTGTAATTGGAGCTAGAAACTCGGTTCGCGTCGGATACGCTGAATCGGCTCGCATCCGAAGATTTGACGACCATGATCCGGTAGTGGTTGATATACGATTCATCCGCAGCACGCGTGAATGATACGAGCATGTCGCGACCGTCATTATTGTCGCTGACATCGCTCACACTAACATTCGTCGCGCCTGCGCCCACGTTATTCGATAATCGAATCGTCGATGACGAGGAAGATAGCGCATTGTTATAGGCGTTCTTATCGCTTGCAATCGCCATCACGTAGACGCGATAGTCTTCACCATTTCCAATAGAGGAGCCATTAACCTCTCTTGCATTCGATGGCAGTGTCGTTACGATATTGTAGCCCGTCTTCGCAACGTCATAGTATCTACCGGAAGCGACGGCATTGGCATCGGATTGCGAGAAGTTCAATCCATCTCTTACACGCACTACAAAAATGCGATAATGGCTGATTTTCGATTCATTCGATGATTTGTTGAAGCTCACTTGCAAGTCGCGTCCGTCATTATAGTTGTTCACATCTGCAACGCTAGTAATGACAGGTGCACCAACAGTACTGCCTAACGTGATCGAAGTTGATGCGGCAGACAATCGGTTCGTATTCTTCGAATTGTTGCCCTCCGCAAGCACGAACACGGTATAAGCCACACCGTCTTTAATATATTCGCCAGACGTATCACGCGCTGAGGAACTCAGTGTCGTCGTTACATTCTTCCCTGATTTGTTGACAAGGGTCGAGTTCTGCGAGGACATAGCATTCGCTGCCGTAAGGTCGAATTTGTACGCGTCTTTCGTCTTCACAACAAGGATGCGATAGTTCGCAATGTTCGTCTCGTTGTCAGGCTTCGTGAAGCTAACGTATAGATCGCGTCCATCACCATAGTCGCTCACGTCGCTTGCTTTCACGTTCGTCACGGCCGATACCGGCGTGCTTGCCGTTACCGTAATCTTCTGAGAGCCGCTGGAGAGCGCGAATTGATTGCTCTTGCTAGCTGTTAGAACATAAGCAACGTACGATTGGTTCGCACGAATCAAATCGCCGTCCACATCCCTTGTTTGCGATGTTAGCGAGATATATTGATCCCCGCCAATACCGAGTACCGTCGTATAGTTTCTCGAAGATACGGACTGTGCTGTCGATGTCGTGAAATATCCTGATTTTTCAGCCTTCACGAGCATTACGCGATAATGATCGACGTTCGATTCTTTTGGTGCCTTGGAGAAGATCACCTCGATATCGCGTCCGTCACCGTTCTGCCCGGTAATACGTGCATTGACATTCGGTACAGACGTTACGCCGCCTGAAGATGTCTTGATGTATACTGCTTTGGACGAAGGGTTCCAATCCACTTCTTCCCCCATCGCTTCACTGACGAACCGAACAGGGATCATTGTACGGTTCTTGATGCTCTGTGCGGGAACATCCAGCGCTACCGACTCCCCATTGACCGTCGCCGTTTTGGATCCTAACTTCAGAACGACTGTTGTGTCATCCCGTTTTGCCGTAACCACTTTGGTCCGCTCATTCCAATCGACACTTGCATTCAAACCTTCAAAGATCGCCCGTAGCGGCAGCAGCGTTCTTCCCCCGATCGAGACTGGCGGCTGATCTGTATACAACTGATTCCCATCGATATAAATGCTAATTGAATTCGTAGGTGCCGCTTTGACGTTTGCCTGTGGCGTGAACGTAACAACTAGCGCACCAGCTAGTATTGCAGACAATAACTTTCTCACATTTTCATCCTCCCAATCACATTTCAAAACGACATGTCGAAACATGGTCTAAGAAGTTTGACGCAGTACACCCTGCAAAAGTTCCAAGAATTATATGAAAATTGTTTGTCATTTTTATAAAGATTGCAAAAAGATGGGAACCAAAACATGGTATTCTGCCTGTCGCTCACTCATCCAACAGCTATCATGGATTCTCGCAGTAACTTGTACACTAAATACCATAGTTAGTAAGCTATCGTGGATATTTGCAGCAACTTCGCATTGATTCCGACTATAAGTGACGATTCTAGCCCTCTATCCTGCAGGATTCCACTATAGCTCGCCAAAAGGCGGAAACTCAGCTGCTACAGTGGATGAAATCCAACATAGCCGAGCCACGAACTGTGCCCCAATCTAAACTAGAGTCGCTAATCACAGGTTAGTACCTCCTCGAGCACATCGAACCCGCTACTGAATCTCAAATTCCACCATCATCGCCGCATGGTCCGAAGGATAACGTACCACATGCGTGTTGATCGTACGTGCCTCTTGCGGCTGCAGCTTCCTCGTATAGCCGAAAAAAAAGCACGGGCCAAGAGAGTTACCCACTCCCAGCCCGTGCCCGCTGCACGTTCAACACGTCTACGGTATCAATAATATTTTCCCCGTACTCATGCGACTCTCTAATAATCGATGCGCTTCCGCGCCTTCGGATAATGCAAATCGCTTCGGCGCTTCAAGATGCAGTCGACCGCTACGAATTTCTTCGAATAGTGCGTTCGCACGCCTAATACGATCTGCGCGCGACGTCACATGATTCCATAAGTCTCCGCCTGTTAAGGTCTTCGAAGTATCCATCAGCATCCGAGGATCAACGGGTGCCGGATCTCCTCCAGCCATCCCATAGAAGACGATATTCCCTTTTATCTGTACTGCTGCGAAGCTATCCATTAAAGTGGAACCGACGGAGTCGTAAGCTACGCGAACGCCCTTCTCCCCTTGCGACCAACGGATAGCACCATTCACCCAATCAATGTCATACAGGAGCACCTCATCTGCCCCTGCTCGAAGCGCGACCTCTCGTTTGGCAGCCGAGGAGGTGAGCCCCAGTATGCGTGCCCCTTTGCTAACGCCCAGTTGGATGAGGAGCTGCCCCACACCGCCTGCTGCGGCATGGACGAGCATGTCATCACCAGGTTGTACCGCATAGCTGTCGTTCACGAGGTAATGTGCTGTCATCCCTTGCAACAGTACCGATGCCGCTTGCTCGAAGGAAATGTCCGAAGGCAGCGGAATGACTTTGTCGACAGGAACTTGAACCAGCTCCGCATTGGCATAAGGCACATCAGCGAACGCGATACGGTCACCGGGCTGAATCCCGTGAACATCGTCAGCGACGCGTTCCACGATCCCTGCCCCCTCATAGCCGAGAATATAAGGCGGCTGCCCCGCCAAATGGTAATTGCCGCGTCTACGATAGACGTCTGCGAAATTCAGACCGACAGCTCGCATCCGCACGACAATCGTACCTGGATCCAGAGCAGGATCTGGAATCTCCATATCGTGAAGGACCTCCGGTCCGCCAAATTGCTCAAATACCAATGCTCTCATTCTGGCTTTCCTCCCGTCGTTATCGAATAATGAAGTCTTGGTAACGCTCGTAATCCACCGAACGACATTCTAGGACTAACTTCGTCCCCTCGTTCTCATAGCTGGTCTCCTGAATATTCGCATGCTCATTGAAGTAGGACACCAGATTTCCTTTATCATAAGGAATCATCATTTCGCACTTGATGTAGTCTTTGAAAATATGCTGACGAATCACCTGTACCAGCTCATCAATCCCGATCCGCGGCTTGGCAGCAAGGTATATACGATCTTCTTGAACGCTTGGAATCGGGAAGTCAATCAGATCGGATTTGTTATACGCATAAATGGTTGTAATGTCTTGCACGCCGATGTCCTTGAGCGTATTGTTCGTGATCTCGATATGCTGCTCATGATTCGGGTTCGAATTATCCACGACATGAATGAGCAGATCTGCCTCGGCCACTTCCTCCAAGGTCGATCGGAACGCCTTGACGAGATGATGCGGTAGCTTGCTGACGAACCCGACAGTATCCGTAAGCAGGAACGACTTATTATCCGGCAGCGGAATGTTCCGAATCGACGTCTCCAACGTTGCGAACAGCATATCCTTCTCAAAGACCTGTTTCGCGGCGGTTGGATTAAACCTCTCCACGAGCGCATTCATAATCGTCGATTTCCCTGCATTCGTATACCCTACGAGTGAGACGACCGGCACATCGTTCTTCTTCCGCTGCTTGCGCTGCGTCTGGCGATGTGCGACGAGTGCCTCCAATTCTTTATTAAGTACATTAATCTTCTCTTCGATCCGACGGCGATCCAGCTCGAGCTTAGTTTCCCCGGCACCTTTATTCTTCGTACCGACACCGCCGCCGCCCTGCCGACCAAGTGATTCACGCAGACCAACTAATCGCGGCAGCATATATTGCAATTGTGCAACTTCAACCTGAAGTTGCGCTTCCTTCGTTTTGGCCCGCTGGGCGAAAATATCCAGAATGAGAATCGTACGGTCAATGACCTTGCACTGCAGGTCCGCTTCCAGATTCCGAATTTGCGATGGCGATAGTTCATCATTGAAAATCACCATATTGGCCTCATGCGCTTCCATGTGCGCGATAACTTCTTGGATTTTACCTGTACCAATGTAATGGGAAGACGTAACCCTCTGCAAATTCTGAGTGACTAAGCCTACAACCTCGACATCACAAGCCTCGGCCAGGTTCCCGAGCTCTTCCATGGAATATTCAAAATCTGTTTGTTGATTCAAATTGACTCCGACCAAAATTGCTCTTTGAATGAGTTGTTCCATATATTTATTCCTCCATTATTCACACAAAATAAAAAACACAGACTCATCGCCTGTGTTCATCGCTAACGGGTGGAGTTCAGCAAAGAAACCGGGCAGAATCCCGGGATATGCACAAAAAAAAGCACATCCCTGGTTCACGACCAGCACATTTGCTCCTCGGGTAAGGATTATTGATTTGTCCATTGTTGTTACAATTGATTCCCTGTTACAAGGCAGACCAATCCCGTTCGCTCTGCACACACGCAGAGTCTTTGAGCACTATTCAGTTAGCGGCACAAAGCATTGAAACGTAATCTGACTGCGTAAATATTGTTCACAGGAAACCCTCCGTTCATTATTCGTTAATTTCGATTGTAGCATACACCTCTGACAGACACAAATAAATTCTGAAGCCCTTGTCCCGTAAGCCTTTCGATAGCAGCGTAGCAGAACTTTATATTCCTAGTAATTATAGGAGGGCTATCTGGAGACTAGTAAATTCGTATTAAGACACAACAAGGGCTGCCGCAAGTCATTTTCTAGAATGGCTTGCGGCAGCCCTTTACGATGTTTCAGCTTCTCTCAAACTTTCGCATTCCGAAGCGATAGAAGGATGTGCTCATGACCGTAATCACCGCCATGACCGTAAACAAGGTTGCACCGCCGAAATACATGAGCAGCATCCCGCCCACCCATGGTCCAAGGAAAAATCCAAGACTATTAAACGATTGTGCCCCATAATAAGCCCCTCGCATCTCATCCGGTGCCAATTCGTCCACGAGTAGGTTCGAAGACGGGAAATTCAATACTTCGCCTAGCGTAAATACGGCCATGGACAGCAAGAACGTTACGGCATTCCATGAGAAAGCGAACCCGATATCGCCGAGCGCGAAGAGAATATTGCCCGCCGTGATAGCAACAAGAGGAGAGCGTTTCTCCGCCCACTTCGCCAGCGGAAGCTGGAAGGCGACAACAACAATCGCATTCACGCTCATGAGCAGCGCGAACAGCGTCACCCCATTCGCAACACTATTATTCACGTACTGTGATAACGTAACGGTCATCTGGGAATACCCAATTGCGCCAATAATTCCGCCGATCAAGTAGTATCTCAGCGTAACGTCTTTCCTAATAACATGCCATGTTGCCGCAATCGTGACCTTCGGTTTCTTGTCTCCTTCAATCTGCTTAATACCAAAAGCCATAAGTAACCCGTATAATACAACCGCATAGATGAAATAAATAAATCCTGTAATCAGAAAAGGTGTTGTTCCGCTGCGCATACCGAAATAGGCTCCCAGCAGAGGCCCCACCGCAACACCAATATTAATAGCTAAATAGCGAAGCGAGAACATCTGGAACCGTCGTTCCTTCGGTGTCAAATCGGCCATCAACGCCTGAGAGACCGGTTCATAGAACGATCGGCATAATCCGTTCACCATATTTAACAACATAATAATAACCGGTGCCTTGAAGATGGAGAAACCGACGAACGCGAAGACCCAGCCAAACAATGCGGCCATCATAATAACCCGTCTTCCGAATCGATCGGATAATGCGCCGCCAATAAAACCGCCGAACATGCCGGCTAAGGACCCCGCGCCGATGACGAGTCCGATCATGACAGCACTCATGGACGTTGTTTTCGATAAATAAATCGCCAGGAACGGCATACTCATGGATGAAGCTGCTCTCGCTAAGACCGTTCCGACAAGCAATGAATTGACGATGGGATGCTGCGAACGAAGCGTGTTATAACTGTTGGTCAATAATTGAATGAATCGTTTCACATGATCCCTCCTTGTAACGATAAGATTCTATTAAACTGTGGTAATCTATTATTTCCACAAATTGTTATCATAATTTATCAGAATTGGGATAGGGGTTCAAGTGCTTTTCGAAAAATCCAGAGATATTTTTGCTGCCTTCAAGTAACATGGTGGAAGATAGAGCCTAATGGAAAGAAGCGATAACAATGGCATTTGGCATAAAAAGAAAAGAATTGGAGCAATGGAAAGATGCTGTCTCGCGTGGTGAGATAGCGTATATCACCCATTATTGGGTGGAGCCGCGCTTCCCTGGAATCACGACGATCACGAAGGTCGGCTGTGCGGATATGGATCGATTGCGGGCATGGTGTATAACGCACAAACTACCACCAGAGCGAATTCATCAACGGGATGCCTTCCCGCATTTCGATCTAATTGGACCACGGCAATACGAGATCCTGAAGCAGGAGCAGCTATGGGATCAAATCGAGCGCTTCAAGCTGCAAGAATGGTACGAACAGAATCAATAGCTAACGAATCGTAGTGTGCTTATTTACAAAAAAGTGAGCTGTTTTTCGAACTAACGAATCACAGCAGCGTTATTGGGCCTAAATTGGGTAGTTTGAGGTGCTTTTTCTAGAAATAACGATGCTGGAGTTCGTTAGATGAGATAAGGCCTCATTTCTCGAGGAATAAGAACCGTACGATTCGTTAGCGATGTCATGCGAATAGGTAATCCGATAGAACAATTAAAATGAGTGATTACTCACTTCTCAAGATGAAGGAAGTAACATATAATAGGGGTGTATTGAAAATGAGTGATCACTCACTTTTATGAGGAGCGTGAATTCCTTGTCCAACATCTTAGAAATTCGCGATATATCCCGTTCTTTTCACGGGCGAACCGTCCTGCAATCGATCCATCTTCAGGTCGAGCGCGGCGAGCTTTTCGGCTTACTCGGGCCATCCGGCTCCGGGAAGACAACCTTAATCAAGTTAATGACCGGCATGGACCGTTCCGACAGCGGGGAAATTCATATCCTTGGCGAGAAAGTCCCAAAGCTCTCCCTCTTGAAGCGTATCGGTTACATGGCGCAATCGGATGCACTGTATAATGAGCTAACTGCTCGTCAGAATCTGCAATTTTTCGCATCCCTCTATGGACTGAGTGGGGCTAGACGGAACGAACGGATCGATGCGGTACTGCGTGTCGTCGATTTGCTCGATCATAAAGATAAGACCGTTGCAGCGTACTCCGGCGGCATGAAGCGACGGCTATCACTCGCGATCTCTCTCCTGCATGAACCAGAATTGCTTATTCTGGACGAACCGACAGTCGGTATTGACCCCGTGCTTCGGCAATCGATTTGGCAAGAGCTGCTCGCCTTGCGCGATCAGGGAACGACGATTATCCTCACCACACATGTCATGGATGAGGCAGACAAATGCGATCGCATTGGCCTCATTCGTGATGGTCACTTAACCGCTGTCGATTCCCCTGCAGCACTCAAAGAACGAAGCGGTACAACGACGCTCGAAGATGCGTTCATTGTCCTTGGGGGAGGTGTCCTCGCATGAGAACACGTGCATTAGCCTTACGAATCATTCGCCAGTTCCTTCGCGACAAGCGGACACTCGCGCTTATTTTCCTAGCACCGCTGCTTATCTTAACGCTGCTGAACTTCATCTTCAACGGTCAACCGATTACACCGAATATCGGTACTGTCCAGCTTCCCGCCCCGGTCATCGAGCGGTTAAATAGCACAGATGCGAATGTTACAACCTATACCAATCAAGCGGAAGCGAAGCAAGCCCTAGAAGCTAGAGATCTCGATGCGATCCTATCGCTTACAGACGGCAAGCCTGACTTGATACTCGAAGGCAGCGACCCCTCGATGAATCAAGCGATTCTCCTTCGGCTTCAGAAGGTGATGCAAGCGAATACGCCGACGATTCAACCGAACATTACCTATTTGCATGGAAAAGAAGGCATGTCCTCCTTCGACTACTTCGGACCTGTTCTGATCGGATTCTTCTCCTTCTTCTTCGTATTCATGATCGCCGGCGTCTCCTTCCTGCGCGAACGCACGACAGGAACGCTTGAACGGCTGCTTGCTACACCGATCCGGCGCTCCGAAGTCGTCGGCGGATATCTATTAGGGTTCGGCATCTTCACCTTGCTGCAAGCCACGCTTATCACGTGGTTCGCCATTGAAGTGCTCGGCATGTATATGGTCGGCAATTTTGGGCTCGTGCTCCTAATCAACCTGCTGCTCACCTTGACGGCACTGACACTCGGCACGCTGCTCTCCTCTTTTGCCAGCAGCGAGTTCCAGATCATTCAGTTCATTCCGCTCGTCATCGTCCCGCAAGTGTTCTTCTCCGGACTCTTCAATCTGGATGCAATGGCGCCTTGGCTGCAGAAGCTGAGTTACATCATGCCGCTCTATTACGGGGCTGATGCCATGCGAGGGATTATGATTCGCGGGGAAAGTATTGGCGACATTCAGCTCGATATCTATATCCTGCTTGGATTCTCGATCGTCTTCGCACTACTCAATATCGCAGCGCTGAAGAAGCAGCGCGCGATCTAATCTAGCAAGGAGTTGACCTATATGACCAAATCGCTGGAGCCATGGATGGAGGAGCTCTTGCAAGGCGATCCTACCGCTCCACGAACCGCCAAGCAAGTGCGAATCTTCGAAGCAGCGATTGAAATATTCGCGGAGAAAGGCTATGCGGCATCTTCAACGAGCGAGATCGCCCAGCGGGCTGGCGTCGCGGAGGGAACGATATTCCGCCACTTTAAGACCAAGAAGGACCTGCTGCTCTCGATCGTCACACCGGCCATGGTGAAGCTGCTTGCCCCCTTTCTTCTGAGAGAGTTCAAAGATGTCCTCTCCAGAGATTACGATAGCTTCGATCAGCTCCTTCGGGCACTGATCGACAATCGCATTACTTTCCTGCAGCAGAATCGCAGCTTGTTCAAAATTGTGGTGCAGGAATTGCCCTTCCACCCCGATCTCCAGAAGCAGCTGCAGCAGCTCGTCTTCAACGAGATGAAGGGACGATTCGAGAGAATTATTCATAAGCTGCAAGGCGAAGGAAAGCTGATTGATCTCCCCTCCCTCACCATTATGCGGCTTAGCGCCTTCTCTATCTTGGGCTATGTACTGTTCCGTTCCATCTTGGAGCCCCAAGAAGGATCAGATTGGGATGACGCACTGGAACGTGAAGCCACGATCCAATTTATTATGAAAGGGTTGGCACCTTAACAAAAGACGGGCTGCTTCCCAGCATCACTCTGAGAAGCCACCCGTCTTTTATTTTACCGTTATGATGTTATTGATTCACAGCCTTCATCGCTGGCTGCGACGCCGCCGAACGGCTTGCCTTCTGCGGGAATTGCGGCAGCTCATTCACCGAGACAATCGCATCTGTCTTCTTCTTCGGCTTCTTCCAATATGCTTCATTCCCCGGCAGATCATCGAACCATGACGCATCCTTCGGACAAGGCAGCATCATAAATTTACCGTAATGGTCATCTCTCGATTGATGATACTTCAAGTAAGCTTTTCCTTTCTCAATCGCGAGAATTTCGATTTTACCGGATGTATGACTCATCGATAGTCGGATTCTTTTGCCGAGGCCGGATGTCTTCGCTTTGGCTTCTTCAACGAGGCGATACACCTGTTCGAGCGGCAGGACAAAATCCCGATTTCCCGCAACAGGGCGGTTAACGAAGAAGTAATATGGCGTGACCCCCGCCCAAGACAACTTATCGAGCAATTCCGCTAAGACATCAGCGTTATCATTAATGCCCCGAAGGATCGGGGTCTGATTCACGACGATCGCTCCAGCTTGATGTAACGCCTCAAACCCTCGTCTTGCTTCAGGCGTTATTTCACGCGGATGATTGATATGGGCCATCACATAGATCCGGCGATCACTATTCGAGAATGTCCGAATGGTATCGAGCAGCTCCTCATCCTCATAGATGCGCATCGGGTTGAACACGGGAATTTTGGAGCCGAGCCGAATAATCTTCACATGTTCAATGTCTCGCAATTGCTCAATAATCATTTTCAATTTGGGTGTTGCCAGAATCAAGCTATCTCCGCCTGTCAGGAGCACATTGTTAATCTCCGGATGCTGCCGAATATATTCGATGCCCGGACTCACATCCGACATCGCTTCTTTTACATCATTACGGAACAGACGTTTACGGAAGCAGTACCTGCAGTACGCACCACATACCTCGGATACGATGAGCAGAGCCGTCGTCTTATACTTATGCTGACAACCCGGAACCACGTAATTCGTGTCCTCATCGGACGCATCCCATCTACCGTATTCGGATAATTCTCCCTCATTCGGGATTACCAATTTCTTAATCGGGTCATTCGGGTCGTTCCAGTCAATCAGCTTCAAGTAATAATCATTCACGCGAAATACGAACTTCTCCGTTATTTGCTTCAACTTCGCCCGTTCTTGCTCCGGGATCTCCACAATTTTATCGATATTCGTGATATATTTCGGCTGTGCCATATTGTTGTTCCTCCTTGAAAGTCAGATTTATGGTAACGCTGTGTCCCTCCTCTCGTTCTTCAACATAAAAAATGACCCGCAGTCCGCAAGCGTAAGCATGTGCTTCGTCCTTGCAGGCAACCGGGTCACTCTCGATTAGACGCAAAAAGACCCGGTTCAACGGGTCAGGGGTGCGGAAAAAGTGTCTATGATTGACCCATCCACTGCTGACGAGGTTAGCTGTCGGGCTCGGGAAAGATGGTTCCCTACAATACATCCTTGATTCGCCCCTAAAAATTGGTTCCCCCGCTTTCCGATCTCATATCCGGAAATTAAGCGTATTTCCATTTTACAACAATTTATCTTAGACAGTCAAATATTAAATTATCGTATATTTCAAGAAGTCACATTTCAACCTAATTGGCGCCGGAAATGCTGCGGTGTCGCATGGTAGACCTTCTTGAACATTTTCGCAAAATAGGAGAAATTGCTGTATCCCAGCGATTTGGCAATATCCGAAATCGGCATCGACGATGTAGCGATTAATTCCTTTGCTACCTTCATCCTTTCATTCAAAATGTAATCCGTGATCGATTCGCCCACTTCACGCTTGAATAGCCTGGACAAATACGCAGGATTCAGATGCACATACTCCGCGAGCTGTTCTCTTGTAATCACTTCGCTCAGATGATCGGCGATGTAACGTTGAACTTGTTCAATCACTGAATCGTTCTGATGCAAGGAATGGGACACCAGCCCGATGAGCTTCAATGCCCAAGCATGCATCTGATCCAGTGTTCGAGGTGCGGCCCCGTTCAATTGCCCCTGCCCCTCATGCAGCAGTTCATGCGCAGACACCCCATTCTTGTGCAGGATGTAATGAATCATCTGAAGAAATCCATGATTGAATGCCTGCAGTGCGCTCGCAGATAGTCTTGCGTCCGACCGGAACGCTGCAATACACCGCGCCAGCTCCTTCTCGATCTCTTCCCGCTTCCCCTGCTCGATCAGAATCGTCCAAGCAGTGAAGAGCGGCAGCTTCATCATGCCGGTCTTCTCCCGGTTGCGCAAGAAGTACACTTGATTGGATTTGTGCAAGTTGTTGTATTCCAGCTCGAGCAATTCATGATACATCTCGCTCACGTTAAATAACGAAGTGACTTCCCCAATATAGCAAGAGATCTGACAATTGAAGTACTGCTGACAAGACTGAATATACTCCTGGCACGCCTCGGACAGCCCTGCACTTCCGCTATGCCCCTCGTCCAAATAACGAATCACGACATTCACGCCCTGACGTGTCTGAATGACAACCCCATTCGCCTCATGCAGCAGCAGCTCGGACGCCCCCTTCCGAATGGCATACTCCATCATTTCTTCATCTCTTGTACTGAACTCCCGTTGCCATGCTTCAACACTAATAAGAAGAGGTAAAATCTTAATATCCGGCTTGAACGTCAGATCATGCTCCTCGAGCAAACTCTGCACATTGGTCGGTGTACAGGTAATGCGATTCGAGAGTACGTCATTCCAGAATTTATCGGCAATGAGCGGCTTCTTCTTCGTCCAGAGATCATAATAGGGCTTGTATTGTTCGCGCAGCTGCAGCAATTCCTTCTCCTGCTCAATCGATTGCAGCATCTTGGCCAAGGTCGACTGCAGCACTTCATATTCCACAGGCTTGAGCAAATAATCGAAGCTATCGAGCTGGACCGCTCGCTTCACGAAGCTGAAATCGGCATGTGCTGTCAAGAACACCGTCTCGGTCGCAGGCGAGTGTGCATTCACCCATTCAAGCAGCTCAATACCCGTCCCCTTCGGCATCTCGATATCACAGATGAGAATATCGATCGGTGTACGTTCGAATACCTTCATCGCTTCCCGCATGTTATAGGCTTCATGGACTTCCGATACTTGCAGCTCCTCCCAATTCACACCGCTCTTAATCCCCAGCACAGCATAAATCTCATCATCCACGATCAGCGCTCTATACATCGTTACCCCTCCCAAGGTCCACTATCATAAGAACTGAACTGCGTAAGCGTGCGATAAGGAAGTACAAGCCTCACTTTCGCGCCGGCACCCGGCTCATTCGCGAATTCAAGCACTGCCGCTTGCCCGAAAATATGTTTCAATCGATGATGCACATTCCAGATGCCGAGATGCTCATCCTGCGGCTGCGTGAAGTAACTTCCATTCTGCAGCGATTCAAGCGCCTCTTCAGGAAACCCGCTTCCATTATCCACAATGACGATTTCATATAAATCTGGCTCTGCTAAGCGAGCTATACGAATCTCCATGTGAAACGGACGATCCATAAAATCAAACCCATATTTGATCGAATTCTCAATGAAAGGTTGGATTAGCAGAGGCGGAATACAGGCTCTATCCAGTCCTTCCGCAATATGGTACGAATACGTAACCCGCTCAGGGAAACGCAGCTGCTGAATCCGGATATAGCTCTCCATATGCTCCATTTCCTCCGCAATCGTCACAACGACTTGATTCGTCTTTGTCGCGAATCGGAAATATTTCACCAGATTCACGCACATGACCTGAATCAGCTTGTAATTCTTAATCTCAACCAAGTTGTAGATGATGTTGATCGAGTTTAGCAGAAAATGCGGATTGATCTGGAGCTGTAGATGCTTCAATTCTGCCTTATGCGCCTTAATTTGCTCCTCGTAGACGTTAATCTTCAACGCCTGAATTTCAGAAGCCATATCGTTATAAGCATCATTAATAATCGTGAACTCTCTCGTCTTCGGATTGTGCAGGCGGAAGGACCACTCGCCTTGCTTGATCTTACGCATCCCGCGGATGAGGTTGTTCATCGGTTTCAGCATAATGTCATTGAGATAGATCAAATAAATAATCAATAAGAAGCCAGCCAGAATCGGGATAATAAAAATAAAGCTGCGGAACTTCGTTAATTTCTGCAATAGTTTCTCTTCCGGAATAAAGGCGCTTAACATCATATCCGTATCCTTGATTGGATTGCTGACGACGATATAATCCTCTTGCTGCAGTCGGAACCGTTGATAGGTGTCATTCATCCCAGCAAGGAGCGAGGCATCTAGCTTGGCTTGTTGAGTGCCCTCTTTGTTCGTCATAATGTCGCCTTGTTCTGTCAGGAATGCCGAGAACCCCTCTTGTCCGAGGCCAATGAAGTCTAGCGGAATCATCAGGTTTCGTAATCGTACACAGGCTCCTAGATAGACACCCGACCCCGTATCCACAATACGGACCAATGCATATTC
Organism: Paenibacillus sp. GCM10027629; assembly: GCF_042676425.1. Classification (NCBI taxonomy): domain Bacteria; kingdom Bacillati; phylum Bacillota; class Bacilli; order Caryophanales; family Paenibacillaceae; genus Paenibacillus; species Paenibacillus sp. GCM10027629. The sequence goes on along the minus strand of NZ_JBHTGZ010000017.1, from coordinate 29,466 downwards.
GTGAAGAACCGGGATGACTTTCCATTCACGAAAATATGGACTGTCTGGCTTCGCATCCTGCAGCAGGCTGCCTAACGTCGATTGCAGCGCTTCCATTTCCTCATAGCTGGTCGCCTTCATCGCCGTGTTGAAGAAATCTTTGTTCTGAATCGTATAGATAAATTCAAAATCAACGCCACTATTGAACCGATGGTCACGGTTCAAGATATTCAGAACACGTCCTTTATTGAGGAAATATTCATCCGGGTCATGAATCGACCGAGGCAGCGCGATAATATTCGGATCTTCAATCGCAAGGTTATAGAGCAAATTCACCTCACGGTTAAGTAGCGTCTGAATCTGATTCGAATAGAGAATAATCATATTCTTATTCGATTCAGCGACCTGCTCTCTCACCGTGTTGGATGCATAGAAATTGTTATAGAGCAGCAGCACCATCAGCGGAATCGCGAGGGTCATAAATCCGATAATTAGCTTAAATCGAAGAGAATGGCGTATACTCATAGATTTCCTCCCGCTTCGGTCATGGATCTTCATCATTAGACACGCAATCGATACTAATGTGATGATAGCACATAAGGAATCCCTCTCGGTTCACTTTTGCAAGCGCCCCGTGAAGGATTCCCTGTTGTATTGTTAATTCATGCCTATTTTTGCGCGGCAGCCCACTCCTGCAGCTGCTTGTCGACCTCTGCCTTCACTTTGGCGAATCCAGCCGCATCGCGTTTCTCTTTCCATTTCGCAATCGTCTTCTCGGCATCTACCGCACCTGTTCCGAGCGATGCCTCGAACTCTTTATTGACGTTCTCGATCGCAGCCATTTCAGCTTTAACCGGTTCTTGATTGAACGCAAAGCCTAGAATAATGGACCGCTCCGCGCTGTCATTGAGCTTCTGGAATTGCTCCCATTTCTGCGGATCTTCATTTGCCCATAGGTACGAGTTGAATTGGTTCCCGAACATCCAGCCGCCAGGGCTTGGGTAAGCTTGTGTATCAGCATTAACGCCCTCTGGAAAGTCAATTATATTCTCCGACTTCTTCACGTAGTGCTTGCCTTCAACGCCCCAATCGAGCATATTCAGGAGCTTCTTATCTGTATAGAGCAAGTTCAAGAACATCATCGCTCTTGCTGGATCTTCTGAAGTACGGGAAATGCCGAGCATCGCGCCTTGTGCATCCCCTGTTGTTGTGAACGGATCGGCTGTCTCCATTTGGACAACTTCAGTCCCCGACGTGAGGCTCATCTCTTTATCTTTGCCAGGCTTGAGGGATGATGCAACGGCGAATCCTTTACCAGCTTTAATCATATTCATCGCTTGATCCGTGTCGGATGTCAGAATATCTTTGTCGAACCATCCATTCTTATACCAGACATTCATCCGTTTGTAGAAATCGATATATTTGGGATCTTCCAGCTTATCGATCGCTTTGATCTCTTTGCTGCCGCGTGCCACAGCGATGTGCGCAATAATATTGTCGTAGTTAGCCGCTTCCCAGACATTCGTGAATTTACGGCTAATGATCGGTGTTACGCCTGGCTCATTCGCTTTGATTGTGCCGAGCATTTTCTCTACATCTTCAATCGATTTAACCCCGTTAATATCGAATTTATATTTATCGACCAGCTTCTTGCTGAGCAAGAGTCCGAAGCCTTGTCCGAATTCTTTCTTGGTCGGCAATGCGTACAATTTACCGCCGATGCGCGAGCCTTTGATGAAATCCGGGCCAAGCACGTCCGGAATATCTTTACCGTATTGATTCATCAGGTCATCCAGTTCAAGATACTGACCTTTCGCAGCATCCCGAGGATAGTAGTACCAGCTCGCTGTGAACATCAGGTCGAACGGTTCATTGGAGATTTTCATCAAATTCGTCTTATCGTCCCATGAACCCCACTCAATCGGCTTCAGTTCAATCGTTGCATTGATTTTCTCCGTCAAATATTTGCTCATCTCTTCTTGTACAACCGCTAGATCCTTCTGCGCTGTGCCTGGGTAGACGAGCGTAATTTTATATGGTTTTAACTTCCCGTCTTCCGCCTTGCCCCCTGCTGCTGCTTGCTCATCCGTCCCCTTCGCACCGCAGCCTGCGAGTGCAATCATACTGACTAACATCGTTAACATCGCGATTTTACAAGATTTCTTCATAGCTTATGAATCCCCTCTCATCTGATCATTTCTATAGCAAGTCTCGAAATCGATTCGCATTTCCTATTGCTGCAAAATTGTCCATAGCGCGCTATCTTGCTGCGCACCATCCCCTCCTTTCAGCGCACTCGTTGTGAACTGTCTTACCCTTTGACAGCACCACTCGTAATGCCGCTGATGTAATATTTCTGGAAGAACGGGTATGCAAATAGTAAGGGCGCGATCCCAACGATGGCAAGTGCCATTCGAACCGTCTCTCGCGGCATCTTAGCGAGCAAATCTCCGGCCTGTGCCGAACTGCTTGATTTCATAATCAGATATTGAATATTGGTGAGTGTCTTCGTCATGAGATATTGGATGTTGTAGAGCTCCGGCTTATCGATGAAGAGCATGCAATTATACCAATCATTCCAATACGACAGTGTATTGAATAGACCAATCGTCGCCATGATTGGGAGCGATAGCGGTACGACAATTTTGAAGAAAATCATAATCTCACTGGCCCCATCAATCGTTGCCGACTCTACCACCGATTCCGGGATCGAATTCGCGAAGAAGCTTCGCATGAGCAGCACATTAAATGCGCTTAACAAGAGGTTCGGAATAATCATCGAGAGCAATGTATTCTTCATATCGAACATATTCACGTAAGTCATGTACCAAGGTACCATACCACCGCTAAATAACATCGTGAAGAAAATGTAAAAGGACAATGTTCGTCTAAAGGGCAGGCCCGCTCTGGACAGCGGGTAAGCGAATAGCGCTGTAATCAGCAAGCTTACGGCCGTTCCAATCACCGTCGTGATCATCGTGACCCCATACGCCTTCGCGATCTCAGAGAAATCGTTGAATAAGAACGTATAGGCGGCAAAGCTGATTTTACTCGGAAATAAGGAATAGCCATTCATGGCAATCGAATCTTCATCTGTAATGGAGACCATAAAGATCAAGGCAAAAGGAATCAACGATACGATCGTAAAGAGCCAGAAGAACAGATGAATCATCGAGGTGCTAAATATATTTTTCTGCTGCAAGATAGATCCGTCCCTTCTCCTAGAATAGTGCATCCTGTTTATTCACACGTCGAACGGCTGCATTCGCAACTAAGATTAAGACAAAGCACGCTGCCGATTGATAGAATCCTGCCGCCGCTGACATCCCGATATCGCCCGAGCCAATCATCGCCCGATACACGAACGTATCGATCGTATTCGTCGTTGGAATGAGCGCACCGGTATTCATCGGCACTTGATAGAAAAGTCCGAAATCGGAGCGGAGAATGCCGCTGACCGAGAGCAATGTCATCGTCGTGATGATCGGCGCAATGAGCGGCAGCGTAATGCGAGTCATCTGCTTCCATTTGCTCGCCCCGTCAATCGTAGCCGCTTCGTAGAATTCCTTGTCGATCCCGATGATCGATGCGAAATAGATAATCGATAGGTAGCCCACATTTTTCCACGCATTCACGATAATGAGGATATACGGCCAGTAGCCTGCCTCGCTGTACCAAGAGATTGGATCGACGTGGAACCATTTAACCAGAAGTCTGTTCACGAGGCCGCTCTCTGCGTTTAAGAAGCTGTACACCAAATACGCAACCACAACCATCGAGATAATATGCGGCAGTAGAAATGTACTTTGATAGAAGCGAGAGATGACTTTATCTTTAATCTCGTTAATCGTCAATGCCACGAATAATGCAAGAACTAGATTTAAGATGATAAAGGCAAAGTTATACAGGAATGTATTCCTCGTAATGACATAGGCCGTGTCCGAGTTGAATAGGAATTTGAAGTTATCGAGTCCCACCCAATCGCTTCCCCAGATGCCCTTCGCATAGTTCAAGTTCTTGAACGCGAGAATGACGCCATACATCGGAATATAGTTATTGATGAATAAATACACAACCCCTGGGAGCGTCATTAGCAGCAGCCATTTGTATTTTTTCAGGCTTCTGATGAAATGACCTTGCTTCTTAGCCACCGCTTGGTGTGCTGACTTGTTCAGTAACGGAGCCGTCTCTGCAGCTTTCATGACCTCACCCTTTCGCTCATCTCAATCGTTTACTCCGTCATTGTAATCCTCCGATAGACCTGCTCACCACTAGAATGGTGACTTCCTTTTGCAACAATAGTGACATGTTGTAACGGCCATCGATTGTTGTATTGACAGCGGTTACTCGACTCATTATGCTATAGGCGAAATAGATTTAATCCATATTAAGGAAATTCAAAAACACTGACAGAAGAAGCGAAGCGCCACGAATCTATATTCATCAAAACAATAAAAGGAGGCCAATTGCCATGTTAATCTATCAAGTCGTTAGTACGAACGAATGGCTATTCTCGGATAGTGCAGTATCCAGCGATGGAGCCCGCAGCATTTCTCTGATAGCTGCACGCGGGAGCCGTGCCAGCTGCCAGATTCTCATCAATCATGTACCTGCGGAGACAGAGATTCGTTGGAGCTATAGACCGTCGTCTCAGGCTGGACTCGATGTGGAACTCTACCAAATGATCGATGTCCTCGTGAACGAGAATACAGGACCGGATGTCTCAACGGTACCGGTGGGCACCCTTGCGGATTACGCAACTCGCCTCGCCCCTTTCCGCGTCTATGATGCGCTGCAGCCTGTTGGTCCTGCGTTCTCGTCACGGTCAACTACGGAAGCGCTGTATGTCAGTTGGGACATTCCTCTATCGCTAACAGCAGCGGACTATTCTGGGGTTTTCGAATTGTGGATTGGCGATGAAGTACTCACGATTCCCGTGACGCTTCAGGTTGTTCATGCGAGCGTTCCAGAGCAGGCTACACTCTCGACGACGAATTGGATGTCGATCCATAATATCGCGAAGAAGCATCAGCTCGAATTATGGTCAGAACCCTTCTGGGCGATGGTTCGCAAATACGGAGAAGCGATGCGCAGAGCCAAGCAAACCCACTTCCTCGTAGGCATCGAATTCATTCAAATTCAAGCGGCACATGGACAGTATACCTTCGATTTCTCGCGTGCTGAGCGGTTGATCCACCTGTTCCTCGAGCTTGGATTTACAGGCATCGAGGGCGGACATGTCGCCGGACGGACAGATTGGAATGCGCCGAATTTCGTCTTGTCCTATGACAACAAGATCGACGCGACGGGAACCGAAGGATTCACCTTCCTCGCGCAGTTCTTGACGGCATGGCATCAATTCCTAAGCGAGCATGGCTGGTTGGGTCTGACCATTCAGCATATCGCGGATGAGCCGATCGAAGAATCCGCTGCGGATTTCCGGATATTGTCTGGCATCGTACGCAAGTTCATGCCAGGGGTCCCGCTGATTGAAGCGATGATCTATCCGGCGATCGAAGGCTCCATGGATATTTGGGTGCCGACGAATGAGGGCTTTGATAAGCACCGCGAACATTTCGAACGCGTTCAGAAGCTAGGCGATACCGTCTGGTTCTACACCTGCTGGAATCCAGGCGGCAAATATTTGAACCGCTTCATGGACCTGCATCTCTTGAAGACTCGCTATCTGCACTGGGGGAATTACAAGTATGGCCTAACAGGCTATCTCCATTGGGGCTTCAATCAATATTTGGGTGACCAAGACCCGTATGAATTGACTTGTCCATTCCTCGCGCCGAGCGTCCATTCGCGCCGCGTCCCTGCAGGGGATACCCATATTGTCTATCCGGGTGCAGACGGACCACTGCTCAGTATGCGACTGGAAGCGATGCGATCGGGTGTTGAAGATTATGAGCTGCTCCAGCAGCTTGCGGCATATAACCGCGAGGCGGCCGATGAAATCTTGAACACCTGCATGACCAGCTTTACGGAAGTGAATACCGATTTGTTCGTGTTCGATGAGGCCTATCGGATGCTCCTCGAGACACTGTCCTCCTATATTCAGCAGGATTCCAATGTGGAGGAGCGAGTGTAATGCGCAAACAACTCAAGTTCCGCGAGGACGGGACTTTCAAAATTGTACAATTCACAGATACCGAGTTCTGCAATGGCGGAGACGATGAGCTTAAGATGGAAGCCATGATGCGACGGGTATTGGAAGATGAGGAGCCTGATCTGGTCGTCTATACCGGCGATGTCATTGCAAGCGGTGGATGTGCGGATGTCGCTCAAGCTTTTCGCAATGCTGCAGCCATTCCTGAGGAGATGGAGATTCCGTGGGCAGCCGTGTTCGGCAACCATGATTCCGAAGCCGCGAATGTGACGCGCGAGCAGCTCCATGCGCTGCAATTGACACATAAATATTGTTACGCCAAGCCAGATCCGCCGAATGTGCACGGCGTAGGCAATTATGTCCTGACGATTCACGATGATACCCAGCAGCCTGCTGCAGCGCTGTATTTTCTCGATTCCGGCAGTTATTCGCCACTCGAGTATTCGCGCCTTGGCTTCTACGATTGGATTCGCCGCAGTCAGATCGACTGGTACACGAATGAATCGTATCGCTTAACGGCGCAGAATGGCGGCGAACCGCTGCCTTCACTCGGCTTCTTCCACATCCCGCTTCCGGAGTACAACGATGTGTGGGACTTCTCGGTATGTTACGGCCAGAAGCTGGAAAAAGACATCTGTGCGCCATGGATCAATACGGGCTTCTTCGCCGCGATGATCGAGATGGGTGATATCATGGGCACATTCGTTGGTCATGACCATGGTAATGATTTCTGGGGGACGCTACACGGCATAAGGCTTTGCTATGGTCGTACTTCACGCTACGCCGATATAAACCAGCCGTTCCTAACCGGTGCGCGCGTGATTCAATTGACTGCTGGAGAGCGTGATTTCGATACATGGCTGCATTTGGAGGAAGGCACGATTGTACGCAAACAGCCTGCGCATCAACCAGAAGGACGCCAGGTACAAATCGGAACGAAATAACAAAAGAGAGACCGAAGAACCCCACGTGATCGTGAAGTTCTTTGGTCTTTTTGGTGCGCTTGACAATTTCATCCAATCGTCCTATAATCTTATTGTGAATATAAAATAAAATTATTCACAGAATCATGATTTGAGGTGAAATTCCATCTATGCCTAAAAAATTCAATGATCAAGAGAAAGAACTCATCCAACAGAAGCTGCTCAAGGCAGGGCAAACTAGCTTCCAAACCTTAGGTCTCAAAAAAACAAGTGTTGAAGATTTAACGAAGGCATCCGGGATTGCTCAGGGATCTTTTTATCTATTCTATAAATCCAAAGAAGAGCTCTGCTATGAAATTCTACTGATGGAAGAAGCCTCGATTCGAGAACAGCTGCTTCAATCGATCGCTTCGAATCCTGCGGTAACCAAAGAGAGTATTCGCGAATTTATGTTAGATGGATTTCGCCTGATGAGTGAGAACCCGCTTATTCGCCAAATGTATCTTGAAGGAGAATTCGAATACCTCCTCCGCAAGCTGCCGCATGAACTGCTCGAGCAGAACTATCGCGATGATCAAGATGCGATGATGCCCGTCGTTCAGAAATGGCAGGATAGCGGCATTCTAACAGATGTCGAGCCTGAACTCATCGTCAGCATGTTCCGGGCGATTGTTCTCTTATCCCTGCATAAGAAGGAAATCGGCGAGCACAGCTATACCCCCACCATTGAGCTTCTCGTGGACGTATTGGCGGAGGGCATGGTTGCGAGATGTGCAAGAAAGGACGGATCACAAGATGATTGACGTCGAACAATTGGAATACAGCTATCCGGGGACCAGTAAAAAGACGCTGCAAGGGATCGATTTTTCGATTGCCCGTGGTGAAGTTTTCGGATTCCTCGGGCCTTCCGGGGCAGGCAAGAGCACAACCCAGAAAATATTAATCGGCGCGCTGCGCAACTACACAGGGAGCGTGCGAATCCAAGGGCAGGAAATACGTCATCTAGGTTCCGATTATTATGAGCGGATCGGCGTCGCTTTCGAATTCCCGAATTTCTACAGTAAATTTACAGCACTTGAGAATCTGAAGCTGTTCCAATCGTTGTACCGAGCATCCAAAGACGATCCGATGGATTTACTGGGTAAAGTTGGACTCGATCAGGCTGCCCATATGAAGGTGTCCCAATTCTCGAAAGGCATGAAAATGCGGCTGAACTTCTGCCGTTCCATTCTCCATCATCCCGATATCCTATTCCTTGATGAACCGACTTCGGGGCTCGATCCGCTCAATGCCAAGATCATGAAAGACCTGATCCTAGAGCAGAAGGCTGCTGGGACTACGGTGCTGATCACGACGCATAACATGCATGCGGCCGAAGAACTGTGCGATCGGGTCGCCTTTATCGTGGATGGACAAATTCCGCTCATTGATTCGCCGCGAGCTTTGAAGCTTCATCATGGGCAGCAGCGGGTTCGGCTCGAATACACGTCTTCAGAAGAGAAACATATCGAGGAATTCCCGACCCATAATCTAGGGAATAATGAACGATTCCTACAGTTGATTCGACAGCATCCCATTGAGACGCTGCATTCCCTGGAAGCAACACTTGATCAGATCTTCATTGATGTGACTGGGAGAACATTGGTATGAGATGGGGCAACGCACTTGCACATGATATTCGGTTCCAATGGCGGCACGGGTTCTATGGGGTATACATTCTCGTCTGTCTTCTTTACCTACTGCTGCTGCATTTCGTTCCTGCAGATAACCAAGCATCCATCGTGGTTCTGCTCACCTTCTCGGATCCAAGCGCAATCGGCTTGATTCTAGCTGGGGGCATCATTTTACTGGAAAAGGATCAAGGCATACACCACCATCTCTTCGCCACCCCACTGCGGCTGCAGGAATATTTGATTGCCAAAGCCCTGTCCATCTCGATCTTATCGGCCAGCGCCGCATGGGCGATTCATGGCTTCTCGATCGGTGTACCCGCGTCACCAATCCTATTCACGCTAAGTATTCTGCTCTCATCCAGCTTCTTCACCTTCTTATCCATCGGCGTCGTCTCGCGTGCTCGATCCATTAATGGGTTTATCCTGCTCTCGCAAGTCTATGTCCTGCCATTTGCATTGCCGCTGCTCTATTTCTTCGGCATCGGCCGAGAGATCTTGTACTTGATCTTCCCGACGCACGGATCGCTTCTTCTGCTTCAATCGGCGCTCAGGCCGCTATCATGGCGGGAGATCGTCTATGCCCTAGCCATTCTGATCGTATGGAATGGGATCGCCTTCCTCTGGGCGCAGCGATCCTTCGAACGCCGGATTTTGCTAAGAATAGGCGAAAGGAGGGATAGACGATGAGGAACTATTATCCGCTGCTCGTTCAGGATACCCGGCAGACGTTCAAGGACCCGATGCTGATGGCCAGTCTATTCGGCCCCCTTGCCGTCATCTTATTCGCTCGATTTGGCTATCTCCCGTTATCAGAGTGGATTGAGCTGCACTATGGCTTTCGCTTAGCAGACTATACCGAGTTCATTGCGTCATTCCTGGTCGTCACGATTCCGCTCTTGCCCGGTACGATGACAGGGCTGCTCATGCTCGATGAACGCGATGAGAACATGATCAGTTACTATGCCGTAACGCCGCTTGCCCGCCAAGGCTACTTCATCTATCGCTTATTCCTGCCCAGCCTATTAGCATTTGCGTTGACGGCATCCTTCTATCTATTCTCCGGGCTCGCAGACAAGGGACTAGGCAGTGTATTCGCTCTGATTCTGCTTACCCTTGAGGCGCCATGCCTTACGTTATTCCTCGCCGCCTTTGCTGCGAATAAAGTGGAAGGGCTGGCACTCTCCAAGCTGTGCGGGCTGTTATTCGCCGGACCTGTCGTGGTCTCGTTCGTTCCACTCCCGTGGCAGTACGCTGCCGCGTGGCTACCGACATTCTGGCCAGCCAAAGCGCTGCTCACAGACCTCGCAGGCGAACCCGTTCGATCCACGATCATCTTCGTCATTGGGCTGTTGCTGCATCTGATCCTCCTGCAAGGCTTAGTTCGCGTCTTCCTGCGACGAATCGATTAAGCTGCATACAGAAAACGACCGCTCCCTTGATCCAAGGAGCGGTCGTCTGCTTATTCGTCCCATTGTACACGCTGCAATAATCGATATCTCATCAGAGCCAGTATAAACTCCTCGTAGAAGTCCTGCCGCACAATGAATTGGTACTCGTGATTTTTGTACACATAAGAATACACATCACTCAATATCTCATTCTGCTCGAATCGTTGTTGAACCCGTCTGATCGCCGCATCAATCGCATCGCCGCCTAAGGCCCGAATGCGGAATTCCATATCCTGTTCATTTGCACTCTCACGAATCTCAATGATGCTCGAATCGTACGTATAGGTTAACATATCGAATCCGTCCTTTCGCTACATTAAATATCTGACGTATAAGTAAATACTCGATAGCACAATCGATAAAATCATCAGCGGGAAGCCGATCTTCATATATTTCATGAATGAAATCGGATAACCTTCTTTGCCTGCAAGCCCTGCCACGATTAGATTGGCGCTAGCACCGACCAATGTACCATTCCCGCCGAGGCAAGCTCCGAGCGCTAGACTCCACCATAACGGCTCCAGATTCGTAATCCCCATTGTCCCCATATCTTGAATCATCGGAATCATCGTGGCGACGAATGGGATATTATCGAGGAAGGCCGATGCGATGGCGCTTAACCATAAGATGAGCATTGATGTCATCAACGGGTCTCCTCCGGTCAGTTCAATCGCTTGCTCCGCTAACTTCGCAATCACCCCTGTCTCGACAAGGCCAGATACAAGCACGAACAATCCGATGAAGAAGAACAGTGTCGTCCATTCCACATGCTGCAAGGCTTCTTCGAGCATATGCTCACCCGTGATCAAGAGGAGCAAGAACGCCCCGGCCAAGGCAACCGTCGCGGATTCCAGATGAACCAGCTGATGCAGGAAGAACCCAATAATCGTCAACCCAAGAACCGTCAGACATTTATAGAGCAGCTTCCGGTCCGTAATCATGGTTCGTTCATCCATCTCCATAATGCGCTGCTGAAGTTCAGGCGTTGATTGAATCTTCTTCCCGAACATCCATAGAAAGATGGGCAGATAAGCAACTAAAATGATGATGGCAATCGGTGCTAAGTTGCTGATAAACGAGACGAACGTTAACTCCTTCACCGCACTCCCGATCATGATATTCGGTGGATCCCCGATGAGCGTAGCCGTCCCCCCTACGTTCGACGCAATAATCTGCGTGATGAGGAATGGAAGCGGATTGATCCGGAGTTGTCTTGTAATGCTAAGCGTCACAGGAACCATGAGCAATACGGTTGTGACGTTATCAAGGAAAGCGGAACTCACCGCCGTAATCACGGCGAGCGCGATCATAATTCGTTTCGGTTTCCCTTTGGAGACTTTGGCCGCCTTGAGTGCAATATACTTGAACAGCCCTGTCTTCGACGTAATACCGACGATAATCATCATACCCACCAATAACCCCAATGTGTTGAAATCAATATGATGGATCGCCGTATCCTGGTCCACAATCCCGAGCGTGATCATGAGGATGGCCCCAATCATCGCCAAGATCGTACGATGAATTTTCTCGGAAATAATAAGTGCATAAATCACTAGGAAAATACCGATAGCCCAAATTGCTTGTTGCTCCATGTCTTTCTTTTCCCCCTATCCATCATTATGGTTTACATAATTTACCATTTTATGCACACAAAAAGAGCCTGTTGGTGACAGGCTCCTCCGAACATCCCTATGTGCAATTTAAGTCTTTAGATTTATTAAATATACATGGTTTCGATTCACGTGTAAAGAATTTCCCAAAGATTCGGACATAAGCATCATTCACGCACGGAACAATATACCCCATTTATTTTCCCCTTGGCTTGGCCTGAACTCCCTAACTTCAACGCATCCCGAACCGGCTTGGCTGGGCGATTTACCAAGGTAATGCCGATCCCTGTGCAGAGCCCTCCCGCAATGACATACCAATGAATAGTCTCGCCTAGAATGAGTGCTCCCGACAGTATACCGAACAGTGGGACAAGGAACATAAACGTGCTTGCCTTCGAAGGGCTGTAATGCTTGAGCACGTAGAACCAGGGCAAGAACTGAAAGATCGAGCTGAAGCAGATCATCCAGATCAGCACGGTCAGGGTTAACCCCCATGAGTTACCGTTGCTCACAAGGTGCAGATAAGGCTGTTCAAGGGTCAGACTAGCCAATAAGAGTACAATCCCTGCGAACAGCATTTGATAGGCCGTTAATACCCAGGTATCCATCGCTTTGCTCCATCGAGATGCTACTAATGTGCCGAAGCCCCAGAACATCCCGGCGAGCAGCGCATAAATCGTCCCTTCATTCATTTGCATGTTGAAGTTCTGTGTAACGATGACGCCCATAAATCCGATGACGACACCCACCCACTGCACCGCGCGATAACGCGATCGAAAGAAGAGAAACGCGAACAAAATCGTCCAGATCGGATTCGTCGACGATAAGATCGCCGATGTGCTCGCGGAAATCGTATGCAGACTTAGATAAATGAACGTCATGACCAAGATCGTCTGAAAGAGACTGACCCCAGCGACATGCAACCATTGCTTCGCGCTCGCCGGATGTTTTCGACGAATGACAAAGGGCAGCAGGAGCAGACCCGAACCCAAGAACCGGATCGCGAGCAGAAGGAAGGGAGAAGCGATATGCAGACCCAGCTTCGCCATCGTATAATTCAACCCGCCGACCACCGTTGTCAGTAGAATACAACATGCAATCATTCCTTTATTCATCAACGCTCCTCATTTCTGTTCCATCATTTTTCTTGATTTTACAAGCGAATAACCATCATGTAAAATGAAAATAAAAGATGTTAAAAATCACTTTTTCTGATGGATGAGGAGAGATTAAACAGATGGAGAGCGGAGATTTGCGAATATTTCAAGCTGTAGCACGCGAAGGAACGATTACGAAAGCCGCCAGTTCGCTCGGCTATGTGCAGTCGAACGTTACCGCCCGCATTCAACAGCTGGAACAGGAATTAAATACGTCCTTATTCCATCGGAGCAAACGCGGGATGATCTTAACAACAGCTGGCCAGACCTTGCTGGGCCACGCTGACAAAATTCTATCGCTGCTCGATTTGGCACATAAACAAATGTTAGACAACGATATTCCGAGAGGCTCGCTGAAGCTGGGTTCCATTACGACGGCAGCCGCCGTCCATTTGCCTTCTCTGATGCTGAACTACCGCAGGCAATACCCGGATGTAAAGCTATCGCTGCTTAGCTCGAATACGAATGATCTGATCGAGAAGGTCCTTCGCTATGAGCTGGATGGAGCCTTCGTGAACGGACCCTTGCCCCATGCCGAGCTGGAACAAATCCCGGTTTTCCCCGAGGAGCTTGTCCTCATCTCCGAGCCAGGCGCTAACAAACTTAGCGATGTGCTGATGGAGCCCATGTTATTCTTCAGCGTGGGTTGTTATCATCGCGGTACGATGGAGAGTTGGCTGCGGGAGGAAGGGCTTCCTGTACCCGAGATCATGGAATTCGGAACCTTGGAGGCGATTCTCGGCGGCGTAGCTGCAGGCCTCGGCACAACCATCGTCCCTCGATCTGTCATTCGTCGTAAGGAAATAGAAGGCTCGGTGCAGGTCCATCCCCTTCCCGATCATTACCGTAATGTGACCGTACAGTTCATCTATCGACGGGATCATTTCAAGACAAGCGCGTTCCATAAATTTATCGAATTATTGCAGCAAAAAGCCTGAAGACTCGTATGATGAGTTTCTTCAGGCTTTTTCACATGGCACCGTAATGATCACCCTTGCACCGCCTTCGACACGATTTCCTGCTTCGATACGCCCTCCGTGCTTCGCAATAAGCAGCTGTGCTGTATACAATCCAAGCCCGGAATGGCCTTTGTCCAGAGATCTAGATGGATCGCCTGAATAGAATTTATCGAACATCCGCCGTAAATCGAGAGCGCTGAACCCATTCCCCGTATCCTTCATGTCAAAGGTAATCTGTGTCTCTTCTACGATGACCGTCCACTCGATCCTTCCCTCCGCTGGCGTAAATCGTAAGCTATTGGTTATCACGTTATCGATTACTTGTTCCAACCGTGATGTATCCAGAAGAAACTGCTGTTCTTGGTCGCATCGACTATTCACATAAGAGAAATCAAATGCAATCCCCTTCTCACGGCATAACAATGCATATTCATCTTTTTTCCGCTCACAGAAGGCGAGTAAATCCGCTCTCGTATACTGGAGGACAAAATCAGGCGTGTCGATTTTATTCAGGAACAGCAATTCCGTCAGCATTTTGTCCGCACGCTGCGTACTGTTCTGAATGGTTAACAAGTACTTCTCCAGCCGTTCGGGACGGCGTGCACCGCTCTCGATTAAATTATCTACATGACCTTGAATGATCGTCAGCGGTGTCCGCAAATCATGGGCAATCGCAGAGATCATGTCGCGTCTCTCCTGCTCCAGCTTCCACTCACGCTTCAAGGATTGCTCCAGCGCGATCCGCATCTCTTCGAAGGCATCGGAGAGCTCGATCAGCTCCTTCGACCCACCCGCTCCTACGACGGAGAAATTCAGGTCATTCTGCTGGATTCGTCTAGCTCCCCCGATGATCCGTGCGATCGACGGTTCGAGCCGTTTGCCCAATTTTCTCGCGAAAATAAAAGAGAACAAGACGATGAAGAAGAACGGTGCGATCAAACTGCTCAAAATAAGCGTAACGAGCAGCCCGTTTCCAGGGTTATTCGCGGACACACTCAGACTGTACCGCAGCACCAGCATCCCCTTTAATTTTTTCTGCGAATCAAGAATCGGGTGGTAGTTAATATATTTCCCGCCCTGTTTCTCGTTCTTGTTCAGCTTGCTTAGCACGTTCTCCGGGCTATTGACGAAGGTCTGCCCCTTCCAGCCGTAGACGATTTGCCCCTTCAGATCCACGATTTGGTACTGCATACCTTTCGTCGGAATAACATGCTCCAGCGCATTCTGCATCGAAGGAGATAATAAGGTGTCTTTTTGCTGATCCACATAACCTAGAATCTTGGGAATTTGCTGCTCATAATAATTGGCTGGTAGAATGCTCTTGTCCGTTTGATTAATCAGAACATAAAGCGTACTGCCCCATACCAGCATCGAGCCGATGAAGCTATAGAAAAGGACGAGGGTAAATGCGCCCATAAACTGCCTGCGCAGCGGTTTTCGACTTGCCTTTACTTCCTTTCGAATTTGTATCCTACCCCCCATACCGTCGTAACAAAGGTCTTCTCCGGTGCTGCGCACGACAACTTCACCCGGATATTTTTGATATGTTCGGTGATTGTGGCTGCGTCTCCCTCCGCATCGAATCCCCAGATCTTCTCATAGATTTGTTCCCGCGAGAATACTTGATTCGGATGCATGAATAGAAGCTGGAACAATTCGAACTCCCGGCTGGTCAGCGGAATCGGGAGGTTCTGGTAGAATACCTGCTGGCTGTCCAGATCCATCGTGAGATCGCCCTGGTGCAGTAGCTTCGGCTGATGATCAAGATGGCTCCGCTGCTCCCGGCGAAGATGCGCTCTTATTCTCGCCTTCAATTCTTGCATGCTAAAAGGCTTCACGATATAGTCATCGCCACCGACGGCGAGTCCTTGGATCCGATCCGCTTCATTGGAGCGCGCGCTTAAGAACAGAATCGGACACGAGACCCGGTCACGTATCGCTTGGCATACTTCGAGCCCATCGAGATGCGGCATCATAATATCCAGAATGATCAAGTCAGGCGTCTCTCTCAGTTGATCGAACACTTCCCTGCCATCATAAGCCACCGATACCTCATACCCATCATCCTGCAGCGCATCGCGCATAAATTCGACGATTTCTCGCTCATCATCGGCGATTAATATCTTTTCTCTCATCTCTTGGATTTCCTTTCTCGTCTATCAATCTAGCAGCTATATCCCCTCATTGTACCTTCTTGCGTGGCAAAAATCCCCCTGAAGCGTAACACACGGTGTTCACGACAGGGGGAACAATTAAATTTTCAGGTATAACCGAGTTAGAACTTCGTTGTCGGTTCTTTGACTTTATCGAAGACGATGATCCCGTCATATTGCTCTTTCGGAATGAAGCGCATCGACATCGGCATAATGATCTCGGACGTCATGCCATCCTCGGCTGCATAGATCGGTTTGAACATCCAAGCGTTATTTTTGTTCGGAGACTTGTGCTTGGATAGATCCGCAAACGCAATCTTATAACCGCTCTGCATCATCAGCTGTTCCAGACTCCCCTTCGGCATCGGCTGAATATCGAAGATCTTCTGTGTCGTAATCGTACTTGCCTTACCGCTGTTCATGTACAGACCCATCACGTAGACCTTATCCTTCAGCTTCTTATGCAGCAATTCTCCCATACTCGTAAAGCTGCTGATCCATTTCCCTTGTTCTTTCGTTTCGATTTTGGACGTATTCTTCGCCAGATGATCGTTATGCGCCCATAAAATTACTTTTTTGCCGGGATACATCACCTTCATTAACCACTCCACGTTGTCAGCCATGATCCGATCGCGGAATTCATAGCTTTCCTTCGTATCGTACATCCCCATCTCGATGAATTTGACCCGATCCTCCAACGTCTTGACAGCGATATCCACCATATGCGGGTTCGCAGGGTAGTCCGCCGCAAGTTGTTCTTTGTTCTCTTGGATGAACTGGATCAACGCCTTGTATTTCGGTTCGTACGCATCCTTCACCTTCTTGATTTCTGCCTTCGCCTCCGGATGACTATCGTCCATGCCATATTGGTTGAGCACCTTATAGAAATCCGTCATCGCTTGCATTTCGAAGTTGAAATAATTCTCGCCCTGATCCTTGTCTACCTTGGCAATCCAACCGGCAATAAATTGCGTTAAGTACCCTGATGTGAACTGCATGTCATAACCTGCTAGATATAAGGGATCGTTCGTCCCCTGCTTCTTCTTGATGTAATCGAATAAATTCAGCGTTTCCTTGGAATGCCAGATGGGAAAAATGGAACGCTCCATCATTTGTTGCGATGTCCATGTTCCTGCATTCTCGTACGTCATGAAGGAATCCCCAAGGCCCGACTCAAATGCAATCACGTCAAAATCCAGCTCTTCGTGTAAATATTTGATCAACCTTGTCTTCATGCTGCTGTATTCTGCGACACGGTGGAAGTTCTCGCCAAGGCTAACGACCGTCTTATCCTTCAAGATCGGCTTCAGAAACGCTAAATCTTTATAGTCCGATGACGTCAAAGATTTAATCTCTTGGATATTCTCCTTCGACCCCGTATTCTTCTGCGCGGCCGCCGAGGCGCCCACTGGCGATAGTAATAGTGAAAATGCCAGGCCCAAGGCCATGATACCTGTTAATCGTTTCGTTGCTTGCATGTTGAATGTTCTCCTCCTTCGAAATCCATTATTACGTCGTTCTCTTACCATGCAGAGACATCGTAACAGGAACTTCTAAGGAATCTATAAAGATAAGAGAATCATTCTTCAATGCGCGTGACATACCCGCTTCTTCACAAATCTCACTGCCATATATAAGACGAGCAGGATCATCCCGATATTGATTGCATAATCCGCTAGATTGAGAATGCCTCTCCCCGATCGAGACATGATAAAATCCGTGACCTGCCCGAACACCAGTCGATCAATCCCGTTACCAACCGCACCACCGACCAAGAAACCAGCGATCATATCCGCCAATCGACCTTTCCAGGCACCCATGCTGCGATAATAGAACACGCCGATGACGAACAAGATGGCGATCACCCCAAATAACCACGCGTAACCTTGGAATAAACTAAATGCCATCCCGCTATTCTCATAATGCGTGATCTCCCATCGTCCGAAGAACAAGCTATCTCCGATATCCAGGTTCATCCGAATCCAAATTTTCGAGACCTGATCGATCAAGATGACGACCATCGCGATCATATAAAACCACATGAAGCCACCCTCTTTCTTCTCAGCCTATGTACAACCATGTAACTGCCTTGTGCTCATCATACTACAAAACATGTGGCATCGAAAAATAAAGGCACGCCCGAAGGAGTGCCTTATTCTTGTTCTATGATTACTCATCTTCCTTGAAAATCGGACGAATGACGAACTCGCATGTGAATTCCTTCTCATCAAGTCGATATTGCTTCATCAGTTCTGGCCCGCAAGACCTTGATCCCACACCGCTTACTTTATAATCCAGATGCACCGTCGTCTCTTCGCGCCGTACAAGATCATACGTATGACGCGCCGCTGTCAGATCCGCTGGCGTGTAATGGGAGGCATTGAAGGAGAACGGCTCTGCGGAGGCAAAATGTAGCCCCATCCCCAGTTCATTCGATACCGCTGCCCATTCGGTGCCGTAACGTGATCCATGCTCTTGTGGCATGACATAGGCCTCATACATGTCATCCACCGTAAGCAGATATTTCCCTTTGCGAACACTCTGGCGCTTATCGATATAGCTCTCATGCGGTCCATGACCTAAGTATTCGACTTCTTCTGAGCCTGCTGGCATCGTCAGTTCTAGTCCGAAGCGCGGTAAGAACGGAAGCTCTTCGCGAACCTTCACCTTCACCGCCACGGTTACTTCACCTGTACCCTCTACCGTCCACAGCGCTTCCCCATGGAGGAATGGTATACGAATATAAGCGCCTAGCGAGAAGGATACGCGTACCGTCACCCGAGCTGGCTCTGGTTGTTCCCATTTGCTGCTGTATACCTTCATCTGCACCTTATCGAAGCCTTCACGGATCCATTCATGGCGCGGATCGTTGTCTATAGGTGCTCTCCAGAGATTATACTGCATAGGCTTCGATAGCAGCTTCACGCCGTGCTTGCTCATCGACTGTATTACGCCAGCTTCAAGATCGAAGCCATGCTCGAAATGAAGGCCGCGGATGGACAAGCGTCCTTCTTCCTCGATGACGGTGATCGGACCCGATTGATGCGCCGGCAGCATTTCAGCTGGAGCAGACGTATTGCTGAACGCGAAGGATTCGAAGGTCACCTCATAGCCCATCGGCGCCCATGCATTCTCTTGGTTCTGCCAGACGGACACGGATAGATATGTCCCGCGATCCGCATGCTCCGGCATCATGTAAGGGAGCTGCACGTCAACGGTCGTCTGCGGAGCAGCCTCCAACTGCCAGATCTGGCCTTGCTCTAAGACGCGGCCTTCTTGTTCGACTTTCCAATGCAGCGCAAGATGCGATAGGCCCATGAAATCATACCGGTTCGTAATCTTCAGCATCCCTTTGGCTACATCGACGGCTCCAATCGATACGGGCGCAAGAACCTGCTTCAATTCTAGCAGCCCCGTATGCGGCTTGCGATCTGGGGTCACCAAGCCATCGATGCAGAAGTTGCCGTCATTCGGTCGATCTCCGAAATCACCGCCATAAGCATAATACGGTTGTCCATCCGGCGTCACTGCCGCAATTCCATGATCACACCATTCCCAGACGCAGCCACCCATCAGCTTCGGATATTGATAAATCAAGTTCCAGTAATCCTTCAAATCGCCCGGCCCGTTGCCCATCGCGTGCGAGTATTCACAGAGGAAGAACGGTTTTGTCTTCGTCTCATCGAGCGCATACGCTTCCGTATCCTGAATTGAAGGATACATGACGCTCTTCACGTCCAGGCATTCAACACTCGTATGGTGATCCCCGAATGGCGCCTCCCCTTCATAATGGACGAGACGCGATGCATCCCTTGCCTTCGCCCATTCTGCCATTGCGACGTGATTCACGCCATACCCGGATTCGTTCCCGAGGGACCACATAATGATCGATGGATGGTTCTTATCCCGCTCCACCATGCGAACAACGCGATCCACATATGCATCTCTCCATGCGGGGTCAGCCGACAACCAATGTGGTTTGCCTACGGCGCCCACCCCATGGGCTTCAAGATCCGCTTCATCCACGACGTAGAATCCATATTGATCACAGAGCTCGAGGAATCGTGGGTCATTCGGATAATGCGACGTTCGAATCGTATTCACGTTATGCTGCTTCATCAGCTTCAAATCTTGAATCATATGGTTGATTGGAATGGTCTGTCCCAGCTTCGGATGCGAATCATGGCGATTCACCCCTTTGAGCTTGATCGCCTTGCCATTGACCATGAAGATGCCGTCACGAATTCCAACGTTACGGAATCCAACGCGAATGAGGATCGTCTCCGTTCCATCCTGGAGATACAGTTCATAGAGATACGGCTGTTCCGCGTTCCAGAGCGTCGGATGCGCTACTTCCAGTGCCAATGTTCCTTGCCCGTTCATATTCGACTCGCCTGAAGCGACAAGTGCACCGCTCGCATCCTGCAAATGCGCACGGACCGCGGTGTCTCCTGTCGTCTCCATTTCAATGCGAAGTGTGGCATGCGAGAAATCGGATGTGAGATCCGTATTCACGAATACATCGCGAATGTGTGTCTTCTCTCGAGACAATAGATACACATCCCGATAGATTCCTGAATAGCGCCATGCATCCTGATCCTCTAGGTATGTACCGTCACACCATTTCAAGACGAGCAATGTCATACGGTTCTGACCCGGTCTCACGTATTCCGTTAGATCGAACTCCGCTGGAATACGGCTGCCTTGGCTGTAACCTACGAACGTACCGTTCACCCACAGATAGAAGCAAGAGTTGACACCCTCGAATACAACATACGTCTCCTTCTGTTCCCACTGTGTTGGCAATTGGAAATCCCGTACATAGACCCCTGC
The DNA here is from genome assembly GCF_042676425.1 of Paenibacillus sp. GCM10027629. Classification (NCBI taxonomy): domain Bacteria; kingdom Bacillati; phylum Bacillota; class Bacilli; order Caryophanales; family Paenibacillaceae; genus Paenibacillus; species Paenibacillus sp. GCM10027629. Next base: position 8,619 of record NZ_JBHTGZ010000017.1, on the reverse strand, counting down.
CGGATTCTGATCCGGTACGAAGGGGGGATCACATGGGATCGGATAATTTACGTTCGTATAGTGCATCTGATCGTAGCCATTCGTCTGCCAGCAAGAAGGGACAATGAGATCATCCATCCCGTTCACATCAACATCCGTCGCATAGAACGCACCGTTCACTTCATGAACGCTGCGATAATATTGAAATTTCCAGCTTCCATTCAAAGTTTGATAGAAAGCGGAATGTCCGCGTTTTCCTTGCTTGGCGCCAGCTGTATCGGGGTAAGGGATATAATGAGCCCGGGCAGGCTGTCGGTTGATCTGCAATACTTCAAGGTTTTCCCAGTATTTTGTAAGCGATGTCATAAGAGTACTCCTTCGATTCGATTTGCTCTTATTATAGAGGTGAGGTACCATCAATTCATAGGAACCAAAACAGACAAAACATCGTACAAAATGGACATAACAATAAACCTATAAGGAGGAATCCCATGCAAACACTGCCTTTACGCAGCAATATGCGACGGGACATTGAATTCGATATCCCCTTTTCTGTCTACACGGTCGGCACAGACATTCAAAATCCGATTACACGGCTTAGTGGATTCTCTGCCAAACAAATTCTATTCACCTTCTCAGGCTCTGGCCGTTTCCGTAGACTCGGACAGGACAAATGGGACATTCTTGATCCCGGTTCTTGTCTGTACATCCCGGAAGGCTTGCCGCATGAATATGTATCCCTGAAGGGAGAAACTTGGCATGTGGGGTATGTGACTTTCGTAGAGCGACGCGAAGGGATGCTGGCAAGCTGGGGGTTCGGGGCGTCACCTACCTATTCCCGTCTAGCAGATATCGCCACGATTTTCCCATTGATCGAGCGTATCTGGGCAAGTTCTGGCACGCATGAAGATCCATGGTTAACGACGGAGGTATTATTCTCGCTCTTCCTGGAGATCAAACGGCAGAACCAATTGTTCCAGGTCGGTGATACGCCGATGTTCCACAGCAGACTGAATCGCTATCGGGAATCTGCCGTTGAGAGCGCCGTGCGATTTCTACATGACCACTTGAACCGTTCTATTACGATGACGCAGCTCGCAGCCCATGTTGGCTACTCACAAAAACAGCTCACCCGCTTATTTCGCGATGAGCTGGGTCAGACGCCCTTGCAATATTTGCAGCATATTCGAATGCAGACGGCATTAACCTTATTAAATGAGCACACAGATATTACGATTCGCCAAGCAGCGGCCTATGTCGGAATGGATCCCACCTATTTTACGAGGCTCCATCGCCGCATGTATGGTTACGTCCCGTCGCAACGCTAGGATCATTTCGGAAGCCAGACTTGAAACGTCGTACGTTCGGAATCGCTACTGACGTGGATCTCTCCTTCATGGAGATCCATAATACTTTTGGCAATCGCAAGCCCAAGGCCTGAACCCCCGGAATACTCGGACCTAGACTTCTCCACCCGATAGAATCGATCAAAAATATGAGGAAGATCAATCGCGGGAATCCCTTCGCCGTAATTCGTGATTTCGACGATGACTGATCGTTCCGTATCCCGCAGGAGGATGTCTACGTACTTGCCTTCTTTGCCGTAATTCAGCGCATTGGAGATGAGATTCTCGAATACACGGACAAGCTTCCGGCCATCGGCCGGGACGATCGGATGTACCACTTCATATTGCTGCCGGCATTCCATCCCTGCCTGCTTAAGCTGAGGATCGAACTGAACGACCAGTTGATCGAGCATTTCGGCCAAATTGATCGGTTCTTTATTCAGGATCATCCCTTTATTCTGCATACGCGTAAACTCGAACAAATCATTGATTAGTTCGTGCAGACGCTTTGCTTTCTCATGCACAATTTGGGTGTAATATCGAAGTTCCACCTCATCCCGATATTTATCGCCGTTAATTAAATTGAGATAACCAAGAATCGACGTCAGAGGGGTACGCAAATCATGGGAGACGTTGGTTACGAGATCATTTTTGATTTTCTCAGCCATCCGTTCTTCTTCCATAGACTTCTGCGCTTGGAAGACAATGTTGTTAATGCTCATGGCTAGATCACCCAGCTCATACGAATCCACAACTTCTACCTGCTTATGAAAATGACCTGCGGCGATATGACGGATCTCCCCGATCATATGATGGATTCGCATCGTAATATATCTTTTTTTCTCATGGCGGTAACATAGGAATAAACAGAATCCGATGAGGAGAATGAGGACAAGCATGAAAATAAAACGCCTCGGAACAAAGCGCAGGAACACATCCGCAACACCTTGAAAGACACCCAAATGATCATAGATATAGTATAAGAAATAGTATAGGGCACCCGCAAAGAACAACGAACTGACTACATAAAACAGTATTCTATAGATGGACATATTCCGTAGGACGGCCATTGGACTACTTCTCAATTTTATAACCTACTCCCCATACGGTCTGAATGAATGTCTCGCCAGGCGCAGCCGCTTCGAGCTTATCGCGAAGGTTGCTGATATGTACCATCACCGTTTTGTTCGAACCTACCCCTAATTCATCCCACACGCGTTCAAAAATTTCTTCGGAACTAAACACACGGCCCGGATTGCTCGCGAGCAAATACAGAATATCGAACTCGAGCGACGTTAACTTCACAATCTTCCCTTCTACGCTTACCGTATGACTTTCCTTGTTAATCTCGAGCGACTGAATCTGAATCGCGCTGCCTTCAATCTGCGCGGAATGTTGGTAATTGGCTCGCCGCAGCAACGCCTTCACACGCGCTGTTAATTCGAGCGGATTGAACGGCTTAATCATATAATCATCCGCACCGGTCATAAGACCAAGAATTTTATCCATATCCTCCACCTTCGCGCTGAGCATCAGGATCGGGATATTACTCTTCTTGCGCACCTGTCTGCACACTTCCATCCCATCCATTTTGGGCATCATAATATCAAGGATTAAGAACTGAAACGTCACGCTCTCCATTTTCTTCATGGCCTCTACGCCGTCATGCGCTTTATGAATGGTATAGCCTTCGTTGCGAAGGTACACTTCGATGAGCTCTGCAATTTCTTTGTCGTCATCGACGATCAATACGGTTGTACTCACACCCATTGCTCCTTTATCGCTTTGACTTTTACTAGTATGGAACGAATAGTTGGGATATAGACGGAGTCGAATCCCAAAGCCATTAACTTCTGCGTCTCTACGAATCGCGTATCCGAATCGTTCGTTCCCATGACGACCGAGATGAGCCGGCGCCCATCGCGTGATGCTGTCCCTGTGAAGCAATAACCTGCTTTATTCGTATAGCCTGTTTTCAACCCATCCATTCCTTCGACCGTTAATTCCGGCTTCAACAGCATGTGATTGGTGCTCTGAACTTTCTCGCTGCTAAATTTTAATGTGTACGCGGGTAGGCTCGATGTCTTGAGCACCTCCGGGTAATCGCGCAGCAATGCCTGGGCCAGCTTCCCAAGATCCTTGGCCGTCATTTGGGAAGCTTGATCCCCTTCCGTTAATCCCGTTGCATTGATGAAATAAGAATTCTCTAGCCCCAGCTCAAGCCCTTTTTCATTCATTCGTGCAGCAAAATTAACCTCAGACCCTGCAATATGCTCAGCTAACGCAACGGCCGCATTATTCGCTGAAGAAATTAACATGGCAGCATACAAATCCTGCACGGTCACGCGATCTCCAACCCTTAGATCAATTTTTACCCCGTCAGTACTCGCCGCATCAGAGCTGATCGGAACCTCATCGTTCCAACTTATCTTCCCTTGATGTAATTGTTCAAGTACCAGATATTCCGTCATCATCTTCGACATGCTCGCTGCTGGGAGCGACATGTCCGCATTTTTCTCATACAGAACTTCACCTGTCTTCGCATTGATTAGCAATGCGGCTTGTGCTTCTATAGTAGGTTCAACGATATGTTTAAGGAACATTACGGTACAAATGGCAGAAACGACGGATATTCCTGTGATCAGTCTAGTTTTAATCATTTTCATGCACTCCTATCTAACAGATTAATGCTAGTATAAAGAGCGGATTCTAAGAGAACAGAAAGAAAAGATTAAGAATTTCTAAGGAATTGTTCAAAACGATGGATCCATGATAAACATGCAAAAACCCACCTTGTGATCGGTGGGTTCATGATTCCTTACTGCTAGTGACAAGGTCACCCCTGCTGAACATGCACGCGAGGAACGCGCGCCGAAATGCTGCAGACCAGTTCATTGGTGATCGTTCCAGCTAATTCCGCTAGAGAGGATAGCATTACTGTATTTCCCTGATCCTCTCCCACGAGAACGACCGCGTCGCCAAGACGGACATCATCTATGTCCGTGACATCCACCATAAGCTGGTCCATGCACACCTTGCCAATTTGCTCAGCATATTGTCCATGAATAAGGACTTGTGAGCCTTTCCCGGATACACTTCGCGGATACCCATCCGCATAGCCAATTGGTATCGTCGCAATCTTCATATCCCGTTGTGCTACATAATTCCGTCCATACCCGATTTCAGCTCCCTTAGGAACGTACTTCACCATTGCAATGGTGGCCTTGAGCTGCATCGCCGGCTTTAACTGGAGGTCTTGGCTCATTTCTCCAGAAGGAACACCAAATAGCAGCATTCCCGGACGAACCAAGTCATAGTGGAAATCCGGATAATTTACGATCCCAGCACTGTTCTGGATATGGGTCAACCCTACGGGATACTCTCGCAGCTGGTACAAGCACGAATCGAAGCGATCCGCTTGCATCCGCGTATAGGCCTCCTCTTCAGGATTCAACTGATCCGCGACAGAGAAATGGGTGAACACCCCTTGAACATGTAACCCTGGATACGCAAATAGGTCCTTCACCACATCCATGTCTTCATAAGCAAAACCAATCCGGTACATGCCTGTATCTATTTTAATATGAATCGGAAACCGAATTTGGTGATCCAGCCCGTATTGATTCAGCTGTTCAGCATACTCTGGTGAAAATACCGTCTGCGTAATCTGGTAGGCTGCCAGCTGTTCGAATCCTTCCTGGGGCGTAGCACCAAGAATCAATATCTCCCCTCTAATGCCGTACTGCCTTAGGGAGATCGCTTCATCCAGATTGGATACCGCGAACCTCGTCACACCTAATTCCGTCAGCAATTGAGCGGTTCGCCTTGCCCCATGCCCATAGGCATCCCCCTTCACAACAGCCATGATCTGTGTCTTCGCCGGGAGGATGGACCGGATTTGTTCCAGATTATAAGCGATATGATCTAGATTAATTTCAGCCCAAGCTCGTCTTTGCAGCATAACGTTTCCTCCTGACCCATAGATGTGATAAGGCGAATGATAAGATGAAGATGACGAAAAAATATAAAAGACTACTCGCTTTTAAAATCGGAAGCTGAAGAGATAGGACCCTGACGGCGAGGATCACCGCAGGGTGGATCAAATACAATACCATGCTGATCTCAGAAGCATATCGATAGAATGATTTTTCTCGAATATCGAGCCTCAGCAGGAAAATAAATCCCAAACTTACCACTGGGACGAGCATGAGATACATACTGTCATGATGCGGCCATCCTAAGATTTGCAGCAACGCTGCTTCGAAGACCATCCACCCGAATGCGAAGAGAAGACCGAACTCACAGAGTGCATCTGACAGCTTCCATTGTGGTAATTCCTTGGAAATTAAGGCGCCCAGCGCAACGAAAGGGAGACCGAAAAAGAACCCATTTCGGCTATACTCAAATACAGCCAGATACCCGTTAACGATGTCATTCAGCACTGGAGCTTGCACGGCTAGTCCATAATAGGAATCAGCCAACAAGCCTATCGTATAAAGAAGGATTGAAATCGCTGCGATCCATCGAAGCTGCATCCTCTGCTGCAAGAAATAGACGATGGCAATGGCGCACATAAGCGCAGGTAGGAACCATAAATGATAATAGGTACCAACGAAGATCACTTGCTTGATATAGTGCAGAAGCCATTCCTTCGTAAAGCCTTCGTTCATCCAGACATACATATTCACCGGAAGGTAAATGGCACTCCAGAGCACATAGGTGACTCCGAGCTTCTTCATATACTGCACGAATTGCGACATCGATCTTGATTTCAAGAAAAAATAATAACCCGCAGTCATAAAGAAAAAGGGAACCGCCACCCGCGCGATCACCCTCGTTAGAATAAAATTACCTGTATCGGAATACGATTCCAGCGGGTCCGTATGGATACAAATTACCAAAAAGGCCATGATAAGCTTGGTGATATCAAGTGCATGGTCTCGTTGCTTGGCCATTTCCTACGACTCCCTTGCCAGTTCGATCAACCGATCAATCAATTCGCTATAGGATAGGCCTGCAGCTGCGATCATGGCAGGGTAACGACTAGATGCAGTGAACCCCGGCATTGTATTAATCTCATTAAATATAATTTCGCCTGCTGGCGTGATAAAGAAATCTACACGTGCTAGTCCTCTGCAGCCTAAGACGCGGTATACTTCCATACCACGCTGTTTCACCGCTTCGAGCACTTCCGATTGAACTCTAGCGGGTACATGCTGCTTGATCTCTCCAAGCAGATACTTATCGTCGTAATCCAGGAAATCGCGACTAGGCTCAATCTCCCCAATCACACCCGTGGACAATTCCTCATTGCCATAGACCGCACAGCCCACTTCAATTCCTCGAACTTCCTTCTCGATAATGACTTTACGATCAAACGTAAATGCATATTGAACCGCCCGATCCAGTGCTTCTGCATCACGCACCTTCGTTATGCCAACTGAAGAACCGGAGCTCGAAGGCTTCACGAATACCGGGTAACCGAAGTTCTCATGGATGTGCTTATCGATACGCTTCGCATCATATGTTGCTTGCGTGACATACAGATACTCTGTCGTAACGATTCCCGCACTCTTGACGAGATCTTGCGTGAATGCCTTGTCCATCGAGACCGCAGATGACGTCGTGTCACACCCTACATAGGGGATCCCTGATAATTGTAGTAAGCCTTGAACTGTACCGTCTTCGCCGTTCTTGCCATGTAAGACAGGGAACACGCAATCGACATGAACATGTTCATATTGCCCGTTATCGTCTAATAACAGAATCCCTGGCCGGGTCGGATCAACGAGAATGCTAGCCGGACGACATGTCGTATGTTGATGCCAGCTGCCATCCCGAATCCGATCGATACCACCGATATAATGAAGCCATTTGCCCTCCTCTGTAATGCCGATACACATCACTTCATATATGTCGTGCGGTATATGTTCAATCACTGCCGCTGCAGATTGTAATGACACCTGATGTTCTGTGGACATGCCGCCAAATAAAACCGCTATCTTCACTCGCTTCATTTCCATCTCTCCCATTCTTTTTCTTGTTCGTATCGATAGTATAAAGAACGGAAACTAAGAGAAAAGAAAGAAAAGGTAAAGTTTTTCATAAGAAATAACGTTGAGGATAACGAAAAAAACTTGCAGCCTTCTCTGTGTTAGAGCGGAGCTGCAAGCTTGGATGATGTTAGGTAATGATTTAGGCTGGTGGCAGGTCGTAGGCGGAGTGGTGCTTCGAAAACTAACGAACACTAGTAACCTTATGGTCTTAAAAATCGGGATATTTGGTTGTAACGAATCTCTATAACCTTATTAAAGGGAATGACGTGCAAAATGGCCCATTCATCGTCTAATAGGGTGTCTAGGATTCGTTAGCAGCAAAAATTCCTTTTTATCCTTTGATAAGCATCATACAATTCGTTAGCTGCGATAACAAAAAAAGCTCTAACGACATTTCATGTCATTAAAGCTTTATCTTATAAATAAATGGTCGGGATGACACGATTTGAACATGCGACCCCCTGGTCCCAAACCAGGTGCTCTACCAAGCTGAGCTACATCCCGACAAAAAAGAAATGGCGCGCCCTAAGAGATTCGAACTCCTGGCCTTTTGATTCGTAGTCAAACGCTCTATCCAGCTGAGCTAAGGGCGCATATAAAGTTGTAATGGAGCGGACGACGGGAATCGAACCCGCGACCCTCGCCTTGGCAAGGCGATGCTCTACCGCTGAGCCACGTCCGCATATGAAGTTGATCAAGAATAAAAATGGCGGAGCTGACGGGATTCGAACCCGCGGTCTCCTGCGTGACAGGCAGGCATGTTAGGCCTCTACACCACAGCTCCACAGTATAAACTCAGTAATAATTTGGTTGCGGGGACAGGATTTGAACCTGTGACCTTCGGGTTATGAGCCCGACGAGCTACCGAACTGCTCCACCCCGCGATAATTTTCATGGTGACCCGTAGGGGATTCGAACCCCTGTTACCTCCGTGAAAGGGAGGTGTCTTAACCCCTTGACCAACGGGCCATGTCTAACTTTCGTTATGTGAACCATCTGATGGGCAAAAAAAAACCACAAAAGTGGTATCCGCTTGGCATCGTCCTACTCTCCCAGGACCCTGCGGTCCAAGTACCATCGGCGCTAGAGGGCTTAACGGTCGTGTTCGGGATGGGTACGCGTGGAACCCCTCCGCTATCGACACCAAACGGATTATGTTCAGAGTTTGATCTCTGAAAACCGGATGCGAAATAAATTTGCGTTTTAATTTTAGGATAAGCCCTCGACCGATTAGTATT
>NZ_JBHTGZ010000016.1:42375-42853 GCF_042676425.1 Paenibacillus sp. GCM10027629 | reverse complement strand
ATCCCGAACACGACCGTTAAGCCCTCTAGCGCCGATGGTACTTGGACCGCAGGGTCCTGGGAGAGTAGGACGATGCCAAGCGTGTAGTTATTCTAACGATTGCAACATATCGTTAGAACACTCTATTCCCTGATAGCTCAGTTGGTAGAGCACTCGACTGTTAATCGAGTTGTCACAGGTTCGAGTCCTGTTCGGGGAGCCACTTTTGCTCTCATAGCTCAGTAGGTAGAGTGCATCCATGGTAAGGATGAGGTCACCGGTTCGATCCCGGTTGAGAGCTCCATGTAGCACCTATGTACAAGCATCAATGCAGCAAGGCCCGTTGGTCAAGGGGTTAAGACACCTCCCTTTCACGGAGGTAACAGGGGTTCGAATCCCCTACGGGTCACCATGAATAATTCGGAGGCTTAGCTCAGCTGGGAGAGCATCTGCCTTACAAGCAGAGGGTCAGCGGTTCGATCCCGTTAGCCTCCACCAT
>NZ_JBHTGZ010000016.1:0-42365 GCF_042676425.1 Paenibacillus sp. GCM10027629 | reverse complement strand
TATGCCGTTGTAGCTCAACTGGTAGAGCAACTGACTTGTAATCAGTAGGTTGGGGGTTCAAGTCCTCTCGACGGCACCATGTTCTTATTGGGGATTAGCCAAGCGGTAAGGCAACGGACTTTGACTCCGTCATTCCAAGGTTCGAATCCTTGATCCCCAGCCATTTATTTCTCTCTAATGAGAGCCATTAGCTCAGTTGGTAGAGCACCTGACTTTTAATCAGGGTGTCGAAGGTTCGAGTCCTTCATGGCTCACCAGTTTTATCTCACGTGCGCGTATGGCGGAATTGGCAGACGCACTAGACTTAGGATCTAGCGGGCGACCGTGGGGGTTCAAGTCCCTCTACGCGCACCATACCAACAACATCGAAATCCTGTTGATCATTTGATCTACAGGATTTTTTGCATATACAGTAATTATTTTAAGAGGATCTGATTAACATTTGCGGAGATTCGCTTTATAACACAGTACCCTTGCGATTGATTAGAAGATGTGGCTATCTTCGAACCCTTCGATGGTAGCGGCGATCAGATTCGAGTTGGTCGGCGTCGTTAGCTCTAATCCCGGTATAGTGGCAGATCATGTGAGAATGCTCCATTTGTCTTGGTGTAATTTCCTCCTGTATGTGATCCAATTCCATTAGTTCGTGTGTTAAAGCCTTCTGCATGCTTTCCTGGGCTGTTCGCTTGACTTAAGACACTTCAGAAGTGCAGCGATTCCTGAAATGGCTGTTGTGGTATTAATGCCCTCTGCATGTGAATATATCCCCAAGGCAGATGTCTGATAGCCTTCAACATATGAAGCAGCAGCTCTAGTAACAGTCTGAAACCCTTCCGTGTGCGAGTCAGTACCTAATGATTGTGTTTAGGTACCTTCAGCATGAGTTGCTTATCTGATTTTAGATATCATCTCGTACAAGTAACTTACCTAGAAGTCCTTCTGGTACCCAATTCTTCATGTGCAATCGGTTTGGCGGACTTGCTACTAGATCCTCTTCTCGTGTAGAAGGACAAGACATCCAAGCTACAGCAAATTTCGCCCATGTCGAAGGGGCCTCAACAATTGCGAGCGGCCGCTTCAGCGCAGGGCATTTATGATTGGATCGGGTGGCATGCTGTCCGCCAGATCACCGTTAGGGTTCTACTTTGCCAATAGTGTTAATCCTTTCGACTCTGCCGGTGTGGTTGCAAGTATTAGCGGTCAAGGGGATGGGGGCTTTGTAGGCACCGTACGAGCTGGTATAGTCCACACCAGGAGCTGTAGCCTGTGATTACGAAGAAATGTTCCAGACCTCTAACGGAAGCAAAATCGATGTAGGGCTATTATCTTCTAGATTTAATCCAATGGCTGTAGGTAAAGCCCTACTCGCGATTGTAGTCTGTCCTGCTGCAAAGGAATTGACAGCTGTACTTGTATCATCTGGCACCGTTCCATCCCTCAGTATGGGATGTGGATCCGATAGTAACAGCCTGAAACCCTTCAGCATGTGTGGCATCTCCTGTAGATTGTGTTTGTGTTCCTTCGCTTAAAGCAGTATTCCCGTTTGCAGTCCTCTGAGTGTATTAGAATAAGCTCCTGATGCTATATTATCGCAGGACAGCGTCATCACTCATTTAGGGTAAAGTATGCTGCTTGTACATTCGTTGATATTCACTAGGTCAGGCAATGAATCACACGTACTAGCGGTTCAGTCGGGTGTATTTGATACTACGTACTTATACTAATTATTAGATAATGCAAGCATATTATTATGATTTGTAAAACTTTTTTATAAAAACACTTGCAATCACTTTGGATTTTTGATATATTATTACTTGTCGCTGATGAAACGCAGCAATGAAGTACAAGCTGTTAAGAAATAAATATGCGGACGTGGCTCAGCGGTAGAGCATCGCCTTGCCAAGGCGAGGGTCGCGGGTTCGATTCCCGTCGTCCGCTCCATTACAACTTTATATGCGCCCTTAGCTCAGCTGGATAGAGCGTTTGACTACGAATCAAAAGGCCAGGAGTTCGAATCTCTTAGGGCGCGCCATTTCTTTTTTGTCGGGATGTAGCTCAGCTTGGTAGAGCACCTGGTTTGGGACCAGGGGGTCGCATGTTCAAATCGTGTCATCCCGACCATTTATTTGCGGGTGTAGTTCAATGGTAGAACTTTAGCCTTCCAAGCTAATAGCGTGGGTTCGATTCCCATCACCCGCTCCAGATTAAAATGAATAGCCACCACTATGGTGGCTTTTTTTGTGTGTAGCGGCTGTGTGGGGAGAGAACCCACAGAGGGTTCGACCGTCAATTTCGAGACCGTGAATGGTGGTCTCGGTGGACGAGCGTCCCGATGCTGTTCGAGGCAGCCGATGCTAAAGGCTGGTGAGACAGAGGGAGTATTCCCATCACCCGCTCATAGACAATGAAGAAGCCACCCATTAGGTGGCTTTTATTAGTTTTCCTACAGAACATCAATTATTTGCAGAAGATTGTATTATTTGCAGAAGATTGCTGCTGTTTTATCTCCGCGCGAGCTTTCAGCAGTGATAGGACAACCATAAAATCACCGAGAGTGGTTAGGACTGCGCCAATTAAGGCTAGGTCATCTGCAGAGATTTCTTCCTCATCGAGATTTTTAATTGCCATTGCCGCCCTCCATCCACGTGCTGCATTTGTACTATATATTAATGATGAACCGAGATAAGTGGTCCAATATTTTTCCGAATAATAGCGGAGGATTTGAAATTTACTTGAAAATATTTGTAAGGAAATGATTTGAAATTCGCGATATTTGTGTATATATATTCCTTTTTGCGTATTTTGTTTGTGCGTGGAGATCTGCCATATGACATCAAGATGAGTCTGAATAGATATAGGTAAGTGCTCATTTTGTAAAAGTTTCAATCCTATATAATATTGCTGACGTACAAGCCACAAACGGATTTAATGGATTCGGATCAGCTGTCCTCATTGGATTTTATGAAGAATTATAAAAAGATATCGGTTTACAAGGATATCCATGTACATGTTATATCTAACATGAGGGCAACCTGTGCTGAGAATTCATTATGAAGTGTTATGAACCGAATTTATGGCTTGCATAAATACATGAATATTAATCCTGTATTTTATAATAAAAGTAAAGATTTTCGTGTCGATTTATAGTATTATGTTTAGAAAGCATTTTTTTTGTATGGGAATATAGAGATGGATAGGGGGATAACGATGACAGAGTCTACATTGATCGTGGGGAAAGCAAACTCAAATAACTTGCTTCGTCGTGATGTGCGTTTTCTTGGGAACATACTGGGTGAAGTGCTCGTCCACCAAGGTGGTAACGAACTTCTTGATATAGTAGAGAAAGTCCGGGAATTGAGCAAATCATTACGCGCGGGATTTATCCCAGAATTGTATGATGAATTCAAACGAGTCATTATGTCACTTGATCCGGAGATTCGGCATCAGGTCATTCGTGCGTTTGCGATTTATTTCCAGCTGGTGAACATTGCTGAACAGAATCATCGAATTCGCCGAAAACGTGATTACGAGCGTTCCGCCGGAGAAGCCATTCAACCAGGTTCAATTGAAAATGTAGTTCTTGCGCTGAAGGAAGATAAAATCTCCTATGAAGAGGTTCAAGATATTATTGCTGGGATTTCATTAGAGCTTGTCATGACGGCGCATCCAACGGAAGCAATGCGACGTGCGATCCTCGATATCCACAAACGGATCTCTGAAGATGTCATGGAGCTCGATAATCCGAATCTTACGTTCCGTGAGCGTGAGCAATTACGTGAGAAGCTTCTGAATGAAGTCCTGACGTTATGGCAGACGGATGAGCTACGTGACCGTAAACCAACCGTGCTCGATGAAGTTCGTAACGGTCTTTATTATTTCCATGAGACATTGTTCGATGTGTTGCCAGAAGTGTATCAAGAGCTGGAACGCTGCTTAACGAAATATTATCCTGCCCATCAGTGGCATGTACCGACATATCTGCGATTTGGCTCATGGATCGGCGGCGACCGTGATGGTAACCCTTCGGTTACTTCCGATGTCACGTGGGAGACGCTGAAGATGCATCGCCAAATGGCATTATTTAAATATGAACAGGTTCTGAAGGAATTGCTCCGCACGATGTCATTTAGTGTGGGTGTGATCGAAGTGTCTGAAGAACTCAAAGCTTCCATTGAAGTAGATCGTGAGCTTATTGAAGTGAAACGTCTTGAGTTCTGGCATAACGAGAAAGAGCCTTACCGTGTGAAGATATCCTTCATGCTCGAGAAGCTATCGAATATTCTGGATGAATCGACGAAGGGAACACCGCTTCGTTACAATTCACCACAGGAGTTCATTCAAGAGCTGATGATTATTGACCGCAGTCTTCGTTATCACTATGCGGATTTCGTAGCTGATACCCACATCCGTAAGTTAATACGTCAAATTGAGCTGTTCGGTTTCCATATGTCGACGCTTGATATTCGCCAACATAGCCAAGAGCATGAGAATGCGATGACCGAGATCCTATCTCATATGCAGATTGTGGAGGATTACAGTGCCTTAACAGAAGAAGAGAAGATTGATCTTCTGAACCGTGTATTGAATGATCCGCGCCCACTTACATCGATTCATATTAAGTACAGTGAATCTACAAACGAATGCCTCGATGTCTATCGTACGATTTACAGAGCACAGGACGAATTCGGTTTGAACTGTATTTCGAGTTATTTGATCAGTATGACGCAGGGTGCAAGTGATATGCTTGAAGTGATGGTCTTCGCGAAGGAAGTAGGTCTGTTCAAGAAGTTTAAGAACGGTGACCTGCGTTGTACGATTCAGGCGGTCCCATTGTTCGAGACAATCGAAGACTTACATGCAGCACCAGAAATTATGAAGACGTTGTTCAACTTGCCGATCTATCGTGAAGCGGTTAGATCGATGAATAACCAACACGAGATTATGCTCGGGTATTCGGATAGTAACAAAGACGGTGGCGTAGTCACAGCGAACTGGGAATTGCGCGTTGCATTGAATGAAATTACAGCAGCAGCGAGTGAATACGGCGTCAAGCTGAAGTTCTTCCATGGCCGCGGAGGATCGCTTGGCCGCGGAGGCATGCCGCTGAACCGCAGTATTATGGCACAGCCGCCGCATACGATTGGAGCAGGGATTAAGATTACGGAGCAAGGTGAAGTGCTATCTTCCCGTTATTCTATGAAGGGAATTGCTTACCGCAGTCTAGAACAGGCGACTTCAGCACTCATCACAGCAGCGCTATGCGCTCGCCGCGAAGAGAAGGAAGAGCACGAGCGTGAGTGGGAAGACATTGTAAGAAATATGTCGGAACGATCGCTTACGAAATATCAGGATCTAATCTTCCGTGACGCAGACTTCTTAACGTTCTTCAAGGAATCAACACCGCTTCCAGAGGTTGGTGAGCTTAATATTGGTTCTCGTCCTTCCAAACGGAAGAATAGCGACCGGTTCGAAGATCTCCGTGCCATCCCTTGGGTATTCGCATGGACGCAGAGCCGATACTTGATGCCTGCATGGTATGCAGCGGGTACAGGTATACAGAGCTTCTATCAGGACAAGGAAGAGAACTTGGATACATTACGTCAAATGTATGAGCATTTCCCATTCTTCCGCTCTTTAATTGACGGGTTGCAGATGGCGTTAGCCAAAGCCGATTTAATTATTGCGAAAGAATACGCAGGCATGATTAACGATGACGTGATTCGGGATCGCATCTTCTCCTCTATTGAAGAAGAGTTCCATCTGACATCGTCGCTGATCTTGAAGATCACAGGACAGCAAGAGATTCTAGATAATTCTCGAGTCATTCAAGAGTCCATTCGCTTGCGTAACCCTTACGTCGATCCGCTCAGCTACTTACAGGTACAATTACTTACTGAGCTGCGTACGCTACGTGATCAAGGGGAAGATGATCCGGAGCTATTGCGTGAAGTGTTGTTGACGATCAACGGCATTGCAGCGGGCTTGCGGAACACAGGTTGATCCTCTTTCTTTATACAGCCGAGCGCCAACGACTACAGATGGCGCTCGGTTTTCATATGGAGAGAAGGTTAACGAATAACCTTGCAATTTCGATTGGTGTCGATTACCATTTATTATATTGCTTGGGTTAGTATGTGGAAGTGAGGGGTTTACTCTGGAAACAAGACTCGCTCTGCTGGCACGGAAAGGTGATCAGCGAGCATTTGCTGAAATCGTTGAACTCTATAAAGACAAAATATTTCACCTCGCTTATCGTATGCTGAGTAATCGACATGAAGCAGAAGATGTCGTGCAGGATACGTTCTTAAGGGTGTACAAAAATTTAGACCGTTACGATGAGAACCAGAAATTCTCAACATGGATCTACCGGATTGGTACGAATCTATGTATCGATCGGTTGCGCAAACGGAAACCAACCTATTCTCTGGATGCGGAGATGAATGATCAAGAAGGTGTGGATGGGTATTCTATTCTACCGAGTGATGATCGAACGCCGGAGAGTGAACTGCTCTTATCGGAGACACAGCAGTTGATTCGTCAAGCGATTGAGAGTCTGCCTGCGAAATATAAGACAGTCATGGTGCTTCGATACCTGCAGGATTTATCGCTGCAGGAGATTAGCGATGTATTGGACATGCCCGTGACGACGATTAAGACACGTGTTCATCGTGGCCGGGAATATTTACGTAAGAAGTTAGAGCGGAAATTATAGTAATGTTATTGTTGAATACCATGGACATGGAAAACAGTTGAGGCGATAGGTGCATCGTTCACATAAATGGAAATATAAAACAGATTAAATTTTTGAAACATATTTAAAGCCAGTACGTATTTTACAGTATCGGTATACTGAGCATAATGATGTGAAAGGAATGGCTCCTATGGATTGCAAGCATGCCCTCTCTTTAATGCATGACTATTTGGATAATGAGCTGGCACCCGATCAAATACTGCTGTTAAAAGAGCACTTTGCGATATGCCCTGCGTGTATGGAGCATTATGATCAGTTAGAGCGTACAGAACTGATGCTGTTTGGCACCAAAACACAGCACTTTGAGCCGATATCGGGTTTTGTTACAGCAAATATTATGGCATCCCTGCCTAAGAAAGCAAAGCAACGTGTTTGGATGCAATGGATGAAGAATCACCCTGCGGTTACGGTGGCGGCGATGTTCTTTATGGTCATGTTCATTAGTGCGTTAAGTTTCTGGAATCAAGATCGTGACTTGATGGTGAAGGGACCAGATCTCGATAAGTTGATTATCGAAGGAGATAAGGTGATTGTGCCTAAAGGTCTTAGCGTAGCGGGAGATCTGACCGTACAGAATGGCCAGGCGGAAGTCTATGGCGAGGTGAACGGCAATCTTACCGTAATCGACGGATCGATGAATTTGGCTTCAACGGCCCATATTTCAGGTCAAGTAACGCAAATCGACGAGGCCATGAGTTGGTTGTGGTACAGGATCACTCATCTGTTCTCGGAAGTTTCGTATAGGTAAATGCAGCCAACCTCTCTTTGTTCTGAAGAGAGGTTTTTTTTATTTTGACAAAGGATTGGAATGAATCAAACTTGCATCGAAAAGGATATAGTTATAACCTATAGGTATAGGTACAGAACAGGTTATAGTCGGGGGTACATCATGGATTATTTTACGAGCCTTACGTGGAAGGATTCCATTAAAGATATTATCGATATACTTATCGTAAGTTATATTATCTACAAACTTATGCAATTGGTCCGTGGGACGCGGGCGGTGCAGCTGCTTAAAGGGATATTTGTTCTTGTTATTACCTGGGGGCTTAGCACATGGTTCAATCTCTATACGCTCAAATGGTTAATGAATCAAATGTTCACATTCGGGGTTGTGTCGGTGCTGATCATTTTCCAACCGGAGCTTCGTCGTGGGCTTGAACAACTCGGGCGAGGTAAGTTGTTCCGAAGCTCGTCCTTTCAGGAGATGGATGTGAGCATTTCCGTTAATGAAGTGATTAAGGCCGTGAACTATCTAGCTAAGCGGAAGATCGGTGCACTTATTGTCTTCGAACGTGATACGGGGTTGAATGAATATACGGAATCGGGGATCAAGATGGATTCGCGCATTAGCTCGGAGCTGCTCATTAATATATTCATCCCGAACACACCGCTGCACGATGGGGCAGTTATTCTGCAAGGAAGTCAGATTGCTGCGGCGGCATGTTATTTGCCATTGTCCGAGAACCCTTTTATCAGCAAGGAGCTCGGTACGCGTCATCGGGCGGCTATCGGCGTCAGTGAAGTTACAGATGCGATCTCTGTTGTTGTATCCGAGGAGACCGGACAGGTCTCACTGGCCATCAATGGGCTTGTCGTGCGCGATATTAAAGAGGAATCACTGATCTCCAAGCTCCATTCGGAGCTAACACCTAAGCAGAAGATTTCGGAGAAAACCCCTTTCTGGAAGCGGAAAGGAGGCACCAATGGATAAGTGGCTAAATAATGCGAATATCTCGAAAGTCATTGCGTTGTTTTTAGGGATTTTATTATGGGCGATTGTACATATGGATGATCGAACACCAAATCAGGTGTCTTCGCTTGTCGATGTCAAGGTGATTGATGACGTTCGAATTCAGACGGTTGGGCTGGATCAAAGTCGGTATATTCTGAAGCAAATGGTACCGGAGGTTGTACGCATACAGGTGCGTGGTCAGTCATCTGCGCTTACATCAGCGATGCCTGAGGATTACCGTGTAAGTCTGGATTTAACCGGTCTTGGCGAAGGGAAACATGATATCGATCTGACCTACGTGATGCCAAAAGGGATCCAGCTTGTCTCTATGGTGCCATCTCGGGTAACCGTGGAAATTGAGGAAATGCAGACAAAGGAAATGGATGTCAGCATTAAAACGACAGGCACGCCTGCGAAGGGATATACGGTAGGACAGCCGATTATCTCGCCATCGAATCGCGTTCACGTGACGCTTCCAGCAAGCCAAATGAAGGATATTCATTCGGTGTCAGCAACGCTGCCGATTGATGGGGAACAGAAGTCGGTGAAGCAGAAGCGGGTGAAATTAACGGCCTATGACAAGACGGGACATGAGATGAAGGATGCCATCATCACGCCGCCAGTTGTTGAAGTGGAATTGCCGATTACGAAGCCGTTCAAGCTGGTGCCATTGCAGATAAATTTTGTAGGTCAACTGCCGGATGGACTTGCTATCTCATCCTTCACACCAAGTACTAACCAGGTTGCCATTTACGGGCCGCAAGAGGTGCTCGACAGCATTGAATTTTATGATTCGATTCAAATTGACCTTAGTCAGATCAAAGAGTCTACAAAATTAACGATGCCTCTCCCAGTTCTTGGAAAGGTTGAAAAAATCGAACCAAACAGTGTAAACTTTGATATAACGATCGTGCCTGCCGTTCAGCGTGTGCTGGATAAGCTGCCGATTACGTTAACAGGGGCGAACGACCAACTGAAGGCATCGATTGAGGAGCCAGCAAGCCGAACCATGTCGATTACCGTTGAAGGAGCTCCAGAGGTTGTGAATAGTCTTAAAGCGGGGGACGTGCAGCTTATAGCGAATCTGAGTGATCTACCACCAGGTACTCACCAGGTCGCGCTGCAAGTGAATTTACCAAATTTCATTCGTCGTGTTGATCAGGGGACGATCTACGTGAAGGTGCTTATCGAAGAGAAGAAGGCAACCCCGGCTACGAAGACAGAACCAGATATCAATAAAGATCAACCGGTGGATGGAAAACCAACCGATACGCCAGAAGAGGGAACGATTGAACCTGGGACACAAGAGACGCCAGGGGATGTGAGCGGAACCGAGTAGAGAGAATGAGCGTACAATGGGATAATAACGTTAGAGAGAGGTCGCAAGAATGGGGAAATATTTTGGTACAGATGGGGTTAGAGGCGTTGCAAATCAAGAGTTAACGGCTGAATTAGCTTATAAAATCGGTCGATGTGGCGGGTATGTCTTAACGCGTCAAGCTGAGAAGCCGACAGTAATCATTGGAATGGATACACGCATATCCGGGCAAATGCTCGAATCTGCGCTTGTTGCAGGATTGTTATCCATCGGTGCACATGTTGTACGTATTGGTGTCGTATCGACGCCGGCTGTTGCGTATTTGACGCGTATTCTCGGGGCAGATGCAGGGGTGATGATCTCAGCATCGCATAATCCGGTCGAAGATAACGGCATTAAATTCTTTGGCGGCGACGGGTACAAACTGTTCGATGAGACGGAACTCGAAATCGAGCGTCTGATGGATGCAGAAGTGGATGAATTGCCTCGTCCGGTAGGGAAGGATCTTGGATCCGTTCAAGTCGATGATGAAGCGAAATTCAAATATACTGCATTCCTTGCTTCCACTGTAAAAACTTCGTTTAATGGGGTTAAAATCGTACTCGACTGCGCTCATGGTGCTGCGTATGAGCTTGCGCCGAAGCTGTTCCGTGAGTTGGGTGCAGAAGTGATTACGATCGGTGCAGAGCCGAATGGGCTTAATATTAACGATCATTGCGGTTCGACACATCCAGAGCAGTTGAAGGCTGAAGTGCTGAAACATGGTGCGCATCTCGGGTTAGCTTTTGACGGTGATGCGGATCGATTGATTGCCATTGACGAGAAGGGTGAAGAAGTCGACGGCGACTACATTCTATGCATCTGCGGCGATCGTATGAATCGCGAGGGCAAGCTGAACGAAGGTACGGTCGTTACGACGGTCATGAGTAATATCGGATTCTTTAAAGCAACGGATAAACTCGGACTTAAGACAGCTCGTACAGCCGTAGGTGACCGTTATGTGATGGAAGAAATGCGTCGCGGCGGATTTAACCTTGGTGGAGAGCAATCTGGACATGTTATTTTCCTCGACTATAATACGACAGGTGATGGCATTCTTACTGGTGTGCAGCTAGTTGAGACATTGATCCAATCCGGTAAGTCGCTTAGTGAATTGAAGTCGATGATGCGCAAGTTTCCTCAGGTTCTCGTCAATGTTCGTGTCGCTGACAAGAGCAAGTACCCAGGGAACAAGGCGATTGAAGCGGCGATCGAAAAAGTGGAAAATGAGCTCGGCGACAACGGTCGTGTCTTGGTACGTCCATCCGGTACGGAATCTTTGATCCGTGTCATGGCTGAAGGCCCGGATAAGGACCAACTGGAGTTGTATGTCGCACATATAGCAGATACGGTGAGAGAAGCGCTCAGCTAATCTCTGAAGGACCCTTTTGGCATGCGGTAGGATGCTGGAAGGGTTCTTTTTGTAACATTAAGTCGCTGACGAGTTGCTAAATGCTCTAGGGCTGTATATAATAGCAAGTATGATTTCAGAAGGAAAGGCAGGATAGAGGTTGTATGGTTACTAAAAGCGCCAGAGCTTAACCGCACAGATCGGAGAATATATGTGCTAGGTGAGCTGACGAGGTGAAGGTGTTCGAAACATTCGGCGGGGACCTTCCGGTATCGCATCATACCGTAGAGTTGAAACGGAAAACGAGTTGGTAACGGCTCGGACAACGATTTCAGCAAGATGCTTCATAGTTGAACTATCCTGATCCGCGTGGCGGTAGGGCTATTATATTTGGATTATTTATTTAAAATCATGGATGTGTATTGCACTTTGGGAAGTGCCGGTCGGATAGACCGCAGCTAACATTCATGTCACATGCAGTCATGCAGGTGGAAGGCGGAAAGAGAATTATGGTTCTTTGGACAATTGAATAGGCTGCGGTTAGACGCGTTATAGGTAGCTTCCTAACGGATGTGATGCACGTCCCACTAAACGGAGGTTACGAATTATGTGTGGAATTGTTGGATATATTGGAAAGCGCGATGCGCAATCGATCTTGGTGGAAGGCCTCAAGAAGCTGGAGTACCGTGGTTATGATTCGGCAGGGATTGCCATGTATACGGAAGCGGGTCTGCAAGTGAAGAAAGCCAAAGGTCGGTTAGCGGTGCTCGAATCACAATTGGACGGAGCGCCTTTGATCGGAACAGTAGGGATCGGGCATACCCGCTGGGCAACGCATGGCAAACCATCGGATGTGAACTCGCATCCGCATACCGATATGACGATGAAGTTCTCGGTCGTACACAACGGTATTATCGAGAATTACACGGATTTAAAAGAAGAGCTGATCGCGAGCGGCGTGACATTCGTATCGGAGACGGATACCGAGGTGATATCTCATCTCGTAGCACGGGAGTATGACGGAGATATTGTTCGTGCAGTCCAGAAGACGATAACGCATTTACGTGGTGCCTATGCGCTAGGTGTATTGACGGAATTTGAACCCGATCGATTGGTTGCGGTTCGGAATGCAAGTCCGCTGATCATTGGGATCGGGGAAGGGGAGCATTTCATCGGATCAGATATTCCGGCGATTCTCGAGCATACGCGCAATGTGTTCATCTTGAACGACGGCGAAATGGCTGTGCTGACAAAAGACACTGTCGAATTGATGACAATCGAGGGGAACTTTATTTCTCGGGAAATGATCCATGTCGATTGGGACGCAGTGACAGCGGAAAAAGCCGGATTTGATCATTTCATGCTCAAAGAAATTTACGAGCAGCCGAAGGCTTACCGCGATACGATGCGTGGACGTGTCGATTCGGATCTAACAGTGTCATTGCCTGAACTTAAGCTGTCAACTGCTGACCTTGCGAACATTCGCAAGGTTCACATCGTGGCATGCGGTACGGCTTATCATGCAGGTCTTGTCGGTAAGACGGTGATTGAGACGAGTGCGCGGATACCGGTCGAGGTTGAAGTGGCATCCGAATATCGCTATCGCTGCCCATTGATTACGCCAGAGACTTTGGTCATTGTCGTAAGCCAATCCGGTGAGACAGCAGATACGCTTGCAGCGCTTCGTGAAGCGAAGGCGAATGGTGCGCATGTACTCGCGATTACGAATGTTGTCGGCAGCTCTGTGGCGCGTGAAGCAGACAGCGTCATGCTGACGATGGCAGGACCTGAGATTGCGGTCGCATCAACGAAGGCATATTCGTCGCAGTTGATTGCGTTCTTCTTGCTCGGCATGTACCTCGCTCAGACGCTCTCGACACAAGAGACGGCGTGGGTAAGAGGGATTGTTGCAGCGATGCTCGCCTTGCCAGAGCAAGTGGAGCAGATACTAGACAATACAGATGCACTACGCGAATATGCTGAGTCCATTGCGGTACATGAGCACCTGTTCTTCATTGGACGCGGTGTCGATTACGCGGTTGCACAAGAAGGCTCCTTGAAACTGAAGGAAATCTCGTACATTCATTCCGAAGCCTATGCGGCGGGTGAATTGAAGCATGGTACGCTGGCATTGATCGAGGACGGCATTCCGGTCATTGCGCTTGCGACGCAGAATGCACTGCTCGAGAAGACGGTTAGCAACATTAAAGAAGTGAAAGCGCGCGGTGGTGTAATCTTCGGTATTTCCGATGTGAACGAAGCGAACGCGCTTGGTAAAGCGGTAGATGAAGTATATGCGATTCCTGCGACACATCCACTGCTTACACCGGCATTATCGGTTGTCCCGCTGCAAATGATCTCATACTACGCGTCCTTGGCGCGTGGCAATGATGTCGATAAGCCGCGGAACTTGGCGAAGAGTGTTACGGTGGAGTAGGGGATTGTATAAGAGCGTCCAGTGATAAAAACTTGTCTTGTGCAAGGTAAATAAAGCACTTAACCAGGAAGTCAAACTCGTATTAAGCATTAAAAGTCATTTCAGAGTCGAGCGAATCCAGGATTATTTCCTGAAATTTGCTCGGCTTTTTTTTTGCGTGAGAGAAAAGGAACTTAAGGTTGGAACTAGGAAAAACAAAGGGTGTGTCTTGAAAAGACTGAAACAAAGCAGTATTTTTCTATTTTGCAAGACGTCTATCTGATTGCTTTAAAAGCCTGTAGTTACATTGTTTATGCCGGTTTTGGCTCTGCGAAAGTTGAGTTTTTAATATTAAGTCATTTTTTATGATTTTATTGGAAGCGCTTAATTTGTTAATAATAAAAATCATGAAATTTGGTCTATTTTTGAATAAGAAACGGAAAGTTGAATGGACAAAAAGTTTCTATAATCATACATGTAAGGGGTTACATTACGGATCGTCGAATCTTCTTACTTTGACATTCACAGGGGGTATATGTATGAATAAACAAGTTTCCTGGAAAGAAAGAATTAGTTATGGTCTAGGAGATACGGCTTCAAATCTTATTTTCCAGACAGTTACCTTGTATTTAATGTTTTACTACACGGATGTATATGGACTGAATGTCGCAGCAGTAGGTACGTTATTCCTCCTAGCGAGAATTATTGATGCGTTCGACGGACCGATATTTGGAGTTTTGATTGACCGCACGACTTCGAAATATGGGAAATCCAGACCCTGGTTCCTTTGGTTATCGATTCCGTTCGCGGCAATTGCAATTCTTGCGTTCATGTCGCCAGATTTCGGGGATACAGGAAAATTGGTTTACGCGTATATTACCTATATTCTACTGAATATTTTATACGCAGGTATTAACTTGCCACTCACTTCGATTTTGCCAAGCTTGTCAAGTGATTCACAGGAAAGAACGGTAGTGGCATCGGTTCGAATGATTCTGGCGCAAGTAGGAGCTATATTCGTTAGTATTGCGACACTACCTCTTGTTGATGCGTTAGGAAAAGGCGATCAAAAACAAGGTTTTATGTTAACGATGATGATCTATGCTGGTGTAGCGGTCGTATTTTTCCTGATTACATTTAAAAATGTAAGAGAACGTGTTCAAGTTGACGGCAATCGCCCAGTTCCTTTTAAAGAAGGAATAAAGGCAATTAAAGGGAACACACCTTGGTGGATCCTTTTGGCTACTGGCCTGTTCGTATTTATCGGAGTTACGGCAAAGGGTCCTGCTACTGTTTATTATTTTAAATATAACCTGGGTAGAGAAGACTTAATTCCGCTTGTTAATGGCCTTAACGTTCTAATGTTGCTTGCGATTATACTAGTTCCTTTTATAAGTAAAAAATTAGGTAAACGCAATGCGGTCTTTATGGGGATGGCCATTGGTATTGTGGGGCAAGGTATTATCTATCTAGGTGCACAGATGATGTCTGTTCCTCTTGCATTAACGGGTATTATAATCAGTAATTTTGGTGGGGGCTTTGCATTTGGTCTTCTGTTCGCGATGATTGCTGATACGATTGATTATGGAGAATGGAAATCAGGAGTGAGGGCACCAGGCTTACTATCTGCAGCAAGTAGTTTTGGTGCTAAGTTCGGAATGGGGCTCGGGGGAGCGATTGCAGCTTGGGTTCTAGCGTTAGGGAAATATGTACCGAATCAAGCGCAAGCGCCATCGGCTTTGCTAGCAATTGAATTCAATTTTGTATGGTTACCATTAATTGCGAATGCTGTTGTTATTCTATTATTCATGTTCTATAAGCTAGATAAAGATGAGCCCCAAATGATTAGTGACTTGAAAACGCGTAGAGGAGCATCTGGGTTTGAAGCCTAAATAAGGAGTCCGTAGCGCTCATCGGCGCATTCGGCAAGAGCCTCCGATACTAAGGGGCAGGCAGCTCCCATATCATGCCAACGCGTATGGATGTCCGGCAGCCTGCTTACCAATGACATGACGGAAGAAAAGCTGGAGGAAATCATTGTGGAACTGAACAGAAAGCTTGGACTCGTATAAGTTTATCTATTTTAAGGATTGCTGGGTTAGGAATAGTTGAAGAATGCAGGATCGGGTATTGGGAAAACCAACCGATCCTTTTTTTATTGTCGAATCTGTGATTAGAACCAATTATATACCGAATAGTAAACGGTGCTGGACAGTATATTACATTCGAAGAGTTTACAACACCAGTGTATAAAGACGGTGAAGTAGTTGCATTCCAAGGTATCCTACGGAATATTACGGATAAATTAAAGCTTCAGGAAGAACTGGAATATAGAATTACCCATGATAGTCTTACGGGGGTTTACAATCGAGAATTTATTGAGCGGTTAATTGAAAAATACGATAAAAACTGAGAACGCTCCAGCCGCCATTTTTATTATCGATTTGGACAATTTGAAAATTGTGATTGACACATTAGGACATCGGCAAGGAGATCAGCTGATCAAAGAAGCGGCAGGACTGTTGGATGCGAATTCAAGAGAAAACCTATATGTGTCAAGGGTTGGTGGCGATGAATTTGCTATTCTAATGATTAATACGAGCATTGTGAAAGTCGAGGAGCTGTTTCAAAGCATCCAGAGGGATATTGCCAGATATAATGGAGAAAGCCAGGGGATTGAGATTCATATGTCGATCGGCTATGCATATGGTGAGCAGTCTTTCGGCAATATGGAAAGTTTATATGTGGAAGCAGATCGGAAAATGTACGAGGACAAGGTGAGTAGAAAGAGCATGGCTTCGTAATAGTGGTCGATAAGCTAAAAGTATCAAATGAACCACTTAGTCGGATTGCGGCTGAGTGGTTTTTTTAATGGAGTTTTGTTCGTAACGATAGGGTGGAGGTGAGAAAAGTTGAAAATGATATTGGGTAAAATGAAGGAGCGGCGAGGACACGTATGTCTTTATGGCAGGCTCGGGGATCGCCGCTCCAGTGTATGAATTGAAGGGAATGTATCGCTCTGCATTTCGACTTATTTTGTCATGGAAATACATAATTCGACAAATTTTTCTTTACACCATTGTTTATTTTGATAGAATCAATATAAAGATATATCTTAGATTAACCATTTTAGGGGGGATTAACCATGTTTGAAATGTCTTACGACGAAGCAAAAAACCGTATTACGGTCAAGGTACAAAGCATCACTGTGGAGGAAGTAGAGACATACATACAGGAATACACCAAAGTGCTTAATCAGGTAAAGCCTGGCTTTACAGGATTAACGGACTTGAGCGAAGGAAAATTGTTTACCCAGGATGTAGCGATGGCATTGGCGCCGCTTGGAGAACTTTCCGTTCAAAAGGGCTTAACCAAATGGGCTTATTACACAGGTTCTGTTATATCGAAAATGCAAATGAAACGCATGTTTGGAGATATTGTCGTATCGTTTGAAAAACTAGATGAAGCGGAAGCATTCTTGAATAGCTAAATAGCAGTATTGGAAAAGCCTGGTTTCTGGTCATGCCCCTGTCAAGTAAAGAATCCGGCGGCATCGCCTACCCCGATCGCCTTTATATAGCTTTCTTTGAGCGTTCACAAATCGTAGAAACATGTAACTTCTGTCGGCCCGTATAGGAGGACAATCGATTTATTTCACAGCTTGCGAAGAATAAGTCAAATGCAGTCAAGTCGATGCTTTTTATTTGCTCGATATCTACACCGACATGGTATTCACTCAGCATGAGGACAACCCATTGGCCGGAATGGGATATATTAAAATGAATGTGATGAGAACCCGATAAGTAGGGTTTGCCGCCGCATAATTGGATGCCGATGATCCTCGGGAATCCATTGAAGGGTATGGTTAAACATTTCCTCGTCTATGTTTTCGGCTCTATTAATAGCGATCAAACAGGAGAGGTAATCTCCATCCGATAGACACCTCGACGATATGGCTAAATTCTCTTGTTGTCCGTTTTGATAGCGTGAAGCAAAGGGTCAACGTCATGTCACGTTGACCCTTTGCTGTATCTATTATTGTTCGCATTGCTCCGCTCGCTGCATGACGTAGTCTGCCAACAGACGTACGCCGAAGCCTGTTGCGCCTGTGCGCTCGTACCCGCGATCAGTCGGTGACTGCACGGTATTGGCCATGTCGATATGGACCCAGCGGGTATCCGGCTCGACGAATCGGCGCAGGAACAGCGCCGCGGCGTTCGCGCCGCCGTACGCGCTGGAGCTGATATTGTTCAGGTCCGCATAGTCGCTGCCGAGCAGGACATCGTCATCGTCGATAAGCGGCATTGGCCATACGCGGTCGCCACTGACGGTGCCGAGCTCATGAAGCGACTTCGTGCTGTTCGGGTCGCCCCAGACACCTGCGACGCGTAGGCCGAGCGCGTGTCCGACCGCGCCCGTCAATGTCGCGATATCGATGATCTCCGCTGCGCCGAGCCGTCCTGCGTGAAGCAGGCCATCGGCGAGAATCAGCCGGCCTTCCGCATCGGTGTTGCCGACCTGTACCGTTAAGCCGTTCGGATACCGGACGATGGAGGAAGGAAGCAGCGCTCCGGCTCCCGGGACATTATCCGCGATCGCGATCAGGGCGACGACGTTCGCTGCCGCACCGCTCGCGATCACGAGATCCAATGCGCCGATGACGGCGCAGGCGCCACCCATGTCGAAGCGGGCTTCGCTGAGGTCGCGTCCTGTCTTCACGTTCATGCCGCCCATATCGAACGTCATGCCTTTACCGACCAAAGCGAGAAGGGGCTGGGAAGGATCCGAAGCATAGGCCACTTCGACGAGGGCTGGCAGCTGACGGCTTCCTTGCGCTACGGCCAATAATCCGTTCATGCCGTGCTCCGCCAATGCTTCGCCCTGATACACCTTCACGCGGGTATGCGCTCGTCCGTCGAACCGTTGCACGATCCGCTCCGTCAGCTGCTCCGGTGTCATTACATTCGCAGGCTCGTTGCACCAATCGCGTGCCAGCATCGTGCTCTCCGCACGTCGGCGTGACTTCTCAACCGCGTGCTGCGCAGCACCGCTATCGCCGCCCGCATTCAGCAAGATCAGCTCCTCGAGGGTGCCTTGATGAGGGTCTTTCTTATAGGCGTCAAAAGTATAACGGCCTAAAATCCAGCCTTCCACCCATGCCCCCAATACCGCATCGAATGCTAACATCTCCGCCAGCACGGCATCCAGCAGGACGGCGGCTGAGCGGAAGCCTTCCTGCTCGAATGCACGTACAGCGCAGCCTGCCGCGCGGCGAACCATCTCCGTGCTTAGGCGTTTTGCATGTCCCAGCCCGATGACAGCCGTATGCTGGCTGCCGCGCGTGCCGTAGAATATCGTCACTTTGCCGTGCGCCGTCATAGCAGGCTTCACGTCAAAATCGAGCTCCAGCCGTTCGGCGCCTTCGACTGCCAGATAGACCTTGATGTCTGCTTCGCTGCAGCTTGCAGACGATTCTAATACGCGAATGTTCATCGTTGTACTCCCCTTTCGACAGGTGCAGAATAATCCAAATTCGCTAATTCATAGATCGCTCTGGCGTAGATCGCCGCCGCTTTCATCAAGCTGTCGACGCTGACGGACTCATCTGGTTGATGCGCCGTGTCGAGTTCTCCTGCGAAGAGCGGTCCGAATGCTACGCAGTTTGGAAGCTTGCAAGCATACGTTCCGCCTCCGGTCGATAATAGCGTTGCCTCTTCACCCGTCTGCTCCGTATAGACGGTCTGCAGCGTCCGAATCATCGGATGGTCGGCCGGCACGAGATGCGACGGCTTGATGATCGGTGGAGACAACTCAAAGCCATATGGCGCGATGCGCGCACGTAATGTATCGACGATCTGTTCGCCTCGGATGCAGGATGGGAAGCGAATATTCAGGTGGAAATAGCCTTCAGATGCGGCCGGGTCGTACTGAAGCAATCCAACATTGACCGTAAGAGCGCCCATCGCATCGTCACGGCTGGCAATTCCCAGCGCTTCGCCTGCCGTATCGCCTGCGAGTAGGTCAGCCGCGCCATGAATGAAGCGGGCGTCGTGGCCTGCGAACGATTGAGTATTTAGGAACTCGAGCAGCCGAAGTCCCGCATTGTTACCCAGCTCAGGAACCATGCCGTGGGCAGACTTCCCTTTCATATGTAGCGTGATTTCCCCAGATCCGTCAGCAAATCCGCCTTTCAGCCCTCTTTCAGCACAAAAGGCCTGTAACGCAAGCGCTAACGAATCAAGATCCGCCGCCGATCCGCTCACTACCGCTTCAGCAGCGTCTGGCACCATATTGGCTGCCGTTCCTGAGCGAAATGCACGCAGTCGCAACATAGGTTCATCAACGGAAGCGGGAACCGAATGCTCCCCGGATTCCCCATCGAATCGCAGCGTCATTCGGGTATTCACTTGCCCTTTCTCCGCGTGTACGATCGGGAAATCCGCATCCGGCGTAAAGCCGGCAAGTGGTGGCCGTTCATAACGGTTGTATACCTCCATGCAGTTCATCCCCGTCTCTTCATCCGTGCCGATAATGAGGCGAACTTGATGACGAAGCGGTAGTCCAAGCTCCTTGACGATGAGCAATCCATAGAGCGCGGCCATCGTAGGGCCTTTATCATCAATCGCGCCCCGCGCGTACAAGCGGCCATCACGAATTTGGGGCTCGAAGGGAGGAGAGGTCCATTCACCGGTCGCCGGGACGACGTCGACGTGACTAAGTACCGCGATATAATCTGGCGCCCCCTCAGCATGCACCTCAACAACCTCATGATCTACCTCGCCACCGTAAGTTGCATAGCCAACGATGCCTTCGTGATTCACGACCTGAAGCCCATGCTGTGCAGCGAGGTCCAGTACATAGCGCAGCGCCCGTGCAGATTCGACTCCTAGCGGTGCGCCAGGACCTGCGGTGCTTAGGTCCTTCACGCTAGGAATGGCAAGGAGCGACGACAAGTCGCGCATAAGCGCTTCCTGCCGCCGCTGAACTTCGTAATTCCAGTCGATGTTCGGCATGATACTACTCCTGATGCAGCGTGAATACGCTGCGGTTCTCGCCGATAACGAGTCCGTTGTCGTTGCGAATCGCCGGTGGACCAATGTGGTACATCCGATCAATCGTTGCTTGATTCTTATATCCGATTTGCTCGAGGATCGAAGCGACCGCGAGCGGCCATTCATCTTCGGAGCCATCGGTTACTTTGAGTGCGAAGGCAAGACGCTCTTTCTTCAGTGCGAAGCAATAGATGCCTTTCGCGCCGCCTTTCGCCACAATATTGTCGTCCATGAGCAGATTCGGGCAGATCAAGTACTCAGCCGAGATCATGCGTGGATAGGCATTCATAAGTGTTGTGACTTTCACGACCGCTTCACGCAGCTTCGCATCTTCGATCAAATCCGGGCAAGCCAGCTTGAGGAAGGCGATTGCCATATTCCGAAGCGGCATGCCGAATACAGGGAAGCCGCAGCCGTCGGTTCCGATCTGAATATCTTGAACAGGGCATTCGGATAACTCCGATGCAATCTGTAGAATACGCACTTGTGCGGGATGGTCAGCAGCATAATATTCATCAAGTGAATAGCCCATACCTTTGCAGTATGCGAGCACGCCGAGGTGTTTACCAGAGCAGTTATGATAGATGCGGCGCTGCGGTTTATGATCCCCTACAAGCGTGTCCCGTGCGTCTCCATCTAACGGATAGGTCGGCTTGCAGACAAGGACATTCTCGTCTAGCCCCAGCTTGGTCATCATGCCTTCTAACGCCTCAACATGATACGGAAGCGCACGATGTGAAGCCATCATAATGGCTTGTTCTTCCGGGGTGAACCCGAATTTCTCGTCAAATCCTTCGAGGAAGAATGGAATCGCTTGAATCGGTTTTGCTGCGGAACGCATGAAGGTAACCCATTCCGGATCCCCTGAACGATACGTCGTGTGTCCGGTTTCATCGACGCCGCAGACATGTCCATAATGGACATTCTCTAGGTGCCCGCCGCGAAATTCGAGTACGAGTGGCTCGGCATTCCGCGTCATTTCCATGGCAGCGGTTTCAACCGCTTGTTTACTTGGTGATGATTCATTTTTTTGATTATGATTTAGCTCAGTTGTCATGTATAGTCCCTCCCATGTCTACATTATGCAACAATCGAAAGGACCCGTCCATAGAATCGAACGGATCCTTATCACATCAATTATTTTTTCGTCTGCGCATCATAAGCTTCCTGGTAGATCTCGACGAGGCGTTTCAGATTCATGCCATCGAGCGTGCTGATATAGGTATCCCATTCCTTATCAACGTCGGCATCTCCGATGACGAAGCGGGCTAACATTTCATCCACATAATCATTGACCGTCTTCGAGAGATCGGCAATCTCCGTTGCTTGCTCATTCGTCATGAAGAGCGGAGGGACCGTCGCGATATTGGTTGGCTTGTATGGCTCATAATTATTCTTGGTCTCATTGTAGAGGATCACTTCAAGGTCTTTATCGCCTTTGCTCACCGCGCTAAGGCGGAATTCATTGGAGCGAAGCGCAGGACCCGTCTGTGCCCAGTTCACGTTCTGCACTTCCCCGAACGATTTCAATTCGGACCATTTCGCCGGTTTGCCGTCGATCCCGATCTCGCCTTCTTTGGCATCACGCCATTCCGTGTCTGGACGGCCATAATTGCTGCGCAGCGTATGCTCGTATTCGTATAATCCATCGGCCCAACGGAGCGCGATTTCAGGATTTTTCGCTTTATTCGTAATGAGGAATGCCCCTGTCGTTAAGCTTGTTGCATCGTTTGGTGCATATTGCACGCCACCAGGGCCTTTCAAGACCGGAACGGTAGTATACTCGCTCCAGCGGCCGCTCTCGCCGAGCAGCTGCGTGAATACCCCTTGGTGTCCGCCGGTTGAAGCGCCGAGCAGGACTTCCTTCGGATTTTCCCCGATCTGAATAAGCTGATTATCGTCTTGGGTGAATGACTCAGGAGCAATCAAACCTTCCGCATAAAGCTTGTGCAGATACTTCAAGCCTTCTTTCCATTCCGGCTTCGTGTAGGAGACATCGAGCTTGCCGTCCTGTACGAATAAATGTTTCGTCGATCCGTACATCGGGTTGTAGACGAAAGAGTTCATCAGGAACGAATCAATGGAAGATCTCCACGATTTTGGTGAGATGGATAGTGGAATCTCATCGGCTTTGCCGTTGCCATTCGGGTCCTTCGTCTTGAACGCTTTGAGCACGTTGTACAGCTCCTCGGTCGTCGTCGGCATGCTGAGACCTAATTTATCGAGCCACGGCTTGTAGATCCACATCTTCTGACTCATCGAGCAGTGGTAGCATTCATTTACTTCAGGCAGAGAGTAGATGTTGCCGCCTGGTGCGGTAATCGCTGCTTTAATATCCGGGCGATCGGCGAACATCTTCTTCGTCTGCGTGCCTTGCTGCTCAATTAGATCATTCAACGGCAGGAATACGCCCTGCGTGCCATAGATCATCTCTTGGGCAGGCGACACGTTCATTCCGAAGATGACATCCGGATAGTCTTCACTGGCAAGCACGAGGTTCAATTTCTCCTGCATGCTCTGCTCGGGAACGACTTCCCATTCAATGTGGACATTGGTTTTCTCTTCATACCATTTGGTGAATTCATTCGTCGAGAAATTCTCGACGAGCGGATTGCCGCGCACCATGACCTTCAGTGTAACTTTCTCTTTCGTAATCGGGTAGGTGCCTGGCGGTGTCAGCAAACTGTCCGTCGTCGTTGCACCTTCTTTTGGCGTATCTGTCGTGGTGCCTTTCCCTTCATTCGAACCGGAGCAAGCGGATAGAACAGTAGTAAGTAGAAGCAAGATTGCGATAAGCGTAACCCATGTTTTTCTCATAGAGACCCTCCCATAATGGTTCTAGTAACCAACCTTAGCCCTTAATAGAGCCAATCATGACGCCTTTCACGAAAAACTTCTGCACGAACGGATAGACGATAAGCAGAGGAACGGAGGATACGACAATGAGCGAATACTTCAATAGTTCGCGCAAGCCTTGGCGGGCCGCTGCCGTTTTGACATCCCCCAGCATATCGATCTTCACTTCGTTCTGAACCAAGATGTCCCGAAGAATGAGCTGTAATGGATACAACTCCGGGTCTTTCAAATAGATCATCGCGTTAAAATATTGATTCCAATGCCCAACGGCGTAGAACAAAGCGATGACGGCCAGAATCGGTCCGGACAACGGAAGCACGATGCTCCGCAGGAAGCGAAAATCATTGCATCCGTCCATTTGTGATGCTTCGAGCAGTTCATGTGGAATCGTCGTCTGAAAATACGTTCGCATAATGATCACATTCCATACGGATAGTGCAGTCGGAATGAGCATCGCCCAGACCGTGTCGATCATATGCAGCTCTTTGACAACGAAATACGTTGGAATCAGTCCGCCGCTGAACATCATGGTGAACACGAAGATTAGCATGAAGACATTTCGACCGTTGAAATCCCGTCTGGATAGTGGATAGGCAGCTAAGATCGTCATGATGACATTGATCAGAGTTCCCGCGATCGTATAGAACACCGTGTTTTGGAACCCCGTGAGTATATTTTTGTTTTTGAAAACGGCCTTATAGCCATCCAGCGACGGTTCAACGGGCCATAGCCATACTTTGCCGGATAGAACAGCATAGCTCGAACTAAATGAAGCGCTTACAACATAGATGAGCGGATACAAGATGATGAGGAGCACGATCGAGAGAATCACATAGTTAACGATGGTGAATGCCTTGTCGCTGCCCGACTCGCGAATGGTGGAATGTTGTTGCATCGTTGTCTCCCCCTCCTACCATAGACTTTCTTGCCCGACCTTTTTCGCCGTCTGGTTAACGACGATCAGCAGGACAAAACCAATCGCGGCTTTGAATAGGCCAATTGCGGTCGCGTATGAGAAATTCATTGCTTGCGAGACGAGCCCAACTTTGTACACGTACGTATCAATGACCTCCGAAGTTCGCAAGTTCAGTGAATTTTGCATGAGTAGGATCTTCTCGAAGCCCGTCTCCATCATCTGCCCTGTATTCAGGATTAACAGAATGACGGCAATCGGCATAATACCAGGGATATCGATGTGACGCATCCGCTGGACTTTGTTGGCGCCATCCATGACAGCCGCTTCGTGCAGAGAGGGATCAATCCCCGCGAGCGCTGCCAAATAAATGATGCAAGCAAACCCGACGTTCTGCCATACATAGGAACCGACATAGATGGTCTGATACATCGATGCTTCACCCATGAAGTTGATCGGATCCACACCGAACCATCCCAAGATATGATTGACGATCCCCGTGCGGGGGTCAAGGAATTGGAACAGCAAGCCGACAACGACGACGAGTGAGATGAAGTAGGGCGCATACGTAACCATTTGGACCGTTTTCTTGAAGCGTTCATTTTTCACATAATTAAGTCCTAAAGCGAGCAGGATCGGGAACGGGAAACTCGCGAGAAGCGTGTAGAAGCTGATGGATAGCGTGTTGGTCAGCAAGCGCCAAAATTCGTGAGAGTTGAAGAACCGTTCGAAATGCGTGAATCCTGCCCATGGGCTGCCGAACATGCCTTTGGTGATCGAATACTGTTTGAATGCGATAATGTTGCCGAGCATCGGGGCATATTTGAACACGATGATGTAGAGAAGCGGCAAGGCAAATAACGCGTACAGCTGCCACCCCTTTTTAAACGATATCCAAGATTTCAGCTGTGATTCCCCCTTGAATGTCCATTGGTTAACCGGCCGGTGATTCGAAGTATAGAGGGAGTAAACGCTTTCGTAAATGCGTTAAATTCAAGGGCTATGCAGGTTTTTAGAAAAGGCATAAATGCTCGTTTATTCCCTAATCAAGTGCTGTGCAATCCTTTAGATTCCGCTCTGTGCGTGCTTTCGGAACTCCGTGGCGCTTACACCGTTGGCTCTTTTGAAGGCGCGGCTGAAGGAGTTGAGGGAATAGTAGCCGACCCAAGCAGCAATCTCGTTCACGGACATGTCGCTCTCCTTGAGGAGCCGTCTGGCATGGTTCATGCGAATCGATTCCAGATAATCGGAGAAGTTCACACCCGTCTGTTCTTTGAAAAAATACGATATGTACGCTTCAGCGTAATTGAAGCGCTCTGCAAGCTCCGATAAGCTCAGCTCTGTTCGCATATAATGCTCTTCGAGATGTTGGATCAAATCTTGTTTCAACTGATTGTTATGACTTTTCTTCCGGTCATGCTGCTGGCGGCATAGATAGAGGAACGCGATAACCAACGGCTCGAATGCAGCCTTCGGCGAACGACTCGCTTCGGAAGCGGCTAGCGCGGACTTCACTTCTTCCTGTTGGCGATCAGTGTCTCCAGCCTCTTGCTCACAGCATTTCAGGAGTGTACCTGTTAACTCATGAATGAGAACCCTTGTGACGGCGGCAGGGAGATGCTGTTGCTCCAGGTTGTTCTGACGGATCTGCTCGAGTAGTGCCTCTGTCTCGGGCAAGTTGCCTGATTTCACAAGGTTAATGAGCCTGAGCTCAACATCGGGTGGATAATAATACGTTGGCAATGCAGGGCTCTCCTCGTCATGGAAAACGATGGGACGTTGTTCGGATAAATGCTCCCGTTCTCGAAGTAGACGAGCTTCTTCATAAGATCGGCTGATCTCCGTCATTTGCATATAACATCCGCCGACGGTCATATAGACCTGAACATGCAGCGCGGCAGCAATGCGATGATGCAGTGCGCAAAGATGGTTCCGAACATCCTCCATGAATGCAGCTGGCGAGACAGCGTCGTCATTCATTAGTAAGCCGATCTGATTCTCCCCCAGGTCATGTGTTGCGATGATACGCCCATAGCCAGTGGCGATAATGTCGCGGATTGCGATTTTACGGAAATCCAGCTCGGTGAGCATGGCTTCGTTATAGGTCCCCTCATAACCTGCGATCATTAGAATACTGACAGCGAAGTATTCACCATCCCAAGTCTGGCGGGAATGCTCCATCGCCGCGGCAATGTCTTTGTTGGACAGGTAGTGGCCACGCAGCAGACGATCATAGAATCCGCTGCGGATGAGCGGGACCTGCTGATCCATTTTCTCGGACAAGTAGTCATTGCTTAGCATCAGATTCGTCACCGAGGTCCGTACGAAATCCCAGGCATTGCGATTCGGCGAATGTCCTCCCGCCATGCGGCCCGATGGGAGTACGCGAAGCAGCAACCAGAGCGGACGACTGTTGCGATAGGAGAAGAGCAGCGCCGCGATCAGACCAAAGATAAGACCGATCAGCATAATGGATAAGATCAATTGTTTAATGGAATGTACCTTCTCGAGAACATAGGACTCAGGCTGCGCCGTCAGATATGTCCAGCCATTGTAACGAGACGTGGTCTTCGTAACGAGCATCCGTTGCCCGTCGATATCGATCGGGTTGAATCCATCCTTCAGCTCTGAGGCCCAACTGCTGCCGGTTTTCGAACCGGTACGACTGATGATCTCGCCTTTTGCGTCTGTAATGAGGACGAAACCACCATTACTGGAATCCAGCTTGTGCAGCATGCTCTGGATTTGCGTATTGTCGATGAGCATGAGGACGATGCCGGATCGTTCTTGGGAGCCAAAGGTTTGCATGTACGTGACGACAGAGACTTTTTTGTTCTGATACGTTGCCGTACGTCCCGGGATGAAGGTCTTAGCGCTGGTGCGAGACTTTAATTCTTTCAGCCAGGCCTCATAGGATTGGTTCTCGTATCGGAACTCCAGGTCGTAGAATTGGCGCAGGGAATAAGAAGATCGAGGTGACACCACGACTTCGCTGTGCGGATAGACCATGTAATAATTCAACAGGAAATGATTGAATAGGGAATAATCAAATAAATCTTTTTTGAGCTCGAGGATTCGAATGGGATTCGTACCGACGAAGGGTCGATCGACATACTGAAAAGACTGCACCTTCGTGCTGCTCGCAGCCTGTTCGGCCATCGTCTCAAGTTCATTGAAGCGACGGTCTAGAATTTCCTTCGTCTGTTCGAGGATGGCGTAGGCCGTTTCTTTGGTATGGCTCTCAACTAATGATGTGGTCCGGTCATATGCGTATAAGCCGACGCCGAGGAACCCGGTAAGTAGAAGGGCATAAGGAACGAAGAAATGGATCCATACTTTTAGGTTCCCGCGGTCTTGTTTGAACATGAACAACCTCTCCTTGTCCATTGCATAGTAGGTGCCTAAGACGATAAATTACTTTTTACCAAGATAACAATAAGAATGAAATGCGTAAAGCTTAAAAATTGAAGTTATATGAACCTATTTATATACTATAGAGGGGTATGTTATCAGCAGACTGAATCGAATTGAAGGGCAAATTCGAGGCTTGAAAGGCATAATCGAGAAGGATACCTACTGTGATGATGTGCTGAATCAGATTGCATCTGTACAGTCGGCCTTGAATGGAGTAGGTAAGCTGCTGCTCGAATGTCATATGAAGAGCTGTGTCATGGATCGCATGAAGGAAGGCGGCACAAATGTATTATCAGAGCTCCTGGTGACGATGAATAAGCTTATAAAATAACGGGAAAACCAACAACCAATTGTAGAGAGTTTCGGGAATTCATATGATCTTTTATGTAGGGTAGAGGGGTATTGTAAAAAGTTGTTGACTTAATATAGGGTAGAGGGGTATACTAAGTTCATGAAGAGGTTGAACAAGAGGAGTGAATAAGGATGTCTACGGCGACGAATGAGAAACAGACCACCCTTTCCATTACGGGCATGACTTGTGCAGCTTGCGCAAACCGGATCGAGAAGGGTCTCAATAAATTAGAAGGCGTATCGAACGCCAACGTGAACTTTGCACTGGAGAAAGCGAGCTTAACGTACGATCCGTCCAAATTAGACGTTGATCGAATGGAAGAGACTATTAAGAAATTAGGTTATGGTGTAGCCAAAGAAACGGTTGATTTCAAGCTGGAGGGCATGACTTGCGCAGCATGTGCGAACCGAATCGAGAAAGGGCTCAGCAAAATGGCTGGGGTGACAAGCGCAACGGTTAACTTCGCAATGGAGACAGCTCGCGTCGAATATTCACCAGGCGATGTGTCGGTCACGGATATGCAGAACAAGGTGAAGCAGCTTGGTTACCAAGCGATCACGAAGCAAGATAGTGAATCCACGGGCGATCATCGTGCTAAGGAAATTCGGCACCAGAAACGAAACCTGCTGATCTCGGCGATTCTCTCGCTTCCACTCCTGTGGAGCATGGTGGGACACTTTTCATTTACGTCGTGGATTTACGTGCCGGATCTATTCATGAATCCGTGGATGCAGTTGCTTCTCTCCACGCCGGTTCAATTCTATATCGGAAGACAGTTCTATGTCGGGGCTTACAAAGCGCTTCGTAACGGCAGTGCGAACATGGATGTATTGGTATCGCTCGGTACTTCCGCTGCTTACTTCTACAGTCTGTATCTCACCATCGATTGGTTCTTAGCAGGTGCGAACGCCCACCACGGGCCCGCAATGTACTACGAGACAAGTGCCGTGTTGATTACGCTCGTTCTTATGGGTAAATTATTCGAGTCTTTGGCGAAAGGTCGGACATCCGAAGCGATCAAATCGTTGATGGGGCTGCAAGCAAAGGCGGCGCTTGTCATTCGTGACGGCGTTGAGCAATCCATTCCAGTCGAAGAAGTGTTGACGGGAGATATTGTCCTCGTCAAACCAGGTGAGAAAATTCCTGTCGATGGCCTTGTACTCGAAGGGGTATCGTCCGTGGATGAGTCGATGTTAACCGGTGAGAGCCTTCCGGTAGAGAAGAATGCCGGCGATGGAGTCATCGGGGCAACGATGAATAAAAACGGCATGTTACGTATTCAAGCAACAAAGGTAGGGAAAGAAACAGCGCTTGCGCAAATTATTAAGGTCGTTGAAGAAGCGCAAGGCTCTAAGGCGCCGATTCAACGAGTGGCAGACGTCATCTCCGGTATTTTCGTACCGATTGTCGTTGGGATTGCCATTGTTGCCTTTCTCGTATGGTATTTCTTTGTCACCCCAGGCAACTTCGCTGAGGCGCTTGAGAAAGCCATTGCCATTCTCGTCATTGCGTGCCCTTGTGCCCTTGGTCTAGCGACACCAACATCTATTATGGCAGGGTCGGGTCGTGCAGCAGAGTTCGGGATCTTGTTCAAAGGTGGCGAACATCTGGAGCAGACCCATAAGATTGACGCGATCATCCTGGATAAAACAGGTACCGTAACGAAAGGTAAACCGGAATTAACCGACGTATTGACAGAAAATAATGAGACCGAATTCCTTCGCTTGGTTGGTGCGGCGGAGAAGAACTCAGAGCATCCGCTTGCAGAAGCGATCGTTGAAGGGATCAAAGCGAAACATATTGAAATGCCAGCAACCGAGTCCTTCGAAGCGATTCCGGGGTATGGAATTAAGGCTGTTGTGGAAGGGAAGGAGCTCTTGATCGGTACTCGTCGATTGATGGAGAAATTCGATGTGAATGCACAGCATGCTTATGATGTGATGAATCGACTGGAAGAAGCGGGTAAGACAGCGATGATCGTTGGGATGAACGGCGACTATGCAGGTCTTGTCGCAGTAGCCGATACCATCAAAGAAACCTCTAAGGAAGCAGTAACCCGTCTCAAAGATATGGGCATTCAAGTTATTATGATCACTGGCGATAATGAGCGGACAGCGAAGGCGATTGCAGCGGAGGTCGGTATTGAACATGTGCTCGCTGAAGTCCTTCCAGAGGGCAAGGCGGAAGAAGTGAAGAAATTACAATCGCAAGGTAAGACCGTGGCAATGGTTGGGGACGGCATTAATGATGCGCCTGCACTTGCAACGGCGGATATCGGAATGGCGATCGGCACAGGTACGGACGTTGCGATGGAAGCAGCCGATGTCACCCTAATGCGCGGCGATCTCTCGAGCATCCCGGATGCGATCTACATGAGCCGGAAGACGATGAGCAACATTAAACAGAACTTATTCTGGGCGCTTGGATACAATACCTTGGGGATTCCAATTGCAGCAATCGGTTTGCTTGCACCATGGGTAGCGGGAGCGGCGATGGCACTCAGCTCCGTATCGGTTGTACTGAATGCGCTTCGTCTACAACGTGTGAAAATTCGTCACTAAGGAGAATGATCATGGGAGAGAAGATGAATATTGCGGTGGCCCCACCTCTACAGGTGGGGGGAACCTTGTTTACACCCGAGCAGCTAAGTGCCATCGGCACAATTGTGGGTCCAGATGCGAAGATTGAGATGACGCCGTTCAAGCAAATGTATGTGCAAATTCCAGTGGAGCGGCGTGATGCGATCCAAGCGGCATTAGAGCAGGCGGGGCTCGAGGTCTACCCCGCAGGTTTTGTTAGCAAAAGCTTAATTGCCTGTAACTTCTGCAAAGGTGCAGAAGATGCGGGACTCGAAACAGCACATAAGTTAAATCGTGCCATTGCAGGGATCGATACACCGACACCGCTCAAAATCGGCTACGCAGGTTGTGCCCTCGGAACGAGTGAGCCCTTGTTCAAAGATATCGGCGTCGTGAAGATGCGGGATACGTTCGATATCTATGTCGGCGGCGAACCGAAAGGGATCAAAGTTGCCGCAGCACAACTATTGTTATCGGGATTGCAGGAACTGCAACTCGTGCCGACCATTACGCGAATCATCGATTTCTATAGAGCAGAGGCGAAGGGTAAGGAGAAATTCAGCAAGTTCGTGAACCGAATGACGCTTACGAAGCTGCAAGATATTGCAGCATAAATGACTCTTAAGGAGTGGATAGCGATGACTGAACCTCTCCAAATATATACGATTCCAACCTGTAGTGACTGTAATCATGCCAAACGTTTTTTTAAAGAGAATGATATCCCTTATCAAGATTTGAATTGTGAAGAGAATGAGAAGTATCCGAAGGAAGTCTGGGAGCTTACGGGCAAGCAAGTCGTTCCGACGCTTGTCATTCATGACAAGGTGTTCGTCGGCTTTGCAGAGAATATGAGCGCCATTAAGGATTTGCTTGGTAAATAATTTATAAGACGTACGAAGTTCGAAGAACCCTCCTTCCATATGAAGGCAGGGTTCTCTTTTGTTATGGGCGAACACACAGTTCCAGGTATTTGCATATCGTATCTTATAAGCAATCGATGACAGGGAGTGTGATAGCAATGGCAGGTACGGTTAAACATGCTTTTGCGGGCGGGAATACGGCGTTAGGAAGAACGAATTCATTTGCATCGGCATTTCAAGGAGCTTATGCGTTGTTTCTATTAGAAGGCGGCCCTGGAACGGGAAAATCAACGATGATTCAGAAGATCGCGGATGGCGTGCGTGACCAAGGGGCTCAGGCGTGGTGGTTCCACAATCCGTTGAATCATGAGACGCTCGATGGCCTGTGGATTCCAAGCGCAGCGATTGGCGTTGTTGACGCGGCAGCATGCCTGGATGCTTTCGCAGGCTTTACCGATACCAAGATCATTACGGTATCGCTGCAGGGTGCCGTTAGTCGTGATATCCTCACCCCGTATCAACAGGAATTGCAGCAGATCCAGGAGCAGATCGAGGAGCGCTATGCGAGCGCGACGGATTCATTCCTGCATACGCTACGTATTCACGATGATTGGGAGAAATATTATATCGACCATATTCGTTTTGATGCGGCGGATCAGGTGACGGAAGAACTGAAGTCGCTCATTCCCGATGCATCGTCGGAACGGCCTGTGCAATCGACGCGTCATTTGTATCTAGGGGCGGCGACGAGCGTCGGTGCCGTCGATTACGTGATGAACTTGACGGAGCAGCTCGACCGTCGTATTTTCGTCAAAGGCCGCCCGGGATCCGGCAAATCAACGATGCTGAAGAAGCTGGTGGCCACAGGGGAGGAACGCGGACAGAGTGTCGAGGTCTATCATTGCGGATTCGATCCGAACAGCTTGGATATGGTCATCTTCCCGGCGCTGAGTCTGGCAATATTCGATTCTACGGCGCCGCATGAGCATTTTCCAAGTCGTGAAGGGGACGAAATTCTAGATATGTACGTGCGTACAATTGATGAAGGAACCGATGAGCGGTATGCGGATGGGATTGCCCAAGTGAAGGCCCAATACGCTGCATCGATGAAGGCCTCTCTTGCGATTTTGGCGGAAGTGAAGCAGCTGCGCGATCGGCTGCGTGCCATCTATGCGGAAGCGACGGACTATGCGGTCGTGGAGGAGATTGGCTCCAGATTGTGCACCAATGTTCTCTCACGGTTGAAATAATATTGAATTTATGGCAAAGACCACCTCTTACGAAGGGGTGGTCTTTGTATTGACAAGGAAAATGAATAGGAATATGATCTAAATCACAGTTGGATAGTTCAATTATGAACAATTCACTAATGAAGCGTTTTCATCAGGATTGGAGGTATATCTCGATTGCATTCTCTGGATGAGCAGAGCAAACTTGCAGCGCGTGTATTGGACTCATATTGGAATATTAGTCGGGTGACTGTCAAGATGGAGCAGCAGAATGCCGCCTCATTAGGCTTATCATTACAGCAAATGGCGATTCTAAATACATTGCATGCAACGCCCGAAATGAAATTGAAGGATTTGACCGAACGTCTGGTGTCTTCCAAAAGCACGCTAAGCGTCAATATTGATGGACTCGTAAAGGCGGGGCTGGTTGTAAGAGAAATTCCGATGCATAACCGAAGAGAAGTGAAGCTGCGGTTAACCGAGCAGGGCAAGGAAATCTCGAAGCAATCGATCGTGAAATCGACGTCGAGCCAAGCGATATTAAATGTGCTGAATCGTTTGACCGCAGAAGAAATTGACCAGCTGCTTCGGATCAATGAAGGCGTACTTCAAGCTTTATGCCAAAGTACAACCGATTCATTCGATTAACTCGATTTATTTATTTACTTATCTTACTTTTTGTAATATACTTTAATTAATAAATGACGGACTGAATTCACAGGAATAAAGGCAGCATACTTTCCTCGATTCAACCATTGTTTTTTCAACAGGAGGAACACATATATGGAATCAACAACACTCGTATTATTTGGTGCAACAGGCGATTTAGCCAAAAGAAAAATATATCCGGCTTTGTATAATCTGTTCTTGGACCAGAAAATGCCTGCATCATTCTCCATTATCGGGCTCGGAAGAAGAGAATGGTCTGATGAGAAATTCCGCTCGCAAGTGGAAGATTCCCTTCATACCTTCTCTAGACGTGATGTAGGTACGCCTGAGCAGCTTCAAGCTTTCCTTAGCTCATTTCGCTACAGCGTGCTTGATGTGGGCCGATTCGAAGATTATGAGAAACTTCTGAAGCTGGTTGAAGCGCGTGAGGAAGAATTGCATATTCCTAGCAACCGCCTGTTCTACTTGTCGGTAGCTCCAGAGTT
Organism: Paenibacillus sp. GCM10027629; assembly: GCF_042676425.1. NCBI lineage: Bacteria > Bacillati > Bacillota > Bacilli > Caryophanales > Paenibacillaceae > Paenibacillus > Paenibacillus sp. GCM10027629. Next base: position 8,346 of record NZ_JBHTGZ010000016.1, on the reverse strand, counting down.
CTTCGATGTGATCGCAACGAATATCAAGGCAAGCGGCCTAGGTTCTACGAAGGGCTGGAAACGACTCGTCATTGAGAAGCCATTCGGTCATGATCTGGAATCTGCTCGTGCGCTGAACGAACAGCTATCTCGTTCGTTCGACGAGAATGAAATTTATCGTATTGATCACTATCTTGGCAAACCGATGGTTCAGAACTTGGAAGTCCTCGAATTCGCGAACCCGGTCATTCACGCGCTATGGTCGAACCGTTTCATTAAGAACGTACAGATCACAGCGGCAGAGACTGTTGGCGTTGAAGAGCGTGCAGGCTATTACGATAAAGTGGGTGCGATTCGGGATATGTTCCAGAATCATATGCTGCAATTGCTCATGATGACAGCCATGCAGCTGCCACAACAGAGTACGCCAGACGAAGTTCGCCGCAAGAAGAAGATGGTGATGGAGGCGCTTCGTCCACTCGCCAAGGAAGATTTGACGCGCAACATCGTTCGCGGACAATATACAGCAGGGGAAATGGCTGGGAAATCGGTACATGGTTACTTGGATGAACCAGGCATTGTGTCCAGCTCGAAGAATGACACGTTCTTCGCAGCCAAATTGTGGATCGATAACAGCTTGTGGGAAGGCGTACCATTCTATATCCGTACAGGTAAAAGAATGCAAGAGAAGTCTACACGGATCGTTATCGAATTCAAAGATCCACTACAACCATTTAACAAACCGCAAGATGAGACAGCAGGTCCGAACCTGCTCGTGATCGAGATCGGTCCGCATGAGGGGCTTACGCTGCAGTTGAATAGTAAAGATCCTGTGCATGCGAGCAAGTTCGAGCCTGTCCATGTGAACTGCTTCTCGAATGCGCAAGATATGCCGGAGGCTTATGAGAACTTGATCCATGACGCGATGCGTGGGGACGGAACATTCTTCGCCCACTGGGATGAGGTTGAATTATCTTGGGCTTGGGTGCAGCCAATCCTCGATGCATTCGCAGCGAATGAGGTTCCACTTCATACGTATGAAGCGGGTTCGAATGGGCCAGAAGCAGCACATCAACTGCTGGGTGAAGACCAGTGGTGGCTCGATAAGCCGCTCAGAGAACGAGTGCTTACTGAAGTGTAATTTTCATAACCGCCGGACATCTAGAATTAATATACACACCATTGGAGGGGTAGCATATGAAAGTCGGATTAGTAGGTCTTGGGAAAATGGGGTTAAACCTAGGGCAGAATTTATTGGATCACCAGCACGAGGTCGTTGCTTTTGATTTGAATACACAAGCGGTAGAAGAGATGAAATCCTACGGAGCAACGGGTGTCTCGTCGCTGCAAGAGATGGTTCAGTCACTTGATACACCGCGCATTGTATGGATTATGGTTCCGCATCAGGTTGTCGATTCTGTCATTGAGGAGATCACGCCGTTGTTATCGCAAGGGGATATTGTCATTGAAGCGGGGAATTCGCATTACAAAGAATCGATTCGCCGTTACAATCAGTTGCAGCCATTTGGCGTTAGCTTTATGGATGTAGGTACCTCGGGCGGAATGGAAGGCGCTCGTCACGGGGCATGTTATATGGTTGGCGGCGACGCAGAGGCATGGGCCGTTGTTGAACCGATTTTCCGTGATACTGCCGTGGATAAAGGATATCTGTATGCAGGTAAGTCGGGCAGCGGACATTTTCTGAAAATGGTGCATAACGGCATCGAATACGGGATGATGGCTGCCATTGGCGAAGGGTTCGAAGTGCTTGAGAAGTCTGATTTTGATTTCGATTATGAGCAGGTTGCCCGCGTATGGAACAACGGATCCGTTATTCGTTCGTGGTTGATCGAACTGATGGAGCGTGCTTTCTCGAAGGATGCGAATCTGGATGAGATCAAGGGCATTATGCACTCTTCCGGGGAAGGCAAGTGGACGGTCGAGACAGCATTCGAACTACAGACGGCTACGCCTGTCATTGCCATGTCCCTGCTTATGCGTTATCGCTCGTTAGATCAGGATACGTTCACAGGCAAGGTTGTCGCAGCGCTTCGCAACGAATTCGGGGGACATGCTGTCGAGAAGCAGTAATTGGTTTATAATAGTAAGGGCAATGCACCAATCTTATCAAATCATAAACGGAGGTAAGTGGCATGAAATTTTTTATCGATACAGCGAATGTAGTGGATATTCAGAAGGCGTACAAACTCGGTGTTCTCTCTGGTGTTACAACGAATCCATCTCTGGTTGCCAAAGAAGGCGTTAAATTCGAAGATCGTATTGAAGAAATTCTTAAGCTCGTACCTGAAGTTGAATCTGTATCTGCTGAAGTATCGCCTGATGCTGTAACTGCGGAAGAGATGATCGCTGAAGCGAATGAACTGATCAAGATCAATGGTGGCGATAAAAACATTACGATTAAGCTTCCAATGACCCTTGCAGGACTAGAAGCTTGCCGTTACTTAACAAAAAAAGGCGTGAAGACGAACGTTACGTTGATTTTTACAGTCAACCAAGCGCTTCTTGCAGCTCGTGCAGGTGCGACGTATGTGTCGCCGTTCTTAGGCCGCCTGGATGATATCTCGGAAGATGGTGTGCTGCTTGTCTCGAAAATTGCGGAGTTGTTCCGTATTCATAATTTGGATGCGCAAATCATTGCTGCTTCGGTACGTCATCCGGATCACGTAACTCGCGTAGCGATGGCAGGGGCGCACATTGCGACAATCCCTTATGGGGTAATCGAGCAGTTGACGAAGCATCCATTAACGGATCAAGGGATGGAGAAATTCGCTGCAGACTGGGCAAAAGCACCGAAGAATTAAGGTTTTGAGGTAAGAGAGGGGAAACTATGTCGAATAAGAAGACCGGCCATGTTCTGAAGTTCGAGGATGGTCAATATTATATCGAAGTGGAGCCTTATGTCACGCCGAATCTGGACGAGGCAGAGATCTATTTCAAATATTTCGATCTCATGGAGGCGCAAGCTAGAGCGCTACGTCTTACCGGACATCCGGTTCAAATGACTAAGATTTCCTTCCGCATCGCTGACATCACTGTACTATAGACAAAGACGAGGAATCCGCTGCTTATGGCGGATTCCGTTCGTTTTGGCATGGTAGCGAGAGGGGGAAATGGCACCATGGGGAAGTCAACAAGGCTACAGTCGGCATTATTGCTAATATTTTTAGTTACGGTATGGGGGATTAATTGGCCCCTTACGAAGATCGCCCTTGAGCATACACCGCCTGTTTTATTCTCCGGACTGCGAACATTGCTCGGCGGGATTTTCTTGCTGATTGTCGCATTGCCAAGATACCGTAAGCTCAAATTCCGCGAGACGTGGAAGATTTATTTGTTCGCCGCGTTGGTGAATGTCATTCTGTACTACGGACTACAGACGATTGGACTGAATTACCTGCCGGCTGGGCTGTTCTCGGCGATCGTGTTCCTCCAACCCGTTCTTGTCGGCGTATTCTCCTGGTTATGGTTAGGTGAATCGATGTATGGGTTGAAGCTCATAGGTCTTATTCTTGGATTCGCAGGGGTCGGCGTGATTAGTATGGGCGGGTTCAGCGGTGATCTTTCTGTTACAGGGATCTTGCTAGCCCTTGGCTCGGCACTGAGTTGGGCGCTAGGTACGATCTTCGTGAAGAAAGTAACGCCGATCGTCGATTCGATATGGCTTGTCACTCTGCAGCTCATCATTGGCGGCTTCGTGATGACAGTGGGTGGATCACAGTTCGAGAGCTGGACGGATATCGACTGGAACTGGACCTTTGTTTTATGTTTGTTATTTATAGCGATCTTCGTCATTGCAGTAGGGTGGATCGTGTTCTATTATCTGATCGATACGGGTGAGGCAGGGAAAATGGCGTCCTTTACTTTTCTAATCCCGCTAGTGGCGATTCTGATTGGAACGGTATTCTTGAATGAACCCTTTACCCTATCACTGCTTGTTGGGCTTGTGCTCATTCTCATCAGTATTTATTTTGTGAATAGGCCGCGGCAGAGCGTGATGAAAATCACTTGAAATATTTCGTAAACGTGTATAATCTTAATTATAAGTTTTCAAATAATAAAAATTTAAATGAATAAGGATCTTCGGGGTAGGGTGCAATTCCCAACCGGCGGTGATGTTCCTCGTAGAACGCAGCCCGCGACTCCTCATGCTGAACTTGGCGTGGGGACTGACTTGGTGAGAATCCAAGGCCGACGGTAAAGTCCGGATGGTAGAAGATCATCAAAGAAGCGTGCTGGAGTAGCGATATATTCCTGCATGTTTATTTGATCAGCCCCGTTTGCGTACATGGTTGTGCGCTTGCGGGGCTTTAATGATTTTCGGGGTCTCCGCAAAGTACCTGAATCAGCTTCAAGTCAAGTCAACACTTTGTGGGGTTTCCTTACCGCTTCGTTCCTGTATTCAGAAGAGGAGTTCACTATGAATGCTACAGAATTAACTGTTCCACGTACTTCACGATTCAATGCGGGCTTCTGGCTCGTTGTGCTCGGCGCTGCGTTATGGGGTGTTGATCCACTCTTCCGCGTTATACTGCTCAAGTGGCTGACATCCACACAAATCGTACTGCTCGAACATATTATTCTGTTCTTCGTTGCTGCGCCAGTCTTATGGCGGCATCGGACGGAACTGCAGGGGATTGGATGGCGTCGTGTCTTCGCTCTCTTATTCGTGTCTTGGGGCGGGTCCGCGATCGCGACGATCCTGTTCACACAGGGGCTTATGCATGGGGACCTGAATGCCGTGCTATTACTGCAGAAGCTGCAGCCGTTGTTCGCGATTGTTTTGGCTAGAGTGATTCTGAAGGAAGTATTGCCGAAATACTTTGGATTCCTATTCATTCTTGCTTTATTAGGTACGTATTTATTGACTTTCGGATGGACCTTGCCTTTCGGACATGTGAATGATTTCGTTCAGGTTGGAAGTCTCTTGTCGCTTGGGGCTGCTGCGTTATGGGGAGGCTCCACGGTGATGGGGAGCTATCTGCTACGAACAATGAAATATGAGACGGTTACCTCGCTTCGTTTCGCATTGGCTCTACCGCTGCTCATTATCGTTACGCTATCTGAGGGACAGAGCTGGAACCTGTCGATCGGAACGCTTGATGCATCACTCGTCTTCATTAATCTATTATTGCAGGCGTTATTGCCTGGTTTGCTAAGTTTGTTGCTCTATTATAAAGGATTGGGTGCGACGAAAGCTTCTTATGCAACACTCGCGGAGCTTAGCTTCCCGATGGTAGGGGTATTGATCAACTGGATCGTGTTCCAACAAGTCGTGACTTGGACGCAGCTGCTTGGATTTGTGTTCATTTGGTTCACGCTGTTCTATATTTCCCGCCAGAAGCAAGAAGTGGCGACTCCGGGTCAGACGTTGCAATCCGCGCAGGCCTAAGTTACTAAGGGGCATTCTGGGGTGTTGACAATGGAGAGCATTACCACTATACTTCAATTAAGTTAGTAAATAACTTTAATTATGTATATGGAAGTGAGGGAAGTACCCATGGTTATTCAGAGCCTATCCAGAATCAATGAACTCGCTAGAAAAGAGAAACAATTCGCGTTGACACCAGAGGAGAAGGAAGAACAACAACGTCTTCGTCAATCCTACTTGAGCGAGATTCGCGGCTCTATGGAGAAGATCGTCGTTAGCACGACGGTGATGGACCCGTTGGGGAATGATGTCACGCCGAATAAAGTCAAAGCGCTGCAAGATCGCTATCATATTTCATAGCTCATTCAAGATACAAGAACGGAAGCCCGTGCAGTGCACGGGTTTTTTTGATTTTTTAGAAAGTATAGAGATCGTTGAATAATTTTCTTTTCTGTTGCGCTCTTTATCATATACACTTCTAATATATGGGAGGCGATGGATATGACGAACAAACCAATCTATGTGGAACGAATAATTCGTACTGACATGGATACGCTGTGGTATTATACGCAGACACCTAATGTTCACCAACAATGGGATCTACGGTTTACAGAAATCGAATACCTCCCTAAGCACAAAGAATCAGACCTTCAACGGTTCCTTTATCGAACGAATATTGGGTTCGGTGTTTCGATCGCAGGCGAAGGAGAGACATCGGGTGTGCAAGAGAAGGACGGATCGAGAACATCTGTCCTACGTTTTGCATCGGATCAATGGATTTCTCTCATTCGGGAAGGAGCGGGGTTCTGGAAATATGTCCCGACGACGGATGGAGTGCGATTCTTCACGCGTTATGATTATCGAACTCGATTCGGCGTAATAGGCAAGTTACTGGATCATTTATTGTTCCGGCCATTGATGGGCTGGGCTACTGCCTGGAGCTTTGATGCGCTACGGCTATGGATTGAGAAAGGAATACACCCACGAATATCGTTGCTGAGAAGTCTGACGGATTTGGTCTGTACCCTGGTGCTATGCGTGATATGGATCTACCAAGGGGTATTTCCGAAGATCTTGTATCCTGAGACAGGTGAGCTTGCGATTCTTCAAGGGACGTTATTATTTCAGGGATATGAGAGCCTTGCGTTAATGACCGTGGGGATTCTTGAGGTGATATTCGGGTTGTTAATTTTGATTATGGGACTGAATCGCCGGAGAATCATGTACATTTGGAATATAGGGCTCTTGATATTACTTGGTATGAGCAGTGTCCTTCAACCACAACTCTACGTTGCGCCATTTAACCCGGTAACGTTAAACCTCGGAATGATTGCGTTGTCTGTAGTAGGTTTGCTTAGTCTTCCAGATTTACCTCGTGCTTCGAATTGCTTGAGACGGCCGAATAGAAGCAGAATAGAGGAGGAAGCATAAATGACTTCAATCTATCAGCGTGCACTAGGGCGTGATTTCGAGAACCTACATCCTCGAATTCAAGAACGGTTTGGGTTTAGTAGTAGAGATCATCGTGCCTCAATTGGACGCGGTGTAATGGAGAAAGTATGGTATGGGCGAGCTTTTACAGTACCTTTTCTTTATTTAGGCACTGTTCGCAATATTATGTTTCCGCAGCAAGGGGAACAGATCCCTTTTACCATTGAAAATTATGCTTATGTGGATCAGTATGGTCGAGAGACCGTGACGTGGGCACGCAAATATCATTTCACGAACCGGCTAAGACGGTTCGATGCGACGATGATCTATAGTCAGTCCAAACAAAAAATCGTCGATTATCTCGGTACACATCAGCATCTTGCGGTGGAGCTTGAAATGTCCGCAGCGAAGAATGGTGGAATGCACTTGCGATCGGGTAACCAGTTCTTCTATGAGAAGTGGATTGGTTTTAAGTTCCCAATGCTGTTCTCTGGTTATGCTGATGTGTGCGAATGGTTCGATGATGAAATTGAACGTTTTCGTATTCGGGTACATGTAACGAATCCGGTGTTTGGACGGTTGTTCGGGTATGAAGGTGTGTTTGATGTAGACTATATTCAAGTCAGCCCTTCAGAGATTCCGCAAGATGTGAAGCCTCTTCGTGAGGAGCGACGTGATTAACAATGACTCTTCTATAGAAGAGTCAGGCAATAAGTCGACTGTCGTTGATGGAGTATGTTCAAGTCATTGCTGTGAAGGTCGACGCGTCGAATAGTTCGATCATGTACAGGGAGTCGCCCTTGTCCGAAGGCAATGGACCAGATCTCGACGGGAGTCTTGAATGTCTGCAAATAATCGATAAGATTCTGAACACTCGTGGAGGAGTCAAATGCCCCTTCAAGCCAATAGATGAATTCTAACCGTATGTAATGTCCCAGATCATAGGGTGGATTGGTGCACGGAGAAACACGAAGTCCACTTAGACTATGCCCATCTTCGCCATACAATATTTCTATATCATCACTCAAATGGGCGAGTGAAGCTGGAAAGTTAGGTTTGTTCCTTATATCTTTAATTTTGACCTTCTTTATATCTGTTAAATCAATTTCGGGTACCGGATAACAGGATGCGATGAATGTGAATTGGCTCATGAATCGTCTCCTTGCGTAGAGTTAGCTCTATTATATGTCCAATAGATTCTATTAGAATAGCGCGGACTTGGTTGTAATATTTTACCTCTTGCTATAAACGTGAAATGCATGGTATATTCTTATTCCGGCCGCTACGAGAGCAGCAGACGGGACACAAGAGAAAAGAACTTCTCGAAAAAAACTTAAAAAAATATCTTGCATTATGAAGTTGAATGTGGTATATTATAAAAGTTGTCGCCGAGAGAACGACGCGGTGATCGAGAGAAAGACATTGATCTTTGAAAACTGAACAACGAATGATTGAAAGAATAAATGAGAACTTCGGTTCTCGCAAGCAAGTCAGTTTCAAAATGAGCAAGTCAAACACTTTATTGGAGAGTTTGATCCTGGCTCAGG
>NZ_JBHTGZ010000015.1:0-518 GCF_042676425.1 Paenibacillus sp. GCM10027629 | reverse complement strand
AGACAGGTGGTGCATGGTTGTCGTCAGCTCGTGTCGTGAGATGTTGGGTTAAGTCCCGCAACGAGCGCAACCCTTGATCTTAGTTGCCAGCACTTCGGGTGGGCACTCTAGGATGACTGCCGGTGACAAACCGGAGGAAGGTGGGGATGACGTCAAATCATCATGCCCCTTATGACCTGGGCTACACACGTACTACAATGGTCGATACAACGGGAAGCGAAGCCGCGAGGTGGAGCCAATCCTATCAAAGTCGATCTCAGTTCGGATTGCAGGCTGCAACTCGCCTGCATGAAGTCGGAATTGCTAGTAATCGCGGATCAGCATGCCGCGGTGAATACGTTCCCGGGTCTTGTACACACCGCCCGTCACACCACGAGAGTTTACAACACCCGAAGTCGGTGGGGTAACCCGCAAGGGAGCCAGCCGCCGAAGGTGGGGTAGATGATTGGGGTGAAGTCGTAACAAGGTAGCCGTATCGGAAGGTGCGGCTGGATCACCTCCTTTCTATGGAGAATCGT
>NZ_JBHTGZ010000014.1:0-107833 GCF_042676425.1 Paenibacillus sp. GCM10027629 | reverse complement strand
CGACGAGGTTGATAGGTTGGAGGTGGAAGCACAGCAATGTGTGGAGCTGACCAATACTAATCGGTCGAGGGCTTATCCTAAATATAAAACGCAAATTTATTTCGCATCCGGTTTTCAGGGAGCAAAAGGCTTAAGTGCTGGATATTCCTGATATCCTTACGATATCTCAGTTGGAGAGATACCCAAGTGGCTATAAGGGGACCCTCTGCTAAGGGGTTAGACTGCGTAAGTGGTGCGAGGGTTCGAATCCCTCTCTCTCCGCCATTGTACAAGCAACTCAAATGAGATATAATAAGTAATAATGTGGCGGTGTAGCTCAGCTGGCTAGAGCGTACGGTTCATACCCGTGAGGTCGGGGGTTCGATTCCCTTCGCCGCTACCAATTTTATACGGAGGCTTAGCTCAGCTGGGAGAGCATCTGCCTTACAAGCAGAGGGTCAGCGGTTCGATCCCGTTAGCCTCCACCATCTTAATACGCCGTTGTAGCTCAACTGGTAGAGCAACTGACTTGTAATCAGTAGGTTGGGGGTTCAAGTCCTCTCGACGGCACCATCAATATAATTGCATATGGAGCTGTGGTGTAGAGGCCTAACATGCCTGCCTGTCACGCAGGAGACCGCGGGTTCGAATCCCGTCAGCTCCGCCATTATATTACCTAAAGTGGAGAGACTAACATCTCCTACACTTTATTTTTTTGCTCAAAATCTCATTATGGCTCGGTAGCTCAGTCGGTAGAGCAGAGGACTGAAAATCCTCGTGTCGGCGGTTCGATTCCGTCCCGAGCCACCATTTGATTCCTAGCATAAGGTTAACACTTATGGGAATCATAATTGAATAGTATGGAGGCTTAGTGAAGTGGCTAAACACGGCAGACTGTAAATCTGCTCTCTCCGAGTTCGGTGGTTCGAATCCATCAGCCTCCACCATTTCTTATTTTTTAATAAGAGCCATTAGCTCAGTTGGTAGAGCACCTGACTTTTAATCAGGGTGTCGAAGGTTCGAGTCCTTCATGGCTCACCAGTTTTTTATCTAAATCATGTACATTCAACGCTTCAGGTCATTTGACTTGAAGCGTTTTTTGCATGCTTTCGAAGGAATCGGGGGAGACTACCAGCACAAAGCACTGTCTTATCCTGGGGGGATCACCAATCCGATATATTCTTGCACTTGTCATTAGTTTTGGTATCGTTGCTGCTGTTGTGCCAATCGTACGTCTTTTGGCGATCCGCATGAAATTTGTTGACCGACCTACGACGCGTAAAATTCATGATAATCCGATTCCACTGATGGGTGGAATCGCTATCTATATAGGATTTATGGTGACGATTCTCCTCATGCGAGGGTTTGATGCGCTATCCTTATCGATTACAATTGGCGGGACATTATTAGTTATCATTGGTCTAGTCGATGATGGATTTAAGGCACTTGGGCGGGAATTCCCTGTGTGGCCGAGATTGATCATCTATTTGCTGACGGCCACCATCCCGCTATGGTTCCATATCCAGATTACCGGCATTCGTGATTTCCATGAAGGGATGCTGATGTTTCCTAGCTGGTTCGTCTATGTATCGACAGTGGTATGGGTATTTTCCATGACGAATATGATGAATTTCATCGATGGCGTAGATGGGTTAGCTGCGGGTGTAGCCTCGATTTCCTCATTGACGTTATGCGTCGTTGCACTTATCAAAGGAGATGCTGAGACTGCGATCGTCACGATTGCGCTGTGCGGCGTATGTTTAGGTTTTCTACTATATAATTTCTATCCAGCTAAAATTTTTATGGGTGATGCGGGAGCGACGTTCCTGGGGTATACACTGGCTGTCATTGCTGTGAACGGTTCATTCAAAAGTACAGCTTTCGTCACCATTCTCATTCCGATGCTTGCTTTAGGCTTTCCGATCTTGGACACCATTATCGTGTTCTCCAGACGTCTTAAGGAAGGTAAAGGACTACATCGTGCGGATAAATTACATACACATCATGCATTAATGCGCTGGGGGTTAACGCAGCCGCAGGTTGTATCATTCATATACCTGGTTACGGTATTATTTGGCCTGCTGTCGATTGTCGTTATGCTCTCCATGCCTTAATGCAACTGGCAAAATTGAAGGAGGCACAAGGTAACATGCATCACATATTCCGGCTGTTATGGCTGGGTGTATTGCTTATATTCCTAACGGTATCTTTAGGACTGGGGGCATCACTCGTTCATGCAGAAGAAGGAGAGGTACACGGAAAGGATACAGATTCCTTCCCTTTCTCACAAATTGCATGGGCACAAAAAAACAAAGCAGCCCTATCTCTTTCGCCAGTACAACCATCGAGTCTTACTACTGCTGCGATGATGACGGATATTTTTCACAAGCTGGACGTTCATATGCCCAAAGAAGTTGAAGGGCAATATCAAGTTGGAATACCTGTAGCGCGAATTGCAGCTGCGTGGCTGCCTGGTGATTTATTGTACTATGGCGATTCGCATCCGAATAATGGTCAGCAGATGTGGGTCTCGGTGGTCGTTGACCAAGAGCACATTGCCTATGCTGGCCCTGAACAGTCAATTGTCTACCGCTCGATGAAGGAAGTGAACCGTCGGTACCCTCTACTTGGCGTCCGACGCGTCTTATCACAAACGGATCGCATGCGGTTCTCTCTCGTATTGCGTGCGGGGAACTATATTGGCGTACCCTATGTGCTTGGTGCTCGTTACGGGCAGACGGATACGTTCGACTGTTCATCTTTTATCAAGACCATCTATGCGAAGGAAGGCATTTCGCTGCCACGTGTATCCAGACAACAAGCGAAGGTGGGGGAGCGTATCTCCCAGCAGGAGCTTCGCGTTGGAGACTTATTATTTTTTACCGGCAAACAGTCCCGTCGGCAAATTGCACACGTGGCCATGTATGCGGGTAGTGGTTTGATGATCCATACCTATGGAAAAGGCGGCGTTCAATATACGGCAATAAATCATCCGATCTGGAGGCAGCGATTCGTCATGGCTCGTCGCGTCGTGAAATAATTCTATTGGTTATGTTACAATAGTAGCGAACAAGCAGTGAATGATTCGGATAGAGGCGGTTGGGCTAATGACGGATATGGCAACAAAGAGCAGATTGGAGAAGCTGTTGGGCGTAACATGTTCTGTAGTAGCATGCTCAGAAACCGAATGGCGATCAATGCAAGAGTCAGCTGATGTGATGAATGAACAGGCGCTTAGCATTGAGTTGGGTGGTAAGGTTTATTTTCGCTGGCATCAGAAGGTCGGTTCGGATGTTGAACTGTTGACTGTCGAATCGGATAATTTGACCGGGGCGGAACGTGCACTAATTGAGTGGATTCTACAATTTTCACAGTTATCGAATAAGGAAGGAAGTCATAAATCGGGAAGCAGTGAAGAACAACGGGCGAACCAACTGGGTCAGTGGATCCATGGGAAACTTGGCGGGCAATACACAGGCGTGCAAGATGAGGAGCTTCCGGAGAGTATCGGATTAAAAAGCCGATTGCTGCCTTCGATGATTCCTTTCCTACTCGTCTCGGAGCATCCGCAATTGACGCACACGACTTATACGGAGCTCTATAAGCTGCTTAAGTCATATTTTGGCGGTGAAGTGTACTTGATTCCGCTCGAAGAGAAAGAATGGCTCATTTTATGTGCGGAGGAACTCTTGGCATCAGCCGAAGATCGGGAAGACGACGGTTCAGAGAAGCCGGAAGAAGCGTTGGCTTTGTTCTGCGAAGGGCTGTACGAACTTTTATCGAATGAATGGCTTGGGGAATGTCATCTAGCTATATCTTATCCGATGGTACCTGCCCATACGCTCCTATCGACGGTAGGATTATTACGAGAGACCATGTATCTCGGACGAGCTTTCCATGTCACATCGAACATTCATCTGCCGTGGATGCTGCATATGGAGCGTTTAATTAACAGTATCCCAGATGGGGTACGCAGACAATTTATCGATCGGGTGCTCTCTCGCAGCGATGTGTTCCTAGATCCAGAGACCCTGACAACGCTTGAGGCCTTCTTCTTACTGGATTGCAATGTTAGTGATACCGCCAAGAAATTATACATCCATCGGAATACGCTATTATATAGATTGGATAAGATTAAACAAGAGACAGGGCTTGACGTAAGAACGTTTGGCGATGCGGTTCTTGTAAAGTTGATTCTCTTATTGTATAAAGTGACGAAAAGGAAGTAGTATTTTTGTGAAGTATGTGTATAGTCAGATGATGGGACATGAGATAAGATAAGTGTACAAAATAAATCTCTGTGTAGGGGGAATATTCAATGGCAGGCGTTAAATTAGAGCACATCTACAAAAAATATGCAGGTTCCGACAAAGCGACAGTAATCGATGTTAACTTAGACATTCAAGATAAAGAATTCTTAGTATTGGTTGGTCCATCCGGTTGCGGTAAATCAACAACACTTCGTATGATCGCAGGTTTGGAGGAAATCTCCGAAGGTAAATTGTATATTGGAGATCGTGTCGTAAATGATGTAGCGCCGAAAGATCGCGATATCGCGATGGTATTCCAATCCTATGCATTGTATCCACATATGAACGTATATCAAAACATGGCGTTTGGTTTGAAACTTCGTAAGTTCAAAAAAGACGACATCGACAAACGTGTTCGTGAAGCAGCGAAAATCCTTGATATCGAGCACTTACTAGATCGTAAACCAAAAGCACTTTCTGGTGGTCAACGTCAGCGTGTTGCCTTGGGCCGTGCGATCGTTCGTGAACCGCAAGTATTCTTGATGGATGAGCCGCTCTCCAACTTGGACGCGAAACTTCGTGGACAAATGCGTGCGGAAATCTCCAAATTGGCTAAGCGTCTAGAGACAACTGTTATCTACGTAACGCATGACCAAATCGAGGCAATGACGATGGGTGATCGTATCGTTGTTATGAAAGACGGTATCATCCAACAAGCAGCTTCCCCTGACATTCTGTACAACCACCCTACGAACATCTTCGTAGCTGGATTTATCGGCGCTCCTACAATGAACTTCATCGAAGGTGACTTGTCTGAGCAAGGTGGAGCAGTTCGTTTTAGAGCAACTGGACTTGATGTTGAGGTGCCAGCTGGTAAAGCTCAAGCACTTAAAGATAAAGGCTACATTGGCAAAAAAGTTATTCTTGGTGTTCGTCCTGAGGATATGCATGAAGAGCCAGTATTCTTGGAAGCATCGCCTAACAGCATCTTCAGCGCACATGTTGAAGTATCCGAGAACTTGGGTCATGAAATGTTGCTATACTTGAACGGTGTAGGTAAAGACAGCGTAATCGCTCGTGTAGACGGACGTTCGAATACTAAAGAAGGTCAAAACATTAAGCTAGCAATCGACATGAACAAAATTCATGTATTCGATAAAGAAAATGAGCTGAACGTATTCCAATACGAAGCGTAAGCACGTCATAGCGTGTTATAATCAAAAACCGTCCTCTTGCAGGGCGGTTTTTCTCATAAATTTGTGGAGTTATTGCCTCATATGGCGTATAGAATTTGATTTCAATGCCAAGATCAGCTACGATAATGACATCGGTGATAAGGAGAGGAAGATATGTCTAAGAAGGTAAAAGTTTCAGAATTGGTCGAACAATTCAACTTAGAGGTTCTTGCAGGGGAAGCAGGATTAAAACACGTCATTAAGGTCGATGATCTATACCGTCCAGGTCTTGAGATGGCGGGTTACTTCGAATATCATCCCGTTGACCGCGTGCAAATTCTAGGGAAGACGGAACTGGCTTTCTTCCAGATGCTATCGCCTGAAGAGCGGAAGAGCCGGATTGAGCAATTTGGTTCAGAAGAGACACCATGTATCGTCGTCACAAGAAATTTGGATGTTCCGCAAGAGTTTGTTGATTTGGCGAATGAGAAGAATATTGCATTATTACGCAGCCCAGTTGCAACGACAACTCTTTCAAGTAGGATTACAGGATTCCTGGAGAGACGCCTCGCACCTACGACAACGATTCACGGCGTACTCGTCGATGTATATGGTGTAGGGATGCTCATCACAGGAAGCAGCGGAATTGGTAAAAGTGAGACAGCACTAGAACTCGTGAAGCGCGGTCATCGCCTTGTCGCGGATGATGCGGTGGAAATTCGCCAAACTTCCGATTTCCAGCTGCATGCAACTGCACCCGAATTGATTCGGCACTTGCTCGAAATCCGTGGGATCGGGATCATCAATGTGATGACATTGTTCGGTGCCGGTGCGGTACGGAACAATAAGCGTATTAGTGTTGTCATCAAGCTGGAGGCTTGGCAGCAAGACAAGCAATATGATCGTCTTGGGCTTGATGAAGAGAAAACACGGATTATTGATACGGATATTCCACTCGTTACGATCCCTGTTCGTCCGGGCCGAAACTTAGCCGTTATTATTGAGGTAGCTGCGATGAACTATCGCCTGAAACGGATGGGTTATAACGCTGCTTTGCAGTTTACGAATAAGCTGACAGAGACGATCTCCGAGGATACGGACGATTTGGATTAAGATTTACGAATTGGACAGAAGTAGGAGTGTGAGTTATGCAATATTTGTTGTTGAACCCTATCGCATTTTCTATCGGACCGATTGCTGTTCATTGGTATGGCATCATCCTCGGAACTGCGGCGTTAGTGGGTTTATTAATTGCGATTCGCGAAGGTAATCGATTCGGCATTCCGCAAGATTTCTTCATGGATTTGTTATTGTTCGGTGTACCTTCAGCAATCATTGGTGCGCGGATTTATTATGTTGCGTTTAAATGGGATGAATATAAGGACAATCTCTTGGATGTGTTCAAAATATGGAACGGTGGGATCGCAATCTATGGCGCGCTCATCGGTGCGATTATCTGTGCGATCATCTTGGTCCGCAAGAAGGGATATTCATTCTGGCGAATTGCGGATATTTGTGCGCCTGCCTTATTGGCAGGGCAGATGATTGGCCGTTGGGGGAATTTCGTAAACCAAGAGGCATACGGCGGCCCTGTGTCAGAGTCCTTCCTTCGCAATACGCTTCATTTACCGGATTTTATCGTCAATCAGATGTATGTGCAAGAAGCTGCAGGCATGGTCTATCATCATCCGACATTTTTGTATGAATCGGTATGGAATCTCATCGGGATGCTTATACTCTTCGTGCTGCGTCGTCAATCCTTCTTGCGCGCAGGGGAATTATTCATGTCTTATTTCATTTGGTATTCAGTAGGACGTTTCTTCGTGGAAGGTCTGCGGACGGATAGCCTTGCATTCCTCGGCCCCGATTGGCTCGCTTCCTTCGTCGGATTCTTCTGGGCGCCAATGGAAGTCGTGTTCGAACCAGGTCATTTGGATCCAGCTTACGGCAATGTACGTATCTCGCAATTGCTCGCGATTCTGATTATTGTCGCAGCGATTATTATAATTATCGTGCGCCGCGTCAAAGGCTATGCTAACACACGTTACTTAGATCCAATTATCAATACGAAAACCTCTGCGGTACAAGAGATCGCTGCAGCAGTCCAGGCAACAAGCGTCGCAGAACCAGTTAACCGCACTCCGCAACATGAGGATGGCTCAGCCGGTGAGTCGTCAGACAAGAAGGAGCCTACATCGTGATTGAAACAGTTTTATTTGATTTAGATGGTACGATTATTGATACGAATGAATTAATTATTGAGACATTCCTCCATGTACTCAAAGAACATACACCGCCGACGTTCACACGCGAACAGATCATTCCGAGCATGGGGCAGACGCTTGAGAGTCAGATGCGTCAGTTCACAGGGCAAGAGGATGTTACGCCATTCGTAGATGCTTATCGGACATATAATCGTGAACGGCATGATGAATTGGTACGTGAGTTTCCCTATGTACTTGAAGTCATTGAGAATTTACATCGTCACGGGATTAAGCTCGGAGTGGTTACAACCAAGGTTCGTGAGACGACAGAACGCGCCTTACAGATGTTTGGCTTATTTCCTTATCTGGGAACGGTTGTTACGATTCTAGATGTGGAACATCCAAAGCCGCACCCGGAACCGGTATTAATGGCCATGAATCAGCTAGGCGCGAATCCTGCGACGACATTGATGGTGGGTGACAGCCCGGCAGATATTCAAGCTGCGAATGCGGCTGGTGCCATTTCCGTTGCTGTCGGTTGGTCACTGAAAGGTGAGGCTGCGTTAAGGCCATACGAGCCGAAGCATGTCATTCATGATATGCGGGATTTATACACCTTAGTCGGATTGGAGCAGGATGGCGTGTGAGAAATGTTGAGCGATATCCCGTAGAAGGATCGAATGCGCTCTGGCAAATTTACCGCACAGTCAGTCCATGGAAGGGCGTCAAAAACTTTATTTGCATTCAAATGGCTAGATATTGTCCTCATTTACCGTTAAAGAATTGGATCTATCGCCATATGCTTGGCATGAAAATTGGCAAAGACACGGCGTTTGGCCTGATGGTCATGGTGGATGTGTTCTTTCCTGAACGTATTACTATTGGCGATAACTCAATTATTGGCTACAATACGACGATTCTGGCCCATGAATATTTAATCAAGGAATATCGCCTAGGGGATGTGAAGATTGGTTCCAACGTCATGATCGGTGCGAACTCCACGATTTTACCTGGGGTGACGATTGGCGACCATGCGGTTGTAGCGGCAGGTTCCGTCGTACACAAAGATGTGGCAGCAGGCCAATTTGTCGGTGGCAATCCGATGCAGATCATCTCCCCCAAATAACCTAACATAGAAGCAGATACCTACGGTCCCGTGCTGTAGGTATTTTTTTGTGAAAATAGAATGACGTATTCCAGAAAACATGGTAATTTAATGTAGCGAGTATGTCATGGATTTTTGTTCCATGGGTTGTCTGGGGAGGTATTTAGGGGAATGAAGTGGAAAATAGGGCTGCTAGGGGCAGTCATGTTAATGATGATTGAATTGCTTGGTGGTGGCGGAGAGAGAGCGGTGGCGAAACCTAATTCTGTTCCAAATGGAGTTTATTATAAAGATAAAGTCTTGGTTCTTATGTATCATGAGATTTCGGATAACCCGAAGATCAAATCGATCATTTCGCCTGAGCTCTTCAATGATCAACTGGAAACCATCGTCAATCGTGGTTTTCGGGTGATCTCGATGGACGATTATGTTGCGTTTATGTTAGATCATAAACCCGTACCTAATAATGCTGTATTGCTGACATTTGACGATGGATATGAGAGCTTCTACACAGAAGTCTATCCGATTCTGAAAAAGTGGCGGTTGACGGCGACCAACTTCGTCATCGTCTCATCGATTGATAACCCGAAGCACGTAGGACGTCCAAAATTATCATGGGAGCAAATGAAGGAGATGAAAGCAGGCGGGATGAGCTTCTTCAATCACACGTTTGATTCCCATCAATATGGTCCTTATAATGGGAAGGGCGATATGAAGCCTGTGCTGTCCAAACGTCTTTATTTGAAAGACTACAAGCGTATTGAGACAAAAGAGGAATTCACGATTCGCGTTACGAAGGATCTGACTCTATCGGAGCGGATGCTGCGTCAAAAACTTGGAAATACGTATGGTGTGTTGGCTTTCCCTTATGGTGCATATCGTCCTGAAGTCATTCAAGTTGCTAAGAAGACGGATATCTCGCTCATGTTCACCGTAAATGCGGGCATCAATACACGTGCGGATCGTATCGGGTATCGGTTGAATGCAGGGAATCAGAAGATGAATCCGGATAAGCTGATTCAGTTGATGAAGCATCAGGGCAGACGGCAGGATATTCACCCAATGACACCTTATTCCATGCTGCCAACCGTATAGCATTTGCTCTACAGCATATAAAGCCCAGCGGCTTTCATGGTTGAACATGAAGGTTGCTGGGCTTTGTTGTGTTTCTCATGAAGAGTGATTAGATTCACGTTGTCACTATCCTTCCGTAAATAGCTGAAATTGTGACATGAATGGGACGAGTTCGGTTAATTCTGGTAAAATAAATAGGAAGTTTAATTAGGATGTTGGTGATTGACGTGAGGTATGGATCATGTTAACATGATCAATAATCTTTAATTTGGTAGCATACTACCATGGTAGCACATTACTTTACTAAAGTATCATTCGAGGTGGATGGAATGTCAAAGCCTAAAGTATTCGAAAAACCTGTAGGTGTCAAAGATTATTTGCCGCATGCGGTATCCAAGCTGCGCACGATTGAGCGAAATGTACTAGATTGTATGGGGCGCTGGGGATATCGGCAAATTTTGACGCCAACGATTGAATATTACGATACAGTCGGTGTTGCAAGTGCTACATCGGATCATAAGCTGTTCAAGCTGTTAAATAATCGGGGTACTGCACTCGTATTGCGTTCGGATATGACGGCCCCGATCGCGCGTGTTGTCTCATCTTTATTAAAGGATGAAGCTTTTCCGATTCGGTTGTCGTATCACTCCAATGTGTTCCGGACGATCGAAGAGGAAGCGGGACGAGAAGCGGAATTTTTCCAGACTGGTGTGGAACTCGTCGGTGATGCATCTGCTGAGGCGGATGCGGAAGTCGTGGCTCTCGCTATCGCCTCACTACAGGCTGCAGGGGTCGCCAAGTTTAAATTTGCTATGGGACATGTCGGTTTCTTAAATGGCCTGTTCGAAGAAGTGCTGCATGGCCGCAGCGAGGATCAAGAAACATTGAAGTTCTGCTTGCTGAGCCGAGACTATGTCGGATATCGGGAACGTATTCGCGAGTGGGGGCTTGATGCAGCGGAACAAAAGAAGCTGGAAGGTATTCTGAGACTCCGTGGAGGCAAAGAGATATGCGAACAGGCTCTGCAATTAAGTGGAGACGAGCAGACACGGGCTTCGATTGAACATTTGCTGGAGGTCTGGGAATCACTGGAAGATTATGGTGTAAGTCAACATGTCCTTTTGGATCTGACGATGATTGGGGATTTCTCTTATTATACGGGGATGACATTTGAAGGTTATGCACTGGAGTTAGGTTCACCTGTCTGCAGCGGCGGGCGCTACGACAATCTGTTGCAGCAGTTCGGACGCCCTGCTCCGGCCACCGGGTTCGCATTAAAGACGACACGGATTCTTGATGTCGTGGGCGATGAGGATCAAGAGCAGATAGCAGTCATGACGTTAAATTATACCTCGCAGAATCGTGCGCAAATATTCCAAGAAGCACGTGCACTGCGGGAGGCGGGAAATTGTGTTGTTACGAGATACGTAGAGGAGGATATCTGATGCGGGATACGTTAAAAGTAGCGATGCCCAAAGGGCGTATCTATAAGCAGGCTTCTGCCCTATTCCGTGAAGCGGGACTGCCAATCTCGACGGATTTCGATGATACGCGCAAGCTGATTATTGAGCTGCCGGAAGCGAATATGGAGTTCATTATGGCCAAACCAGTCGATGTACCGACCTACGTTGAATACGGGGTCGCAGATATCGGTATCGTTGGCAAAGACGTCCTCATGGAGGAGAACAAAGATGTCTACGAGCTGCTTGATCTCGGGATTGCACCTTGCCGGATGTCTGTGATTGGACTACCTGATTGGAAACCGGTGATTCACCCGCGTGTCGCGACGAAGTATCCGAATGTTGCTTCGCAATATTTCCGTGAACTCGGGCAGCAGGTGGATGTGATTAAACTGAACGGATCCATCGAGCTTGCGCCGCTGATCGGGCTTGCCGATCGCATCGTGGATATGGTCGAGACGGGGCAGACGCTTCGGGATAACGGATTGGTGGAGATGGAGCAAATCTTCAGTATTACAAGCCGATTGATTGCGAACCGAGTAAGTTATCGGATGAAGAATGATGCGATTCAGGGACTCTGTGATCAATTGCAGAAAGTGATTCCGAACATATCGAAATGAAATCATATCAGATGAATGGATAAACAGATGGATCAGGTTAGAAATGTGGGGAGGGTTGATGTTTATGCGTATTGTACCTGCAAGTGAATTCTCGCTGCAGCGAGAAGTAGAGTATGGGTCGCCAGAGCAGAATCAGATCGTGAAATCGATTGTTGAACGTGTGAAACGGGAAGGAGACGCAGCACTGCTACGTTATACGGCGGAACATGACCGCGTGCAATTGCAATCATCTCAGCTTCGTGTGACAGAAGATGAGATTCAAGCTGCATATAGCCGAGTGGAAGCATCGTTCGTTACGGCGATTCGTAAAGCGGCTGATAATATTCGAGTCTATCACGAGAAACAAAAACGGACATCTTGGTTCGATCTGCAGCCAGATGGTACGATGCTCGGACAGATTATCAGGCCGCTTCGTCGAGTCGGGGTGTACGTGCCGGGCGGGAAAGCGGCTTATCCTTCCTCCGTACTCATGAACGTCATCCCAGCGCAGGTCGCGGGTGTACCAGAGATTGTGATGGTAACACCGCCAGCTACAGGCGGCAAGGAAGGGATTGATCCGTATATTCTGGTCGCAGCGGCTGAAGCGGGCGTGAAGGAGCTCTATCGGGTTGGCGGTGCACAGGCAATTGCTGCCCTGGCATATGGAACGGAGACGATTGCGCCGGTCGATAAAATTTGCGGACCAGGGAATATTTACGTCGCACTCGCGAAACGTGAAGTGTATGGGGCTGTCGATATTGACAGTATGGCAGGACCTAGTGAAATCGCCGTGCTCGCAGATGAGTCGGCAGATGCAGCTTATGTCGCAGCTGATTTGCTATCCCAAGCGGAGCATGATGAGATGGCATCTGCCATTCTCGTGACCACCTCAATGGCGATGGCGGAAGCGGTGTCGCGTGAAGTAGCGCGGCAAGTGGCAGAGCTCCCGCGGCGCTCGATCGCACAGGCTTCCATCGATCAATATGGAGCCATAATCGTTGTGGGTTCCATTGAAGAGGGGATCCACGTGATCAACCGAATTGCACCGGAGCATTTGGAAGTGATGGTTGAAGAACCAATGCGATATCTGGGGCTGATCGAGAATGCCGGGGCTATCTTCCTCGGACCTTACAGCTCGGAACCTGTCGGCGATTATTTGGCGGGACCGAACCACATCATTCCGACGAATGGCACGGCTAGATACTCTTCTCCGGTTGATGTCGATGACTTTATCAAGAAATCGAGTCTCATTCATTATAGCAAGGAAGCGCTGCTCGCGAATGGTGCTACCATTATGGAGCTGGCGCGACATGAAGGTCTAGAAGGGCATGCGAGAGCGATACAAATTCGGCTAGAAAAGGAAGGGAATTCACAATGACAGATGTAGTGAACGAACAACGTGCAGGGCGTACGTCTAGCGTTGCGCGCAAGACGAATGAGACGGACATTCAATTGGCCTTTAATGTAGACGGTACGGGGATTTCTGAAATTGAGACAGATGTGCCGTTCTTGAACCATATGCTTGATCTATTCACGAAGCATGGACAATTCGATCTGAACGTCGTTGCTCGCGGCGACGTGGATATCGATGATCACCATACGGTTGAGGATATCGGCATTTGTCTGGGACAGACCATTCAGGAAGCGCTCGGCGATAAGAAAGGGATCAAGCGTTACGCATCGGTCTTCGTTCCGATGGACGAAGCGCTCGCGCAAGTCGTAATTGATCTGAGCAACCGTCCGCATTTCGAATATCGTGCACAGTATCCATCGCAGCAAGTCGGCAGCTTCTCGACGGAGCTCGTACATGAGTTCTTGTGGAAGTTCGCGCTTGAAGCGCGCATGACGCTGCACGTTATCGTTCACTACGGTCAGAACACGCATCACATGATTGAGGCGATCTTCAAAGCGCTGGGACGTGCCCTTGATGAAGCGACAAGCATTGATCCGCGGGTGCAGGGGGTTCCTTCGACGAAAGGAGTGCTGTAAGCATGACGACGATCGCGATTGTAGACTATGGCATGGGCAACCTGCACAGCGTTGCCAAGGCCGTGGAGCGCCTCGGTGCTGAGGCGCTCATCACGAGCGACGCGGCCGCCATCCTCGCGGCGGACGCGGTGATCCTGCCCGGCGTCGGCGCGTTCGGCGACGCCATGGCTTGCCTGCGCGACACCGGCCTCGGCGCGGTGGTCGCGCAAGCAGCGGCGGCAAATGCCAAGCCATTGCTCGGCATTTGCCTGGGCATGCAGCTGCTCTTCACGCGCAGCGAAGAGCACGGCGAACACGAGGGCCTCGGGCTGCTGCCCGGCCACGTGGTGCGGTTCCAGGGCGGCACATACAAGGTGCCGCATATGGGTTGGAACCGGCTGCAGGTGCAGCAGCCGGACAGCCCGCTGTTCACAGGCCTCGAAGAAGGCCATGTGTACTTCGTGCACTCGTATCACGTGCAGCCGGAGCGGGCGACGGACTTGCTTGCAACAACCTCATACGGCGGCGGCCCAGTGACGGCGATTGTTGGCCGAGACAATGTGTACGGCATGCAGTTCCACCCCGAGAAGAGCGGCGAATTCGGTATGCAGCTGCTCAGCAACTTCTTGAAGCTTGCGGCAGGTACGGTACACGTATAGGCCATTTTCCAATTCCATCTTTTTTTGAGGTGGTTGGAATAGGGTGCGCACGTTAGCGGAGTGCCTATGTTGGAATCCATACATTATATAGCTCGAATTAGCTTATTTCTGTCGTCTATGTTGGATTCCATGCGGGATAGACGGCAGGAATCGTTCGATTTGAACCATTACGCTTCAAAGTTAATGGATATATCCAGTATAGCGAGCTTCTTGCAGCATTCGTGCAAAAATCCATGATGGGTAATGCGTGGCGATAGCTGGTGCTATGACCATCGTTGGATGCAAAGGTTCGAGTTGATCTTACTGGGGTTGGCATTCATCTCAATATGGAGGAGAACGAATTTATGTCATCGTTTATCATATATCCCGCGATTGATATCCGCGGCGGCAAGTGTGTACGCCTGGTACAGGGCGATTACAATCAAGAGACGGTCTACAATGAAAACCCGGTTGAAGTTGCGCAGGAATGGGAAGCAGGCGGTGCCAGCTGGATTCACCTTGTCGATCTCGACGGGGCTAAGGCAGGTCACCCTGTCAATGACGAGCTCGTTGGCAATATTGCTCGCAGCGTCAATGTACCCGTACAAATCGGCGGTGGGATTCGTACCCTCGCAGATGTAGAACGCTACATGGAGCTTGGTGTGTCACGGGTTATTCTCGGCACAGCGGCTATTGAAGATCGTGCGTTCGTGGAAGATGTACTCGCGAAGTATGGCGATAAAGTCGCTATCGGCATCGATGCGCGTGACGGTCTGGTTGCGATCCGCGGATGGCTTGAGACGTCGGAGGTTCGTGCTGAGGATCTCGCGGTAGAGCTGGCAGCCAAAGGTGCGAAGACCTTCATCTTCACGGACATTTCCCGTGATGGCATGATGGGCGGACCGAATACGGAAGCGATCGCGAACCTCGCTCGCATCTCCGGTCAGACGGTGATCGCTTCCGGTGGCGTCAGCCAAATGAGCGATTTGACACGTCTTGCCGGGCATATGAACGAAGGGGTCGGCGGCGCCATTGTTGGCAAAGCGCTCTATATCGGCAATATCGACTTGGCGCAAGCGATTGAAGAGACTCGTAAAGTAAACGCGCCGAACTAAGGAGGAGAGATCGATGCTAGCCAAACGAATTATTCCTTGCTTAGATGTGAAGGATGGACGCGTGGTCAAAGGTGTGAACTTCGTCAATCTGCGTGACGCAGGGGATCCTGTTGAACTCGCAGCATTGTATGACCGCGAAGGCGCCGACGAGCTCGTATTCCTGGATATATCAGCATCTGTCGAAGGTCGGGCGACGATGATCGAAGTCGTTCGCCAGACGGCTGGCGAAATTGCAATTCCATTCACCGTTGGTGGTGGGATTTCTGAAGTCGACGATATGAAACGGATCCTGCGCGCGGGTGCGGACAAGATTGGCATTAACACAGCGGCAGTGCGTAATCCGCAGTTAATCTCGGATGGGGCTCGCAAATTCGGCTCCCAATGCATCGTCGTCGCAGTGGATGCGAAGTTCAATGACGCATGGGGCGAGTGGGAAGTGTATACCCATGGCGGACGGACGCCAAGCGGCCTGAAGGCACTCGATTGGGTGCGTGAAGCGGAGCGGCTTGGTGCAGGCGAAATTCTCCTAACGAGTATGGATGCCGATGGTACGAAGGATGGGTTCGATATCCGCTTAACCCGAGCGGTATCCGAATCAATCGGAATCCCGGTGATCGCTTCTGGCGGTGCAGGGCGTAAGGAACATTTCTATGATGTCTTTACCGAAGGGAAGGCGGATGCAGGACTTGCCGCAACCATTTTTCACTATAAAGAAATGACGATTCAGGAAGTAAAGGACGATTTGAAGGGGAAAGGGGTGGAGATTCGATGACACAATCACAAGCGCAAGCCGATAACCTACTTAATCTAGAAGAATTATCCGCCAAGCTCAAATGGGATGCATCCGGTTTGATCCCTGCAGTCGTACAGGATTACAGCAGCAAAGAAGTATTGATGCTGGCCTACATGAACCGCGAATCCCTGCAATTGTCGGCTGAGTCCGGCGAGACGTGGTTCTGGAGCCGATCCCGCCAGGAGCTGTGGCATAAAGGCGCAACCTCCGGCCATACGCAGCGTATCAAGTCGATGCACTATGATTGTGACGGCGATACATTGCTTGTACGTGTTGAACAGCAGGGACCGGCTTGTCATACTGGGAAGTACAGCTGCTTCTTCAATGAGATCCCTACGGCAACGGTGCAGGCTGATAGCCAAGTGCTAGAAGCTAAAGGGGCAGATCGATTCGCGGTCTTGTCGAAGCTCGATCAGACGATTGCAGAACGGTATGCGGAACGACCAGAGGGTGCCTATACGACGTATTTATTCGACAAGGGTCTGGATAAGATCCTGAAGAAAATCGGTGAAGAGTCTGCCGAAGTGCTTATTGCCGCGAAGAACAATGACCGGGAAGAGCTCAGTGCTGAAGCGGGCGATCTCATCTATCATCTCATGGTACTCCTCCGGGCGCAGAACATGCCGATCGATGAAGTATTGCATGTGCTAGAGCAACGTCATTATAAAACCGACATCAAAAATAAAACCAAATAAAGAGAGGCCGATAACTTATGCGGATCGATTATCATACCCACCATGTCCGTTGCGGACATGCTGTTGGAGAACTCGAAGAATACATTCTTCGCGGAATAGAAATCGGGATGCAGCAGATCGGCCTTTCCGATCATATGCCGCTCCTTCACGTGGATCCTGCCACGTACTATCCAGAAATGGCAATGCCCATGGAAGAGCTTCCGCGTTATGTGGGGGAATGCTTCCAGCTCAGAGATAAATATAAGTCCCAAATCGATGTTCGTATCGGGATGGAAGCTGATTATATTGAAGGTTATGAGGAACAGATCGAGAAGATTATTCAGACGTACCCTTGGGATTATGTCATCGGCTCTGTTCATTTCCTTGGGGAATGGGATATCTCAGACCACCGTCAGACACACGGCTGGGAAGGCCGCGATCGTCTTGCCGTGTATGCTCAATATTATGATGCGATTGAGAAAGCAATCCGGACAGGGTTCTATGATTACATCGGACACATCGATGTCATTAAGCGGTTCGGCTTCGCCCCTCCTGCGGAGCAAACCGCTGAAGTGAGAGCGATGGAAATGTCTGCGCTGAATACGGTTCAAGCCCATAATCTAGCGATCGAGCTGAATGCTTCCGGGCTGCGCATGCCATGTGCAGAGATGTTCCCAAGCCGGCATATGCTCGAAACTTGCTATAGCAAAGGCATTCCACTCACGATCGGTTCGGATTGCCATCAGCCGGAACGGCTTGGCCAATATTTGGATCAGGCACGTGCTATGCTCTTTGATATCGGATATAGGGAACTCGCGACTTTTAAGGAACGAAGACGAAACCTAGTCCCTTTTCAAACGTAAATCAATCCATGTATAATAATAGAACTAGCAATAAGTTACGTCGTTCGACAATGTTCTTGTGATGGTGTCGAGCTCGATTGATGCGTTTTTATTCATATTTCAGGAGGGTACCATGTCAAGCAATAAGTTACGTGTGTTTTCCGGATCTTCCAATCCGCAACTGGCAGCGAAGATCTGTGCAGATCTAGGCGTAGAGCTCGGAAATGTCAAGCTATCTCGATTTAAGAGCGGAGAAATCTATGTTCACTATGAAGAGACGATTCGGAATTGCGATGTGTTTATCGTTCAATCCCTCTCTCATCCGATTAACGATCATTTCGTAGAGTTACTCGTGATGATCGATGCTGCGAAGCGTGCTTCCGCACGGACAGTCAACATTGTGATGCCTTATTACGGTTATGCAAGACAGGAACGCAAGGCAGCTCCGCGAGAACCGATCTCTGCGAAAATGGTTGCAGACGTACTAACAACCGTTGGAGCGAATCGTGTCATTACGATTGATCTGCATGCACCGGCGATTCAAGGATTCTTTAATATTCCAGTCGACCATTTGACGGCATTAGATCTGATCAGTGAATATCTCCGCAAAGAGAATATCGAGAACCCAATTATTGTATCCCCGGATGCAGGACGCGCATCGACAGCTGAGAAGCTTGCCAACCAACTGGACTCCCCTTTTGCCATCATGATTAAGAAACGCCCTAGCCATAATGAATCCGTCATTACACATGTCATTGGTGATGTGAAAGGCCACACACCGATTATTATTGAAGATTTGATTGATACCGGAACGACGATCGTGAACGTTGTGGAAGGCTTGAAGGAGCGCGGTGCGCATGATGTGTACGTCTGTGCGACACACCCTGTTTTCTCGGGACCTGCCTTACAGCGACTTGACCATCCGAATATCCGTGAAGTGGTCGTCACCGACTCCATTATGATCCCGGACAGCCACCCTGCAAGATTCAAAGTGATATCGGTCGCGCCAATGCTCGCTGAAGCGATGCGAATTATTACGAATGGCGGATCCATTAGCACATTGTTCAGAGATGCAGGGATTTGATTTTTTACCAGATATAAGTAATTTTTGGAAAACGATTTAGGTAATCTCTTCGATCTATGGTATACTTAGTTGCGAATAAAGCATGGTTAGGAACCATAGGAGGTGCCTTGTTGATGAAAGAAAAAAAGATGCTACCTGAAAGCCATCGAAAGAAAATCATACCGATCCAAATGGATGCTACTTTTTTCTTTGAGCGGGCCGTTCGTTCCTTGGATCGCTATCATTATGACAAGGCATTGAAGTATTTCCGCAAAGCGGTGGAATATGAGCCGGAAAATCCTGTCAACCATTGTAATATGGCCGGGATTCTGTCGGAGATGGGCAAGTATGAGGACTCTAATGAGATTCTGCAGATGGTGCTCGATTCGATCGAACCGAGTCTCTCAGAGTGTTATTTCTATATGGCTAACAATTACGCGAATATGGATCAGTTCGAAGAAGCTGAGGAAGCGTTGATTCGATATCTTGAGGAAGATGCGAGCGGACAATACTTGGGCGAAGCCGAGGAAATGATGGATTTGCTGCAATATGAATTGAACCGCCCAACGCGTCTGACGACCATTAAATCCCGTGAGGGTATGGTGGAGCATGATGAGGCTCGTTCGATGCTCGAAGAGGGTCGGTTCGGCGAGGCAGTTAAGGTGCTCGAACAGATTGTAGATGGTCAGCCAGATTTTCTAGCGGCGCGGAACAACTTAGGCCTGGCCTATTACTATATGGGATTGTTTGAGAAAGCAATGGATACCATAAATGATGTGCTGGAACGTGACCCAGGCAATTTGCATGCGCTCTGTAATCTGGCGATTTTCTACCAGCATGAAGGCAATGTCAAGGATCTGGCTCAGTTAATTGTGGCACTCAAGAAGACGGTACCTTTTCACCAAGAACATGTATTTAAGCTTGCGACGACCATGGGAATCATGGGGCAGCATGAGACAGCATATCGGCATTTCCGGAGATTGCTGAAAGATGAAGAGGTCAATTTCGATCCTTGTCTCTATCATTATACTGCGGTGGCAGCGTGTCATATCGGACGAATGGAAGAAGCATATCGGCTCTGGAATCATGCGCAGAAGCTTGACCCGGGATCTGAAATTCCGAAGTTCTATCTGGCGCAGCTGAAGGAGTATCGCCAGGTGGAAGAGAGCGGCGAAGGCATGGAAAAGCCTATGTGGAGTTATCATTATCATCTACCATTCGAAGAACAGTTCCGACTCTGGGAGAAGACGTCTGGCGGATTGCCGGATCATCTGAAGCGGGATCCGCTGGTGCGATCCTCGTTCTTCTGGGCTCTTCGACACGGGGATCAGCAGACCAAGCTTCAGGTTATTCAAGCGTTAGGCATGATTGCGGACTATGAAGTGCAAGAGGCGCTGCTCGGGTTCTTGCTCGAACCGAATGAAGAAGATTATTTGAAGCAGGTTGCGGTGTTCGTGCTGCGTTCCATGGGCTATGATGCGAAAGTGGAAGCAATTATGGATGGGAAGCGCACCATCATTGAAGGTAACGATCTATCCGCAAGACTCCCGGCTTGGGATGAACAGTGGCAGACGGTACTTACGCTTGCGCTTCGTACAATGAATAAGCGTTACGATATGCTGCAGCAATATGATCTGCAGACACTATGGGTCGAGTTCCTAACCCGCGTCTATCCCGACATGCCGAAGATTCATAAGGCCGAGGGCTGGGCAGCGGCGCTGGAATATCTTACAGCCAAGATGCATCGCCGAGCGATCTCATATCATGAAGTAGCGCAGCGATATAGCACATCCATCACAACGGTGAGTAAATATGTAAAATGGATGGACGAAGTATGTGGTATTAAGAAAAAGATGGATGCGATATTTCCATCCTACACCCAAGAATTCTAGAGGAATGCGCGATTCGCGCGTTCCTTCCATACATAAGGAGGATAAGATCGATGTATAAATCAATCGTTATCGGAACAGGGCCTGCTGGATTAACAGCTGCCATTTACTTAGCACGTGCGAACCTTAGCCCACTGGTCATTGAAGGACCTGAACCAGGCGGCCAATTAACAACAACGACGGATGTTGAGAACTTCCCTGGATTCCCGGAAGGGATTATGGGTCCGGAGCTCATGGATAATATGCGTAAGCAAGCAGAACGCTTTGGCGCAGAGTTCAAGACGGGCTGGGTGAACAGCGTAGACTTCTCCAAACGTCCATTCACGCTTCAAGTGGAAGGCATCGGTGAATTGCAGGCTGCAACGGTGATCATCTCGACAGGGGCTTCCGCGAGATACCTTGGTATTCCTGGGGAAAGAGATAACTTAGGACGCGGTGTGAGTGCATGTGCGACGTGCGACGGCTTCTTCTTCCGTAACAAGAAGATCATCGTCGTAGGTGGCGGTGACTCCGCGATGGAAGAAGCGAACTTCTTGACGCGCTTCGGCGATGTGACACTCGTTCACCGTCGCGATGAACTGCGCGCTTCGAAGATCATGCAAGACCGTGCACGTGAGAATGGCAAGATTAAATGGGCGCTTAACCGCTCCCCAATTGAAGTGCTTGCTGGCGACAACGGTGTCACGGGTCTTAAAGTGACGAACAATGAGACCGGTGAAGAAGAAGTGATCGAGACAGACGGTTTGTTCGTTGCAATCGGTCATACACCGAATACGAAATTCCTCGGCGGTCAAGTGGATACGGACGAGCAAGGGTATATCAATGTGAAGCCGGGCTCCATGGAGACGAACATTCCTGGCGTATTCGCTTGCGGCGACGTTCAGGATACGAAGTATCGCCAAGCGATCTCCGCAGCAGGAACAGGTTGTATGGCTGCGCTAGACGCAGAGAAGTTCTTGGAAGCGAACGAAATTCATTAATATATCGATGGTTACAGAAGCTGACGGGTAGTCCCGTCGGCTTTTTGATTTTTTCTTCAATTATGAACATTCTGGTAACTTCATCGGAAACCAATCGAATTTCAGTCATCCTTACTTGTACGGCGGATGAATATTCCAGATCATGGTGATACAATGAGTCTCGAAGAGGTCGATGTGATTTTTGTCGCAACACGTTTGGTCCCGAAATGCAGTCTATCGATCCATCCTTATTATCTAAAACGGAGGTATAATGATGAAAAAATCATTATTCGTACTAGGTCTAGCCTTATGTCTTATGTTTGTTCTATCGGCCTGTGGAGGAGACAGCAAATCAGGTGAACCGGCTGTTGCACCAACGGGCGTAACGAAAGAAGTAACGATCACTGCGAAGAATTTTGAGTTCTCGCCAGCAGAGATCAAAGTGAAAAAAGGCGATACGGTCAAGCTTACATTCAATTCGGAAGAAGGCGTCCATGGTCTGATGATCAAGGATTTTGACATTAATATGGATGAATCCGGCACCAAAGAATTCGTAGCCGATAAAGTGGGTACGTTTGATTTTAACTGTTCGATTATGTGCGGCGGCGGCCATGGGCAAATGGTTGGTAAAATTACTGTAGAATAACGCTAAGATGAATGACTGCGAAAAGCTGGTTTTCGTTGAGAATACTCACGAGAAGCAGCTTTTTCACTTGTATACCCTAGAGGTCTATACCTCATGAGGGAGTGTCCTATTATCTTGACCGATAATACAGCATAGCTTATAGTGGGTACTGAAACACAATTAACTTAGATAAAGGTGGATTTAGCATGTCTGAAACAATCTATGTTGGTGTGGACCTGGGCGGAACAGCAATCAAAGTTGGAGTCTGCAATGAACAGGGACAACTGCTGCATATGTATGAGGGCCCTACAGAGACGGAAAAGGGAGCAGAGACGATCATTGATAACATCGTGAAATATGTTCATCTAGTTGTCGAGCAGTCCCCTTTTTCGTGGGATCAAGTGGGCGGCGTAGGCGCTGGTCTCGCAGGCTTCATGAATTTGAAAGAGGGAATTATTCTACATTCTCCTAACCTACCATTTCGTGATATACCAATCCGTCAGATTCTTTCTGATCGACTGGACAAACCGGTTCGAGTGGATAATGATGCGAATGTGGCGGCGCTTGGTGAAGCATGGAGCGGTGCGGGTGCAGGGATCGACAATTGTGTATGTTACACGCTTGGAACAGGTGTAGGCGGAGGTATTATTATTAACGGCAGCATCTATCAAGGATTTGCTGGCGTAGCTGGTGAGCTCGGACATATGGCGGTTATTCCTGATTTGGAAGCAATCCAATGTGGGTGCGGCAAAATGGGATGCTTAGAGACCGTATCTTCGGCGACAGGCATTATCCGTATGGCGAAAGATGCTGTTGAACGCGGCGATCGCACATCGCTATCCACGCTCGAGGATATGATGGCTAAAGATGTGTTCGATGCAGCCAAGGCAGGGGATGAAGTCGCGACACGTATCGTTAATCGTGCAGCATTCTATCTGGGCAAAGCAATGGCAGCAGTGGCAGTCGTCCTGAATCCGGAACGGTTCATTATTGGCGGCGGCGTGTCCAAAGCAGGCGATATTCTATTCGATGAGATTCGTGAAGTGTTCTACAAGCTGACACCGGATTCATTACAAAAGGGTATTGAGATTGTGCCAGCAACACTCGGCAATGATGCGGGAGTGATCGGGGCAGCAGGATTGTGTAGTCGTTCTTAAGAGGAAGTTCTAAATACAAGGGGGAAGGGCCGTGATGGACACTTCATCGATGGCAAAAGCAAAACTGGTAATTATTACAGGCATGTCTGGAGCCGGGAAGACGATTGCTGTTCAGAGTTTAGAGGATCTTGGGTTTTTCTGCGTGGATAATCTGCCTCCGGTTCTTATTCCGAAGTTCGCAGAACTCATCGAACAATCGAACGGCAAAATCGGCAAAGTAGCACTTGTAATTGACCTTCGTGGCCGCGAATTCTTCACGGCATTATCCGAGTCATTAAATTATATTAAAGACCACTATACGCTGAATTGCGAGATCGTCTTCCTAGATGCAACGGACGGCGTACTTGTTCAACGTTATAAGGAGAGTCGGAGACGGCATCCGCTGGCACCGACAGGCATGCCGCTTGAAGGGATTCAGTTGGAGCGGAAGCTGCTCGAAGACTTAAAGGGATGGGCTTCCCAAGTCATCGATACGAGCAATATGAAGCCGGCGACGCTCAAGGAACGGATCGTATCTCGTTTTAATAATCTAGAGGGTAATACCTTATCCGTGCATATTACGTCATTTGGATTCAAATATGGCATCCCGATTGATGCGGATTTAATCTATGATGTACGCTTCCTTCCGAACCCGCATTATGTAGACGCCTTGCGTCCGCATACCGGGCAGGATCCGGAAGTCTATGATTACGTGATGAAATGGCCGGAGACGCAGATGTTCTTGACGAAGTTGGTCGATATGCTGCAATTCCTCATTCCTCAATATCGCAAAGAAGGAAAAAGCCAAGTTGTGATCGGGATCGGGTGTACCGGAGGGAAACATCGTTCGGTTGCCATTGCAGAATATTTGGGTCGTATCATTGGGGCCAGTGAGACTGAAATGGTTCGTGTAGCCCACCGAGATGCAGAGAAAGACCGTCATTAACTAAAGGCAAGACAATATGTACGAGGTGATGAGATGAGCCTAGAGTTTGAAGCAGTACAGCGTCCGCGGATTGTCGTCATGGGCGGAGGAACCGGATTGTCTGTCATGCTGCGCGGGCTGAAGGAAAAGCCTTTAGATATTACGGCCATCGTGACGGTTGCGGATGACGGCGGCAGTTCAGGGATTCTACGGAATGAGCTGCATATGCCGCCTCCGGGCGATATTCGCAACGTGCTCGGTGCACTTGCAGATGTTGAACCGCTCTTGTCGGAGATGCTGCAATACCGATTCAGTTCGGGGGCAGGTTTAGCCGGGCATAGTTTGGGCAATTTGATATTAGCAGCCATGACAGATATCTCTGGGGATTTCGTTACTGGGATTCGGGAGCTAAGCCGAGTACTGGCTGTGCGGGGACGTGTGCTTCCTGCTGCGAACCAGGCGGTTATTCTGCATGCAGAGATGGAAGACGGCACGGTTGTAACAGGTGAATCGACCATCCCGACAGCAGGCAAACGAATCAAGCGCGTCTTCTTGGAGCCTTCGAATGTTGAGCCGCTCGCAGAAGCTGTAGAGGCGCTGCGTCAAGCGGATGCAATTCTGATCGGCCCCGGAAGTCTCTATACGAGTATCATTCCGAATCTACTGGTACCTGAACTGGCTCAAGCGGTTGTCGATTCGTGTG
This sequence comes from Paenibacillus sp. GCM10027629, assembly GCF_042676425.1. NCBI lineage: Bacteria > Bacillati > Bacillota > Bacilli > Caryophanales > Paenibacillaceae > Paenibacillus > Paenibacillus sp. GCM10027629. Next base: position 82,657 of record NZ_JBHTGZ010000014.1, on the reverse strand, counting down.
CGGTCAAAATCTTTGTCTGCAACGTCATGACGCAGCCGGGCGAGACGGACAACTATACGGTGAGCGATCACTTGGACGCAGTGTATGACCACATCGGGCATCACATCTTCGATTATGTAATCGTGAACGACGGCGAGATTCCGCCGCAGGTTCAAGACAAATACGCAGAAAAAGGTGCAAAGGCTGTACATTTGGATTTAGAGGCTGTGACGAATCGAGGCTATAAAGTCATCGCGGACCGTCTTGTTCTATTCCGAACGTATCTGCGCCATGATGCGGATAAACTTAGTCATCATATCTATCAACTCGTCAAAAATTGGATGATACGAAAGAGGTGAGTCGCTTGTCTTTTGCGGCACAGACCAAAAAAGAATTAACCCAGGTTGAGGCGGATACGTGCTGCGAGCGAGCGGAGTTATCAGCTCTACTCCGAATGAATGGTTCCGTACAGTTGACGAATCGCAAGGTTATTCTGGATATCTCGACAGAGAATGCAGCGATAGCGAGACGTATATATTCGTTAATTAAGAAGTACTATGACGTACACACGGAGCTGCTCGTTCGGAAAAAAATGCGGTTGAAGAAAAATAATGTCTATATCGTGCGAATTCCAACGCAGGTGCAGGAAATATTGAAAGATTTGCATATCGTTTCAGAAGGTTTCAATTTTACGGACGGTATTGATAAGCAGATTATTGCAAATAACTGTTGTAAGCGAGCTTACTTACGCGGTGCCTTCATGGCTGGAGGTTCTGTGAACAATCCCGAGGGTTCATCGTATCATCTTGAGATTGCTTCGATGTACGAGGAGCATTGTCAGGCGTTAGTCGACCTTGCGAACGAATATGGGCTGAATGCTCGTTGTATCGAGCGGAAGAAAGGGTTTATTTTCTACATCAAAGAAGGCGAGAAGATTATCGATTTGCTCAGCATGATTGGCGCGCATCAAGCACTCTTCAAGTTCGAGGACGTGCGAATTATGCGCGATATGCGCAACTCGGTGAATCGGATCGTGAACTGTGAGACGGCGAATTTGAACAAAACCATCGGAGCCGCGGTGCGTCAGATTGATAACATCAAATTGCTGCAGAAGGAAGTGGGTCTGGAGAGTCTACCGGACAAACTTCGTGAAGTGGCAGAGGTGCGTCTGGCTCATCCGGATATTAACTTGAAAGAAGTCGGCGAGCTGCTCAAGGGGTCGGTGAGCAAGTCTGGGGTCAACCACAGACTGCGTAAGATCGACGAATTGGCGGAAAAAATTAGGAATGGGTAAAACTTTTTTCCTAGTGCTGTTCATGTTATAATGGTATAATGTTGTAAAAGACTAATAAATTATTAGGATAATCGCCAGATCGAATAAGTAATAGGGGGTAATTTTTCCATGACAAAGCACCCGGTAGTTGTGCGGTTAAAAACGGGTCTCCATGCTAGACCGGCAGCGTTGTTCGTTCAAGAAGCGAATAAATATTCGTCAGAGATTTTCGTGGAGAAAGACGAGAAGAAAGTTAATGCGAAAAGTATCATGGGAATAATGAGCTTGGCGATCAGCTCGGGAACTGAAATATATATAAGTGCGGAAGGTTCGGACGCTGAGCAAGCTATTTCTGCATTGGTTCAATTGGTTAGTAAGGAAGAACTTGAAAATCAATAATGAATGATGTACATACAAAGGCCCCTGGGATCAGGGGCTTTTTGTTGTATGAGGGCCTCAAAAAAATAGATTAAGCTTGCCTAAATAATTTATTTTTCAATGTAACATTTGGTAAATGAGAGCGTCTATGTAGGTAGAACCAAGTGAAGAATAATAAAAGGGAGGCTTTTCACATGAATCAGGATGTAAAAAGAATCAATAGATCAAAAAGATTAGGATTACTCGCAGCAACCGCACTGCTCGTCGCATTTGCATGGGTTGCTCCAACATCGAAGACTTATGCGGCCGAAGCGCCAGCAGCTCAGAGTCAGAGTGTCGTTCACACGATCAATGTAACGGGTAAAGGAGAAATTACAGTAACGCCGGATGTTGCGTATGTGACGCTCGGAATCGAGACCAAAGCGACAACAGCGAAGGAAGCGCAGAAAGCTAATGCAGCGAAGTTCGCCAAGTTGAAACAAGCGCTTACGAATTTCAAGGTCAAAGCAGAGGATGTGCAGACGGTTAGTTTCTATGTGAATCCAGAGTACACCTACAATGAGAAGTCAGGACCGAAATTAACAGGTTACTCCGCGACGCATATGGTGCAAGTAACGTATCGCGACTTGGATACCATCGGCAATCTGATCGATGCCGCTTCGGAAGCAGGAGTGAATCAGGTACAGGGTGTTCGTTTTGATACGGAACATCCAGAAATGTATGAGACACAAGTGTTAGAGAAGGCGATGAAGAATGCGGAAGTGAAAGCGAAAGCCATTGCCTCTGCAGCGAAGCAGCAGATTGTCTCGGTGATCACGGTGTCGGAATCAAGTGCAGATGTCTATCCAATGTTCACGAACCAAGTCTATGCAACAGCAAAAACGGAGTCGGCCGCAGCAGATACTTCCATCCAAACGGGTCAAGTTTCCATTAAATCCAACGTGACTGTCGTCTATGAAATAAAATAAGAAAGTTTCATGTATTTATTAGCGAATTAACGAGAAAATAGTTGTATCATCGGACAAAACACGGTATAGTGAAGATGCTTTGTAAACGAAGAAATGTCGATGAAAGCCATACCAATGGATATGGCTTTCTTTTTCTTGAAAGTTTAGAGTATTCGGGGTCCCCGCAAAGTACCTGGGACGCTTCGAAGCAATAACATCACTTTGTGGGGTTATTTTGAAATATAAGAGTAAGGGGTTGATGCCGATGATACAACTCACGAATATAGAAAAGCATTTTGCCGGTCAGACCGTCGTACACCCTCTATCCCTCACCATTGGCGAGGGCGAATTTTTGACATTGCTCGGGCCGAGCGGTTGTGGAAAGACGACGATTTTACGGATGATTGCTGGGTTTGAGCAACCTACAGTAGGTGAAATTTTTCTCGATGGTAAGGATGTTACAGAACTGCCGGCTAACAAGCGGGATTTGAATCTCGTATTTCAGCACTATGCTCTGTTCCCGCATATGACGGTGGAGCAGAACATTCAATTTGGTCTCAAAATGAAGAAGATTGATGCTGCCGAACAGAAGGAACGAATTGCTGAAGCAATCCGATTGACTCAGCTGACGCCTCTTGCGAAGCGTTATCCGCATCAATTATCTGGTGGTCAACAACAGCGGGTTGCGATTGCGCGTGCGATTGCGAACAAACCTCGCGTTCTTCTGTTGGACGAGCCGCTTGGCGCATTGGATCTACAGCTGCGTAAGAACCTGCAAGCCGAGCTGAAGCAATTGCAGCGCAGCCTCGGCATCACATTCGTCTATGTCACGCATGATCAAGAAGAAGCGATGATGATGAGTGACCGCATCGTCATTATGAATAACGGGAAAATTGAGCAGATTGGCACGCCGAAGGAAATTTACAATCGACCGCAGACGTTGTTCGCAGCGACCTTTATTGGTGAGAACAATGTGTTCCATGAAGCGGAGCGGATGTTCGCGATTCGTCCTGAGAAGCTCAAGGCAGTTCGGGACAGGGAACAGAAGGCGAAGCGCAAAGGTATTATTCAAGATATTGTATACTTAGGTAACGTACACAAATTGATGGTTCATCTGAATGATGAACAGACGACCGTATCGATCTGTCTCGATTTCACAGACGAGGATGAATGGCAAATTGGCCAGCATATCGGCGTGGATTGGCTTGATGCGGATGAGGTGAATATCGGGTTATGAAAAAAACGAAATGGTTGATCTCCCCGGTAGTCCTCTGGCTAAGTTTGTTTCTGATTTTGCCGATGGCGATTGTGGTCGTCATTTCTTTTCTCGGGCGCGATGAATTTGGGAATTTGGTCATTCAATTCAGCTTGGATAATTATGCACGGTTTTTCGACTCCCTCTATTTGGGGATCTACTGGGATACCATCGCGTTATCTGTTCTTACCACATTGATCTGCGTCTTGATCAGCTATCCGCTTGCGTATTACATTGCAAATGCAGGACCGACAAGGCAAAAAATATGGCTGCTGTTCATTACGGTGCCATTTTGGATAAATTTCCTAATCCGGACCTATGCTTGGGTCCTATTGCTGCGTTCTCAGGGTGTTGTCAATTCGTTCTTAATGGATATCGGAATCATTGATGAACCCTTGAAGATGTTGTATACAAAAGGCGCTGTGCTGCTGGGAATGGTCTATACCTTCATTCCGTACATGGTGCTGCCGATTTATGTATCGCTTGAACAGATGGATCGCAAACTGCTCGAAGCGGCAAGTGATCTGGGTGCTTCGCGTTGGCGCGCATTCTGGCATATTACGCTACCTCAGACCAAATCCGGCATGATGACCGGATCGGTGCTCGTATTCGTATCCACGGCAGGAATGTATGTGGTGACGGATATTCTCGGCGGTTCCAAATCGACGCTGCTGAGTAATATTATTCAGACCCAGTTCCTCGGGGCGAGGGATTGGCCGTTCGGCGCGGCGTTATCGGTTATATTCGCGATCACATCGCTGGTGTTGATCTACTTATTCAATATGGCACTCCGCTCACGCCATGAACGATCGAAGGAGGGACGAGCATGAAGCAGAAGACCAATCCATTGCTATCGATTCACGCTTACCTGGTGATGGCGTTTATCTACTTGCCTGTGCTCATGATCCTTATCTTCTCGTTCAATAATTCGCGGATTAACAGTACGTGGGAAGGCTTCACGTTCAAATGGTATGGCTCGTTATTTCAGAACCGTAACGTGATGGATGCATTAATGAACAGCTTGACGATCGCTTTTACATCGACGGTGATTGCGACGGTACTCGGTACGGTAGCGGCTCTAGCCCTTCGTAATGCAGTTCGTAAGAGTAAGACGGTGCTCGGCATGCTCTATCTCCCCATCGTTGTACCGGATATTATTATGGGTTTATCGCTGCTCTTGCTCTTCAGTCAATTCCATTTCCCGCTGGGCAAATGGACGATTATTATCGCTCACGTCACGTTCAGCATATCGTATGTGTATGTGATCGTTGCATCGAGAATTTCAGGAATGGGCAAACAATTAGAAGAGGCCGCGCAGGATTTGGGTGCCTCACCATGGCAGACGTTTCGTTACATTACGCTACCTGCGATCTGGCCAGGGGTATTGGCTGGTGCGATTATGGCGTTTACGTTGTCGATCGATGACTTCATGATTAGCTTCTTCGTGGCGGGGCCGGACTCGACGACATTGCCAATCTATATCTATGGGCTTGTCAAACGCGGAATTTCCCCAGAGATTAACGCATTATGTACAATTATGATTATTGTTAGTGTTGGATTGATTTTAATTGCGCAATGGTTGCAGAATAAAGGGAATCGGGGCAAGAAAGCTTCGACGCTTCCTTTTTAATATTATGATTCTTTAAAGCAGAAAGGGGTAATACGATTGAAAAAAATGAAATGGTTCGCGAGCACAGTCCTCGCTGGCGCAATGATCGCGACACTCGTCGTGACAGCAGGATGTTCTCAGAAGGAGACACTCAACTTATATAGCTGGGCTGATAATTTCGATCCGGATGTCATTAAAGATTTCGAGAAGAAATATGACGTAACGGTCAATTATGCAGTGTTTGCGAATAATGAAGATTTGCTCGCCAAATTGAAGGCCGGCGGATCGAAGTATGATGTGATTCAGCCATCGGATTATATGGTTGCGACGATGATCCAGCAGGATCTGCTCGAGCCGCTCAATAAAGATAATATTCCGAATTGGAACAATATATCGAGCCATTTCAAGAACCTTCCTTACGACAAAGATAATAAATACTCCATCGTCTACACATCCGGTGTCACGGGAATCGCATACAACAAGAAGTATGTGAAAGGCGAGATTACAAGCTGGTCCGACCTATGGAAACCAGAATTTAAAGATAAAGTCCTGTTGCTTGATGATATGCGTGAAGTAATTGGCATGGGCCTGAAGAAGAACGGATTCTCGAATAGCTCGACCAACGAGAATGAGATTAAAAAGTCTGTAGATGATATTAAACAACTGCTTCCGAGTGTATTGGCGTTTGATACCGATAATATTAAACAGAAGCTGATTGCAGAAGAAGGTTGGATCGGAACCGTATGGTCCGGCGATGCTGCATATATTGCTGCTCAGAACCCGGATATTGCTTATGTGATTCCGAAAGAAGGCAGTACAATCTTCTCCGATAACTATGCGATTCCTAAAGGTGCGAAGAACAAAGATTTAGCAGAGAAATTCATTAACTTCATGCTGGATCCAGAAGTTAGTGCGAAGAACTATGAGTCCATCGGATACAGTGATCCCAATGAAAAAGCAAAACCGTTCCATAGCCCTGAGTATCAAGCGAATAAGATGATTAACCTAAGTAATGATGAGTTTGCACGTACCGAATGGTTGATGGATGTAGGTAAAACATTGCAAGTCTACGACCGCTACTGGACTGAAATCAAGAGCGGACGCGAATAAGACGTTAACGATCAAAGAGGAGGCGTTCACCCATGAAAAACGTATTGCGAACGATTACGCTTGTTGCTCTATGCCTCGTATTTTTAATTCCAACTTCCTATGCATCGGCGGCTACAGCGCCTTGGCAATCCGTGGCGACGCCAAATATTCAGATTACGCTGGATGGAGCACCACTGCTCAGCAAAGGGATTGTACAGGACGGTAGTACATATATTCCGCTTAACATCCTTGCGAAAGATCTGAAACTCGATACGGCTTATGATGCGCAGAAGAAAGTCATGCGTGTAAAAGCAAAGGGAAAAGATGTTGTTATTCAAGTTAATCAATACGCCGTCAATTCGATTGTGAATGGTCACGAATTATGGGATGCTTACGGACGCATCCTCTTGAATGGTAGTAACTATGTCGCTCTGAGCCTTCTGACAGATAATTTCGGCTACCACTCGACTTGGGATCCGAAGACGAAATCCGTTCATTTGACCAAGGTACAAGAAAACGACATCATCTGGTCATCGAAGAAAATCGATGAGAATACCAAAGATGCGATTATCAATGTACAATATCCGCAGGTAAGCGGGCTCAAAAATGCGGAGGTTCAAGAGAAAATCAACACATTGTTCGCTTCGGAAGCGAAGAAGTATGTCGACACGGCCAAAGAGAGCTCGAAGGGTGCCTACGAAGAACTTGGATTTAAATATGAATACACGTCGAATTATGATATCAAATATAATTCGAACCAAGTGATCAGCCTCTTATTCTCGAGCAATGAATATACAGGCGGCGCGCATGGCATGCCAGAGCAATGGTCTTATACCATCAATATTGATACTGGCATCGTCTATACGCTGAATGATCTGTTCAAGCTTGTTCCGGAATACAAGCAAGTCATCAATGAAAAGATCAAAAAAGAGATTGCACCGATGTTGATGTACGATGCCAAATTCCAGAGCATTAACGAAGATACAACTTTCTATGTGAAAGACGAGGGTGTTGTGGTTTATTTCGGGGTGTATGAATATACGCCTTACGCAGCTGGATTCCCTGAATTCTATATTCCATTCCGTTCCGTATCACCGAGCTTTGAAGGCAAGCTGCCTTTCTAGAAGTTTTTGAGTGGTAGCTCATACAATGAAACCCCCATGCATTGGATGCATGGGGGTTTGTCGTCTTGCGTTTAACTTACAGCTTCTCAAGAACCTTGTCGACCAATCCGTATTCCGCAGCTTCATAAGCGCTCATGAAGTAGTCGCGGTCGGTATCCTTCTCGATACGCTCTAGCGGCTGGCCACTGCGATCCGCAAGAATTTTGTTCAGATGATCACGCATCTTGATAATACGTTTCGCGCGAATTTCAATATCGCTGGCTTGACCTTCTGCTCCACCTAATGGTTGATGGATCATGACTTCACTGTTCGGCAGTGCGAAGCGTTTGCCCTTCACCCCTGCTGTAAGCAAGAAGGCACCCATGGAAGCTGCCATACCGACGCAAATCGTCGATACATCCGGTTTAATGAATTGCATTGTATCGTAAATCGCCATACCTGCCGTAATCGATCCGCCCGGGCTATTGATATACAGCGAGATGTCCTTCTCTGGATCTTCTGCTGCAAGGAATAGCATTTGCGCAATGATCGAATTCGCTACCACGTCATTAACGGGTGAGCCTAAGAAAATAATACGATCTTTCAACAGCCTTGAATAAATGTCATATGAACGTTCGCCGCGGTTCGTCTGTTCCACGACCATAGGAATGTAACTCACAGAAAATCCTCCTCTACTCACATCGACTAGCTTTCCACCAAATCATACTCCAAATTAGAACAAAAGTCAAAGATAGTCAAACTGGTGATACAAAAAAATCAGCCGAAGCTGATTCTGTGTGTGTATGTATGGCGCGCCCGCTAGGAATCGAACCTAGATCTCAGGCTCCGGAGGCCTACGTCATATCCATTGGACCACGGGCGCAAAAAGGATAGCAAAGAGAATTATATGCTATAAATCATAGAATTGCAAGTCCTAATCTGATTATCAGGAGAAAGCTTCTACCGAGAACATTCGAAAATGAGCTGCCGAGTCAAAAAGGGCTAGTCCACGATGTATAAGTTTCTGAAAACATGTGAATTCTACATGCGGTACACTTGCAAACTGCTCTCGAAAGGGTTAAACTAGAGGTGGGACTAAAAAGGTTTCCGTGGGACGTTTTCGGGCCAACTAAAGTTGCAGGAGTGGAAAGAAATGCGGAAAATATTAGAGATAGAAAAGCAACTTCTGCCTGATCTCATGGAAATACTAAAAAAGAGATATGAAATCCTTCATCAAATCAAGCTGTCTGAGTTAGTCGGGCGCAGGACGCTGGCGACTTCCTTAGAGATGACCGAGCGGGTATTGCGTGCAGAGACAGATTTATTAAAGACACAAGGACTCATTGAAATTGAGAGCGCAGGGATGCGCCTAAGTTCAGCCGGAGAGAAGCTGCTAGAGGACTTAGAATCCATTGTGAAAGAACTGTTCGGTCTAACAAATATGGAGGAGCGAATTCGCAAGTCTTTCGGTCTTCAGCAAGTGCTGATTGTACCGGGTGATTCGGATCGTTCGCCGCTTACGAAGCGAGATCTTGGTCTTGCAGCATGTAAAGTGCTTCGTAAAGTGATGGGTAAAGATGATGTCGTTGCTCTCACTGGCGGTTCCACACTGGCTCAGATGGCAGAACAGATGACTTCAACGACGCCGATGAAATCCAATTGGTTCGTGCCAGCTCGTGGCGGTTTAGGCGAGAGTCTTGATTATCAAGCCAACACCATCGCATCGAAGATGGCAAAGCGTGTAGGTGCGCAATATCGATTACTGCATGTCCCGGATCTTCTCAGCGAAGAGGCATATCAGTCCTTGATGCAAGAACCGAATATTCTGGAGATTGTAGAGTTCATTCGGAAAGCTCGCATTGTCGTTCATGGGATTGGAGACGCCTTTGTGATGGCCAAACGAAGACGGGTCGATCAACAGATGGTGGATGCTCTAAGGCAGGAGGGTGCTCTAGCGGAAGCGTACGGGTACTATTTTGACCGACAAGGCAATGTGGTTCACAAGATGGTGTCCTTAGGGCTTCGACTCGAAGAGATTCAAGAAATGGAACTTGTGATTGCGATTGCTGGCGGTGCTAGCAAAGGAGCAGCGATTCATTCCGTCTTAAAATTCGGGCGAGAGAATGTGCTCATTATTGACGAAGGTGCAGCGCTTGAAATCATTCGATTGATGGATGCTGAAGAACAAGAAGTAAGTTAACAATGTTGTGGTCTTGACGAGCCCTCAGGTTTGTCTTGAGTATATATAAATTAATTTTAGGAGGAATCATCAATGGTTAAAGTTGGTATTAATGGTTTTGGACGTATTGGACGCCTTGCTTTCCGCCGTATTCAAGCAGTAGAAGGTATCGAAGTAGTAGCAATCAATGACTTGACAGACGCTAAAATGTTAGCTCATTTGTTGAAATATGATACAACTCAAGGTCAATTCCAAGGAAACGTTGAAGTACATGAAGGATTCTTCAAAGTAAACGGTAAAGACGTTAAAGTTCTTGCGAACCGTAACCCTGAAGAATTGCCATGGGGCGAGCTTGGCGTAGACATCGTTCTTGAATGTACTGGATTCTTCACAACAAAAGAAGCTGCTGAGAAACACATCAAAGCAGGCGCGAAAAAAGTTGTTATCTCGGCTCCAGCAACTGGCGATATGAAAACAATCGTATACAACGTAAACCATGAAATTCTTGATGGTACAGAGACAGTTATCTCTGGCGCATCTTGCACAACAAACTGCCTAGCTCCAATGGCAAAAGTATTGCAAGACAAATTCGGTATCATTGAAGGCTTGATGACAACAATCCACGCTTACACAGGTGACCAAAATACACTTGATGCTCCGCATGCGAAAGGTGACTTCCGTCGCGCTCGTGCAGCAGCTGAGAACATCATCCCTAACACAACTGGCGCAGCAAAAGCAATCGGTCTTGTTATCCCTGAACTTCAAGGTAAACTTGACGGTGCAGCACAACGTGTTCCTGTAGCAACAGGTTCTTTGACTGAGCTTGTAACTGTTCTTCATGAAAAAGTAACAGCTGACGAGATCAACGCTGCAATGAAAGCTGCTTCTGACCCAGCAACTTATGGCTACACAGAAGACGAAATCGTATCTTCCGATATCAAAGGTATGACTTTCGGTTCCTTGTTCGACGCAACACAAACAAAAGTATTGACAGTTGGCGACAAGCAATTGGTTAAAACAGTAGCTTGGTACGACAATGAAATGTCTTACACAGCGCAATTGATCCGTACGTTGGAATATTTCGCTAAACTAGCTACGAAGTAATAGCGGTTGTAGCATGATTGTAGAGCGGAAACAGTTCATAATTGTTTCCGCTCTTTAACTAATATGTGTTTGGAGGAACCGACGAATGAACAAGAAGAGTGTACGTGATGTAGAAGTAACTGGTAAACGCGTATTTGTCCGTGTCGATTTTAACGTGCCATTAGAAGACGGTAAAATTACGGACGACACACGCATTCGTGAAACCCTGCCTACGATCAAATATTTGATCGAGAACGGTGCAAAAGTTATTCTAGCAAGTCACATGGGCCGTCCAAAAGGTCAGTTCGTGGATTCGATGCGTTTAACACCAGCTGCGGTTCGTCTTAGCGAATTGCTAGGCAAACCAGTAGTTAAAGCAGACGAAGCGATTGGCGATGCGGTTAAAGCACAAATCGCTGAGCTCAAAGACGGCGATGTATTGCTTCTTGAGAACGTTCGTTTCTACGCAGGTGAAGAGAAGAATGATCCGGAACTCGCGAAAGAATTTGCATCCCTTGCAGATTTGTTCGTGAATGACGCATTCGGCGCTGCTCACCGTGCGCATGCTTCGACAGCAGGTATTGCTGCATACTTACCAGCCGTTTCCGGACTTCTGATGGAGAAAGAATTGAACGTACTTGGTAAAGCATTGCTGAACCCTGAGCGTCCATTCACAGCGATTGTCGGCGGATCGAAAGTAAAAGATAAAATCGATGTTATCAACAAAATGCTCGAAATTGCTGACAACGTACTGATCGGTGGCGGACTTGCTTACACATTCCTCAAAGCACAAGGTCACGAAATCGGCAAATCGCTTTGCGATAACGAGAAATTGGAAACAGCGCTTGGATTTATCGAGAAAGCCAAACAACTTGGCAAAAACTTCATGATTCCAGTGGATTACGTTGTAACGGACGATTTCAGTGCGGATGCCAATACGAAGATCGTTGATGTTGACGGCATTCCAGCAGACTGGGAAGGTATCGATATCGGACCGAAAACGCGTGAGCTTTATGCAGACGTGATCAAGAACTCGAAGCTCATCGTATGGAACGGACCTATGGGCGTATTCGAAATCGAGCCATTCTCCCACGGTACGCGTGCGGTTGCACAAGCTTGTGCAGATACAGCAGGCTACACAGTTATTGGTGGCGGTGATTCTGCAGCAGCAGCTGAGAAGTTCCATTTGGCAGACAAAATGGACCACATCTCTACTGGTGGCGGCGCATCTCTTGAGTTCATGGAAGGCAAGAAACTTCCAGGCGTTGAAGCTCTTAACGATAAATAAGATCAGTACTCCTTAGGTGAGGAAAATAGAAGGACGTGAAAACCATGAGTAGAACTCCAATCATTGCAGGGAACTGGAAGATGTTCAAAACTGTAAGTGAATCAACAGCTTTCGTTCAAGATGTGAAGGGGAAAGCAGAAGTTGCAGGCGTGGAGAGCGTGATTTGCGCACCATTCACGAACTTGCCAGCACTTGTTGAGGCGGTAAAAGGCACTTCCATCAAAATTGGTGCACAAAACATGCACTTCGAAGATAACGGCGCATTCACAGGTGAAATCAGCGGCATTATGCTGAAGGATCTTGGTGTGGAATACGTGATCTTGGGTCACTCCGAGCGTCGCGCATACTTCGCAGAGACAGATGAGATCGTGAACAAAAAAATGCACGCAGCATTCAAACACGGTCTTACTCCGATCGTATGTGTTGGTGAGAAGCTTGAAGAGCGTGAAGCAGGTCAGACGAAAGATGTCTGCAAAGTGCAGACCGAAGCTGCATTCCAAGGATTAAGCGCAGAGCAAGCGGCGAAAGCTGTTATTGCTTATGAGCCAATCTGGGCGATTGGAACGGGTAAATCTTCAACTGCAGCAGATGCGAATGAAGTCATTAGCTACATTCGTGAACTTGTGAAAGGTTTGTATGGAGAGCAAGTAGCGAATGCGGTTCGCATTCAATACGGCGGCAGCGTGAAACCGGAAAATGTACAAGAGTACATGGGACAAAGCGATATCGATGGCGCTTTGGTCGGTGGCGCAAGCTTGCAGCCAGCTTCCTACATTGCATTGGTTGAGGGGGCGAAGTAAATGACAGCACCTAAACCGGTAGCACTGATTATCCTTGACGGTTTCGGGCTTAGTGACAACTTGGTGGGTAACGCCGTTGCACAAGCGAACAAGCCGAATTTTGACCGTTACTGGTCGACTTATCCTCACACAACGCTTACGGCTTGTGGTGAAGCGGTAGGGCTTCCTGAAGGTCAAATGGGGAACTCGGAAGTGGGTCACTTGAACATCGGCGCAGGCCGGATCGTGTATCAAGATTTGACTCGCATCTCCAAATCCATTCGTGACGGTGAGTTTTTCGATAACGAGACGCTTATTAAGGCGGTTCGTCATGCGAAAAATAACGATAAAAAATTGCATCTCTATGGATTGCTATCCGATGGTGGTGTGCACAGTCACATCAGTCATTTGTTCGCTATGTTAGAGCTTTGCAAAAAAGAAGAATTCAACAACGTATTTATCCATGCTTTCTTGGATGGCCGCGATGTATCGCCAGATAGCGCAAAAGGCTATATGGAACAATTGATCGCGAAAATTCAGGAACTCGGCGTAGGTACAATCGCAACGGTTCAAGGCCGTTACTATGCGATGGACCGCGATAAGCGTTGGGAGCGTACGGAGAAATCCTACCGCGCGATGGTATACGGCGAAGGCCCGAAATACCAAGACCCACTCAAAGCAATCGTGGAATCCTATGAGAAATCGGTATTCGACGAATTCGTCATGCCGACCGTTATCGTGGATGAGAACGAACAACCTGTAGGCTTGATGGAGTCGGAAGATTCCGTTATCTTCTTGAACTTCCGTCCAGACCGTGCGATCCAATTGTCCCAAGTGTTCACGAACGCGGACTTCCGTGGATTTGACCGTGGGGACAAAGCACCGAAGAACTTACACTATGTATGTCTAACGATGTTCAGCGAGAGTGTGGACGGATTCGTCGCATACTCACCGAAGAACCTTGATAATACACTCGGCGAAGTGCTCGTACAGAACAACAAGAAACAACTTCGTATCGCTGAGACTGAGAAATATCCGCACGTTACGTTCTTCTTCAGTGGCGGACGTGACAAGGAATTGGAAGGCGAGACACGTATCCTGATCCCTTCACCGAAAGTTGCAACGTATGACTTGCAGCCTGAGATGAGTGCAGCAGAAGTTGCAGCAGCAGCGGTGGCTGAGATCGAAGCGGAGCGCCAAGATTGCATTATCTTGAACTTTGCGAACCCGGATATGGTGGGTCACTCCGGTATGCTCGAGCCGACGATCAAAGCAGTTGAAGCAACGGATGAGTGCCTTGGTAAAGTGGTTGATGCTGTCATCGCAAAAGGCGGTGTAGCCATCATTATCGCGGACCATGGTAATGCCGAAGTTGAGATCGACGAGAATGGCCGTCCACATACCGCGCATACGACGAACCCGGTTCCTTGTATCGTGACTACGAAAGATGTTACGCTAAGAGAAGGCGGAATTTTGGCGGACGTGGCTCCGACCATTCTTGACCTGATGCAATTGAACAAGCCGGAAGAAATGACGGGCACAACAATTGTAAATAAGTAATTAAAATTAAATTGAGAGTTGATAATCCGACTTTTCAGCACCGAGCAGGTTGTATGAAGCTGAAGAAGGAGTAGCGGAGTGTAGGAGAAACCTACATGAGCAACGGACTTCGAAGGTGAATGCAAGATGCGATGTCGAATTAGCGGCAGAGCTAATCTTCGTGATCAAAAGGCTGATTATTAACAACATCTAAAAGGAGTGTTATTTAACATGACAATTATTTCTGACGTATACGCACGCGAAGTCTTGGACTCCCGTGGTAACCCAACGGTTGAAGTAGAAGTTTACCTTGAATCCGGCGCTAAAGGCCGCGCAATCGTACCTTCAGGTGCTTCCACAGGTGCTCACGAAGCGGTAGAGCTTCGCGATGGCGACAAAACCCGTTACATGGGTAAAGGCGTTCTTAAAGCTGTTGAGAACGTAAACGAAACAATCGCTCCAGAAATCATCGGTATGGACGCACTTGACCAAGTAGGTATCGACAAAGCGATGATCCAATTGGATGGAACGCCGAACAAAGGTAAATTGGGTGCGAACGCAATCCTAGCGGTATCCATGGCAGTAGCTCGCGCAGCAGCAGAAGCTTTGGACATTCCTCTTTATGTATACCTTGGTGGATTCAACGCTAAGACGCTTCCAGTACCAATGATGAACATCATCAACGGTGGTGAGCATGCAGACAACAACATCGACGTGCAAGAGTTCATGGTTCTTCCTGTTGGTGCTCCTAGCTTCAAAGAAGCTCTTCGCACAGGTGCAGAAATCTTCCACAACTTGAAAGCTGTATTGCAAGCAAAAGGCCTTAACACAGCTGTAGGTGACGAGGGTGGTTTCGCTCCGAACTTGTCTTCCAACGAAGAAGCAATCACTACAATCATCGAAGCGATCGAAAAAGCTGGTTACAAACCAGGCGTAGACGTATTCCTTGGTATGGACGTAGCTTCCACGGAGTTCTACAAAGATGGTAAATACACACTTGCAGGTGAAGGTAAATCCTACACATCCGCTGAGTATGTTGACCTTCTTGCTTCATGGGTTGAGAAGTACCCAATCATCACGATCGAAGACGGTATGTCCGAAGACGATTGGGAAGGTTGGAAATTGCTTACTGAGAAATTGGGCAACAAAGTTCAATTGGTTGGTGACGACTTGTTCGTTACGAACACAGAGCGTCTTGGCATGGGTATCGAAAAAGGAATCGGTAACTCCATCTTGGTAAAAGTGAACCAAATCGGTACACTTACTGAAACTTTCGATGCAATCGAAATGGCTAAACGTGCTGGTTACACAGCAGTTATCTCCCACCGTTCCGGTGAATCCGAAGATAGCACAATCGCAGACATCGCTGTTGCGACAAACGCTGGTCAAATCAAAACAGGTGCTCCTTCCCGTACAGACCGTGTTGCAAAATACAACCAATTGCTTCGCATCGAAGACGAATTGGCTGATTTGGCTCAATACGGCGGTTTGAAAGCATTCTACAACTTGAAAAAATAATTGATCTTCTATCAAAAGGGTTAGCCAGGTGACTGGTTAGCCCTTTTTGTATGCAGAATTGGCTTGTAATGGCTTCATACAGGCAATGATTGGGATTGACCTTGTAATTCGAATGTGTTAATGATACAATAAGAATACTGTTCTTTAATGATGTAACCTAACGTTTTACACATAACTTATCATTTTGATGTGAAGCTATTCTTACAGGAGGTGGAACTATGGAAACTTTGTTCACAATTTTACTCGTCATTTTTTCGTTAGGCTTGATTGCTGTCGTTCTTCTACAGAAAGGGAAGAGCGCGGGGCTATCGGGTGCCATCTCCGGTGGAGCGGAACATCTTTTTGGTAAACAAAAAGCACGCGGCTTGGATTTGTTCTTGCAGCGTTTGACGGTCGGACTTGCAGTAGGATTCTTCGTTCTTGCAATGGTCGTTGCTTATTTGGTTAAAGCTTAATTGAATATGAGAACAAGCGGGAGATGATTTCTCCTGCTTTTTTTATTTTATACAGGTATAAGGTTCTTTTTTAGGATTACGGATGTCTAAGCGACATTTCGTGTATACTGAGTATATATACATAGCAACACGAATCGATGGGATTGATTTGAGGTGATTTCTTGTTAACTGAACAAGATGTATTAGATTTTATGCAAGAGACGGCATATAAGCCGATGACGTATCAGGAGATGGAGCAGCATTTTGGAATTGAGGATGCGCAGGAATTCAAGGCATTTCTGAAGCTGCTGATCCAGATGGAGCAGGAAGGGAAAATCATTCGCACGCGTTCTGAACGGTACGGTATTCCGGAGCGAATGAATCTCCTGCGCGGCCGGTTACAGGCCCATGCGAAGGGATTCGCATTCCTTATTCCAGATGATAGAGAACATCCGGATGTGTACATTCACGCGAACGATTTGAAGAGTGCGATGAATGGAGATATCGTCCTTGTACGTGTAACAACGAAGGGTGCGGCCGGTGGGAAATTAGAAGGTGAAGTCGCGCGTATCGTCAGTCGTGCGGTAACGCAAGTCGTGGGTACATTCCAGAATCATGAGACATATGGGTTTGTCATCCCGGATGACAAGCGGATTAATCGTGATATTTTCATACCGAAAGATGCATTCCAAGGTGCAGTGACGGGTCAGAAGGTTGTTGCGAAGATTGTTAATTACCCGGAAGGCCGTGCGGCAGCGGAAGGGGAAGTTGTGGAGGTTCTGGGCCATAAAGATGACCCAGGCGTCGATATTCTCTCGATTATTCGCAAACATCAATTGCCTGAAGCGTTCCCTGAAGAAGTTATGGAAGAGGCAGCTTCGGCACCGGATTCGATTACAGACGAAGAGATTGTTGAGCAAGGTCGACGGGATCTTCGGGATAAGCGCATTGTAACGATAGACGGAGAAGATGCGAAGGATTTGGATGATGCGGTAAATGTGGAACGTCTTCCTAACGGGAATTACAAGCTTGGTGTTCATATCGCGGATGTAGGTTACTATGTCCCAGAACGATCGAAGCTGGATCAAGAAGCTTATGCGCGTGGATGCAGTGTGTATTTGGTGGATCGGGTTATTCCGATGCTGCCGCATCGTCTGTCGAACGGGATCTGCAGCTTGAATCCGCAGGTGGATCGCTTAACGCTATCCTGTGAGATGGAATTCGATGAGCACATGAAAGTTGTGAACCATGATATCTTCACGAGTGTGATCAAGACGAAAGAACGGATGACGTATACGAATGTACGTAAAATTCTAACGGAACCCGAAGAACATCCGGAACTCATGGAACGCTATCAGGACTTGGTGCCGGACTTTCAGCTGATGCGTGAGTTAGCAGAACGGCTGCGTAAGCACCGGATGCGGCGCGGCGCGATTGATTTTGATTTCCAAGAATCAAAGGTCATTGTCGATGAGAATGGCAAACCGACTGATATTATCAAAAGAGAGCGCTCAATCGCCGAGATGATCATTGAAGAGTTCATGCTCGCGGCCAATGAGACGGTGGCTGAGCATTTCCACTGGTTGCGTGTTCCTTTCTTGTACCGAATCCATGAAGACCCAGATTCTGAGAAGCTGATGACATTCATGCAATTCGCGGCGAATTTCGGTTATGCGGTGCGGGGGAAAGGTAATTCCGTGCATCCTCGGGCACTCCAGACATTACTCGAACAGATTCAAGGGACGAAGGAGCAGACCGTCATCAGCACGATGATGCTGCGTTCGATGAAGCAGGCGAAATATGATTCGGAAAGCTTAGGTCATTTTGGCTTGGCTGCTGAATTCTACTCGCATTTCACTTCACCGATCCGTCGTTATCCAGATTTGGTGATCCATCGTATTATTCGCGAGGTAGCAGAGAATGGCGGAGCGCTCACTGAACAGCGTCATGAATACCTCGCTTCTCGGATGAAGGAAATTGCACAGCAATCTTCGGAGCGTGAACGCGTAGCTGTGGATGCTGAACGTGATACAGAGCAGCTCAAGAAAGCGGAGTTCATGCTTGATAAGGTCGGCGAAGAATTCGAAGGCATGGTCAGCAGCGTGACGAGCTTCGGGATTTTCGTGGAGCTTGATAACACGGTGGAAGGTTTGATTCGTCTAAGCGATATGACGGATGACTACTACCATTTCCATGAGCAGCATATGGCGCTGATCGGTGAACGTACATCGAAGGTGTACCGGATTGGCGATGAAGTGAAGATTCGCGTTGCGCGTGTGAATATGGACGATCATACGATTGATTTTGAGATGCTGGATACGAAGTCGCGCGGCGGTCAGTTGAATCTGATTGGCGGAGGCTTTGGTGAACGCGGTGGACGCGGCGGCAAGGGCAAGAGCAAAGGGTTCGGGCAAGGCGGCTTTGGTTCACGCGGCAAAGGCGATCGTGGCGGTAAACCCGGCAGCGGCAAATCAGAGCGATCCGGAGCAGGGAAACCGAGTTCGGATGCATCTCGCAGCGGCACGGCAGGAGCCAGCAGAGGTGGGAAATCTAGCCCGTTCAAACCAGATAGTCCGGGGAAAAAGGGTGGAAAGTTCGGTAAGTTCGAGTCGCGGGATCGTACGCGTGGAGACCGTGGTGAATCGAAGAACCCATCATCGGAGCAAGGCAAAAAATTTGGCTTTGGTTCGGGTAAAGGCGGCTATGGTGCGCCGACACCATCGGAGCCCGGGTCAGAACCAAGCAGTACCGGATTTGGCCTTGGTGAAGGCCGGAGTAAACCGCGCAAGAATACGTCAGAGAGCGGTATTTTTGTAGGTGAAGGCCAGGGCGCATCGAAGCGACGCGGAAAGTCGAAGAACGGTACGGCTTCGTTCGTTCGGAAGAAGCGGAAATAAGGGGCAACATAAACAAGGAGTCTGCGGATCGCGCAGGCTCCTTTTGAATTTCGGATCGTAATATCGCGGACGATGGGGCTAGCGCGCTTTGGCAACGATGCCGTTATGCACTTTGATGGTGCCGTGTCTCAGGATGTCAAAGCCGTTCTCGTACACATAGAGCCCCATCTGACGGATGTCCATGAGTTCGCGGTACGTATGGTTCATGATATCTTCCATGACGGTGTAGAAGAGACGCGTCTTGAAATGTTTCTTCGGTGTCGTCAGAATGGCGTATCCACCAGGTTTCAGGAACTTGCGATGCCAATTCATAACTTCAGGCTTATGCTCATCTGGGAAATGCTCGAGCAGACCGACACTAATGACGATATCGAATTCCGGGCCGAACGTGAGGTTGCGTATATCATCAACGATATAATGGAGATTCATTTGGTCCTTGTACCATACCTTGGGATGTCTCGTGGAAGGGTGAGATCCTAGGAAGGGATAGGATTCTGGGAATTGCCCGAATCGATCGGTTCGGCAGAATTCGTCATAGTCGACGAGGACGACTTCTCCGCCAGGATACATGGAATACAGCTGCATGGCTTCGTATCCTTCCGCAGCTCCTAGAAACAGAATACGTGGTCGTGTGACATCGAGTCCGTGGAATAGCGCTCTTTTGCCTCGAGGGTCCCACACGCCGTCGGTGACACGATGTGCGATATTCCAGACGCTGAGCTGGGCGAGATCGCTCAGAGCTGTTCGGACTTCGCTAGGATGGAAGCGGCTGAGTGATTTCCATAAGGATGCCCTTGTGGCTTGCAGCTCCTTCGGGACATCTTTTTCGAATAGGGTATGAAATGACTGGTTGAAGAGCTGCCAGGAGGTACGGATCGGCATCGTCTGTTCATGCTGCTGTTCCCAATCTCGGCGGGCTTCCGACATGTTCTTCACTTGGAAAGGGCGGCCGATGTCCTTCCAACGAAGTTGGGACCAGTCATAGACGGCCTTGGCATTGATAAATCGATCGAGGTGGACATTGTCGGGGTTACGAAGATCTATCCGGAAATTGGCGAGCTTGTGCGTCGTATTGAAGTCTGCTTCGCTGTAAGGGTAGTGCGGCATTTGTTCTTCATGAAGTGAGTCGCTAGGAGCAGGAGAGTGCATAGTGATCTGGGGTTCATGCTTCTCTTGCATGCGTTGTTCCTCCTTCGTTCAAGGCTATTACCGTATCATATGAATCGTAGCTTCTAACCAACCATCTGACAAGGCGGTTCGATGTAAATATTTTTCTGTAGAGAGTAAATTCAATTGCATTAGCGGTTCTGAGCGTGCCTTTTTCCTTGATTTGACGCTGCGGGGTTTGCTACAATAGAGGTCTATAGCATCGGGCGGATGGACGCTCGAAAGGAGTGATTATCATGGGTAAAAAGAGTGATGGCAAAGTGCTCGCCCAGAATAAGAAGGCATCCCATGATTATTTTATTGAAGATACGTATGAAGCGGGTCTGGTGCTGACCGGGACGGAGATCAAATCCTTACGTACAGGAAGAGCGAACATCGGTGATGCGTTTGCGACGATTCGTAACGGGGAAATCTTCATTCACAATATGCATATTAGTCCGTTCGAACAAGGGAATCGGTTTAATCCGACAGATCCAACGCGTACGCGTAAGCTGCTCTTGCACCGTGTTCAGATTCATAAGCTGTTGGGACAGACGAAGACCGAAGGATATACGATTGTTCCTCTGAAAATCTACGTTCGCAATGGTTATGCCAAATTGCTGATTGGCTTAGGTCGAGGGAAGAAACAATACGACAAACGTGAATCTGCTGCGAAGCGGGATGCACAACGCGATATTCAGCGTATTCTTCGTGAGAAGCAGAAAGTGGCTAGATAATCTTGCCTTGGATAAACCTAGTGAGATGATGAACATTTTGGTGTTCCTTTACTTTTGAGGGTCCAAGGCCGTATAATGAGAATGTAATCGTGAGTGACCGACATATTCACGATGACTATCTACCATGCTCGATTGAAGTCGGTGGACTTCAGAATTATCACTGGTCCAGATCGAATATTAGTTGGTTCGATCGGCGCATTCCCTTTATAGAAACAGTGGTCCTTACGAGGACGCAGACGTTTCTACATTCATGGGGGCGTTCTTGGATTCGACGGGGGTAGTTCGGGCATGAGTAGCGGGTAGTGGGGACGCGACCGCTTCATCAACGCTAAAGCCTATTAAACGGCAAACAACAAAACAACTTCGCATTAGCAGCTTAATAACCTGTTAGCGAGCTTCGCCTCTGCATCGCCCATGTGCCGAGACCGGGGCCCAACTTTAGTGGGATACGCTGTCACATCTCTGCCTGGGGTGTGCTGAAGAAGACAATCAGGCTGACCCAAAGTATAGCCGGTTACGGGGCGATACTCGGGTGACATCAAAACTGTAACTACACCCGTAGAAGCTTATGTTGCGTTATCTTCGGACAGGGGTTCGATTCCCCTCGCCTCCACCAACATGAAAAAGGACACCTCAGAGGTGTCCTTTTTGCATTGGTGGAGTCTCGGGGGGGCGAACCCTGGGTTCAGTCCGCGCGCAGGGAACGAAGTGGACGAGTACGGCGTTTATATCCAACCTCTAATATCGTCGACGGAGGGTAAGCATCGTGAGCAAGTAAGATGGAGATATGAACATTCCCTATAGCCTCTACACCCAGACCGCATGAGGTCTGGGTGTTCTTTTTTGTGTGGAGACGAGACAGGGAGCGCCCCTGTCAGGGGTTCAGCCCGCGCAGACTGGAGCGAAGAGAAGGGAGCACGGCGTTTATATCCCACCTCTAATATCGTCGGCAGAGGATAAGCATCGTGAGCAAGTAAGATGGAGATATGAACATTCCCCTCGCCTCCATCATGAAAAGGCCGACCTCACGCGGTTGGGCTTTTGTCTATGCAATGAAAATATTATTTTGCGTTCTTATCTGGCTGATGAATACCAAAAATATTTCCTTCAGTGTCAATGTAATACCCTTGCCATGCCATTCCAGGGAGTGCATACTTTGGTAATGCGAGCTTGCCTCCAAGATTAAGAATCTTAGTTTCAGTAGAATCGTAGTCTTCTACTCCCATAGTACATGCATAACCATTCATAGCCTGTCCAGGTTGGGGGGAAGCACCTTGACGTTGCATCAAAGCCCCGTTGATTCCGGGTTCATTTGCATCGCCTGTCACAGCTCCCAAATAAGGCATTCCAGCATAATCACTCCAATCCTCAAATGTCCATCCAAATACCTCTCCATAAAATTTCTTAGCACGTTCCATGTCATCTACATGAATTTCGAAATGAACTATTCTGCCCATGATTTCCTCCTATGATTTGACTTCCTTATCTCTTTCTTTTATTATGTTCTCCTTTCCTACTTGATTTATAAAAAAATATTGTAAATTTTTCATGTTCATCAGCAACCTTAGGTACATCAAATCTGTGACTACACCCGTAGAAGCTTATGTTGCGTTATCTTCGGACAGGGGTTCAGTCCGCGCGCAGGGAGCGAATGAGATGCTTCGGATGGGTAGCGTCGCGAACGAGCACAGCGTTTATATCCAACCTCTAATATCGTCGGGGGAGGATGGGCATCGTGAGCAAGTAAGATGGAGATATGAACATTCCCCTCGCCTCCACCATGAAAGGCCCGACCTCACGCGGTCGGGCTTTTGATTTGCTCGGAATTGTAGACGGATTGTAGACATCAGAGAAATAGAAGTCTATTTTTTGATTATCCTGTAGACGAAAAGTCTACAAGTTATAGAAGGTTGTGCTCCCAAGCGATATTTTTACAAATTACTGCAACTCTTTGACATGTAAATTTACAGTTCATCTATATACTTAAATCGATATCATAATGTATTCGAAGGGGATTATAACTACATGAACAGCAAGCTGAAGTCTTTAATTTGTACCTCATTCGCCTTTTTCATGTTCGCACAGAGTATGGCGACGGTGTCTGCAACAGAGAACACACCTTCCACCAATTCAACAGGAAGATGGATGTCTGGTGAGTACCATACCCACACCATACAATCGGCAGATGCATCCGAATCTTTTATGAAATTGGAAAATGTACTCGACGCTGCGTTTCGAGAGGATCTTGACAATAAGCCTGTAGAAACAGTCACATCACTGACGTACGGCAATCCCTTTGATTTCATCGTGCTATCTGATCATCTGCGCGATTCACCGCGAGATCCAGATGGTAACAGTAAGCCTACTGCACGTTGGGAAGCGATTAAAGAACAGCAGGACAAGCTTGCAGCGCTCCAATCTACTGGAAAATACGTAGGTAAATTCATTTATTCTGGCTTCGAATGGGACATGATGGGTTTGGATCATGGTTCTGTTGGTATTATTGATTCCAAAAGTAATGAAGTACCCATCGATGCTATTCATCAATTCGAATGGTTGTACAGCTACGATACAACTCCAGGTATGTTTCATTCAAATGAGGATGCTCTTTGGGGACCGAGACTTGATAAGAATACGTTGAAACTCGATAAAAATAAAACATTTGAAGCCATTGAATGGCTGAAAACGAATTACCCGGAGAGTTATGTATTGCTTAACCATCCGTCTAGACATAACGGCAGTAGTACGGGTGTTGTCACTATCGAAGACATTCGTAAGATGAATGATATTGCTCCTGAAATTGTGTTTGGCATGGAAGGGTTGCCGGGTAACCAAATGGCAGCCGGTGGGAATAGATCGGAATTAGCTGACGTATACGGCGGAGCTGATGTCATGGTCGCAAAGGTCGGCGGAATGTGGGATGCCATGCTTGGTGAAGGTCGCCACTTCTGGAACTTCACAAATTCCGACTTTCATTTTAAGGTGAGCAGCAATCGGAGTTATTCAAGCGGTTACTGGCCTAGCGAGTACTCGCGAAACAATACTTGGGTCGAGGGTAATACCTTCAAAGATATTGTTGAGGGTATGCGTTCAGGTAAATCTTATGCGGTTTATGGCGATCTCATCAATGCGCTTGACTTCAAAGCCACTGGAAATGGCGCTCAAGCTGAAATGGGCGAGAACCTACAGGTAACCGAAGGGGATCTTACAACAATCAGCATTCGCTTTAAGAGCCCAGAGCACAACAATTACGCACCAATCAGCCCGCATAATACCTCAGTCACTAACGATACCAAAGTAGATCATGTCGATCTAATCTCTGGAGAAGTGACTGGTAAGCTCGATGAAAGCCAATATGCCAGCAATACAACCAATGCCACGACGAAAGTCATTAAACGCTTTACCCAAGACGATTGGGGACAACCCGATGCCGAAGGCTATTATACTGTCTCTTATAAGGTGCCTGCGGATACAAACCGTTATTATCGTTTGCGCGGTACGAATCTGGGTACAGACGTAGCAGGCTTTACAGCTAGCGGAGAGCCTTTACAAGATCAATCATTTGATAGGGGTAGTGACACGCCGGAGCAGAACGAGGAACGCTTCAATAATATTAATGACCGTAACTATACAGGATTGTGGTTTTATTCCAACCCGATCTTTGTTGATGTCACCGCACTCAGTGATGAGCAGGCAGTTAACGATACGATTACTAGTGTAACTTCAACACTTGGAGATACGAGTGCGATTACCACTAACATTCCCCTTCCTTCTGAAGGATTGTATGGTGCACAGATTGAATGGAAGAGCAGTAATACGAATGTCATTCGCATCGACAACAACACCGCGGTTGTCACACGTCCATCCTCTGACATGGGGGATATGAGTATCACACTAACTGCAACGATCTCTCGCGGGGATCACAGCGTAGATAAACCGTACACCTTTATCGTTAGAGCCAACCCTTCTAACAACTCGTCAGGAAATATCTCGTCATCAGGCAATACTTCGCCAGGCAACAACTCTAGCAAGCCGAATGCGTCTGTCTCAGGTGGTGGAGGAACAGTTACTGCTGATTCGAATGGCAATATTACAATAACACCTGATAAAGGTTACCAGGTTAAAGATGTTACGATCAATGGGATATCTAAGGGAGCACTCACTCAATTGACAGGTATGAAATCTTCTGATCAAGTTGTTGTGACTTTCGAGAAGCTTCCGGAGCAACCTCAGAAGCCAACTGAGCCTGCTAAACCTGTTGTTACTTTTAGTGATGTTTCGAATCACTGGGCGGTTTCATCCATTAACTATGTTGTGGAGCATGGATTGTTCACGGGTACCGTGCTAAATACGTTTAGCCCGAACCAAACTATGACTCGTGGTATGCTGGTCACGGTTATGCACCGTTTAGCTGGTAAACCAGAAGTAGGGTCAAGTCACTTCAAAGATGTTAATACGAATGCCTATTACAGTGATGCGGTAGCTTGGGCAAGTCAGAATAACATTGTCCATGGGGTTGATAGTAGTCACTTTGCTCCAGATCAACCGATTACTCGTGAACAACTTGTACAGATGCTCTTCAATTATGCAAAAGCAAACCAATTGAATGTTAACGCTAGCCAGTCATTAGTCGCTTTCACAGATGCGAAGAAAATCTCAGCTTGGGCAGTTGATGCCATGAAGTGGTCCGTAAGCAACCAGTTACTTTCTGGTAAGGGTAATGGCATGCTGGATCCGACGGGTGCTGTATCACGTGCTGAAGTCGCAGCAATTATTAATCGTTTTATGACTACCTTTAAAATGTAATAATAAATACCATTTTCAAATGGACAAAAGTGCACCTTCCAGAAAATTCATTTGGTAAAGCCGACTTGGTTAATCGATGAATTCTAGGGGGTGCACTTTCTTTTTTTATGTAAATGGGACAACGGTATTGTTGAAGATTAGGGTACATAAATAAGCAACTAAGCGGTTTTTACGGCTTCCTGATACGTGTTCAGAACAAACGCTGTTTCTGCAGCCAGCGCGTGCCGATATTCAATCGGCTCGCGAATGTAGAGTATGTTGAACAACAAGTTGTAGCCTATGATGATATTATTACAGGCGATGGTCCTGACAGTGCCAAAGATTTCGGTACAGCATTTGTCAAAGCACTGGGCTAATTCCAAATTTAATTATAAATAACGTTTTGAGAAAAAGTCATCTGGAATATGCATCCGATGGGCTATTACAGAGGAAATGATCACCTTCATGGCTCCGTTTTCAGATAGTTATCAAACGATTGAAAAGTGTGGACATGGAACCCTCGGCGGCGAATTGTGGTATTGCATAGCCACGGTTCGCCTCCACCGACATGAAAAGGGACACCTCAGAGGTGTCCTTTTTGCGTTGGTGTAGACGAGACAGGGGATCGCCCCTGTCAGGGGTTCTGTCCGCGCGGCGGATAGTGATTACTTTCCGGCGATAAGATACGGGCTCAATCCCGTTGCAATCAGGCGATGCCCCCGATCATTGGGGTGAATAGGCGGAGATCCGCTTAACGCATCCTCAATTTTTCCGCTGCGATATCCATAGATAAGATTGGCCTGTCTACCTTCAAACCACATATGAGCAGGGGCTACTGTGGCATCATAACGACGAGCTGTGTCTTGTATGATACGATTAAATTGGCTGATCGACTCGCCTGCAAGAGAGCTGTTCGGAAATGGATTGTACTGCGTACAGCAAATGATTCGGGCACGGCTCCTTTTTTTGATCAGAGTGAGAAGTGAGCTTAAATTTCGACTATATTTGGTTGCAAGTTGTTTGGCAGGTATGGGGGATTGGCTTCTAAGGGAAGAAATCGCGGCATTCGCTAAATCTACTCCTCCGATCCATATAGAAACCACATCCGATTGATGAATCATGGAGGCGCCTCGCCATAACACTGCATCTAATAAATTTTTGCTGGTCCAACCAGACCGAGCTAGAACATACCCGGTAACCTTACGTGAGCGTGTGTTTAATGCAGATACTATCAATTGGGGATAAGCATTTACCTTGGAGGAGGCATCTTTCCCAAATGTAATAGAATCCCCAAGAGCCGTATAGATCATAGGCATATCACCAACCTAATGTTCAAATTTGTGCTTGTTTGTGTCGTGCATCATATAGATATAATAGTGTAATCATGTACAAGTTGTGTGGACATTAACAACGAATCCATCAATATGAGCGTTTGGAATACCTGCAACTCAAGTCAAATATGTCCTTATCCTGCTTGGTATGATGGAGTCGAAAGGAGGGAAGCTTCATGTACGAGTGGAACGAAATGGTTCAGCTCATGATCAGTTGGATCGATAATAACCTCACCTCGACTCCTACATTGTTGAAAATGTCCGAGCAACTGGGGTATTCACCTTATTACTGCACTAAGAAGTTTCATTCTTAACAGGATTGACATTGAGAGATTATATATGGATGAGGCGAATTAGTTGTGCAGCCCTTGACCTGAGGGATACGGATGCCCGTATTCTTGATATTGCTGTTAAGTATGGATTTTCCTCACAAGAGGCTTTTACCCGGGCATTCGTGAAAGCTTTTCATGTTACTCCGGCTGTATATCGAAGAGCACCGCGGCCTATTCCGTTGGCTATTCGTGTTGAAGTGTTCTCTCCTTATCATTTCAATGTGAAGGAGAGGGGCAAGATGGTTGAGGTTAATTTGCAAGAAGTAGAAATCAAAACTGAGCGTATACCTGCACACAAGTTTATCGGGATATGGGATATTTCTTCCCAGAATTACGGGGAATTCTGGAACAACGGACATAATTGCGATGAGATAAGCGGAACGCTGGATAGCATGTCCCATCTCTGTCTTCCCGGACAGTTGGGACAGACTGCAGGCTGGTTCTATCAGGATGGGCAGAAGGGATATCTCTATGGAATACCAGTGGCCGCCGAATATGACGGAGAGATTCCGGAAGGGATGGAATGTCGTGACATTCCGGAGTCCGATTGCTTGGTGTTTTTCTATCCACCCTTTGATTACTTAAGAGCTAATGGAGAGGTCATGAGCATTGTTGAGCAAAAGGCATGGAATTTTGATCCAACTGAGATGGGATTTGTCTGGGATGAAGGAACAAAGTATGATTACCAAAGACATTTCCCGGAGGGGTATGGTTATGCCGTGCTGCGTCCTGTGAAGAAAATATAGCGTTTCAAAAGTTTAAAGAGTTTAATACGGCCATTCCCTCGAGGGTGGCTGTCTTTTTATTTTTGGCATATTCCTCCTTACAGTCGAAAAACTCATTTGTCGGCGGAACATCAAAACCGTGACTACACCCGTACTCTCACGTATACTGGAGACTATATACTTATTGTTGAGTGGCCATATCGAGCACACAAAAAGACACTCAAGAGGGTGTTTTTTTGTGTTAGAAAAGAAGCTCTATTCTTTGTGTTAAGTAATAAAGATATTGGAATTATGGAATGGACTATGTGATTTTTTTATTTTCGTTCCCATCTTGAATACGTATATGCGAATACCAAATTCCTGACATTGTAGGCGCAGCAATTGATTCATTGCCTGTAGACGTTGTCCATCCCTTGTTGCTGTCAGACTCTACTTCATTTTTGGACCACTTGTAATCTATCTTATCTGTTGCACCAAGAGGATTTGTATAGCTTTCTACGTAAGTGGGTCTAAGCTGTACACAAAATCATCAGGACCAGTCCTAGCCTAAGGTCTAGCTTCAGATACCCCCTAAGACGGTTATGTCAGGCGAATAAGGCGGATATAATGGATTTATAACTCAGAGCGTGACTTATGAAGCCAAAGGAGTGTTTGAATATGAAGGCAATAGAAGCGACAGCAATGGCGCGGGCAGGTAAGGTGCGTTGGGTGCTTTTTAATCCAAAAACCTATGCAACGATCCTCTATTTATTGTTATCCCTCCCATTAGGGATTATCTATTTTACAGTAGCGATAACGGGACTTGCACTATCAATCAGTTTAACTCCAATATTTATCGGAATACCGCTGTTTTTTGGAGTAGCTAAGCTGTTGAATGGGATTGTGAATTTTGAACAAACCATGATTAGACAAATTTTAGGTTTACCTACTCCTCCTGTTTCGTTTACCTACAATCGACAGTCTGAAGCTGGGCAGAACTGGTTGATGCGAATGATGAGAGGTTTTGACGGGGGGCTATTCATTCGAAACCTGCTGCTCGTATTACTAAGATTTGTAACAGGCATTGTATTCTTTGTTATTATGGTAACGGTGATTTCACTAGGACTAGGATTTATTACTCTTCCAGTCGTGCATATCATTTTGATGAATGAAATGCAGCTTGATATTTTAGAGAATAGCTTGTTTAGTTATTTTCATATAGATTGGACCTATAATCAGCAATATCTGTTGTACGTAGGAGTTGGCCTTGTACTTTTTTGGGTCGCGCTTCGCGTCGTGAATGGGCTCATGCAAATTCAGCGAAGAATCATGTATGTGGATGAGCCATATCAGCAGTCGTCAGTACCAGTGGAAACACAAATACATCCGACGGTTCAGCCGCAATATTATGAGTACCAGGAGGATCAGCCTACTCAAGGGATGATGCCAGCCTATAGAGAGCTTTAAAAGCTCTCAGTCAAAACATCTAGTAAAGGGAGTTTTAACGTCTCCGGACTACTCCTTGGCAGATATTTATAAAACGTTTATATCTGGAGCTGGCTTCAGCATAAATCAAGCACAGTCTCTGAAAGAAGAAATTATTAGAACAAATTTCTTTGAGGCTGTCCAGACAATTCAACTTGAATAGAACGGGCTATGGAATTCGCCACCACCAACATGAAAGGGACACCTCAGAGGTGTTCTTTTTGCATTTTATGGCGTGAAATTATACTGATTGTAGACATGAGATGATCGGAATCAAGATTTACATCCCCATGCTTCAAGGTTAAGAAACTTTAAGAATTATATAGTCAATCTATTAAGCTTCTTCCTGTAGTATTGATTTCTGTAATCTACAGAAACAAAGGAGGAAATGGAGCTTGGAGGCAAGTAGCAATATAAAAAAAGGATTCCTGATTGCAACCGTTATTTTACTTTTAGTTCCTGCTCTGCTTATTTTGAAAGGATATTGGGATGGAGCTTTTAGTTCTGTTATAGCATTTGAAAGATACATCGGGCAGATGGGTTGGTGGGGTCCCATTATGCTGACACTCTTTCAAGCATTTCAAGTGGTCATTCCCATCCTTCCAGGGATGTTAGGATGCGCTGTTGGAGGGGTAGTGTATGGACCTGTCGGAGGATTCATTTGTAATTTTATTGGAATTAGTGCGGGATCTATTGCCGCTTTTTGGCTTGCTCGAAAATACGGCGTTAAACTTGTAAAGAGTATCATTAAAGAAGAAAAATATGAGAAGTACGCAGGTTGGATCAGCAACAAAAAAAGTTATTCACTTGTGCTATGGCTCATGATCTTGTTGCCTTTTGCACCGGATGACTTTTTTTGCTATTTTTCGGGTTTGACCAAGATGAGTAAAAAAAAATTCACATGGATTATCATTACTGCGAAGCCTTGGTGTATTTTACTGTATAGCATATTGTTCGGCGCTTTCTCTTTGAATGGAGGAGGAGCATATGATTGGATATTTAACTACGCACGGTGATCTGCCTTATCCTTTCCAGAGTTTGTGATATGATTGGTAGAAAAATTGCCAGCACTAGAACAAGGACGAGCTCGGAGTAGTGCTTTGGCATTCAGATTGATTCGTTTAAGGAAAGAAAATTATTTGCAAGAGAGAAAGGTAATTACCATGGATCAAAAAAACATTTTAATCGTTGACGATCACCCGGAAATCCGTGAAATACTCAGAGTTTTATTAAAAAGTGAAGGATACCATGTCATCGAGGCAGTGAATGGAACAGAAGCTTTGGAACTGCTGGATCAATCGATTGACCTCGTTATTTTGGACATTATGATGCCGGGGATATCGGGATTAAAAACCTGTGAGAAGATCAGAGAAGACTATAATGTTCCTATTCTTTTTCTGACCGCCAAAACACAGGACTCTGATAAATCGATGGGACTTCTGATGGGTGGAGATGATTACCTAGCGAAACCCTTTTCCCATTTTGAATTGACAGCAAGGGTAAAGGCATTGCTTCGCAGGTATCATGTATATAAGGGAAAAGATACAGTCGAAAGCGATCCTTATATAAGTATGGATAACATGAAAATCAACAAGGACTTTAACGAGGTTTTTCTTCATGGAGAAGACATAAATCTGACCGAAATCGAGTATCAGATCCTAAGGCTGATGGCAAGTTACCCCAGAAAGATTTTTTCAACACAAATGTTATACGAATCCGTATGGAACGAGCCTTATTTCTACACTTCGAACGGAACGGTGATGGTACATATCCGCAAGCTGCGCCTCAAGCTGGAAGACGACCCGCAAAACCCTAAGCGTATCGTTACCGTATGGGGAAAGGGGTATCGTATTGGATAAAAAAAGAACCTGGATTGGAAAACTGCATTTGGAACTCATCTTGGCAGCGACGGTTGCATTGGTGCTTGCTGCTGCATTTTTTGGTGTCATCCAATATGCCACAACCTCTATTCTTGATCATTATTTTGAAACATCAGATTACTTGGATAAAAGAACCAACCAGGCAGCTTCCGAGCTGCAAGATTATATTACGGAAAATAAGCTATCGGTTACAGCTACCGAAGAAATTCTGAAATGGGTTAAGGAACAAAAGGTCGTTTTTGTAGGAATATCTGTTGATAATCGAATTGTATTTAATTCTTCTCAGTACAACATGCCGGAGCATGAAAAATATGGCTTTGATGGAGATATGCCGTGGTTTAAAAAGTACACGATCACCTTTTCCGATACAGAAGCGACTGCCTATTTGATGGGTTTTTTTGATTACCGGACATATGTGAATTTGTTCTATACAGAGGTCGTCATGTCTGTTCTGTTGTTCATTGTTATTCTTACGCTGTTAATACGAAAAAAGCTAAATTATATTACCCTACTGGAGAAAGAAATCAAAATACTAGAGGGCGGGAATCTAAAGTATGCCATCACACTCCAAGGGAATGATGAACTGACGTCCTTGGCAAGCAGTCTGAATGATATGCGGGTAACGTTTATCAATCAAATTGAAACAGAGGAGAAGGCGCGTCTTGCCAACAAGGAGTTGATCACCGCTCTGTCTCATGATCTTCGTACACCACTAACAACACAGACGGGTTATTTAGAAATCCTGAAGGAAAAACATTGGTCAACCCAAGAGGAACACGATCGGTATGTGGAAAAATGTCTAGCCACCTGTGAGCAGATGAAGCAAATGTCAGACCGATTATTTGAATACTTTTTGGCATTTAAAAGTGATATGGATGAACCGGAAATGGAGTTAAAGGAATTTAAGGGGCTCGAACTGTTCATGCAGCTTATTTCTGAAAAAACACTCCTTATGGAAGAGCAAGGGTTTGCCTTTACGATTTCGGTATCTGAGACGGACTTTAAGATTAAGGTATGCATAAGTTCCTTATTACGGATTTTCGACAATATATTTTCTAACTTGATGAAATATGCGGATCGATCAGAAAATATACGAATATCCATAGAGGCCGATGAACACTACTACATGATTCAGTTTGATAATCAGATCTATGAGCAACGTGAAAAAATTGCTAGCACAAAAATAGGGTTGGAAAATATAAGGAAATTAATGGAACAGCAATCAGGTGAATTGATTGTACATGAGAGTGATACACGTTTTTCGTTGCAGCTTAAGTTCCCAATCGTTAATTAAAGCGACTTTTTTGGTGGTGTAACTAAAAGTTTACCCCCTAACTTTTTGGTTGATAGTGGATTTTGTCAGAATGTAATAGAGTTAATAATGTAGAGAAAATAATAATAGGGGGACATAGTAGATGAGATTAGCAAGGTGTTTTGAAAGCCTTTGCAGTGTTTGCTAGTAAATTGAATTCAACAGATAAAGGGAGGTTTTCATATGTTTAAGAAAAATAAAAAGATAAAGATTTCAGCTCTAATTGCGATATCCGTATTTGGCCTCATTATTTCAGGGTGCCAAGCAGAGAATAAAAAAGCAGCGCTAGATACTTCAGATATAACACTGATCACGAAAGTTCTTCCTTATGGAGAAGTTGGTTATGCATTGGTTGCTGATTTTGGAGATAAGGTGGATGCTTCTCAACTTAAACCTGAAGACTTTAAGGTAGCAGCAACGGTTGGCGATCAAACAGGGGATCGAAAAATAACGAAGGTTTATACCAATGATGAGGCGGCTGTATCCGAAACATCCAAAGAAGGGCAATATGTCGTTATTGAACTGGATCCAGAAGATAAACTTGCAAGTACATTCGGATTCGATGATGACAAGTTTTTGGATGTTCCAAAAGAAATCAGTTATACCGTAACGCAAACCGCTGACATCAAAACTAAAGGTGGCACAACTTATGAGAAAACCGATAAGGTTAAAAACTCAAAGGTAGTAACGCCAATTGTAGATGATTTTAAAAAAATAACGTATACAGATAAATCAGGAAGCACGATCGACTATCGATTCTTTGAACCTAAAAAAGAAGAGGGTAAAAAATATCCATTAGTCTTGTTCTTGCACGGGTCCGGTGAAAGAGGCAGCGACAATGAAATGCACTTAACTGGAAATCAAGGTGCAGTTGTATGGGCAGACCCGAAACAACAAGAGAAAAACCCTGCCTATGTATTAGCTCCACAAGCAAAAGCTGAAGAGGAATTAAATATGTATTGGGTAGAAGAGCCCAATTACACAACTGTTTTAGACCTGTTACATGAAACGATTGAAAAGTATGATATCGATAAAAATCGTATTTATGTTGTTGGAATGTCTAACGGTGGTATCGGTACTTGGAACATCATTGAGAAAAATCCGGATTTATTCGCAGCCGCGGTTCCAATCTGCGGGGTAGGCGATCTTAGAGGGATGGAAATTGGTAGGGAATATGAGCCTTTAAAGGATCCTGGAGCATTTAAGGATATCAAAGATATGCCAATTTGGATTTACCATGCCGAGGATGATCCATTAGTTGACGTTAAATATAGTAGAGATGCTGAGAAAGCAATCAAAGAATTAGGCGGAAAGAATGTGAAGTACACAGAATATGCTGAAGGAACGGTTCTTCCGATGGGGCACTTCTCTTGGGTTCCAGCATTACAAGATCAAGAAATGATCGATTGGTTATTTAGCCAGTCGAAATAGTTGAACCTTAACAAAAAGTCCCTTCTTGGGACTTTTTTGTGTTCAAATGTCCGTAATCTTCCTCATCGTGATATATTGAGGGAGTGCTTATAGGGTTGACTATTTCTTTTATAGACTGCAGCTTATGAACCAAATCGCATTAAACTTCGTACCGATTGTCATCATCGGGGCTGTTAATCATTGAATAAGTTGTAGGAGCAGCATTTGGATTGCATGATGCGGATATATGAATAAGCCAGCCTTATGAGGCTGGCTTATTTGCATTGAATTCTCTTCGGTAGGCCATAAAACGAGGGAGCGAAAGAGGGGCTGGAGGTCAGCTAAGAGGATAACGCCTCATTCGTAATGCCTTCGATATCAATCGGAGACCGTGTTCCTTCACGAACCAAATCGGGTAGAATATGCTGCAGGAAATAATCGACGCAATGAAGCTTGATTCCTTTGATTTTGATTAGCGCAGTACGGTACATCACGATAAATTCTTTCTCAGTATTTCCTCGCTGGAGCTCTGCAAAAGCTTCATAGACCTGATCCATTTTATCGGCGACCTCTAGGATGAGCCCTTCCAAGGAATCGTCTTTGCCTTCGCGCAGCTGTTTGCGGAAGATGGGTTTGAATTCATCCGGAATATGCTCTTCAATGAAATGTGCGACCATGCCTTCTTCGACTTGCTGCAGCATCGCTCGAAGCTCCAGGGAATGGTGCTTCACGGGAGTCTTGATATCGCCAATGAAAATTTCCCCGTAATCATGACTGCTCGTGATTTCATATAGCTTCTTCCAATCGACAGTGGCGCCGTTGCTTTCTTCAATATCTGCCAAGGTTTTGGCATATTGAACAACCTTCCAAGAATGCTCGGATACGCTATGCGCCTGAAACTTGAACTTACCCGGGCATCGAATAATTCGCTCTAAATCCGTTAGTGATTGGAAATACGTATGAATCCCCATATGGTGAGTTCCTTTCTTTGATGAATGAAGTGGGTGTTGCTTTATGAATAGTATATCTTCCATTTGTTAATGGATGATTAAGTTGAGCAGGGAATTTTTACAAGTCAAACTTTTTGAACCCGCTGTAACGTCAGTACTGTATCAAGAAGAGAACATCTCATCATCCTAAAAAAGAAAGCAGGAATCAACATGAACTTCAAAAAAATCCTTACAAGTACTATGGTTGCATCGCTCGTACTCAGCGGAACCGCTATGGCCGCAAGCAATAATAGCTTTAAGCTGCCAGCCAACATGCACAAGCTGGTGCAAAAACAAGTCGACGTGACTGGTGACAAAAAAGCGGACATCATCACACTTTATGGCCAGAAGGAGAAGGCAAGCGATATATATAATGACGAATTAATGCTTGTCATTCAAGATGGAAAGTCAAAGAAAATGACCTCTATTTCGCTCCATGATGGCGGGTATTCCCCACAGCTCCTAGTTCCGGATCTTACCAGTGATAAAGTAGCAGATATCATGGTTACTGCAGATGATGGTGGAAGCGGCGGTTATAAGACAAGCCATATTTACACTTTGAAGAACAACAAGCCTGTAGAACTTCCGCAGCCGGGACTTGCTAAAGGTAAGATCGGCGTGCAGGGAAATGCCTTCATTCAGCTGAAGCCAATCGTTCTGAACAAAAAAGGCGCCTACACATTGCAAGGGGTTGAGAGAGTTGGAACTACCGTTTCGGATACAATCGCTTACGTGACCTCCGATTGGAAGTGGAACCAGAGCAAATGGGAGCTGTTTAACGTCAAAATAGAGCAGCCTAAGAAAGAACCGAATTCGTCTCAGGATCAGGTGAAAAGCACGGTTTACAAAAATTCTGAAGCAAACTTCAGTGTAGAAATACCTTCCTCTTGGAATGGTAACTATAAGGTACGCGCTGAAAAGTCCGACAGCATGTTCCCTTCGGCCAAGCATGTCGTTTACTTTGACTACACAACGAAGGATAAAAAGGATTCCCAATCGCTAATTACCATCTCTGTCTTCGCACAGAACGATTGGAACAAGCTTTCGGATGATGACAAGAGCCAAATCGGAGGTACCCTTGCTGAGGCAAACGGTATGGTATATGTGTTAACAACGTCTCAATCTAACCCGTTTGACCCTCAATCAGCTGACGGCAAGAAGTTTGATCAAATGTTCAAAGATTTGAACGTGAAAAAAGGTTTTGCGATTCTGAAAAAATAGTCTGACGAACGGGCTACACGAAGAGGGCTGTCCAGTCATCGAAGATGACAGAAGACAGCCCTTTGTGTGCTTGGCAGCGAAGACTGTACATACAAGGCTGCCTAATCATCATATTCAAAATCGAATATTTTTCATTTGTACTCAATCTCTAATCGAATCGTATCGATTATATATTACAAAAAATGAAGTGAACGGAATGATAGGAACCCTACCATAAGGTTGGGTTTTTATTTTTACAAGAATACTTCCGTAAAATCATTGAATTACAGCGAGATTTACCTTCCATATTTGTCTATAGATTTGTTACTATGATACTAAGACGAATGGAAGTAATCTATAAGTGTTATAAATTAATTAATATTGTGGAGGGAATGTATTGAAAAACCAAAAATTTGGAGTTCCATTAGAAGGATTTGCTGAATTTAGCAGAAAAGTAGCCGCAGAAGGTGCTGTGTTGCTAAAGAATGATGGGAATTTTTTTCCCGTTAGGAGAAACGTTTCGATTTTTGGTAGAACCCAAGTGAACTATTATCGCAGCGGTACAGGTTCGGGCGGCAGTGTCCATGTTACCCATACAACCAATCTGTTAGACGGTATTCGGAGTAAAGAGAACATCACCGTCAATGAAGATCTAGCAGCGGTATATGAGACATGGATTGAGCAGAATCCATTCGATAATGGCGGAGGCGGTTGGGCGGCTGAGCCGTGGCACCAGAAGGAAATGCCTTTAACCGATGAACTGGTGAAGGAAGCCAGAAACAAATCCGACAAGGCGATCATTGTAATCGGACGTACAGCAGGAGAAGATCAGGATAACGCTGATGCGCCGGGAAGTTACCAGTTGACGGCAGAAGAAAAAGCAATGCTGCAGCGGGTGACCACACATTTTGAACAAACGGCTGTTGTACTCAACGTATCGAATATTATTGATATGAGCTGGATGAACGATGCCAGCTACGTGCACCCGATTTCATGCGTGATCTACGCGTGGCATGGCGGCATGGAAGGCGGCAATGCTATTGCAGACGTGCTGGCTGGAGACGTGACACCGAGCGGTAAATTAACGGATACGATTGCATTTTCGATCGACGATTATCCTTCAACTCGCAACTACGGCCATGAGCTAAGAAGCGTGTATGAAGAAGATATCTACGTCGGTTACCGTTTTTTCGAAACGTTTCTACCCAAAAAGGTCCAGTTTGAGTTTGGTTATGGCTTATCTTACACCGTATTTAGCATAACACCTGAGGAAGCTAAGCTGACAGTTAAAGAGGGGAAACAATACATTGAAATCGGCGTAACTGTACAAAATACGGGAGCCGAATTTGCAGGTAAAGAGGTCGTTCAAGTGTATTATGAAGCGCCGCAAGGGAAGCTGGGCCAACCGGCAAGAGTCTTGGCAGCATTCGTAAAGACGAAGGAGCTTCAGCCGGGCGAATCGCAGCGTCTTAACGTGAGTTTCCCTATTCATGCGATGGCTTCTTATGATGACGTCGGAGTGACAGGGCATCCTTCCGCCTATGTGTTGGAAGCCGGAACGTATCACCTGTACGTGGGGAATAGTGTCAAGAATGTCGTTGAAATCGACGTTGAAGGACAAAAAGGATACATCGTGGAGACCCTTCAAGTGGTAGAACAGCTTCAAGAGGCGATGGCGCCAACGGAAAGCTTTACGCGAATGAAACCGGGCACTCGGAATGAAGATGGTACCTATGAACTTACCTATGCAGAGGTGTCGACACGCAAGGTTTCGATGGCGGAACGGATCGAGCAGAATCTTCCTAAGACGCTGGAGCAGACGGGAAACCAAGGATATACGTTAAGAGACGTTTATGACCAGAAAGTGAGCATGGAAGCTTTCATTGCCCAGCTTAGCGATGAGGATCTTGCTGCCATCGTTAGAGGAGAAGGCATGAGCAGTCCGCTCGTCACACCGGGTACAGCTTCAGCCTTCGGGGGTGTAAGTGATCCATTATTGAGTTACGGCATTCCGGTTGCCTGTACGGCGGACGGTCCGTCTGGGATTCGGATGGATAGCGGTCAGAAGGCAACGCAAGTAGCCATTGGAACCTTACTTGCCGCAACATGGAACACCGAATTGGTCGAAGAGCTTTACGTCATGGAAGGCCAAGAATTATTAAGCAATAACATCGACGCCTTGCTTGGACCGGGATTAAATATTCGGCGCAGTCCGCTGAATGGGCGTAATTTTGAATATTTCTCGGAAGATCCGCTCATTTCCGGGATGTTCGCTGCAGCGTGCACACGCGGTATTATGAAAGGCGGCTCGAATGGCACGTTGAAGCATTTCGCCTGCAATAACCAGGAGAAGCACCGCAGCAAGGTAAATGCGGTCGTATCTGAACGCGCCCTCCGGGAGATTTATCTGAGAGGATTTGAAATCGCGGTCAAACAGGGCGGCGCAAATTCGATCATGACCTCCTACAATCCTATTAACGGGCATTGGGCTGCGTCGAATTATGATTTGAACACCACAATTCTGCGTGGAGAATGGGGATTCAAAGGCATCGTGATGACGGATTGGTGGGCGATCATGAATGATGTTGTTCATGGAGGGCCTGCGGATCGGAAACTTACGAATATGATGGTCCGTGCACAAAACGATCTATACATGGTTGTGGGTAACTACGGGGCGGAGACGAATATTTGGGGAGACAATACGATTGAATCCTTGGCTAACGGCTCCTTAACCCGCGGTGAGCTGCAGCGCTGTGCTACGAATATTTGTGAGTTCTTGATGCAAGCACCGGTGTTCTCCAGAGAGCAAGTGATTGAAGAAACAATCCTAACTTTCAAAGCGAATCCAACGCTTTCGTCGGAACAAGTGCAAGCATTATCCCACAATGCACAGGTTACAGTTTCTGCGACAGGGTCCACCTTGATGAAGGTTGAACAGGCTGGGGTATATCGGATCTTTGCTCATGTTATGTCACCGGATAACGAGTTGGCTCAGAGCGCATGTAACGTAACCTTGAACGATCAGACGGTGACGACGATTCAAACCAACGGTACAGAAGGCAGTTGGATCCAGTTGAAGCTGATGAAAATCGAACTGGAAGCAGGCGTATATGAATTGAAGTTTGATTTTGTCAAACCAGGCATGCAGATTGATTGGATCGAGTTTAAGCAAGTGTAATTGGAAAATGGCAGAAAACCCGACCTCTTGAGGTCGGGTTTTTTTGGCATTTTATAAGTGATTTACAAAAATTTTAATTAAAAATGTAGACAAACTCTTTATAATGAACATAGATCATCCCTCTCGGGAGAAAGCCGCTTGATTCAAAAGGACAATAGGGGGAGTTGGCTGTGAGGAAACTATTCGGGTTTTTCGGTAACCGTAGATGGACGAATCGGTTTTATCATTATTTATTCTCCTATATATTACTTGTTGTAATCTTACTGGTGTTTGTTGGCGGTGTGGTGTATAAATCGTTTGTGACGACGTTAAGTCATGAAATCGAATCTTCCACCGTTTCAACGATGAGCAAAATAAAAGATGATATGGATACCAGAATCGGCGAAATGAACCGGATGGCTATGCAAATCGCCTCCAATTCTTTGTTAACGCCATATAAGGTTTCAGAGGATGCGTACTCATCCTATAGAACCGTGGCAGAGCTGAAAAAATATAAATCAACCAATCTGTTTGTCAATGACATCGTTCTATATTATACTTGCCCATCCTGTACTTCCATGTACTCATCGAGCGGAACTTACGATTCAAATATTTTTTTTAACTATATTTATAACTACGAGCATTGGAGTTTAGAGCATTTTGTAACTGCATTGCCCTCCATGGATTCGCCAGTGATGAGGCCGTTGGAGCGGGTGGACATTAGCGGAAAGTCCGCGAATATGTCTACTTATATATATCCGATTTCGAACAATTCGGCCAAACCGTATGGCGCCGTTGTTTTCTTAATCGAGGAACGGACAATTAACCAATTAATTCAAAATGTACTAGGAAGAAATCGCGGATCCGTGTTTATATTAAACGGCCGAGATATCATAGCACGTCATTCGAATAGTGAAAGCGAGCAAAATGAAGCACATGTCCAACAATGGGTAGAAACGCAAACGATGACGGCTCCCGTAAGCGAAGTGAAGATTAATAATCATAGATATACCGTAATTCATGTTAAATCGGATTTCAACGGATGGTCCTACATTACCGTTATGCCGAGTGAGCAAGTGATGAATAAAGTTGATCAAAGCCGCGAATTGTTTAATTGGACAATCGCCGCTGTATTTATGCTGGGATTATTGATGGCCGTATCCTTTTCGGAAAGAAACTACAGGCCGTTGAAAAAATTGATTGCAGCTATAAGTCACGGTCAGCGTACCCCATTCACAGCGTTATCGAAAAAATCAAATGAAATCGATTTGATATCCGATTATGTATCTGAGATCAGTAAAGAATGCGAAGGCTTAACGCATAAGCTGCAAAGCCAGGCAAGTATTGTAAAAGAACAATCTCTGCTTAGGTTGGTCAAGGGCAGCGCGAAAGAAAACGAACAGCCGGATACGATGGCTGCCATCTCAAGCCTGCATTTAGATAAATCGCATTATGTCGTTTTGTTATTTTTGATCGATAACTACAATCAATTCATTCAGGAATACCCCAAATCCATGCAAGAATTATTAAAATATAGCTTAATCAAGGTTACAGAAGAGTTGTCCTCAGAGCTAGGCAACGGGTTCGGAGCTGAATTGACGGATGATCGGGGAATCGTGATTTTGCTAAATATGAACGAAGAGAGCGCTAAACTTGAGCATATTAAAAATGTAGCCGACAAAGTCAAACAATTCTTTAAACAAGATTTCCATCTGACACTGACCGTCGGAATTGGAGATATTTACGACAATTTTTCGATGATTCACCAATCTTTTTTACAGGCCAAACAAGCGACGCGTTATCGATTTATTCGGGGAAGAGACAAGGTCATTTGCTACAACGAGTTGCGAAGCTCCGGGAAATCCGAGAAATGGTATCCCGTTGAACTGGAATTGCAGCTGTTGAAGGCGATCAAGCAGGGGAATGGCGGAGCAGTTCAGAATATCATTCGGGATACAATGGAGCATATCGTAACCAAGCAAATGTCGTTAGAGGCAGTGGAGTTTTTTTGTTTTAACATTGTGAATACGATGATGAAGGCTATGATGGAATTGAATATCGAAACCGATCAAGGGATTGAGCAACTGTTAGAAAATATGTATATTCCGCGTTTTGAGACCATTGAAGAGCTGGAAAGCTTTATTAACGATTTCTGCTGCAATGTGTGCGATCACATTGTGCACAAGAAAGAGAGCAAAAATTTTGTGCTGCTTGAACGCATCAAAGTTTATATT
Organism: Paenibacillus sp. GCM10027629; assembly: GCF_042676425.1. Classification (NCBI taxonomy): domain Bacteria; kingdom Bacillati; phylum Bacillota; class Bacilli; order Caryophanales; family Paenibacillaceae; genus Paenibacillus; species Paenibacillus sp. GCM10027629. The sequence goes on along the minus strand of NZ_JBHTGZ010000014.1, from coordinate 40,605 downwards.
AATGATAACTTCCGGGACAGTACGATTGATCTGAACAGAATAGCCGATACGTTCGGTATTTCCGGATCATATGCTACCAGATTTTTTAAAGATCATACGGATTGTTCCATCATGCGTTATATCGATCAACTAAGAATGGATGAATCCAAAAAATTAATCGGCAGCACGGAGTGGACGTTAAAGGAAATCATGCTTGAAGTAGGCTATGTCGATTCAACCAATTTCATCAGAAAGTTTAAAAAGATCGAAGGAATTACACCGATGGAATATAGAAAGATAATCAAAGGAAACCCGTCGGAGTTGGAAGCTGAAATAAATATTTAAAAAGCTTAGTAGGGCTGGAGACATCTGGTCCTATTTTTCATTTTTATAGGCCGACAATGAAGGAAAACCCCTATTAATAAAGCGGTTTTCTCGCCCTATCAACGCATTGTAAAAATAAGCAGATGGACGAAATAACTGCCGATGGCAGAAATTCGACTCTACGATTACTGTAGACACAGGAACGTTCCCAATCGCAGAGAAACAGGAGGAAGGTGTTGTCGTATCGATGAAAGCATTGCCTGCAAGCATGACTTCAAATTTAATCCGGCATAGAGTCCGGAAAGCGGTGCTTAAAAATTGGCGTTTATATGTAATGCTAGCGCCGGTCATCATTTATTTTATCGTTTTCCATTACTTGCCGATGTACGGTGTCCAACTTGGGTTCAAAGATTTTATCGCGACAAAAGGAATATCCGGCAGCCCTTGGGTTGGATTCAAGCACTTCGAACGTTTTTTTGACAGTTATTATTTCTGGCGGCTGTTAAAGAACACGTTAAGCATCGGCTTGTATGAACTTGCAGTCGGGTTCCCGATCCCCATCATCCTGGCGCTTATGATCAATGAAGTGCGGCATACGTCATATAAGCGGTTTATACAAACGGTCACGTATATGCCTCATTTCTTATCAACCGTCGTTCTGGTCGGCATGATCTCGATATTTTTGGCTCCTGAAACCGGGATCGTCAATTTAGTCATTAAGCTATTTGGCGGCGAGCCGATAAGTTTCTTAACAGAACCGGAATGGTTCAAGACCATCTTCGTCATGTCGGGTGTTTGGCAGCAAATGGGGTGGAGCTCGATCATTTATTTGGCCGCCTTGAGTGGAATCGATCCGCAGCTGCACGAAGCGGCCAGAGTCGATGGGGCTTCCAGATTGCAACGAATTTGGCACATCAATATTCCTGGTATCATGCCGACGATCATAATCCTGCTTATCTTAAAGGCGGGTTCCATATTGGGCGTTGGATTCGAGAAGGTTTTTTTAATGCAAAACAGTCTAAATATGGAGAGTTCAGATGTCATCTCCACTTTCGTGTACCGAAGTGGAATGTTGGATGCCCAATACAGTTTCGCGACGGCTGTAGATTTATTTAATTCGGTGATCAATTTTATTCTGCTGGTAACGGTCAACTTTATAGCCAGAAGAGCCGGAGGGAGCAGTTTATGGTAAAGAGGGCGGAAGCAGTAACGCGACAGACAACAGGGGACCGTGTGTTTGAATGGGTGAACTATATGTTGCTCGCCATCATTCTTCTTATGATCATATACCCTCTTCTATTTGTTATAAGCGCATCGATCAGTAATCCGCAGGAGGTAAACAGCGGGAACATGTGGCTCTTGCCGAAGGATATCACTTTCATCGGATACCAGAAGATATTTCAGAACAAAGAGATACTGAACGGATACCTTAATACGATTTTATATACGACCCTCGGTACGTCGATTAATCTTGTCATGACGATTCTTGCGGCTTTCCCTTTGTCACGAAAAAACTTGGCAGGAAAAAATGTTATTATGGCCATGTTCGTATTTACCATGTTCTTTAGCGGCGGGCTCATTCCAAGCTATATGCTGGTAAAAAATCTCGGTATGTTAAACACCGTATGGGCGCTGGTCATTCCGAGCGCAGTCTCGGTATGGAACATCATTATCATGCGTACTTTTTTCCAGCAGAGCATCCCGTCTGAGATTCATGAGGCGGCGGCAATGGATGGAAGCTCTGATTTCCATATGCTTTTGAAGGTCATATTACCGTTATCGATGCCGATCCTTGCTGTGATGACGTTGTTCTACAGTGTGGCACATTGGAATTCATATTTCAACGCTCTCATTTATTTAACCGACCAGGACCGTTTCCCACTCCAGTTAATTTTGAGGGAAATTTTGGTCCAGAATCAAATGGAGCAAATGTCGGAAAGCTCGGATGCGTTGACAGATCAGATTTTATACGCACAGACGATCAAATATGCCGTCATTATCGTTGCGAACCTGCCGGTTCTAATGCTGTATCCATTTTTACAGAAATACTTTACCAAGGGAATCATGATTGGCGCAGTTAAAGGGTAGAAGGCTGTAACCATTACGAGGAGGGTTTGTACGTGAAAATGAAAAAATGGATCACCTTATTTATCGGAATGATTATGATCACATCGATTCTGGGCGGATGCGGTTCCAAGGCGCCTGAAACGGAAACGACGGAAAAAAAAGAAGCTGATACGAATTTGACGGCATCCGGAATGCCGATCGTTAAAGAGCCGATCACGGTCAAGTTTTTTGCCCCAAAACGATTCGCATCGCAAAACTTGAACGACATCATGCTCTGGAACGAATATGAGAAAATGACGAATATTAACGTGGAATGGAATGATGTCATCAGGGAGCAATTGGTGGAGAAGAAAAATATTATTCTGGCCAGCGGGGATTATCCGGATGTGTTTTATGGAAGCCGCTTTACTAGCTCAGACCTGCAGAAATACGGGCAGCAGGGTGTTTTCGTCAAACTCAACGACTTGATTGAGAATCATGCGCCTAATATCAAACGTATTCTGGATCAGAATCCTGAGATCAAAAAAGCTATGACCATGCCTGACGGGAATATTTACGCGATTCCGACAATAACCGATCCGTCTTTTACGGCCATGCGTTCAGGTACCTTCATGTGGTACAAACAGGAGTGGCTTGATAAGCTAGGCGTATCCATGCCCAAAACAACGGAAGAGCTATATAACTTCCTCAAGCAAGTGAAAGAAAAGGATCCTAACGCCGTCCCGATCGGCGGCAGTGGTATTGATACCTTAATCAGTCATATTAAAGGTTCATGGGGGCTCGGCAACAGAGGGGCGTCTCATCCGAACGTTGACGTGGATCCGAAAACGGGAGAATTGCGATTTATTCCAGTCGCCCCGGAGTATAAGGAGATGCTGCAATATATTCAAAAGCTTTATAGCGAAGGACTCCTGTACAAGGATACGTTCTCGGCAAACACCGATCAAGCCATTGCCAATGGTATTGAAGGAAAGTATGTAGTGCACCCGGGTTATAATCCGGAAGCCATGTTTAAGCAAAAAGGATATATCGGCGGTTTGACTTTGACGGGGCCGCACGGGGATCAATTATATGCGAATGTGGGAGCGACAGTTGGATCGTCCGGACAATTTGTCATTACCAGTAACAATAAATATCCCGAAGCTACGATGAGATGGGTCGATTATTTGTACAGCGACGAGGGCGCAAAAATGTTCTTCATGGGCTTTGAAAACGTTACTTATAAAAAAACGGCGGATGATCAATATGAATTCGTGGATGAGATTAAAAACAATCCGAAAGGTTTGACGCAGGACCAAGCCGTCGCGCAATATTTGACCTGGCCTGGCGGCGGTTATCCCGGCATTCTGAAGCAGCAATTTTTTAAAGGATCGGAAGGGATGCCTTCCTCCATCGAAGCCGTTAAGATCGTAGAGTCTCAATTCCCTGAGGAGGTCTGGGCTCCTTTCGTTTACACGCAAGAGGAAACGGACAAAATGTCGGCGTTAAAAGCCGATATCGAAACGTATGTGACAGAAATGCAGGCCAAATTCATTACAGGGAACGTTCCATTTACGCAATGGGACAACTATACAGCAACGTTGCAAAAGATGGGTCTGGATGAATATATGGAAATTTATAAAGCTGCATATGAACGGTATAAGAAGTAAGAGGATTCCGATGACAGCCCCCTTCTTTCAGGAGGGGGATCGTTATCTCATTCGAGCAAGCGAAATTGGGAAGGGGCTTTTATCCGATGAAAGTATCTACATCATTAAACGTCTTTGGTTCTTCCATATCAAGGCTTGAAGCTATTCGAAGATGTGCTGCGGCAGGCTTTCAAGTGCTGGATATGAATTACTGGGATTTACAAAATGAGATGCTGCAAATCTGCTGGAGCGAGGAGGAAGCGTGGGCGAAGGAAATGCGCGCTTACGCGGATCAATTGGGAGTTCGATTCACCCAGATGCACGGGCCTGTTCATGGTGGGACATTTACGAACCTCGTGACAGGGTTGACGCTCGATTCGTTTGTCGGCCTTGCGGAGAGATCCCTGCGATCGGCAGCTATTCTGGGTATTCCATGGGTTGTCTTTCACCCAACCGATATCGCTATCGACGGCAAAGAAACATACGAGGAGATATTGGACTACAATTTGAATTTTTACCGCCGTTTGATTCCTGTGCTTGAAGAAACGGGAATCGGCATCGCTCTCGAAAACGGGTGCTCTGTTCAAGGTTATAACCGCTTCTTCACGGTTGCCGAAGAACTCGCCCAGCTCGTCGACGCTCTCGATCATCGGCTTATCGGCGCTTGCTGGGATACCGGTCATGCCCATGTTCAGAAGGTCAATCAGGTATCAGCTATCAAGATGTTGGGTGACCGATTGAAAGCAACTCACATACAGGACAACGACGGCGTAAGTGACCAGCATCTTCTTCCTTATCAGGGCACAATTGATTGGGTCGAGCTGGTGGGAGCGCTCAAAGAAATTCAATATAGTGGCGACTTTACTTATGAAGCGCATAATGGAGTCAACAAACTTCCTGACGGGATACGAGATGCCGGCCTAAAATATGCCCTGGAGCTGGGGAACTATGTCGTCTCACTGGAAAAAGAAAAAGGGTAACGGGTGTGAATTGAATGATATGAACAGAGCATAAGGGAGGCTACTGTCTTGAAAATCGGAGTAATCGGTTACGGAAACCGTATTAGTGGCGTTATTCGCCACGTGCAAAAACATGCATCGGACTGCCAAGTGGCGGCCATCGTGGATGTAAATCCGGAAAAACGACAAAAGGTCAAGCAAGAGAATGCAGACGTGCGAACGTTCGAAACGCCGGAAGAAATGCTGAACGAGATACAGCTGGACGGTATTATGATCGGTACGCGTTGTTCGCTCCATACACCCATGGCGCTGAAGGTGTTATCGAGCGGTCTACCGCTTTTCTTGGAAAAGCCGGTGGCTACGACATTACAGGATGTACAGCTTTTGAAGGAAGGCTATGAAGCTTCGGGCAACCGCAAGGTAGTCGTTTCGTTCCCGCTGCGCGTTACTTCGCTCGTCCAACTGGTGAAGGAAATCGTCGATTCCGGAAAAATTGGCACAGTAGAGCATGTTCAAGCCGTCAACAACGTACCGTATGGTCACGTGTACTTCCAAGGGTGGTATCGTGACGAGAATGAAACGGGCGGCTTGTTCCTTCAAAAGGCAACGCACGACTTCGATTACATCAACTATGTCCTCGGTACGAAGCCGCAAAACGTCGCCGCGATGATATCGAAACAAATTTTCAAAGGGACGAAGCCTGCCGGACTGAAATGCATCGAATGCGACGAAAAACAGACGTGTCCCGAGAGCAAGGCGTTCGGGAAAGATGACAAGGCGTACTGTTCTTTCGCGGTAGACACGGGTAACGAAGACTCCGGCAGCGCGTTGATTCGTTATGAATCCGGGATGCACGTATCGTATTCGCAGAACTTTTTTGCGCGGAAAAAGGCGGCTGCTCGCGGAGCCCGGTTCCTTGGCTACAAAGGGACGATTGACTTCGACTTCTACACCGGGCAGGTCAAAGTGTTCATGCATCATTCGACGCGTATAGAAACGTATGAATTCGGCGGAGATGAAGGTCATTTCGGCGGAGACAGCGTACTTGCGAAAAACTTCATCGAGCTGATGCAAGGCGGTACGGATTCGATATCGACACTTGACGACGGTCTGCAGAGCGCGCTTCTGTGCTTAAAAGCGAAGCAATCGGCGTTAACGGGCACATTCCAGCAAGTTTCTTTCGAGTAGTTTACAACAGCTTGTTTTTAGGGATATATTGGAATTCATATAGTCGCTTATGAGCGGTACAAAAAGTAAGAGGATTCCGATGACGGATCGTCATCTCATTCGAACAAGCGAAATAGGAGAAGGAGCTTTTACCTGATGAAAGTATCTACATCATTAAACGTCTTTAATTGTTCCGTATCAAGGTATGAAGCCATTCACCAAGGAAATATTGGATTACAATATTAATTTCTATCGCCGTTTACTTCCTGTGCTTGAAGAAACGGGAGTGGGCATCGCTCTTGAGAACGTATTCCATGTTCAAGGCTATAACCGCTTCTTTGCGAGTGCTGAAGAACTCGCACAGCTCGTCGACGCACTCGATCATCGGCTGATCGGCGCCTGCTGGGATACGGGTCATGCCCATGTGCAAAAAATCGAACAGGCATCTGCATTCCGGATACTCGGCAGCCGGTTGAAAGCGACTCACATACATGACAACAACGGCGCAATTGACCAGCATCTTCTTCCGTATCAAGGCACAATCGATTGGACTGAGCTGGTGGGGGCGCTCAAAGAAATCCGATATAGCGGCGATTTCACCTATGAAGCGCAAAATGGCGTAAACAAGCTTCCCGACGGAATACGGGATACCGGTCTGAAATTTGCGTTGGAGCTGGGGAACTATGTAGTCTCTCTAAAATAAGAGGATATAAGGAGAATATTGAATGAGGATCTTAATAATCCGTCACGCCGATCCTGATTACCCTAACGATACCATTACGGCAGCGGGGCATTTGGAAGCGAAGGCACTTGCCAAGAGGCTGAAGAAGGAAGGAATCGACCGGATTTTCAGCTCCCCGGTAAATCGCGCGGTTCATACGATGCAGTATACCGCTGAATTGCTTGGAATTGATCCGGTTATCGAACCGTGGACACGTGAATTGAGCTTGAATCCCGTTATTTTCGAAGGCAGCAAAATTGCGGCCTGGAATATTCCTGGTGAAACCGTGAGGGCCATTCAGCCATACCCTGGCCATGAAATATGGCGGGAGTGCACCCCATATTGCGATTACGCGCAGGATTACGATAAGCTCAAAGTGGATTCCGACGGTTTCTTTCAACGTCATGGATATGTAAGAGAAGAAGGCAGGTACCGCATCGTGTCGCCTAATCGTGAAACAATCGCGGTATTCTGCCATCACGGGTTTGGGGTAACCTGGCTGGCCCATTTGCTCGAGATTCCTTTTCCGCTCGCCTGGAGTGGATTTTGGCTCCCGCCAAGCTCCGTTACCACGGTTTTGTTCGAGGAGAGGAGTCAGGAATGGGCGGTTCCCCGCTGTACTGGTCTAGGAAACATAGGCCATTTGCATGAGGCGGGGTTGCAAGTCTCGACAGCCGGACTTTTGGCCAATGATATTTGAATGCGATAACTACGAAAAGCCAAGGCGGCGTCCTTGGCTTTTTCATCGTCGGTTCGGGGTATCCTGTAACTGGAGAGTCAAGGCGATAATCGATAGCCAACAACTTGTACTCACAAGTAAATATCCGGGCTTCCACGGTGCAATGCACTCTTCCATAATCGGATACGCGAAACACTCGGTCTATCATGCCGGGAGTTTTTTGATGTACAGTTAAGAGAGAAAAGGTAGGACCTAAGGAGGTAAACGCTATCTTTATACCTATAAAAACGCGACATGAGGGCCTTCATGTCAACAAGTGTATACCCAATGTCATAAATTATCTATTTGAAAGGAAGGCCACATTTCATAATGTTACAGTAAGGACATTGACATATGTTATAAGCTTCTATGACGTGTCGGAATCTCGGAAGGGAGGAAAGAGCATCGAGGTAAGCTGAAATGGAAGCGCATACCATTTGGGAATTTGATGTTTCTTGACTCAAGAATCAGAAGGGAGTTAGCACGATATGAAGAGGAGTAGAAAATGGGTTGCGCTAATCATGGCTGCGATCATGATCGTAACGATGATGCCGATCGCGCAAGCGGGAGAGGCGCTGCCTACACAGAAAGAAGAACAGACGTCAACCGACCTGCCTGGCGGAGTCGATCCGGTTGATCCATTGGTTCAACCGATTGCTAACGCAGAGGGTGTCACTGCATCGGTATACAACGACGTCTATCGCAACCTGGCTGCAGGACTGTCTTATGAGTGGTCAGAAGAGCCGGAAGCTTCCTATCCGGATGAAGGCGACAAATTGACGGATGGAAAATATGGGGCAGCCGATAGATCCGACGCAGCATGGGTGGGCCACCATTTGAAGAAGACACGCGAAGTCGTGTTTGATTTGGGGGCGAAGAAGTCCATCACGGCTATTAAAGCGAATTTCCTCGAAGATTGGTCATCGAACAACGTACTCGTGCCGCTTACAGTATCGATGTATGTCTCCGATGACAAGGTGAATTGGGGCTTGCTCAAAGACAATGCAACACAAAAGCTGTGGAATGACGGCAAATACACAGAGACTTATGTGTGGGATGGCAGCAAGGACGGCATTAAAGCGATCGGCCTAGATGCGAAAATTGCTTATGCTCAGTATGTCAAAGTCACTTTCTCCATGCACACCCGCGCGATGACGCTTGTGGATGAGATTGAAATTATCGGTCAAGACGGGCAAGCCGATGGAGCGGTAACCGTGCCAACTCAAGAGGCGAAGCTCTTAGCGCCTGGCGACGCGACAGCGGGGATCGAGGACCTAGGGCTGCTCTATAACGGCTATTATGCGGATAAACCTGAAATAGGGAATTGGAAGAAGGATCGGATTATTCCGAATATCAGTTACGTCGACAAGGATACGAAGCAGCCGACAGAATGGCTCTTTGACGGGATTCTCTATCTCGGAACGACCTCTCCGAAAGGACGCAGTTTAGGGGCAGCGGCGGGCTTGCCTTCCATTCTCGAAGACTGGGAGTGGTATTTGGATAAAACCTTCGCGGAAAAGGGCGATATGCAGCAGCTGAACGAGGCGACGAAAGAAGTCGGAGGGAAGTTGGGTGATTCGAATCATAAGACAAAGGTTGTTCTGATGATTCCGTATCCGGATGAGCGAGTAACCAACTTCGGGAACGTTAATGGTGAAAATCTCAACTTTACTGGGGATAATTCGCAAGCGCTTTCAAATCGTGCAAAGGCAACGCAATGGTATATCGACGAGGTACAGAAGCGCTGGACTGCGGCGAACTATTCTAATCTTGAGCTGGTAGGCATGTACTGGTTGGAAGAGCAAATCGGTACGGATGCGAAAGGCCCAGAATTGCTGAAATTGGTGAGCGGTCAAGTTCATGATAAGAATTTGAAGCTGTTCTGGATTCCGCATTTCTTAGCGTATAAGGCATTTATGTGGAAGGATGTTGGCATTGATGCGGTAGCGTTCCAACCGAACTATTTCTTCGAGCCGACAGGTTATGATCGTTTTGAAGATGCTTCGAACATCGCGAAGCGTTATGGGATGTCCAATGAATTCGAGTTCGATGATCGGATGCTGACGGATGGCGTCTTCCGCGAGCGGTATATCGATTATTTGAACAGCGGTGTGGAGACTGGGTTGATGGCAAATGGCTTCAACGCTTACTACCAAGGCAATAATGCTGTTTATGATAGTGCGGTGAGCACAGATCCAGCCAATCGTGTACTCTATGATTGGTTGAGAGACTATGTCAAAGGAACCTATTCAGTCAACAATGCCGCTCCGCCTGAAGTGGAAGTGCAGATGAACGGCAAGCCGTTTGAGGCAGGGGGAGTTCTGGCGGATTCCGAGAAAGTGAAGTTTACATGGAACCTTAAAGATGCTGCCGATCCAAGTATGATCAAAGTTTCTGCGATGTATGATGGAAAGCCTTACACGGCAGGGACGGAAATCACGTTAAAGAATATGCTTGGCAAGCATGTGTTGGATGTTATCGTCACTTCGGGGAAATCGAAGAAAACATCGTTTACTTTCGAAGTGAAGACAGATGCCGCGACAATGACTGCGCTCGTGGACAGTTACGTCAACGACAAGAAAATGAGTAGCAGCGACGCAACGGCACTTAAAGTTTACCTCGACGCGATGAAACAGGCGGAAGGCGGCGCCAATCCAGCCGAATTCACGAAGTCTCTGAAGAGCTTCAATGCGAAGCTGGACCAATTGAAGAAGAACATTGCGGGCGATGCCTATGCGACGCTGAAGGAAGGCGTCTATTACCTAGCAGGCAGTCTGGCTCAAGGCAAACCTGTTGAAGTATCGTCGATTGAAAATAATAATCCGAATTATGTCCCATCCAACGCGGTGGACGGATTCCAAGCGACTCGGTGGGCGAGTCACTATGATGACGCGAACTGGTTCCTAGTCGATCTGGGTCAGCCGACGGCGATGGATACGGTTCGCATCAGTTGGGAAGGTGCTCGCGCCGACACGTATAAGCTGCTCGTATCGGACGATAAGAAGACTTGGACCAATGTGATGCCGAATGACGGCATTATTAAAGCGCAAGATGGCAAAGAAACGGTTCAATTCAATCCGGTTACGGCGAGATACATCAAATTCGAAGGCGTCAAGCGGGCTACGGGCTACGGTTATTCCTTCTATGAGTTCGGCGTATATTCGCTGTCCGATCAGCAGATAACGCTGGAACGCAATCTTGCGTTAGGACTGCCATATAGCTGGTCGCAGGAGCCTGAGGCATCCTATCCGGATGGTCAGAAGAAGTTGACAGATGGCAAATACGGCAAATTGGATGTCAAAGATCCAGCGTGGGTCGGACATCTCAAGAAGAAGACGCGCGAAGTTGTGTTTGATTTGGGCGAACAGAAATCGATTTCCAAGATTAAAGCGCATTTCCTAGAAAGCTGGCCAACGAACAATGTGCTCGTGCCGCTGACGGTCTCGATGTATGTCTCCGATGACAAAGTGAATTGGGGATTGCTCAAGGACAGCGCGACACAGGAACTCTGGAGAGACGGAACCTATGACGAGACCTACCAGTGGGATGGCAGCAAAGACGGAATTAAGAGCATTGGAGCAGATGCAAAGATAGCCTATGCTCGTTATGTAAAAGTAACCTTTACCATGCATACGACAGCGATGAGCTTCGTGGATGAAATTGAAATTCTCGGCCAAGATGGCAAAATTGCTGGAGCGGTAACCGTTCCGACACAGACGCCGAAATTCTTGGCACCTGGCGAAGCGACAGCGGGAATTAAGAATCTTGGATTGCTCTATAACGGGCAATATGCGAATAATTTGGGGACATGGACGAAGGATCGGATTATCCCGAACATCAGTTATGTCGATAAGACAGGGAAACCTGTAGATTGGCTCTTTGATGGCGTCCTTTATCTCGGAATTAATCCTCCAACACCGGGTCGTGATTTTGGTGGAAATTCATACCTGGAGGATTGGAACTGGTACTTGAATAAAACGTTCGCTCCTACAGGAGAAATGTATCAGTTGAATGAAGCGACGAAGGAGGTAGGAGCAGCATTAGGTCAGCCTAATCAAAAGGAAAAGGTTGTCTTGATGATTCCGGATCCGGGTGAGTCGATTAAGAATTTTGGAATGATTAATGGTGAAAATTTAAGCTTCAACGCTTCAGATGTTGGAAAAGAGAAAGCACTTGCGAATCGAGAGAAAGCGGTTCAATGGTATTTAAACGAAGTGAAGCAAAAGTGGGAAGCAGCGAATTATTCCCATCTTGAGCTCGTGGGTATGTACTGGCTCGAAGAGCAAATCAGCACAAGTTCTACAGGACCAGATTTACTTCGTTTGGTAAGCGCTAAAGTCCATACGATGAATGTTTCCGGCAATAACAGTATGAAGTTCTTCTGGATCCCACACTTCTACGCATACAAGAGCTTTATGTGGAAGGATGTCGGGTTTGATGCCGTTGCTCTCCAACCGAATTATTTCTTCGAACCGAATGACTATGAGCGCTTTGAAGATGCAGCGAACCTCGCGAAGCAGTATGGCATGTCCAATGAAGTTGAGTTCGATGATCGCATGCTGACAGATGGCGTATTCCGTGAGCGGTATGTCGATTATTTGAACAGTGGTGTTGAAACGGGTCTGATGAAAGATGGCTTTAGAGCTTACTACCAAGGAAATAATGCCGTGTATGATAGTGCGGTGAGCAAAGACCCTGCCACACGCGTTCTATATGACTGGCTCTATCAGTACGTGAAAGGAACGTATCAAATCAACAATGCTGCCCCTTCAGAGGTGGATGTGCAGATGAACGGGAAGCCGTTCCAGAGTGGGATCATCCTGCCGGACAGTCAATCCATTTCGTTTACATGGAAATTAAAAAATGATGATGGACTGACGAAAGTAACGGCTACGTATGATGGGAAGCCTTATACTGCTGGAACCGTTATACCACTAGCCGGAAAGCTTGGAAAGCATGAGCTGGTCGTTACTGTAACAGCGGGCAAATTGAAGAAAACGTCGTTTGTAATCGAAGCAACGACGAATGCATCCGGTATGAAAGTGTTAGTCGACCGCTTTGAAAAAGCGCAGCAATTTACGAATTCTGCAACGGTGCGTTCTTTGAACAACTATTTGGAAATGATGAAGCGCTACGAAGGGATAGATGCAGCGCAAGTCACCAAGTATCTCAAAGGCTTTAACGCAAAGCTGGATGAATTCAAGAAAGCGGGTACGATAAAAGATGAGGCGTACAATACGCTGAAGGAAAGCGTCTATTACCTCATTGGCAATTTGGCGCAGAATAAAGCGGCAGAAGCTTCATCGACCGAAGGCAATAATGCGAATTATGGACCGGCCAAAGCCGTCGATGGATTCCCTGCTTCAAGATGGGCGAGCGATTACGTGGACAATACTTGGTTCCTGGTCGATCTCGGTGAAGTGAAGGAAATGGATACGGTCCGAATTGATTGGGAATATGCTCGCGCCGATAAATACAAACTTCTTGTCTCGAACGATAAGCAGAACTGGATCAATGTCATGCCAAATGACGGAATGATTACCGCGCATGATGGCAAAGAAACGGTTCAGTTCAACCCGGTCAAGGCAAGATACATGAAGTTCCAAGGAATAAAAAGAGCAACCGATTACGGATATTCCTTCTACGAGTTTGGTATCTATAACCTCTCAGGTGCCGTAGACGTGAAGGGCATTGACGGCATACAAGTAAAGGTTGATCAGGAAGCGAAAAAAGTAACGATTGATGGATTGTTGATGAATGGCGTCCTTACAGATGTGAAGTTGAAGGTGATTGATCCGAAAGGCAAGGTTCTTCTCGAAGATCAGACGAAGAGTACTGTCGCGGCAAGCTTCCAATTCACATTCAAACTGACGGGTAATTTAAAGGGAACCAATGAGGCGTATCTATCCACTGGGTATATGAGTGAGCCTGTGAAAGTGACCTTCGAATACCAAAAAGAAAATCCGGGCAAAGGCCACGATAAGTAATAACCGAAGTAAGAACGTTTGAGGCGTAACATAACAAGTCGATTAGGTATCAGACCACGGGGTCTATACCTGATCGGCTTGTTTCTATATATTCCCATAATAGATTGATAGATGGTCCAACGAAGTTGAATCGAGGCGAACGGGCAGTTGCACACCTCGTCATCTATTGGTAAGGTATTTAGTAAAAGTGAACGAATTTAGGAGGGGATCGGATGGCAACCATTAAAGATATTGCAGAAAAGGCTGGGTTCTCAAGTGCAACCGTGTCACGTGTGTTGAATCAGGATTATAGCCTTCAAGTCTCAGAGGATACGAGACAGCGGATCTTTGATGCTGCGAATATGCTGGGCTATAAGAAAGGCGGCAGTCGAGCCAAGAAGAAACATGGGGAAGCAGCAGTCGAATCATTGAATATGGGCCTAGTCATCTGGTGCTCGGAACAATTAGAGTTTTCTGACCCCTACTATTTGGCGATTCGCCAAGGAATCGAACGAGAATGCGCGAATCAAGGCATGAATGTGACGAAGGTCTTTCGACTTATGGATAGCCATCAGGAGATCGATTCGCACCAGTTAGATGGATTATTCGTGATCGGTAAGGTGGATTTGGATTTAGTTCAGAAGTCGCCGGAAGCGAAATCGGTAGTTTACATAGATTATAAGTTGGAAGACTGTGATTCGGTCATGTTCGATCTTCGAAAGGCTGCGAGACAGGCCATGGAGCATTTGTTCCAGCTTGGACATCGCAGAATCGGATATATAGGCGGCGTTAGCTATATATGGAGGGCTGAAGGAAGAGTACATAACGTCGATCAACGCCAACTGGAGCATGAAGCTATGATGAAAGAGCGTGGGCTGTTCGATCCGAACCTCGTATTCGTGGGAGATTGGCGAACCGAAGAAGGGTATCGATTGATGCAGCAGATGCTGCAATTGAAGGAACGGCCAACAGCGCTCTTAATTGGCAGTGACCCGATGGCGATTGCGGCGATTAAGGCAGCGAATGAAGCAGAACTGAGAATACCAGAGGATATTGCAATGGTCAGCATTGACGATATTCAAATGGCCTCGTTCGTGACGCCTCCGTTAACGACAGTTAAAGTGTACGCAGAGGAAATGGGGGTAACGGCCGTGAAGATGATGGCAGATCGGTTGAAAGGCCGTGAGGTGTCGCTGCATGTCACCGTTCCGACGAAGTTGATCATTCGGAAGAGCTGCGGTGCGGAGATGAAAGGATAAGGGAATAAGATTCTATTGAACATTTTAGTAAATTTTATTACACTATTTTAGTAAAATAATGGAGGGGATGCACATCATGTGGATACGTTAAATAGCACACATTTGCTCCGGCGGTTATCGCTGTGTGCGATTGTCTTATCGACCGGCCTGACGCTCGTATGGCCCATCAATACGCTCTATATGCATGAGCAGTTCGGCGGGACGCTAAGTATGGCGGGTTTGGTGCTGCTGCTGAATAGCGGAGCTGCATTTGTTGGCAATTTAATTGGGGGGATCCTATTTGATCGCTGGGGCGGTAAGCTTCCCGTTCTCTGCGCGATAGCAGGCTCAGCTTGTGCGGTAGCAGCAATGGGGTTGGCGAATGATCTATACACTTATGCGGTGCTGTTAACTTTGCTGGGTCTTTTCAGCGGCTTCGTCTATCCGATCTTAAATGCCATGGCAGTAACAGGCTGTCCCGGGGAAGAGCAGCGTGCGGTTAATATTCTATTCGTGTCGCAAAATGTCGGGATGGCGCTGGGTGCGGCGCTTGGCGGCTTTGTGGCGAATTTGTCGTTCCAGCTTGTATTTTTCGGCAATGCGTTATTGTATGTCGTGTTCTTCGTATTGTTCGCCAGTCTAATACGTCAGCCGCATCAGGGGCATCGAGACGCGATGAGTCCATCGCGAAGTCAACGGGACGGCCGATTATGGAACAGCGGTTCGGGGCGTGCGGTTATTGCAGCTTGTATCGGTTTTGCCGTCTCATGGCTCTGTTACTCGCAGTGGTCTGCGGTTGTTCCGCTTCACGCCAAGGTGCAGGGAATTTCTTTTTCTTTATACAGTCTGCTATGGACGGTCAATGGCGGGCTTATTCTGCTGTCGCATCCGCTCAAAACATGGATTATACGTCGGTACCAGATCGCGCTGCAGACACAAATTCGGTGGGGGACCTTTTTCTTCACCGCCGGTCTCTTGCTCGTCGGTTTTGCATCATCGTATTGGCAATTCGTGCTCGCGATGGTCATCATGACTTGCGGGGAAGTGCTGGTCTTCCCGGCTGTTCCAGCATGGATGGTAGAATCTGCGGACGGCAGCTCGAAAGGAAAGGTGCTCGGAGCTTGTGCCGCGTCCTCTACGGTTGGACGGATGCTAGGCCCTTGGTTAGGAGGCCTAGTGTATGAAGGATGGCCTGGTCATTGGGTCTTCACCATCGCAGCCGCTATTTGCTTGGTAACGATATGGCATTATCGGCAGGCGGGGCGACAATTGGCTAGAACTGATGCTGACGTAAAGGCTCCCAGTAAAGGGAAATACATTTCTACCACGCCTTAAGAAATGTAGTAAGAATGGCCCAAGAGCAGCGAATAAGCTGCTCTATTTTTTTTACCCTTTTTTGTGCAACAAGGCTCTTGCTTATTTCAAAATTGGATGATAAAATGACATCAATATTTACTAAATATATACAATGTAAGCGATGTATATTTAGTAAATTTATAATCGGGTAAAAGGGTGGTATGCGGCCAACAGTGCATAGAGGTTGTATGGAGAGGTTGAAAATGTAAGCGAATACATTTGAGGGGGTCCATGCATGAAAAGAAATTGGTCATTATTAATTGCTATTATTCTTGTATTAACAACGCTTGCTGGTTGCACGGGGAAAGATGAGGCTGCCGAACAAGGGGCCGATAAACAAACAGGAGATCAGACGACTCAGAATTCGGAGAAGAAAGTCAATGAATTCAATTGGGAAGTCCCAGACAAAACAATTGAGATCAATTTCTACTCCGGGCAGGATAATCCAGATAACGTTAACAAACACCAAGCAGAGCTTCAAAAATACATTCTCGAGAAGTTCAACGTGAAACTGAACAATATCGTCTACGATGTGGACCAAAAAGAAAAAATGAACCTCATGCTCGCTAGTGGCGATTATCCGGAAGTGATCACCGGTCTGAATGAGTCCCAGGCGCAGCAGTGGATTGACCAGGGTAAGGCGGTTGAAATTGGTCAATATATCGATAAACTAGGACCAAACATTAAGCGTCAATTAGACACATGGCTCAAGTCATATTATAGCGAAGATGGCAAGTTATACATGCTGCCGAAGTACTGGGGATTGCTACCGATTCCGGATTATTCCGCACATATCCGAAATGATTGGTACACGGCTATGGGATCGCCGAAATTTGAAACACCTGAGCAATACTATGAAATCTTGAAGCAAATGCAAGCTACGCATCCGAAGAACGCCAAAGGCGAAAAAACGTTTGCGCTTTCAGGGATAGCCCCTGTTACGACCAATATGGTGCCGACACTTGCCGGCATGTGGGGATTACAGAACGGTTATAAGGTTAGTCCAGAGGGTGATATGACCCATTGGGTTAATACGCAAGAAGGCTTTGAACTCACGAAATTTATGAACCAAATTTATCGTGACGGGTTGCTTGATCCGGACACTTTCGTCAACAAATTCGACGATTGGAAGGCGAAATTCTCGTCTGAGCGCATCATAGGCCATATCGGTTGGTGGTGGCAGTCATGGAATGCAGGCCATGAAGTGTGGCAGAAGACGAACAAGAACTGGAAGGAAGATCAACGCTATGTACAAGTCGCGTTAAAGGCTTCGGGCGTGGAGAAAGCTTATTTATCTCCGAAGAACGCACGTAGTGGATCTTTCACGATTATTACAGACAAAGCGAAAAACCCAGAGGATATCATCAAATGGATGAATTTCTCGATTACGGATATAGGTACACGTCTCATTGGTTGGGGTGCTCCGAATCAACCAGATTCGGTATGGAAATATGAAAATGGAAAATGGAGCTGGGTGGAAAGCGCCAAAAAAGCGATCATCGACGGAACGTGGAATTATGATAACTCTGATAAGTTAGGTCAAAACTACCTGATGCTTGTTGAGGGCCAAGGCACGATGAAGGATGATGGCAAAAGCACGATTTGGTTCGACCAGAACTTCAACGATGAAGCCAAGTGGAAGAAGATCATGAATGAGAACTTGAAAGATACGATCTACGATAACTCGATGGGCTCGATCACGATCCCGGCGAATGATCCGCTAAGCATGACGAAGCAGCAAATCGACGATCAGATTGAGACGCTGTGGTCGAAGGCTGTAATGAGCAAAACCGAGGATGAGCTTACGAAAAATTTCAACGACATGAAGGAAAAGCTGAACAATACGGGACTGCATGATATCGAGAAATACAGATCTGATGTGTATAAGGAACGTATGAAGACCTGGAAGTAACGCACATAAGTGAACGAGAGGAAGGAAGCGCTTCCTCTCGTTCGAAATTTATTGACTAGAGAAAGTAGGTGACTGGATGAATACTGAAGTTGTGCAGGCATCGACACAACCCAAATCAAGATTCGAACATATTAAGCGGACCGTGTACAAGGAACGTCAGCTATGGCTAATTAGTATTCCGATGATCATATGGGTGATCATTTTTAGTTATATTCCGATGACTGGTATTATTATTGCTTTTATGAAATACATTCCCGGAAAGCCGATATTAAGCAGTCATTGGGTGGGGCTGAAGAATTTCGAGATGTTTTTCCACTCTCCGGATTTTTGGAATATTCTTCGCAATACGCTGGCAATCAGCGGACTAAACATGCTATTTGGTTTTACGGCGCCGATTATATTGGCTCTGTTGATTAACGAATTACGGTTGAGAGTATTCAAGCGTGTTGTACAGACCATTTCCTATTTGCCGCATTTTATTTCATGGGTTGTTGTCGCGAGTATTTTGTTTGCCATTCTAGGCAATGAAGGGTTTTTGAATGACATGTTGATGCGGCTGGGCTTCATCGATAAACCCATTGCGTTCCTTGGGGAGGGAAAATACTTCTGGGGACTAATCACAGCGACGAATGTGTGGAAGGATGTCGGTTGGGCCACGATCATTTATTTATCTGCCATAGCTGGCGTGGATTCGGAACAGTATGATGCAGGTAAAGTGGATGGCCTAGGCCGGTTCGGAATTGTATGGCATATTATTCTGCCAAGTATTCGACCAACGATCGTCTTGCTGTTTATTCTGGGGATCGGCGGCATTCTCAATGCGGGCTTCGAGCAGCAATTGCTGATCGGGAACTCACAGACGAGAGAATACCATGAGGTTATCGATACGTATGCGTATAAATACGGGATTCAGCTAGGCAATTATTCCTATGGCGCAGCGATTGGATTATTCAAAAGCGTGATATCGCTCGTGCTCGTGCTCACCGTCAACCGGATCAGTAAAAAGAAACTAGATACTTCGATTTTATAGGAGGTAGACGATATGAGTTCGATAGGAATAAAACCTACTTTGGGTAGTCGTATATTTGACGTATGTAATGTTGTATTTATGCTGGTATTCACTTTTGTTATGCTGTACCCGTTCGTGAATTTGCTGGCGATCTCCTTCAATGACGGAGTGGACGCCGCAAGGGGAGGAATCTACTTTTTCCCTCGCGTCTTTTCGCTGGATTCCTATGCATTTTTGTTTAAAAATGAAAAGCTGTTCTCCGGACTATGGATATCTATCTTGCGGGTTATTGTTGGAACGATCACCTGTGTATTCATGACGGGACTTCTAGCCTATATCGTTACGATCCGGAACTTCTCCGGCAGAAAATTTATGCGTCTTTTGTTTTTGATCACGATGTATTTTAGCGGTGGCTTGATTCCGACATACTTGTTGATGGTTCAGCTTGGGTTGACTAACACCTTTAATGTGTATTGGATACCAGGTCTTCTAAATGCGTATTACATGCTGCTTATGGCATCTTACATGCAAGGGTTGCCGGAATCGTTATTCGAATCCGCACGGATTGACGGGGCCTCTGAGCTTAAAATTTATGCAAAAGTTGTTATTCCCATCTCTCTGCCAGTGTTCGCTGCGATTGCCGTATTCAGTTCGGTTGGTCACTGGAATTCATGGTTCGACGTTATTCTGTACAATTCGAGTGGAACATGGGACACCTTGCAGACGTATCTTCGCAAGCTGCTGCTTGAGGTTGAAGCACTGCAACAAATTCAGGATGCGCAGGCAGCCTATTCGAAATACCGCAATATATCCAGCTCTACGCTTCGGGCGGCAGTAACCATGGTCGTTACGTTACCGATCGTGTGTGTCTATCCGTTCATGCAGAAGTATTTTGTTAGCGGTATCACATTGGGTGCGGTGAAGGGGTAATTCAAATCACAGAAGTAAGATAAGGACAGGGAGGAACTGCTGGTGAAGACAATGGAGATAGAGATGAATCAAATAAATACAGGAAAATATCATGTTACAGTTATCGGAGACGATAATCGGTTTCGTGCCACGCTCAGGTCACAAGAGGTTAGCGAAGGTGTGGAACTGCTGCATATTCGGCTCGAAGCAGATGCTAAGGTACAGCCTTCGGAAGTAGAAATTGTATGGCATATCCCGGCAATCGATATTCATGGGTATTGGCATCCGGCTGCCTACCGGAATCGACGTCTTCACGTGGATTGGGAGCGAGGGCTCACCTCCAAAGCGACTTATTCGGCTCCGGTCGGTTGTCTATTCAATACATTAGGCAGCAATCGGCTGACTTTTGCTTATTCCGATGCCATGAATGCAGCCGCGATGTCGGCAGGGATTCATGAAGAGACGTCGATGTTCCGCTGTGCAGTGAAGCTGTTTACGGAGCCGATGGCACCGATTCAGACTTATGAAGCCGTGATCCGCTTGGATGCGAGAGATGTGCCGTATTACGAGAGTCTGGATGACGTACAGCAGTGGTGGGCATCGCTTCCGGGCTATGCACCGGCTTCGGTACCCGAAGCGGCGAAGCTGCCGGTGTACTCGACTTGGTATAGCTTCCATCAGCAGCTCGACCCCGAGCAGATCGAACATCAATGCCGTCTGGCCAAAGCGCTGGGGTGCGAGATGGTCATCGTGGATGACGGATGGCAGACATCCGATAACGCGCGAGGTTATGCGTATTGTGGAGATTGGCTCGTGAGCGAGGAGAAGATTCCAGATATGCGGGCCCATGTGGACCGTGTTCACGAGATTGGGCTGAAATACATGCTGTGGTATTCGGTTCCTTTTGTAGGGAAGAAAAGCGATGCGTGGCATCGATTTGAACATAAAATGCTGACTGTATTCGACAATCTTGGCGCCGGCGTGCTGGATCCAAGATATCCGGAAGTACGGGAATATATTATCGGTTTATATGAAAAGGCGTTCGTGGAATGGGATTTAGACGGCTTGAAGCTAGATTTCGTGGACAGCTTCTACGCGACGGAAGAGACGAAGGGGAAGCAGGACCCCGAGATGGATTTCTCATCCGTACCTGAAGCGGTCGATCGGTTGCTGAGTGACGTCATGGCGAGGCTGCAAGCGATCAAACCGGATGTCATGATCGAGTTCCGTCAGAACTATGTGGGTCCACTGATGAAAAAATACGGAAATTTGCTTCGTGCGACCGACTGTCCGAACGATGCGACGGAGAATCGAATTCGTACGATCGATGTGAGGCTTCTAAGCGGCCAGACCGCTGTGCATTCCGACATGATCATGTGGAATCCGAACGAACCTGCAGAGAGTGCGGCGCTCCAATTCATCAACATTCTATTCTCTGTCCCGCAGATCTCCGTGAAGCTGGATCAAATCCCGGAGGAACACGTACAGATGACCTCCTTCTGGTTGTCCTTCTGGCGCGAGCATCGGGATGCTCTGATTGAAGGCAAGTTAATGCCTGGGCGGCCGGATTTCTTGTATCCAATGATCAGTGCGGAAACTGCGGAGAAACGTATCCTTTGCGTCTATGAAGATGTCGTTGTGAACGTAGGCGACGTGGTACCCGATACGCTGATTGTCGTCAATGGAACATTGAATACGCGTCTTGTACTTGAACTTGCGAACGACCTTGGTCACGTTGAGCTGGAGACGCGCAATTGTCTAGGGCAAGTCATTGATTGCCAGCAGATGACCTTGCATGCAGGGCTTCAACGGCTTGATGTTCCTGCATCTGGTATAGTGACGATCAAGAAGGGCGGGGTGATTTGATTGCAGAAGAGCAGTCTTCTATTCGAATCATCGAGTGCCGCATTGAATGAGGCCTTTGCTTGGGCCAAAGAACAAGCGTTATCGTATGCGCATTTGGATGATCCAGTGGGACCATGGTATGAAGCGGCTTTGCCGGGGCGAGATGCTTTTTGTATGCGTGACGTCGCGCACCAGAGCACAGGCGCTCATCTCCTAGGCTTGCACATGCATAACAAGAACATGCTGCAGCAATTTGCGAGACATATTTCCGGCCTAAGAGATTGGTGCTCGTATTGGGAGATCACGAAGGATGGCCTACCGGCACCGGTTGATTATACGGATGATAGTGATTTTTGGTATAACCTGCCTGCGAACTTCGATCTCGTCGACTGCTGCTTGCGGCAGTATCAATGGACCGGGGACAAGGACTATATCGAAGCGTCAGATCTGGTGAACTTCTACCATCACACCGTCTCGGATTATGTTGACCGCTGGGATAAGGACCGGGATGGATTGCCTGAGCATTATACGTTTTATGGTCGCCGCGGCATTGCTTCCTACATGGAGGATGGCATGCATCCGCTTGTAGCCGGAGATCTCGTAGCGGCGCTCTACGGCGGGTACCGTGCTTATGCTGAAATTCAGAAGCTTCGTGGATATGAGGGGCACCATCAGAAATATTCGGACAAAGCCGATGCGTTGCAGACCATGTACCGGGAGCAATGGTGGAATGAGCAGATGGGGCGTTTCTATGGTGCGATCTTACAGGATCGTTCGTTCTATACCCCTTATTATGCGTCTGCGCAGTATCTTCCTTTATACTTCAGGCTGATCGATGATGCCGAGAAGCTGGACAAGGCATTGCTCGATGTTGTGAAGCATGGTGGGAACAATGTCGAGGAACGATCTTATCTGGCGGAAATTTATTATCAATATGGATTGAATGATTTCGCATATTCGTTATTGCTTGAGTTATCGCATCCGAAGATGCCGCGGCGGGAATACCCGGAAGTGTCTTATAGCGTGATTACTTCTCTGATTACGGGGATGATGGGGATTGCTCCGAGTGCAGCGGACCGTGTGCTTGTAACGCAGGCGCGGCTTAGCCCTGTAGCGTGGGCTGAGGCTAGACATATTCCGGTCTGGTCGAATGAAGTTCATGTATCGCATATGAGTCAGCAAGAGACTGTGCTGGAGCATGTGTCCGGACCGATGTTCGTGTGGGAACCCCAATTCTCGGGTATATGGCGTATGATATCCGTCAATGGAACCCCGGTCGAAGCGAAAGTGAAGCACGTGAAGGGGATCGGGCCGATCAGTTGGATTCAATGGAATACGGTGCCTGGCGAGCGATTTGTCGCAGAAGCTATAGCGTAGTTTACTAGAAAGTGTTGTGATGTGATGGCGACCATCAAAGAAATTGCACGAATTGCAGAAGTGTCCAGTTCGACGGTGTCCAGGGTACTTCGGCAGGATATGTCCTTCAGCATCCCGCACGAGACCCGGCGTAAGGTTATCGATGTGGCCAGAACGTTGAACTATCGTACTAAGAAGAATCGCAAGAGTATGGGGACCGAGCGCGATAACGACTGGCGTATCGGACTTGTCATCTGGTGCTCTGAGCAGTTCGAGTTCTCCGATCCGTTCTATATGACCATACGGCAAGGGATTGAGAAAGAATGTGAGAAGCACGGAGTATCGATCCGTCGGATTTTCCGTTGGATTGAAGATGTGAGCCCGGCACTGGATTTTTCAGGACTGAACGGCGTTATTGTCGTTGGAAAAGTAGAAGCGGATATTTTGCTGCAATCATCGCATTCGGAAGTTCCGATCGTATATATTGATCATCATGGCTCCAACCAGTACGATTCCGTCCAGTTCGATCTCGCTGGTGCCGCGAGGTGCGCCATGGAGCGCTTGTTGGAGCTAGGACATCAGCGCATTGGCTATATGGGAGGAACGAGCTATATTCGGCAGCATGATAGCATTCAGTATATTGAAGACGAGCGGCAGACTGTCTATATGTCGATGATGAGAGAGCGAGAATTGTTCCGTGATAACAGCATGTTCATCGGCAGCTGGGGGGCTGATGAAGGCTATCGATTGATGAGGCAGGCCATTCAGCAAGGGGATGTACCCGAAGCGTTCTTCGTTGCTAGCGACCCGATGGCCATTGGTGCATTGCGGGCGCTCGATGAATCGGGGATCAAAGTGCCGGATCAAGTCGCCATCGTAAGTATCGATGATATTGATCTGTCGCAATATGTCACCCCGCCGCTAACGACCGTCAAAGTCTACACCGAAGAAATGGGTGTGACGGCCGTCAAACTGCTGGTTGACCGGTTTCTTGGCAGGGAACTGCCGCTTAAGGTTACGGTGCCAACGGAGCTAATCATCCGCAATAGCTGCGGGTCAACCTGAGGGCGACGCGTTCTTTCGCGGAATTTGGTGCAAAGCAAGACATCTCAATAGTTCGTAAGCTGACACTGGCCACACAATGGTCAGTGTTTTTTTCGTTTATGAGCAGCATATAGATCTTAAGTATTATTTGTATTATAATAAGTAATACTTAATGATCGATGAGAGGTGAACCCTATGGTGATTTCATTGGAGTTAGACAGCGCAACCCCGCTCTACGAGCAGCTGCGCAATCAGATCGTTATCGGCATTGCGACAGGACAACTCGAGACGGATGAGAAGCTGCCGACCGTTCGCCAGCTAGCCGAAGATCTCGGGATTAATACAATGACAGTGAATAAAGCATACACACTGCTGAAGCAAGAAGGCTATATTGTGATTGATCGCAGACATGGTGCGAAGGTGGGCACTCGTACGGCGGAAGATCCTAAGCACGCAGCCCATTTGGAGGAGCAGCTTCAATTAATGATTGCGGAGGCGACGATCAAAGGTGTCGATCAACCGCGTTTTCAGGCGCTTTGTTCGCAGATTTTCGCCCGAATGACCTATCAGCACTAGAAGAGCTAGAATTCATTGTGAAGAGAGTTGATTACAATGTTGTTGGTGATTTATCTCGTTACCATTCTGATTTGTTACATAGCTATGTTAACGACCTATATGCCGCAAGCGAAATATCACAACGGGATGCTGTTCGCGGTGATGCTGCCTTCGCAGGCGATGGACCATCCAGCGATCCGTGAGGTTCAGGCACAATTCAAGAAGCAATTTAGACAAGTGATGATAGGTTCCCTTGTTGCGCTTATCCCCCTTGTACTGTTGTACGCGCAGCTTGCTTATCAGACGATTTATTTTCTCGTATGGCTGACGGTCTTTGCTGTCGTGATCGTGATTCCATTTCGTCGAGCCTTTCGAGCGACGCTTGCGTTAAAACGTGAGCACGACTGGTTCGTAGGGATGAAGCGGGTCATCCACAGCGATCTGCGGGTTGCTCAGCTGAAGAATAAGCGCTCGGCGCCATTGTGGCTGTTCATCATTCCCTTTGCGATGTCGTTTAGTTTTATTGGATGGGCTGCGAGTGACACGACGCGGGATTTAGGGCTTCCGATCGCCAGTCTTATCATGTCCATGCTCTTCTTCTTGATCTCGTTCAGTATGCGCAAGGTTAAGGGGAAAGTGTACAGTGCGAACAGTGAAGTGAATCTCAGCTTGAATCAAACCAAACGACGTTTGTGGTCTTACTGCTGGCTATTCATGGCGATCCTGGAGAATGTCCACTTCCTCCTGATCGATCAGCTTATGATGAATGAGAACCTAGAATGGCAGGGCGTATGGCTCGTTGTTGCGCTGTTGTTCACAGCTATTCCGCTGGGCATTATTTTAACGGTGAATCATCGTGTGAAAATGTCGGAGCAAGACATATTAGCGAATGATGGGAAGATCATCTACTCCGACGATGATGAATACTGGGGAAATGGTTTCACATACCATAATCCGAACGACAGCAGTGTGTTTGTTACCAAAAGGGTAGGAATTGGATTTACGATCAATTCAGCGACGCTGGTAGGAAAGGTGTTCGTCTGGGGTTCTGCGATCGTGTTCGCTGCTATTATTGTAGGCGTATCGTTCCTATTGATCCGTTCGGAACTGACGTCGCCGGTATTAACGATCACGGCTGAGCATAACGTACATATTGATTACCCGATGTACTCGTATGATTTTAAGATGGATGATATTGAACAATTGTCCCTTGTTGACAGCATTCCGAAGGGGACGAAGACGAATGGGGAAGCGACAGATCAATATGCACGAGGGAACTTCCGATTGAAGGAGTTAGGCAGGTCCAAACTATATATCGTTAAAAATAACCCGCCGTACATTCAGATCAAGCTCAAGGATCTTTATGTGTTCTATAATGAGAAGGACCCAACGCAGACGAAGAAATTGTATGAGCAGCTTCAAATACAGGTACAGAAGTAGTCCGGATGAGCATGACATAGCTCTGATCTTCTCCTCCTAGTTGGGGGCTGGGTCGTAGCAGCTGTGTTCATCATTCGTGGCATCGGAGATTTCAAATGGGTGGGGCTGTTCGAGCGCAAGAAGGGTACGGTATTCGCTAAATGGGACAGTAGGCTTTATTCCCCGCTTTGCCTCTTACTCGGCATCTCTTATATTCTGATAGGCACAATGAGATAGAATTCGTAAATGATAAAACTCGGCCGCTGGGGTCGAGTTTTATTTGTGCCTCACACCAAGTCTTCCATCGCGATGGAGTATAACGCATGGAGCTTCGTCCAGACGGGTCAACTGCTGCGATATATGCGAATGCTTCAACTGGATCGGCCCGATATTTGGGACTAACCATTTAGGATACATATAGAACTCGGCCGTATGCGGTCGGGTTTTTATTTTGCCTGAATCAGATTCCAAGGGTTGACAAAAAGGGGTGATTCGAACATAATAATATATGAATATATGCTCATATATACACTAAATAAAAACATTAAACAGAGGATTCATATTCTGATTCGATGAAGGGGGATAATAACTTATGCATAGCCATTCACATTCACATGGACACAGTCACAGTCATCATCATCACAGCCACGGGCATAGCCACGATCACGGTAGAGAAGGCAATAAGAAAGGTTTAATCATTGCGCTCTCGATTACAGCGGGAATTATGCTGCTAGAGTTCTTCGGCGGATTAATCACGAATAGCTTGGCGCTTTTGTCCGATTCCGGGCATATGCTGAGCGATACGAGCTCACTGATCTTAAGCTTGGTCGCGATCTGGTTCGCGACACGGCCAGCTTCGCCGAACAAGACGTATGGCTATTACCGTTTCGAGATTCTGGCTGCATTATTCAACGGGGTCACGTTATTTGCGATCGCAGGCTTTATTACATGGGAAGCGATCCAGCGGTTCAACAACCCACCTGAGGTAGCTAGCGGCTCGATGATGCTCATTGCTTCGGTCGGTCTTCTTGCCAATCTTATCAGCGCATGGGCGTTAATGCGGAAAGGCGACGTGAAGAATAACATCAATCTTCGCAGTGCCTATCTCCACATCATTGGTGATGCGCTCGGTTCTGTCGGTGCGATTCTCGCTGGGATCGTGATGTGGATGTTCGGTTGGTACATTGCCGATCCGATTATTTCCGTCGTCGTCGCCCTCTTAATCTTGCGCAGCGCGTGGGGCGTCATTAAGCATACGGTGCATATCCTGATGGAAGGCACCCCAATTACCGTGAATCAATATGAAGTAAAGGAAGCGTTGGAACGGATTGATGGGGTCATTGATGTTCATGACCTTCATATTTGGACGATTACATCGAATTTGGATTCCTTGACCTGCCATATGCTTATCGAGGACGATCAGGATGGTCAGCGCATTCTGCAAGATGCGATCCATCTGATTGAAGAGAAGTTCAAAATCCAACATACAACGATCCAAATCGAGACCTCGAAGGTCCATCATGGAGAGATGCAAGTATAATCGTTCATTTAAGTCACATCGGATATCCATCTGATGTGGCTTTTTTGCATGAAAATCTATCGTGATCTGGCTGCGGCATCTGCGTTATACTTGAGCTATATTGCTAGAATATGAGGTAAGAGGAGTTGAGGAAAGATGAACAAACAATCAGCTCTAGCTGAAGCATTTCGTCAGTCGGTATACAAGGTTCCAGGTCATGGGGACCTGATCGTGCAGAATTTACGCACCGTGCTGGATCAGATCGATGGAGATCTTGAGAGTGATCGATACGGAACGGGCAAGATCATTGAAGATTTTCAAGATAAAATGGCTGATCTCTTAGGAAAAGAGAAGGCCGTATTCTTCCCGAGCGGTACGATGGCGCAGCAGATTGCCTTGCGGATATGGTGCGATCAGCGTGGCGTTGCCAAGGTTGCCTATCATCCGTTAGCTCATCTGGAGATCCATGAGAATGACGCGCTCCGGGAACTACACCGGATCGAGCCGATCCTTCTCGCGGACAAAGACCGGTTGATCCGTCTGGAAGATGTCATGAACATGCCGGAAGAGATCTCCTGCCTGCTGCTCGAACTTCCACAGCGCGAGATTGGCGGTCAATTACCGGCCTACGAAGAGCTTGAAGCGATTTCGAAGTATTGTCGGGAGCGGGGCATTAAGCTGCATATGGATGGCGCGCGGCTGTTCGAGATTACGCCGTATTATGGCCGTTCGGCAGCAGAGATAAGTTCACTTTTCGATAGCGTCTATATTTCTTTTTACAAAGGGATTGGCGGTATTGCAGGTGCGATCCTTGCGGGGGATTCCGACTTTATCGACACCTCGAAAGTGTGGAAGCGAAGACATGGCGGCGACCTGATCAGTCTATACCCGTACATCCTCAGTGCCGATTATTATTTCCAGCAGCGTGTCGGTAAGATGCAGCAGTATCATGAAGATGCCAAGGCACTGGCTGGGCTCTATAATGCTTGCCATGGTATTGCCACAAGGCCAG
This sequence comes from Paenibacillus sp. GCM10027629, assembly GCF_042676425.1. Classification (NCBI taxonomy): domain Bacteria; kingdom Bacillati; phylum Bacillota; class Bacilli; order Caryophanales; family Paenibacillaceae; genus Paenibacillus; species Paenibacillus sp. GCM10027629. Next base: position 11,902 of record NZ_JBHTGZ010000014.1, on the reverse strand, counting down.
TGGAACCGGTGTCGAACATGTTTCATGTGCACATCGATATGCCCAAGCATCAGCTTGAACCGTCATTAATTCAGTGTTACGAAGAGACGGGTGTCGGACTTACGAGTTATCTCGTGGAGGTAGGGGATACGTCTTGCGCTTACGAGGTGAGTGTTGGAGATCGATACGCGACTTTGCCGAGGGAACGGCTGGTAGAAGCCTTGCAGTGGCTGGATAAGAAGATGATGGAATTTTAAGTCATATCGTTAAGGAGAAGGACACCGAGCAGGTGTCTTTTTTCTCATCCCCAAAAAATACATTATTCGACAATTTTATCTTCTCACCGTAGGTCATTCATGATATTCTTCTACTAATACCATACTAAATATGTGTTGGAGGCGTTCTATGCTTGATTACTTCAAGGACTTTATCCTGAACATCTTCATCATATTTACTCCACTTGTCATGTACCCCTATATTTATAAAATAAAAGAACGGAACCTGCTCTATAGCTTCCTGATCTATATACTCTTTGCTATCGCCATTGTCTTGACGATGTCTTTTCCAGTAACGCTAAATGGCATTACATATGATTTTCGATCGATTCCGCTAGCCGTAGGCTCGTTGTATGGCGGATTGTCTGTTTCGGGCTTATTATATCTAACGATCGTGGTTTATCGGTTCTTGAACGAAAGTCCGCATGATTGGGTGTATATCTTTTCGCTGATACTTAGTTTCGTGTTGGTTATGCTGTCGCTTCGTATCTTTGACGGTATGAAAACGATTTGCAAAATCGGGGTCGCTGTCTGCTTAAGTCTCTTGATTAAATTTCTCACGTTAACCGTATACTTCACATGGATTGGGCAGTTCGGGATTCTGTTCATCAAGCCTTGGACGATTCTGCAGACCTACATCTTACAAGCTGTCATCGTCGCCTTCTACGTGTATCTGATTGAGTCCCTGAACAAGTATTTCTACATGCAGGAAGAGGTCATTAAGAGCGAGAAGATGAAGATCATCAGTGATATGGCGGCGTCTGTCGCGCATGAGATCAGGAATCCGCTGACTGCAGTGAGGGGCTTCATTCATTTATTCGGCTCCGATCACCTGGACCACGAGAAGAAGACGATGTATCAGCAGATTTGTTTTGAGGAGCTTGATCGTACGGAGCATATTATTACGGATTACCTCGCCTTGGCGCAGCCTGACCCCGGGATTACGGAAGAATTGCATATTCAAGATGAGCTCTTGTATCTATCGAATGTGCTGACGACGTACGGGAATTACAATCAGATCAAGATTCATGTCATACCTGCCCAGGAGAGACCTTTTTATATTACAGGGGATCGTTATAAATTCCGGCAGGCCCTGCTTAACATTGGCAAGCATGCGATTGAGGCGATGCAAGAAGGCGGCATGCTGACGCTGCAAGTGTGTCCGTGGAATGATTACGTGAAGATTAGTATGCGCGATACAGGGGGCGGGATGACCGCAGAGCAGATTCGAAGACTCGGCACCCCGTATTATTGTACGAAGGAGAAAGGAACGGGTCTGGAGATGACCGTTGCCTTTAATATGATTAAGAAGATGAACGGCAAGATCGATATTCGCAGTAAAATGGGCAAAGGGACAGAATTCGTCCTGCTGTTCCCCATCACTTGAGATTCGTTCGTCACATGCATGAGGTGACTTTTGTAACCTCGATCAAATTACATATTTCACTGGTTGCGATGCCTCAAATTCGAGATACTAAGACTATCAAATCGAATCCTTGAGGGAGTGGTTTTCAAATGAGTCCAATCAATTCTATGTTTATTTCAATGATCATATTTTTCTTTATTTTCCGCGGTCTGCAGCGTGGGATGAAATCGCCAATAGCCAAGTCAGGGCTTCCGTTAGTCCTGCCGATTCTCTATATTAGTACATCGATGCTTCAACTGCTCGATCCGAGTCTTCATATTCAGAGCGAACAGCTGCTTATTGCAGCCCTTGCAGGGATGGTCTTATCCATACCGCTCATTCTAACGACGAACTTCGAAGTGCGTGAAGCGGGTAACACCTTTATCAAATGTAATAAGATCATGTTCCTGCTCCTCATTACGATATTCGCGCTGCGTTTCATTGCGATTGCAACCGTGAAGGGCATGGATCCAGGCACGCTAAGCTTCCTGCTCAACTTTATGACATTCAGTTACATTGTCTGCTGGAGAGTGGCATGTTTCGTTAAATTCCATAACGTGAGATCGAAATCAATGGCTGCATAATTCCAAGAAGGGTGCCCAAGGGCACTCTTTTTCTACGTCTGAAGACAGTAATAAGATCCATCTCCGGTCGGGGGTGAATTCTAGACCGTAGGATATTTTTGGAAAAACATTCATGCGATACACTAATCCCATCAAGAAAAACGGTGCGAGGAGTGTAGCGTGGAATGCAAAAAGTGAAATTTTTTGAAGGTGAGAAATGGTTGGTATTCGTAGGTTTACTTGGGTTTTTACTTGCGGGAATATGCGGGGGATGGACCTTACTATTCGGAGGTGAGGTGGCACCACACGGGGATGTATCGAAAGCCTTCTCCTTTAATGCAGCGATAGGCATATTCTTAATCTCCACAGCAGCGTTGATTCCATTCTCCGGGATGTCTAAGGGAGGAAGGTTAATCTTCCGATGGTCTTATATTCTGCTGGCGCTCTACTCTTATGGTGCAGAGACGATTCAGAACTTCCGCGGCGTAAATCCAAGATTCGTGTTAGACGGTTCAGCCTTTGATCGGATGGTTGGCAATGGGTTCGCTATTGTTGCGCTGCTGCTCGTGTTGTTCTATCTGTTCTTAGCAGCGTTCTACTTCCGGTCCAAAATCTACAAGCAGCGCCCCGAGCTTGTGCTCAGCATTCGATATGCGATGATCTCGGTCCTCATTTCATTCGCTGCGGGTATTTGGATTTCCGTGAATAACGGTCGATTTATCGGCGCTAGCGGGAATATTATCTGGCTTCATGGGTTAGGGTTCCATGCACTTCAAGCGTTACCTTTTGTTGCGTGGCTCTCAGAACAGACGCGGTGGAAATCTTCGGCGCGCAGCGGTTTGATCCATATCACGGGAATCGCCTATATGCTCGGACTGGTTGCGATGGGCTGGCAGACCTTCCAGGGGCAGCCTATTCTAGAATGGTCGCTGTATCCGTTGCTCGCTGGTTCATGTTTCCTCGTCTCGTTAGCAGCTGGCGTTCTTGTGTTTTGTGAAGCGGTTAAGGGGACTAGTGTGAATAAGAAGAGAGCTGTACATTCATTGAAATAAGAAATAGATTGAAATTTCTCCCTTTGTCCCTCACACTGCATAGTAGATGGATGATATTAGTCGATGAACGGCGATGGGGGAGAGCTATTTTATATGGATAGGAAATGGGTGCATTACGTTGGATTGGTGCTGGTTGCGGCCATTTGGGGAGCGAATTTTGGGGTATCGAGGCAGGCGATGGAGACGTTCGATCCGATTCTTTTCACGTTTCTTCGATTCGGGCTTGCCGTACCGTTCTTCTTCTTGCTATTGAAGGTGACGGAGGGAAGTATCGGTATCCCGGTGAAAGTGGCACTACAGCTCGCTGTCATTGGACTTCTTGGGGTGACGGGGCTCGAGATCGCCGTTATGTACTCGATCAAATATACGACGCTGGCGAACGCATCGCTATTGAACGTAGCACCTTGGCCGATCTGTGCAGCGTTGTTCGGGCCTTTGTTCATGAAAGAACGGATTTCCTCTCGTCTCGTGACAGGCGGCGTTGCAGCGATCATCGGCGTATGCTTCATTATTCTTGGAGGAAGCGAAGGACTCGATTTGTCCTCCAACCATATGATTGGGAATGGTCTAGCGCTGGGTGTGAGTATATTCGGGGCACTCTATAACCTGGCTTGCATGCCAATTATGAAACGGTATTCTGCTCTGCGGGTGAGTACATGGATGATCCTGTTCGGAGCAATCGGCATGCTTCCGTTCACGTTTGGTTCTTGGGGCAAAGTGGACTGGAGCGCATTGACAGCGACGCATTATACCGCGATTGGTTATAACGTGCTGATCTGCACGGTCATTTCCTTCGTTGTATGGAATGCGAGCATGTTCAAGGTCGGCGCGGCACGCGCGAATTTCTTCCGCTATGTGGTACCGGCTTCTGCCGTCACGGCGGGCTATCTCTTCTTCGGCGAATCATTCTCAGGCTGGCAGCTAGCCGGTGCCGTATGTATGGCCGCGGGATTGGTCTGGATTAGTCTGGAGCGCAAAGATACCGCGGCATCACCCAACCTTACTTCTTGAAGTAAGGTTTTTTCCTATGAATACGTGGAAAAAAATGCTATATATAGAGTTATTACATAATATGGGTGGGAACAGAAAAATGAAAAAACAATTATTCACAGTTTGTGTATCGATGTGTTTATTACTATTGGGCAGTGCTGTGAGTTTTGCAGCAAACGCTAAGGGAACTGAAATTATTGTTAATGGTGTGAAGCTAAATGCACGAGCTACTGTAATCGAGGGGACGACATTTATTCCTTATCGATCTTTGTTTGAAGCAATGGGTGCCAAGATAGGTTTTGATAAGGACGCACAGGAAATCTCTGCAGAGATTGATGGTGGGACGATGTACTTATGGATGGGTGAAGATATAGTAGAGTATAAAAATAAAAGATATTTTCTTCCGGAACCTATCCGTACTATAGAAGGAAGTATATACGTTCCTTTACGTTTTATCGGAGAAGCTCTCGGATATCAGATAGTATATAATCAAGATTATAATAGAATTACCTTTACGAAGTTTGGATACGGTGCGGATGATTCTATTCGAAAAACTCTAACAGGATATCTACAAGAGGATAAGCACAAACCATTGTCAGATTTGTTTTCTCAAGACTATCCATATCCTGATATATTGTATGTGAATGAAGCGAGTGAATCGTTTCCTCGGGTGTTTCCTATTAAAAACTATGAGACATGGGTTAATAAGATTGAGTACCTAGACAATAATACAGCAGTTGTACATGCGGGTTATTCTTATGAAACTCAAGTATTGAATGAGTCGTCAGAGACTAGGTTTGTTTTGAATAAAGAGAAATCAGGTTGGAAGATCTCAAAGATGGATCCTATACATTTGAAGATTGATGTCCCCAAAAATATTGATGTTACAGCGGATGGATTACTAGTAAACAAATCAGACCAAATCGGTAAGGTACTACAAGATTTAAACACATATTACACAGCAATGAATGAGAAGAATTATGAGACTGCTATTAAATCTATTTCTCCAACGGTAATTAAGAAATGGAATGAAAAAGTAACTTACGGTAAGTATGAAGATATTATTAAAGAAGAGTTCAATAAAACAATTACCACTCATAAATTGATGAATGCACGTGTGTTATATGTTGATCAATCACATGCAGTGGTAAATGCCAAAGTTGAATTCACACAACGATATAATGGGGATAGTAAGGTAATTGGACCTCATGTATATGATTTATTAATCAGTATGGATTGGGTAGACAATGATCGGTGGACTTATTATTCAGAATATGATTTAGATGCTAATTACTAGGACACCCGAGAGGTGTCCTTCACTTTAACTGCTCCCTTACGTACTCGTCCGGCGTCTTGCCGATAATGGTGCGAAAATCCTTGATGAAATGCGACTGATCATAATAACCTAGCTCCGTGGAGAGCTCGGACCAATCGATGCGCGGCTGATGCTCGATCGTCTCAGCGGCATTTTGCAATCGGTAGAGCTGGATCACCCATTTCGGACTGACACCGACATATTGGTCGAAGAGACGCTGCAGCGTTCTTTTATTCAGGTGAAAAAGATCGCAAATCTCGTCCACCTTCGTTATCTCACGGTCCACCTTTACGCGGTCGATGATCTGATTGATGAACTCGACCTGGTCGTCCCATGGCGGGAGCTTTGGGCGAATGAATTGTTCGGCTAGACGGACCATGTCGGACTCACTCTCTTGCGTGAGCAGCTCCTGCTCTAACGTTCCGATCTCCACGTCGAATACATCTTGAATGCGCATCGGTTGATTCGCGAGCTCGGAGATCGGTTGCTTAATGAACGGATAGAACCCGCCAGGCTTGAATTTGACACCGAATACGACCCCTTTACCTTCTAAGTGGTGCGTATATTTCTGCTTCGCAGCACCGAAAATGGCGCTTCGATTCGATTCAATGACGAGATTCACACAAGGGTTCGGTACAACCTCCTGCAAGTAGGGGGCTTGTTCAGTTAAATCCCAGCTGACGATCCAGAAATGCTTCACGAACTGATCGATATCTTCGGATGGCTCATGCCTTGTCAGTTGAAATTTATGTGTCCCACGGGATAAATTCAATACGCCCATACTGGGTTTTACAATTTCGGGTTTCATGAATAGCCGCTCCTTTTCCTGCGTGCATTTTGTCGCGTTTTTACAATACTTGGGCATAATTACGTTTTATAATCATATTAGCATAGTTATGCGCTTGATATGTATTGCATAAATCGAAGGAGGAACGAAGGAATGCGTGAAGTTCCATTGAAGTATGAATTGTATATTAAAGCAACCCCAGAGCAAGTGTGGGATGCCATGTTCGTCCCAGAGAATACGCGCAAGCTCTTCTTCGGATGCGTATTAGAGTCTACCTTTGAAATCGGTAGCCGTTATGCTTATATCGGACCGGGTGCGGATGGGGATGAGACCGTTCATGTGTACGGTGAAGTCCTCGCCTACGAGCCTTATAAGACGTATAGCGGTACGGAGCACGCAGGTCCGTCTTATCGTGAGAACCATGCAGAGTTCCAGTCCAGAATGACGTTCAATCTTGAGACCGTGGGCAACTGTACGAAGTTCACGTTGATCAATGATGAGTGGACGGAGGGCCACCCATCCTACGATAACACGCAGAGCTCGTGGTGGATGATTTTGAGTAACTTGAAGACGTATTGCGAGACGGGAGATACGATCGATTTCGGTTGGTAAAAGGACGTCGTAGCGGCCTACATAAAAAAGAACCTGTGCCGATTCCTTCTTATACGAAGGATTCGCACAGGTTCTTCTTGTTTTCGTCCTCTATCATTAATTACGTTTTTATTGCACCACGGCACCAATCTTCCACACGCCATACTTGCGTAACCCAGTCTCGATAGAATTCCGATTCATGGGATACGAGCAGGATCGTGCCCGGATAGGCTTTAAGCGCCTCGCGAAAGGCATCCTTCGTTCGCACATCCAGATGGTTTGTCGGTTCGTCGAGTACCAATACGTTGCTGTCCGTGAGCATTAATTCGCAGAGCCTCACCTTGGCTTGTTCTCCACCGCTCAAGTGGCGCAGGGGCTGCCGGATATGCTTCTCGGTCAAGCCGGGCATTGCAAGCATCTTACGAATTTGCTGCTGCGTTAGATCGGTCCGGAAGGCTAAGAGCCTCTCCAGGGGTGTCTGGTCAGAAGCGATGTTTTCCTGGGCAAAATAGGCTGCCTTCACGTTATCCCCTACCTGAAGAGTACCGTTAAGCAGAGGCATGAGGCCTAGCAGGGTACGCAGCATGGTCGATTTACCAATCCCGTTATGGCCAATGATCGCAATTTTCTCCCCGCGTTTCACATCCAAATTGACAGGGGCAATCAACGGCGTCGAATAGCCAATTTGAATGCCTTTTGCTGTGATGACATGGCTTACGGGATTCTGACGCACCTCGAAGCTGAAGCGCGGCTGTGGTCCGGTTGTAGGTTTATCGATGAGCTCGATCCGACCGAGCATTTTCTCCCGGCTCTTCGCTTGCTTTGCCTTACGAATACGGTTCTTATCGATGAATTTCTCAAGTCGTGTTATTTCCTGCTGCTGCTTCTCATAAGCTTGCTGCAATTGCAGACGGCTTAATTCATGACTCTTCAGAAAATTGTTGTAATTCCCCGGGTATCGCCTCAAGGTCTGATGCTCCAGATGGTAGATGACCGTCGTGATCTCGTTGAGGAAATGCTCATCATGGGATACGACGATGAATGCATGCTCATAGCTTTTTAAATACCCCGTCAGCCAAGCAATATGCACATCATCGAGATAGTTGGTCGGCTCATCCAACAGCAATACGTGAGGTTCTTCAAGAAGCAGCTTACCTAACAACAGCTTCGTTCGTTGGCCGCCGCTCAGCTTGCTGACATCACGCTCCATGCCGAGATCCAGAATGCCAAGACCCGCAGCGACCTCTTCAATCCGAGCGTGGATTTGATAAAAATCCGAGTCTTCGAGTTGACTTTGCAGCTCGCCGTACTGCCGTAATAGCGTGTCTAGATCGTTGTCTGCCTCGGCCATGTTCTCGGCCATGCCCAGCATGCGCCGTTCAATATCATATAAATGTGCAAATGCGCTCTGCAGATAGGCTGCAATCGTCGTCCCGGGCTGTAAATGGATATGCTGCTGCAGATAGCCTACATTGATCTGCGGCATCCAATCGATGCGCCCGGAATCTGGCAAAATCTCGCCTGCGAGCAGGCGGAGCAGAGTCGATTTTCCCGCGCCATTGCCGCCGACCAGGCCGACATGCTCTCCGCGCAGTAGGCGGAAGCTGATCTCGCGAAAATTCAATTTATCTCCGTACATATGGGTAACGTCTTCAATGCTTAATAAACTCATTCTTGTTCTCTCCCTTTCAATTTAGCTTGTGCTACGGCTGAATCGAGAGAACAGCAGAATTCGCAATCTTCTGTTTCGTAAGAAACAATTCATGGTTGTATGAACGACGAAATCGTTATTTTTCTATGGTGGAATATACAAAAAAGACGAGGTGAATACACCTCGCCCACGATCATATAGGTTTCGTAAGAAAGGGATTGGCTTTTATCTACTGTTCTCGGATTCACTTAACGTTAAAATGGGCAGACTTCTCCCGTGTTAAGGTAATTCTCTTCTAAGAACAGTCGACAAAATTTCCATATCCTTTCCACCTCATGTGATTGATTTTGTTGGTTACTTCTATAGTATATGCAACTTCATTGTAACGAGTCAACCCAGCCCTATAGCCCGTAGTTTAAAATAACTTTAGGTTCAAGAATCCCGAAATCAATTGACTTTGCGCCTATTCGTGGCATATATTAGTCAATGTAAATAGTTCCTTTATCCTACTTTAGACCTACATAATGTCCATCTGCAACGACTAGAATTATATATTTCGGCACACTAACCGAAAGGTTAGGTCGCAAAGCCTCGGAGTCTAATGGTCTTTGACCTATGATAGTCCGGCTGCAGCTAACAGTTGTTATTGCAGTCGGACTTTTTTGCGTTTCCAAGGAGCTGAAATAATATATTAATAGGAGGTAGACATGAGACGAGGTTTTAGACTTGTAGTGACATGGATGTTCATCTTGTCCGTCTTTACAGGATTCATTCCTGGCACGTTGCCAGTGAGTTCTGCGGCGGCTTCGAACGATCTGGTCTGGCCGAATCCAGGCGCGGTCAATCTGACGAAGAAGGCCGAACCGACAGGCACGCCAGGGGAATGGAAAGTAACCCTAACGGTTGAAGGAAAGAACATTAAGAGTAGTTCGGACGTAGTTTTGGTGATTGATCGGTCCGGTAGTATGAAAGGGACTCGGATGTCCAAAGCGATTGAATCTGCCCAGAAGTTCGTGGACAGACTGCTTTATAAAGATTCGACCACAAGAATTGCCGCTGTATCCTTTGCTGGTGATGTGACGGATGTTTCGGATTTCAAGAATGCCGGACAGATCGATGCGCTGAAAAAGGCGATTGGCAATATTTCTCCGAGTGGAGGTACGAATATCCAAGGAGGAATTCACCGCGCTGATGAGTTATTAAAGTCAAGTAAGGCGGATAACAAGGTCATCGTTCTCTTAAGTGATGGGGAACCGACATATAGCTACAAGGCTTCTAACGCTTTGGATTATACTTGGCCAGGAGACAAAACGAAAAGCTTTGCGCTTTCGAATTTCGATTACACGTATACAATCGGATCAGGCGGAAGTTATGATTTGGACTCCGGATGGACCGATTACAGCTATAAAATAGGTAAGTATAAGGTAACTGACAATGGAAAAGGGACGATATCTGAAGCGAAGCTTGCGATGGATAAAGGGATCCAAATGTATTCCATTGGACTTGAAGTCGGGGATAACACCAACGCTACAAACGTACTGAAGTACAGCCAGAATCGTGGCTATTACGCTTCAAATAGTTCTGAGTTAGAAAAAGTCTTCGCGGAACTATCCAGTAAGATTTCTTACGCAGCACAAAACGCAAAAGTCATTGATCCAATGGGCGGTATGTTCGACAAAACCAAGGGACCTGAAGTTTCGCAAGGTACGATTAAATGGAACGACACAACAGAAACGATTACGTGGGAAATCGGAAACATCGTTGAAGGATCTCCAGCAACGATGACTTACATCGTGAAGCTGGATTCAACAAAGAACCCAGATCCAAATACATTGTATCCGACCAATGGTAAGACATATATGGAATATACGGATGTGAATAATAAACCTGCATCCAAAGATTTTGAAGTTCCCAAAGTAAGCTTTGGTAAAGGTTCTATTATGGTCAAAGGGTACAGGGTCAATGCTGAGGGTACGCCGGTTAATGAAGAAAATAAGCCGGTTGATCGACCAGATCTTGCTGCACCATTATATAGCGAGTCCTTCAAACAAAATGGCAATGAAGCGCTTGATATTAACAAGAAGTATACGGTAACGGCAAAAATTGTGGAAGGTTATCTTCTTAAGAAGGGTGCTAGTCCTCAAGATGTAACATTAACATATGGTGAGCCTAACCCAACAATTTGGTTCGGTTATGCGAAAGCTCCTTACAATATCAAAATCGAGTATAAAGTAGGGAACATCGAGCTTGAGAAGGCAGAAGATGTTAAGAAACTTCAAGGCGAGTCAATAGACATCCAGAGCAAGTCATTTGAAGGTTATACGTTGAAGGATGTAAGTGTCAGTGCAGGAAGTGGCTTGGAGGTTAAGGGTGGCCAAGTCACAGGTACGATGCCGAATAAAGACGTTACAGTTACGTTTAACTACGAGGCAATCGCACAGTCAGTGAAAGTAAAATATTTATTAGAAGGAACTGATAAGGAAGTAGCACCATCGATTACAGTACCTGGAACAACAAATGCAACAACAACATTGAAAGCAGCGAATGTTGCAGGGTACACAGTAGTAGGGGAAAGCACAAAGGAATACAAATTCACGGCTGAGAAAAACCAAGAGGTTGTATTCTACTTCAAAGCAGCAGCGCAAAAAGTAACTGTGAAGTACCTTGAAAAAGGAACGAACAAAGAACTTGCGAAGCCTGAAGTTGAAGAAGGCGTAACAGGCAAAACAATCAAGCTAGATGCGAAAGAAGTTGCAGGCTACAAAGCAGAACAAGCAACAATCGATTACACGTTCACAAATGGAACGCAAGAAGCGATCTTCTACTACACAGCATCGGCGCAAAAAGTAACTGTGAAGTACCTTGAAAAAGGTACGAACAAAGAACTTGCGAAGCCTGAAGTTGAAGAAGGTGTAACAGGCAAAACAATCAAGCTAGATGCGAAAGAAGTTGCAGGCTACAAAGCAGAACAAGCAACAATCGATTACACGTTCATCAATGGAACGCAAGAAGCAATCTTCTACTACACAGCAGCTGAACAAAAAGTGACAGTGAAGTACCTTGAAAAAGGAACGAACAAAGAACTTGCGAAGCCTGAAGTTGAAGAAGGCGTAACAGGCAAGACCGTTAAGCTAGAAGCAAAAGAAGTTGCAGGCTACACGCCTGAACAAGCAACAATCGATTACACGTTCACAAATGGAACGCAAGAAGCGATCTTCTACTACACAGCATCGGCGCAAAAAGTGACAGTGAAGTACCTTGAAAAAGGTACGAACAAAGAACTTGCGAAGCCTG
>NZ_JBHTGZ010000013.1:0-1653 GCF_042676425.1 Paenibacillus sp. GCM10027629 | reverse complement strand
GCTTCCACCTCCAACCTATCAACCTCGTCGTCTTCAAGGGGTCTTACTAATTGGGAAATCTCATCTTGAGGGGGGCTTCACGCTTAGATGCTTTCAGCGCTTATCCCGTCCGTACTTGGCTACCCAGCGGTGCTCCTGGCGGAACAACTGGTACACCAGCGGTACGTCCATCCCGGTCCTCTCGTACTAAGGACAGCTCCTCTCAAATTTCCTACGCCCACGACAGATAGGGACCGAACTGTCTCACGACGTTCTGAACCCAGCTCGCGTACCGCTTTAATGGGCGAACAGCCCAACCCTTGGGACCTACTTCAGCCCCAGGATGCGATGAGCCGACATCGAGGTGCCAAACCTCCCCGTCGATGTGGACTCTTGGGGGAGATAAGCCTGTTATCCCCAGGGTAGCTTTTATCCGTTGAGCGATGGCCCTTCCATGCGGTACCACCGGATCACTAAGCCCGACTTTCGTCCCTGCTCGACCTGTATGTCTCGCAGTCAAGCTCCCTTATGCCTTTGCACTCTTCGAATGATTTCCAACCATTCTGAGGGAACCTTGGGGCGCCTCCGTTACTCTTTAGGAGGCGACCGCCCCAGTCAAACTGCCCACCTGACACTGTCCCCGAACCGGGTTACGGTCCTAGGTTAGAACTCCGATACGATCAGGGTGGTATCCCAACGGCGCCTCCACCTAAGCTGGCGCTCAGGCTTCTAAGGCTCCCACCTATCCTGTACAGATCGTACCAAAGTCCAATATCAAGCTGCAGTAAAGCTCCATGGGGTCTTTCCGTCTTGTCGCGGGTAACCTGCATCTTCACAGGTATTAAAATTTCACCGGATCTCTCGTTGAGACAGCGCCCAAGTCGTTACGCCATTCGTGCGGGTCAGAATTTACCTGACAAGGAATTTCGCTACCTTAGGACCGTTATAGTTACGGCCGCCGTTTACTGGGGCTTCGGTTCACAGCTTCGGGATTGCTCCCTAACCACTCCCCTTAACCTTCCAGCACCGGGCAGGCGTCAGCCCGTATACTTCGCCTTACGGCTTCGCACAGACCTGTGTTTTTGCTAAACAGTCGCTTGGGCCTTTTCACTGCGGCCCCCTCGTGCTATTCACACTACCGGGGCACCCCTTCTCCCGAAGTTACGGGGTCATTTTGCCGAGTTCCTTAACGAGAGTTCTTCCGCGCGCCTTAGAATTCTCTTCTCGCCTACCTGTGTCGGTTTGCGGTACGGGCACCTTCTCCCTGGCTAGAGGCTTTTCTTGGCAGTGTGAAATCATGACCTTCGGTACTATAATTTTCCCTCCCCATCACAGCCCAGCCTTACGATGTGCGGATTTGCCTACACATCAGCCTCACTGCTTGGACGAGCATCCATCAGCTCGCGTCACTATCCTACTGCGTCACCCCATTGCTCATAACGGTTCACGGTGGTACAGGAATTTCAACCTGTTGTCCTTCGACTACGCCTTTCGGCCTCGCCTTAGGTCCCGACTTACCCTGAGCGGACGAACCTTCCTCAGGAACCCTTAGGCTTTCGGCGGACAAGATTCTCACTTGTCTTTTCGTTACTCATACCGGCATTCTCACTTGTATGCTGTCCAGCGCTCCTTACGGTACACCTTCAACCTACATACAACGCTCCCCTACCCCTG
>NZ_JBHTGZ010000012.1:351011-923471 GCF_042676425.1 Paenibacillus sp. GCM10027629 | reverse complement strand
TGACCAATACTAATCGGTCGAGGGCTTATCCTAAAACATAAAACGCAAATTTATTTCGCATCCGGTTTTCAGGGAGCAAAAAAGAAAAGCATGATTGCCAAGTGCAGTGATGTGGATCAGAATGCTTGCAGCATGTGGTAATGCTGTAAACCTGAATTAGTAATTCGTTTGGTGTCGATGGCGGAGGGGTTCCACGCGTACCCATCCCGAACACGACCGTTAAGCCCTCTAGCGCCGATGGTACTTGGACCGCAGGGTCCTGGGAGAGTAGGACGATGCCAAGCAGCTAAAGACCACTTTTGAGATTCAATTCTCGAAGGTGGTCTTTTTTATGCTTTCAATTGAGTCGCTGAAAATGACGCATTGTATTATTTGAGTAGGCTATTTCCCTCGACACATTGTAAGCCCAACATGTCGAGGGTTTTCTATTAAGATTTTCGAAGCGGCAGCCAGCGAAGCACTTGTTGAATCTGTTGATCCCAATACTCCCAGTTGTGATCCCCAGGACCTTCCTCGTACGTCAGATCGAGTCCAACTTTCTTGCATGTATCGCGGAAGAGTACATTTTGATCATATAAATAATCTTCGGTTCCGCAGCATTGGAATAACTTAGGCTTTTGAACGGCATCCGTCGTCGATCCAAGCGTCGATACCAGGTGCAGCAAATCACTGTTCGAACCTTCAACTTTTTGATTGCCGAATACGAGTTGATAGACCTCTGGCCACCACTCCAAGCATCTTGGATCCGTGAGGTCCATTGCACCCGATAAGCTCGCTGCAGCAGCGAAGCGATCCGGGTGATTCAGCGCAAGCTTGAATGCACCATATCCCCCCATAGATAATCCTGCGACGAAGTTATCTTCGCGTGCCTCAGAGAGTGGGAAGAATGATTGAGCGACGCGAGGCAGTTCTTCACTAATGAAGGTCCAATAACGATTACCGTGGACCATATCTGCATAGAAGCTGCGATCAACCTGAGGCATGACAATAGCGATACCTAGTGCTGCGGCATACCGCTCGATTGAAGTGCGGCGTATCCAGGTCGTATGGTCGTCAGAAAGCCCGTGCAGCAAGTAGAGCGTTGGGTGACGGAGCGAGTGCACAACATTCGTAAGCCCAATCTGCGTCTTTGTCTGCTCTGGCAAGATGACCGACATGGTTGTGCTGAGACCTAAAGACTCGGCATAAAAGTTACATTGTATTAGTGCCATAACTGTAGTTAACCCTCCCAAGTTGAGAAATGCCTATGTGCGAATCGCGAAGGCAATACCTTTCTCCCTTATGATTCTCCACGTGCTTACGCCTTTCCTGCAATATCCTATCTTCACTGAAAAATCAAAAAACCTGTCAGAATTACTCCAACAGGTTCACAATTATATTTCCGTACTGGAACGGCGAACGATCAGCTTAGACGGAAGGATGACACTCCGAGGCTCATTGGCTGTTCCTTGAATACGATCGATGAGCATTTGCATACCAATCCGACCAAAATCATAAGCAGGTTGTGCCGCAATTGTTAAGAAAGGGTCCACGATATAACCAGGATCGAGATCATCGAAACATACGATGGACATGTCGTCAGGAATACGAAGCTCTCTGCTCCGAAGTGATCGAATGACGGCTAATGTAATAAAGTTATTGGCTGCGAATATCGCCGTTGGCGGTTCTTCTAAGGATAGAAGTCGATCAATAATCGGATCCGCATCGAATTGCGAATACCCTGTTTCGAACATATAATCGGGATTCACTGGAATATCGTTCAGTTTCAATGTCTCCAAATATCCTGCCTCGCGCATTCTTGCCGTTGAGATGCCAGGTGAACCGTTAATAAAAGCAATTCGGCGATGCCCCAGCTTGATTAAATGGTCTACTAACGCTTTGGAGCCTTCCTTGCTATCTCCTAATACGCGGTCAGAATCAATACCAGGCACTTCACGGTCAACCAGCACAAAAGGAATATTGTATAACTGCAATTTCTGCAAGTGTTCTAAGGACTGGTCTCCGGCAGGCGCAATAAGTACGCCGTCTACACGCATGGAGAGTACGGTCTCAATATATTCATGTTCTTTCTTGACATCCTCATCGCTATTCGAGAACATGAGCCGATATCCTAATCGCTGAGCAGCATCTTCTGCGCCTCGCGCGAGCGTTGTATAGAAGGGATTGGTAATATCCGTAATGAGGAGGGAGATAATCTTGGTCTGCTGAAGAACTAGGCTTCGAGCCGCATGGTTGGGAACGTAGTTCATTTCCTCCATGATGGCTTTGACACGCTGTCTTGTCTTCTCGCTGATACGGCCAGTGTTATTGATAACTCTGGAGACCGTCATGGTAGAGCATTGTGCTCTTTTGGCGATGTCATAGATTGAAACCATGGTAGTATCCTTTCTATATCAAGTGATATCGTCAATATTGAAGGAATCAGGTACGAAAGTCAAGATACAGAAACGAGGAAAATTATCCTTGACACTACCGGGTAAAGTTGATACTTTTGAGTTACCGATAACTCTATTGAGGTGATGAGAAAATGGCAGGAGAAGTAGTAGCTGGCGCTGATGCACTCGTCGTGGATGAGAAAGATCATGTTGCGACTGCACTGAAGGACATCCAAGCAGGTGATACGATTCATTACAGAAGTAAAGATCAGCTTGTGACGGTTGTAGCATTGGATCCGATACCATTCGGACATAAAGTCGCGCTTGTTGACATGGAAGAAGGAACGCATGTTATGAAATATGGTGAAGTCATTGGACGCGCAACGGTCATGATCGAACGCGGGCGTCATGTTCATGTGCATAATGTGGAAGGGATTCGCGGCAGAGGAGATCAAAGTCAAGGGGCGTAGCGCCTGAGGGGGAAAATGGATCATGGACTTTATTAAAGGTTATCAACGCGCCAATGGCGAGTACGGTATTCGAAATCATTTATTAGTTATTCCTACGGTCATTTGTGCGAATCAAGTATGCAATCGAATTAGTCAGACTGTTCCTGGAACCGTTTCCATCCCGCATCAACATGGCTGCAGTCAGATTGGCGCGGATAAAGTACGTACATTCGAGACACTCGCAGGTACAGGGAAAAATCCAAATGTCGGAGCAGTAATTATTGTAAGCCTTGGGTGCGAGGTTATTGACCCGCACGAGCTTGCGAAGGACATTGGAGCGACAGGCAAACCGGTTGAAGTAATTGATATCCAAGAAGTGGGCGGATCGGTGAAGGCAATTCAGAAAGGGATCGAAATCGCGAAACGTCTACGTGCTGAGCTGGATCAACTACCTATCGTAAATATGCCAATCAGTGAGCTTCGTATTGGGGTTAAATGCGGCGGATCCGATGCAACGTCAGGCATGGCATCCAACCCAGCACTGGGGGTAGCGTCAGACATCTTGATCGAGAAGGGCGGCACAGTCGTCATTAGTGAAACAACCGAGATTATCGGCGCAGAACATGTCATGGCTGCACGCTGCAGCTCGAAGGAAGTCGCCGACAAGCTCTATCATTTTATTGAGCGGTTCGAAGTCGAGATCAATCGAATGGGCGCAGATATGCGCGGCGGCAACCCAAGCCCTGGGAATATTGCGGGGGGATTATCTACGATTGAAGAGAAGTCTCTAGGCTGCATTAGCAAATGCGGAACTTCGCCGCTTGTCGGTGCTTTTGAATATGCAGAAGCGATTCCTGGTAAAGGTCTCTATTTCATGGATTCCCCGGGAAATGACATTGAGTGCGTATCGGGTATGGCAGCGAGTGGTGTACACCTTGTCTGCTTCACAACGGGACGTGGAACACCAACGGGTGCAGCGGTTATTCCGGTCATTAAAATCACAGGGAACGAACGTGTCTTCAAGTCTATGAATGATAACCTTGATGTCGACGTAAGCGCGATGCTCGCAGGTACGCTCGGACTGAACGAAGCTGGTGAATCGATCTGGCAAGAAATTGTCGAAGTAGCTGATGGCAAAGAGACCAAGGCTGAAATTCTAGGTCACCAAGAATTTAGTATTAACCGGATTGGACCAACATTGTAATGGAAGGGAGATTAACATACATGAACCGTTTGAAATCGAGAGTCGCGTTAGTAACTGGAGGAAGCCGCGGGATTGGTGAGGCGATTGTCATTCGTCTGGCTGAAGAAGGTGCGGATGTAGCGATTAACTACGCATCGGAAAAAAGTTTGGATTTAGCCGAGAAGGTCAAAGCACAAGTCGAGGCGCTTGGTCAACGAGCTATCGTCGTACGTGCAGATGTAGGGAAGAAATCCGAGGTTGAGGCGATGTTCGCACAGGTTGAAGCTAAGCTTGGACCCGTTGATATTCTCGTGAACAATGCGGGGATCGCTCCGTTCGAATCCTTCTTGAATGTCTCCGAAGAGACTTGGGATCGTACGTATAACACGAACGTAAAGGCAATTTTCTTAGCTTCGCAGATTGCAGCGAAAGGCATGATCGAGCGTCGTTACGGCAAAATCGTCAACGTTCTCTCAACAGCAAGCCTTGTCGTGACAAGTCCGGTGATCCCGCATTACCAATCCTCCAAGGCCGCAGCGAACATGCTGACAAAAGGAATGGCCATTGAGCTCGGGAAGTTCAATATTAACGTAAACGCCGTGGGACCAAGCACCGTGGATACGGATATGTGTACAGATTACTTGGCAAGCCCAGTGATCCGCCAACAAGAGATTGAAGCGAATCCGATGAAACGCCTCGGTACAGCACGTCAAATCGGCGATGCAGTTGTATTCTTAGCATCCGAAGAAGCGATGCAAGTAAACGGTCATTTGCTTATGGTTGATGGCGGTCTGACGGTGAAGGCTGCACAGCCAGACGATCATATGGAACGCTAATTCATCGAGGAATCTAAAGGAGGAGCTCGTATGCGATTAAAGGATAAAGTAACGTTAATTACTGGATCAGGGTCGGGAATCGGGAAAAGTTCCGCGATACGTTTTGCAAAAGAAGGCGCTATTGTCATTATTAACGATCTGAACGAGGAGCATGGCAAGGCAGCAGCGGCAGAAATCGAAAGTGCCGGCGGACGCGCCCACTTCATTCGTGCCGATGTAACCAAAGCGGACCAAGTGCAGGCAATGGTAGCAGAAATCATCGAGCGTTATGGTCGTATCGATGTTCTCTTCAACAATGCCGGCGTTAGTGGTGTGGGCCGCCTGCATGAAATCGATGAAGAGGCATGGGATCGTGTCATAAATATCAATATCAAAGGTGTATTTCTGCCATGTAAGTATGTTCTCCCTCATATGATGGAGGCGAAGTCAGGATCGATCATTAATATGTCTTCTTGTATTGCTGAAATCGGGCTTGCACAGCGCGGTTCATATTCGACAACCAAAGGTGCAGTATTATCGCTAACCAAGTCGATGCAAGTGGATTATGCGCCATATAACATTCGTGTGAATGCCTTGTTACCAGGGACAATTCTTACGCCGTTCGTGGAAGATTATTTGAAGAAATCCTATGGCGACAATCAAGAGGCGGCGTATGCTTCCCTCAAGACCCGCCAATTAAGCGGAGATCTAGGACGTCCTGAAGATGTGGCGCAAGCTGCGTTATTCCTCGCTTCGGACGAATCGAAATTTATGATGGGGTCACCGCTCTATATTGACGGCGGCGTTGTATTCGGCAAGAATGCTTAAAACACAAGGAGGTTCACGAGCGTGAAACTGTTAACATTTATTGAAGAGGGTCAGCAGCGTCTTGGTGTTCAGACAGCATATGGGGTATTGGATGTGGCTCGTGCAGCTGCAGGAGACAACCACGTGCCGCAGAACGTGATGGATGTCATCCAAGGCGGACAGGCAGCAGTAGATAAACTCCAATCGATTGTCGATCAATACGGTACATCGGGGGATGCATTGCTGAATGAGTCGACAATCACTTACGGGCCTTGCGTCACGGCACCGAACAAAATCATTTGTGTTGGTCTTAACTACAAGAAGCATGCGGAAGAGACGAATGCCCCTATTCCGGCGTATCCGATTCTGTTCAACAAATTCAATAATACATTGACTTCCCATCAAGCTGAGATCGTCGTGCCGAACGTGACGAAGGAACTCGATTATGAAGCGGAACTCGTCATCGTGATCGGGAAGAATACGAAGAACGTATCCCGTGAGGAAGCGTTAGATCATGTCTTTGGCTATTGTGCAGTCAATGACCTATCGGCTCGTGATCTGCAAATGCGTACCCATCAATGGTTGTTAGGCAAAACATGCGATGATTTCAGTCCGCTTGGACCTTACCTGGTGTCGGCTGATGAAGTTGGCGATCCGAACCAACTATTCATTCGAGCGATTGTCAATGGTGAGGTGCGTCAGAACTCGAATACATCCGACATGATTTTCCCATGTGACGAGATTGTCAGTTACATCTCGAAGCATATGACATTGGTGCCTGGAGATATTATCTTGACAGGTACACCAGAAGGCGTCGTTCTTGGATTACCGCCAGAACAACGTGTCTACCTACAGCCGGGTGATGTCGTAACGATAGAGATTGAGAAGCTAGGTTCTTTAACGAACCGATTCATCGCGGAAGTGTAATCCTGTTATTATTTTCATAGACTCATATATAAGGAACCTGTACGGCCTTGTGCTGTGCAGGTTTTTTGTCGTTCTTCCGCAATACGCCTGTCCCTCTAGCAATCGCGTGCATACTATATCATATCGTATAAGAAAGCAATCGAATCGTAGAAAGGGGGGGAGCGCAACATGGATCCACAACAGTTTATCGCAAGAATAGCACCCATGGCGGTTCGCAGTATGCATCAGACCGGCATCCCTGCATCATTAATCATTGCACAAGCAGCGCTGGAAAGCTCTTGGGGTAGTTCATCCTTAACCGTGAAGCAGAATAATCTATTCGGGATTAAAGGCGGGAACAGCTCCTGGACCACGACAGAATATGGGGATGATGGTAAGCCATATACCATTAAAGCTTCCTTCCGAGCCTACCCCAACTGGCAAAATTCTATTGATGACCATGCTAATCTGCTGCTAAACGGGACCAAAGATAATCCAATGCGGTATCGCAAGGTCATTGGAGCGGACTATAAAGCGGCAGCACAGGCGGTATATCAAGGCGGGTATGCGACAGATCCGAATTATCCAAAGCTGCTGATGCAATTGATCGAGCAGTATCATTTATACGTGTATGATGCCACATTGACAGAGGAGGAGAACCTATTGAACTTAACGGCGAATCAACAGAGCATGCTCGTGACAGCCATTAACGATCTTATGAAAAAAGGATACATTACCGATCCAAGCTGGCTAGAGAAGACGAAGAAAGGTGAACTCACAGTATCTGAACTGACTTGGCTCAATACGATCATATTGGCTCGTTAAAATAGTTTCAAATTAAAGAGGCAGCAGTTGCTGGCCTCTTTTTTCATTCTAATAACTGGCAGGCGTCATGTAACCAGAAAAAAGGAATGTGATTTGGGTCACATGAATGTGATTTAAGTCACATGAATCTGATTAAAATTCTGATAGAATTACTTTGAGATAAAATTCACAAACAATTGATTATGTGAAACCATACTAGGAGGGTCTATACCATGAAAAAAATATCTCTATTATTTCTGACAACTATGCTTGTCGCTGGTCTTCTTGCAGGATGCGGTGGCAAAACAGAAACTACGAAGCCAGAAACAACAACAGAGTCCACTACAACTGACAAAACAACTGCAGAGCAAGGCACTTACGCAGATGGAACATATTATGCTGAACAGCCTGAGTTCACAGATGGCTGGAAATACGCTGTAACATTGCAAGTGGAAGGCGGCAAAATTACGTCCGCGAACTGGACAGGCATTAACGAAGCTGGCGGCCCAGATAAGAAAGCCCTATCCAAAGAAGGCAAGTACGGCATGAAAGATAAAGGTAAAGCTTTAGGTGAATGGCACGAAGAAGCTGAAAAGGCAGAGCAATTCTTGATCGAGAAGCAAGATCCTAAAGCAATTACAACCAATGCAGAAGGTAAAACAGATGCGATCACTGGCGTTACGATCACCGTTAGCCCATTCGCAGAGCTTGCTGAAAAAGCACTAGCAGCAGGCGTTGTTGAGCCAGGCCCTTATAAAGACGGAGCTTACCACGCAGAAGAAGCTAATTTTGACGATGGCGGCTTTAAATATACTGTTGATCTTACTGTATTGAACGGTAACATCGTTGCAGCGAACTGGGATGCACAAGCGAAAGACGGCGGCGACACGAAGAAGAAATTGTCCAAAGATGGTAAGTACGGTATGAAAGAAAAAGGCAACGCAGCTGGCGAATGGCATGAAGAAGCTCAAAAAGCAGAGCAATTCTTGATCGAGAAGCAAGATCCAGCAGCATTTTCTCTAAATGCAGAAGGTAAATCGGATGCAGTATCAGGTGTAACTATTACTGTGAGCCCATTTGTTGATTTGGTTACTAAAGCACTTGATGGTGCGAAAAAGTAATAAACGAAGTTCACAGAAGGATATCCCTGCTGCGTATACAGCGGGGGTTTCTTCGTAAAATACGGACAAAGAGGTGACTCCCATGAATAAGAAAATTATCGTTCTTGGTGGAGGTTACGGAGGCGTACTAACGGCTAAGAAATTAGCGAAGAAGTTCAAAAAGGGATCCGGCGTTGAAATCACACTCATCGATCGCAAGCCATACCATACACTCCTAACCGAATTACACGAAGTTGCAGCAGCACGCGTTGAGGAAGATTCGATCAAAGTCGATCTGAAGAAGATTTTTGCCGGACGTAATGTCAATGTGGTGCTCGACGATATTGCCAACATTGATTTTAATGCCAATACACTTCATTCGAAACATAACAAAAGCTATAACTACGATTATTTAGTTATCGGTACAGGCTGTAAGCCGTCGTACTTCGGGATTCCAGGTGCAGAGGAGCATGCATTCTCGTTATGGTCTTATGAAGATGCTGTTGCACTAAGAGAACAAATCCGCAATATGTTCATCAGAGCTGTGAAAGAAACCGATCCGGCAGTCCGCAAACGTATGTTGACGTTCGTTGTTGTAGGTGCAGGTTTCACGGGGATTGAGATGATCGGTGAGCTTGGTGAATACAAGGAGCAATTGTGCAAAGAGTTCTACCTGGACAAATCAGAAGTTCGTCTTGTTGTTGCCGATATGGCACCAAAAATCTTGCCGATTCTACCAGACAAGCTGATCCAGAAAGCAAAGCAGCGTCTTGATAAACTGGGCATCGAAGTCATCACAGGTACGCAAATTACAGGCGTATCGCCAACGTCCGTAAGTCTCGGAGAATCCGGGGATATCGAAGCGAACACCGTGATCTGGACGGCGGGTGTCGAAGGTTCGGATTTGGTAGGCGAATTGGATCTAGAACAAAAGGGTAGAAAACGGATCGTAACGAACGAGCATTTGCAAAGTATTGATCACAAAAACGTATACGTCGTCGGCGATAACATCTTCTATATCCCAGAAGGCGAAGAACGTCCTGTTCCGCAAATGGTTGAGAATGCGGAGAACGCAGCGCCACTCATTGCGAATAACATTCACGCTGTGATTACGGGACAAGCTCAGCAGAAGCCATACAAGCCGGTATTCCACGGGACGATGGTATGTATTGGTGGACGCTACGGGGTTGCGAATATCGGTACACCGAAGAAAATGTTCATGTTCACAGGCTTCATGGCTATGTTCTTCAAGCATTTCATTAACTTGTTCTATTTATTCCAAGTGTGTGGATTTAATAAATGTTATTCCTATATGCTTCATGAGTTCTTCCATGTACCAAATCGTCGGAGCTTCGTTGGCGGACACTTGTCCAAGCGTTCCCCGAACTTCTGGCTCGTACCCCTTCGGATATTCGTTGGTGCGATGTGGTTAAAAGAGGGTCTTGCGAAGTTACCGAAAATTCTGGAAGATCCGGGCCATATTTTCTTGATCCCAGCCAAAGTGGTTGACGGTACTTCGGGTGCGACTGAAGCTGTAGCAGCAGCAGGGGAAGCCGTAAAAACGGCTGTAGAGGCACTGCCGGTTCCTGACTTTATTAGCAGCATGGTCAAGGGAACGATGGATATGTTCTTCTACACGGGCGATGGCGGGTATACCGCACTAGCATCGATATTCCAAGCTGCTATGGTATGCGGAGAGATCATCTTCGGTCTTATGCTCATCGTTGGCCTGTTCACATCGGTAGCATCCATTGGTACGGTTGCAATGGGGTTGATGATCTGGACATCCGGTATGGCTCCTTACGAAATGCTCTGGTACCTGTTCGCAGGTGTCGCGTTAATCGGAGGTTCCGGCAGTACGCTTGGTATGGACTACTACCTGTACCCGCATTTGAAACGCATCTGGCGTAAAATTCCGTTCGTCAAGAAATGGTATTTATACGCAGATTAATCTAGAGGTTAAGGTTATAGGTTTGAGTACCTGTCAGCCATAAAAAAGGAGCGTATTGCGCATGCTGCATTACGCCCTCCTTATTTTCAAAGGAAAAGCAGGTGATGAATCATGAATACAAGCCAATTAATGACACAGACGTTCGAACAATTAAAGCAGCAATTAGCCCCCGAAGCAGGCATTGCGATTGCACTGGACACCCGCTGGGTGAAAGAGATGGCTCATTTTCTGAATGAATATGATGTGGATGATGCACGGCGGCAATGTATTTTGGGATGCTATGTATTACTTCGATTGTCCCTGCAGTCCCATGGTGATGTACAGGAAGAAAAACAAGAACTAACACGCAAAATTCTTGACGGCGATTATTTACAGAGCATTTATTATGAATATGCCTTAGCGAACCATGCTATGGATTTGCTCAATGCACTAGCACCTGTTATTAAAACGATACACATTCGTAGAATCGAAGGAAAACCGGCTGAATTTATACTCCCTACCGCAATACATCAGTTTGTGACGTATCGGTACTCGAAGGCAGCTTATGAAGTTATCTGATGCCCTTCACATCGATGTGGACCGCATTGATAAAGAGATGATTGACCTGGTTCGCTATGATCGAGATTTGCCGGTATTCTCGGTTGTGAAGCGCAGCGTGCTCGATTTGATTCAAGCGGGGGGAAAGCGTCTTCGTCCAATGCTCGTTATCGTCGGAAGCCGATTCGGGACACGAGAACCGGAAGGGAAGCGACTGGTTCGTCTTGCTGCGGCAGCTGAATTCGTGCATGCGGCATCCTTGATTCATGATGATATTATTGACGGTGCAGAACGGAGAAGACAGCAGCCGACGCTCCATACGAAGACGAATAACTATACAGCAACCCATGTCGCGAACTATATGATGGCTAGAATTGTGGAAGCACTCTTCGAATATTCGGACAAGGAAGAACAAGGAAGTGCTCTCCAGGATCTGATTTCGGCAGCACCATCAAGGCTTTGTCTAGGGGAATATCAACAGCTGAACACGCGGTTTGATTATGATATTAGGCTAGATACGTATTTGGAGAAAACGATGAATAAGACAGCGCTTCTCATGGCAACTTGCCTGCAGGTTGGTGCACGTACGGCAGAAGCAGACGAGTGGGTATCCAATAAGTTATACGCATTTGGCAGAGCGGTAGGCATGTCCTTTCAAATTAAGGACGATTTGCTCGATTTCGAGCAATCAGAAGGTAAGCTGGGTAAGCCAGCAGGAGCGGATTTAATGAACGGACAAGTGACGCTTCCTGTCATCTATGCACTTCGTGAAGAGCAGCTCAGGGATCAAATTCGAGCGTTGCATGAAGGCTCCTCCGTGGAAGAGTTCCAATTCGTGATCGACCAGATTCGAAGCAGTCCTGCCATGGATCAAGCGAAGGAACTGAGCCATCGATATATGCATGAAGCGTGGAAGCTGATTGAAGACCTGCGAGAATTTAAGGCTTCACAGGATTTAGAGACAATTTGGCATTATTTTAATGATCGGGATTTTTAAACTTAGAGAGAGTTATCCATTTTCATGGGTAACTCTCTCTTTTTTGTATGCTTCTATATGAAAGGGGTTACAAGTGAGATTCAATCCGATATAATAACATAAAAAACTGCGAAGCGGGGTTTGAACGTGAGGAGCTCTTGGTTTAAACGGCTTTTGCTGTCTTATTTGCCGATTTTTATTATTGTCATTACGTTTACATTCTTCGTGTTCTTCCAACTGTTCAGTGAGCAGAGTCGTAAGGAAGCATCCAATGCGAATAAGATGTTGTCACTGCAGGCGATGCGTCTTGTCGATACGTCGCTGAAGGTGATTGATAATATGGTGGTGCTGGAGACCATTAACAGCAAGCCGCTCAAAGACTTCTTCAAATCGAATACGAACAGCGATCCGTATATTACTATTGCTGCCGTGCAGAAGCTGAAAGAAATGATTACATATTACCCCTTAATCGATTCGATCTATATGGTGCGATATGCAGACGGGTTCGTCCTCAGCGATGCGACGAATTCATTCGTTAAAGATTATGCTGACCAGGATTTTATCGAGCAATATCAAATATCCAAAACTCCGAAGTGGACGGATGGTCGCAATTTCGAACAATTTAAAATGATCGGTGGCAAACAAGTTGTCAGTCTCGTTCGAGGCGCGCCGTACATGAAGAATGATCTCGGTATGATCGTGATCAATGTAGCGACAGAATCCCTTCATAAGCTAACGAAAGATCTGTACGACACAAAGAACAGTTTTATTCAGACGCAGGATACATCGGGTAAACTGTTGTTTGGCAGCTCGATGAACGAGGGGGGAGCGACTAATTCTCAATATGTCTCCAGCTACACCAATTGGAAGTATGGAAGCGGGCTGGTACAAGGCGGATTGGTTCGGTTTATTTCATCGCTCTATAACGTATGGTTCGTCATCGGTCTTCTGATGATCGCTATGGGTCTGCTCTGGATGGTTTATGTGACGCGTCGCCATTCCAAGCCGATCGAGCAGATTGCTGCGAAGTTTAGCAGCTATTCCTTACCCAATGCAGGCGGGGGAGCAAGACGTGGCAAGACGGATGAATTTGCCTTTATTGAGTCTGCGCTGGACAATATTCTGGAGCAGGCTAGGCAATATCAGCAGAAATATCAAGAGGATCTGCACCTTCGGACGCGAGATTTATTCCATCAATTAATTGATGGCGGGGCAAATCTAACCTTGGTGGAATGGGAGCTCGAAGCGAAGCCATTGAAGCTTCCGACACCGACAGGACGATGTCAGATGTTCGTCGTCGAAATTGATAAGTACGGGGATTTCTGCAACAACTATTCCAAGGGTGACCAGCATCTGTTGAAGTTCACACTGCGTACGGTCATTGAAGAAATCGCGTCCAAATTAGATTGTAGGTTGTGGTCTGAATGGACCTCGGCTTCCCATTTGTCGGTGATGTTGTTCGAGACGCCTGAAGCGAATCTCGATGAACCGACTTCGCTGTCTCAACTTGCGGATCAGGTTAGAGGCTGGACCGAGCAGAATTTGAAATTTACAATTACGATTGGTCTAGGCCCGCTCGCAGAGATTGTAAGCGAGATTCCAATGTCCTATAAAGCTTGCATGGAAGCACTGAAGTATAAGACCGTCCTGGGCGAGAATCGGTTGATCTCGAGCGAGGATATTGCAAGCCAAGGCCAAGCGGAGGTCTATTCTCATCTTGGAGCGATTCGATGGCTAGTGCAGTCTTTCCGTACGGGCGAAGACCATTGGATCGAGGAATACGATGCTTGGTTCATGCAATTGAAGCAAGGGCTGCTCACAAATGATGAAATTATGAATGTCATGAATTATTTGATCTATTTCTTCGGCCGAGCAGTGTCCGGATGGAGTAAAGAAATCCAGCAGATGTGGGTTCAGGAGAGTCTGCCGAAGTTGAGTGAGCAGGTCGATAACGGGTATTCTCTTGATCAACTGCGCGAAGGTATCAAGCCGGTACTGATTGAATTGTATGCTACGATCCAGCAGATGCGAGATACGCGTCAGCATACGGTGATGATTCGTGAGATGCGGAAATTCATTGAACTGGATTATGCGAATCCGAATATGTCGCTGGAATTTCTGGGCGAGCATTTCAAGATGAATCCGAAATATGTGAGTAAGCTGTTCAAAGAGAACACCGGGCAGAAGTTCGTCGATTTCCTAATCGAAATGCGCATGCAAGAGGCGCAGCGTCTGCTGACGGAGACAACCTATTCGGTGCAAGAGGTTGCGGAGCGGGTTGGTTATACGAGTGCGATCTCGTTCAGTCGCGTATTCAAGAAAGTTGTTGGTTACTCACCCGGTGAATATCGTACGGATCACTTGCGAAGAGCGAATGGTTGAAAACGGTTTATTCGTAGAAAATAGTGCGGGCAGCGATGCGAATCGCTGCTTTTTTCGCATGCTGACGCCAAAGTGAAAAAAGTTAGATCGGTTTATTCTTGTTTCTTGTTGATGCATGAAATGCCCTCTACAATGGGGTCATATTCGAAAGCCGCAAACCAAGGTCTAGACGGAAGGAGCTGCGTGATGCCAAATCTAGTGAATGAAACAGGAGTCGTAAGAAAGCCAGCGTGGAGACGAATGAAGCGTCACTGGCAATTGTACTTGGTGATTTTGCTGCCACTGCTCTATTTAGTAATCTTCAAATATGTGCCCATGGCAGGGATCGTCATTGCATTCAAAGATTATAACGTGATCAAAGGCATCTGGGGCAGCACCTGGGTGGGACTGAAGTATTTCGAGCAATTCTTCAATTCACCGAATTTCTGGCTCTATATTAAGAATACGCTCGGCATTAGCCTCTACGGGCTGCTGATTGGGTTCCCGGCTCCCATTATTCTGGCGCTGGCACTGAATGAAATACGGAACGGACTATTTAAGAAAAGTGTACAGCTCGTCACCTACGCGCCGTACTTCATCTCCACGGTTATCATGGTCTCGATTATTATCGTTAATCTAACGCCGAATGTCGGGATGATCAGTAAATTTTTCGCGATGCTGGGCGTCGAGAATACGAACTTTATGGGCATTCCCGGATTGTTCAAATCGATCTACGTCTGGTCCGATGTATGGCAGTTCACAGGTTATGGCGCGATCATCTATATTGCTGCGCTTGCGGGTGTAAATCCAGAGCTATATGAATCGGCCAAGGTAGACGGGGCTTCGCGCATTCAGAAGATTATTAATATCGATATTCCGAGTCTAATCCCGGTATCGGTCATCTTGTTGATCTTGAACTTAGGGAATATTATGAAGCTCGGTTTCGAGAAAATTTATCTCATGCAAAATCCGCTCAATCTGAGCACGTCTGAAGTCATCTCTACTTACGTGTACAAAGTGGGCTTGCTGGGCTCTAGCTTCAGCTTCTCGGCTGCGATTGGGTTGTTCAACTCGGTCATTAACTTGATTCTGCTCGTATCCGTCAATTACATTGCTAAGAAATTATCTAATAATAGCCTGTGGTAATCCCGAAGAAGGAGAGAGGAGTCCTTATGATAACAGCATCTCGTATTCAAGAATCCAAGGGTGACCGTCTGTTCTTAGGTATCGTCTATCTGTTCTTGACGGTTATCTTATTGATCGTGGCGCTCCCGCTGCTCTATATTCTTAGCTCTTCCGTTAGTTCGCCTCAGGCCGTCGTATCGGGTAAAGTCTGGTTGTTCCCCGTCGATTTTACGTTAGCCGGCTACAAGGCGGTCTTCAATAATGCACAAATCGGCGTCGGTTATATGAATTCACTTTTCTATACCGTAGTTGGAACCGTTATCAATGTCTTACTTACAATCATGATCGCATATCCACTGGCGAAGAAGACCTTCTATGGACGCAATTTTGTCATGGTGCTCCTCGTGATTACGATGATGTTCGATGGAGGACTGATTCCTTTTTATATGGTCGTCAAAAATCTGCATCTATTAGATACACGTTGGGCGTTGATCTTGCCAGGCGCACTGGCGGTATTCCAGGTCATTGTTGCACGAACCTTCTTTCAGACATCGATTCCGGATGAACTATCCGAAGCGGCAGAGCTGGATGGGTGCAGCGATATTCGGTTCATTTGGAGCATTGTATTACCGTTGTCGAAGCCGATTATTGCGGTTATGACGCTCATGTATGCGGTAGGCCATTGGAACGCCTATTTCGATGCACTGATTTTCCTTAGATCGCCAGATCTATTTCCACTACAGATTATTCTGCGGAATATTCTCATCCTGAATTCCGTCGATCCTTCGATGATGGCGAATGTCGATCAGATGCAGGCACAGCAAGGGCTGAGAGATTTGCTGAAGTATTCCTTGATCGTTGTCGCAAGTGCTCCGGTACTGATCATCTATCCATTCGTACAGAAGCATTTCGTCAAAGGGGTTATGATCGGTTCACTCAAAGGATAAATTCAGTTACAGACTTGAGAGGGGGGATGCGGCAGCCGCAAATTAATTCGCACGTTGGCATTAGCACAAGGATGACAGGGTCATGATTTACCATTAAGATGATAATGGAGGCGTAGTCTTTATGAGAAAAAAATGGACGAAGACGTTTGCAGGGACATTAAGTTTGGTATTCACCTTGGCACTCATGCTCAGCGCTTGCAGCGGCAATAGCACGCAGCAGTCAGAGACGCCAGCTGACTCGTCAGGCGAGAAGCCTGCGGCTCAGGAGGATTTGTTCACGGAAGTGGGCACGTATCCCATTGTGAAGAAGCCGATGACGATTAAGATGTTCGCGCCTCAGCTATCGACAATTGAGAACATGGAGACGAACACGTACACGAAGTTCCTCGAAGAGAAGACGAATATTAAGATTGACTGGGATTTGGTACCGGATAATGCGTTGAATGATCGCAAACAGCTGATGCTCGCGAGTGGCGATTACCCGGAAGTCATCTTGCATGGAGCGCTTACGAAAGAGGAGCAAATGAAATACGGCAAGCAAGGCGTGTTCATTCCGCTCAATGAATTGATCGATAAATATGCGCCGAACATTAAGAAAGCGATGGCAGACATTCCATATATGAAAGCATCGATTACAGCACCGGACGGCAACATCTATGCGCTGCCGCAAGTGAATGAGTGCTACCACTGTGATAATGCGCTTAAAATGTGGATCAACAAAGCTTGGCTTGATAAATTAGGGCTTCAGGTTCCAACCACGACGGAAGAATTCCATAACGTATTGAAAGCTTTCAAAGAAAAGGATCCCAATGGCAACGGCAAAGCGGATGAAATTCCACTAACGGGCTCCGATGAGATGTGGACGGGAAATGTCTCGGCCTTCTTAATGAACTCCTTCATCGTCGATGATTATACCGAGAAGAATACGGGTACGTTCCTGCGTGTCCTAGATGGCAAAGTCGACTTCGTCGCGAATAAAGAGGAATGGAAGCAAGGGCTCTTATACTTAAATCAGTTATATAAAGAAGGCTTGATTGATCCAGCTTCCTTCACGCAAAATGCAGACGCGATCCAACAGCTTGCGAATCGTGAGAAGGATAACGTCATGGGCGCGCTATCGACGGCGTTAATCAGCTATGCTTATAGCATGGACAGCAAGGCGCCGCGTCATAAAGATTATGTCGTCGTTCCGCCGCTCAAAGGACCGAATGGCGTTCAGCAGACGTTGTTCTTCGCAGGGATCAATAGCTCGCAATTTGCGATTACGAACAAAGCGACGCCAGAGCAGCAAATCGCTGCGATCCGGTTCGCAGATTATCTCTATACAGAGGAATCGATCGTATTGCAAGAGAATGGGCCTGAAGGCGGTGGCTGGCGCAAAGCTACGGATGGTGAACTTGGTATGGACGGCAAGCCTGCCAAATATACGAACATCGTAAAAACCGATAAGAAACCGACTCACAACGATGGCTGGGAACAAATTGGACCATCCCTAAGAACGTATGCTTACCGCGATTCCTGGACAGCACCACAGGATCCGCTCGCAGATAATGGCTATGGTACACGACTCAATAACGTATCCAAGGAATATGAGCCGTATCATTCCAAAGAGCAATACCCGAACGGTCTGTTCATCGCCCTCGAGGATGCGGAGCTTAGCGCACAGATTAAGACCACCTTGGTCGACTACGTGAAGTCGAATATGGCGCAATTCATTACAGGCTCAAAGGACATTAACAAGGAATGGGACGCTTATGTGAAAGGCTTGGATGGTCTGCAATTAGCACAGTACCTCGAAATCTACCAGAAGGCGCTCGCGTCTAAATAAGCGAGTTATGTTTCGGGAAAAGGCTGTCCTGCAGGGGAGATCCCTTGTATGACAGTCTTTTTTGGCTACGGACATGATGAGATTCACAGGAAAAACACATAAAAATCACACGACGTACACACCGTTTTTGATATAGTAATTTCGAATAAAGGTAATAGTTGGAGGGGGAGATATACGGGATTAGCGGCCCAGTTTCTTGCTTTTTTGAGTAATAACTTATGAAAGGGTTTACAAAAAAAGGAGGGAATCGATTGAAAAAGACGAGAAAATTTATGACTTTATTGCTAGTAGCAACATGCATGATGACGATGCTGTTATCCGCTTGCGGCAGTACAAAGACGGCGGATGCGCCGAAGGAAACAACGGAAGCAGCAAATGACAATAAGACGGAGCCGGCGGCCGAGACCACTGCTGAGCCTGATAACACGGCCTCGACTGAGCCCGTGACGATCAAATTCATGACGCCATGGGGCGGCGGAGAAGGCGGAGAAGTGAGGATCCGCCTGGCAGATGCGCTGGAAAAGAAATATCCGAATATTAAGATTGAAGCGATTGGAGCATTCGCTTCCGCGGAGAAAATCCAAGAGGCCAATGCTGCGAATAATTCCCCAGACATTATGTTGATTACAGACCCCTTTGTCACCTTGAACGATCTTGAAATGACTTATCCACTAGATGATTTAATTGCCAAGAATAATGTAGATATGACGAAATTCCGCGATGGCGCTATTGAAGCGATTCGGCAGCGCGATCCGGAGCAGAAGAATCGATTGCTCGGGATGCCGATTGAAGATGTTGTCGTGAACTTATTCTATAATAAAGATATCTTCGATAAACTCGGCCTCGAATATCCAAGCGAGACGCCAACCTGGGATGAATTGCTCGACTTGGCCAAGAAAATCGCCGGGAAACATGGTGATGCCGAGTACGTCGGTCTCGCTACGCGCGGATTATCCCAAGCAATGCTTCAATTATCGGCCTCTGGCACGAATCCTGAAACAGGCGAAATTCTATTCGAGAAGGATCCGAAGTTCGCCAAATATTTCAGCCTTGTACAGCGCGTTGTGAGTATTCCGGGCAATGTGCCTGATGAAGCGCAGAAAGATAATTTCGGCTTCGAAAAAGGAAATGTCGGCATGATTCTATCCTTCGTGAATAGTGCGAAGCTCTATGCGCATACGGAAGGCTTGAACTTCGGCATGTCCGCTTACCCAAGCTGGAGTGATCTCCCAGGTGTATTGCCGAACAATATTCCGCTTACGCTTGCCATTAACCCAGCAAGCAAACATATTGAAGAGGCATTCAAAGTGTTAGAATTCGCTGCTTCTGAAGAGAATCAGAAGAATATCGCGATCGGTGGGGCGCCGCCGGTGGTGAAGGATCCGGAGATTCGCAAATATCTGGCAGGTGATGATAAAGTAGGCGTCTATAATATCGACGTCGCATACAAGGGGACGGCAGCAGCGCCGGTATTCTCCCCGTACGGCCCGGATATTTTCTACTATGAATCCAATATTATCAGTGATAAGACCGCAGAAATGATCAAGAACAAAGGCAAAGAAGATGTGAATACGTTCTTGCGTAAAATGACGGATGAGTATGCGGCGATATTGAAGGAGAAAGCGAATAAAAAGTAAATGTTCAAAGGCTTCGATGGACCCTAATAAGGTCTATCGAAGCCTTTGATGCTACAGCAGAATAAAGTCTAGCAGCGTACAGAATAGGATCACCATACTAATAATCTGATTCAGCTTATAGGAAGCAATCCTCATCAGGTGACGATTGCTCGGTTTGATAATACGATGCTCGGTGAGCAGCAGCAGAGTTGCAATGAAAATGCCGAGCAGGTAGATCCAGCCAAGGTCGCGAATGAAAGCGAGGCTGAAGAGCAAGAGTACCATGATAAAGTGCAGGGCACGCGAGATGTAGAGCGCATCTTCGAACCCGAATATGCTCGGTACGGACCAGAGGCCATTTTTGCGATCAAAATCGATGTCTTGCGTCGCATAGATAATATCGAAGCCTGCAATCCAGAGCATGACGATCGTTCCCAGAATAAAGGGTGTAAAGGCGAACTGTCCTGTCACGGCGAACCAGGCGCCAATGGGCGCGGACGCAATCGTGAAACCTAGAAACAGGTGGCAGAGCCAGGTGAACCGCTTTGTATACGAATAAGCTGTAATGAGCAATATCGCGACTGGCGATAACGCGAAGCAGAGCGGATTCAGCATGGCGGCTGCGAATACGAACAGCGCGTAATTCAGAATAACGAACAGGATGACTTCCCTTGGCATGAGCTGTTTCTTCGGCATATGGCGCGATGCGGTACGGGGGTTCAATGTATCGAACTTCAGATCCGCAAGTCGATTAAATGCATTCGCCCCATTCCGGGCTGCGACAAGGGCGATAAGCGACCAGGTTATCACATACCAGGATGGCCAGCCATTCGACGCCCACAGCAAGGAAATGATGGCGAATGGCAGGGAGAACAAGGTGTGCGAGAACATGACGAGTTCGCCGAAGAGTCTTATTTTGCTGGTGACGCTTCGTATAACCATGCATGCCCTCCTGTACAAACATCTTCAAGCGCTGAGAGCATTCTGCGAATGTTGGATTCATGGATGACGAGTGGCGGCTGGAAAGCCAGCACGTTGCGGTTCACACCATTTTTTCCGATAATGAAGCCCCTGTTCTTCATGCATTCGATGATCATATCAACGGCCTCTGCGCCACGCTGAGGTGCATCCCCCAAGATCTCCATCCCAACCATCAGCCCCATACCGCGTACATCTGTAATGAAATTATACTTGTGCTTCAATTCTAGCAGACCATCCTTCAGCAGCTGACCAAGCTTGTGTGAACGCCGCACTAGCTTCTCTTGTTCAATATAGTCCAGTACCGCCATTGCCGTAACGGAAGAGACCGGATTACCGCCGAAGGTTGAAGCCGAAGGTCGATTAAAGGAATTCGCGATCGCATCCGTCGTCGAGAAGCAGCCGATCGGGGTGCCATTGCCGAGCGCCTTCGCCATGGATAAGATGTCAGGGACGACACCGAAATGCTCCATCGCGAACATAGCACCCGTCCGTCCAAAGCCGGTCTGAATTTCATCTGCGATTAGTAAGACATTATGCTGCTTAAGCAGGGCATGCACCTCTTGGAAATAGTGCCTCGCCGGTACGATAATGCCGCCATTACCTTGGATCGGCTCGACGATCATCGCTGCGATGGTATCGCCCTTCTCAGCGAGAACTTGGCGCAGGGCCTGAAGAGATTTCTCTGCGGCTTCATCCAATGTCATGCCCCCATCGAACGGACGAGGAATGAAGTGCGTGTTCTTCTCAAGATACGGATCCGTACGCCACATCGGGATGCCGGTAACGCTCATCGTTAATGACGTCCGTCCATGAAGTCCGAAATCTAGCGCAATGAAATCACGCTTATTCGTATGCAGTCGAGCGGCGAGCAAGGCGCCTTCATTCGCTTCGGAACCACTGTTGCAGAAGAACGTCCGCTTCAAATCCCCAGGCAGAATACGCGCAAGCCGCTCTGCCAGATCCACCATTGGTTGTGTGAGATAGATGGTCGACGTATGCTGGAGCGTCTCAACCTGCTTAACCGTCTCTCGTGTAATATGCTCATTGCAATGGCCGCAAGCGACCACGGATACCCCTGCGAAGAAATCCACATAGGGGGTATCTTTCTCGTCGTACAAATATTGCATATGTCCTCGTACCATTTGAGGAGGCTGCTTATAGAAGTGGCTTGTGCAAGGGAACATGAACGTTTTGCGTTTCTGTAGAATTTGGTCTGCGCCGATCATATTGTCCATTAGGATCGTGCTCCTTTCTATTGGTCATGATCATGATCTTACTTGGTTGTCACGGCTTCTTCTTGCACGGCCTTACCGAAGGATAACGTGCCTAGCGTATATCCGGCATAGACCGGTGAACTCTGCTCATAGAGTGATGCGCAATGCTGAGGTGCCTCTAGCGCCTTGCGATACGTCTTTAAAATTGTGCGCAATTGGTCCGGTGTGTACGTGCTGCCTTCGATGCGGAAATGCCCTACGCCAGCTTGGATAAGATCTTGTAAAATAGGAAGATAGCAGAGTTCTTTGGCTGTCGTTAGATGATTCCGTCCGAATTGGTCCCGATATACCGGGTTCTCGCCTTTATCCGTCATGAGGACAAGATGGTGATTATCGACGAATTTATTGTCTTCTTCCGCTATGGATTGGAAGACTTCTGTATTCTCGTATAAATCGAGTTCCAAGAACATCACAACAGGTGAGCCGTGAACGACGATCTCCATCGGGACTGTCGTATGCGAGATCAATTCTGTGAAATGCTCGAGCGGAAGCTCGATGGAAGCGGTGGATCGATTCAGTCCATGCTCGTTATAGAACATGGCGGCCTGATTGTTCGAGATGTTCAAATTGTAATCTCCAATCATCTTCAGACCGAATTGCTGGAAGCGATGCAGCGCACCGATATTCGTCACGATCATGCCGTCGATACCAAGGTCTGCTGACTTCAATAGATGTTCATATTGCTCGAAATGCAGCTCCGACATCATGCGCGGCAAGGCGAGATAGATTTGAGATAATCCTTTCATTGTCGTCAATTCTTTAATCTCCTGACGTGTGAATGGACGATCAGGTGCGAAGACGTCGCCTGCCAAGTAAATATGATGAACGCCTTCTTCAATTGCGACCTTCGCTTGCGCGATATTATTGACGCGTACGGAGAGCTCTCTTACAGCAGCTTCTGACCGATGTACCGTGGACAAGGATGTTCGAATCTCATTCAGGCGATCTTCGTGAATATCACGTTCGGGTGTTGGTGTACTGAAGACTTTGCCTGTGCTGTAGAACTTGCCGGTTCCTTCATAACGTCGATTAATGTAAGATAACCCTGGATTACCGAATGCATACGCTGTGGAGAAATCGCGTTTCCGATGCTCGAATAATTCACTTGAGTTTTGGGATCGGTTGTACCCGGTCGGATCTGCAATATAACGATCAATGGCGTCGCCGTAGCTGTTAATGAGCATCGTTACGAATTCTTTATCCCGCATACGCCCTTCAATCTTGAATGACGTGATACCGGATTCAATCAGCTCGGGAATATACTCATATAAATTCATATCTTTCGCAGCAAGAGGGTATTCTGTCGGGTAGACGTTGCCGTCCTTCTTCACGCGATATTCCCAACGGCATGGCTTCATACATTGACCGCGGTTGCTGCTCATGCCGAAGATCATGGAGCTGATATGACAGTTGGCGCCATGAACCGTACACATATCGCCGTGTACGAAGTATTCGAATTCCATACCGGATTTGGCTTGCAGATACCTTGCCGTCTGCAGATCCATCTCGCGAGAAGCGACAACCCTTGTAACACCCATATCCGCAAGGAACTCAATCATCGGCAGATTGTGAACGTTCATCATAACGGAAGAGTGGATATTAATATCTAATCCCATTTCCTTGATGAGTGAGAGGATCGCGAAATCCTGTACGATAATCGCATCAGGCTTCACTTGATGAATAAATTGCAGATACTGTCTTGCATCATCCATATCCTGCTCATTAATAAGATTGTTAAGCGTAATATAAACTTTCTTGCCAAGGGAGTGAGCGATAGAGATCGCTTGCTCGATTTCTTCATAATTCAGATTGTAGCCTTTGCGCATCATACGCATATTTAGACTTGGACCACCGAAATAAACGGCATCACAATTGGTCTCAATGACCGTCTGGAATATTTCGAACGTACCTGCAGGAGCGAGCAGCTCCACTTCTTTACCATGAAAATATCTTGCCATAGGATAAAACCTCCATAACTTCCTTCGATCATTGCCAAATGACAAATAAACCGATGAGAATAAAAATGAGTAAAAAATAGGTGTCTTGACGATGCCAAGTTAATCTGAAAAATTTGGAGCGGGGCTCTCCTAATTTGTATCCCCGAGCTTCCATTGAATTGACGAGCTCTTCCGCACGCCGAAAGGCACAGACAGTAACGGGAACGAGCAGTGCAATCATCGCTTTGGCTTTATCTTTCCAGGGGAGATCTTTCAGGTCTGCTCCCCGAGAAGCTTGTGCTTTGACAATCCGCTCGGTCTCCTCCAGGATGGTCGGAATGAATCGAAGCGCAATGCTGAGCATCAGTGCGATGGCTTGCGGTGAAATGCGAAATATTTTGAGCGGCTTCAGCATGTCCTCTAACGCTTGGGTCAGCATCGCCGGTGTTGTCGTAAATGTAAGCAGTGCAGTGAACGTGACGAGTAAGAACATCCGCCAGACAGTGAACACGGCGGTGACGATCCCTTCGGAATAGATCTGAATCGGTCCCCAATAGAGTAACAAATCTCCACCCTTCTCGAGGAAGAGTTGGAATAGAAAGATAAATAGCATGAGATATCTAAGCGGCCGCACAGCCTTCCAGAACATCGTCAGTTTGATTCTTGTACTGAGAAGAATCAGCTGGGAGACGATCGTGACGGCGACGAAGTCAACAAGAGAATGGAGCAGGACAGTAATGACCGCAAAGATTAGCATGCAGGTCATTTTGGCACGCGGGTCAAGCTTATGAACCCATGAGCCTGTTGCGATGACGCGGCCTAGGATGAATCGTTGCTGCATGGAACACCTCCGCTATCGTCACGTTGTGATGTCTGGAATAGAAGATGGATTTGCTCTGCCACCCATGAGGGTGTGAATGTCGCCCTTGTGCCGTCTTGCCGCACATGATTCGCTAACGGGTTATTCGTCATCTGCTCACAAGCCTGTAGGATTCGGAACGGCTTGGGAATGGCCATTCGCCAAGTTGGCAGCTTCTCGGCATGTTCGTAGAGCGCCATGTTCGATCCTTCGAAGACGAGCTTGCCTTCATGCATGACGAGCAAGTGGTCCGTAAAAGGCAGAACCTCGTCCAGCCGATGCGTAACGACGATGACCGTCTTGTTCTGGGTCCTACATAAGGTGTGCAGCAGGGTCATAAATTCTTCACGGCTTCTTGGATCCAGCGTCGCTGTTGGTTCATCAAGCACAAGTACATCAGGGTTCATCGCGAGCACGGAAGCAATAGCTACCTTGCGCATCTGCCCTCCGCTCAGCTGAAATGGACTGCGGGAGAGCAGGTCTGGACTTAATCCGATTTGCTCAAGTGCAGCGATGGCCAGTAGCTTGGCTTCGGCTTCTGTTGCACCGAAATTCATCGGACCATAGCAGAGATCATGCTCTACGGTGTCGGCGAAAAGCTGCTGCTCCGGGAACTGGAAGACAAGTCCGACGCGTTGCCGCAGACGTTTAACTTCGTGAATTTTTTCACCTGGAAGGATTAGAAAATCCAGCACCTGTGCCTTGCCGTCTGTCGGACGCAGGATGGCGTTGAAATGTTGTAACAGTGTTGATTTCCCTGAGCCGGTCGGACCGATGATCCCAACGAATTGCCCATCTTGAATATGAAAGTGTACATGATCGAGTGCCAGCTGTTCTGGATTGCCGCCGTAAGCGTGGCTTACTTCATTGAATACAATTGGCATAATTCCTCCAGTAGTCCATGTTCATCTGCATGATGGTGGACGGGTACATCGTATGACATATTCAATTGCTGTGTTAATCGAATATAGAATGATGGAATCAAGTTGCATCGCCTCATAACATCAGGTTGCCGTGTGATGCTGGAAGGAGGCGCATCTGCAATGATATGCCCATCAGCGAGTGCCAGTACCCGATCCGATGCCTCGATTTCGTCAGCATCATGGGTAATTGAAATGATCGTGTATGAACCGCTCTGATGCATGTCACGGATGATCCGAATGACATCTTGCCTGGATTGTTCATCGAGCATGGAAGTCGCTTCGTCGAAAATAACAATGCGAGGTTCCATGGCAAGGATTGCGGCTAGCGCAGCGCGCTGCTTCTGCCCGCCAGAGAGTTCCCCGGGATGCTTCGATAATAGAGAGACAATATTGAGCTTCGCTGCATAGTGATTCACACGGCGCTCCATCTCGGCATGATCGAGCGATAGATTCTCTAGTCCGAAGACCATGTCTTCCATGACCGTGGTGCCTATGAACTGATTCTCGGGATTCTGGAACACATATCCGATCTGCTGCCGAATGTCATATAAGTTCTCATTGGTTAACGGCGTGCCTTCAATGGAGATTTGACCTTGCGTTGCACGTAATAGTCCATTGAACAATTTGACGAGGGTGGATTTGCCTGAACCGTTCGCACCAATAATCGATACCCATTCCCCTGGATGAATCGAGAGTGAGATATCATGCAGAATGGGCGTGTTGTTGTCAGCTCCTCTATAAGAGAAATGGACTCCTTCCATTAGAATCATTGGGTTACTCATGTGCAGCCCACCCTTGGAATAGTGTGAGCTTCGACAGTGCCGAGATCAAATATTTGACGGCGAGACCGATGAAGATCCCCGTCACAACCCCTGTGAGCAGCAGCGCCGGCAAATAGTAGAACATCTTCGATGTCTTGAAGATGATCATCGCCGCCGTAAGTTGACCAATATTATGACCTATTCCACCGACAATACTAATGCTGATCAAGCTGAAGAAATTTCGCCCCAGACGCATCATGCCATACATGAGCACGAAGCTGACGATGGCACCGAAGAAGCTGAACAGAAAGCTGGAGAAGGTTCCGAATATAAATGCGGTCAGAATCGTCTTCAGTACAATGAGCATTAGCGTGTCTTTGCCGTATAAGAAATAGAGGCAAGTCAGCACCATAATATTCGCGAGGCCTAGCTTGGCACCTGGAACAGAGAAGGGCAAGGGAATCATGGATTCAATGATGCTTAAGACGACAGCAACGGCGGCGAAGATTGCAATCATCACCGTTTTTTTGAGCATGGCTGCGGAAGTATCAATTGACGACGGCATCGAGATCATCTCCTTGATCCTTTGGATTTGTGTTCTCGATCTCGACTAATACCCGATGTGGGAGACAGACAATGGTCTGCGACGGATTCGTAATAAATCCGAAGGTGAGGCAGACTTTGTCTGGACAATCTGCATCGATCATTTCAATGCCGTGATCGTGAACCTTGAGCAAGTTGTAGTGGCCGTCTTCGGTCTGAACTTTAATTTCTTGTGGTTCAGCCGTAAGCTCGACGGTACGGTATATTTTTCCGTCTACTGTAATCGTAGCAATTTTGCTGTGCGATTCGTCACTTACTTCATTCGGAAATGCTCTTATGATGATGAAAATGATCGCACACAGTAGGACAATACCGATGAGCAAAATATCTCCACGTCTAAGCTTCATCATCGTGTAGTCCTCCTCATGTAAGTTAGTTGTGATTATATACTTAAAAATTGAATTAAACTATGCGTGATGAAATGGTAAGTTGGCATCATATGTGATATAATATTTGGCTACAATTTAAGGAGGTAACATTATGCTTCGCTCCAAAGCTATCATCATGCTGCTCGTCCTCTGTATGTTGACTCTTGCCGGTTGTGGCGAAACCTCAACATCCAAGGATGCAACAGAGAGTATAAACCCCAAATCACAGACTTACTTCGTATTTGATACGGTTGTTACCATACGGGTATATGACAAACAAGTCACGGATCAGCATTTCAAAGAGATTAAGGCGATGCTCGACGATATTGAGAACAAAATGAGTCGTACCATCAAGACAAGCGATATCTATCAGGTCAATGCCAATGCAGGCAAAAAAGCCATTACAGTATCGGATGAGACATTTTATGTTGTGAAAACGGCTCAGAAATACTCAGAACTTTCCAAAGGTCGATTCGATGTCGCCATCGGAACCCTCGTCAGCCTATGGAACATTAATCATGAGGGCGCACATGTTCCGCCGCAGAGCGAAATTGACGATGCGCTCAAGCACGTGGATTACAAGAATTTGATACTAGATGAGAAGAATAAGACGATCAAACTTGCACAGGAGGGGATGGCACTCGATCTAGGAGGCATTGCGAAGGGATATGCTGCAGATCGGATTGCTGACTATCTCGTAGAACGCAAGATGCCGAATGCGATCATCGATTTGAGCGGTAATATCTATGCTCTAGGCGTGAAGCCGGGCAATAATTTCTGGACGATCGGTATTCAAGATCCGAACGATAGCCGAGGCAACCAGATTGGAAGCATGCGTGTCCAGAATCAGACGGTCGTTACCTCAGGGATCTATGAGCGTTATTTTATCGAGAACGGCGTACAATACCATCATATCCTCGATACGAAGACAGGCTATCCGGTTGTCAATGATCTGAACAGCGTCTCCATCGTAACGGATCATTCGATTGATGCGGATGCCTTGTCCACCACCTTGTTCGCACTAGGCAAAGAAGAGGGTATGAAATTCGTAGAGAATATGGAGAATACAGAAGCGATATTTATTACGAAGGATAAGAAAGTGTACATGACATCAGGGATGAATGACAAATTTCATATGACGAATAAAGATTATGTCATCGTAAATGGCAAATAGCTGTATTTGACACGTGACGCATTTTTCTTTATCATAGAGTATCGGTAAACTCGTTAAAAATTTCTTATTTAAAAAGGTGGTCCTATGGCGTACATTCCTAGAGTAATTGATTTCAAACTTTCCGATTATAACGAAAAAGAAGGCCTTTACCAATTTGTTGTTGAACTGCAGGATGGTATTAAATGCAGAATGTTCTACAATAGATACCCGGAATGGACGGTTAAA
Organism: Paenibacillus sp. GCM10027629; assembly: GCF_042676425.1. NCBI lineage: Bacteria > Bacillati > Bacillota > Bacilli > Caryophanales > Paenibacillaceae > Paenibacillus > Paenibacillus sp. GCM10027629. The sequence continues at coordinate 894,586 of NZ_JBHTGZ010000012.1, read as the reverse complement.
AACATCAGCCGCTTGCACACGACACCTTGCCCGATCTGCCGTAAAGATTACATTTGTAAATGTATGGGGAATGTCGTGGATCTAATTCATGCGCAAGTTCAAGAGCGCGAATTGATCTCCTCGGTGCTATCGCAAGCATAATTGCATAAGATACAAATGAACTTCACGAACATGTCAACGAACTTCCTTGGCATGTTTTTTTCTTGTTCTTAGGTTTCGGGGCCCCCGCAAAGTACTTGAACCACTCCGAAGACAAAGCACCACTTTGTGGGGTAATCTTATATAGACTTATTTATTGTAAAGGGGTGCAGCATGGTGCTACGCAATCGTAGATCTTTTATGATTTGGCTCATTTTGACGGTGTTATGGATGGGGTTCATTTTCTACAAATCGGCCGAACCGTATCAAGAGCAGGACATTCGTCCGATGCTCGCGAAATGGATTCCGCAATCGGTCGTGGATCGATGGATGCCGCATATCGAATTTACATATGACGGTGGGCTTGTGACGTGGAAAGAGCCATATGACTTCATCGAATTTATTATTCGTAAAGGGGGTCATATCGCGGAATATGCCCTGCTTACTTTACTATGGATCAAGACATTACGAGCTACCAAGCGTTTTCGAAGCTTCGCGATTCCACTTGGAGCGGTGCTTTCTGTGCTCTATGCGGCTTCCGATGAATGGCATCAATCTTTTGTCGAAGGGCGGACAGGGCATGCGATTGACGTCGGGATGGACTCGGTCGGCGTGCTGCTCGTCGCATGTGGATATGGGGTCGTGCTGCTCTTACGCAGATGGAGGAGCGCACGCTAATCTCGGGCCCCGTCAGATCATGCAGGATTTTATCAAGAAATGGTGAATTATGTAATGAATTGTTCACGACTTGATATGAAGGATCTGATGGAATGCGATCGATACGAAGTTGGTTCATGATAGGGATATTTGTGTTTGGCTTATGGGGTGGGGAGACCGTGCTTGCTGCGGATTCGTCATCGGCAGCCAATGATGATACCGCGCCTACAGCGAGAAATGGTGTGCTCGACGCGCAGAATTGGATGCACGCCAGGGACCGTGTACTGCCTTTGAACGGAGAATGGTTATTTTATTGGCAGTCGTTGATTGAACCCCAGCGATTTAAGGAGCTGACAGCACTGCCTAAGCCGGTGTTAGCGCAAGTGCCAGACACCTGGACCAATTATTCGTTGGGAAATCAGGCGTTATCCAACCAAGGTTATGCCACCTACCGGCTCGTTGTACAGTTACCGCCTGCTGAGCTCGGACGGATGAAGTCGATCTATGTACACGGCGTTGCTACGGCGTACAAGCTGTGGGTGAATGGCGAGCTTGTATTGGAGAACGGGACGGTTGGTCCGAATGCCGAGGCATCGGTGCCGAGAAATTATGCGAAGATGGCTTCTTTTCAACCGAATCAATCCGAACTTGAGGTTGTCATCCAGGTATCGAGCTTCGTGCAGCGGAAGGCGGGGATCTGGGAGCGTATTGAGCTTGGCGATCCCGAAGTGATCACGAGTAAGCGTGAGGCAAGCATCGCGTATGAGGTGTTCTTTTCTGGTACGCTGCTGGTGTTCGGTTTGTACCATATCTTATTTTTTTTACAGCGCAGCAAGAACAAGTCGCCTCTATACTTCGGGTTGACTTGTATCGTTATCGGTTTGCGTGCACTTCTATTGGGGCAGTCGATGATCATATCTTTCTTTCCAGAACTGCCATGGGAAATGGCGGTTAAGCTTGAATATTTGACGGCTTATAGTGGTGTGATTTTCTTTACTTGTTATATCCAGAATCAATTTAAGAAGTACCTGAATCGGTGGGTTGCATCCATCGTCATCGGGATTCATCTTGTGCTTAGCTTAATCGTCATTCTCACGCCGGCACTCCTATTTACGCAGACGCTACCTCTGTATCTGATGGTTTTTGTCGTTGTTACCGTATATTGGTTGTATCTAAGCGGGATGGCTGTTGGACACGGTATTCAAGGAGCGAAGCTGCATCTCGCCACGATTCTCATCATCGTACCGTGTGTGATTAGCGAACTGCTCTATTATAAGACGATGTTCGGGTTCGCAGACGTATTGTCATTGGGGATGTTTCTAGGGCTTATTTTGCAGGGGATCCTGCTAGCGCATCAATTTTCTTCATCCTTCGAACAGTCCGAGCGGCTCTCGCAGGAACTTGGTGAATGGAACCAGACGCTGGCGACCAATATTCGGCGTAGGACGCTTGAACTGGAACAATCTAATGCCGAGTTGACGCATGCTAACAATTCTCTTAGTCAATTGGAGCAGTCGAGAAGACATCTGTTGTCGAATATTTCGCATGAGCTCGGAACCCCGCTGACGTCGATCCAAGGCTATGTTAAAGCAATGATGGACGGGGTTGTACCACCCGGAGAGCCGAAATATATGAAAATTATTTTTGAGAAAACGTTATATCTGGATCGGCTCATCGCAGATTTGTTCGAGTTATCGAAGCTTGAAGCGGGACAGATTACATTCGATCGTAGAGAAACGCAGATTACTCCTTTCCTACGGAAATTGTACGATAAATATAAATTTGATCTGGTGGAGTATGACTATACATTTGAAGTTCAGGGGGATCATGCGGAGCAGGAGAAGGCCGCAGCCCATTTGGATCCTGTTCGAATTGAACAAGTTGTCTCGAACTTGCTGTACAATGCGAAGTATCATACGGACCCTGGAGGGAAAATTCAAATCCTTGTCCAGGTGGATACGATGGATTTTACGGTTCATATTATCGATACCGGCAGAGGCATGGCGGAAGAGGAGATTCCTCATTTGTTTGACCGTTTCTATCGGGGGAGTGCCAGTCGGCGATCGGGTAAGAAGGGTGCAGGCCTGGGGTTATCTATTTGCAAAGAGATTGTCGCTTATCACGAGGGTACGATCCAGATGTGCAGTATGCTAGGCGAAGGCAGCGACGTGTATTTTACAATTCCTTTGCTCCAGGAAGAGCAGATGAGGTTGGAGGGGAAGGCAGATGGCAGAGCAGACGATTTTAGTCATTGAAGATGATCAAGAAATTGGAGAACTAATGGGGTTATACCTGGAGCGGGAAGGCTATCACGTCATTCATTCGATGAGCGGGGAGCAAGGGCTGGAATTGGTAACTTCGGAGAAGCCGGATCTGATCCTGCTCGATATCTTGCTGCCAGGGATGAGTGGAATGGATGTATGCAATCAGGTGCGTCTGATATCGGACGTTCCTATCATTTTCATCAGCTGCAAGCGAGATAATGAGGACATAGTGAACGGGCTCGACTTGGGCGGCAATGATTATATAACAAAGCCGTTCAATCCGACGGTGATGGTCGCGCGGGTCAAGTCGAACTTGCGCCGGTCCGCGATGAAGCGTGAGGTCGAAGAGAAGGCGAGTCTATGGCGTCACGGACATCTGGAGATTGATATGCGCACCGTAGAGGTGCGGGTGAATGGAAGCAGCGTGTCGTTATTCGTGAAGGAGCGTCAGCTACTCATGTATCTCCTTCAGAATCCGAACCGTGTCTATAGCGTCTCTCATTTGTTCGATACGATCTGGGGGCAAGGTAATGACAGTGATGAGCGGACTGTAATGGTCCATATGAGCAATTTGCGTAGGAAAATAGAGCTTGATCCTAGCAATCCGAAGATGCTTCAGACGGTAAGGGGATATGGGTATAAGTTCAATATGGAGTAGGCCGTCTGTTAAGGGCGGGGTGGGGGTTGACCATATCTTGGGGGCGATTATGCACAAGAGTGTGGGAGGGGATCTCCTTTCAGCCGGCTCTTGTCCGCCCATTGCTAAGATGAGATTGGGTGGATGCAATGGGCTACCAAATGCCGGACGTAGACTCTTCCAGGAGATTCCCCTCTCCACCTATAGGTGCTAATCGCTGAGCGAGATCTCGTAACCCGAGGGGCCGTCCTTAAAGGACGGCCTGTGTTGTGGGTAGGGCAGGGGTGAGGGGATCTCCTTTCAGCCGGCTCTTGTCCGCCCATTGCTAAGATAAGATTGGATGGATGCAATGGGCTACCAAATGCCGGACGTAGACTCTTCCAGGAGATTCCCCTCTCTAGGTGCTAATCGCTGAGCGAGATATCGTCAACCCATGGGCCGTCCTTCAAGGACGGCCTGTTTTGTGGGTAGGGCAGTGGGAGAGAGGGATTTCTATGAAGGTATGGTGGTTGAGAGTGTGTGATAGAGTAATGGCTTTTATCTTTGTATAATCCAGAAGAAATTAGTATTTATGATGATCGGGTGCGCGGCTGCATTGTTTAGTCGCGCTTTTTTGCTATGTTGGATTGCTGCAGGATAGGAGGGCTAAATGGATATCAGATCGTGACTATAGTGGATGCCTGCAGGATAGAGTGGCATCTATCCGCCTTTCAGGCTCTCTTCCTTCAAAGTTCGTGCATATTTCCATGATAGATTAAGAATTGGGTGATATGAGTGGGGCTATGTTGTCTGAAATACATCATAACGATTCGTGGTTTCCGTAACTGGCGTGAATGCAATGCGCTACCGTGTGATGGATGATGCCTATGATGGTCCGAAAAGAATAGATGTTTGGTTGAAGGAGTAATCTGCTGTTGGCGGGTTGCTCTTTTTTGCTTGTGGCGAATGCATGGAAATTGAATGCGTCATATGTACGCATTGCTCTTCCTTGTTGACCGAAACGTTGAACTTTGCCAGTTTATTTGACTGTGGTTAAGATCATAGGGAAAAGCGTCAAAGCGTTAAATTTCCTGTGCTACAATGGGGCTGAATTAACCGGAATCAAACGAAAACGTACACGAAGCGATATACAAAGACGGGTTTGAAAGAGGTGTTGTCCATGGAAATGACGTTTCGTTGGTTCGGAGGCAACGATCCTGTGAAATTGGCGCAAATTCGGCAAATTCCAGGCGTCAACGGCATCGTGTCGGCTGTGTACGATGTTCCTGTCGGTGAAGTGTGGCCGCATGAGGCGATCGCTGCATTGATATCCGAAATCGAGTTGCACGGCATGAAGCTTGCGGTCGTTGAGAGCGTTCCTGTTCATGAAGATATTAAGCTTGGGAAGCCAAATCGCGACCAGTTGATTGAAAATTACAGTCAAACGATTCGGCGATTAGGTGAGGCGGGCGTACCGGTTGTTTGCTACAATTTTATGCCGGTGTTCGACTGGACGCGTTCCGATCTGGCCTTTACGCTTCCGGATGGCTCAACGACGCTCACGTTCGAAGAGGAAAAGATACAACGCATGAATCCGGCGCAAGGCGATTTGTCGCTACCTGGCTGGGATGCCAGCTATACGAAGGAGGAAATGCAGCATTTACTGGAGCAGTACCGCGGTATGAGCGAAGACGAATTGTGGGCTAATCTGGCCTATTTTCTGGAGTGGGTCATTCCCGTAGCCGAAGAGGCCGGTGTGAAAATGGCGATCCATCCCGACGATCCGCCGTGGCCAATATTCGGGTTGCCTCGGATTGTCGGCAATATGCGGCAGCTGCGTAGGCTTGTAGACCATATTGACAGTCCCGCCAACGGCATCACGTTCTGCTCTGGTTCGCTTGGTGCCGATCCCGATAATGATCTGATCGAGATTATTCGTTATTTCGGGGACCAGGGAAGGATACATTTTACCCATACGCGCAATATTCTTCGCACCGGCGCTCGTTCCTTCCAGGAATCGTCGCACCGTTCGACGGACGGCTCAATTGATATGGTGCGCGTGCTTGAGGCGCTATGGGATACCGGATTCGATGGGCCGCTGCGCCCCGATCACGGCAGGATGATCTGGGGAGAGCAAGGACGCCCTGGTTACGGCTTGTACGACCGCGCATTGGGGGCTGCGTATTTGAACGGCATCTGGGAGACGGTCGAGAAGATAAAGCGAGGAGGCCATTAATATGAAATTATCCGTATTTACAGTCGCAACGCCTGATTTAACGCCGGAGGAACTTGCCAAAGCCGCATCGGCGGCAGGCATTCAAGGTTTGGAATGGCGCTGTAAGGAGCAGCCGCAAGATACCCAACTTCAAGGCCCTCCTTCATTCTGGGGCAATAATCTGAGTACGATCGATCCCCGCGCTACCGCCGAGCAGCTCTCGGTATTTAGCAGCGCTGCTAACCGTTATGGGCTGCAATCGATCGCACTAACGCCGTACCTCACATGCGGCGATTTGGAGGGAACGGAGGCGATGTTCAAGCTTGCTGTGCAGCTTGGCGCGTCGATGGTCCGCGTTGGCGTTCCTTTCTATAACGGTACACGGAATTACAACGAGATGCTTCAAGACGCGGTCAGTTATTTGAAGGCGGTTGAGGAACTTGCCGGTGAGTATGGCATTAAGGCGCTTGTGGAGACGCATCATTTTACGATTGCGCCAAGCGCAAGTGCAGCCTACCGGCTCGTACAAGGACTTAACCCCGATAAGGTCGGTGTACTGTACGATCCAGGCAATATGGTGCACGAGGGCTTTGAGAATTACCGGATGGGCATGGAGTTGCTAGGTCCATATCTAGCTCATGTCCATGTCAAAAACGCGGGCTGGAGGCCTGTTGCGAAGGATGCCAGCGGCGTGGAGCATCCGAATTTGCCGCAAGCGGAGCATGGCGGCCAGGAGGCAGAGCCATTGAATCCGATTGCTTGGTCGGGTTCCTGGAGGCCGATCGCGTCGGGCATGGTACCGTGGAAGCGGGTATTAGCCGATCTGAAAGCCGTTGGTTACGACGGCTGGCTCGGGGTTGAAGACTTCAGCGAAGCGTACGATTCGAAAACGATGTTAAGCTTATATGCCCAGCAAATGAGGACTTGGTGGGAAGAGCTTGAGTGAGCTGCAGCCGAAATAGATATGAAATGCAGATATAAACGAAACGACAATGGTAATGATACGAGGTCGAGTCAGCCATAAATGAGAGGAGAAAACGATATGAGTGACGTTCGAATTGGAATTATCGGCATCGGCAACATGGGAGCGAGCCATGCGAATCATATAAAGTCAGGCACGATCAAAGGTGCGGTATTAGCGGCGATTAGCGATGGCGATGCCGAAAAACGCGCTTGGGCGGCGGAAACTTATTCGGGGGTAGCCGTATATGCGGATTCAGAGGCGATGCTGGCATCTGGCGATGTGGATGCCGTCATTGTAGCAACGCCGCATTACGATCATCCGGTGGAGGCGCAGCGTGCTTTGGCCCAAGGGATGCACGTCTTGATCGAGAAGCCTGCAGGTGTCTATACAAAACAGGTGCGTGAGATGAACGAAGCTGCGGCAGCAAGCGGTCGTGTGTTCGGCATCGTGTACAATCAGCGGACGAATCCGCTGTACCGGAAGCTACGCGAACTGATTGCAGATGGTGAGCTTGGCGAAATCCGTCGCACGAACTGGATCATCACGAGCTGGTATCGGTCGCAAAGCTATTACGACTCCGGTTCATGGCGGGCTACCTGGGGCGGCGAAGGCGGCGGGGTTCTTATCAATCAATGTCCGCACCAGCTTGATCTATGGCAATGGACGACAGGATTAATGCCGGTACGGATTCGCGCTTTCTGCCACTTCGGCAAACACCGTGACATTGAAGTCGAAGATGACGTCACCGCTTATGTAGAATACGCGAACGGCGGAACGGGTGTATTCATCACGACGACGGGCGAAGCGCCAGGGACGAACCGATTCGAAGTGACAGGCGACCGAGGCAAAATCGTCATCGAAGACGGACGATTGACGTTCTGGCGACTGCGCGAGTCGGAGCGTGACTTTAATGCCCGCTACCGCGGAGCGTTCGGATCGCCGGAGCATTGGAAATGCGAAGTTCCGATTCATGGCACAAGCTCAGAGCACGCGGGCATTATGCAAAATTTCGTCGACGCCATCCGAAACGGCACGGCGCTTATCGCTCCGGGCGAGGAAGGCATTCACGGCCTGACCATCTCCAATGCGATGCATTTGTCGACTTGGCTCGATGACTGGGTCGAGCTTCCGTTGAATGAAGACTTATATGAATCAGAGCTGCGCAAACGTATCGCATCGTCAAGGTATCGTAAGCCAGAAGCGTCGGTTTCGAGCGGTACGGCGCCGGCTAATTTGAAAGGCACGTTCTAAAAAGCGGTTGCCGTTGTAAAACTTGCGAAAAGAATATCTTCCAATAGCATGCTCACAAAGGGGGAAGGCCAAGATGGAACAACATTCTGCGACCTATGCTGATCCTACGTATGCTAACGTATCGCGTCGACCGGATGCGCCGATCGAAACGTTAACTGAGCTAGAGAAAACGGTACGGCATATCGTTTCGGAGACGTCGGTTATCGATATTCATACCCATTTGTATGCTGCTGATTTCGAGGAGCGGCTGCTGTGGGGCGTTGATCAGTTGCTTGTGTATCATTATTTGACGGCGGAGTATTTCCGCCAAGGCGAATTATCATACGACGAATTCTGGTCCTTGGATGATGCGGGCAGAGCCGATAAAGTCTGGCAAGCCTTATTCGTCGACCGCATGCCTGTAAGCGAAGCGGCGTCCGGTGTCGTTACTGCACTCAACCGGCTTGGCTTATCGCCGTCCGTCTACGGTCGCGACCTGGACGCTTACCGCGCTGCCTGGGCGGGAAAGACGGCTGCTGCACAAGTGGACGATGTGCTCGCCACAGCTAGAGTGAAGTCGCTCGTCATGACGAACGACCCGTTTGATCCCGTTGAACGAGCGGTATGGCTAGAAGGCAGCGGTTGCACCGATACGCGCTTCCAGGCCGCGCTGCGCATCGACAAGCTGTTGCTCGATCCGTCGTCAGCAGCGGTTGAACTGCGCAACCTTGGCTATGATGTTCCAACAGACGATCCATCGGCATTCTTCCAAGAGGAGACGCTTGTTGAAGTCCGGCGCTTTCTGCGCGATTGGTGTACTCGCATCGGTGCCTTATATATCATGGCGTCGCTACCGGGCGACATCCAGTATCCCGTTGAGGGGGACGCGTTAACAGCGCTGCTCGACGGAGCCGTCGTGCCGGTCTGCCGCGAGCTTGGTCTACCGCTGGCGCTGATGGTCGGCGTTCGCCGACAAGTGAATCCAGCCCTGCGCCTTGCCGGTGACATGAGTATGCAGGCCGACCTTGGCCTGCTGGAACGGCTGTGCTTACGCTACCCGGAGCTGCAGTTGCTTGTGACTGTGCTGGCGCGGGAGAACCAACATGAATTAGCCGTCTTGGCGCGGAAGTTCCGCAACTTGACGATTTTCGGGTGCTGGTGGTTCCTGCATACGGAATCGATGATCCGGGAGATGACGTCATTCCGCACAGAGCTGCTCGGCACAAGCTACATCCCGCAGCACTCCGATTGTCGAGTGCTGGAGCAGCTCGTTAATAAATGGGACCATTCACGTTCCGTGATCACGGGCGTGTTGTACAACAAATATGCTCGACTGCATCAAGACCGCTGGCTGGTGAGCGAGAACGACATTCGTCGCGATATCGAGCATTATTTCGGCGGCGTGTTTCAGCAAGTGTTAAGCCGTGCCAAGAAGGGGAGGGGATGATGGGATGACAGAAACGATAGGAACGCCTCGGTTTCAGAACAAAGACGGCATGACTTACGCCCCGACGACCGCAAAGCCGGAACCGGTATGCGGCCCTGGTGAATTTGTATTCGCCGCGGCAGCGCTCGATCATGGCCATATCTATGGCCAGTGCAATGGGCTAATTGAAGCGGGTGGTACACTCAAATGGGTGTACGATCCTGACCCATTGAAGGTAGCTGCGTTTTGCCGCACGTATCCGCAGGTTCAGGCGGCGTCTTCGCTAGACGTTATTTTGCACGACGAAGAGGTTCGGCTCGTCGCGGCGGCGGCGATTCCTTCCGAACGGTGCGCACTCGGGCTGATGGTCATGGACCACGGCAAAGATTATTTTACCGACAAGACGCCGTTTACGACGCTGGAGCAGATCGCGTCGGCACGCGCCAAGGTGCTGGAGACGGGCTGCAAATATATGGTCTATTATAGTGAGCGGCTCCACTCAGAGAGCTCCATTTATGCGGGGCAACTCATTCAAGACGGTGCAATCGGTAAAGTGCTACAGGTGATCGGCACGGGTCCTCATCGGTTGAACGCCGCTTCGCGTCCGGATTGGTTCTTTCGAAAAGCGCAATACGGAGGAATTCTCTGTGATATTGGCAGCCATCAGGTAGAGCAATTTTTGTATTATGCCGGCTGCAAGGATGCCCGCGTTGCACACAGCAAGGTGGCGAACTACAATAACCCGGATTATCCCGAGCTGGAGGATTACGGCGATGCAACGTTGATCGGCGACAATGGGGCGACGAACTATTTTCGCGTCGATTGGTTTACGCCAAATGGTCTTGGCACTTGGGGAGACGGCAGAGCGATCGTGCTTGGCACGGACGGCTATATCGAGCTTCGTAAATATATCGATGTGGCGCGCGATCCGCGAGGGGATCACGTATTCATGGCGAACCATGAAGGAGAATATCATTTTGCCGTGGCCGGTCAGGTCGGCTTTCCCTTTTTCGGGGAGCTTATTCTCGATTGTCTGAACCGAACCGAGAACGCGATGACGCAGGAACATGCGTTCAAGGCGGCAGAACTGTGCATCCAAGCGCAGAATATCGCGGTTGTGATCAAGTAGAATTCATGAACGGCATTAAGGCACCATGAGCGTGATCGTCCTCTAACCGAAAAGGCTGTCGTGTGGTAGAATCATTACAACAACGTGAACCACTTGCAAACCGACGCCTAGCGCGCTTCTGGAGGTTGATTCTGTGTCGCAAAACATGCAATTGCAGGAGCCGATCGAGCTCATGTACCGCAATTCGCTGCCGATTGACGGAGTTTTTCACTCTCATGCTTTTTACGAAGTGTATTATTTTCATACCGGGGAATGCACGTATCTGATTGGGGACAAGATCATGACGCTTGCCTCTGGCGATCTTATCTTAATGCATGGCATGACGCTCCATTGTCCGAATCCTGTGCCTCATGTCCCTTATGTGCGAACGATCATCCATTTTGACCCGTCGTATTTGACGACCGTTCTTCAGCCGAATAAGGCAGCGGAACTACTGCGGCCGTTTGAGGAACTGAGCAACATCCGCTTACATTTGAATGAGCGGGATCAAGAGGAATTCGACCGACTACTCACCGAGATGAACGACTTGTATAGGCATCGGAGAGATCCGGTTGTTCATGCGGCCTATGATCGTTTTTCGCTGCGATTCATGGAATTGATGCACTTTGTCGGTGGATTATGCAGTAAGCATGTGTACGAACGTGAGCATCGCTCAGAGAAAGAACGATACGTCCAACGCGTGATTTCGTTTCTTGAGGATCATTATGCGGAAGAGATTACACTCGAGGCAATCGCCTCATCGCTCCATTTGTCGAAACCGTATTTGTCCAATTTGTTCAAGGAAGTGACAGGCACAACGGTGTTTAAATATTTGTACAATCGCCGCATCAATCAGGCGAAAATCTGGTTTCGACTGAAGCCAAGCTACTCGGTATCGGATATCAGCCGAATGGTCGGTTTCCGCCATCTGGCACACTTTAGCCGATTGTTCAAGGCAGTTGCCGGGTGCAGTCCGGAGGCATACCGTAAAGGCATATGGCAGGCGTCATCGTCGCATCGCGAGTGAACCTTACGGTCGAGAAGACGAGCCATGTAAAGGAGGAGTTCGTTCCAATGCCATTCCAAGCACCATCACCATTATTTGATTTGTCTGGACGGACGGCGGTCGTGATTGGAGCAGGCAGTACCTTGGGCCGCGTGATGGCTGAAGCGTTAGTCGCCCACGGGGCTCATGTGGCTCTGGTCGTCCGCAATCCGGACAAAGCTGTCACAGACCTTCAGCCGCTACTGGATACAGGTAAGGGTAGGATATTCAATGCGGATGCCGTCAGTAAGACGGAATTACAGCAGGCGTTGCAAGAAATTGTCCTATGGACGGGTCGCGTCGATATATTGCTGAATACGGCAGGAGTGAACAGTGCAACACCGTTCTTCGAGATTACCGAAGAAGAATGGGACCGGATTATGGATGTCAACGCCAAGAGCGTGATGTTGGCCTGTCAGGTATTCGGTAAGGCGATGATCGATGGAGGAATGGGGGGCAGCATTATCAACATCAGCTCCGTTTCATCCGGACCGCCGCTGTCACGCGTATTTTCTTATTCCGCATCCAAGTCAGCGTTGAACAGCATGACGCAATACCTTGCTCGAGAGTTCGCTCCTAACAAGATACGGGTCAATGCGATCGTACCGGGGTTTTTCCCTGCGGAGCAGAATCGTTCGATTCTGTCCCCCGAGCGTGTCGCTTCTATCATGAGCCATACGCCGATGAACCGTTTTGGCGATCCGAAAGAACTGCAAGGCGCCGTCGTATGGCTTGCCTCCGAAGCGGCATCCAGCTTTGTTACAGGGACGTTGATCCGAGTCGACGGGGGATTTGGCGCGGTAACCATATAATGCAGGGTTTGACGAAAATAGAGAAGCGTGGCTGAGGGAATCAGCCATGCTTTTTTTACTGCAATAGCATAGTGGGCGAGGGCGATGCTATATCGTCTAAGTGTACAGGCTGGCGTACGGACCTACGATCCGCTATGCCATGGATTATTCGTGATAAACGGCTTTCCGAGGACCATAAATCCGTTATTTAGGTGATTTGTGCCAGAATAAGCAATGTTTTTGACGAATAACGGATTCACGGTCCGTGAAAGTAGATTTGCACATCAAAAACGGGTGAATAACGGATTGATTGTCCGCAAATCACGCTCAACGGTTGATGGTTTATGCCTCATGCTCCAGAAACTCACGGAACGCCGTAGTCAGCAGCGGTACTACTTCGAAGAGATCCCCGACGATGCCGTAATCGGCGACCTTGAAGATCGGCGCTTCGGGGTCTTTGTTCACCGCGATAATGACGCGCGATCCGCTCATCCCCGCAAGATGCTGGATTGCTCCGCTGATGCCGCAGGCGATGTAGATCTCCGGCGTCACGACCTTGCCGGTCTGGCCGATCTGCAGGCCATAATCGCAGTAGCCCGCGTCGCAGGCGCCCCGCGATGCGCCAACGGCCCCGTTCAAGACGGAAGCGAGCTCTTCGAGCGGCTTGAAACCGTCAGCGCTCTTCACGCCGCGTCCGCCGGAGACGATGATCTTGGCTTCGGACAGGTCGAGCGTACCGCTTGTCTTGCGAACGACATCGCGAACGATGGTACGCAAGGATGGCGGGGCGAATGCAACCTCGATCACTTCACCGGAGCGGGAAGAGTCTGGCGCACTGAGCGGAATATTATTTGGCCGAATCGTGATTATCGAAGGGGCTGCCGATGTTCCGGTAAAGGCACGTTGTTCTACCGCTTTGCCGGCATAGAGCGGACGCGTGCAGAGCAGCTTGCCATCCTCGTGCTGAATCGCCGTTACATCTGAGATTTGTCCGGCTTGCAGCGTTGAAGCTAGACGTGGAGCAAGATCACGGCCGACCGAAGTATGACCGAAAATGATGAACTCCGGATTCGCCGTGGACACGACATGCTGCACTGCGCCCAGATAAAGCTCTGCATGATATGCTGCAAAGTCCGCATGCTTCAACACATATACTCGATTCGCGCCATACGCGAAGAGACTTCCGGCATAGCGCTCTAGAATATCTAGCGATGTATCAACCGGAACGAGCAGGCAGCTTGCAATCTCCGTAGGCGCGGTCCCCGCGATTTTCACTGCCGCGCTGACCTCTTCTAAGGCAACCTGACGCAGCTCGTGATTTCGAATTTCTGCGAATGTAAGGATTGTACGACTCATGTTCTTCCCTCCTAGATCACTTTGGCGTCTTGGCGCAATCGACGGATGAGGTCCGCGACTTGAGCTGCTAGATCGCCTTGCAGGATAACCCCTGCCTGTCTTGACGGAGGCAAGGATAACGATACCCTCGTCGTTCGAACTTCAAGTTCCTGCGGCGAAATGCCTGGTATATCGTCCAGTGACAGCAACCTGAACGGTTTCTTCTTCGCCTTCATAATGCCCGGCAGCGTCGGATAGCGCGGCTCGTTCAACCCCTGCTGCGCCGTGAAGAGTGCAGGCAGCTGAACATCGATAATCTCCGTATCCCCTTCCGCATCGCGATGAACGACTGCCTCTCCCGCCGCTGAAATATCCAGCTTTGTAATCGATCCAATATGCGGTAGGCCGAGCTGCTCCGCGATCCGAATCGCCACTTGCCCTGCACCGTTGTCAACGGAGAAATTGCCCCCGAGGATCAGATCTGCCCCTTGATCGGCTAAGAACGCAGAGAGCACTTTGGCGATTGCCCACTCATCCTGTGGGATTCGTGGATCATGAATCAGCACAGCTTCATCGGCCCCCATCGCTAACGCTGTACGAAGGGCTTCCCCGGCTCGTTCAGGTCCTACCGATAGTAGGTTCACCTTGCCGCCATGTTGCTCGACAAGGCGAATCGCCTCCTCAACGGCATATTCATCATAAGGATTGATGATCCATTTCACACCAGCCTCGGAAATCCCGCCGCCCGTGAGCACAATTTTCTCCTCGGTATCAAACGTCTGTTTAAGCAATACCCAAATATTCATCCTATGTTCTCCTTTCGCCTTCATCGCCTCAGCCGAGAGTAACATCCTCTTCGTAAGTTTATTAATTGAACACTGCTAAAATACCGCTTATCCAAATTCATTTTTCAATCTTACTGGACATATACAAGTATTGAGGATCGCAAACGTGACGACAGACCACTTGGGAGCAAAAAAGAGGGAGGGATAGCCTATGAACCCATCCATTGTGCGCCTGCTGATCGCGATAGCAGTAGCTGCCTATGCGGCTTCACTTTTCGGCGTGGTCGTGTACAGGCGATGGCAATATATCCGGCTCGGCAAACGGATGGAACAGCAGACCCGCGAAAATGCGGCGCGTAATGGATTTGCAGCACAGGTCTTTGGTCAATCCAAGCTGCTCAAGGATTGGCGCAGTGGGGTGATGCACGTTGTCATTTTCTACGGTTTCATTATTGTGCAATTTGGAGCGCTCGACATTCTGGTCAAAGGTGTGGCGGGAGGGGGAATTCCTTGGTTCGAAGCAGCGTGGTTCACCTTAACGCAAGAAGTAACGGTTGGACTTGTGCTGCTCGCTATCCTCTACGCGGCCTATCGGCGGTACATAGAGAAGCTCACGCGGTTAAAACGGGATTTTAAACCGAGTCTGGTTGTGTTTTTTATCGGTACCTTGATGTTGTCGGTCGTAGCGTTCTTAGGGTTCGATCGGGTTCACAGCAATCTGGATGGATCGCTTACCGCCCCGCTATCCTCTGCAGCAGCTTGGTTATTCGCAGGCCTTTCTTCGAATGCCGTCAGCGTGTGGATGGAAGTGAGCTGGTGGGTGCATCTGCTTACGATTCTTGCTTTTCTCGTATATGTTCCGCAGTCGAAGCATTTCCATATTATCGTTGGACCTGTGAACATCTGGCTCCGGAGAAAAGGACCGCCGGGACGGCTCATAAGGCTCGATTTGGAGGACGAAAACGCTGAGACGTTCGGGGTGGATCAGATTGAGCAGTTCACGCAGAAACAGCTATTGGATCTGTATGCCTGTGTGGAATGTGGTCGGTGCACCAATGTGTGTCCAGCAGCGAGTACGGGTAAATTGCTCTCACCGATGCATCTGATTACGAAGCTCCGCGACCATCTAACCGAAAAAGGCGCCGCAATGACATCGAGCTCCGCATGGGTTCCTGCTTTTGCGTTCAATAGCTCCGGTGTGCACAAGATGACAGGGGAGTATGCACCGATTTCTTTTCATACGGAACCTCATCTCGCAGTGAATATCGAACCGACGATGTCCGCACAGAAGCAGGCATGGCACGCAGATCCGGCTGCATCAACCGATTCGATCCAGTTGATCGGCGATGTCATGACGGAGGAAGAGATTTGGGCATGTACTACCTGTCGGAACTGTGAAGATCAATGTCCTGTGGATAACGAGCACGTGGATAAAATTATTGATCTGCGCCGCCATCTCGTGCTGATGCAGGGCAGTATGCCGCATGATGGCCAACGAGCGATGCAGAACATTGAGCGCCAGAGTAATCCATGGGGTATGAGTCGGATGGATCGGGCGAAATGGGCCGAGGAATATGCAGCGAAAAGGAAAAGCGCCGATCCGGATTCGGCTCACGAAAACAAGCAGCGCGTGAGAACGGTACAGGAAAATCCGGGTTTCGAATATCTGTTCTTCGTGGGCTCGATGGGTTCATATGATATTCGCTCACGGCGAATTACGGAAGCCTTTGTGCGACTTATGCAGGAAGCAAATGTGAATTTTGCAATCCTCGGCAATGAAGAACGCAACTCAGGCGATACGCCAAGGCGGCTCGGAAATGAACTTCTTTTCCAACAATTATGTCAGGAGAATATTGCCGTCTTCGAGAAATACGGCGTGCAGAAAATCGTAACGGCGTGCCCTCATACCTACAATACCTTCAAGCATGAGTATCCCGATTTTGGCCTGAAGGCCGAGGTGATTCATCATAGTGAGCTGCTCGCAAGATTAATTGAATCGGGAGCGCTTTCGCCGCAGCATGCTTTGAAAGAGCGAATCACATATCACGATTCTTGCTATCTCGGACGGTACAACGAGGTGTATGATCCGCCACGAGAGATTCTACGAGCGATTTCGGGGGTCACGCTGCTCGAAATGGAGCGGTCCCGGGAGAATGGAATGTGCTGCGGCGCAGGCGGGGGTCGGATGTGGATGGAAGAGACGGAAGGGAAGCGGGTGAATATGGCTCGAACCGAGCAAGCGCTCGCGGTATCGCCGACAATGATTGGGTCTGCCTGTCCGTATTGTCTCACGATGTTGTCGGATGGGACGAAGCAGGAAGGCGTGGAAGAGCAGGTGCGGGCGATGGATATTGCGGAAATTTTGGCGCTCGCGGTATTTGGTGATGAAGTGTAGTGGTGAGTGAAGTGGAGGGATGGACGAAATGACAAGAATGATTCGAAGAGCAGCGGTGTTAGGCTCCGGCGTTATGGGGGCTGCGATTGCTGCGCATCTCGCGAATGTGGGCATCTCGTGCTTATTGCTCGATAGAGTACCGGAATCACGAACGAAGGAAGAGGAGGCAAAGGACTTGAATCCGGCCTCGTCTACATTTCGCAATAGGCTCGCAGCGGATGCGGTGGCTAGGCTAAAAAAGACGAACCCGTCACCGCTTTATAGTCCGGAATTCGTGCAAAGGATTCAGATTGGGAATATCGAGGACGACCTGCGCCAGCTTGGGGATGTGGATTGGATTATTGAAGTGGTAACAGAATCATTGCCGATCAAAAAAGGGCTCTACGCTCGGCTGGAGCAAGTCTGGAAGCCGGGGACGATCGTGAGCTCGAATACGTCGGGCATTTCCATTCGCGAGATGATCGCGGATTGCGGTGAAGCGCTTCGTGCGCATTTTCTCGGGACGCATTTCTTCAATCCGCCGCGGTATATGAAGCTGCTGGAGATCATACCTGGGCCGGATACAGATCCAGAAATTCTTGCGTTTATGAAGGGTTTTGCAGAGAAACGGCTTGGCAAAGGTGTTGTGCAGGCGAAGGATACGCCGAATTTTATTGCTAACCGGATTGGGACGTACGGGCTGCTCGTGACGCTTCAAGAAATGGAGCGCGGGGGATATTCCGTGGAGGAAGTGGATGCGGTGACAGGGCCTGCGTTAGGTCGACCGAAGAGTGCCACGTTCCGAACGCTGGACCTGGTTGGCCTCGATACGTTCGTGCATGTTGCGAATAATGTGCATTCGAATTTACCGGATGATGCCGTGGTGGAGAAATCGGTATTTCAGGCGCCGCATGTGCTGACGGAACTCGTTCAGCGTGGATGGATCGGAGAGAAATCGGGGCAAGGGTTCTATAAAAAGGTAAAAGGGGCTGACGGAAAATCCATCATTGAGGCGCTCCAATTGGAGACGTTGTCCTATGAACCTTCACGCAAGATTACTTCCGCATCCCTCGAAGCCGCGAAGAATGCCAAGGGCGCTCGTGCACGCATTCGCGCGCTGCTCGGAACGAATGATACGTATTCGCAGCTTGCTTGGAATATCGTGAAGCCTGTGTTGATCTATGCGGCAGAGAAGGTCGGGGAAATTGCAGATTCCATTCTAGAAATCGATCAGGCGATGAAGTGGGGGTTTAACTGGGATCTCGGGCCGTTCGAGACATGGGATGCGATTGGAGTGAAAGCCTCGATTGCTCGGATGGAGGCCGAAGGGACGACGGTTCCAGCGTGGGTGAAGGAATGGGTGGAGCAAGGGCATGATACGTTCTACCAGCAGCAGGAAGACCGATTGTTCTACATCAATCAGCAGGCATGGAAAGGGATTGATGTGATTCCGGAATGCATCTCCCTCGCACAGCTGAAGCAGCAGAAGAAGGTCATTCGCGGAAATCCGGGGGCCAGCTTGATTGATCTTGGCGACGGTGTCGCTTGTCTTGAATTCCATTCGCCGAATAATGCCATTGGCGTCGATATCCTCACGATGATTCAGCAGAGTGTTGATGAGGTTCGTAAAAATTGGCGAGGACTTGTGCTTGCGAATGAAGGCAAGAACTTCTGCGTCGGGGCTAATTTGATGCTCCTGCTCATGGAAGCACAGGACGGCGAATGGGATGAGGTCGATAACATCATCCGCACCTTCCAGAACACGATGCTGAAGCTCAAACGTCTTGAGAAGCCTGTCGTCGCGGCGCCGCATCGCATGACGCTTGGCGGAGGTGTCGAAGCCTGTATGCCAGCGGATCAGATTTTGTTCGCGGCGGAGACGTACTTCGGACTTGTAGAGACAGGTGTAGGCCTAATTCCAGCAGGCGGCGGCTGCAAAGAGATGGCGCTTCGCGTCAGTCGATCCGCGAAAGACCGCGATGAAGAATTGCAGCCGTTCATGAATAAAGTGTTCGAGACCATCGCGCTCGCCAAAGTCTCGACAAGTGGTGATGATGCGCGTAATTTGCATTTCGCTCAGCCGCATGATCGTGTCATCGTGCATGCCGATTATCGAATCTATGAGGCGAAGCAAGCGGTTCTGGCGATGGATCGGGGAGGATATCTCCTTCCGCCGGAAGAGCCAATTCGCGTGCTTGGTGAAGATGGCTCTGCCGTGATGCAGCTCGGTGCGCTGCAAATGCATCAAGGTGGCTACATCTCGGATCACGATCTCTTAATCGCAAAGAAACTTGCCCATGTGCTGGCTGGCGGTCATGCACCGGCAGGCTCGCTTGTATCCGAACAATACATGCTCGATCTGGAGCGGGAAGCCTTCTTAAGTCTGTCAGGCGAACCGAAGACGATGCAACGGATTCAATACACACTCTCGAGCGGGAAGCCGCTTCGCAACTAACGGGATGAAGAGGGAATGAGACGATAGAAAGTGAGGTGAACGATGATGCAGGAGGCTGTCATTGTATCGATCGCGCGTACCGCGGTCGGAAGGGCGAAGCGAGGAAGTCTGGCACAGACGCGGGCGGAAGATTTGGGGAAAACGGTTTTAAATGCCGTCGTAGAACGAGCGCCGGGGTTATCCAAAGGAGATGTCGAGGATATCATCATCGGATGTGCGATGCCGGAAGGGGAGCAGGGATTGAATTTCGCCCGGATTATGGCGCAATATGCGGGATTTCCCGTATCGGTTCCCGCACTCACGATTAACCGATTCTGTGCATCGGGCCTGCAATCCATCGCGTTCGCGGCGGATCGCATTATGCTCGGAGAAGCGGATGTCGTGATTGCTGGCGGCGTGGAGAGTATGAGTCATGTGCCGATGGCGGGATTCAGACCATCTCCGCATCCGCAGATTGTCTCGGATCTGCCGGGCGTATACATGGCTATGGGGCATACCGCTGAACAGGTGGCGAAGCAGTTCAACATTAGCCGTGAGGACCAGGATCGCTTCGCGGCGAATAGTCACCGGAAGGCGGCTGCGGCGTTAGCGTCAGGGAAGTTCGAAGATGAGATTGTCCCCCTCGAGACGAAGCTGCGTCATGTAGATGAACGCGGGCAGCTCGTAGAGCACGCGTTTGTGTTCGATCGTGATGAAGGAGTACGGCCGGATACGTCCGAAGAGGTCCTTGCGAAGCTGAAGCCGGCATTCGCAGCCCGAGGAACGGTCACAGCGGGCAACGCTTCACAGACCAGCGACGGGGCCGCGGCCGCTGTCGTCATGAGCAGAACTAGAGCCGAGCAGTTGGGCCTTAAACCGCTCGCGACATTCCGTGCCTTCGCGGTTGCGGGAGTTGCCCCGGAAGTGATGGGCATCGGCCCGGTCGAGGCGATACCGAAGGCGCTCAAACGCGCTGGAATCGAGATCGATCAAGTCGATCTGTTCGAGATTAACGAGGCATTTGCTTCACAATGCATCCATATTATTCGAGAGCTTGGCTTGGACGAATCGAAGGTCAATGTCAATGGCGGAGCCATTGCATTAGGTCATCCCTTAGGCTGCACCGGATCGAAGCTGTCTGCGAGCCTAATTTATGAACTGAAACGACGTGGCGGCGGTATTGGTGTCGTGTCGATGTGTATCGGCGGAGGCATGGGGGCTGCGGGTGTATTTGAAGTACATGAATAGATCGATTCAATACATTGCATACATGGAGGGAGTAAGATGGGGAAAGTGATCGATCGCATCATCGGCGGCAGCTTCGTAATTGAAGATATTTCGCCGGATCGGATTGTAACACCAGAAGATTTTACCGAAGAACAGCGCATGTTCGCGGAGACGACCAAGCAATTCCTGCAGACGGATGTTCTACCGCAGGATGAGCATCTGGAGAAGCTGGACTATGACCTGACGGTGAAGCTGATGCGCAAGGCAGGGGAGCTCGGATTGCTCAGCTCGGATATCCCGGAGATCTATGGGGGACTTGGGCTGGATAAAGTCAGCTCTACCATTATTAATGAAGTGCTCGCAGGAGCCTCCTCCTTTGCACTATCTGTTGGCGCCCACGTCGGGATTGGAACCCTTCCAATCGTATTCTTCGGTACGCCGGAGCAGAAGAAACGTTATCTGCCTGATCTAGCCACAGGAGCGAAGATCGCGGCTTATTGCTTGACGGAGCCGACATCGGGTTCGGACGCGCTAGGCGCGAAGACGACTGCTAAGCTGTCCGATGACGGTCAACATTACATCTTGAACGGTTCGAAGGTATTTATTACGAATGCGGGTTTTGCGGATTTGTTCATCGTATATGCAAAGGTGGATGGCCAGCACTTCTCCGCCTTTATTGTAGAGAAGGATACACCAGGCTTCACCCTCGGACCAGAAGAGAAGAAGATGGGGATCAAGGGCTCTTCGACACGTCCGTTATTTTTCGAAGAGGCGCATATCCCTGTCGATAACCTACTTGGCGAAGTAGGCAAAGGGCATCTCATTGCATTCAACATTCTCAACATTGGGCGGTTCAAGCTTGGTGCGGGCTGTCTCGGCGGGGCGAAGGAAGCGATCCATATCGCGGCCAAATATGCCAATGTTCGGACCCAATTTGGCAAGCCGATTGCTTCCTTCCCGCTGATCGGGAAGAAGCTCGCAGAGATGAACATTGCGACGTATGTCATGGAGAGCATGGTCTACCGCACGGCAGGATACATCGATCATATTCTAAGCGATTTGGATCATACGAGTCCCGATGCAGGGAAGCAGTCGGCCAAAGGGATATCGGAATACGCACTTGAATGCTCCATTAATAAAGTATTTGCTTCGGAAGCGCTCGACTTTGTCGCTGATGAAGGCGTCCAAATTCATGGCGGCTACGGCTTCATCCAAGAGTACAAAATCGAACGGATCTATCGGGATTCGCGGATCAATCGGATTTTCGAAGGAACGAATGAAATCAATCGGCTCCTCATTCCAGGAACCTTGCTGAAGAAAGCGTTAAAAGGTGAGCTGCCGCTTATCCAGAAGGCTGAAGCCTTACAATCGGAGCTGCTGCAGCTCATTCCAGGGCAGACCTTCGACGGCGTGCTTGAACAAGAACGTCATTTGCTCAGTATGGCGAAGAAAATCTTCTTGTTTGCCGGTGGCGTTGCAATCCAGAAGGTGGGAACACGTATTGAAGCCGAGCAAGAGATTCTGAGCAGTCTCGCTGATATGATGATTCAAATCTATGCACTGGAAAGTGCGCTGCTGCGCGCCGAGAAGCAGGTCGCCCGGTCTTCTGAGGCGGAATCGATGAACTATATTCAAATGACACAGGTGTTCGCGCAAGAAGCATTCGAACGGATTGAATCCGAAGCGAAGATTACACTCTCGACCCTGGAGTCTGGCGATATCCTTCGGACACAGCTGTCGATCTTGAAGAAGCTGACGCGCAACACCCCGGTGAACACGACGCAGCTTAAACGGGCGATCGGAGCTCGGGTCATTCATGGGGAGAAATACCAGTCTTAATCCATTAAGGAAGGGATGTGTTCAATTTTGCATTCATCCAAGGTTTGGTTAAGGCATTATCCGCAAGAAGTCGCTCCATCGAATGATTATCCGAATCAGAACATCGCTCAATTTCTGGTCGACTCCGCAACGAAGTTCAGGAGTCGTCCCGCCATCGATTTCATGGGCAAACGAATGACGTACGGCGAACTGTTATGTGAGTCGAATCGCTTCGCGAACGCCCTACTCACGTTAGGCATCAAGGCAGGAGACCGCGTTGCGATCATGCTGCCCAATTGTCCGCAGATGGTGATCGCCTACTTCGGCATTCTCTCCATTGGTGCGATAGTCGTTCAGACGAACCCCCTCTATATGGAGGGGGAGCTGCGGCATCAGATGCAGGATTCTGGTGCGAAGGCGATCGTTACCCTCGACTTCATGCATCATCGCGTGCTCGCCGTAAAGCCGCAGACATCCATACAACATATTATTGTAGCCTCACTGAGAGATGTATTGCCTGTTCCAGTCAAGTGGCTCTATCCCATCAAAGCGAAGAAAGACGGCCAGAATTTATCGGTCACCTACAATAGCTCCGTACATTCATTTCGCAAGCTGTTAACGGGGGCCTCTCCCGTGTTTGAGATGGTGCAGGTGAACGCCGATGAAGAGCTTGCCGTACTGCAATATACCGGAGGAACGACGGGGGTTCCCAAAGGCGCCATGCTCACCCATAAGAACCTCATTGCCAATACGCTTCAAATCGCGAGATGGTTCTATCGCGCCGAGTTTGGTCAGGAACGTTATCTCGGAGCACTTCCGTGTTTCCATGTATTTGGTCTTACCGTAATTTTGAACCAATGTGTGTATTCAGGAGGCATGCTGCTCCTACTGCCTCGATTCGAAGTCAGTCAAGTGCTGAAGACGATCGATAAGCTAAAACCGACAATTTTTCCTGGGGCACCGACGATGTACATTGCACTCATCCACCATAAGGATATTGCTAAATATGATCTGTCCTCGATCAAAGCCTGCGTGAGCGGATCCGCGCCGCTGCCGATTGAAGTGCAGGAGACGTTCGAAGCGTTGTCCGGCGGCAGATTGGTTGAAGGGTACGGACTGACGGAAGCCTCACCTGTGACCCATGCGAATACGGTCTGGGAGAAGCGTAAAATCGGAACGATCGGCATACCGCTGCCCGATACGGATGCCAAAATCGTCGATCCCGAAACGGGAGAGGCATTGCCGATAGGTTCGGTAGGCGAAGTGCTCGTCAAAGGCCCGCAAGTCATGAAGGGGTATTGGGGGCGACCGGAGGAGACGGCGCAAGTGCTGCAGGACGGATGGCTCTATACCGGTGATATGGGCACGATGGATGAGGATGGTTTTTTTGCAATCGTGGATCGGAAAAAGGATGTCATTATCGCCGGCGGGTTCAAAATATATCCGCGCGAAATCGACGAAGTGCTCTTCGAACATCCGAGCATTAAAGAAGCGATTGTGGTCGGTGTCCCGGATGATTACCGCGGCGAGACGGTCAAAGCCTACATTGTGCTGCGGGATGGGGAGTTCACGTCAGAGCAAGAGATTACCGCATGGTGCCGTGAGCGTCTAGCCGCTTATAAAGTGCCGCGGCTGTATGAATTCCGTGAATCACTACCGAAGAACATTATCGGAAAAGTGCTGCGCCGCAAGCTCTTGGAGGAAGAATTGAATAAGACCCCGAAAGGGAAATAGCACGGTACAAGTGCTTGCTCGGCTGGCTGCAGGGAGGTGCGTAGGATGGATATGAACGAGGCTGAAAGGGAGGCCTATATTGCGAAGATTGCGGAGGCAGCTGAGGAGACGTTCTGGGGGTATCTTGGATGCCAGCTGGAGTCGTTGTCTCCAAAACAAGCCGTCATTAGTCTAGAGGCAACATCGCATCATATGAATTTAATCGGTATGGTGCATGGCGGTGTGCTGTCTTCTTTGCTGGATAACGCGATGGGGGTATTAATTGCTACTCTTCTGCCAGGTGCGAAAACGGTGACGACGAATCTGAATGTTCATTTTGTTGCGCCGATGTATGCTGGGAAATTGATTGTAACCGCAGATTTATTGCATCAATCTCGTAAAATGTTAACCGTCTACGGCTCAATTACGGATCGTGAAGGTCATCTTGGTTCGATTGGGACGGGGACGTTCCGGATTATTTCCGGCGACTAAGGTATTATTTGACTTTGCCTCCGTGAGACTTTACCATTTTGTTGAAGAAGCATGTACTTCAATACGATTCATGGGAGGCAAGTACAATGACTTATCAAGCAAATCATGAGCGTTACAGCACGATGAAATACAATCGATGCGGCAAATCCGGTTTGAAGCTACCTGCAGTATCGCTAGGCATGTGGCATAATTTCGGCGGGGTGGATACGGAGGAGAACGGCAGAGCGCTGTTGCGCAGAGCCTTTGATCTCGGCATCACTCACATTGATCTAGCGAATAACTACGGACCGCCTCCGGGTTCAGCGGAGTCGATGTTCGGTCGGATGATGCAGAAGGATCTAGCGCCGTATCGGGATGAATTGGTCATTTCGACGAAAGCTGGGTATTACATGTGGGAAGGGCCGTATGGGGAATGGGGTTCGAAAAAATACCTCGTATCTAGCCTCGATCAGAGCTTGAAACGGATGAACCTGGATTATGTCGATATCTTCTACCATCATCGTCCAGACCCAGATACACCACTGGAGGAGACGATGGCTGCGCTCGATTTGATCGTTCGTCAAGGAAAAGCGTTGTATGTGGGCATCTCGAATTACAATGCCGAGCAGACAACGGAAGCGGTTCGAATCCTACGCGATCTAGGAACGCCGCTCTTGATTCACCAGCCTTCCTATTCGATGTTCAATCGTTGGATTGAAAATGGTCTGCAAGATGTACTTGAGGAAAATGGCGTAGGCAGCATTGCGTTCTCGCCACTTGCTCAAGGGCTGCTAACGGATCGTTATCTAGATGGCATTCCGCAGGATTCTCGTGCAGGCCGTGGCGGCTTCTTGAATAAGAAAGACGTGACGGAAGCGGTCATCGAGAAGGCACGCAAGCTGCAGCAGATTGCGGCTAGACGTGGTCAATCCTTAGCACAAATGGCGCTGGCATGGGTATTGCGCGGTGGACGCGTGACGTCGGTTCTGATCGGAGCGAGCCGTGTGCCGCAGCTGGAGGAGAACGTCGCAGCGATCAATAATTTGGAGTTTAGCAGCGATGAGTTAGCGGAGATTGAAGCGATTTTGAAATAAATTGAATGCCAAAAGATCCCCAAGAGGCCAAATTGCGGCTTTGTACTTGGGGATCTTTTTTGTGTTTTAACGCTTCGCTTTACGGAAGCCAGCTGCTTCGGCGTCTGCCTCGGAGCAGAACATTTCCTCTGCTTTGGTCGATTCGTACGATTGACCGCCAGGAACATGATAGATTTTATCGCCCTTGCTACTGATATTGCCTTTAATCGTCGGCTTCTTGCAGGAGCCGATGGAAGGCTGATTTGACTTCGAGCTGTTGCTGTCTTTCGTTTGGGTTGAAGGCTTCGAATTCTCGTTAGCCTTACTATTCTTCTTAGCTGCTGAATCATCGAATCCACGATCCGTTGCATAATTTTCGATGCTCCAGATGCCGAGCTCTGCCTTCTGCGCTTTGGATTGAATGGCGCGGAATGGATCGACGTATTTCACATTCGGCGGGTAGACGTAAGCGACCCGGGCAAGACCTTTTTCGAGTAGCAGTTCGTTGAACATCTTGCCATCGATCCAGACATAGGCGAGCAGTCGTCCGTACTTATCGCGTTCCGAGACATCGAATTCCAGTTTAACGCGCTGATTCGAGAGGGTTTCTTTGGCGAACTTCGATGCTTCGGGGCCAAAAGGCTCCACTGGCTTGGATGGATGTACCGTCTCTGGTGTATCGACGAGCAGGAGGCGGATACGCTCGGTTTTGCCGTTGAATTCGACATCCAGTGTATCGCCATCCACGACCTTCACGACTTTCGCATTGGTATCGTCAGCGGATGTAGAATTTGTACTGCAACCAGCAGTAATAAGAACAAACGTTAGTATAATGCAAATGAGAAGAGATGAGGCAGATAAGTTTTTTTTCAAAGCAATAGGCACTCCTTATGTCATTCATATGTATGTAAACTTAAGTATGGCGCAGAAATAACGTCATTGGCAAGCGAACAAAGGCTTAAAAGTACTGCTTCAATGGCCGAAGTTGATGAACCAGGAGTACATAAAATTGGGTGAATGGACTGGGGGGATGCCTTTCCAATCGTTCTCAACAAACATAATATAATGGAACATGAGTGTACAAACGATGAGCGACGGATCAATGAATTAACGAAAAGTTTTAATCATCATACTCATTTTTATCCCATTACATTCCCAGTTGAGATGCTTGAGGCTATAGCAGGAGCTTGCTCTATCAACGTATAGACGCAGGCTTGTATGTATTGGCTGATACTCCCAACCGTCATACCGGCAGGTAGAGTCATTTAAGTGTGCTTGTCATTAGAACAAAGAAAAGAATAAGGCGATGCACAGTGAGATCCTGCGAATAAGAATTGCCCATAACTACGGTTGGGCGTGGGTTTTTAGGAGGCTGCTATGAAAGGACTAATATTATGTGCGGGTCAAGGAAAGAGGCTTCAACCGTTCACCTATGCAAGGCCAAAGTGTATGATTCCGGTAAACGGTGAACCTATTATTGTATCGATTATTAATAAGATGATGAATATAGGCGTTCATGAAATTGGTATCGTCCTGAACACATCACAAGAAAGTATTCGAGAGCTATTAGGCAGCGGAGAAGCTTATGGGGCAACGCTCACTTACTTGCTGCAAGAAAAAGCCTTGGGCATCGCTCATGCTGTGAAAATTGCCCGTTCGTTTATACAGGATGAGTCCTTCTTCCTGATGCTTGGCGATAATTTGATCGAAGGGGATCTTCAGCCGCTGATCGATTTGATGAGCGATGGTAAATCTGCTGCCGCACTTCTTCTCGCTCGCGTGGAGAACCCGTATGATTTCGGGGTAGTGGAAGTTTCTAATAACAAGATTGTGAGTCTGGAGGAGAAGCCCAAAGTCCCCCGATCTGATCTTGTAATTGTGGGTGCATATGTATTCAGCAGCGGCATATGGAGTATCCTTGATCAACTTGTCCCATCCAAGCGGGGGGAGTATGAATTGTCTGATGCCTTGCAGAGTCTGATTGATCAAGGCCAGCATGTAGATTATAGCATAACAACAGAGCCTTTCTTTGATATAGGAAGCCCTGAACGCTGGCTCAGCGCAAATCGTTACAAAATGAGTAAGGATAAGATGGAAAGAAACAGTGAGCATTTACTTGGAAATACCGATGTCGTCATTAACCCTCCTGTACAAATTGACCCCTCAGCCCAAATAACCCAAAGTGTAGTCGGGCCTTATGTATATATTGGTCCAGACTGTGTTGTGGATAACTGCCGTATTGAGAACAGTATACTGACTGATCACGTCCAAATCTCTCATGTGTTCGCGCAGGATAGTATATTTGGCTCTAACACCAAATTTGCTGGTTCCGTGAATAAAACGAAACCATCTAAATTCATCATGGGAGACAAGTCAATCGTCAAGGACTGAAAGCACACTTACATTCTTGACAGTTGGAAATAAATGTGCTATTCTGGCGTTAAATATAGAGCAGATGAACGGAAGCACCGTCATCAATCGCAGGTATCCTGTGGTTGGTGGCGGTTTTTTTGCGTTTCAGCGAGAAAGGAGGGTTCCGGTTGCAACGATGGGAACTTCAGACGGCGGTGTTCATGGTTGTGATTGGTGTCGTGTGTTGTATTGGCGGTGTGCTCAAGATGGTAGGGGCGATGTGATGACGAACAGATACGGAAGGAGGGAGATCACATGAAGAAATTAAACCTTGTTTTGGCCTCTGCGGATCGTGAATATGCGGAGCTATTCATGCATTATGTGCAGTCTTCGGAGTTTGTGCATGATGTGATGATGAAGTCGTTCACACAGCTTGAATCCTTCCGATATTACGTGCAGCATGAGCCTTCGGTAGACCTCATCTTAGCGGAGGAGGCATTTCTAGCAGGGGATAGTACCGCGAATTGTGCTTGTCCGATTCTGATCTTAAGTGAAGACACCAGGGGACAGGGGGCTGCGGAGGCTGAAAAGAAGATTGGTAAATACCAGCCGTTGCATGTGCTCCTCTCCTCCTTATTGTTACACTATGGCGGAGAGCGGATTTCGAGCTCGGCGAACGGGGGCAATGCAGGGCGCACGAAAGTTATTTCGGTCTACTCCTCTGCTGCCGGGATGGGCAAGACGACACTTGCGCTTAATCTATGCAAGCAGCTGACGCTGCAGGGACAGCGCGTGTTCTATCTTAGTCTGGAGATGCTGAATGGTTCGGCACTCATTATGGAGCCCAGTCGAAGCCCACAGGCCGTTGATTCCGACAATCGATTGTCGAAGCTCCTGTATTATTTGAAGGCGGGGCGCCGCATGGAAGAACTGCTCGCTGAATGGAACGGGATGAAATCGAGGGGACCGGCGATGAGTTTTGATTATTTTGAGCCGCTGCATAATTTGGATGAAATGAAACAGTTGAATAAGGCGGATACGTGCCAGTTGCTTGATCTGATCCTGCAGACGGGTGCCTATGATACGGTTGTCATGGATTTGGATTCGGCGTTAGAAGAGCGGACTCTTGCAGCATTGGAGCGTTCTGATCAGCTCTTCTGGCTCATTCAAGATGATGCCTTGGCGTTATGGAAGACGGAGCAAGTGCTTCAGTATTTGGAGCTTCAACAATCGAGCCAGGAGGTGTCGGCTCTGCTGCATAAGACCTGCTTTACAGTTAATAGATTTGTCGGACAAATGGTGAACGCAGTTCGCTCTCCGCGCATTCGCGTGGGGGCCTATCTTCCCTATATCGCCGCATGGAAACAAATCGAGCAGCCCCATGTTTTGCTGCAAGCAGCTTCCTTTCAATCCGCTGTTATGAAATTATGCGCTGATGAGGGGATGATGCAGCATGGATGATCAAGAGGCATGGGTAGCATCAATCCGCCAGACCGTCCGAACGGGTTTGAATTTATCCGGCTCAACGAGTGATGACGAGTTGTACAAGATGATCGAACAAGCTGTGTTCAGATATGAACTTGCTCCAAGTTGGACGGCGTCGGAGAAGCAGCGAATTGTTCGCCGGGTGTACTACACGTTTCGCGGTTTGGACGTACTTCAGCCTTACGTGGAGGACCGCCGCATTACAGAGATTATGATTAATAGTCATGAGGAGATCTTTATTGAGGTCGATGGGGAAGTTCAACGGGCCAAGGTTGTCTTTGAATCGCAGGAGCGGCTAGAAGACATCATTCAGTCGATTGTTGCGCAAGTGAATCGCGTTGTGAATGAATCGTCGCCAATCGTTGATGCACGGCTCAAGGATGGATCGCGTGTCAACGTGGTTCTGCCGCCGATTGCGCTGAAAGGGCCAACGATGACGATTCGGAAATTTCCGGATCAGCCAATGACGATGGATGATCTGGTCGCCAAGGGGGCACTGACTTACGAGGCGGCACAGTTTCTCCAGCAGCTCGTTCGCGGCAAATATAACATTTTTATTAGTGGGGGGACGGGTTCTGGGAAGACGACGTTCTTGAACGCGTTGTCTCAATATATTCCTAGCGATGAACGGGTCATTACGATTGAGGATTCCGCGGAGCTGCAAATTCGTACCGTGCCGAATCTAGTTGCCTTGGAGACGAGGAATGCGAATACCGAAGGGAAGGGAGAAATCTCGATCCGGGATCTGATTCGATCCTCACTGCGGATGCGTCCGAACCGAATTGTTGTTGGGGAAGTGCGGGGGGCTGAGGCGTTAGATATGCTGCAGGCGATGAATACCGGCCACGATGGTTCCCTGTCCACCGGGCACAGCAACGGTCCACAGGATATGATTAGCCGCTTGGAGACGATGGTGCTAAGTGGTGCACCGCTACCAATAGAGGTTGTCCGTCAGCAGATCTGTTCTGCGATCGATATTATTGTTCACCTCTCTCGTCTTCGTGATCGATCCAGACATGTGATGGATATTAGCGAAGTAATAGGACTTGAGGAGGGGGAGGTGGTACTACGACCATTATTCCGATTCCAAGAAGAGGGGGAAGAGGCCGGTCAAGTAAAAGGTGAACTGCGTGCGACAGGACATGGATTACAGGATATGAGCAAGCTTCAGATGGCAGGCCTGCTGAACGAAGTCGATCAACTAAGAAGGTAGAGGGGGAGATGGATGAACGTACTTGTTTTGGCGTTGGTAGCTGCGATCGCGACAGGCGGGTTTTTCGTTGTACAGGAGCGGATACGACGACGACGGTTGAAGGTTGCCGGTGTTGATCTGGAAGTGTCCTCCGTGCAGATTGATAGGCAAATGCCTGAAGGATTAACGATCTACACGGTGTACAAGCTGTCTCGGATACAATGGCTGACGGCGTTTGTTGCGGCAGGATTGATCTTCGGTATCGTAGGTTACTTGTTCTATCACAATCTCGTTGCTGCAATCCTGTGCTTTGGCGCAGGTACGCTATATCCCAAATTCCGGCGTGAAGCCTTGTTACTAAAGCGTAGAACCGAGCTTAGTCTGCAATTCAAGCAGGCGTTGTACTCGATTTCATCATCGCTCGCTGCAGGAAGATCCGTCGAGAATAGCTTTCATGAGGTGATTCAAGACTTACAGCTTTTGTATCCCGATGCGAATACCGATTTGATCCGGGAATTCCGCATTATCCGTTCACGCTTGGAGAATGGGGAGCCAATTGAGCAGGCTTTACTTGATTTAAGTCGGAGAGCGGGAATAGAGGATGTTACGAATTTTGCGGAAGTGTTCTCGGCATGTAAGCGTACGGGGGGCGATCTCGTCGAGGTTGTACGCCGAACGTCGAATTTGATCGGGGAGAAGATGGACGTGAAACAAGAGATTGCGGTGATGGTAGCCCAGAAGAAGTTCGAATCCAAGATTATTATGCTGGCTCCCGTTGGGTTTCTTGCTTTCTTGAATATGAGCGCTCCCGAGTTCATGCAACCGATGTATCAAGGGTTTGGATTCGTTGTATCAACTTTTGTTCTGTTGGGATTAGTGGTTTGCAGTGCTTGGATTCTGAAGATTATGGATATACGTGTATGACATGATATTTCCCCTGGTAAAGGAGGTTGAATGGAAATGCCGATCCTAGGATGGGGATTGATGGCGGTGCTGCTGCTCATTGGCTGGGGAGTATGCGGCCTGCGTGCAGGGGGGCGATTCAAAGAACGAATCCCAGAGGCTGTTCCAAATCTGAAATTGCTGCGTGCTGCGCCTCCGATGCTTTATTTACTCGAGGAGGGTCGATGGATTGAACGCATTCCAGCGATATTTTACCGTATCCAACGCGCTATGCAGGTGTTGTATGGAAGTCAGGTATCGGCCTTGTATAGTACGTTGTTCATGGCAGAGATTCTGAACTATGCCTTCTTCATGCTTATATTCGCCTGTCTGCTCCCCATGCTGACGGATGGTGGCTTAGCTGGGTTTGGCGTAGGACTGATGCTCGCGGTACTGCTGCCTTTGGCTCAATTGAAAGAATTGGACAAGCGTGTGAAGAACAGGGAACATGAGATTTTGCTGGAATTGCCGGAGTTCTTGAATCAGATGATTTTGCTGGTAGATGCGGGGGAAACGGTTCAACGAGCGCTCACATTATGTGTGGATCGCAAGAGGTCGCAAACATCGCATCCGCTATACAAGGAATTGATTCAGATGATCCATGAATGGAGCGGAGGGTATTCCTTCCAGCAATCCTTTGAACAGTTCAGCAAACGATGTGCCTTGCAGGAAGTCTCAATCTTCACGACCACCATTATGCTGAACTATCGAAGAGGAGGGGGTGAATTTGTCGTTGCCTTGCGCGATTTGTCCCGAATCCTATGGGAGAAACGCAAAGCAGTAAGCCGCGTGCGCGGGGAGGAGGCCTCATCTAAGTTAGTGTTCCCGATGGTTGTTGTATTTTTTCTGTTGCTGGTATTGGTATGTACCCCGATCTTCATGATGATGAGTGCATGAGTGTAAAGGATTAATAACGATGAGGAGTGTTGAAGGATGTTGAATGTAGGAAAATCGCTAAAGGCGGTCTGGAAAGAGGAAGAAGGTCTTGGGACGGTGGAGATCATCTTTATTATTGCTGTGCTCGTAGTCATTGTTCTTATTTTTAAAGATAAGATATCGGAACTGATTGATACGTTGATGGGGAAAACGATGGACGAAACGGATAAGCTGTATCAGAAATAAGTGGATATGATGCGTAACTTTAGACGGCAAATTAACAAGTTGAGACAGGAAGATGGCAGCTTCACCGTCGAGGCGTCGATGTTGTTCCCATTTATATTCATGATCATTATTGGACTGCTATTCTTCTGTCTCTATACCTATCAGAAAGTTGTCCTCGTCTATATTGGATCGGTGTCCGTGGAACGAACGGCGTATAACTGGGATAATTCTTCGAAAGAAGCATCGACAGGCGCCTTCCAATATGGTCAATTTGATGGCTTGTATTGGCGGCTTACGGATGATCAGACCCTGGATGTTCTATTTGGGTTAACGGGGCAGGCACAAGGAACTTCCTATGAACTTCATCGTTCAGGGAGTGAGGTGAGCAGCTTGCCTACGCGTAAGATGGCGGGCGCATCTGTCGCGGTTCCAGCAGCGATCCGAGGGACGATGCAGTATCAGAACCAAGGCTGGAGACGTTCGGTGACGGTGGATGTTCTGAATCCGCTCCGATTTAAGCCGCTAGAATGGATGATGGGCAGACAAGTCTCTTTGCAGACGCAGGTTAGCAGTTCCGTTGTCGACCCCGTTGAATTTATACGAACCGTTGAGCTGGTTCGCTATTACGGTACGAAATTCAAGAATGCGGGAAGCGGAGGCGGATCGCCCGTAACCCAAGAGCAAGCACGGGAAGTGCTTGAGCAGCAGCGAAGTAAAGGCAAGAAATAAATTGCTTGTCATTTGTGGAAATGAGGGGGAGAGACATGCGCAAGCAGCGACGTAAGAACAACAACCGCTTGAGCATTTTGCTCCCCTTTCGGGAGCTGCGTGATCAGCAGCATGGAGCTGTAACGGTATTTCTCATGATGATTGTGGCCATTATTTTTATGTTTATTGCGGTTTTTATTGATTACGCCAGAATCGCAGCTTTTCAATTCCAGACAGAACAGCTGGCGAAGTCGGGTATGCGTTCAGTGATGTCAAGTTATGATCCGATTTTACAAGAAAAATACGGCTTATTCGCTCAAGGCGGAACAGATTCCAATTCACTGCTAGCCGATTCGTTGAAACAGGCAACCGGGATACAATCCCTCAAAGGGTCAGCTGTTCGACTATTAGATATTGTTCCAGATACACAGAGTATCGAGGGCAGTAATCAGTTAGGACGCTATCCCGTATTTGAGCATCAGATCCAGGAGGATATGAAATACAAGGCGCCAATTGACTTTACCCTTGAAATCATTAATCGATTGAAGCCGATGTCGCAGCAGATGAAGGAAGCGTCACGCACGACAGATTTACTCGTATCGCTCCAGAAACAATATGAGAAGCGAGAGAAGCTGATGGATGAGGTACTTCAAGCGCAGCAGCGGGCCAGCGAGCAAGTATCCCGTACCAATTTTGATGTCCGCTATGTTGGAGGCAATGGTCAGTATAGCATTGCAAATACAATGGTAGGAACAATCAGTCGAGCTGTCGATATTGCCGCGCAATATGAAGACTATGTTCGGATGAAATATGCGGATTCGATGAGAGATGAAGATGAATCGCCGGCATATTCGGATGAGACCTCAGGGTACGAGGAAGATGTTCGCTCGTTCAAGCGTGATTTTAGAGAGCTTGTGGATCGTGTACAGCGGCAGCATCGAGAAAAGCTGCAAGCGGTGCTTCCGAAATTTGCAGATATCAGGGCACTTAATGAACAAATGAAGCGAACTATTGCTGAAGCTAGATCGCAGAACAAAGAGGCTTACGATCAGGTAGGGAATGGTCGCACACCGAGTGGAGGGCTTCCAGAAATCCCGGGTAACACTTCAACGGCGATCGAAGATATACGTAAACAGGTGGATCAGTTGATTCTACCGGATGAATTCATTCAGCAATTTGAACGCGAAGTTCAAGGTCAGATCCAAGCTTTTGAACGTTTTGAACGCGTAAGTCAGGATTTTGATTCCATCGTATCGTCGGCTGTACCAAGTACTACAGGAAGCGCCTATCCACTGAAGCAAGCAGTAATCCGACTGAGCCAAGCAATTAATGACTATTTGAATGCCTATGTGAGGCATGGTGGTGTTAATGTCCTGCAATCAAGGGAGGCTGCTATTCAGGCCTACCGCAGTTCGGACGCCGAGCGGAAGAAGGCGGAAGCGAAGTCTAAGGCGAAGCTGGGTGAAGTGGTTGGTCTACTGAAGAAGCTGAAAGAAGTAGGAGCTGGAGCACAGAAGGGGCAAGAGCAATTCAATCAGTTACGGCAATTTTATGATGATAATCTGAATTTCAATGCTCGTGCGGAACAGGAAGCAAGTCAATCCAATCTAAATGATCAACCCGAAGATGCGAGCAAGGATTCCATGTCGATGATGGATGACTTATATGGCGGAATGGCGGGCATGTTGGTTGGTATGCGTGATGAATTCTATCGTAATGAATATGCGGTGAATCGGTTTACGAGATTTGAGCCCGAGAAGCTGAAAGACCTCTTCACCTCGAAAAATATGAGTGATCAATTGGTGGATGCGCTGCAAGTGCCAAGTCAAGAACTGGAATATATCCTATATGGCTTTCATCATCCGGGCAGTAATCTAGCGGCTTCTTATGGTGAAATTTTCAGTGTGCGACTTGCGATTCGAACAATGGAAGGACTTGTGGAATGCAGCCGGATGGGTAATCCGCTTCTGATTCTAGCAGCAGCAATTCTCTATGGGGTCGAACATGCGATTCAGGATATGCTCGAATTGGTGAATAACGGGGATATCGAAATGTCCAAATATGTACCTGTCCGTCTGACATATAAAGACTATCTCCGGATGTTCCTCATGCTGCACAGCCGGAACGAAGCAATGATGTCCCGTATGCTGGCCGTCATTCAATTCAATACGAAAATCAATCCGAACGAGAGGGTGACGACAATCGAAGGGGATGTAAGGGCGTCCATACGGCTGTGGTTCCTACCCGGAGTCATGAAGACGTTGCGATTAACACAGTTTATCTCCCAAGGGGAAGTGGAGGGGAGTCGCTACTATATTACCAAAAAAGCAGCCTTTACCTATTAATAGGTAGTTCAACATTCGACTCATGATCACGAAGATTTTCAAGAAGTGAATTCGGCATCGAATCTTGCATTCAACCTCGAACAGCATATGCTTACGAAGTATGTTTCCTCCGGAAACATTTCAGGTGCTCATTTAGGTTTCTCCTAAACTCCGCTCCTCCTAAAAGTTTTTCGTAGAAAAACTCGCATCGGAAGCACAGCATAGGTTTCAAGCAACCTTAGAACTCGCTTACGAAGTTAGTTTTCTAAGAAAACTTTCAGGTGCTAATAAATCAAATTTTGAACTTTTTAACTCATTATTTGCTCCCAAAGGAGGCGAATCATGTTACAGCAACTCCATAAGAAGATGCGGCGCCAAGAGCATGGGAGCATGACGGTTGAAGCTGCCATGGTTCTGCCTATCTTTTTGTTTTTTGTTATTTTTCTGATCTATATGATCCAGATGGTATATACGTCAATTGCACTGCAATTAACCGTCTCGAATACGGTCAAACAGCTGGCGACTCATATGTATCCTGTTTCTATTGTCATGGACCGAGATGCAGCGGCACAGGGGGCCGAGACTGGTGGCGGGGGAATGCTGACGATGGAAGAGGTAGCACAGACGTATAACCGGATTCTGCCACCTCCAA
Source organism: Paenibacillus sp. GCM10027629 (assembly GCF_042676425.1). Taxonomy (NCBI): domain Bacteria; kingdom Bacillati; phylum Bacillota; class Bacilli; order Caryophanales; family Paenibacillaceae; genus Paenibacillus; species Paenibacillus sp. GCM10027629. The sequence continues at coordinate 858,146 of NZ_JBHTGZ010000012.1, read as the reverse complement.
TTGGGGATTGGGTGAAGAATACAGAGCTATATCGTCGCACCGAAGATGCGCTCTATCAAGCCGCTGGGGATACACTCGTGAAGCCGCTGCTTAAATCTTATCTTCAGGATGCCATGCTGCGTGAGGAACGAATTCATGTGACACGATTTTCGTTCCCGAATTTGAAGAAGAAAACCCCAACTTTCGTTGCTCTAGAGCTTTCGTATACGATGCCGATGCGAGTCCCGTTCCTGGACAAGGAGCTGGTCATACAGGCGAGAGCGGCAGAACGGGCATGGATTGGTGATACCTCGGGTGCAGGCACGGGAACGGGTTCGGAAGGGACAATGGGTCAACCGCAAATCGTCGGGATGGAACCGAATCCGATGAAGCCTGGATCCAATGCTACAGTCAAAGTGAAGGTACAGCCGAATCAGACGGTTCAAGTGGTCGTTTACTATAAGAGCGGTAAGAGTACGGCGAAATATTTGGGTGAGAAGACGGCAGATGCAGAAGGCAACGTAGAGTGGACATGGCGTGTATCGGGTAATACGACCAAGGGAAGTACGGTCCAGATTGTTGTTGAGACAGTCGATGGTCAGAAGTCGGAAATGCAGGTTCAAGTTCAAGAATCGATGAAGGAGGGTAAGGGTTGACGATTATTGTAGTGGTATTATGCGCCATTTATTTAGGTATTGCTTTCTATACGGATGTGACGCGTTCGAAAATCCCGAATCGATTGACAGTGCCGATTGCCATTCTTGGGCTGGGGCTTCATGCCGTGACGGAAGGATGGGCTGGATTCTTATATGCAATCTATGGTGCTGGAGCGGGATTTGCAATCCTATTCGTACTATATCTGTTCAAAGCGGTTGGAGCCGGGGATGTGAAGTTATTCGCAGCGCTCGGAGCGGTAACAGGCCTGCAATTTACGATGCAATCCTTGATGTATTCCGTCTTATATGCAGGAGCAATTGCTGTGGTCATCATGCTGTTTCGGCGGAGAACGTGGATATCTTTTGGAGAGGGGAAGATGCTGAAATTCCCATTTATGTATGCTGTACTGCCGGGTGCAGTTACCGCATTTCTATACATGCCTTAACGTGAGAGGAGGAATAGGATGTTAGACTTTGGAGTTCGATTTATTCAAGATGGTTCGACCTGGATGATCCTGGACAAAGCGGAGGGGCTAAAGGCCAATGATATGGCGAGACTCGAGGTGAAAATGATCCAGTCATCGACGATTCCGCAATTCGTTCCGCTGAACATGCATGAGCTGGATCTTCAGATCCAATTGCGATACAACATCTCTGGCAAAAGAATGCTGTCGCAATGTCTTCGTAGCGAGAAGCTGTCTCTTACGACGTACTATACGATTCTCATGCAACTCGTAACGATACTAGACGATAGTCGGCGGTATATGCTGCGTCCGGAACAATACATCCTTCATGCCGATTATATGTTCGTCGAAGGATCGTTGGATATGGGCTCGTTATGGTTGTGTTATGTTCCAACGCAGGGTGCGGTCCAGACAGATTCGTTACAGCATCGATTAGGCAGTATGTTGACTTTGTTCATGGCCTCAGTTGCTGAATTAACCGGTAAGGGGATTCAACAGCTGATTCATTATTGTCATGAAGATCACTTTAGTCTCCAAGGATTAAAGACGCTTCTGTTGCAGCTGCTGGCTAATGAGGATGGAGGAACAGATATACCGAGGTCTAGACAAGACAATAAATCGCATGCTCAACGGACCCCCGCTCTTCCACCGGATGAGTTCGTTCCTGTTAGAGAACCGGTTCAACCCAAAGGAAACACTGTGCAGACATCGAGTGTGGACACTTACAATCAAGCGATCATTTCTGATGATCAAGCACGAGAGCAAGCAACAGTTACAGCCACACAACCATCTTCGTCGAAACATACAATTTATATCATTGGCGGAGCACTTTTGATTATCGTAATGCTATGGAAGTTTCTTTATTCGGCCTATGCGTCTGTACAGGGAATGTTCTATATCACCGTTGGGATCACGGTTCTTATTGGGGACATCGCCTTTCTTGCTTGGAGAGGGTATCGGCCTTCGTGGCTGTTCAAGGGTCCGACTCCTCTCGGAGTAGAGGCAGGGATGAGAAGCAGCAGTGAATTACATGCGAAGTCGCCGCGGTGGAATGAGCCAGAGTCAGATCATGATGCGTCAGGACTATTGTTTCAAGCACCTGCATTTACGGCGGATCGATTGACTAGCGGACTGCGAACTGCAGAGCAGGAAGCGAGGTCGCTCATGGGTCGGCAGCCAGAGGATCATCGATTCCATTCAATTAGTACTGTCACTCCACCAGTGAACCGGGGTATCCATCAAGAAGCAACCGTGATGCTGAATGGCGGACAGACTGAAGTGTTGGTCGCATCTGTCGCGCAGCAGCATCCCGTCTTAGAGCGGAGTATTCCAGGTGGCGGTGAGAAGGAACGTATTGCTGTGAACCAGACTCACTTTATTATTGGACGGAGTGAGGATGTTGCCCATTATCTCGATACATCGGCAGGGGTATCACGCTCCCATGCCGAGATTATTCGTACAGAGGAAGGGTATCAGTTAAAAGATCTCGGATCCAAAAACGGCACCCGGCTTCTCGAGGAAGCTATGGTGCCGTATACGCCTTATCCGCTGAAGGATGGGGATCGATTCATGATTGCGCAGTCTGAATATGTGTTTCGTTTAACTTAATAGGATTTATCATTCTTCAATGCAGTGAGTGCTGTATCTAACGTCGGATACCGAAATTCGAATCCCTGCTGAATGGCTACATTCGGCAGCACTTGCTGACCTTCAAGCAAGAGAATGGAGAGCTCTCCGAATAAGGTCTTGAAGAGGATCGAAGGAACAGGAAACCAATGCGGCCGATGATAGATCTTACCGAGAATGCGTCCGAATTCATCATTGCGAACAGGCGTTGGAGCCGTTGCATTGACTGGCCCTTTCACCGTCTCATGACGGATGCAGAAGTCGATTAATCGCACCATATCTTCGAGATGAATCCACGAGAACCATTGTCGACCGCCGCCTACACGGCCGCCTGCGCCGAGCAGATAAGGCAGCTTCATAAGCGGGTAAGCCCCGCCATGATTCCCCAGTACTAATCCAACACGCAGCTTCACGAGACGATCAACAGGAATGGCATCTGCAGCCTGTTCCCATTGTTCTACCACTTCGGCCAGGAAATCGGTTGTATGGTGAGGACTCGTCTCGTCGAAGCACTCCACTTCGGATGTGCCATGAATCGAAATCCCAGAAGCATTCACGACGACCAATGGCTTAGGATCGAGTGATCGGACTAGCTTAGCGACTCGTGCGGCAGCCTGCAAGCGAGACTGTAAGATCCGATCCTTCGCGCTTGCAGTCCAGCGTTGGTTGATCGATTCACCCGTGAGATTCACGATCGCTCCCGTCCCGGAGATAAGCTGAGGATCTGTTTCGAGCTGTTCCCATGTGACATAACGAACGTGTGGGTTGGCTTTGTCTCGATCAGGTATCCGTCTCGTAATAATAATGACTTCATCCTTTTGGTTCAGCCAGAAGGACGTCAATGCCGTTCCAATGAATCCCGTTCCCCCGCAAATGGCAATTTTCATCGTCTTACCACACCCCATCCATTCTCATTTGTTCAATAGATGCTTATATGGTTGATAGTCGATTTGATGTTTCTCTAGGAAAGAAATTAAGCTGCGATAGTCGCGCTTCGGTGTTGCTTCAATATATCCTTGGATGCAATGATCGCGTGTCACTTCGGAAGCGCCGCTCTCGACAGCAATCTGACCAATCTTCGCTGCAATGGTATGCTTCGCAATATCGCGAAATGCCTTCGGTACAGGCGATACCAGCAGTTCGAGGAAAGTCTTGGACTCTTCCGTCCAGAGATGGCGGCTCGCATCGACCCAGTGATTTTGCCAATCTAATTTTGATTTCCCATCTTGCTTCGGGAGGACCTTAAAGAATTTGCGGAACATGAAAAATCCGCCGATCGACATAAAGAAAATAAGCACAAATGTCCAGAGTGCGATAAATCGCATATAGCCCGTACCTGGCATATTGTCTGCTGCAGCGAAAAATATTGTAGATTGAACCACCATTGTCACCCCATAGTTATGTAAATGCACTGCATTGCCCCGAAATAGAGCAATATTGGATATTAAGAATTATAACGTATTTCTAGCTTTATGACGATATTCAAGGTAAAATAAGGGTTGATTATTTGGAAAAGGAGCATGAATTATGTTGAAAATCGGATCACACGTTTCATTTTCGGACAAAGGCTTGCTAACGGCAGCTAAAGAAGCGATTTCATACGGCTCAAATACATTCATGATATATACAGGCGCACCGCAGAATACACGCCGCAAAGCGATCGATTCGCTATATATTGCTGAAGGCAGAGATCTTATGGGGCAGCATGGCATTGATGAGATTGTCGTGCATGCGCCATATATTATTAACCTGGGTTCCTACAAGCCTGACACGTTCGAGCTTGCCGTGAACTTCTTGCAGGAAGAAATTCGTCGTACGCAAGCGATTGGCGTGCGCAATATCGTTCTCCATCCAGGGGCCTATACCGAAAAAGATCCAGAGTACGGGATTAACCGTATTGCGGAAGGACTAAATGAAGTGCTTCGCGGAACGAAAGAGCTGGATGTGAACATTGCCCTTGAGACGATGGCTGGTAAAGGTACCGAAATCGGACGCAGCTTCGAGGAAATTGCATCGATCATCGAGAAGGTTGAAGACAATCATCGCTTGACGGTTTGTATGGATACATGCCATATTCACGATGCGGGTTACGATATCGTTAATGATCTAGACGGCGTTCTTACGAAATTTGACCAAGTTGTTGGTCTTGATCGTATTGCCGTTGTGCATATGAATGATAGTAAGAATCCGACAGGCGCAGGGAAAGATAGACATGCTCCTGTCGGTGCTGGATGGATTGGTCATGAAGCGATGAAGCGTGTCATTACGCATGAAGGGCTTGCTGGAAGACCATTTATCTTGGAGACGCCTTGGATCGGTAAAGACGACAAGAAGCAACGTCCGATGTATGAAGCGGAAATTGCACTTCTTCGCGGTGACGCTGGAGAGCGCTTTGGACAAGCTTATCTAGCGGATGTAGAGCGACTACACGCTTTCTTCGATCAACAAGAAGTAGATTCGCGTCAGTTTATATTGTCGGTATGGACGACGTTGAAGAATGATGCCAAAGCGAAGAAGGCAGATCCTCGCGAGCCGATGGATCGTCTCTATGACATGATCGCGGAGGCGAATGTATTCCCTGAGCTGAGTGAAGAGGCAATCAATCAGCGGATTATGGGATGGTTTGCGGGTAAACAACTTATTAAATAGAAACAGAGGGTAGAGAGATGGACAAACAGAATCGAGCAAGAATGCTTATTTCATGCCCGGATCAGGCTGGAATTGTAGCAACGGTATCACATTTTCTTTTTGATCATGGCGCGAATATCGTACAATCGGATCAATACACGATGGACCCTGAAGGCGGTATGTTCTTCATGCGCATCGAATTTGATCTACAGCAGCTTAGCGATTTATTGCCGAAGCTGAAACAAGATTTCGCAGAGGTTGCGAGCAAGTTCCAGATGAAGTGGGGAATTCATGAAGTAAGCAAGCGTAAGAGCCTTGCTATTTTCGTATCCAAGGAAGATCACTGCCTTGTGGAATTGCTCTGGCAATGGCAAGCAGGGGATTTGGATGCGGATATCGCTATGGTCGTCAGCAATCATGATGATATGCGCGAATATGTGGAGCAGTTCGGTATTCCGTACCACCACATTCCAGTGACGAAGGACAATAAAGCTGAGGCAGAACGTCAACAGCTTGCTGTCGTAGACGGTAAAGTCGACGTTATTATTCTTGCGAGATATATGCAGATCATCTCGCCGAAGTTTATAGAACATTACCGGAACCGAATTATTAACATCCATCACTCGTTCTTACCTGCGTTTGTTGGCGGTAAGCCTTATGCGCAAGCCTATACACGCGGCGTTAAAATTATCGGCGCAACGGCTCACTACGTGACGGAAGAGCTTGACGGCGGCCCGATCATTGAGCAGGACGTGCAGCGTGTAAGCCATAGTGATGATGTGGACGATCTGAAGCGCATCGGGCGCACGATTGAACGTGTTGTTCTTGCACGTGCCGTTCATTGGCACATTGAAGACCGCGTCTTGGTACATCAGAATAAAACGGTTGTTTTCAACTAGAGAGTTGACATGGAATCCCCTCAATTTTGAGGGGATTTTTTTCAAAAAGTGGATATGATAAAAAGGGCCAATGGGGAGATTTTCCTTGTGTAGAAATTGAGGATTGGAATGTAGTGGGGTTACGTGTTACAATAGTAGCAATGTAATATACTCAATTTGATATTATTAAAAGTAATGAATGGAGGAATCACAACATGACAGCGAGCAACAAGTCTGTAGAACAGTTATCCATCGATACAATTCGTACATTAGCGATCGATGCGATCGAGAAAGCCAATTCAGGTCACCCAGGTATGCCAATGGGTGCAGCACCAATGGGGTATGAATTATTCGCGAAAGTGATGAACCATAACCCGGAGAACCCAACTTGGATAGACCGCGACCGTTTCGTTCTATCTGCAGGACACGGTTCCATGCTATTGTACAGCTTGCTTCACTTGAGCGGCTATGATCTTCCTCTCGAAGAAATCAAAAATTTCCGTCAATGGGGAAGTTTGACACCAGGACATCCAGAGTATGGTCACACGGCAGGTGTTGACGCAACGACTGGACCACTGGGTCAAGGGATTGCGATGGCTGTAGGTATGGCGCTTGCTGAGACGCAACTTGGCGCAACATATAACAAAGATAAATTCAAAGTTGTGGACCACTTCACATTCGCTATCTGTGGAGACGGTGATTTGATGGAAGGCGTTTCGCATGAAGCAGCTTCCCTTGCAGGTCACTTGAAGCTCGGTAAATTAGTCGTTCTGTACGATTCCAATGATATTTCACTAGATGGTAAACTAGGGTTGTCGAACTCCGAACAAGCTCAAATGCGTTTCGAGGCTTATGGCTGGCAAGTGCTTCGCGTTGAAGACGGTAACGATCTGGCAGCGCTTGAAGCAGCAATCCAAGCTGCGCAGCAAGAGCTTAACAAACCGACGTTGATCGAAGTGAAAACCGTGATTGGTTACGGCAGTCCGAACAAACAAGGTAAAGGCGGCCACGGCGGTACGCACGGATCCCCACTTGGTGCTGACGAGACCAAATTAACGAAAGAATTCTACGGCTGGTCTTCCGAAGAGCCATTCTTCGTATCGCAAGAAGTACGCGCTCACTTCCAAGAAGTGAAAAATCGCGGAATTGCAGCGAACAAAGCATGGAATGAGCAATTCGAAGCATACAAAGCAGCTTACCCTGAACTTGCAAAGCAATTCGAGCAAGCGGTTAATGGCGAGCTTCCTGAAGGTTGGGATAGCGACCTTCCGAAATATACAGCAGCAGACAAAGCATTATCGACACGTGTTGCTTCCGGTAATGCATTGAACGGTCTTGCACCGAACGTGCCCAACTTGATGGGCGGTTCTGCAGACCTAGAGAGCTCCACGATGACACATCTGAAAGGGATCGACGTCTACAATGCAGAGAACTATGCAGGACGTAATATCTACTTTGGTGTTCGTGAGTTCGGGATGGCGACAGCAATTAACGGTATGATGCTGCATGGCGGTGTTCGCGTATACGGCGGTACATTCTTCGTATTTACAGATTACCTGCGTCCGGCTGTTCGTCTGTCCGCATTGATGGGACTTCCAGTGGTGTATGTCTTGACGCATGATTCCATTGCCGTAGGTGAAGATGGTCCTACGCATGAGCCGATCGAACAATTGGCTTCGCTTCGTATTATCCCGAACTTGACGGTTCTTCGCCCGGCAGATGGCAACGAGACGTCGGCAGCTTGGGCATATGCGATTGAGAACCGTAAGAATCCAGTAGCGCTCGTGTTGACGCGTCAGAACTTGCCAATCTTGGAGACAACGGCTGATTTGTCCCGTGAAGGCATCAAGAAAGGTGCTTATGTGGTATCCGATGCGAACGGTACGCCGCAAGCTCAAATCATCGCAACGGGTTCTGAGGTTCAACTGGCTGTTGCAGCACAAAAAGCATTGGCTGAAGAAGGCATTCAAGTACGTGTCATCAGTATGCCAAGCTGGGATCTATTCGACAAACAATCCAAAGAGTACAAGGATTCCGTTATCTTGCCAGGCGTTAAAGCACGTCTTGCGATCGAGATGGCACATCCAATGGGTTGGGAGAAATATGTCGGCGATCAAGGCGATATCCTAGGCATCTCCACATTCGGCGCTTCCGCTCCTGGCGATCGCGTGATCAAAGAATACGGCTTTACTGTTGAGAATGTTGTTAGCAAAGTAAAAGCATTGTTATAATTTGTGGTCCTGGGGAAGGGAAGAGAGACATGGCGGAGATTCAACAATTCGATAATGTAACTGCAGTCAAAAAAGCAAATATTTATTTCGATGGTAAGGTAACAAGCCGTACCGTATTGTTCGCAGACGGAACGAAGAAGACGCTTGGCATTATGCTGCCAGGGGATTACGAGTTCGGTACGGATTGTGTTGAAATTATGGAAATCCTTGCAGGGGATCTGAAAGTTCAACTACCTGGCCGGGAAGAGTGGATTCACATTCAAGGCGAAGGCGAGTTTACTGTTCCGGCGAACGCGAAATTCAAGCTGCAAATTGCTTCCGTTACGGACTATTGCTGCTCTTACATCACAGAATAACCACCGACATGTTTCATTGAATATGGAAAGGGTGGCTCGTCAGTCCATAGCAGGACCTTTGACGAGCCACCCTTTTCCCAATATGAAATATTGGTTAGTCACCAATTCGTTTGCCGATCCATTGTTCATACGCTTTGGCTACGGCGCTTAAGTCTTCCTCACCGAAGCCATGGGCTTGTCCCATTTGGAGCATGCTTTTCGCGGCTTCAAGCATCGGTGTCGGAAGCTGCATCTCATCCGTCAGCTGCGAAGATAGCTTCATATCTTTGAGCATGAGATTGAGCGAGAATTGGTTGCTGAAGTCATGTTCAATGATCTTGCGTCCCTTGAGCTCTGCCGCTTTACTGCCGGCGGAACCGGATTGAATGAGCTCCATGAAGTTATACATAGGCAGATTCGCTTTGGCTGCGATAGAGAAGCCTTCAACGAGGGCAACGTTGTTAATGCCGACAATGGTATTATGTGCGAGCTTAGCAATCGAACCGCTGCCGTTCTCACCCATGTATAGGAATTTCGTGCCTAGCGCTTCGAATACATCCATATGCTGCTGCATGACGGATTCTTCTCCGCCGATCATGAAGAGGAGGGTTCCGTTTACCGCGCCAGGCTTGCTGCCGGTTACCGGTGCATCCAGGAAGCTTACGCTTTGCGCAGCGAGATCCTTCGATAGGCGCTTCACGAGTGCAGGGGATAACGTGCTGCAATCGATAATTGTCAGATTGGCATGGAGGCCTGCGAAGATCCCATTTTCGCCGTAATAGACCTCTTCCGTTGCTTGATCGTTGCTGATGATGGAAATGAGAACATCTGATGCTTGCGCAGCTTCTGCTGGCGTATTTGCGACAGTTGCGCCGAGCGCACGTGATTCTTCTGTTTTGGATGCTGTACGATTATATACCGTTACGGCAAAACCTTTACTGAGTAGATTAGCGACCATCGGGGCACCCATTGTCCCGAGTCCAATAAAACCGATGTTTTTCATCAGGCTCACCTCGTCCTTACACATTGTAGTCAATAGCTTAGATCATTTTACCACAATAGTATTATAAAATTTCGATGGATACGAGTTTTGTCTACATTGGATAAAAGTTTGCAAGAAGTGTACCGTCTGAACTTGAATAATTGTCGTAAATCCAGTATCCTAATGCTAACCGATAATGTGACGGTTTAAAGGACGAAAGTTATAGAGATAAAAAAAAGAATGGCTAGGAGGAAATACCATGAGTAGAAAAATCCAGTTTGATTACAGCAAAGCAGCAGCATTCGTAGGGCAGCATGAAGTCGATTATTTCGCAGAACCGATTCGTCTTGCTCATGAACAGCTACATAATAAGTCCGGCGTAGGTTCCGACTTCCTAGGTTGGATCGACTTGCCATTTAACTATGATAAAGAAGAATTCGCGCGCATTAAGAAATCCGCAGAGCAAATTCAATCGAATTCCGAAGTGCTGGTTGTGATCGGTATCGGTGGATCTTACCTCGGAGCACGCGCGGCGATCGAAATGTTGTCGCACTCGTTCTACAATATGCTTCCAAAAGAAGAGCGCAAAACACCTGAGATTTACTTTGCAGGGAACAACATCAGCTCGAACTATGTGAATCATTTGATTCATTTGATCGGGGACCGTGACTTCTCCGTGAACGTGATCTCGAAATCCGGTACAACGACAGAGCCAGCGATTGCATTCCGTGTATTCCGTGCATTGCTCGAGAAGAAATACGGCAAAGAGGGCGCTCGCAAACGCATCTACGCAACAACGGACCAAGAAAAAGGTGCACTTAAGAAGCTATCGAACGAAGAAGGCTACGAGACATTCGTTATTCCTGATGATGTAGGTGGACGTTATTCCGTATTAACAGCAGTTGGCTTGCTTCCAATTGCAGTTGCAGGCATCAACATCGATGAAATGATGCAAGGTGCTGCAGATGCGGCCAAAGAATATAACAACCCGAACGTAGCAGAGAACCAAGCTTACCAATACGCTGCCGTTCGTAACGCATTATATCGTAAAGGCAAAGCGATCGAAATTCTCGTAAACTATGAGCCAGCGCTCCACTTTGTATCCGAGTGGTGGAAGCAATTGTACGGCGAGAGCGAAGGGAAAGACTACAAAGGGATCTATCCAGCATCCGTTGATTTCTCGACAGACCTTCACTCGATGGGACAATTCATTCAAGAAGGCTCCCGTAACTTATTCGAGACGATCATCCAAGTGGAAGAAGTGCCTTCGCACATTACAATTGAGAGCGATCCAGACGATTTGGACGGCTTGAACTTCCTAACAGGCAAGACGATGGATTTCGTGAACAAGAAAGCCTTCCAAGGCACGATGCTCGCGCACACGGACGGTCAAGTACCAAACTTGATCGTGACGATTCCGGATATGACACCTTATGCATTCGGGTCGCTCGTGTATTTCTTTGAAATTGCTTGTGGAATCAGCGGCTACTTGTCTGGCGTCAATCCATTTGACCAACCGGGTGTAGAAGCCTATAAGAAGAACATGTTTGCACTTCTTGGTAAGCCAGGATATGAAAAAGAAAAAGCGGAGCTCGAGTCGAGACTATCCGAATAATCTGTAGCCAGGCAGCAACCAGATATACAACATGTCAAGAAGCAGTTCACCGCGGGCGTTAGCGATAAGGTGGACTGCTTTCTTAGCAATAAGCAGAGGATGATCAGTCATGTTAGATCGTTATAAGACGGTTAGGGCGTTTGGCAGTAAGGAGATCGTCATTAAGAAGTCACGGTTCATCGGTTACGGCAGACCTGTAGCAACAGAAGATGAAGCGATTCGTTTTATTGATGAGATCAAGAAGTTGCACTGGAATGCCACACATAACTGTTCCGCCTATATGATCGGCGAACGTGATGAAATTCAGAAACAATCCGATGATGGCGAACCGAGCGGTACAGCCGGGAAGCCGATTCTGGAAGTAATCAAGAATCAAGGTTTGAAAAATGTTGCAATCGTCGTGACACGGTACTTCGGCGGTATCATGCTAGGTGCCGGCGGACTCGTCCGGGCATACACCGACGGCGCTGTCGCTGCCATTGAAGCAGCGGAGTCGATTACGAAGGTGCTGCATCAGGAAGTATTCGTGGAAGTGGAGTATACATGGCTCGGGAAGCTCGAGAATGAACTTCGAAACCGCGGCATGCGAATGGGCGAGACACAGTTCACAGATAAGGTTGTCTTACTTTGCCTGCCGGAAGCGAAGGACACGGATGCCTTCGTTGCTTGGATGACGGATTTAACGCAAGGTCAAGGATTGATAACGAATGGAGAACAGGTGTATTTCATCGAGGGAGAATAGGAGAAAAGGGTATGGCGAGAAGAGCAGTTGAGCAGGAGCTCACCCGGGAACGCATATTGGAAGTCGCTCGGCATTTATTCGTAACCAAAGGGTACCGTGCGATCTCGATGCGTAGTATCGGGCAGCAACTTGGTTACAGCCATGGGTCATTATATTATCATTTTAAAGAAAAAGCCGAATTGTTCTATGCGCTCGTCGTGGAGGATTTCAATGCACTGATCCGAGTCATGGAACGTGTCTACACCCATGCGCCAGGAGAAGGTATTGCCAAGCTAGAGCATGTCATGCTCGAGTTAATCCGGTTCGGTCTTGAGAAACCGCATCATTATGAGATTATGTTCCTAATGCGTGAAGAAGAAATGCTGGCTTATTGCAGAACGGAACAAGCTCGCAGTCTGGAATTGTTCTCTGTCATCGTTCGTCAAAGCATGGGACTCAAACATCCCGAGACGCTGAAGCTTACGCTCCCATTAACATTATTTTTATCCGTTCATGGATTCATCTCGTATTATATTCAGGATCGCGTCTCATTTGACGAAGTTAAGCCCGCGGCCTTATCCCACATTCAATCATTATTGAAAATCATTGAATCACCTGCGATTCAGCAATAGCAGCCGATTACCCGATAAGGGTGGTCGGCTTTTTTCATGCAATCCTTCAGATGCGCGCATTAGGCATTCACACATCATAAGGAAAACGAATAGAATGCATTAGAAAACCTGATAAACGGATATGTTATTTAGTCATTGACGTTATTCGGTAACAAATGGTAGAGTGTTCATAATACCAAGTAAATAAATAGGAATTATATGAACTTCGCTGCTTGAGGAGGATCTTCGCATGAATGGCATTTTGCGTCACAAAGGATGGAGCTGGGGATTTCGAAGTACAGTCATGCTGTATTTTATCGTATTAATTGCCCTGCCAATTATCGGTGTATACACCAAGTCATTCTCGCTCGGATGGAGCGCGTTCGCGGATAGCGTAAGTGATCCGCTTGCATGGAAGTCGATTCTGTTAACCTTGAAGCTGTCACTGATTGCAACGGCGATCAATATACTCATTGGCACGATGATCGCGTGGGTACTAAATCGCTATAAATTTATTGGTCGTACCTTCTTGAACAGCCTCGTGGATCTGCCCTTCGCCTTACCCACCGCTGTAGGTGGATTAATGATATTGCTGTTGCTTGGTCCGAACAGTTGGGTGGGCAATATCGCCGCACAATTAGGACTGCAGATCGTCTTCCATGAACCAGCCATTGTGATTGCGATGGTCTTCGTTACGTTTCCATTCGTCATTCGTGCGATTCAACCGCTGCTCGAAGAATTGGATAAATCAGAAGAAGAAGCTGCTTATTTATTGGGGGCTTCGAAGTTTCATGTGTTTCGTCGTGTCATTTTACCATCGATTCTTCCTGGTGTGTTAAGTGGAGCAATGCTTGCATTTTCGCGTGCGCTCGCAGAATTCGGTGCGGTAGTGCTTGTTGCAGGGAACATTCCCGGCAAAACGCTCATCGCGTCTGTATATATTTTTGGTGAAGTGGAGAGCGATAATCCGCAAGGTGCGGCAGCCGTATCGATTCTGCTATTGTCGTTATCGTTCCTCATTTTATGGCTTGTGAACTGGGTGCAGATGAGGAGGCATGCGAAGTGAGACGAATACTAATTGCATTAACGTATCTCGTATTCATCGTCTTATTGATTATCCCCCTCTTCAAAATAGGTACCGGTGCTTGGCAGGAAGGGCTTGATGGGCTTATTCATGCGATTACGCGTCCTGAAGCCGTTCATGCACTCATGATGACCGCTTGGATTGTCGTGGTCGTGACGGTGTTAAATACAATCTTTGGCGTTATGCTCGCAATGTATTTGGTTCGAGGAACTTGGATGGGTTCTCGGCTGAAGCAGTTCTTAAATAGCATTGTGGATCTACCTTTTGCTGTATCGCCGGTCATTGGAGGATTAATGATTGTGTTGATCCTCGGTCCGAGCACGACAATCGGGGCTTTCTTCGAATCGATCGGATTCAAAATTGTCTATGCATTCCCAGGGATGGTGCTCGCCACTTTATTCGTCACCTTCCCACTTATGGTGCGCGAAGTGATGCCTGTTCTGCAAGAAGTCGGCACACAGCAGGAGGAGGCCGCTTCGACGCTTGGCGCCTATGGGTGGACGACATTCTGGAAAGTGACATGGCCGCTTATTCGGTTCGGTGTGATCTATGGCGTCGTGCTGACGATTGCGCGTTCACTCGGGGAGTTCGGTGCGGTACTCGTCGTATCCGGCAACGTGATGAATAAGACGCAGACAGCGACGACGCTCGTCTATCAGGATGTAGAGAATTTCAATGTGGTGTCCGCGAATGGTGTGGCACTTGTGTTGGCTATATTCTCGGTGCTGCTGCTGTTATTTATGGAATGGGCCAAAAGAAGAAGGGGAGTGCATTAACGATGCATATTGAAGTGTCAGGGTTAAATAAACATTTCGGTCAATTTCATGCGGTGAAAGATGTAAGCTTCTCGATTGAGAAAGGGCATCTGATCGGGCTGCTCGGCCCAAGCGGCGGCGGGAAAACCTCGATATTGAGGATGCTGGCAGGGCTTGAGAGTCCGGATTCGGGGGATATCCTATTCCATGGACGTCGCGTCAATGATCTGCCTCCGCAGGAGCGTGGCATTGGGTTTGTTTTTCAGAACTATGCATTGTTCAAGCACATGACGGTCTATGACAATATTGCGTTCGGCCTGAAAATTAAGAAGCAATCGAAGCAGCAGATCAAGGCACGTGTAATGGAACTCGTCGAATTGACAGGGTTATCTGGATTCGAGCACCGTTATCCACATCAGTTATCGGGTGGACAGCGGCAGCGTGTCGCGTTCGCGCGGGCACTCGCACCTGAACCTCAGTTACTGCTGTTAGATGAGCCATTCGCAGCGATTGATGCGAAAATTCGGCAGGAGCTTCGTACCTGGCTGCGCGATCTGATTGAGCGTGTAGGTATTACTTCCATTTTCGTCACGCATGACCAAGATGAGGCGATTGAGGTTGCCGATGAGATTATGATTATTAGCCAGGGGCGGGTCGAGCAGAAGGGAACGCCTTGGGATATTTATAAGGCGCCGCAGACACCGTTCGTTGCGAGCTTTATCGGCGAGTCTTCGATTGTAGATAATATATCAGAATTAAAAGGCTTTGAGGATGCTGCGCATTGGCCAAGTACAAAGGCGTTGATTCGCCCGGAATATATCGAGATTGGCAGTCGGCATGAGTTCCCGATCGCTTCGGCGACGGAGCAGGGCCGAATTAAGCATATTCATTTCCGAGGCAGTGAATGGATGGTTGAAGTGGTCGTCGGTAAGCATACGTTAATTACGTATCGTTCCTTGGAGAAAGAAGTGCTGCATCCGGGGGATGAGATTCACGTGCTAATTCACAGGGCATATCTGTTCAATGATCATGACAGCTGGATGATGGAGAATCGGCTCAAGGTCGATCCAATGCCGGTCCATATCTAGATGAGATTTCAAATATAATCAAGAAAAGAGGAAATGTGATGCGATCGAAGCGTTTGCGCTCTGCGCTGGCCTTATTGTTAATGATCAGTCTACTCAGCGTAAGTATGACGGCTTGCGGGGGCGCATCACAACCTTCTGCTTCAACAGCTGGCGCATCGGATTCACAACCGAAGACGTCGTCAACGGGTCAAGAGGTGACATTGGTGATTGGTGCTTATAGTGTCGTGAAGGATGCACTTCAGGACATTTTACCGAAATTTCAGTCTTATTGGTTGGCGAAGACGGGGCAACGCGTGGAATTCCAAGAGTCCTATGAAGCTTCGGGTACACAGGCTAGGGCAATTGTCGGTGGCTTCGAGGCGGATGTTACCTTACTTGCGATGGAAGGCGATATCGATAAACTAACGAAGGCTAGCCTGATCACGCATGAGTGGAAGAAGAAAGCGAATCAAGGGATGATCACAGATTCGATTGTTGTCCTCGGCACACGTTCAGGCAACCCGCTCAGAATCAAGGATTGGGAAGATCTGATGAAGCCAGGCGTGAAGGTGCTCTACCCGAATCCGAAGACATCCGGCGGTGCGCAATGGGACATTAATGCGATTTATGGCGCAGGTCTCAAAGTGTCAGAAGCGAAGGGTGTGAAGGACCCTGCCATTGCCAAGCAGTATTTAGAACGAGTGCATCAGAATATTGAGTCGCTCGATAAGAGCGGGCGGGCATCGATGGCTGCGTTCGAATACGGTGTCGGGGATGTCATCGTGACATACGAGAATGAGCTGCTCGCACGCATTCAGCAAGGGAAGAAATACGATATCGTTGTTCCGACGAATACGATTCGGATCGAGAACCCAGCAGCGGTTGTCGATAAGAACGTAGATAAGCACGGTACGAGGGAAGTCGCCGAAGCGTTCATTGACTATCTCGTTCAAGATGAAGCGCAGAAGGCATTTGCGGATGCAGGATTTAGACCTGTAAATCCGAAAGTCTATGCGACAGTAAAAGATCACTATGCAACATCGCAAGGGCTTTTCGACATCCAGTATCTAGGTGGGTGGAAAGAAGTTCGAGAGAAGCTGTATTCGAAGCGCGGGGTATGGTATCAGGTGTTGGCAGGGATTTAAATTCCTTAACGAATTGAAGGACTCTTATCAGCGGGCATAAAGCTGTTCCTGGTAGGAGTCTTTTCGTATGACTAGGGTTACGGCCTAAAATCGGGTAAAATAGAAGAATGAAGCACAAAGAGAGGAGGGGGAATGATGGCAATTGCTGAAATTACGGTGATTCCCATTGGGACGGCAACGACAAGTCTTAGCGGGTACGTGGCAGATATGCAGCGAACCTTATCCTCAGTTGAAGGCATCAACTATGAGATGACGGCGATGGGGACGATCATCGAAGGTTCGATTGATCGACTGTTCGAGGCGATCCGAAGGCTGCATGAGTGTCCATTCCAAGCGGGAGCAGGACGTGTATCGACGGTGGTGAAGATCGATGACCGTAGAGATCAAGACAGCTCGGTGGCGCAGAAGCTTGAATCGGTGAGAGCGAAGCTGAATACCTAGGTTCGTGAAGATGTAGAATACGAAGAGACCCTTCCAAGGTTCAGATGAACCGGAAGGGTCTTTGCATATCTTTGGATGTTATTTGAATTGCTTCAAGAACTGAACCGCCTTCGCAATATCGGCCTCTGGATTCGTGCCTACCTCGCGTTCAATCGTCAAGTAGCCAGTATAGCCGATATCTTGCAGCGCTTGAATATAAGCAGGCCATGCGACTTTCCCCTCGCCAAGCGGCACTTCACGGAAGAATTGGCCGTCTGTAACCATCTTAGCCATCTTCTCATGATCAAGCGGTTCGAAACCAAGTGCCCCATAGATGACACGAGGATCAACTTCTTGCAAGCGAATACCGTCCTTCGCATGCGTATGCACGATGTAATCCTTCAGGTTGTGTACGCCCTCAACGGGGTCATCGCCTGTGACCATGACCATATTCGCAGGATCGAAGTTAACGGATAATCCGTTCGTGCTAAGCGTATTAAGGAAGTCACGCAAATGAGCGGAACGCTCAGGACCTGTCTCAATCGCGAAATATGCATTGACGCTCGTTGCATAACGGCTAAGCTCATCACAAGCTTGCTGCATGGCATGGTAGACTTCGCTGTTCGTATCGTCAGGCACAATTCCGATATGTGTCGTTACGACATTCGTTCCGAGCTCTACAGCCAGGTCAAGAATTCGTTTGGACTTCTCGATTTTCCATGCATTTTCATTCTTGTCTTGGAATCCATGACCGCCAAGGTCGCCGACAAGGGCGGAGATTTCAAGACCAAGTGACGCGATATATTCTTTCAGCTCTTTACGCTGTGCAGTGGATAGATTGTCGGGATCCATCTCACCTTTGACCGCATAGATTTGTACGCCGTCTGCGCCTACATTTTTAGCTTTAATGAGGCCTTCACGTACGCCCACCTGGAAGCTATCGACGATAACGCCGATTTTATTTGGAATTCCCATCTCGATTCTCTCCTTCATTCGTTATTCGTAGATTCCTGCGCTTATACTTCATCCCAGATACGACGGATGTTCTCAAGGCCAATCTCCGAAGCTAGGCGGCATTCTTCCATGCCTTCGAATTCGAGCGAGAGGTAACCATCATAGCCGGATTGCTTCACAACGCGCAGTACTTCACGCATCTTGATGTCGCCATGTCCTGCGATCGCTCCGCGTAAGTAGTTGCCGGAAGACGTCGGGAACCAGCCTCTGCCAGGATTCTGTCCTGCTGGACGCAGGTAGAAGTCTTTAATGTGAACCATCGATGCAATGCCGATATTCTTCTTCGTCGCAACAACAGATTCTTCGTCGGAGCACATGAAGTTCCCGATATCGAGCGTCGTGCGGTAGTTCGGACGATCAACTGCATGCACGAGCGCTTGCACGCGATCTGCGTTCTGAATGTAGTAGCCGTGGTTCTCTACGCTTGTCGTGATGCCGTATTGCGCGGCATGATCCGCGATGCGGCGGCATGCGTCAGCAAGCTTCGGCAGATCGCTATTAAAGTTATTGATGGAAATGTCGCTGCGGCTCGCAACGTCGTGGCGCATCAGCTTCACGCCGAGCGCGGCTGCGTTATCGACTTCTTTCATGACGCGGGCGATTTCTGCCTCATAGGATGCTTCGTCTTCCGTAATGAAGTTCGCGCCAATCGCGTAGTTTGAGATTTCGATGCCTTTCGCCTCCGCCGTTTGACGGATCACATCGATTAGCTCTGGGTTCTTGTTCAGATCGAATCCGAGCGGAACGATCTCGATATGTTCAGCGCCATGATCTGCCGCCCATTCAATGGCCTCTGGAAATGTCAATTGGCCAGACTCCATGGCTTGATATAGACTATATGAACTTAATCCGAGTTTCATCTCGTACACATCCTTTTATTAGTTATGATGCTATTCGTCAAAGATGACTTTTTGAACTACCTCTAAAAGTGGATTTCTTCGCCTTTTTCAGCAGATTCATAGATACCACGTAGGATTTTCATAATCTCAACGCCATCTTCAACCGGGCTGATCGGCTCTTCACCCGTCTTCACGCAGCGGATGAAGTTATCGATCTCCGATTGGAACGCGCGTCCGAAGTCGAAGCTAGCTGCGTCTGTTTGCGGCTTGATATTAAGAATCGTGTCATATTTCTCTGTTGCAATATAAATTTCTGGATCGATTTCAAGGCCGCCCTTCGTTCCGAACAATTTCACAGTCGCTTCATCTTTTCTTGCATGCAGCGTAAAGCTCACATCAACGAGTAGGGAAGCACCATTTTCGAAGCGAATCAATGCGTTCGTCATATCTTCAACCGTATTCTTCTCTGCATCATAGTCTGCTGCTTGATAGAAGGAAAGGTTCTGAATGTTTGAACGGTTGCCCAGCTTGCGGTACGTATTACCACTTACGGATTTTACTTTTGGTCTGCCCATCATGTACCAGCACAAGTCGATGACGTGTACGCCGATATCGATAAGTGGTCCGCCGCCGGAACGCTCGATATCCGAGAACCAACCACCTGGGTTGCCAAGACGGCGAATGCTGGATGCTTTGGCATAGTAGATCTCACCAATATCGCCATTGTCGATAAATTTACGAAGCATTTGCGCGTTAGGATCGTAACGACGAACGACACCGACTTGAAGGATTTTGTTCGAAGAACGAACAACTTCTTGTAATTGAAGCGCTTCCTCAACGGTGCGGCATAATGGCTTCTCGACAAGAACATGCTTGCCTGCGCGAATCGCTGCAGCACTAATCTCTGCATGTGTGTTATTCCAAGTACAGATGCTGACAGCTTCAATTTCCGGGTTAGCTAGCAGCTCGTTATAGTCTGTATATATTTTCGAAGCACCGTATTTATTTGCTTTGTCTTGCGCTCTTTGTTCATTCAAATCACAAACCGCGTAAATCTCAACTTCTTTATTGCCTTTGTACGCATTAAAATGCGCCTCCGAGATGGAACCTGCACCAATGACACCAATTTTAATTGTAGACATAATATTTTTTGCTCCTCTCAATGATTTCATCTATTAATCTTTATGTCTGTATTATATTATTTAGAGGAAGGAACTCCATGAAAAGCATTGCTGATGTTTTGTATTATTGTGCTATTTGAGGTGAGGCAATTGGAAAAACTACAATCCCATCGTGAGCATATGGATATGCCCGATCCGCATTTTCCGCTCAAAATTCATCGAACGCGTTTTACCGAATATGGTATGACGTGTTTTCCGCATCATTGGCATGAACATATTGAATTCCTTGTCATTGTTGAGGGTGAGGCGATGATCGAATGCAACTCGGAACCGAGCTATGTGTCGGGCGGGGATTTAGTGGTTGTGAATAGTACGGATTTGCACCACGGCGTGAATCTATCGGATAATTTGTTCTATTTTACCGTGATTGCGGACCCGTCATTACTGCACAGTCAATCCGTGGATGCAGTGGAGACGAAGTACATTACGCCGATTACCCAGAATCAGATCTCGTTCCAGCATAAAATATCGCAGGATGCCGAGGTAAATGCCTGCCTGAAGAAGCTGATCGAAGAGTACGATGGCAGGGTGTTCGGCTATGAGCTCGCGGTAAAGTCAGAATTGTACCGTCTGCTTACAATCTTGCTGCGAAGATATGTGGCGCGGGTTCTGCCTGTGAACGAATATAAGACAAGGATCAAAAATCTAGAACGGTTCGATCCAATCCTACAATATATTGAGGAGAACTATGCGTCGAAAATGACCGTGGACGATCTAGCCAAGCAGGTCAATATGAGCCGATTCCATTTT
The DNA here is from genome assembly GCF_042676425.1 of Paenibacillus sp. GCM10027629. Taxonomy (NCBI): domain Bacteria; kingdom Bacillati; phylum Bacillota; class Bacilli; order Caryophanales; family Paenibacillaceae; genus Paenibacillus; species Paenibacillus sp. GCM10027629. The sequence continues at coordinate 837,165 of NZ_JBHTGZ010000012.1, read as the reverse complement.
AGCCGCCTGTTCAAGGAGCTAACCGGGAAGACGATTTCAGATTATATCAATCATGTGCGCATCAACAATTCGGAATATATGCTGCACAATACGTCGAAGAGTATTTCGGAGATCGCACTGGCTACAGGGTTTAACGATATTTATTATTTCAGCCGATTGTTTAAATCCTATAAAGGTGTCTCCCCTTCGCATGTGCGTCGTATGGAATTGCACTAAACAACCGCCAATATGGAGCTTTGCCTTCAATCGCATAAGAAAAAAGACGCCCGCATTATTGCTGTAGGCGTCTTATTTGTGTTTAGCATTTATTGCGAAGCGACAGTCACGGAATTGTGCAGACGCGGTCTGAAATGCGATGGTGCCGTTCCCGTCCATCTCCGAAATTGTCTAGAAAATTGACTCGTGGATTCGAAGCCGAGTTCTTCGGCGATTTGTTCAATCGATAAGTTGGAGTTAACCAATAAGTGCTTCGCTTTGTTCAAGATGAGTCGGCTAATATATTGACGCGGAGATTGCCCATACACTTTGGTGAAAATTTTGCTGCATTGGCTTCGACTGAGGCCCATACCGGATGCGATATCGCCGATCGTTCCTTTATAAAGCTGCTCTGTTCTTAGAATGTACTCCATCTCCCTGGCGATGGCCGTCTCGCTGCTCGTTGGGGTATAGGATGTAGGTCTGGCAGCGCTTTCGCCTGCAGATGCCGATAGCTGGGCTTGGATTTTCTGTGAGAACCGTTCGATCAGCTCCAGAATAAAAGCTTGAATATGCAGCTGTTGTATCGAGCCGCTAAGCTTATTGCCGGTATTCTGCGTCAGCGACAATATTGTCTCCTCCACGATGGCTAATTGCTGATCCATACTCGCGCCAATCTCCTCAGGCGTTAGGATCGTATAGTCGAATTGACACAGCGCAGCGCGCAGGATCGGATCGTCGAGGTCAAAATGGACGTTGAAATAACGATAAGGTTGATCGGCAAGATTCATCATCTCATGCGCAACGCCTGACTTGAAGAGCATCCATTCGCCGGCATGAAGGGTCGTCTCATCGTTCCCGATCATTTGGTAAGCTGAACCTTCCATACAATGTAGAATTTCGAACAAAAAATGGTGATGCCGTGCATAACGCCACCCGGGCGGTTTCGTTCCGAAGTGGCATCCGATAATCTGCATCGTGCTGGTCTGGTCCGGCAAATAGAGTTCCATGTTCGTCCTCTCCTCCGAAAAGAAGATTTGGGCTTGATATCATTTCAAGTATAATGATGCGGGAAAAAAAGGTCAAATAATGGGCGGGTTTGGCTATGTGGAGATCACGCGATTTCATTTAGTATGAGAGTATGCGTTTACAAATCATGAATATTGAGGTGGCATAATGGGAGAGTTTATCGTCAAAAAGAATGATTTTGTGCTAAACGGCGAACCGATTCGCCTTCTATCAGGAGCAATCCATTACTTCCGCGTCGTACCGGAATATTGGCGCGACCGGCTGCTTAAATTGAAAGCTTGTGGGTTCAATACGGTGGAGACTTACATTCCATGGAACTTCCATGAGCCGAAAAAAGGGGAATTCCGCTTCGATGGCATGGCGGATGTGGCAGGATTCATCCGCACGGCAGGCGAAATTGGGCTGCATGTGATCGTGCGTCCGAGTCCATATATTTGCGCTGAGTGGGAGTTCGGCGGATTGCCGGCATGGCTGCTTGCAGACCCAGGGATGAAAATCCGCTGCAATCACAAGCCTTTCCTAGATCACGTGGATGCGTACTATGATGCCTTGCTTCCGATCCTGAAGCCGCTTCTCATTACGAACGGCGGACCGATCATTGCGATGCAAATCGAAAATGAATATGGCAGCTACGGCAATGACACGTCTTATCTTGTACATCTACAACAATCGATGATTCAGCGCGGCATCGACGTGCTTCTCTTCACTTCTGACGGACCTGGTGATTTCATGCTTCAAGGGGGCATGGTTCCTGGCGTTCTTGAGACGGTTAACTTTGGATCACGGGCCAAAGAAGCCTTCGAGGAGCTTCGCCAGTATCAGCCGGAAGGGCCGTTGATGTGTATGGAATATTGGAACGGCTGGTTCGATCATTGGGGCGAGGAACATCATACACGTAATGCGGATGATGCTGCTGCGAATTTCGAAGAGATGTTGGCGCTTGGCGCATCTGTCAATTTCTATATGTTCCATGGCGGCACGAACTTTGGATTTACGAGCGGGGCAAACTGCGGCGACAAGTACGATCCTACAATTACGAGCTACGATTACGATGTGTCGCTGAACGAGTCCGGCGAACCGACGGAGAAATATTTCAAAGTCAGAGAAGTTGTCGGGAAGTATGTCGATCTTCCTGAGCTTGAACTGCCTGCGCCAATTGCGAAGGCGGCTTATGGCAAAGTTGCGATTCAAGAGACGGCTGGCTTCTTCGCGCAGTTGAACCGAATTTCGACGCCGATTCAGACCGCAGCGCCGGAGACGATGGAAGCGTTAGGTCAAAATGATGGCTTTATCGTCTACGAGACTTTCATTTCCGGGCCACGCGGCGAGAGCGAGCTCACGATTCAGGATTGTCATGACCGTGCGATTGTCTTCCTGGATGATCAATATATGGGCGTGATCGAGCGTTGGGATGCCTCGAAGAAAGTTGCCTTCTCGGTGCCTGCAGGCGGCGCGAAGCTGCGAATCATTCTTGAGAATATGGGCCGAATCAATTATGGCCCGTACATGATGGACCGTAAGGGGATCACGGAAGGCGTACGCCACGGTTACCAATTCCTGTTCGGATGGACGACTTATTGCTTACCGCTCGATAATGCAGAAGGAATTGCCTATAGAACCGAGTCGTTATCGAATGAACCAACCTTCCATCGTGCAGTCCTGAACATTGAAGGCGCGCCAGCCGATACGTTCTTGCAGATGGAAGACTGGAAGAAAGGCGTCGTGTATGTGAATGGCTTCAACATCGGACGCTACTGGAATCGCGGACCGCAGCAGACGCTCTATATCCCGGCTCCGCTATTGCGTCAAGGCGAGAATGAAATCGTGGTGCTTGAGCTTCACCCTTCCGGACAATCCGAACTTGAGTTCACAGATCAGCCTATTTTAGCATCGACGAAAAATTAATTTTTACGAAGCGCTTCCAGCCCTGTCAGTAACGGGCGAGAGGCGCTTCGCTGCGTCTTGGGAACGATTTGGAGTAGTGCGAATAGTCACAGTGAAAATCTATATCTCGTAGTAAAATCCGTAAATATCAACTATATCTTGTAGGGATAAGGACGGAGACTATGAAATCACATCATTTAGATAACCATTTTGAGGCTATTTTCGGGGAGGAGAATAGCGATATTTTGCAGGAGAATGCGAATATGGATGGACGCTCTCCAATGGGGCAGATGGCGAAGCTCGCTTCCGAGAGCAGTAAATGGTATATGAAACAGCATCTATTATCTGTAGAAGCACATGCGATGGTGGATGAGAATCTACTCTATGTCCATGATGCGGACTTCATGGCGACCGGAACGACGACATGTTGTCAAATCCCACTCGGGCAGTTATTGGCTTCGGGATTCAATACAGGACATGGGCATATGCGTTCACCGCGGGACATTAAGAGTGCGATGGCACTATCTTCGATCATTCTCCAATCGAATCAAAATATGCAGCATGGGGGACAAGCCTATCCGATGTTCGATTATGATCTGGCGCCATATATAACGCGAACCTATGAACGGAATCTCGCACGAATTCAGAGCTATCCGACGACTTTTACAATAGAGCAGTGCGAGGAACAGGCGTGGCTGGAGACGGAACGAGATACGTATCAAGCATGTGAAGCTTTCGTACATAATGCGAATAGCATGCATTCGCGTGGGGGTGGACAAGTGCCGTTCATTTCGGTCAATTATGGCACCGATATATCGCGAGAAGGGCGTATGCTGACGCGAAGCTTGCTGCGCGCAACCAAGGCAGGACTAGGACACGGTGAGACGCCGATTTTCCCGATTCAGGTGTTCAAGGTCAAAGAAGGCGTCAATTTCAATCCCGGTGATCCGAACTATGATCTGTATCAACTGGCGTTGGAGACGACGAGTGAGCGGTTATTCCCGAATTTTAGCTTCCTCGACGCACCGTTCAATGCGCAATATCTGAATGGAACGCCGGAAAGTGAAGTGGCTTACATGGGATGCCGTACCCGGGTGATGGGGAACCTCCATGGCGAAGAGAACAGCATCGGACGGGGAAATCTCTCGTTCTCAACGGTGAATTTGGTTCGTCTCGCGCTCCTCAGTACGGATCTGGAAGATTTCTGGCGCCGACTGGACCAAGTAATGCAAGTCGGGGTTGAACAGCTCTATGACCGCTATCTCTATCAATGCAAGAAAAAAGCGGTGAACTTCCGCTTCCTATATGCCCAAGGCGTCTGGCGCGGTGGGGAGCAGCTCCAAATGGATGATACGCTGGAGCAAGTGCTCAAGCAAGGGACATTGAGCTTAGGATTCATTGGACTGGCGGAGGCGCTCGTTGCGCTGTGCGGACGGCATCATGGCGAGAGTGATGAAGCATGGGAGCTGGGACTTACGATCGTGCGCTATATGCGTGAGAAGATGGATCAAGCGATGGAGCAATATCAGTTGAATTATTCGCTTCTTGCGACGCCTGCAGAAGGCTTGTCCGGGAAGTTCGTCGGACAGGATCGGGAACAATTTGGCGAGCTGACAGGCATTACTGATCGGTCGTATTACACGAACAGCTTCCATGTACCGGTCTATTATAAGTTGAAGGCAGTCGATAAAATCCGCAAAGAGTCGCCGTTCCATGCCGCATGCAATGCAGGGCATATTACGTATGTGGAATGCGACGGGTCGCTGCGACACAATACCGCTGCTATTGATGCGCTCGTGCGTACGATGCACCGGGAAGGGATTGGCTATGGATCGATTAATCATCCGGTCGATCGCTGCAAACAATGTGGATATTCGGGAATCATTCATGAAGCATGCCCATCTTGCGGAGCGAAAGATGAAGCGGACATTGAACGGATTCGCCGCATTACGGGGTACCTGGTCGGGGCCTTGTCCCGCTGGAATTCAGCCAAGAAGGCGGAAGAGTCGGACCGGGTGAAGCATACATGAAAATGATGAATATCATTCATGATTCTGTCGTGGATGGTGAAGGATTGCGGACGGTGCTGTTCTTCGCAGGCTGTCCGCATCATTGTCGTGGATGTCATAACCCCCAGAGCTGGCGAATGACGAATGGAACGGAAATGACGATTGCGGAAGCTGCCGATGAGATTGCGAGCAATCCGATATCGGATGTGACCTTCTCAGGGGGCGATCCGTTCGCGCAAGCCGAGGAAGCTTATCTGCTAGCACGCGAAGTGAAACGAATGGGCAAGAACTTATGGGTCTACACGGGCTACACGTTAGAGCAGCTGCTTGAGCATGGAACGGCCGAACAGCGATTGCTCTTAGAGGAATGCGATATGCTGGTAGATGGTCCTTTTGTGCTCGCGGAGCGGGATATCACGCTTGCTTTTCGGGGGAGTTGGAATCAGAGACTGCTCTCAAAAGCAGTGTTGATGGATGCGATTCGAGGGTAAATAAAATAAGAAGCCCTCCCGTGTCAGCAACATCTCAGTGTTGCGACAACGGGAGGGCTTTATCCTGTGTACTAGCTAGTTCAAGATATGCTTGCGAATGATATGCGCCACGCCGTCTTCATTGTTCGAGAGGGTGATCTCATCGGCGATTTCTTTGAGGGATGGGACTGCATTACCCATGGCTACCCCAAGTCCAGCTACCTCAAGCATTTCACGGTCGTTCCACGCATCGCCGATCGCCATGACTTCGGAGAGGTCGCAGTCAAAATGCTCAGCGAGATACGTGAGCGCGTGGCCTTTGGTACCTTCTTTGTGCATGATCTCGAGGAAATGCGGCTTGGACTTCGTGATGTGCACTTGATCGCCTAACATGTCGCGAAGCTTCACAGCGACTTCGTCCAGGTAATCTGGCTCATCGATGATGAGCATTTTGGTAGAAGGTTGATCGATCAGTTTGCTGAAGTCGGGCTCGACGATGTAAGGGATTTTGGAGAGTCCCGCATACGATTGCGTCTTCTCGTTATCTACTTGCACATAGAGTTGGTCATCAATATAGAGCTGCAAATGCAGTCCATGCGCTTCGGAATATTGAAGAATGCGGCGCGCCGCATCTTGTGGCACGCTACGCTCATATAATACGTGACCGTCCAGTAAGTTTTTGACCAAGGAACCTTGATAGGTAATCAAAGGTACGTTCATCCCGATTTGGCGGGCGATGGCCTGTGCGGACGCATACATGCGTCCTGTTGCGAGTGTGACCGTCACGCCTTGGGCAATCGATTGCTCGAGGGCGAGTTGGGTCGCCTCGGTCACGATTTTATCATCATTGATGAGTGTGTCATCTACATCGATCGCGATAAGTTTGTACATGGTGGAACCTCCTAAAGTAAGCATCCCAACTCCCGACGGATGGTACGTCCGTTATTTTGGATATGGGATCTTTATATTGCGGTGTAACGGACAATGAATCCGTTATTCGCTCCTTTTTACACATAAAGTGTTCATGAATGGGTCAATAAGAGCACGTCGGTCCGTAAGTCATCACAAATGGCTAGAATCGGGGCACTTAGCGGATCCAGTGTCCGGTACTTTTCGTGGAAGCATGACTAGTTCGCTCGTTCCAATCGTTCAGCAGAGGGTTCAGAAGCGTGCTGCCCTGAGGGACGCAACTCTGCGATTAACATACTGATGAACATGAGGACACAACCGATAATGGCCGTGACGCCGAGCTTTTCGTTGCCCCAGATGTACCCTGTAATGCCTGCGAACACGGGCTCCATGGCGAAAATAATCGCGACGCGCGCCGGAGACGTGTATTTCTGACAGTAAGTCTGTGCCCAGAACGCGAAGGCGGTACCGAACAGCAAGGTAATGCCAAGTGCCATCAAAACCTCCGGCTGCGAGGCTAGGTGAATCCAATCCTGCATCGTCCCCGTGTCCTCGAGTAGAATAGAACCGATGATGCCGAGAATCCCTACCGTACCGAGTTGAATTGTCACGAGCAGCAGTGTCGGATGCTCCGGGGCATATCGGCCGGTTGCGACAATTTGCAATGCGAAGCAAATCGCGCAGAGGAGCACGAGTAGATCTCCGAAATTAATGGATAATGATGCTCCTCCGGTGGAGAGCAGGAATAAGCCGATAAGTGCAACGGCTGCGCTGAGCCAAGCGATCCAGTTCAGCCGCTGGCGTAGGAACCACATCGAGAAGAAGGGAACCAAAACGACGGAGAGTCCTGTAATAAATCCTGCATTGGAGGATGTCGTATATAGGAGGCCGTAGGTCTGGAACCCATACCCGCCGAACAGCAGTACGCCGAGTACGAAGCCATGCCAGAGCAATTTTGTGTTCATGTGCTTCAACCAATCTCGGTGCACGAAGACTAGAATAATAAAGAATAATAGTGCGGCTCCTGTAAACCGGATACCATTAAAAGCAAGCGGCGGCAAGGCCTGAACAGCATGCTGCACAATAAGAAAGGTCGTCCCCCAAATGAGGGCAACCGATAGAAGAATCAGATCTGCGAAGAGCGAGCGTTTCATGGTGCGGATTAAGCCTCCAAGAAGAGCAAGCCCACAAATGCATCGAATTCGAGATTGCCGAAAAATTGCGTAATGTCTGTACCTTCTAGCTTGGCGCGAACAGAGGATTCTTCATATCGAGTACCGCGTAGAAGATCTTCGAGTTCTGAAATATCACGTTTAGCGAAGAAATCGCCATAAATTTTGATTTCATGGATGTTGCCATCTTCCACATCAAGACGTAGATCGACGATGCCAATTGGGAAGCGTTTCGAGTTGCGGATATTGAATTTTGGTGATTCGCCGTAGTTCCAATCCCAATTACGGTAGCGCTCATCCGCGATTTGGCGGATTTTGACCCAATCTTCCTCGGTAAGTCGATATTGTGGAACTTGATCTGGCTCCATGCCGAAAATGCTGCGTAAAACCTCAGCACGGAATTGTTCGATCGTCATCGGCTCGGTGAGGAACTCCGAGATATTCGCGACGCGGCTGCGAACCGATTTGGTTCCTTTGGAAGCGATCTTCTCAGCGTTCACTTTCAGCGCGGAAGCGACATTCTCCATTTCGGAGTTGAAGAGTAATGTACCGTGGCTGAACATACGTCCGCGGGAGCTAAATTGCGCATTCCCCGAGATCTTACGCTCGCCGATCTGGATATCATTGCGGCCTGTTAGTTCGGACTCGACGCCAAGCTTGCGAAGGGCATCGACGACAGGCTCGGTGAATTTCTTGAAATTGTTGAAGGATTGTCCATCGTCCTTGGTCAAGAAGCTGAAGTTCAGGTTGCCAAGGTCGTGATACACGGCTCCGCCACCGGATAAACGGCGTACGATGTGAATGCCATGTTCTTTGACATATTCCGCATTAATCTCTTCAATCGTATTCTGATGCTTACCGATGATAATGGACGGTTCATTAATATAGAACAGCAAGTAGCTGTCATCCATTGGGAGATGCCGAAGCGCATATTCTTCAATGGCTAGATTGAGTGTCGGGTCGGTAATCCCTTGGTTGTCAATAAATAACATGTGTACCCCTCCAGCGGATCGATTTTTCTGAAAATATTGCAAATTTCACGAATGTTCATTCAACTATTCATTGTAATCTATTTCGTCAAAATCTACAAAGGATCAAGGCAGAATCAGTGTTGACGCCAAGGTGCATTCATGCCCATAATCAAGCATAAACGACTACGGGATCCTTACATGGATGGGAAGCGTTTAAGCGAGAAATATAAGAACGTATAAGTGCGTGTTCAAAAAGTTGACTTTTTGAACAACCTCTATAACTTATAGACTCTTATATTTGAACGAAATAAACATGTACGCGATGGGGAAAGGACGATTGAAAAAATGATTGAAAGGTTTGGTCATGGGGGAGATTTAGAGACGGCCCAGGCGGCATTTGGTGTGGACCGAGGGGCATTCATCGATTATAGCGCGAATATTAACCCACTCGGTCCGCCGCCGCATGTGCTGGCAAGGGTTCAACAGGAGCTGCGGGATGTGGTGCATTATCCGGACCCGGATCATCGGCGGCTGCGGGCTTTGTTATCGGAAGCGCTGCATGTGGATGAATCGATGATCTGCATTGGGAACGGCGCGGCGGAATGCATGGCACTCGCATTGCTTGCGATGGCGCCGAGCCGCGTTGGCGTGATCTACCCATGTTTCTCCGAATATGCGGAGTTGTCCCGAAAATTCGGTGCGGAGGTTATTGGGATCCATGGGCATGCGGAACAGGGGTTTCGTGCGGAACTGAATGAAATTGCAGGCTTGATGCAGGAGGTGGATCTTCTCTTCCTCGGGCAGCCGAACAATCCGACAGGTGTGCAGTACGATCTCGAAGAGCTGGAGCAGCTTGCGGCGATCGCGGCTGATACGGACACAATGTTGATTATTGATGAAGCGTTCATGGATTTCATCGCACCGGATAGGCAGGCGACCTTGCTGCCTTGTGTGGAGCAATATTCGCATGTCATCCTCATTCGTTCGATGACGAAGTTCTATGCGATTCCTGGATTGCGGTTGGGTTATGCGGTCGCAGGGCCGTCACTCATTCATCGGCTGAAATCGAAGCAGGTAACATGGAGCGTGAATCGGCTTGCATTAGCGGCTGGGGAAGCCTGTTTGGTAGATTGTGAGGAATATGAGGCGGTAACGCGAGAACAGACGGTGATTGAACGGAATTACATGATTGAGCGATTGGAACAGGAATTTGGCTGCCAGACCTGGCCAAGTCTTGCGAATTTTATCCTCGTGCGGTTACCGAAGCCCTGGACTGCGGAGCAGCTTCAGACAAAGCTGGGGCTGAAAGGAATATTGATTCGGAGCTGTGCCATGTATGAAGGGCTCAGCGAAACGGACATCCGGCTTGCGGTGAAGGATCGAGAACGGAATGAAATCCTATTCAATAAGCTTACCGAAGTGTGGCAGGAAGGGGTGTAGCGTGAAGATGGTACAGCCTTTTCGAGCTGGTGAAGCGTTGATGGTGTATGAGAGTACGTGCTGGCCAGGACTTGCATTCCGTTATGATCGGGAACAGCATCATATTCGGATGCTCGCGCCGGAACCGCTGCAGACGCTTAGCAGTGCACCATATGCTGGCGGCAGTACGGTTGCTGATCATATCGTGAACGTCTACGTCACGAAGGATTATAATCGCCCCGATCCGATTCAGCATCTGGAATCGGAGATTATGGCTTGGGGCTATCCGCTGGATCAGACGGTAGGCCTATTGACCGCAGCGAAGCTGACGCATGCCTCCATTGCGGAAGCGGAGGGCGATCAGGCCCGTATCGTCGTGTGTACGACGGCGGGCACCTCCAATGCCGCGCGCGCCGGGCGAGCGCGCGAGACGTTCGCCGCCTACGCGCCGGGCACGATCAATACGATCGTGGCCGTGGACGGGCGGCTCGCGCCGGCTGCGCTGGTCGGCGCGATTATTACCGCGACGGAAGCGAAGGCCGCCGCGCTGCAAGATCTAGGCATCACCGACCCGCAGGACGGTGATGTGGCGACGGGCACGACGACGGACACCGTCGTGCTCGCCGTGAGCCAGAGCGCCCGCTATGGTGCGGAGCACCAGTATGCGGGCAGCGCGACGACGCTCGGCAATCTGCTCGGGCGTCTCGTGTACAACACCGTTTATGAAGCGGCACGAACGCAAGGAGAAGCATAATGATGTTAGAGCATGCGTATTTTATTATTCTCGCTTATATCGTCGATTGCATCATCGGCGATCCCCGCTGGATTCCGCATCCGGTTATCTTCATGGGCAGAGCGATTACCCAATTGGAACGTGGCGTTCGCCGCATCGCACATACACCGAAGCAATTGAAAGCAGGAGGGTTCTTACTCCCACTGATCCTCGTCGGGGGGGTATTCCTGCTCACATGGGGAGTGCTCTACTTGGTTGCGTTGATTCATCCGTGGCTGGCTTGGGCGCTGGAGGTCTTGCTGATCGCGACGACCATTGCGACGAAAGGCTTGAAGGATGCAGGGATGGAGGTATACCGTCATCTCCGTGCAGGGGATATGCCTGCGGCACGACGATCACTCGGGATGATCGTTGGTCGAGATACGGAGCATTTGGACGAACCGGAAATCGTGAGAGGAACAGTCGAGACCGTCGCCGAAAATATCGTCGATGCGATTACATCGCCTTTATTCTATGCTGCTATTGGGGGCGCACCGCTCGCCATGGCTTACCGCGCGGTAAATACGCTCGATTCGATGGTCGGTTACAAGAATGAGAAGTATAAAGACCTTGGATTCGCATCGGCTCGGTTGGATGATGTGGCGAACTGGATCCCGGCGCGGATAACCGCGATATTACTCACGATAGCTGCTTGGCTGCTGCGTCATGATGCACGAAGTGCTTGGCGGACGGTTCGCCGAGATGCGAAGGAGCACCCGAGTCCGAACAGTGGATACCCGGAGTCTGCGGTTGCTGGCGCACTTGGTGTAAGGCTTGGAGGGCATAACGTCTACAAGGGGATCGCGTCCTTTCGAGCGTACATGGGTGAACCGAAGGAGCCCCTTCGAGCGGACCACATTCCGATGACCGTGAGATTGATGTACCTGAGCTCAGCAATGTTCGCGCTGATCAGCGCAGCCATCCTATGGCTAGCTGCATCGTCATCGATGTGGTAATCACGAACGAAAAAAGGGGCTTGTCACCGCATGGTATGCAGGTTGACAAGCCCCTTTTCTTATATGTCTCATTGAGCGGCTCAAATAACTGTAAAAACGCAGTTAAATCGCTATACCCTGCTCGCAGAGGCGCGAATAACTGCAAATACGCAGTTAAATCGCGATACCCCGCTCGCAGAGGCCCGAATAACTGCAAAAATGCAGTTAAATCGCGATACCCCGCTCGCAGAGGCTTCGAATAACTGCAAAAATGCAGTTAAATCGCGATACCCCGCTCGCAGAGGCGCAAATAACTGCAAAAATGCAGTTAAATCGCGATACCCCGCTCGCAGTGGTACGAATAACTGCAATAATGCAGTTAAATCGCGATACCCCGCTCGCAGTGGCTCAAATAACTGCAAAAACGCAGTTAAATCGCGATACCCCGCTCGCAGAGGCTCGAATAACTGCAAAAACGCAGTTAAATCGCGATACCCCGCTCGCAGAGGCTCAAATAACTGCAAAAATGCAGTTAAATCGCGATTCCCCGCTCGCAGAGGCGCAAATAACTGCAAAAACGCAGTTAAATCGCGATCCCCCGCTCGCAGCGGCGCAAATAACTGCAAAAAAGCAGTTATTTGCCCTTACCGTCTCGGATTCCCCCTCGCCGCACTCACCTCTCACTTCAGACTATTCACAATGTGCGCCCAATACCGCTTCCGCAGAATTAAACTGAAGCACGTCTGGATCAAGATGAAGAGGACGAAGGACACAATGAACGGAAGCCACTTGAACATTGTGTCATCCTGCTGCTTGATGAAGAGCAAGAGCCCTGCGCTGTTCAATATTGCGAACAAGCTCGGCATGCCCATCATCAGGACGACGCGGGTTCTGACGATCTGATAGAGCTCAGGAATGCTGACGCCAATATTGTAGAGCGCCCGGAATTGAACGAGATCTTTGTTCAAGTCCGAGTAGATCTTGAAATAGACGAAGCTGGCCCCCGCTGTGAAGAATACGGCTGTAATGAATAAGCCGATGAAAATCACAATGTACGGCATCTGCTGGAAGAGATATTCATAATAGGCAGCGAGGGAATATTGATAACGATCTTGTACCCCTTCCTGGCCTAGTCCTTTCTCCACGAGTGCGAACAAGGTTAATGCATTATTGCTATTTGTAAATTGATAACCGAAGAAAGTCATGCTTTCGCCTGCTGTGTTGGCTGCTAGTTCCTTGTACAGGGAATCGGTGATCACCAGTACGCTCCCGTTCTTACCTCGCAGCTCTGGCATCCAGTTCTTTTTGGTATCTGGTGGCTTTAACAGTTGCAGTGAGCTCGAATAGTTAGGTATCTGAATCGAGGTGCGATTTTTCGCCATGTTATCTTTCCCTCTGGAAAGCCATAACGCCTCACCTTCGTGCAATGACGTGATCGGAGACTTATAGAACTCGCCGAGACGCACATAATCTTGATATCGCATGAAATAATCCACATAGTTCTCTGGTGTTGTTGTGAAACGCAACAATGGTATACGTTGTTTACTGTACGTTACACCCGTTTCCTTCAGACTCTGCTCAATATATTGGATATGCGTATCCTGCTTCGGATTGTTCAAGTTGGAAACATAGTATAACTGGAACGGTTCTTTGTTCGGCGTTACGTCCATCAGAAATCGGATGGATACGAGGACGACAACACATAAGCAGGTAATGGTCCAGAGTATCGTAAGCAAATAGAACATCAGCCCATTCTCACGAATGCGAAGCTCCGTCTCCGATAATTTGAGCAGATTTGTCTTCCTCCAGAACAGCGAGCGAATCTTCTTCATCCAGCGCATAACGATAGGAAGGACATGCCTGAACAATCCATATAACCCAATATGAATGACCATAAACGCGATGAGAAAGGTCCCTACATCTTTTCTGAAAGCTTGCACGTAACTCCAGATCAAGCAGCATAGTGCGATGGTCGCGAAAATGTAGGATGAATTACGGAATCGTAGTTTTCTGCGGCGAACCGTGAGCAGCTCCATCAGCGGTTGTCTGCCAATGAACAGATAGGACAGTGGCGAGATGAAGATGAACAAGATGCCGTATGTGATGGCCGTTGTCTTCAATGCTTCGATTGGAAAATAGAACGTCATCGAGCTGCCGCCAACCGCAAGCGATGCGATGATCAGGAATAATTTCAGGAAGACAAGTCCTGTGACAGTCCCTGTTAGTATCGAACCGACGCCAATAATGGAAAACTCCAAAAACAGCATAAATCGCAGCTGCCTCTTCGTCATTCCGAGGATCGTCAGAATGCCGAACTGCTGACTGCGAGCTTGGACAAAGACGGCCGTGGAATAGAGAATGAAGATGAATGAGAAAAATACGATCGAGCTTGCCCCAAGCGTCATGCCGCCGGATACGATTTCATTGACCGTGCTTGGTAGAATTTTGGGATGTAGGCTAAAAGCAACGTATAAGAAGAAGATCATCACAGCGAAGGCGCTGCTGAAGAAATAGGCTGCATATTTCCGAGCATGCCGCTTGACATTGTTAAACGCGAATTGTAGAAAATTCATTCGCGTCCCCTCCTAGAAGCGCGATCGCATTGATGATCTTCTGATAGAATGCGGAACGATTCTGTCCTTGAACGATCTCATTATAGAGCATCCCGTCCTTAATAAAGATCACCCGGTGGCAATAGCTGGCTGCGATCGGGTCATGGGTTACCATCATCATCGTGGTGCGATCGGTTTCATTAATCTGCTGAAGCGTCTCCATGACATGTCTGGATGCTTTAGAGTCCAAGTTCCCTGTCGGCTCATCGGCGAGCAAGAGCGATGGACGATGAATAATTGCTCGTGCGATTGCTGCTCGCTGCTGCTGTCCCCGTGATACTTCGAAAATACTGTTATCACGAATATCCTTGATCCCGAGCTTCTGAATAATGCTGCTCAGCCGCTCTTCCATTTCGGAGACGCGCACGCCGTCCAGCGTTAACGGAAGGATGATATTCTCTCCAATTGTCAGCGTCTCAATAAGATGGAACTCTTGGAATACGAACCCGAGCTGTTGTCTTCGAAAAGCGGCAAGTTTGTTCTTGCGAAGCTTGTACGGGTTGCTGCCGTTAATGAGAATCTGGCCGGATGACGGCATATCAATCGTCGAGATTACATTTAAGAGCGTGGTCTTCCCACTGCCGGATGGTCCCATAATACCGACGAATTCACCTTCACGGATCGTTAAGCTGAGGTCGGTCAATGCTCGGAACGCTTTGCGCCCGCTGTATACTTTATTGATATTTCGAACTTGAAGCATATCCACGCGCCTCACTCCTTTCGCCGGTAAGCATCGTCTTCGGTTGTATTGGTGAAATATATTCTTACACTTGTGCCTTCGCCTTGTTCCGACTCAACGGTGATGCGATGACCGAGTCGACTGCAGATCTCATGGACGAGATATAAGCCCATGCCGGTGGAAGCGGGATATTGTCTCCCATTATCTCCGGTAAAATACGGTTCGAATACACGTTCAACATCGTGCGCTGGAATACCAATGCCATAATCACGTACTTGGACCACGGTATGCTCCTGCTCCATGGAAGCGCTGATCTCGATGGTGCGGCTTTTGCCTGCGGAATATTTTACGGCATTGTTGATGATCTGACTAAAGACGAAGGTAAGCCATTTCTCATCGGACACGACCGTCTGGTTCTCATCGATCCCGATTTTCGGGAAGACTTGACTGCGAATGAATAACCTTTTATTCTGCTTCACGAATTGCCCCATCATCTGGGCGAGGTCGACCTCTTCAATATAAAAGTCATGCTCGAAGCTATCCAGCCTAGCCATATAGAGCACGGTCTCAAGCCCCTTGGTTAGCCGGTCTGTCTCTTCCCGTATACTGTCAAAAATCGGCTCATCTTCATCTTGAATCGTCATATGGATAACGGAGAGCGGTGTCTTCATATCATGCACCCATTGATTCATAAACGTAACATGGCGGTTCATACGATTCTCTGCCTGATGAAGCTCTTGCTGCATAAAATGAAACTGGTCAGTGAGCAAATCTTGCAATGCTTGTTCGATCGGTGTGAACTGTCTGCTCTTGGATGTGAAGATGGGCTCCATGGATGCCTCCGGATTCGATAATCTGGCATAGAACCCCCGTTTGGACACATATTGATAGACGAGGAAGACCAGTAACAGAAATAGACTTACGAAGAAGACGTAGCTGATGGTCGATAGTGCTGAACCGTCATTAAAGGCATAAACAATGGATGTTATAACAATTTGAAGTCCTAGAATAATCATTAATGGAACGTGATCACGAAGGAACAGTCTCATGAGGAGACATCCGCCCATGTCACCTTCAGGCGATAGCCCGCGCCCCGTACCGTCTCGACCGCTTCTTCTATGCCAAGATCCTTCAGCTTCTTGCGAAGGCGCGTGACATATACATTGAGCGTATTCTCGTCCACGAAATGGTTCTCATCCCATAGCTTCTCCAGAATTCGATCACGGCTAACAACGCGAGGATAACGCTCCATGAGCACTTCCAGCAGCAACGATTCTTTGCGGAGCAGCTCCAGACTCTGATCCGCTAAGGAGACCTCCAGACGTTCAGGCAAGAGGGTAAGTCCGTGGAGACTTAAAGAGCGCTCCGTAGCTTTTGGTGCATAGCTACCATAGGCGCGGCGCAGGTGGCTGGCGATTTTGGCCATGACAATCTCATAATCGAAAGGCTTGGTAATATAATCATCGGCACCGTGCTCTAGGGCCATCACTTGCTCCATTTTACCTTCCCTTGCAGAGATGAAGAGGATGGGACAGGTGGAGATTTGGCGGATTTGGCGGCACCAATAGAATCCATCGAACTTCGGCAAATTGACATCGAGCAGTACGAGATTGGGTTCGATCTGGGTGAACTGATCCGCAATGCGGTCGAAATCATCTGCGACGACAGCCTTATAGCCGTATTTCTCAAGCTGCTCTTTGAGCAAGGTGTATATCTTGGGATCGTCTTCTACAATCATGATTCTATCCATGAGGGCATTTCTCTCCTTCAATAAGAGGTTCATTATTTGCTAGTTATGATGATAAAGATTTCTTATTCGAAATACAAATCAAGGGGCTGCAAATGTGCTACATATTTAGTTGTAAGGTGGGGGCTTTTCCCCTATAATAACAAGGTGAAAGGCTTAGCTTGAATTGAATAGGAAATCTGTAGGTCCCTATCTGTGCGAATGTCGTATAGATCGGGTTAAAAGGGAATCCGGTGCAAATCCGGAACGGTCCCGCCACTGTAATCTGGGGATGACCTCAATAGCCACTGTTCCATAACAGGAATGGGAAGGCGAGGGCATGCAAGACCCATAAGTCAGGAGACCTGCCTATGGATACGAATGACAAACCTTCGAGGAAAGGGTTGCGCTCAGTTGGAAGACGTGTGACATGCAGTACGCATACATACGGATATATTCCGAAATTGACGTGCCCCGGGTCCTGTAGGATCTGGGGTTTTCTCTGTTCAAACGTTCAGCTTCCATTAAGAATAAGGGGAGAGAGACAAGGATGAAGATTTGGAAAGGTTTATCGACGTGGGCACTGATTCTCGCGCTCGTTGTCAGTATCGCGGCTTGCGGTACGAAGGGGACAGAAGACGCAGCAAAGCAAGGGGCTCAGACAGAGCAGAGCAAACAGGAGCAAAAAGACAATACCGAAACATCGGACCTCAAGACGAAGTATCCTCTTACGATTAAGGATGCGACAGGCGAGGAGTTTACATTTGACAAAGCACCTGAGCGTATCGTATCGGTATCGCCGGCAGAGACGGAGTCGCTCTTCGCACTTGGACTGGATCAACAAATCGTTGGTGTATCGGATTATGATGACTACCCGGCAGCAGCAAGCTCCAAGCCGAAAATGGGAAGCATTATGAAGCCGAATGAAGAAGCGGTTATCGGTGCCAATGCGGACATCGTCTTTACGGGAATTTCCATGAAAGAAGAATCCGTGAAGAAGCTTCGTGATCTGGGAATCAAAATTTTCAAAGTCGAACCGAAGACGCTTGAAGATATTATGAAAAATATCGAAGTGTACGGTCAAATTACGGATCGTCAAGCGGAAGCGAAGCAAGTGATCGATAAGATGAAGGCGGACCGCGATTCGGTCATTGAAGCGGTGAAGAATGTCGCTGCGGATCAGAAGAAGAAGGTATACATCGAATTCTCCCCAGGCTGGACGGTCGGTAAAGGCGAATTCATGGATGAATTGATCACAATCGCTGGCGGCGTGAACGTGGCATCCGATGTACAAGGCTGGGTGCAGATTAATGAAGAGAATATTATTCATTCGAATCCGAATGTCATTCTATTCGCGAATGATGCCAAAGATTATGAGACAGGCAAACCGATTAAAGATATCATTCTAGGTCGCAGCGGCTGGGATCAAATTGATGCGATTAAGAATAATCAAGTGATTGGCGTGGATGGCAACTTGCTTAGCAGACCAGGTCCACGTCTAACCGATGGCTTGATCGCCATGGCGAAGGCGATCTATCCGGATTTGGTGAAATAATGAACCGAACAGGATTGCTGTGGGGAGGGGGAGGAATACTCCTCCTCCTTTTTACGATTTGCGTCTCGGCTACCATTGGCTCAGTGCATATTCCGCTGCAGCAAATCCCAGCCATTTTGCTGCATCAGATTCCTTGGCTTCAAGATATGATTCCCAAGACGTGGCCAGGTTCCTATGAACAGATCTTATTAAAGGTACGGATTCCTCGCATTGCGATTGGGGTCTTGGTTGGTGCATGCCTATCCTTATCCGGTGCGGCATTTCAGGGGGTCTTGCGCAATCCGCTGGCGGACCCGTACACGCTTGGCGTGTCTTCCGGCGCCTCTGTAGGTGCGGCATTTATGATTTATTTTGGCATCCAATATTCACTTGTTGGACAGTGGTCCGTGCCCATTGTTGCTTTCACGACAGGGGTCTTAACCCTATGGCTTGTGATGCGGCTTGCGCAAGATGAAGGCAAAATACCGACGGAACGGTTAATACTCGCCGGTGTTGTCATGCAGGCCTTCCTCGGAGCGTTCGTGTCCCTGCTCGTCGCATTGTCGGATAAGACGATCAATGAAATTATGTTCTGGCTCATGGGCAGCCTCTCGCTGCGCGGATGGGCATATACCGCGGTGCTGGGGCCGTATTTGATCGTTGGCTTTATTATTGTGATGGGTTATGCCAGGACGATGAACATCCTTGCGCTAGGGGAACGTGAAGCCGCGCATTTAGGGATTCGTGTGGATCGGACGAAGATGATTATTCTATTAACGGCGACATTTATGACGGCTGCGGCCGTATCCGTATCAGGTGTCATCGGCTTCGTCGGGTTGATCGTCCCCCATATGATTCGATTGCTGGTCGGCTCGAATTATCGACTGATCGTCCCGTTATCCGCAATTGGTGGTGGAATCTACATGGTGATCGCAGATACCCTTGCTCGATCGGTACTCGCACCCACTGAAATTCCGCTTGGCGTTGTAACCGCATTTATTGGCGCACCATTCTTCGCCTATCTGCTGCACCGCAACAAAAAAACGCGAAGGGGTCGATTGTCATGATCCGAGTCGAACATGTAGATAAGCATTATGGGGCTGCGAAGGTGCTGCAAAATATTCATTTTGAAGTGGAGCCAGGGACTTGTCTTGGCATCATCGGTCCGAATGGAAGCGGGAAATCGACGTTGCTGCAATGCATATCCGGCGTGGAGCCGGCTTCTGCGGGCGAGATTGTCATTCGCAACCAACCTTTATCGGCGTATTCGCGGAAAGCTTTGTCACAGCATCTTGCGGTCCTACAGCAGGAGACGCTGCCACCTGTTGGATATTCCGTGCAGGAGGTTCTTGAGATGGGAAGGTTCCCATTCCAGAATTGGCTCGGCCGGGATCAGACGGATGCATCCTCACTTATCGCTGGGGTCGCGGAGCAATTGAATTTAGCGGAGCTGCTCGATCGACCACTGCATGAACTTAGCGGTGGACAACGGCAGCGTGTCGCCCTCGGCAAAGTGATGGTTCAGCAGCCTGAAATTCTGCTGCTGGATGAACCAACGACGTATCTGGATATTCGCTATCAGCTGCAATTTATGGATTATGTGCGGAAATGGCAGCGTGACTGCGGCTTGACGATCATCGCTGTTCTTCATGATCTGAACTTAGCGGCGCAATATTGTGATCAATTGCTTGTGCTGCATGAAGGGAAACAGGTGGCGATTGGCAAGCCAACTGAAATATTAAGCCGGGAGCGCGTTCACGAAGTTTTCGGTACGGAACCGATTATTATTCCTCATCCTGTGAACGGCGCGCCACAAATCTTGCTTCAACCGGATTCCCATGAGACACTAGGAAATGAAGCAAAATAGAATCTTACTTACATCGAAGAATCATACACAGATTGGAGCGAGATAATGAGAGAACAATTAGAACAACTCATTTCACACATTGAACCATTAGATGGGCAGATGGTCGAGGAAGCGATGCAGCATTTGGATCAGCTGACGAAGCCTCCAGGCAGCCTTGGCAAGCTTGAGAATATTGCGGCGCAGGTCGCAGGCATTACAGGTGAATTGCACCCCGCATTCGCGAAGAAAGCCGTTATCGTCATGGCTGGAGATCATGGCGTGTGTGAAGAAGGGATTAGTGCATTCCCCTCGGAAGTGACACCGCAGATGGTCTATAATTTCTTGAACGGCGGCGCAGCCGTGAACGTGCTGGCACGTCATGCAGGTGCGGATGTCGTATGTGTCGACATCGGCGTGAATGCAGATATGGAGCATCCGCAGCTGGTGTCCCGGAAAGTCCGTAAAGGAACGGCAAATATGGCGAAGGGCCCAGCCATGTCACGAGATGAAGCGATCCAAGCTATCCTCGCAGGAGCTGAGATTGTAGAGCAGCGTGTTGCCGATGGGTATAAGATCTTCGCGACAGGCGAGATGGGCATTGGGAACACGACAGCGAGTGCAGCCATTCTAAGTGTGCTCACGGGCATGTCATCCGAGGAGACGGTAGGACGCGGAACTGGCATCGATGATGAACGTATGCTACATAAGCAAGCGGTTGTTCGCCAAGCAATTCAAGTAAACCGTCCGAATGCGAAGGACCCGCTGGATGTCCTGGCGAAGGTAGGGGGACTAGAGATCGCTGGTCTGGTCGGCGTGATCCTGGGCGCAGCAAGACATCAATGCCCTGTTGTGATTGATGGATTCATCTCTTCTGCAGCAGCGTTGATAGCCAGCCGTATTGAACCGCTAACAAGCGGATATATGATCGGATCGCATCTATCCCAAGAACAAGGGCATGAGAGCTTGCTTGAAGAAATCGGATTAACGCCAGTGCTGCAATTGGACATGCGGCTTGGTGAAGGGACAGGTGCCGTGCTTGCCTTTACCTTGATCGATGCAGCAACGAAAATCATGCGTGAGATGGCAACCTTCGCAAGTGCAGGCGTAAGCTCAGGCGAATAAAGAAATGATGAATGGATGTATCACATGAGGGGAGAGAAAAGGCATGCCGATTCTGGTAACAGGTGGTGCGCGAAGCGGGAAGAGCTCCTTCGCGGAGAAGCTCTGCGCAAACTATGGCGATCGCGGTATCTATATCGCGACGGCACAACTCTACGACGATGAGATGCGAGAACGGGTTCGCATGCACCAAATGGAGCGGGATCAAGCTGCTTTCGAATGGAAGACCATCGAAGAACCCTACGACTTAATCGCCTTACTCGGAGATCTCGAAGGGTCGAAGATGATTCTCGTCGATTGCTTGACCCTGTGGCTCTCGAATATTCTACTGCGCTGCGAAGCGGAGCCGAATGCAACTGATTTGGTAAAGCAGCAGATTGATCAGTTGGTAGAACGGGTTCGAATTTACGCGGGTACGCTAATCTTCGTGACGAACGAGGTTGGCAGCGGGATTGTGCCGGAATATCCGCTAGGCAGGCAATATCGGGATCTAGCTGGTTATATGAATCGGAAGCTAGCGGGAGTCTGTGAGCAAGTGTATCTGGTCACCGCAGGCATCCCGATCGAACTCAAGAGCAGGGCGGTTCAGTTATGAAACAAGCAGCGCAAGCCTGTGTAGCAGCCTTTCAATTCTTATCGAGGCTGCCGCTGCCGATTCAAATTCATTATTCCAAAGAGGTGTTCGCTCGCAGCGTGGTGTTCTATCCGCTTGTTGGCGCAGTTCTCGGTGGGCTGGTGTGGGGCTTCGGCTACGGCAGCTCACTGCTCTTCCCTCTTGTACTAGCGGCCGTCCTGACCTTGGTCTGGACGGTTTCTTTGACAGGGGCCTTACATATTGATGGGTTAATGGACACCGCAGATGGGATTCTAAGCCATCGACCACGGGAACAAATGCTTGAAATTATGAAGGACAGCCGGGTAGGAGCTATGGGCGTCATTGTCTGTGTTCTTGCGATGCTGCTCAAGGCCGTTATTTTCTACACCTTATTGGATCAGAAATGGTCTTGGGAGATCGTCCTGCCCTTCATTTGGAGCCGCTGGTTTATGGTCATTGGGATGGCAGCATTTCCTTATGCAAGGAAGGAATCTGGACTCGGCAGTTATTTTAAAGGCGTAGGTGCGCGGCATGTAACGGGAGCAACGCTGATGGCGGTTGTTGTATCTGTGCTGATCTGGATTGGTACTGCGATGTGGGGTGGCATAGGTACAATCACCACATCAGACGGGTTATCTATTGTATGGATTGGGATGGGCGCATTATTGCTCGGGATGATCATAGCAAGATCCATGGCGAATAAGCTCGGTGGTCTAACCGGCGACACTTATGGCGCATTGAACGAATGTTTGGAAATTCTACTGCTGCTTATATGTACAATAATCGTCTAGAAGGAGGCGACTGCATGTCCAGTGAACGGCCAAAAGCAAGAACCATTATGCTGCAAGGAACGGCATCCGATGTAGGCAAGAGCATTGTAACGACGGCATTATGTCGGATTTTGAAGCAGGACGGGTGGAAGGTTGCTCCTTATAAATCGCAGAACATGGCGCTAAATTCGTATGTGACGATGGATGGCAAAGAAATCGGGCGAGCGCAAGGCGTGCAAGCGGAAGCTTGCGAGATTCCGGCGACGACCGATATGAACCCGATCCTCATCAAACCGATGAAAGAGATGAACGCACAAATCGTTGTCCACGGCAAACCCTATACGCAGTTAAGCGCACGTGATTATCGGTCCGAATTTCTCCCTTTTGCCAAAACGACGGTGGTCGATGCGCTTGAACGCTTACGGGCAGAATACGAAGTCGTTGTGATTGAAGGTGCAGGCAGTCCGGCAGAGATTAATCTGAAGCAAAATGATATTGTGAACATGAATCTGGCCGCATGGGCGGAAGCGCCTGTCCTGCTCGTTGCGGACATTGATCGCGGCGGCGTATTCGCTTCGCTGGTCGGAACGTTGGAACTCTTAGAACCGCATGAACGTGATCGTGTCAAAGGCTTCATTATAAACAAATTCCGCGGAGACCTCAGTTTGCTTCAACCTGGTCTAGACTGGCTCGAAGAGCGGACGGGCATTCCCGTGGTCGGTGTACTGCCTTATTTGCCGAATATCGATATTGAACAAGAGGACTCCGTCGTATTGGATGCATACAAAGGGAAGGCACTCGGGGACAATGAAGAATATGAGCTCGATATTGCTGTCATCCGATATCCACGAATCTCGAACTTTACGGATATTGACGCCTTGGTTGCGGAGCAGGATGTGCGCGTTCGTTATGTGCAATCGCTCGCCGAACTAGGGACGCCGGATGGGATCATTTTACCAGGAACGAAGAATACGATGGATGATTTACGCTTCTTACGCGAATCGGGTCTAGCTGACGCCATACTTACCTTCGCTCATGTTCATGAGGATGAGGGACACTCTTCCTGTGACATCGTTGGTATTTGCGGTGGATATCAGATGCTGGGCGAACAGCTCCTTGATCCGCATGGGGTTGAGGTTGAAGCGGGAGCCGAAGCGCTGGGGCTTAGTTTGCTTCCACTACAGACAACCTTCTATGCGGAGAAGAAAACCGAACGGGTTCAAGGTGTTATCGATTGTTCGCAGCCGCAGTGGGGCCAAGGGAATGGCACAGCGATTACCGGGTATGAGATCCATATGGGTCAGACGATTCGATTGGATGGCAAGAAGGAATCCGTCTATCCGCTGTTCCAGATGTCGAATCACAGGGCGGAAGGATTAGCATCGGCAAATGGTCAAGTATGGGGCACGTATTTGCACGGGATCTTCCATAATGATGTCTTCCGTCGGCAGTGGCTTAATCAGATACGTAAGCGCAAAGGATTGCATGCGATCGAGGATATCATTCCTTTTGCAGATCGACAGCAGCTCGCCTTCGATCGATTGGCTGATGAGACGCGGAAATCCATGAATATCGCATTAATCTATGAGATTGCTGGCTTACCAGCACGAACAGCTAAGGAACCCTCGATCTCTGAATAGAAAGGAAATAGAGCATGCAAGCAATGAAAGTACGAAAGACGCCATTGTATCTTACACTCGTAGGACTTATCGCATCCATCGTCGTGGCGTATTTCGTAGCGACGAACCGAGTCTCCGCATTTGATGAAGCGATTATTCACTTTGTACAAGGGAAGGAGTCGCCCTTCTGGACGGGATTTGCAAAATTCTGTGCCTTTATCGGTTCGACGGTACCTGTCATCTGTATCACGCTTCTTACCATGTTATTCCTATTTTTTGTTCTGAAGCATCGCGAAGAATTGATCCTCTTCGGCATTGTAGTCGGTGGCTCGGCATTACTGAATGTGGTGTTAAAAAGATTATTTACACGTGAACGCCCGACCATTCACAGGATACTGGAGGAAACAGGTTATAGCTTCCCATCGGGTCATGCGATGGCTGCTTTCTCGCTATATGGGGTCATCGTCTTCCTGCTCTGGAAGCACATTCGGCCGAGATGGGGACGTGTTTTGCTGTTAATTCTTGGTTCGTTGATCATTGCGATGATCGGAATTAGCCGGGTCTATGCGGGCGTGCACTATCCGAGTGATGTACTCGCTGGCTATCTGGTATCAGGCAGTTGGCTTGCGTTTTGTATCTATTGGTATCAGTGGTACCGAGAGCGTAAAACATCTGGAAAATAATGAGATTCCCAAATTTTTGGTAATGATCGCATCTTATGACGTATGTTACACTTCCTTCAGTGAATGAGGGCTTAGCATTCACACAACAAAATGCAATGCATACAAGGAGGATTTATACCATATGAAGAAGAAGATGATGAATCGTTTCTCCAAGACGGTTATGGTCACTGCGGTGGCATGTGCGTGGATGTTGCCAACAGCAGTTTCAGCTGCACCAGTTCAATGCAACTGGAATGATTTTATTAATAATTTCATGAAAAATATGCCGAAGCAAGTTCAGGTTGTAGGTGGTGGCGCATGCCCGACATTCCCAGGAAACGTGACATTCCCAACGTACCCTCAGCAGCCGACAGTGCCGACAGTCCCTGTACAGCCAAGCAAGCCAACGGTACCAACGCAACCAACGAAGCCAACTCCGCCGACAAATGACAATAAGCCAACACAACCGAATCAAGGGGATACTAGCTTCGCTGCACAAGTTGTGAGCTTAGTGAACCAAGAACGTGCAAAGGCTGGTCTGCAGCCGCTATCGACAGACAGCAGACTTGCTGCAATGGCTCTAGATAAAGCAAAAGATATGTATAGCAACAACTATTTCGATCATCAATCGCCAACGTACGGTTCGCCATTTGATATGATGAAGCAATACAACATTGCTTTTGGTTATGCAGGTGAGAACATTGCGAAAGGCCAGACAACACCACAGCAAGTGATGAATGACTGGATGAACAGTTCAGGTCACCGTGCGAATATCTTGAATGCGAACTTCACACACATTGGTGTAGCGTACTACCAAGGTGAATGGGTGCAAGAATTCATCAGCAAAGCATAATTGCACAAATCATACAAACAAAGGCAGTTCCCGTCCATGGGAGCTGCCTATTTTTTTGCTATAATAAGAAGTAACAAGACCGAGAGGGGCGAACGAAATTGATTGTCTATCAGAACAGTCGAATTACAGTATTCCAGAGCGCTTTGTATCATACGACATCTTCCGTTATTACTTTGGATGAATGTACAATTGTCGTAGACCCAACATGGTTGCCGCAAGAGGTTCGTGAGATTCGTGATTACGTTGATCAAGTAGGCAGAGGCTGGCCCATCTATCTGCTCTTCACACATAGCGATTGGGATCATATTCTAGGCTACGGTGCATTTCCTGAAGCGAAGGTGATCGCGAGCGAGAAGCTACATCATCATCCGAATCCGGATGAAATTGTGGAACAGATCAAGTCCTTTGATGATAAGTTTTACTTAACTCGGGATTATGAGCTGAAATATCCTGTCGCCGATATCCTGATTGCCGAGAATGGACAGCAGGTTCAATTGGGGCAGACGCTCTTGACGTTCTATCTTGCACCGGGCCATACGGATGATGGGATCGTGACGGTTATCGACCCGGAGGGTATTATGCTAGCTGGAGATTATTGTTCGGATATCGAGTTTCCGTATATCTACTCTAGCAGTAGCGATTACGCAGCGACAATGAGTCAACTGCATCAGGTCCTGGAGAAGCATGATATTCGAGTGCTTGTTCCAGGTCACGGGAATATTACGACGGATGCGATTGAAATGAAGACGCGGATTGATCAGTCGATTGCTTATATCGAGACGCTGCGCCAACACATTATCGAAGGGGACCATGAAGCTATCGATGCCATGATCGAGGGCGTTCCTTTCCCACGGAACATGAAAAATTACCATACGAGTAATCAAGATCAAATTCGTAAAGAATTAGGGTTATAAGACGCAACCTCTTCCCGTTCTGACTCGTTAAAGGGGCAGGGGGGATCACGATGAAGAGAGGTCTTGTTGTAGTCATATTGTTGGCTATCGTTGCATTAACCGCCTGCAGATCTGTGTTGAATCCGATCAAAGGTAATGCAGCTATCGATTGGGTCGATTTTGTAAAAATCAATCAGAAGACGTATATGGGGTTGCACGAAGCTGTACTTGCAGATCCAGCCGCTGTCTTACTAGATCGTGTTGTTGGTAAGGTTGCCTTTCAAGTCAGTGATGTGGTGACCAATCCTGAATACCGAACACAGGACGGGGACGCCGCTTTTCTGGCAGTAGGTACAGAACTGTTCGAAATGAAAGGGTATAAGGATCAATCACTCATTGCAGCAAAGGATGATCGCTCCATTCATGGTTTTCGGCTGTATCAAGTAAACGACCCTGATTTTCAACATATGAAATTTAAAGATCTCGAGGCGGTAAAGGTGAAGCGTATTGAAATCTACCAAGACGCTGGCTCGAACGAACTTCTTCATAAAATACAGGATGGGCCTGACATACAGAAATTCACCGATCTGCTTGTGGCAGGTAGCAAGACCCCCGAATATGTACCGGATCAAACGCAAGGTGACTCGATCTATTACCAGATGGTCTTCTATACCGACCAAGTCATGGCTTATAAAATATCCCTTGCCTACGACAGCAAGCATTATTATTTCAGTCCTGGGGAGACGCATACGATATCGCAAGAGATTGAGCAATTTATCCCTAAGCGTGGATAAGATAAGTAAGAAGAAGACCAACACCTGTAGGATGATGGTCTTCGTTCATTTAGGTGCGTTAGAATGCCATGCTCAAATAACTCAACGTTCCAAGATCATAGCTGCGATGAATCACTTGCGGTTTCGATGAACCGCTGCCCATCGCGATAAAGAACGGCACGAAATGCTCGGCACGAGGCACGGCCTGGCGTGCATACGGCGCAAGTTGATCATAGGCGAACAGGGATGGTAGATCGCCGTGCTCGACCTTATCCAATAACCAATCATCAAAAGCAACAGCCCAGGCCTCTGGCTCCTTCTGACCCCAATTAAGCAATCGCAGATTGTGTACCGTGACGCCACTGCCGATGATGAGGATGTCTTCATCGCCTAGACCTTGCAGCGCTTGACCGATCTTATACTGTGCTTCTGCCGCAAGATAAGGATGAACCGAAATTTGGACGACCGGAATATCTGCGGCAGGATACATGCGATGCAGCAGCGTCCAAGATCCATGATCCAGTCCTCGAGTCGTATCGGTGCGCGTCTCGATACCAGCTTGTTTAAACCTCTCAGCGAGTTGATTGGCAAGCTGTGATGAGCCTTTGGCAGGGTAGACAACCTCATACAAGGCATCCGGGAATCCGCCGAAATCGTAAATGGTCTCATAGACTTGATCATGCGTGGAAATCGTAAGCACTTCACTTTCCCAGTGTGCGGTGAAAATGACAATGGCTTTCGGCTTCCATTGTTGTCCAAGTTGTTCGAGGAACGCTGTATACGGTGTATCTTCAATGGCGAGCATCGGTGATCCATGAGCAAGAAATAATGATGGTATCATAGGAATGACCTCCTGAATCGATAATTAGTAACTTACTTTATATAAGTTAGTATATTTTTATTACATACTAAAGTCAAGTGTTTTATGATATTGAAAAAGACTGCATCCCTATCGTAGGAGATGCAGTCTTAATTATGGTCTTTGATTAGATTGCCCAGTTGCCGCCACGGAATACCGGAACCACAGTACCGTCTTGTTGAATGCCATCGATGTCCATCTTCGCAGAACCAATCATGAAGTCGACGTGTGTAATACTTGCGTTCACACCACTCGCATCCAATTCTTCTCTTGTCATTGTTTTGCCGCCTTCAACGTTGAACGCATAACCGCTGCCGATCGCGAGGTGGTTGGATGCATTTTCATCGAATAAGGTATTGAAGAACAAAATGTTGGACTGTGAGATAGGGGACTCGTGTGGAACAAGTGCAACTTCGCCCAAGTAGTGTGAGCCCTCATCTGTATCTACAAGCTGTTGCAAGATCGCTTGCCCTTGTTCGGCTTCAACCTTAACGATACGTCCTTCTTCAAAGGTTAATTTGAAGTTATCGATAATATTGCCGCCATAGCTTAGAGGCTTCGTGCTGGATACATATCCGTTAACACCGTTTCTGTAAGGTACTGTAAATACCTCTTCTGTTGGCATATTCGCCATGAAAGCAACATTGCTCTCACTCGTGCTGCCTGCGCCCACCCAGAGGTGCTTCTCAGGCAATTCGATTGTGAGATCCGTTCCTGGTGCCGTGTAGTGAAGTTTGTGGAAGTGGTATCCGTTCAATACTTCGACTTTCTTATGTAGGTTCGCGTTGTGTTCTTCCCATGCTTGAACCGGATCAGGTGTGTTCAGACGAACAGATTCGAAGATCGCATTCCATAATAGCACTTGTGCTTCATCTGGCGTAACGTCTGGGAAGATCTTCGCAGCCCAGTTCTTCGTTGCAGCAGCGACAACCGTCCAGCTTACTTTGTCCGATTGTACATATTGACGGTACTTCTCGAGCGCTTGTCCTGAAGCTTTCTGGAAACTGCCGATTCGCTGTGGATCAATGCCTTTGAGCAAATCCGGGTTCGGGGATACGATCGCGATGAATGCTGCACGCGCATCCAAGAACGTATTACGCTTCGCAACTTCCCACTCTGGGAACTTCGTGAAGTGGTCGTCGGACGCGTTCTCGTATTTCAGTCGGGAGAGGGCCTCGTCTACCCAATCCACATGTACGTTGCTTGCGCCAGCTTCATACGCTTTCTTCGCCACGAGGCGGACGAGTTCTGTCATTTCGGTAGAACCTGTAATAAAGACTTGCTGGTCTTGTTGGACATTAACGCCCACTTTAACAATAAGGTCGGCATATTGCGCTAATTGTTGTTCGAAAGTTGCCATGCGATCAATCTCCTTTTATTTCACGCAGAATTCTGCTTGGGATATGTTCTTATTGTATCAAATTTTCTCAATTTCTACATCGTTCCAACAACAAAGAAAATCTCGGCATCCATGATGTCGAGATTTCCTTGATATGTAGTACCTATATTATTGACCAGATAGTCGATACCCCGCATGATTTGTTGGTCCAACGTACTGGTTTAATGCGAACGAATGGCGAATGGCCTCGGTAATAAATGCCTTCGCGGTATGAATGGCTTCTTTAACTTCGCGTCCTTTTGCGAGCTCTGCGGTGATCGCTGCGGAATAGGTGCAGCCTGCACCATGCGTGAAGGAAGTGCTGAATTTCTCGGACTGGAGCAGTTCGAAGTTCTTGCCGTCATAGAGTACATCTACGGCTGCTTGTTCACTAGTCAGTTTACCGCCGCCTTTGACAAGGACATAAGCTGCACCTTTCTCATGAATTTTCGCCGCAGCTTCTTTCATTTCATCCACGGTCTTAATCGGTGCCATACCGCTAAGCTGAGAAGCTTCGAACAGGTTCGGTGTCACGACAAGCGCCTTTGGTACGAGAATATCGCGTAGCGCTTCATTCGTCTCTGGGTGAAGGGCTTCATCTGCACCCTTACATACCATGACAGGATCGATAACGAAATTTCTAACGTTATATTGGTCGATCTTGCGTGCGACAAGTTCAATGATTTCAGTCGACCCGAGCATGCCGACTTTGGCAGCATCGACACCGATGCCTGCAAGAACGGTCTCGATTTGCTTCTCAAGTAGTGATAATTCGATCGGGAATACATCATGGAACCAGCCATTGTGCGGATCTTGGGCGACAATGACGGTGATTGCTGTCATGCCGAATACACCGCGTTCCTGAAACGTTTTGAGATCGGCTTGAAGGCCTGCACCGCCACTTGTATCGGAGCCGGCAATGGTTAGTGCTTTGTGAATCATAGTAATCTGTCCCCTTTGCTTCTATATCCCATTAGAGGTTGTTCAAAAAGTCATCATTTGATCACGAAGTCATTCGAGAAGTATATTCGACATCGAATCTTGCGTTCACCCTCGAAGTCCGGTACTCATTTAGGTTTTGCCTAAACTCCGTTCCTCCTTCTTCTGGTTCACGCAACCTTCTCGGTGCTGAAATGCCGACTTTTTGAACACGCACCATTAGTATAAGGTTTTGGTCTCTGAAAGTTAAGTTATAATTTAATATTTGCGAATCGCGATCGTTCCATGCTGTGCGGCGAAAAGATGAAGATTGATCCCATTTCTAGTTAAGAAAGGGGAAGCATGGCATCCATCTATTAGAATATAATGACGATGTAAGGGTTTACACTTTAATTCTAGTAGGAGGGGTAACATGAATCACATTCCAATCGGTCTACAATTATACTCTGTTCGCGAAGCGATGGCCCAAGATTTCTTAGGTACGTTACGTCAAGTGGCGGACATCGGTTATACCCATGTGGAGTTCGCTTTTCATAACACATCGAATGATGGTAGCTTCGAGGTTGGTTATACAGCGCAAGAGCTCAAATCGAATATGGAGCAGATGGGGCTCCAGGTTGTAACGAGTCATGTCTCCTATCATCCGAATTTAGACTGGGATCAAGTCATTCGTTATCATGCAGAGCTGGGCAGCGGCGGTGTTGTTTTGCCCGGTTATTTCTTCAAGGATAAGGATGATGCGCTTCGTCTGGCAGAATGGTTGAATGCTTCTGGGAAGAAGTGCAGAGCGGAAGGCATGGACTTCTATTACCACAATCATTTTCATGAATTCCAGGCGTTCGATGGTCAGACAATCATGGATATTCTGTTGGAGAATACCGATCCGTCACACGTGCTCGTGGAATTCGATACATATTGGGCTATGCGGGCAGGCGTGGATCCGATCGCGTATATGGACCAGCTGGGAAACCGACTTGGGTTATTGCATCAGAAAGATTTGAGCGCTTCTGCATCGCCCGTGAACTTATTCGAGCTCGAGCAAGTATCGGGTGTCCTAACGCCGGAGGTTGTCTTCAGTACCGTGAAACCAGAGGATTTCGTTGAGATTGGAACGGGTGTAATGGATATTCCAGGAATCTTGAAGAAAGCAGAAGAACTCGAATCGGTAAAATATATTATTCTGGAGCAGGATGTAACGACGAAGTCCGAGCTTGAGAGTGTGCGCGAAAGCTATCAGAATATGATGAAGCTGCTTAAGTAGTACATAGAGATTCGCCTGATGAACCTTCTTACACGACCTGTGAAGAAGGTTTTTTGGTGTTCAATCCAGGGTTTCCCGTCTATACTAAGAATATTATGATGGTAAAGGATATGGATATTGTGGAGAGGCAAACGAGACAAGACCCGCGTGTGATGCGGACCAAACGATTACTTCGCGATGCACTGATTAGGCTCATGGAAGAACAGGAATTCGATCATATTACCGTACAGGATATCTCCGATCACGCGACAGTGAAGCGGGCAACGTTCTATCTGCACTTCAAGGATAAGGCTGATTTGCTAGAGAGTTGTATCGATAAGGTATTGGATGAGCTCCAACGTGAAGTGAGTATTCGTCATGAAGATGAGGAATTTGATTATACAATAGGTAAGCCGCACCCGAATTTTATTCAGATGTTCCATCAGATCGCAATACATTTTCATTTTTATCGTGCACTGCTTGTAACGAATCGCATTCCTTATTTTACGCAAGGCTTAATGGCAGTCATTCATGAGTTCGTCTCGACCGGGATTAACCGTACAGAGCCAGATGATAACAATCTAACAGCGAGACGAGAAATTATTATTAAATATGTCGAATCTGCTTTTCTTGAAGTGATCATCTGGTGGGTAGAGCAGAATATGCCGTATTCCGAAGAAGAAATGGCATCACAGTTGATGGATCTATCCATACAAGGGCCGTATATTCGTAATCCGGTATTGGAAGCGAAGAAAGGACAGTAAAACAACATCGAATGATATCTTCGCAGATGATCAAGGTGTAGAGATTCCTGCACTGGACACAATAAAGCGAGAGAGCCCCCATCCAACGTGGACGGGGGCTTGTTTTTTGAATGATATTCGATTTAGATCGCTGTCCATCCACCGTCAATAACAAGCTCTGCTCCCGTCATGAAACGGGATTCATCGGATGCCAAGAAGAGCACGCCGTAAGCAACGTCTTCTGGATTACCGAAGTATGGAAGCTGTGTGAACGTACGGTAGAATGGTTCAGCCGATTTGAATGATTCCTCCGTCATTGGTGTTACGATAATACCTGGATGTACGGAGTTCACGCGGATTTTATCCTTACCATATTCTACGGCAGCGGATTTCGACAAGGTACGAAGTGCGCCTTTGGCAGCTGTGTAAGGGCTTGTTCCGGCCATACCGACGATACCGCCGATGGAAGAGATGTTAATGAGCGAGCCGCCGCCTGCTTTTTTCATTTCAGGAATAACATATTTCATACCGATGACACAACCGTTGAGGTTGATATCCAAAATACGGTTCCATTCATTCATTTCCATATGCTCGATCGTTTTCGGTGAAGCTACCCCCGCATTATTGACCAGAATATCAATCTTACCGTAGTGGTTAATTGTTTCTTGAATGACATGTTTCCATTCTTCTTCAGATGTTACGTTATGTTTCAGCCCGATAGCATCGCCACCGTTTGCTTTGATATTCGTGATAAGCTCGTGCAAATGTGTTTCTTGGATGTCTGTTGCAACTACCTTAGCGCCTTCTTGTGCGAAAAGCATGGCTTCAGATGCGCCCATTCCTGTTGCTGCTCCGGTAATAATAGCTACTTTACCTGTTAAACGTCCCATGAAGATCAACCTTCTTATCTTTAGAATGTATGATTTGCCTGCAAGCGATATCATTGGATCGGGTCCCTACTTGTATTATACACCTTTGTGATTGTTTTGTGAAGTATTTTACATCATGTCAATTAAAATGATCACAACTTCAGATCGTTTTCAAATGGGGACAAAGCATGATACCCTATTTATATAAGGTTGTAGGGAGTAGAAGGTGCAAAGGAGATTCGAAAATGATGACACATCATAATGAAGATGGTGCGATAGCAGAACAGAAATTACGTGTTCTAATCATGACCTCGGTCGAAGCCGAAAGACAAGCCGTGCTACGCGGACTACAAGATCATCAGCGGTTCGATGTATGTGTGGCAGGTGTAGGCTCTGTACAGGCTGCGATTAACACAACGAAGGCACTTCAAGCAACGACCTACGATATGGTTGTGAACGCAGGCATCGCGGGGGGATTCGTGAGTCGTGCTGCGATAGGTTCCTTGGTCGTGTCGAACGCGATTATCGCTGCGGATCTTGGGGCTGAGTCTGCGGATGGGTTTATTTCAGTGGACGAGCTCGGGTTTGGAACGGCACGAATTGCAGTGGATGATTCGCTGGTGGAGCGGGTGACTGAAGGGCTGCGTGCAGCCGATTTATCGGTACAAGCAGGAATGATTCTAACCTTATCGACGGTTACGGGGACGCAGGAGACAGCTGAATCGCTCGCGACTCGGTTCCCAGCAGCTGTTGCTGAAGCGATGGAAGGGTACGGCGTTGCTGCTGCTGCAGCGGCTTATGGCATTCCTGTGCTTGAGCTCCGCTCGATTTCGAACAGCATTGGTCCGCGCAATCGTGATGCTTGGCGGATTCCAGAAGCGTTGAATGCCTTGACTTTAGCAAGTGCTCGATTAGAGGAGGTATTATAAATGGAAATTGCATTTTCACCTTGTCCCAATGATACATTTGTCTTTCATGCTTGGGTGCATGGATTGATTCCAGGTGCACCAGAACTTGAAGTGATGTATGCAGATATTGATATTACGAATCATTTGGCAGCAAGAGGCGAAGGGCCCGACGTGCTCAAAATTTCGTATGCTGCATTGCCTTGGCTGCTTGAAGATTACGCATTGCTCCCGTGCGGCGGTGCACTTGGGCGGGGCTGCGGTCCGCTCGTACTTATGAAGGATGGCGGTTCAGATCCAGCATCGTTGTCTGGTAAAAGAATCGCTGTCCCAAGTGATCGGTCAACAGCTTACTTATTGTTCCGACTTTGGGCAGCCGATCATGTGCCTGGGGGTCTAGGGGAAATTGTCGTTATGCCGTTCGATCATATTATGCCAGCCGTGCGAGACGGCGAGATGGATGCAGGTCTCGTGATTCATGAGGCGCGCTTCACTTATCCCAATTACGGTTTGTCTTTGATGACGGATTTAGGGCAGTGGTGGGAGACAGATACGGGGTTGCCGATCCCCCTTGGTGCGATAATTGCGCGCAGATCGATGGACTTGGAATCTCTAGCCGGTTGGATTAAGGCTTCTGTCGAATACGCATGGGCACATCCAGAGATATCCCGAGAGTATATCCTTCATCATGCACAAGAATTATCGCCTGAGGTGGCGGCAGCTCATATTGATCTCTATGTGAATAAGTTTACTGCGAACCTAGGGGAAGACGGTTATGCGGCGATCACCGCTTTACTCACACGCGCTGCGGATGAAGGGCTTGTACCTCGAATAGATCCAGCGTTATTACGCTAATTGTGATAAGATACACTTTTGATGCAACGAGAGGGAAAAGGAGACAGCTTAGATATGAAAATTCTTGTGAACATTGCACATCCCAATATTGAAGGATCGCGTGTGAATGCAGCGTGGTTAAGAGCACTAGAAAGACAACATAACGTTTCAATTAATGAACTCTACAAAGAGTATGCGGATGAGAAGATTGATGTCGAACGTGAGCAGGAATTATGTCTTGCACATGATCGGATTGTATTACAGTTTCCATTCTATTGGTACAGTTCTCCGCCACTCTTAAAGAAGTGGCAAGATGAGGTATTGACCTATGGATGGGCCTACGGGGCCGAAGGCAATAAGCTGCATGGCAAAGAGCTGATTCTGGCAGTGTCCACGGGAAGTGAAGCGGGCAAATATCAAGCCGGCGGCGGCAATCACTTTTCGATGAGTGAGCTGCTGAAGCCATTCCTCGCCACGAGTAATTTGATTGGGACGGTGTACAAGCCGGCATTTATTTACCACGGCGCACTGGGGGCAACGGATGAAGCGATCCAAGCCAGCGCAAGAAATTATGTGGCGTACATCCAGCAGCCATAGGAATGGGATATAAGAATTAAGAAGGAGACCAAGATTGATCTTGGTCTCCTTTTTGGTGAATTCCGCACCAAAATGTGTTCAAAAGCGAGGACTATTTGACCTAGGTTAGCTTGTTATTCAAATGACATGACGACCTTGCCTTGGCCTTCTTGATAGGTAATTGTGGTGAGTGCGCCATTAATGAGCGTCAGTTGCGGCGGCATATGGCCGATATCCGTGTCATATAAGACCGGTACCCCAAGATCACCTAGTGCAGCGGTGAGGGCATCGGTTAATTCAAAATTTTGTATCGATGAATATCCAGCTGGTCTACCGATCAGAATGCCCTTCGCGTGCTCGAACCAGCCGCACTGCTTCATCTGCCAGAGATGGCGGTAGATATCGGCGGCATTCATCTCACAGCTCTCCAAATACCAGATGACGCCAGATTCAAGGCAGTAGTCTTGAACGAATTGCTGAACAGGGGCGTATGGTGTCCCGATCAGAATGGAGATTGTATCCATACAGCCGCCGATTAATCGACCTGTGAAGGAAATCTCAGGTGTTGAAGAAGTCGTTGCGCCTCCGGTGAGGGATTTCCATTCTGACTTTGTATCCAGATTGAACCCGGGTACTTCATGATTCCATGCCGATTGATAGTGCGTGGATGAGACTTGCTCAACTGCAGAGCCTTTAGGGTTACCGAGCACTGTGAGCCAACGTGCGGTTAAGGGATCTAATGGATCCGAGCTTAAGTCTACATAGTTCGGGCCATGCGCCGTTGCTACACCTGTGCGTAACGTATAAGCGAATAAGAACGTGCTAATATCGGAGTAGCCGAGCACCCACTTCGGAGGGGCTTCCTTCAATTGTTCCCAATCGAGCAGCGGAAGGATATCCATCAGGAATTCGCCGCCCCATGGCGGAATGATCGCCTGGATGTTCGGATGCATTAGGAAATCCATCAGCTCGCGAGCTCTTACTACTTGTGGTGCGCTGACGCATTTGTTATGGGTCCAAATCGTATCGCCTTCTTTGATGTTAAATCCAATCTGTTCCATATGGCTGCGGGTCTTATGCAAGAGCGGATGCAGATCCGCAGTTACGCCGCTTGAAGGCGCGGTTACAGCAATCGTATCGCCTTGCGCAAGAGGTTTGGGAAAGATGATTTGCTTCGTCATAGACTTCACTCCTTTATAAGATGGGTAGGCCAGGCGTTGCCAAATTGTAGTCTTTTATGCTTCTTCTGGATTCATATCACTATTTTCCAGTGATCGAAGAATTCTAGCAAATGTATATAGTCGGGAGAATCTAAGAAAAAGTGGGAACTAATTCATCATTTGTATGGCTTCCCCTCTCCGGTATGTAAAAAGGCTATTGGCCTTGCTCTCCATCATACCATAATCTGCCACTAAAGACCTATCCGACTTGCGTCATCTAGGAACATCGTCCTCTTGACGCATAATTTCATACTCGTCTATAATACGTTGGTACTTTTTTCTAGAAAAGGAGAGAATATGAATGGAAGCAACAAGGAGATCAATACCTTACCTCATTCTTGCGTTCGTCGTGGCATTGGGGACGGTATTTGGATCAACTGCAGCATGGGCTGAGGAGGCAGGAGACACGTACAACTGGATTCCAGGCGGTACGGCTGTTGATCTTGGCAGCAACTTGGCTTCGCTCAACTTGGACAAAGAGATGGTGTTCCTAGGTGCCGAAGATACTCAAAAAATGCAGCAGAAATACAATGGTTACGCAACGAATAAAGAGATTGGATCCGTCTTCCCGATGGATGAGAAAGCGGGCTGGGCGGTTATCTTCGAATACGATGAACCAGGCCATATCGTTGATGACGAGAAAGAGGACATCGATGCCGACGGTATTCTAAAGAGTTACAAAGAAGGAACGGAAGAGAACAACAAGACGCTAGAAGATAGCCAAAAATTGTACGTGGATGGATGGGATGTAGCGCCGTTCTATGATGACAAGTCGCATCATTTGTCATGGTCTCTGCTGGGGCATGATTCCAATAATGAGAAGTTCATTAATTATAATGTTCGCCTGTTGTCCAAAGAGGGCTATGTATCCGCTGTGCTCATATCGGATCCAGCGAACTTGGCACACGATAAGAAAGAATTGGAAGATAAAATCCTTCCGAATTTCGGCTTCAAATCCGGTGCGAAATATGAAGAATATGATGCAAGTGTAGACAAGACCGCAGAATATGGGTTGTCGGGATTGATTCTTGGCGCTGCGGGGATCGCGGTCGCGAAGAAGGTGGGACTTCTGGCCTTAGGACTCGTCTTCTTGAAGAAGGCTTGGTTCCTGGTCATTGCGATTCCTGTAGCAATATGGAATTTCATTAGACGCAGATCGGCTAAGAAAGCAGAGGAAGAAGCACCAGTCTCGGAAGCGCCATAGTCTAACCATAAATAAGGGGGCTCTTGTCGAGCCTCCCTTTTTATTTGAGCAGCTTTATTTTTTTATTTTCTTCGTTCTCGCCTCATAAGATTTTGCATAGGACATAATTTTACGGAAGATGGCTTTATTCGGATGTTTCTTGAAAATATACCGATCCGGTGAGGTATTCACCTCAAATATCCACGGTCTACGCGCCCCATCCAATCCGATATCCACCCCAAGCTCACAGACACCCGCGAAGCTACGCTGCATCGCTTGGCCTGTACGGACGCCAATTCGGTTCAGTTCGACGGTCTTCTTACGTAAATCGTCCTTCGACAAATAGGGGCTTAACAGAGGTTCGAGCGGCTTCGGTGTCCCTCCGCTATGATAGTTGGTTACAATTTTTTTCGGTGCGGCTACTCGCCCGATAATGCCAGTCGCTTCCCATTGATGTTTGGGATTAAGTTGCACCATCACACGTAGATCAAAGGCATGTTTCTGGTGTTTCAGTAGTTCAATGCCCGTCTGAATTAAATAAGATCGCTTACCTATCATCTTTTTCAGTGCATCGTACATCAATTTATACGTGTTGAATTTATATATTTTTTCTTTGGATTGGTACTGAAAATGCTTCCGATGTTTCTCAACGCGTATGACACCATTGCCGAATGAGCCGTTCTCCGGTTTGACATAGAGCATTGTATGCTTCTTCAGCATCGTATTCAAATTCTGTTCGTTGAACCTCACCGTCGTAGGAATAATTGCTCGCAATTGGTTGTCTTTTAACAGGGCCAGTGTTTTTTTCCATTTGCTTGAGACATAACGTGACATCTGAGCTCCTTTCTCTAACGCGCTAGTTAGGTCTGATGATTAGTGTACAGCTTGATTAAGCGGTCCGCCGTTCCTTGCCAGCTGAACTGTTTTTTGACATGGGTAAGTCCGGTGCGACGGATGGACTTGGCGAATTTATGTTGTCTGGCAAGACGGTGAATGGCTGTGGCAAAGGCTGAAGGCTCATGGAATCGTCTAATGAGGATGCCGTTCTTTTCATGGCGGATGATCTCGCGAATCCCTCCGATGTCAGATGCGACAACGGGCAGACCGGATGCCATGGCCTCGATATTGACGAGTCCGAAGGCTTCATGTTTCTGGGAAGGACAGACGAAGCAATCTCCCGCCCAATAGAATTGATGCATGCGTTTATGGGCATAGTACCCAGCCATTTTCATCGGTACTTTCAACTTGGCAGCGAGCTTTTTCATTTGGGCCCCATAGCCTTTGCGTTGTGTATTCCCTGCGACAAGCAGTTGTAAGTTCGGAACCGACTTCTTAGCATGATGAATTGCGCGAATAAGTACGGGTAAGCCTTTTCGCGGAATGATTCGACCCGCAAAGGTCACCACATACGCGCCTGACACGCCAAGCTTCGCGCGAACAGAACTTCGTTCCTTATCTGTTGGAGGTCTGAAGCGATGGACGTCTGTGCCGAGATGTACAACTTTGATTCTATTTCTGGTCTTTGGATAACGTACGAGGAGCTCTGACTTTAATGATTGGCTGTTCGCGATGATCAAATCGGCATATTGCATACAATGAGCAGCTTCTTGGCGAGGAATCTGGGGTGAACTGACAAAGGTTAGTGAGTGAAGAAATAATGAAAGCGGGATATGCGGGAGCATTTTTTTGATTTTTGGCAAGTAGCGTGGACGGTTATCGACCTGAATCACATCAAAATGCCTGCCCTTGATTTTAGCTAGGACAGCTTTCAAATATTTGGTAGGTGAGCCGGAATCGACACGTTCTATGGTAAGGTTGCCGTCTTGCGTCTTATTGGGGTACTTGGGCGTTTTCTTACTGATGACGGTCACTTTATGCTTTTTAGCCAGGCGACGAGCGATGGCAAGAATACAAATTTCTACGGAACCACCTTTGATCGGCGGGACAGGAATTTGTTCAGGGGCGACGATAAGAATATTAATGGGTGCACCTCCTTCGGCTAGATTTTCCGCGCCTGTTGTATGCGCGTAGGGCGCTTCAACTGAAATATCATATGTATCTGCGTAGAGGGCTGAGCGGGCTGAAGTCTACCAATGAACAACATGGACTCATGCGGATAGGGAGAACATGCAAATAACGGCAACCGGTTCCGAATGCGTTTTTTCGGAGAAGGGTTGCCGTAGAATCGAACATATTATTTTTGGGGTGAGCTGGAGGTGCCACCAGCCGTGCTCTTCGTGGTCTTTGTCGCGAGTTCTTTCAGTGTATTGATCGTCGCTTGTTCTTTGATGGCATGGCGCATCTTATATTCATCAATGGCTTGCATGCCCCCATACAGTAGAACACAGTAGCTGACAGCAGTTAGAATCGCAAATAGAAGCCTTCTACTATTTCGTTCTAGCACGGCATGAAGGAGAAAGCCGAGGCTTGCGCAGAATATTCCTAATCCAATAAAAAATATAATTGTCCACATCATCTGATCTGATCGCTCCAGGTACGAAAGTCATAGGTTATAGGTAAATATACCCGATGTCATTATAATCCCGCAAGTGACTATGTTCAACTACCTTCAATGAACAATCAAATGAGCTTCCGGAACATCCCGTGAATTTAAACTTTGAAGAGATCGAAACTCAAATCTGAGCAGCCTGAGGTTCTTTTATTCGAAATAGCAAACGATCATCGCTTATGATAAGATGTGGACTAACTATGCGCGTGAGAAGGTGAGATCATGTCGATCCGTATTAAATTATTACTGTCCTATACAGGCATGCTGGTCATTAGTCTGCTCATGATCGTGCTTACCGCCTCGCTCTTTACGATTGCATCGACCGGGGATGTGCACAGTTTCCGGGATTTCTATAAAGTGCATTACCAGATCAATCCCTTAACGGAACAGGGGGAATCGATCTTCCTCGATTTGAAGTATTTGGCCAAAAATGATCCTGATGAATTGCAGAACAAGGCGCTGCTGCGGGATTATGATTTTAAGCTGCGCGCTGAGAAATCAGGACTTTATGTCCGGCATGAAAGTGATCAAATCTATGAATCTCTGACGTTCAATCAGCCTGAATTGAAGCAGGCGCTCCCGCCGTACGACCTCGGGAACAGTAAAATCCGCAGCACATTCAATATTGGAGCCCGATTTTATGCTTATGCCAAGTTTGACTTTATGTTCAAGGACGGGACCAAGGGCGGCGTGTTCGTCATTCGAGAACGTAGTCCTTTTGCCGAAGTCGTACGTAATCTACTCCCGATCCTATCGATTATGCTGGTCGGTGTCTTAGTCATAGCGAATATATTGCTCTATCGCTGGCTGACGCGCAGCGTGATCAAGCCACTTCACCTGCTTCGTGACTCTGCGGAACGCATTAAGGACGGCAATCTGCAATTCGAACTGGATCTCCATTCGAAGGATGAGATGGGGCAACTTAGCGGGGCCTTTGAGAGTATGCGGCAACGGCTGCAAGAATCGGTACAGCTTCAGCTGCAATATGAGGAGAATCGGAAAGAGTTAATCTCGAATATCTCGCATGACCTTCGAACGCCAATCACGAATATTAAAGGGTATATCGAGGGGATCCGCGACGGTGTTGCGGATACGCCAGAGAAAATGGAGAAGTACGTCAATATCATCTATGCCAAGGCAGTCGATATGGATAAACTGGTGGATGAGTTATTCCTCTATTCCAAATTGGATCTGAATCAAGTGCCGTTCACCTTCGAGCCGGTCAATATCGTACGCTTCCTGGACGATTGCATCGAGGAGCTGCGTTATGACCTAGAAGATCAGGGTGTCGGGATCACCTGGAATCAGCACGAAGCGGGCGAGGTCTTGGTCATTGCCGATCTTGAGAAATTAAAGCGGACGGTGCTGAATATCATCGGCAACTCGCTCAAATATATGGATAAGCCGCAAAAGGAAATCCGAGTATCGCTTATGCCAACTGCCGACACTGTCACGGTGGAAATAACGGATAACGGTAGGGGTATCCCACAGGATGCGCTGCCTCATATTTTCGAACGGTTCTATCGTGCCGAGTCTTCACGTAATTCCGCAACGGGCGGAAGTGGCCTAGGGCTTGCAATTGCAAGTCAAATTATTGAAGGACACGACGGTTCGATCTGGTCGGCAAGTCAGGAAGGTGAAGGCACGAGCATATTTTTCACATTGAAACGGTTAATGAACGAGGGAGGCATGGAA
Source organism: Paenibacillus sp. GCM10027629 (assembly GCF_042676425.1). NCBI lineage: Bacteria > Bacillati > Bacillota > Bacilli > Caryophanales > Paenibacillaceae > Paenibacillus > Paenibacillus sp. GCM10027629. The sequence continues at coordinate 794,769 of NZ_JBHTGZ010000012.1, read as the reverse complement.
CAGGATGACACGAATTCTAATCATTGAGGATGAGACGACCATTGCACAGCTGGAGCGCGATTATTTTGAACTGAATGGGTTCGTGGTGGATCTGTGCCATACCGGGAATGAAGGGGTGCAGCGTGCACTGCAAGAAGACTACAGTCTAATCATTATCGATTTGCAGCTGCCAGGAATGGATGGGTTCGAATTATGCCGCCGCATTCGGGAAGCGAAGGAAGTTCCGATCTTGATCGTATCCGCGAAGAAAGAAGAAATTGATAAAATCCGTGCCTTCAATCTCGGGGCGGATGATTATATTACGAAGCCGTTCAGTCCGAGCGAATTGGTTGCCAGGGCGAAAGCCCATCTGACAAGGTATGAGCGTCTGCTTGGCAAACAGAAGCCGAGTGCACAGGATGAGATTCATATTCGTGGCTTGTTCATCGACAGAGCCTCGCGCAGAGTATTCGTCCGCAACAAGGAGGTCGCGATTACGAACAGAGAATTTGATCTACTGGCATTTCTCGCGAGCAATCCGAACCGTGTCTTCGGCAAAGAAGATCTGTTCGAGCGGATCTGGGGCCTTGATTCGAGTGGAGATATTGCGACCGTGACCGTGCATGTTCGCAAGCTGCGCGAGAAGCTGGAGGTCGATCCCTCCAACCCACAATATATCGAGACGGTGTGGGGGGCAGGATATCGTTTTACCGTATAATGCAGAGAAGACTCAGCCTGTTTCGAAAAAATTAATCGCCAGTTTAGAATTTGTTAATAAATCGTTTCTTGGGCGTTAATCTCTATCCTCTATCATACAGGTATAGGCAACAACAACTGTTATGAGGAGGAAATCATTTATGAATAAGATATCGAAAAAAATCGCAGCGATGATGCTGGCAGCTGCCATTGGCGCGACAACAATCCCTTACGCGGTGCTTAACGCACAGGCGGCGTTAACCGATCAAGATATTCAATCCGCTATCAATACATTAAGCAAGATCGGCGTTATGCAAGGTTATGCAGATCACTCGATGGGTCAGCAGAAGCTGATCACGCGCGCAGAACTCGCTAAAATGGTCGTGAAGACCTTCAATCTCGAGGGTACAGCAGAGAACACAGTAGCATTAAAGGATGTCAATCCGACTGCATGGTATGCAGATTATGCGAGCGAAATTGTAGGCCTTGGCATCATGGAAGCAGCAAATGGTCAATTTAATCCTAGTGGTACGGTAACCGATACAGAATTGGTTCAAGTGGTATCCAAAGCGTTGAAACGCGATGTGAAATCCGTGAATCACTGGATGAACGCATTCTTCGCAGCAGATAGCAACGCAAATCGCGGCGAAGTCGCCTACTTGTTAGCAACAGCACGTCAGGCCATTCCTTCAGCAGATGCGAAAATTACAAGTGTTCGTTCCTTAAATGCGATTACGTTGGTTGTTACCTTCGATAAGCCGCTAACAGCTGCGGATGAAGTGTTCGCGAAGGCCAAAGAAGATTTCGCATTCAATGACGGCCTAACGCTTACGAACATGCCTCGTCTGAAGACGGGTTCGATCGCGACGTACATCGTTCCGACTTCTGTTCAAAAAGCGGGCACGACTTATAATTTAGCCTATAAAGGTCAGCCATCTGGCTCTTTTACAGGAAATGCGACGAAATTGGATATGACGACCGCTAGCCAAGTAACGAATGATACGTTCGAGATTGAAGCGTTGAAAGCGAATGGTGTGGTCGACTATGGCTATATTATTTCGGCTTACAGTGCCGGTCGTGGCGCGAATGCATTCGTAATGAACGATCAGGAGCAAGCGGATGGCAAAACGTATCAAATCATCTCTTCGATGCAAGCAAGACAAGTGACGATCACGCCAGAAGGCGGACAACCGATCATAGCGAAATATGTGCCGTTTACACAATCGACGGATGGGAAGCAGGAGCCGAAATTCCGTCTTCCGGAAGGGCAGACACTTACACCAGGCGTGAAATATACGGTAACTTCGGATTGGGCGAACATTGCGAATCCGACGTTTGTGGCAACGTCCTTCGAAGCCCTTCAAGTGACGAATGCCGAAGCAACTAGTGAGACTTCGATCAGCGTGACCTTGGCGCAAGACCCAGGCGATGAGTTATTCTCTGGCCGCAGCGTGACATTGACCGCACCGAACGGGGATAAGCTCGTTGCAACCTACAAATATTCCAGCCGTAAAGGTGCAATGGGTGTATTTGATCTCACTCAGGATGGCAAACTAACGGCAGGCACGACCTATACGGTAACACCAGTTGGTGCTTGGGCTACGGCTGCTGGAGTAACATTAACGACGAAGTAATTCATACCGACAATCTGACCAATTCGCGCGTTCAAACATTTGACAGGAAGGTAAAGGACGCCCCCGTTCATTTGTGATAAAATAGTCTTAGTGAGAGTTCAAAAAGTCGGATTTTCAGCGCCTGAGCGTTTTCGTAGAAAACGTACATCGTAAGCATAAACTCAGGTTGCGAGAATCCTTGGGACAATGCTTCCGTAGCGAGTTTTTCTGCGAAAAACTTTAAGGAGGAACGGAGTTTAGGCAAAACCTAAATGAGTACCTAAAATGTTTCCAGAGGAAACATACTTCGTAAGCATATGCTCTTCGAGGGTGAACGCAAGATTCGATGTCGAATATGCTTTTTGAAACACTTCGTGATCAAAGATGACTTTTTGAACAACCTCTCATAAGATGTGAAAGGGGAGAGTAGCGATGAGAATGATAGTGGAAGCACCCGCAGCTCGTTGGTACAAAAGAGAAATGTCTTTATCGGATGGCGATAATTTGAGAATATTCGTGCGAATGGGCGGTTGTGGCAGTGTGGTGCCCGGTCTATCGCTGGGTGTGATGCAAGATAAGCCAGTAAATCCTGCGCTCTCAGAAGTCGTGGAAGGCATCCGGTTCTATATTGAGGATGATAATATGTGGTATTTAGGGCATAAAGAGCTTCACATCGTGTACGATGAGAAGAATGACGATATCGCACTGGAAGTCGTATAGACTTCGTATGAAATAAGAAAGGATAGAGATTCAGCATAGGCTGGGTCGCTATCCTTTTTCTTGTAAGAAGGAAGTTGCCCCGCAGTCGAAATAACTGCCAAAAAGCAGTTATTGGGTACGAGAAGGCGCCCGGCGCTCGAAATAACTGCCAAAAAGCAGTTATTGAGCACGAGAAGGCGCCCAGCGCTCGAAATAACTGCCAAAAAGCAGTTATTGGGGCCCGCGAAGGCGCTCCGCGCCCGAAATAACTGCCAAAAAGCAGTTATTGGGCACGAGAAGGCACCCGGCGCCCGAAATAACTGCCAAAAAGCAGTTATTGAGCACGGGAAGGTGCCCGGCGCACGAAATAACTGCCAAAAAGCAGTTATTGAGCACGGGAAGGCGTCCTGTACTTTAAAGGGCAATGGAGGCATTATACTATGACTAGCAAAATACCTGTATCACATCGAGATCTAAGCATCTCTGTCTGGAGGATTAAGTTCATACCGATATACAACTTCCCCGTCATAGACTTCACCTGTTGCGGTGAATCCGAACTTCTCATAGAGTCTTCTCGCCCTCGTATTATCCGCGTGCGCCGTTAAATTCACCCGCTGACTCTGCGGAAATTGCGTCCGAATATGATCGATCGCAGCTTGCAATGCTGCCTTGCCGTACCCTTTGCCTTGCTCCATCGCATCAATGATGAATCCAGTCAACCAATAAGACCATGTGGTCGTGTCGTCAACAGCGGTCATGATAAATCCGATTAAGCGATCTTCGGCATTGTATATGTTGAACGGCGCATAATCATATTGTTCTCCGTCGGGCCGAATATGTACCTTGGCTAACGATACGACAACCGAAGCTACATAAGGAGACTGCTCCTGATGAACTTGTAATTGTATGGCTTCTCGCCAGTTTTCTCGTGTGGTGGGGACGAGTTTAATGTTCATAGGCCTTCCTGCTTTCAACATAGATTCTATATACAAATAAATGATATTGGGTGATGAACATCGCCGTGCATAGCTACACTGTATTCCAGGTAGGATAGAAAGTGGAATCATCCTTGATCTGTTGCCTATAATGGATTCTCGCACGGTAGCAGGCTTATAACGGTTCAATTGTGGTGAATTCACCCGAAGTTAGTGCAGAAATCCACCATAGCGCACGAAGTTGGTTGATGCAGGCTAAAGTTAGTGGATAAATTCCAATATAGGAGCGTATGAGGCTATAAATAATGGTGATCGGATCAATTTCTTGGACATTCGATTTGTCCCTAGCGATCATCCTCATCCTTCTTCAGCTTTTCATTGATCTCATCTAATGTTTTTTGCAGACCTGCCAATCGCTTGATCGTTGCATATTGATTACTGAGGATCGCTGCGATAACGACGACGAATAGGATGATAAATAACTCATTCATATCAGGCACACCTTTCTATCGTGAATTTGTTTATCTCAATCAACTATTCAATCTTCTCTTGCATTTCGTAGTATGCATCTCTAAGCCAGGGATGAATGACGCGCAGTTTCTCTTTTTGACTCCACAGATAATTAATATATTCGAAAGCTGCATGATCCAACAAATGATCCAATTGCCGCAAAATTTGATTCAAATAGGGCGGGCTCCCTACTTGGTCCCATTCAATCTTATCTGCAACAAATAGAACCTTATCTAACAGCGTTGCATTTTTCCTCAGGGTCGTGTGACAACCAATGGCATCCAGGATATCTTGATCATGAATCTGAAAAATATCTCTAGCCATTTCTTTGGAGATTTTCTGATGAATAATCATGGGGAATGTCTCTTCTTCAGTCAGCACTTCAATCACAAGGTCGCGAGAAACCTGAATCCTCACATCGTTTGCAAATACGGCACTAATATCATGCAAATAACCGGCGATTTCGGCTGACGCGATGCTAGCATGAAATTGGCCAGCAATTTTACTAGCTTCATTCCCAACTCTAATACTATGTTCGGCCGTCTTCGGACAGCCATTATTCCTTAAGAAATTGACGATGTCGTTCCGGAGATTTCCCGATAACGGTTCGATCACCAAGGAACTGTAGGCGGATTTCATAGGATACCCCCTTTAAGGTAGAAGCATCTTACTTTTTTGCTCTCGATAAGATATACAACAGTCCGTGAATAATCCCGTAAATGATTAAGACATCGAATATGAAATAGAGCAGGTCAATAAGAGTCCCGCAAAGGAACCAAACATGGCTCTCACTCACTTTATTGTGATACTCTACATAAAATCGAAACGGGAATCCAAATTCCGTTCGCAAAATACCTGCCGTGTACACTTTGCCTGGAACAATGATGATCGTAAGCAGAGCTATCCAAGCGGAGAGATTCAGGATACGTAGATTGATTCTCATCAACTCACCTCTACCTTTCTGTCGTGAAGGACACTTAAGATAAATTCTCCCACCGCGCCCACATCTCGGCCGGATTCAGCTCATAGATTTCATTTTCCCGGAACATGAACTGATGCATAATAAATTCTCTTCGAATAGTAGCAAAATCCTCATGGAACGTCTTAATAAATGCATTGATCTCCGGCTCGGTGTATTTCTTTCCTTTGTCCAGCTTCGAGACCATATGCTCTAAGACCATTAATTTCTTCTTCAATTGCCCTGGCAAATGTTTCAATCGGCCATCTTTGGTGAAGAAGTTCCGAATGACGGCGTCTCTTGCTTTTAACTGTTGTTCATCCAGCATTTCCGTTTCTCCTTTGGTATTCGTTCTACGATAGATGAGCGCTTCGGTCGCACTCGCACTGTTCTTAATGAAATAATCATTTAATGAAAAATAGATCGTGTTCTTATCCCGGCGCTCGTTAATCAAGCTGGCTTCACGTAGTTTGCTCGCATGATGTGTAATGGTCGCAGGGGTAACGCTCAGCTTCTCCGCTAGGACCTGGCCGTTCAGCTCTCCGTCTGCGAGCAAGATGAGAATCTTAATTCGAGTCGGATCGGCAAGGGCTTTGTGATATTGGACGACTTTATCTAATTGCATGGAAGGCGAATCCATCCTCTCAATAAAATTTAATATTCATCTAATTAGATATTCTTTAAAATAGATAATAAAACAAAAGGAATTTACTGTCAACAGCAAATTCCTGCTTACCGTGCACGTTACCACAAATAGATCATGAGAACCGCCGAAGCCCAAATGATGCATGCAGATATTTTGTTCAGATAGCGAATGAACCGGTCTGAGGAGCTTAGCGAGCCGATGAATCTCCCGGCAAGCGCTAGCGCGAAGAACCATACCCAAGAGACCAGGATGCAGGAGAGGGCGAAGATCCATTTCTCCGTGCCGGAGTAGCTTAGTGAGCTGGTGCCGATAACACCTACCGTATCCATGAGTGCATGGGGATTCAGCAAGGAGACGGAGAGGGCATAGGTGATTTGCTTACGAGCGGAATAAGACTCCGCCTCACGCCCTTGTCGATCGGATGGCTGACTGCGCCATGTGACATAACCCATATAGAGCAGGAAGAGGACTCCTGCGACTAATAGTATACTTTTGATCAGCGGAACACTTAGAATGAGGACAGAAACGCCAAGGATGGCGAGCGTTAATAAGAGCGTGTCGCATAGTGCGGCGGTAATGACCACAGGCAAGGCATTCCGGAGCTTGGGCTGCAGCGCCCCTTGATTGAAGACGAACACATTCTGCACGCCAAGTGGTAAAATAAGACCTAGTGCGAGTAGAAATCCATGCACAAATGAAGCCAACAACGAACAACACATCCATTCCATTTTTAATATATGAACCATTCTAATGGGGAGCAGGATCCATGTCTCCATCCAAATGGTTGGGCTCGGACCCAACCAAGTTAACAGCGAATAGAACGTGGGAAAGGAGGCGTTACGGAAATGATATTCGATACAGATTGGAAGCCTGCCCGAGGCAACGGCATACCACTCTATCGGCAAATTGCAGAGTATATCCGCAGTAAAATTACACAGGGAGAATGGACGGTGGGGAGCCGTATTCCGACCGAACGTGCGCTGGCGAAGAGTTTCGGTGTCAATCGAAGTACGGTGGTGAGCGCCTTTGCAGAACTGGTAGCCGATGGCCTCCTGCAAGGGAACAGCGGCAGGGGGACGGTCGTCGTGAACAACACCTGGACCCTCTTGGCATCGGCAGCGCCTCCAGATTGGGAGCGATATATGAATGCAGGGATTCATGAACCCAATCTGCCAACGATTCAAGAGATTAATCACGCCGAATTCATTCCAGGTATCATTCGTCTAGGCACGGGGGAACCGTCTCCTGAATTTTTCCCGCAGGAGATGATGAGGGAAGTTATGCATACCATCCCTGATCATATGACAGAGCTTGGCTATGTGGAGCCAAAAGGATTGTACGAGCTTCGCGCGCAGATTAGCCGATATGTGCAGCAGTACGGCATTGAGGCGTCCCCATCATCGATTCTGATCGTCTCGGGTGCACTCCAAGCGCTGCAGCTGATCTCGATGGGACTGCTGAAGAGAGGGTCTGCGGTGCTGACGGAGAACCCGTCCTACCTCCAGTCGCTACACGTTTTCCAATCCGCCGGGATGGAGCTAGCTTCGTTGCCGCTCGATGGCGAAGGCGTTAGGCTTGATCCGATTAGACACTACACGGAAGCGGGGCGAGGCTCCATCCTTTATACCATCCCGAGCTTTCAGAATCCGACAGGTAGGGTGATGTCAGAACGTAGAAGAGAGATGCTGTATGAGCTGTGTCTACAACGGCAGCTGCCGATCATCGAAGACGATGTGTACCGGGATCTGTGGCTGGATGCAGAAGCGCCGCCGCCGCTCAAGGCACGAGATCACAGCGGCACGGTACTTTATCTAGGGAGCATGTCCAAGACGCTTAGTGCGGGTCTGCGCATCGGCTGGATCATCGGTCCGGAAGCAGTGATTCATCGGCTTGCCGATCTGAAGATGCAGATGGACTACGGTGCGAGCTCATTGTCGCAGTGGGCGGTGACGGCGTGGCTTGAGAGTGGATTGTATGCGAAGCATCTGGAACAGGTTCGAGCTTCACTGCGTGTGCGGCGAGATCATATGCTGCGGCTGCTCGCGGCCCATTTATCCGATGTGGCCTCTTGGGAGGCGCCAACTGGCGGATTCTATATTTGGCTGCGCATTACGATTGATTTTTCAATGAAAGCCTTATTCGATAAAGCTTTAACGCAAGGCGTGCTGCTCAATCCTGGCCATTTATATGACCGAGCAGATACGCAGCATATTCGCCTGTCTTATGCCTACGCCTCAATGGACCAGATGGAGACAGGAATACGTATTTTAGCGAATATTTTGAATAGTAAGAATGAATAGTCTTACCGTTGTGCGAATGTAATTGGTATAATATAACAGATGCTGAACGATTGGGGGACCTTCATGAAGTTAGAACGTTTAATCTCCATGATCTACATGCTGCTGAGTAATGAGGTTGTCTCGGCGACAGCCCTTGCAGAGAAATACAACGTCTCCCAACGAACGATTTATCGGGATATCGAGACGATTTGCGCTGCGGGAATACCGGTTGTGTCGTATCAAGGCGTGAATGGCGGATATGGGATTATTGAGGAATACAAAATGGATCGAAGCCTGCTGGGTTCGTACGACGTCGGCACGTTGATTACGATCTTGAACAGCATGTCCACCGTATTCTCGGATGACCGTGCGCAAGAGACCATCAACAAGTTGCAGACGCTTCAGAACGATCAGAAATCTCCGAGTGTCACGATGGATATTAGCAGTTGGCCGTATCGCGAGACGCTTCAGCTATTGCGGACAGCGATTACGGAGCATCGCGTCGTGCGGTTCGAATACATTAGCGCGAAGAATGAACGCGTGAACCGTGTCGTCGAGCCCATCCAACTTATGTATAAATACAGGACCTGGTATATCTACGGCTATTGTCGGTTACGGAATGACTACCGGGAGTTCAAAGTCACCCGGATGGGTGAATTGCGAATGATGACGGAGCACTTCAAGCCTCATCAGGAGCTGCCGAATTCAGAGGATGACCAAGGGACGCAAGCGAATGCGAACAATGAAGGAATCGCGGTGAAGTTGCATGTGACGGTGGATGGACTGGCGAGAGCCTTGGATCAATTCTACGATGATGAGCGTACGTTCTTAGAGGATGGCACCCTCCTGATTACGATCAATCTTAGCGATGTATCAGGCCTGGGTTGGCTTATGCCGATCATCTTAAGCTTTGGCGATAAGATACGCGTTGTTGAGCCGCTCGAGATTCGGATGCAGGTGAAGGAAATGCTGGAGAAAATGTTACATACTTATCAGGAAGTATGACAATGTGTTGTCAGACTTTCTAGCTTATGATGCGTCTATGAACAAAACAGACAAGGGAGTTATGGACTATGACGCATCAAATGATGGAATTGTATGATTATCACGTATGGGCAAACACAGTAACAAAAAACCGATTTATTGATCAGCCGAAAACAACGCAAGAACATGCGAATGAGCATTATAAAGTTCCGCTTCGTACGGCGGTCCGGGCGACGGAACCTGCAACGATCATTTGGCAGCATAGATGGGAAGGCGGGCTTGTACAATGGATGTAGGGAGTCATAACATAGAGGAGCGTGTAACGATGACACACCATGCGATTGAAATGTTCGAGTTCCATGTGTGGGCGAATCGAACAATGATCCAGCGACTGAAGGAAATTCCTCATGATGTATACACCAAGGAAGTACAGAGCTCATTCTCATCGATCTCCAAGGCGATGCCGCATATCTACATTGTGGATACCAACTGGCTAGGTATTGTTAATGGGAAGAACATGCGCGATTCCGGGCACGAGGCGCGGGCGTTGACCGAGCAAGTCGAAGCGAAGTCATTGGATGAGCTAGAAGCTACGTTCGAGGCGTTGGCTGAAGGATATCGGGCTTTTTTCAAGACTTGTGAAGATCTAAATCAGACATTTGTACTTGATAACCCGTATACCGGTGTGAAGGATGTCAGTTATGGGGAAGTGATTCTGCAGGTGGTTAATCATGGCACCTATCACCGCGGCAATATCTCAACTATGCTGCGTGACCAAGGACTTCCGTCGGTCATGACCGAATATGCGCTGTATTGGTATTCCAAGTAAAAAAGATAAGGGAGTCGCGGCTTAGCTGCGGCTCCCTTTGTTATATTCATGATTCGTATGCCTATCATGCGTTCTTCGACGGCTGAATCATTCGAGCTCTTCCGATGAGGAAGCTGGCGAGCAGTGCTAGGCCAATAAAAAGAACAGCGACAATAAATAGATCATGTAACGCCTGGCTGAATACACGTTGAAAGCTAAGTAAGGCGTCGTGAGGCAGACTTGAACGTATCTCTTGATCGAGCAGTGTCTGGGGGTTCGCAAGCAGAGATAACGTACCGTCTGAGGCTGTAGGCAGTTCGGTATGCAAATTGCCAAGACCCGCAGTCATTCGTTCAGTTAGGATGCTGCCGAGGATGCTCACTCCAATCGTACCGCCAATGGAACGGAAAAATTGAGATGAGGAGGTCGCAACGCCGCGGTGGTTCCAGTCGACTGCACCCGCAGCTGCTGTACCGAGCGTCGGGTATACGGCACCCATACCAAGGCCTGTGATGATCATGTAGACCATGATTTCCGTTATGGACGTATGCACATCCATGCTCGCCATCAGACCAAATCCTGTCATCATGGTGATGAGGCTGCCGACTAGAATCGTGCGATAGGAGAATCGCTGCATCATTCGTCCGCTCGTCGTTGATGTGACAACCGTAGATAACATCAACGGGGTTAGAATGTAGCCCGCCATCGCGGGACTCACGCCGATCACCCCTTGTACGAACAATGGAATATACGCAATGGCGCCAAACATCGCTGCGCTCATACAGAAGCCAATCATACTGCCGAATGAAATCTCTCGAATCCGGAATAAATGTAGAGGGATGATCGGTTCTTGGGCCCGGGATTCGATGAAGACGAAGGCTCCGAGCAGCAGTCCTCCTAAGACGAATAGTGCGATAATAGAGGTATAGCTTGTGTTCTGACTGGGATCACCCAGTACAAAGGCCAGGAGGATGGAGATGATTGCACTGGTTAGTGTAATCGCCCCAAGCCAATCTATGGAGCGTTTCCCTTCAGCCGTTCGATTATCGGTCAATCCGATGCGAATGAAGAGGATCGCCATAAGTCCCAGCGGAAGATTGATGAAGAAGATCCAGCTCCAGTGGACGTAATCCACCAAGGCGCCTCCGAGTGTCGGGCCGAAGATGCTGGAGATGGCGAAGACCGTCCCGAATAAACCCATAAATTTTCCACGACGTTCCGGAGGGAAGATATCTGCAGCAATGGTCATAGATAGCGGCATTAAAGCGCCAGCACCAAGCCCCTGAACTCCGCGGTATAGAACGAGTTCCATCATCGTGGTTGCGAACCCGCATAAGAGGGAGCCGATAAGGAAAATGGTAAGTCCAATGAGATACATCTTACGTCGCCCGAATAGATCCGCTAGCTTCCCGTAGATCGGCATCGTGGTCGTCGAAGCGAGCATATAGATGGCAAAAACCCAACTATAGAGCGATAGCCCGCCCAATCCCTTTGCAATGGTCGGCATGGCTGATGCTACAATCGTCTGGTCGATGGAAGCGAGTACCAAGCCAAATAATAACCCAGTCGTAATGAGCGTTGTGTTTTGTTTGGTCGCGGACACGTGTGAAGACACCTTCTTTCTTTATAATGCAACACTATGTTGCTTTTACGATGTTGTGTTGTTTATAATAAAGCGCAAAGAAGGGACTCGCAACCGACAATATGGAGGTGCCTGTTGCATAAACAACACAATAGGGCCTCATGTTGTAGATCGATAAAAAACGAGACAGGGAGAGACGTATATGTCGCATGACCAAGAACAGATCGATCCGAGAATCAAGCGAACGCTTCTCGCTATTTCGGACGCGATGATCGCGCTCATGAATGAGAAGGGATTTGAGCATGTCACCGTGCGAGATATTACGCAGCATGCGGAGATTAACCGAGCTACATTTTATCGCCACTATGTGGACAAATACGAGTTGCTCGACAAAATCGTAAGGAATCGTATGGAGGAATTTGCCACTGCGATTTCACTACCATCGAGCTTTGCGTTCGAGGATTTATCCTTAGATCCAGAAATCCCGCCAAGCTCCTTCATTCACTTGTTCGAGCACATTGCAGAACATGCAGCCTTCTATCGTTTAATGTTAAGTGATAAAGGAATCCCGGGCTTCGCCGGACGCATGGAGCAGATAATTCGCAAATCCTTCTATCATCGTCTACAGCTCGCGGAAGCCGATTCGCAGGCGATGCACAAGACTCCGATGGAGCTGGTCGCTCGTTACGCAACATCGGCTCATTTGGGTCTCATCACGTATTGGCTCGAAGCGGGGATGCCGTATACACCTGCTTTTATGGCCTTGCAGCTTAAGCGGCTGCATATGTTAGGTCCGACACAGGTTCTGATTGTAGGATAGAGTAAAGAGCAGTCCCAAGATGAATCACGGGAACTGCTCTTTTTCGAATGTGTTATTGTATTGTGTAATAATCCGTACGCAGTATGCTTTTCGTCGCAATATTTTGGAATACGTCTCCTGCTTTGACATAGACGCCATCATCTTCATTGATCGGTCGATACACGCCTTCGCTAGTTCTGCGCAGGAAGAGAACGACCTCTTGATCTTCCGTGAGTAAGGTGGTCGCGGCCGAGACCACGTGGAGGTTCCCGAACGTTCCTCCCATCTGAGAGACCATAATGGTATCGTTAATCGGATTGGAATCCGCTTTGATCACATCAAGAATCATGACTTGCGAATTCGTGTGATACGTGGAAATATCACCTTCAACGAAGGTGTCGTTGACTCGATACGCTGCTTTTCCGCGAATCACAAGATCTGCGGCAGCTTCTAGCGCGTTTTCATCTTTATAAAAGACAGACCACGATGGGTTTAGATACAAGGTCTCAATCTCTTTGATAATGGACGTTGTTGATGCCTCAGAAGAAGCAGTGGAATGGGGGATATGTGTTTGTACTGAAACCATTTCACTTCGAAAAGAGCATGCTGTGAGGAATAAGACACCCAATATCATGATCATTTTCTTCATTTTTCCACCGCCTCCATCCCTAAAGACGGCTTCGAAGAGCATAATGTTTCACTTGCATCAGGACAGGTAATAGGAAGGATTGCTTTTACCTATCGTGAACGAATATGCAGGTCTGTTTTTCCTGCATCGTGTACATATTTGCCATCCTGTTATTTTAGTATAATGTGCGCATAGACCATTACCAAAAAGCTGGATAGTGAGATCTAGTATGAATGACTGCATACTACAAGAGAAAATGTAAACGTTTTCAAATGAGCGATGTCTGTCCAAAATTGGGCATTCGCTTGGCAGGAAAGGAGTGAATTTGGTAATTCAGTCTAATATCAGGCTGTTATATGCGAAAAGTACACGACCAAGGAGGTAATCTTTTGCAAAATCAGATTTCTCTCAAGCGTACATTAACTCTGTTTCCCGTAGTCATTTTTGGTCTAGCTTATATGGCTCCAATGACTGTTTTCGGAACTTATGGGATAGCTTCAGAAATTTCGCATGGTATGCTTCCAGCCTCGTATATTGTAGCCTTGATTGCTATGTTGTTTACCGCTTATAGCTACGGACCGATGGTTAGAGCTTATCCTTTATCTGGCTCTGCTTATACGTATACACAAAAATCAATCAGTCCTCATCTTGGGTTTATAGTCGGTTGGGCGATCCTGATGGACTATTTATTCCTCCCGATGATAAATATTTTACTGAATGCCATATATCTCTCGGCGGCTTTTCCAGCAATTCCAATGTGGGTGTGGATTGTTTTTTGGGTCATTGTTCTCACCGTCATTAACATCTTGGGAATCAAGGTGACTACGAATGTAAATACAGTATTGGTGTTATTTCAGGTATTGGTTGTCATTATCTTTATTGCGCTCTCCATCAAAGGGGTGGCAGGAGGCATGGGTACAGGCACTTTCCTGACGGCGCTTCCCTTCTTTAACCCTGAGGTTTCGTATGCTTATGTCTTAGCCGGCGCGTCCATTCTTTGCCTTTCTTTCTTAGGGTTCGACTCAGTGACCATGCTTTCCGAGGAAACGATCGATGCGAAGAAGACGATCCCTAAAGCGGTGATGCTCACAGCTTTTATCGGAGGCTTATGGTTCATCCTCGTATCTTATATCGGATATCTGGTTTACCCGGATTACACGGCATTCACCAATCCGGATTCTGCTTCGCTTGAGCTTGCCGAACATATCGGGGGTACTTTGTTCAGTTCCCTATTTTTGGCTGGACTAGTCACAACAGGCATCGCATCGGGTTTATCGTCACATGCAAGCGTCTCCCGTCTTCTGTTCGCGATGGGAAGAGACGGCATCCTTCCTAGAAAAATCTTCGGCTATATCCATCCTGCGTTCAAAACACCGGTCTACAATATCATTTTGATCGGGATATTTTCCTTGTCGGCTCTCTTTCTAGATTTGGTCACGGCTACTTCGTTCATTAACTTCGGTGCGCTTGTCGCATTTACGTTCGTCAATGTATCTGTTATTGCTCACTATTATGTGAAACAGCGCAAGCGTTCTCCGAAGGAGACAATACGTTACTTGCTGTTACCGGTCATCGGCGCATTGTTTAACATTTGGCTGTGGACGAATCTTGACAAGCATGCATTGTTACTAGGAACGATATGGGCCGCTTGCGGACTGATTTATCTGTTATTTATGACGAAGGTGTTCAGCAAGCGTCCTCCAGAGATGCATTTTGAAGATGTAGAATCGATGTAGAATCGGAGTGAGGAAAGATGACAGGTAACATGGATGAAAAGGCAGATATCGTCGTATCCAGCAACGCTGTTTATATCGGTACCGGAGACAAGGCACGACCCGGTGCTATAGCCATTGCAGGGAACCGGATTATAGCTGTCGGGTCTATGGAGGAGATCGAGGGACTGATCAGCCCTCATACGCAAGTGTACTCCTATGGTGATCAATTGATCATGCCCGGATTTCACGACTTCCATCTTCATGTATTGCCAGGAAGTCTTCATTACGCCAGCGTGAATCTGCTGCAGGCGACTTCGGAGGAGGAAGCTGCGGAAATGGTAAAAGCTTTCGCAGATACAAGGCCGGACGACCCGTGGATTCTCGGGTTTAGCTGGTACCATACGTTTTGGACAAATAACAAGCTTCCTCATCGTTCCACGCTGGACCGGCTTATCCCAGATCGTCCCGTCTACTTGCTTAGCGCTGAAGGACATGCGGCTTGGGTGAACAGCAAGGCGTTGGAAATGATTAACGTTACGTCAGAGACGGCTGATCCGCCGTATGGCGAAATTCACAGGGATGCAGATGGCGAACCTACCGGAATATTATTCGAGACAGCGACGGCGCTTGCGCAGGAAGCGTTTCAACTGCCGCATGCCCGCAAGGAATCGCTGTATTGCGGATTTTTTGAGCAAGCCGTGAAGCTGGGGGTTACGTCGATCAGCGACTTTTTCCCCGTTCCCGGCTACGAAATCGGCGATCTGGATATGTACCGCGAAATGGAGGCAAAAGGTCAGTTAACGACGCGAATTCACTTCTTGGTAACCTTAGACGGCGATTTGGAACGTCCTCGCCGACTGCGGGAAGCCTGCACTTCGGGGAAATTGAAGTTCTCCGGACTAAAGCAGTTCTTGGACGGCGTGCCTGCTACCTATACAGCGTTTCTCGTGGATCCTTATTCGGACCGACCCGACACGAGAGGGGAAACGTTAATAGACCCGGACAAAGTAAAAGAATGGGTCATTGAAGCAGACAAAGAAGGATTCCGGATCCGTCTGCACGCTTGCGGAGATGGTGCCGTCCGTCTTGGCTTGGATTGCTACGAATCAGCGAGCCGCATCAACGGCACCAGAGATTCGCGCCATACGATCGAACATATTGAAGTGATTCATCCAGACGATATCGGTCGCTTTGCCCAACTCGGCGTCATCGCATCGATGCAGCCGGAGCATATGGCGTTGACGCAGGAGTTTGTAGAAAATCCGTATCTTGCCCGTCTCGGCCAAGAGCGGGAGCCATACACATGGCCGATCAAAACGCTGATGGACAGCGGAGCACAGGTTGGATTTGGCAGCGATTATCCGGTTGTCCATATCAATCCGATGCTGGAGATTTACCGGGCTGTAACGAGAATCCACAACGACGGCCAGCCGGAGGAAGGCTGGAATCCGAAGGAGCGGATCACGATAGCGGAAGCGCTGCAGGCGTACACTTACAGTCCTGCATACGGCGTATTCAGAGAGCAGGAATTGGGCACGCTCGAGGTCGGAAAACTCGCGGATCTTATTATATTGGACCGTAATCTGCTTGACGTTCCTGCAGATATGATTCGAGATACCAAAGTATTGCTGACCATGATTGATGGTGAGATCGTATATCAGGAGGAACTACAAGCGGTTGATTCGTAAAATTTAATGAAAAGGGTGATCGATTTGCAGCGCAAAACGAAGGAAGAAGCATTGGATTTAGCAAAGGAAATTTTAGGCTTTATTGAGAGCGACACACTCACAGAAGATCAGAAAAAAAAGATTGTCTCCGATTCGGTTGATAATTTCTCGGAATATGTCACAAAAGCGATTCTGATGCATCGTAAATCGGTCTCCACGGATTTCTCGGTCGTCGAGTGGGAAGACGAAGGTGCCGTATTTCGGGATACGATGGGCGACGAGTATATCGATTGTTTAGGCGGTTACGGCGTATATTTACTGGGTCATCGTCATCCCAAAGTCGTTCAGGCGGTCGAAGCCCAATTGAAGCGTTACGCCTTGCACAGCCAGGAGATGGTTGATCCGCTGCGCGGTTATCTCTCGAAGTTAGTCGCCTATATTACGCCGGGTGATCTGCAGCATTCTTATCTAGTCAACTGCGGAACCGAAGCGAATGAAATGGCGATCAAGCTGGCTCGCCTTGCGACAGGCAAGAAATATTTCATTACAATGGAAAACGGATTCCACGGCAAAACGCTGGGCTCGCTGTCCGCTTCGGGGAAAGCTAAATTCCGCGAGCCGTATCTTCCGCTTGTTCCTGGTTTTCAGCACGTGCCGTACGGAGATGCGGACGCGGTTGAGCAAGCGATTCGCATGCTGATCGCAAGCGGCGAAACGGTGGCTGGGGTCATCATTGAGCCGATTCAGGGCGAAGGCGGGGTCAATATTCCGCCAGACGATTATTTACCGCGGTTGCGCCAAATTTGCGACCAATATGAATGTCTGTTGATCGCTGATGAAGTGCAGACCGGCATGGGGCGCACGGGGACGTTGTTTGGTGTCGATCATTGGAATGTCGTGCCGGACATTATGACGCTCGGAAAAGCGTTTGGCGGTGGAGTAATGCCCATCGCTGCCATGGTCGCCAAACGGAAGTGGTGGGGCAAGATGGAAGAGAACCCGTTCCTGCTCGGTTCGTCCACGTTTGGCGGCAATCCGCTCTGCTGTGCCGGGGCGATCGCGGGCATCCATACGATACTGGATGAGAACATTCCGCAAATGGCGAAGGAAAAAGGCGATTACATGCTGAAGAAGCTCAAGGAAATTCAATCCCGCCACGCTGATATTCTCGTCGATGTGCGCGGTATGGGGCTCTTGATCGGGATGGAGTTCGCCGAGAATCATCTTGGTTATACGCTGGCGAAACAATTATTCGGTCAGAAGATATTGGTCGGCGGCACGATCAACAACGCCACCGTCATTCGTCTGGAGCCGCCGGCGATCATCTCGTACGAACAAATCGATTACGTGCTGAACTGTATCGAGCTAGGGATCGCTCAGCTTGGAAGTCCGGTGAGCAAGTAGATACTTTACCGGAACACGGGAAATGAATATAGCGAATGGGGGCGAGGGCTTCGAAATACGGAGCGGGCTCGCCTCCTCTGTTATTACATGTTGCCATGGGGAGGATGAATCAAATGTCAAAATCGCCTTTCATGCGCCAATTGAACTCGGCTGCCAATGTTGCGGGCGAAGCGTCTGAAAGAAATGTCACGGTTGAACAAGTCATCGAGGAGCGGATTCAAAAGAGCGCCTCGCGAAGGGAGATTTTGCAAAAAACGGTTAAGGCTTCTACAGCTCGGGTAATACCTTCGGCCAAAGAGAACATGGCTAAAGCACCTATCGCTCCGCGTGTCGTGGTTGTAGGCGCCGGACTTGCGGGATTGAGCGCGGCTTACCGTCTAAAGCAGGCGGGTATTCATGCACAAGTCTACGAGGCTTCCAGCCGTGTCGGCGGACGCTGCTGGACGGGAAGAAATGACTTTAACGAGGGTCAGAGCTATGAGCACGGGGGAGAACTGATTAATTCTAGTCATACGGCTTTGCTGAATTTGATTGGCGAGTTGAATCTGCAAATGGACGATTTATGGGCATACGAGGAAGGAGATTTCCGAATTGTTCTTGACGGCTCGATTTGTCCGTTCGACATGTTAGCCAAGGCGTTTATGGAAATTCGACCGCAGCTTCTGAAGGATCGAAGAGAAGCAGGCGATATAACGCTGTACAACCAGTATACGCCGCGCGGTTATGAATTGGATCATATGTCCATTGTCGACTGGATTAACACCTACGTTCCAGGAGGCATGAGTTCAAAATTCGGTAAAGCGGTAGCATTGGCCTATACGGCAAGCGTTGGCTTGGAGAGCACGGAAGTAAGCGCGCTTCTCATGGTATATGCCATGAGTACGGCGACGGAGAATGACTTTTCGCCGTTTGGAAGCGATGGGGACGAAAGGTACCGCGTGCAAGGCGGGAATGATCTGATTCCTCAGAGTTTGGCGGACCATTTGGATGGACAAATCACGATGTCGTCGCCTTTGGAGGCGCTCGTCCAGAACGGCAACGGGACATATACGCTGCATTTTTCCGGAAGAAGACGCGGCGTTCAGGCCGATTATGTCATCCTTGCATTGCCGGTTTCGACTTTGCGCGATGTTGATTTAAGCCGATCCGGGTTCAGAGATTTGAAGCTGGAAGCGATTGCCGAAATGGGTGTGTCCACGAACTCCAAACTTGCAATGCAATTTACGAACCGTCACTGGATGTCGCATAGCAGCAGCGGATCTTTTGTCTCTAACGGAGGATATCAGAATACGTGGGATGCAACGAGAGCGCAAGCGGGCGAATCCGGAATTCTAGTCAACTTCACGGGTGGCAGCATCGGTCATCAATTCGGTACAGGCTCTGAACACGATCACGCAGCGCGATTTTTGCAATTGATGGAGCATGATTTGCCTGGATTGACGGATAAGTGGAACGGAAAAGCGGTGCTTGATTATTGGCCTGGCCAAAGATGGGCTAAAGGCTCGTACTCTTGCTACAAATTAGGGCAATACACGAAATACAGAGGGGTATTTGGTGAACCAGAAGGCAATTGCTTCTTTGCCGGTGAACATACGTCTTTGCAGTATCAACAATTTTTTAATGGAGCTGTCGAAACCGGAGAACGGGCGGCCAAGGAAGTTCTGAGCAAGCTGGAGCAGCGCCATGCGAGAATGACCTAGGATGATGACATATGAGGCCAATCAAACCATACCTGAATTCATTGCGCTTTAAAATCTTTGTTGGAATTTCTATTATTATGATCCCGTTGATCACATTATTGATCATCTTAAGCTATTATTCCATAGACGTCGTGCGGAACCAGGTGGCCTTTTCAAATAAGAATATGTTAAGTCTTTACATGGGACATATTGAC
Source organism: Paenibacillus sp. GCM10027629 (assembly GCF_042676425.1). NCBI lineage: Bacteria > Bacillati > Bacillota > Bacilli > Caryophanales > Paenibacillaceae > Paenibacillus > Paenibacillus sp. GCM10027629. Next base: position 774,973 of record NZ_JBHTGZ010000012.1, on the reverse strand, counting down.
CGCAATTTGGCGGAAGTAGACAACTATTTGTTCGATTTGTCCGAGCGAAATACAGACCTGTTGGATCTGGAGTATTCCGCGCAAGAGAATTACAACCAGTACACGACAGCGAAGCTTCGATTATATGATACGATTTCCAAAGATATCGGCCATTACAAAACGATGGACTCGTTTTTTATTTATTCTGCTATGAACGAGGAGTTGATCGTAACACCTTTGCCGGAGAGCAGTTACGAAGAGCGTACGGCTGTCCGGAGTCTCATCCATGGGATCGTTCGCGAGAACAACGGAAAATACGATAACTTGACTTGGTATGTCAGCCGTGGAGAGAAGAAGCACTATGTGTTCCATATTGTCCAAATTGACAATGTTTACGTCGGAGCCTGGGTTAATGCAGACAAACTCATGATTCCACTTAATCTTATTAATTTGGGTCAGTCGGGAGCGGCGCTGCTGGCTACGGATCGTCTAGAACCGATGAATCATGAAGAGTTGGTTAAAAAAGAAAGCATCCAATTGCAGCTTGGGCCCGATCCCTATTATCTTGCTGGAACTGAAACGAAATATTTAGTCATGGGCGAGCGTTCAACGAAAGGCAATTTTAACCTCATCGCCATCATTCCGGACAGCGCGATTCTGGAGAAGCTTCCGTATTTGAAATGGATGGTTTCGATGATTTCCATAGGAGCTTGCCTGTTTCTAACACTATTCTTGATATTTATGAGAAAGGTGTTTCTGCTGCCGATGAATCGAATCGTATCCGCGATGAGAAAGCTGAAGGCCGGGAATTGGGATGTGCGCCTGCATCATACGCCGTCCTCGACCGAGTTTGACATGATGAATGAGACGTTCAACCGGATGATTACAGAAATTCACGATTTAAAAATCAACGTATATGAAGAAAAGCTGAACCATCAGCAGGCCGAGTTAAAGCATTTGCAGATGCAAATCAATCCGCACTTTTTTCTGAATTCACTCAACATCATCTACAATCTGGCTACGGTCAAAGACTACACGGTCATTCAGGAAATGGCCAAATGCCTAGTCAACTATTTTCGTTTTATGTACTGCAGCAACTCCAATTTCGTAACTCTGCAGGAAGAGCTGAGGCATACAAGGAACTATTTGCGGATTCAGCAGCTCCGGTTTCCAAGCAATTTATCGTATCGGATCGAGGCGCCGGACCGTCTGATGGAGTGGCCTATACCGCCTTTGATCATTCAAACGTTGGTGGAAAATTCGATCAAGCATGCGGTCAGTTTGGATGAACCGACTGAAATTGATGTTTATGTTGAACTGGATTCGGATTCGACCTTTCAATATCAAAGGTTGCATATTATCGTACAGGACACCGGTGCGGGCTTTCCGGATGCGGTGTTGGAACAGTTGAGACGGGACGCTGATCCGCCCAGCCACGACGGCGAACATATCGGAATCTGGAATGTGAGACGAAGACTCAGACTGCTCTATAAGCAGCAGGCAAGCATACAGTTTTCGAACGAACCTGGAAAAGGTGCAACGGTGCAAATTCGGTTGCCCTTGAATCCTTAAGTAGAATAGGGGAATGTTGCATGTATCACGCGCTTATCGTTGATGATGAAAGCCATGCGGTGCGGGGAATTCAGGCGGGTGTACGTTGGGAGCAGCTGAATATCGCCACCGTACATGTCGCCTACAATATCAGGCAGGCAAGAGAAATATTCGAATCGCATCCGGTACATGTGATGGTATGCGACATCGAAATGCCGCAAGGCAGCGGCCTGGATCTTCTGGCATGGGTGAGGGAGCAGTATCCAAGAACGGAGACGATTTTCCTAACATGCCACGCCGATTTCTCCTATGCCAAACAGGCGCTTCAGTTGGGCAGCTTCGATTATATGCTGAAGCCAGTCGACTATGAGGAATTGGAGAACGTCCTTGAAAAGGCATTGGACAAAATCAGGAAAGATCAAGAAATCGTGGCGTTTGAAGAGATCTACAGGCATTATTACAAGCTGTGGGAAGCGCATCAGCCGATGGTGATGGAGCGGTTCTGGCAAGATTTGATTCATCAGGCCATCCCTTCGACGCCGGATCAAGTGAAAGCTTATTTGGAAAAGCAAAATATTAGGTTCCATGCGTCGATGCGCTTCTTGCCGGTTCTGATTCAGGTTCAGCGTTGGCACAAAGAACTGTCCTCGCGCGAGGAACGAATCATGGAATATGCTTTGCAAAATGCCGCGGAGGAGCAGATTGCCCGTAACGTCCGCCAAGCGATGGTTGTATCGATTGGAGCCCGTAAATTGCTGGCGGTTATTCCCGTAGAACTGCCCGGTACGCCTACGCCTGCCGCTATGGAAGAGCAATGCAAAGCATATATTGGCGCTTGCAGTGGTTTTTTTTACTGCGATCTTTGCTGTTATATCGGCGAAGCTGTTTTACCGCATGAGATGTTGGGAATGGTACACGAATTGCAGAAGCTCGATGCGAACAATGTGACACGGACCAATGAGATGTTCGTCCTGAACAAGATGAAAAAGAGCGGGGGGCCGATTCTGCTGCCGCAGATGAAGGAATGGGCGGAGATGATGAAGCAAGGAACGAAGCATAAACTGCTCGCGGAAGTCACGCGGTATCTCGATTCCTTGCGGCATGTAGAAGGCGGGATTAACGCCGAATGGCTCCATATTTTTTATCAGGATTTCATGCAAATGATTTTTTTCGTGCTGCATGTCAAGGGAGTACAGGCGCATCAGGTGTTCTCGAAAAGCCTGTTGACGGAAAAGCCGGAAGCGGCGCTTCGCTCGTTGAAAGCGCTTCAGGAGTGGGTCGAATTTGTCATTGAAGCAGCGATGAATCATATGCATTCCGCGTTGGAGAACAAGTCGATTGTCGAGAAAGTCAAGCAATATATCGCCGAAAACATCGGGCAGCAGGCGTTAAGCCGGAAAGATATTGCCAATTACGTGTATTTGAATCCAGACTATTTGACGAGGCTGTTCAAAAAAGAAACAGGGATGTCGCTTTCCGATTATATGCAGCAGCAGCGGATTGAATGCGCTAAGGAACTGTTGACCACTACAGTGAACTCGATCAGTGACATTGCATTGACGTCCGGTTACTCCAATCTATCGTATTTTTCCACCATCTTTAAGCGCGCAACCCGTATGAATCCAATCGAATTCCGCAAACATTCGCAACAACGGTAATCAGCCATGAAGCCTCTTTCGCTCTCCCGGGATAGGTTTCTTTTTTTATCATCTGATCCGAAGAAAGTCGGATAAACAAAAGCAAAGAGTCGTTTTTTTGGTTAGCAGCGTGTTCCTCCCTCCCTTACAATAAGGTGAAATTACAATGAAAAGAGGAAACGGCTTGAAACAGACTGCCATTCAGAACGCAATGAAGAAGCTAAAGCGTTACCGCGCATTATTTCTTATGATCTTGCCTGCTCTGATCTACCTTGTCATTAATAATTATTTGCCTATGTTCGGCGTATTTATCGCGTTCAAAGATATTAATTACACCAAAGGAATCTGGGGGAGCGATTGGATCGGGTTCAAAAACTTCGAATATTTGTTTGCGACGTCGGATGCCATGGTTATTACCCGGAACACCTTGCTGTATAACGGCGCTTTTATTGTCATGAATATGGTTCTTGCAGTTGCGCTCGCTATTCTGCTAAATGAAGTGAAAAATCGTTTCATGGCACGTTTTTATCAGAGTGTCGTCTTGCTGCCTTATCTTATCTCGATGGTTATTGTTGGGTATTTGGTGCTGTCGTTCTTAAATGTCGAAAATGGGTTTGTCAACCATCATGTACTGCCGCTATTTGGTATAGATCCGATTACATGGTACACCGAGCCTAAATATTGGCCTTATATTCTGACGATTGTGAATATATGGGTGAATGTCGGATACTTTTGTGTGATCTTCCTGGCTGCCATTATCGGAATTGACCACGAATATTACGAAGCGGCTACGATAGACGGAGCGAGCAAATGGCAGCAAATTCGAGGGATTACGATCCCCATGCTCATGCCTGTCATTACGATTTTGACGCTTCTGGGCATCGGGCGTATATTTTACGCTGACTTCGGCCTTTTCTATCAGGTTCCGCTCAATTCCGGACCGCTGCAGCCGACAACGGACGTTATCGATACTTATGTGTATCGCGGGCTCATGACGCTAGGAGACATAGGCATGTCATCCGCGGCCGGGTTATATCAGTCGCTTGTCGGATTTGTATTGGTTATGATTTCGAACTATGTTGTCCGCAAAAGAAACCCTGATCAGGCGCTATTTTAGCAGAAAGGAGCGTGCGAGCTATTTATGAAATCGAATCAAATGAACCCATGGTTTGTTAACGGCGTTTTGCTGATCATTACTTGTGCATGTCTGTTCCCTTTTCTGCTGTTGTTCATGGCATCTATTACCGACGAAAAGGTGATCATCCAGGAGGGCTATTCGCTTCTGCCAAGCAAACTCAGCTGGGCCGCCTACTCTTATTTGTTAGCAGATGCCACTTCATTGCTCAGGTCTTACGGTATCACGGTGTTCGTTACAGTTGTCGGAACTGCAGTCGGATTGCTGATTTCCTGCCTGATCGCATATCCGTTGTCCAGAAGAGATATGCCGCTTCGCAATGTGTTATCTTTTATCGTATTTTTCACATTGCTTTTTAATGGCGGTCTTGTCTCCACGTATCTGGTATATACAGAAATTTTCCATATCAAAAACTCAATAGCGGCGCTTATTGTGCCAGGACTATTGACCAACGGTTTTTATATTCTGCTCATTCGTTCTTTCTTCATCACTTCGATCCCGGCGCAGGTTATTGAGTCTGCGTTTATTGACGGGGCTTCCGAGTTTAGAACATTTTACCGGATCGTGCTGCCGCTCTCCTTACCGATTATGGCGACGATTGGTCTGATGCTCACGATTTCCTACTGGAACGATTGGTTTAACGGATTGATTTATATTACCGATTCCAAGCTGTTCAGCATTCAAAATTTGTTGAATCGGATTTTAAGCGACATCCAATTTTTGCAGAAGACGAGCTTGGGAACGAACCAGTCTGGGGCAACGTCGAAAATTCCGCTGGATACCGTTCGTATGGCGATGGCGGTGATTGGCATTGCTCCGATCATTTGCGCTTATCCATTTTTTCAGAAATATTTTGTCAAAGGACTTACGCTTGGTGCCGTAAAAGGATAAGGCTATCTCCGAATCCTTCGATTCGGTTAGCATACGAAAACAATCAAGGGGGTATTTCGAGTGTTTAAGAAATGGAAAATGACTGCTGGCCTGCTCGCCTGCGTATTAGCATTGTCTACGCTGATAACCGCGTGTGGGAATGCGGAGCCGCAAGGAACAGACAACGCGAATCAGGAGAAGTCTGAGCCGTACGAGTTGTCGATGGCGTTTATCACCTTTGGGAATTTGACAGATCTCGCTCTTGTTCAAGATGAGATTAATAAGATCACGAAGGAAAAGATCAATGCAACGGTCAAATTAACTGCGGTCAACATATCGGCGTGGAACCAGCAAATCAATCTGCTACTGGCCGGCAGCGAGAAGCTCGATCTCATCGTTTCCTCCTCATTATTTAACTACAATACCCAAGTTGCGAAAGGTCAGCTGCTTCCTCTCGATGAGCTGATCGATAAGTACGGTGAAGGCATCAAGAAAGCGGTAGCGCAGGAATATCTTGATGGGACGAAGATTAGCGGCAAAATTTACGGCGTTCCGAGTATGAGAGATTTGGCGGGGGATTACGGCTTTATCATGCGTAAAGATCTTGTCGACAAATATCATATCGATGTCAATCAGATTAAGACGTTTAACGATCTAGAGCCTGTACTCAAGACAATTAAAGAAAATGAACCAGGAATCGCTCCGCTTGTTCAGCAGACTCAGGGACAATCTGTAGCAGATGTGATGTTGGGTGCCTCTTTTGATAGTCTTGGAGACGGTTTTGGTGTACTGCCAGGATTGGATAATAATCTGAAAGTCGAGAATTATTTCGAAACGAAGGAATATGTGGATACATTGGCCTTGATCCGAAAATGGTATCAGTCAGGTTATATTTTGAAAGATATTGCCACCTCCCAGGAGACCGGACAAAATCTCGTGAAATCGGATAAAGCGTTCGGTTATGTCGCCAACATGAAACCAGGGTATGAAGTGCAGGAGTCCAGAGCGGTTGGCAAAGAAATGGTTGCTGTAAGATTGACAAAACCCACTACGTCGACCGGTGGGATCACTGCATTTATGATGTCGATTTCGAAAAACAGCGGCAATCCGGACAAAGCGATGCAATTCTTGAATCTGATGTATTCGGATCCGGCGATCGTCAATCTCCTCGATAATGGTATTGAGGGTAAGCATTATGTGAAGAAGTCTGAAAGTATGATCGCGATGCCTGACGGAGCGACGCAAACCGGATATATGTTCAATCAGTGGGAAATAGGTAATAATTATCTTTCTTACGTGTGGGAAGGAGAAGATCCGCAGATTTGGGAGAAGATGCAGGCATTCAACAAATCTGCGGTCCGCTCGAAGGCAATGGGCTTTACATTTGACGCTAACCCGGTAAAAACAGAAATAGCTGCCGTCACGAACGTGATGAACCAGTTCAGAGTAGGATTGGAGACAGGTACATTAGACCCAGCCGCGAACTTGCCGGAATTCAATAACAAGATGAAAGCGGCGGGTCTAGACAAGATTATCGCGGAGAAGCAGAAGCAGCTGGACGCCTGGGCACAAGCGAGCAAGTGATCATTGGCCTAATCTACAGCGTTAGCTTTGAGAAAATCAATGTTGTGATTATCAGGTAAAGCAAAGAGCAGTCCCCAAGGTGAATCCTGGGAACTGCTCTTTTTCTTTGACCTCTCTGTAATGTAGAGGGATCGCTGATCTCGATGATTTTACCGTTCTGTTAAGCTGGAGAAATTGAGCGAGTCCGCGTTAGAGATATTCTGGAATACCCCGCCTGTGCTGACATAAATGCCATCATCCTGGTTAATTGGACGATAGGTGCCGTCCCCATTGTCGCGAAGGAACAAGACAACATCTTGCTCTTGATTCAGCAAGGTAGAACCATCTGCCTGTACTTTGAGATTCCCGAAGTCTCCTCCCATTTGCGTGACTGTAATCGAACTGTCCACTTGGGCAGCATCGCCTTTAACAACATCAAGAACATCGATTTGACTCAATGTTGCATAGGACGTTGCATCGCCTTGGCGGAAGAAACTCTGACCGGATTCCACTACTTTTCCACGGACGACAAGATCTGCAGCCGCAGCTAGTTCGGCTTCGTTTGCATAATAGATAGCCCATGAAGGATGCATATGGATTACTTCTTCCCCTTCAGCGCTAGCTGCTGGTTGTTCTTCTGGCGTATTGTTCATGAAGAATGCCGGATATAGACCGTTCACCACGGAAATATCGGAGGAAGCCGGCGAGAGTGGTCTGTTCAGGGAACCCGTGCTTGTAAAGGTATATGGATTCATGATCGAAGAAGTCTCCACGACGGACGTATGATTGAGGCCCAAGGAATGTCCGATTTCATGGGCTGCAACTCCTGCTTTAATACTGCTCGTATATTTCGTTTGATTCGTGAAGTATGTATTCAAGTTCAATGTCGCTTTTGTGATCGTGCCGCTCAACGTGGAATAGGAGGCATTACCATCCCAATCTACATTTGCATTATAAAGATCTGTTGCATAATACGTTGCATCCACACCCAATTTCGCAGTCACCTGGAAATTCGAGGAATTCTTCCATTTGGATGCTCCACTAGACCAAGCCGATAAATCTGCACTACTAGAGACAGATAGCGTTTGCGTACGGCTAGCCCATTTCCCGAAGGATGTTGGTGCTGCGAACATAGGCGTACTGCCAAGCAATAAAGTAAGACTGGTAGCTACGGCTACAGCCATGGTACCCAGCCTTTGTTGTTTTCTTCCCATCATAAAACCTCCTATAATGTTAATAAATGACAAATATATCATTCTGCATTAATTTACAAAAACCTTCTTTCTATGAAAATATTTCCCTATATATGACAAAAAAGTGGAATAATTAGTTGGCACAATATGGTTTGTTTGCTGCGTTTGTTCTCTGTTATTTTTAGGAAAATACTAGCAACTTTTGTATTGAGAATCACGTTAAGATGTTATGTATTTCGAGGAAAGGAAGATCTACGTAGGATGAAAAAAATCAGTTGGATGATCATGGCCTTGTTATTATTCGTCCCATCATTGGCAGTTGCATCGGATACATCTAAAGTCAATCAATCTATGATCTCGTTTGATTTTAGGAGTTCGAAAGCTATCGATGACCAGCGCCGTCTTTTGATTGACAATCTCTTGGGTAAAATCGAGTGCATTGATCTAGCAACATTTACACAATCGTGGGAAAAGAAGTTTGATTTCATCTATGACATTCGGATATTGAATAATCCATCCAAGATCGTCGTCATTGCCAAAGACAGGGGCAAAGTGATGAAATTTACGCTAAGTACTGAGGGAAAAGTTCTGACGCAGCAGGAAATTGTAATTCCTACAGTTCAAACGTGGATGAAGCAGAACAAATTTGTTCATATCAGTTGGTCACCTCCCGCCTCTGGTTCGACAGAAAAGCTTGCCGTTTATTCGGAAGGTCCGGTATTGATCTATGAATATCCTTGGAAGAAACCATTGTCGAAAATCGATGTGAATATCCCGCCTAGTTCATCATATGAAAGTGTCTTAACAGGGGAGTTTGAATTGGAATGGCCTTATCTCATTGTCCAGCATGAGGGGGGAGCTTTAGTGCAAGTGCGGGAGTTCTATTCCATCTACAATGCAGTATCGAAGAAAACAGTCGAAATTCTGATGGATTGGAACACCTCCAGCGATTTTACGATAGAACAAGGCGTATTAGTGGTTAATAATTCAAGTATTACACCAGGTCCGGGCGGACCCTTGCCAGCCCCCGGTAACTTGGTCTATGGAAGGTATGATCTCGCAACGGGAAAGGCGATTTACGAAAAGAGAATGGTTTTTCATGACAATGGAACCTTCTGGAGAACGAAATATGATCGACAACAACTCTTGTTGATGGATTCGGACACAAGTACGATGACGCAGGTTGATCAGAATGGCAATGTTCTCTCGAGTATAAAAATGGAGAAAGTATGGACATATTCAGGTTTTCTCGGTTTCTATCAACAGAATTTTATTCTGACTAATCGGTCGAAGGATGGAATTATTCTGGAGCGTATTCCAGTCAAGACGGATATAAACGATTCGGAGATGACGTTAGAAAATTGAGGTGATTTGCTCTTGAAAACTTTAACGATCCTACTAGCATTATTACTATTAACAAGTTGCTCGGCGAGTCAGATCGGGGAGAAGACAGATACAGTCACGATGAATCATGCCATCGCTTCTATTGCTTCACCGAGTGTGAAATGGAATGATCGTGTGTACCATGAGACAACGGAAGAAGTGACGGATATCGGGGAAGAAATCGGTGAGATCGAAACGCAATCGACGGATGAGATGCTGGAAACCCCGAATAATCACGCGACTTCCTACCCGCCGGGAACCAAGTTGTTCGCCATCCAAGGCGTTGATACGTCAGAAGCGATTGCGATTCAAGCGAGTGAGTCGATGTACTATAAAGCGGTTACGAAATGGTAAATCCGTTCTTGACCCTATGTAAAAAGAGGAAGGCAGCTCCCATCATTGTGGGAACTGCCTTTTGTGTTACGGTTCTTACACCATGACTTTACAGATATCGTTCGTGAAGGCTACCGGATCTTGGATCGGCAATCCTTCAATGAGTAGCGCTTGGTGGTAGAGAAGATTCACATACAAGTTTAACTTCTCTTGATCCCCAGCATAAGCGTCTTTGAGCGATTTGAACACATCGTGGTTGACGTTGATTTCAAGAACCTTGTCGGCTTTTACATCTTGGTTGTTCGGCATAGCACTAAGGATTTTCTCCATCTCAATCGTGAGCTCACCTTCCGTAGAGAGGCAGACTGGATGGCTCTTCAAGCGCTTCGAAGCTTTGACGTTCTTCACTTTGCCGGCGAGGATCGTCTTCATGTGGTCGAACAAGGCTTGATTATCCTGTTCTTCCGCTTCTGCAGCTTTATCGTTCGCATCTGCTTCGATACCAAGATCGCCGCTGGATACGGATTTGAAGGCTTTTTCCTTGTAATTCATGATCATCTTGATTGCGAACTCATCGATATCATCCGTGAGGTACAAGATTTCGTAGCCTTTGTCCGCCACAAGCTCGGTCTGTGGAAGCTTCTCGATCCGCTCGACAGATTCGCCTGCTGCGTAGTAGATGTACTTCTGATCTTCCGGCATACGCGCGATATATTCATCGAGTGTAACCAGCTTCTTCTCGGTGGAAGAGTAGAACATCAGCAGGTCTTGCAGTGTTTCTTTGTTCATACCGTAGTCGCTATATACACCGTATTTCAGCTGTCTGCCAAAGGCTTTGAAGAACTGCTCATACTTCTCGCGGTCATCCTTCAAGAGGCTAGTTAATGCACTCTTAATTTTGTTCTTGATGTTCTTCGCGATCAAGCTCAGCTGGCGGTCATGCTGCAGCATCTCCCGGGAAATATTGAGGGAGAGGTCTTCGGAGTCGACCAAACCTTTGACGAAGCTGAAGTAGTCCGGCAGCAGGTCTGCGCATTTATTCATGATCAATACGCCGTTGGAGTATAGCTCAAGGCCTTTCTCATATTCTTTCGTGTAATAATCGAAAGGTGTGCTCTCTGGAATGTAGAGGATCGCATTATATACGACAGCACCGTCTGCACTGATATGCAAATGCTTCAGCGGCTTGTCGAATCCGTAACGTTTCTCCGCATAGAAATTATCGTAATCCTCGGCAGTTAACTCGTTTTTATTTTTGCGCCAGATCGGCACCATGCTGTTAATCGTCTGCTCTTCTTGGTAATCCTCAAGCTCTTCGCTGCCTTCTACTGGACGTTTTCCTTGCACATCCATCTTAATTGGGTAGCGGATGAAGTCGGAATACTTCTTGATGATGGATTTGAGGCGATATTCCTCTACATATTCATCGTATTGATCTTCTTCCGTATTCGGCTTGATGTTAAGGACAATTTCCGTTCCCACTGTAGTCTTATCGCATGGCTCAATTGTGTAGCCGTCAGCACCTGACGATGCCCATACATAAGCTTCATCGCTTCCGAAGGCTTTACTGTATACCTTCACTTCGTCTGCGACCATGAAGGCCGAATAGAAGCCGACGCCGAATTGACCGATGATGTTGTGTCCGTCTTTCGCTTCGTTCTCTTTCTTGAAGGCTAGCGATCCGCTCTTCGCGATCACGCCGAGATTGTTCTCAAGGTCTTCCTTCGTCATCCCGATCCCCGTATCAGTAATCGTCAGCGTACGAGCTTCTTTGTTCGCAGTGACCTTAATGAAATAGTTCTCTTTGTCAAAAACAAGATTGTCATTGCTAAGGGCCATATAGTACATTTTGTCAATGGCATCACTCGCGTTCGAGATTAACTCGCGCAGGAAAATTTCTCTCTGCGTATAGATGGAGTTAATCATCATTTCCAGTAATCGTTTGGATTCGGCTTGAAACTGCTTCTTAGTCATGAATAAATCTCCTTTCAAGGTTAAAAGTCAGATATGTGTTGCTGCTATGATTATGTAGTACGGCTGCAAGGGTGATTAGCACTCTGGATGAATGAGTGCTAATTCTTATTTCTATATACCATATTCCAAAATTGGGTGTCAATAGCGGAGGGTACGTCTCGTCTGAGAATCAAGGGGTGCATCTTAAGATCATCTCTGCTAAAATAAGAAAAAAAGCGGGATGTGACTGGCGAAAATGAGTGGAATGAACCACGAGGAAGCCTCCCGCTCTACCGATCCGTTCGCCTGGGGAAAAGTATTTGCAGAAGATTCGTATGGTACGAGTCTGCTGTGAATGCTTTTTTTTGTTTCTTATTTTATTCAAATAGGAGGTTGTCGAAATGACGACAATAATGAAGGCGAAGGAAGCAGCAGATCAAGTGTATGAGACCGTGAAGCAGCATGTAGGAGAATGGAAGGGGAAAGGGCACGAGCCTCGGCTAGCCGTCATCCTGGTGGAAGGGGATCCAGCATCCGCATATTATGCGCAGTCGAAGCAGAAGATTGCACAGCGGCTCGGGGTTGCATTCGATCTCTATGAATACCCGGAAGGGGTGCATGAGGAAGAGATTTTGCAGCAAGTCGCACGGTTAAATACTGACCCCAGGGTACACGGGATTATGCTGGAGCTCCCTCTGCCGAAGCATCTATCGGCGACAACCATCGTGAATGCGATTACACCATGGAAAGATATTGATGGGGTGACCCCGAGCAATCAGCGAGCGACCATTACAGGGGAAGTGGGACTCTATCCGGCTACGCCGCAGGCTTGCATTCAGCTCCTGAAGCATTACGGCTATCCATTGGAAGGGAAGAATGTGACCTTGGTCGGCCGAGGGCAGACGGTAGGATTGCCTTTATTCCATCTGCTTCAGCATGAACAAGCGACTGTGACGGTCTGCCATTCGAGAACGCCAGATATTGCGATGCATCTGCATCATGCGGATATTGCGATTGCAGCGGTAGGGCGCGCGCATATGATTCAACCGAATATGGTGCATGCGAAGCTCGTCTTCATCGATGCAGGCATTAATGAAACGGATGAAGGGAAGATTGTCGGAGATATTTCGCCTGACGTGGCTCAACATGTACAAGCCATATCTCCCGTACCTGGCGGCGTCGGGACGTTAACGACGGCCATTCTCTATCAGAATCTCATGAAGGCCATCCGTCTGCAGAAGGAGGTGCGTTAATCATGCGTACGAACCAATGGGATCAATCCATTCGGACTTTTATTGAGCAAGCCGGGAGTTCAAGTCCTACACCGGGTGGAGGCAGTGTCGCTGCGCTTGTTGCGGCATTAGGCGCCTCGATGACCTCGATGGTAGGCAACCTCTCGCAAGGCGAGAAATATGCAGCTTATCAGGAGCAGATTCATGAGACATTAGAGCGGATGAATACGCTCACGACAATCTATGAACAACTGCTTGCGCAGGATATGGATTGCTTCGAGCAGTACGTGGCCGCTCTCAAGCTGCCGCGGAACTCCGAATCGGAGAAAGAAGCACGTAAACAGGCGCTGGAACAAGCGACGATTCAGGCGATTGATGTGCCGATCCGTCTGATCGAAGCATGTCTTGCGGGGATGCGGTACGCGAAGGGAATCGCTGATTGTTGCAATCCGCATGTGCTCTCTGATCTAGGAATCAGCACGATCTTGCTCGAGGCTGCGGCACAATCGGCTTTGTTGACGGCTCAGATCAATCTAGTGTCTTTGACAGATTCGTCGTTACAACAGAAATATAGCGACACGATCACGCAATTAATGCGAGACATCGATAAGTTCAAGCAAGTGACGATGATCACGGTAAAAAGCCGAATGGGTGTGTAACGACCGTCCCGCTTACTTGAATATAAAGCACCCTACCGATTATACTTGAAGTATTCTTCCAAATTGAGGTGAACGGAACATGGCTTTCCAGATGATTCGAGGTAGATAGTCTCCGGGCTGGGTAACACGCGTACCAGCTATCAAGGGGGTTGTATGCCCTTTTGCATAACGGAGAATATCCACTAAGGTCTATTGGCAGGCTTTTTCGTTTGTATATGAATCATTTTGGAAGGTGGCAGAATTAGACATGAATGAACAAGAATATCGACAATTTTATGATCAGGTTGGTGCAATGAACGGCTGGGATTTCAGCAGGATGAAAGTGGTCTCGGAAGGGATACAGTGGGATCTCTACCAAGAAGTCACGGGGGTCTGCAGAAAGTCGGATCTCCTCCTGGATATCGGTACGGGTGGGGGAGAAGCGCTGTTAGCTATTGCGGATGCCGTACTACTCGCAATTGGCATAGATTGTTCATCTGGTATGATGAAGACGGCAGAGAATAACTTAAGACAAGCGGGGAAATCCAATGTACGCTTCCATCAAATGGATGCTGAGCGACTCGTTTTTCCAGATCGATTGTTCAACATCGTCTCTTGCAGACACTCTGAATTTCATGCGCAAGAGGTTGCTAGAGTACTAGCCGACGACGGAATCTTCTTCACGCAGCAGGTCAGTGAACGAGACAAATGGAACTTGAAGCAAGCGTTCGGAAGAGGGCAATCCTGGGGAATCTCGCATGGCACCTTGCAGCGTCGATATATCCAAGAGTTAAGGGACGCAGGCTTGAAGAACATTCAAGTGTATGAATACAATGCGACAGATTACTATAAATCCGTTCAAGATCTCCTATTCCTATTGAAGCATACACCGATCATTCCGAACTTCGGTCAGGACGAGACGGACTATATGCTTCTCTATCAGTTCGTAGAGGAGCATCAATGCGATCGAGGGATTCGAACGAATTCCGAACGATTTATGATCGTAGCACACAAATAATCAACCCCAAGATCCTCGATATGTAATCGATAACGGGGATCTTTATACATAACAGAGGAGATAAGCAATGATGATACGCAAAGCCATGACCGAAGATTGCCACAACCTAAGTAACCTAGCCTATCGATCCAAAGCGCACTGGGGATATTCCGAGGACTTCCTTGCGAAATGCAGAGATGATCTGACAGTAACCGAAGCCTATTTGGAGCAGCATCTTGTGCATGTCATGGAGCGAGATAACGAACTTATAGCATTTTATAGTTTCTCGGTCCAGGACAAGAAGCTGGATGCGTTGTTTATTGACCCGGAGCATATTGGGAAGGGGTACGGCAAGCAGATGTGGTCCGATCTGCTAAGCAAGGTGAAGGCGCTGCATATTGCAGAATTTACATTAGATAGCGATCCTTATGCCGAAGCGTTCTATGCCAAAATGGGAGCGAAGCGAATTGGAGAGATTACCTCTACCGTATTCCCCGATCGTAATCTCCCGCTGATGCACGTCTATGTTAAGTAGCTCGGGGAAGCCGTTATGTATATTCAGCAGAAAATTGCTGCGATGCAAGCGCAATACAGCCTCGGATGAGCAAACCAGCACAAAGCGCAAGCGAAAAAGCCACAACCGTCCGGTTGTGGCTTCTGTCTAAAAGTTATTTCCCGATATCATCCATATATTTGAGCCATTGCTTCTTGTATTCTGCCTGAATTTTGTCCAGCCCTGCTTGCTTGGCCTTCTCCATGAACAATTTCAAGCCGCCCTCAACATCACTAACAAGACCTACGTTAAGCGGGTATAGATATTGCTTTTCCACTTGTAAAACAGCTGCTTTCTCAGCTTGATATGGCGTCCAATCCTCAGGGAACCCTTGGAAAATTTCTGGTCTCGCAATTTTATCGAATTCATTGAACATGGCCAATACAGAATCAAAGCTCTTATCAAACAGCATGAACTCCGGATTTCTCCATGCCCAGCTCTGCATACCTTCTCTCGGGAAACCGCTCGACTGCGAGTCACCGACCATTTTATAATACTTGCCGTCCTCAACTTCGAAGTTTTTGCCTTCAATTCCGTATTGTGTCAGCCAATTGTATTTTTTATCCGTAACCAATTTTTCATAGAAAGCAAGCGCTCTCTCTGGATGCTTGCTGCTGCGCGGAATGGCAAACCCATTATGAATTGGATGTACCGGCGAAGCAAACCCTTTCGCATTTGGATAAGGGAAGTAACCTAGCTCCCAATCCGGGTGAGTCGATTTGATTTTGATGACGGAATCGTTGAAACGGTTCGGATTTTCGCCACCCAGAACAGCAGCTGCCTTACCGCTTGCAAATACATCATGCGCACTATCTTTTACATTCAGGACGTTCTTTGGCCAGTACCCTTTGTCAGCCCATCTTTTGTACATTTTCAAATCTTCAAGATGCTTCGGAGAACCCCAATAAGAAGTTATATCTCTTGGAGTATCATACATCATAATCTGACCATATGGAATGTTACCACTGCTGTTAATGACCTTGGTTGTTAATTGAAGGATTGCATCTGTTTGATACCCTTGATTATCGGCTAATGGAAGCATATTCGGCTCGTTCTTACGGATTCCGTCCAAATATTGCTCTAATGTTTCAATCGATTCAGGTTTCGGCAAGTTGTATTTCTTGCGCAAATCTTCTCTATAAGCAATACCTTCGTTAACATACTCTTTCCATGTTGCAGGAACGGTGTAAATCTTCTTGTCGACTTTGACTCCTTCCCACATGTCCTTCGGTACAAACTCATTTAATTTTGGCGCAGCTTTTGGCAGTAGATCGTCTAATGGAAGGAAGGCGCCTTTCTTCGCATAGGATTGATATTGCGTCCAGTCTGCTGTGAAGATCAGGTCAATCGGCTGTCCCGAAGACAACAGAAGCTTATATTTCTGTTCCCAGTCTGTCCATGTCGTAAAATTGAACTTCACCGTTGCGTTCAAATCGGCCATTGCCAGCTTGTTGATCTCTTCCTGAATGATCGGCAAATCCTTCGGCGCGTCTCCCAGCATGTAGAATTGAAGATCGACCTTTTCGGATGTATCGATCCCACCCGGCTTATTATCCTTTGAATCCGAAGTGTTGGCTGCAGTTCCGTTGTCCTTCGTCTGTGTACTGTCGGTCGTCGTATTCCCTGCGTCTTTCTCCTTACTGCCACCGCACCCTGCAAGCATACTTGCCGCGAGCGTCATGATCATGCATACCGAAATTATCCTACGCTTTACCATCCATATTCCCCCTATAATAGAATAATATATGTCAGCCGAATGCAAACAACAATAGATTTGTTTACTTCGGTACTAACCTTTAACTGCGCCAATCGTCAACCCTTTTACAAAATACCGTTGCACGAACGGGTACAGGAACACGATAGGTCCTGTAACGACAAGCGCCATTGCCATTTTGGTAGATTCCGTCGGAATTTCTTTAGCAAGGGTAACACCTGTGCCTGTTGCCATCTGCGATAAAAACAGCATCGTATTGACCGTATTGTATAAGTAGTACTGCAGCTGGTACATGCTTGTGTCATTAATGAACAGTGAAGATAAGAACCAGTCGTTCCAATAGGTCAGCGCCAAGAACAACCCAACCGTCGCTACGCCCGGCATGGAGAGCTTAAGCACAATGCTATAGTAAATTTTGAAATCGCCTGCCCCATCGATTTTGGCCGACTCGAATAATTCCTCGGGAACAGCTGATTTTATGAAATTTTTCATCAAAATGATGAGAAACGGCGTCATCAATCCCGGCAAAATAAGAACGGCGTATGTGTCTGCCAAATTGAAATATTTGGTGATCATGATATACCACGGTACAAGTCCGCCACCGAACAACGTGGTGAAATAGATGAAGAAAGAGAGCTTGTTGCGATACTTAAAATCCTTCCGTTGTAGAACATATCCCGTCATCGTTATAAGGAATAATCCCGTCACCGTTCCAACAACCGTCACAAATATCGTTACGCTGTAAGCTTTCAGCAGCTGATCCGGGAACGTAAAGATCATTTTGTACCCTTCTAGTGAGAACACTTGCGGGATCAAATGAAATCCGTCTCGGATGATGGATTCGTTCGATGTGAATGAACCCGAAATCATAAGTAGAAAGGGAAAGAGACAAGCAAGTGAAAACAGCATGATGATCAAATAGGCTGACGTTTTAAATAACAACGACATTCCGGCATTATTATCTTTCAAGGTAGTCCCTCCTTTATATCCGTCTAGAACAAGGCATAATCCTCGTTTATTTTTTTGATGATATAATTCACGGTCATAATGAGTACAAACCCGAATAGCGATTGATACAAGCCAGCTGCTGTAGCCATACCGATATCAAAATTCACCTTCAACGAGCGGTAAACATACGTATCGATAATGTCCGTGACATCAAACAGTAGACCGTTATTCCCTACGAGTTGATAGAATAGATCGAATTGTCCCTTCATAATGCTGCCAAGCGCAAATAACAAGAGGATCACAAAGGTTGGCTTAAGCATCGGCACCGTAATGTGCCAGATTCTCTGCATGATATTAGCTCCGTCAATTTTGGCAGCCTCATAATATTCGTCGCTGATCCCCATAATTGCGGCCAAATAAATGATCATACTGTAGCCGAGATTCTTCCATATATAAAATACCGTGATAAGAATCGGCCAAACCCAAGGCGTATTATAAATATCCACCGGTGCAATCCCCAGCGATTTTAAAACCTGATTGAAAAATCCCGATTCGAAATTAAACATGTTATAGGCGAGAACGCTAAGAAGCACAAAAGACATAAAGTAGGGCAAAAACATAATCGATTGGGTAAATTTCTTGAATAACTTGCCGCGAATCTCACTAATTAGAATTGCGATCGCAATAGCCAATACATTACCTAATATAATGAACACAACATTGTATCCGATCGTATTGATCGTTAGCTTCCATAATGCCCCTGATTGATATAGAAATTTGAAATTATCGAGTCCGACAAACGGACTTCCGAACAAACCGCCTGCAAAATCATAGCTTGTGAATGCATAATAAATACCGACCATTGGAAAATAGGAATTGATCAAGAAAAAAATAAGTGTCGGCATTAGCATTAAAAACATGACTTTATTTTTGTTCAATTCGTAAAAAAAGCCTCTCTTCTTTAACATGACCTACGGCCTCCCCCATATGAAGTGTGTTGCTTGCTATGTTCACAGTGTAGATTAGAGTGTTCGGACAAATATACTGTATCCTGCCGCATATCGCTGACAAAACTGCACTTTTCGGGAGTGAACTTTGTGTACTTTCATGAATCTTTTCTACATTTGCACCCTTTACGAATTCAATAATTGAATGCCATTAATTGATATTGTATACTTTCAGTACATATTGAAAGGGGTTTCATAACTGATGACTATTCCAGAGTCCAGGGAGCATAAGAAAGTATATACACGAATCCTAATGAGCTTTATTGGTTGTGTGATCCTTACTCTGCTCGCGACATCTACAATCTTGTACATGAACTTCGAGGATATTGCGCTCAAGCAAGTCTACCATGCCAATTCCAACAGTCTTGTCCAGATCAAGAACGAAGTATCTAAGATGACCGAAACCGCGACTTCCCTATCATCACAAATTTACAACGATTCAGCTGTATCGAAATTACTGTATTATGAGAATCCGAACATCTACGATGCGATCTTCGCACAGCAGCAATTGGATAATTATCGGGCATCATTGCCATTTATTGAATCCATCTATGTATATAACGCAAAATCCAAACAGTTCTACATCAGCTCACATAGCATGCGTAACGGAATCCAACCGAAAGCCGGGCTGGACGACGAAGGAATATTGAATATTTTCAATGATTTCAAAAAATATAAGCCTTTTCAGCCGATTCCGAGAACGTACAACATCGGTTCCATTGAGACGACCAAAGTGTCCAGCTACACCTACTTGTGCTACAGTGTCATCAACGATAATGACTTCTTAAATACAGCGGTAGTTGTCAACATTGCGGACTCTTGGCTAACTCAACGCGTGGAGCCAACGAATGGGAATCCTGCAGGGGAACAGACATTTATCATGAATAAGGACGGGATTTTGTATTCCAAAAACAGGACCAAGCCAATCCTTACCGATTTATCTGATCTAAGCTATATTCAGAAGATACTTACGGACACAGATTCCTCTTCTTATTTTGTAGATACGGTGAACGGAGTTCGTTCATTAATCTCTTACACGTCTCCGGATACGTTAGGCTGGAGATATGTTCGCATAACTCCTTATGACAACATTACACATGACATTAGCAAAATGCGTTTTCGGACGCTTTATATTATTGGAGGTATACTGCTCTTAGGATTATGTGTTTCTTATATTTATTCTCACAGAGTTTACCTTCCGTTCGATAAAGTCTTTCGCAAGTTCAAGACGCTGGAAGCCGAAAAACGAGATCATCAGTATATTTTGAAGCAAGATTTTCTGAGGAATACGATATTGGGGCGGGAAACGAATCTTTCAGGAGTTATACAGGAAAAGCTGCAATATTTTGAATCGAAATTACTCGTAGATCATCCATCATGCCTCGTTCTGCTCAAGATCGATCAATACGCCTATTGGTTGGAGCATTATCATGGAGATTTGAAGCTAATGAAGTATGCCATCATGAATATTAGCGCAGAAATTGCGTCCTCTACCTTTAGCGTTGAGACCATTGACATGGGAGAGAATCATATTTTGCTGATCCTGAATATTCGCGATCCGCTGCAGGAACATAATCAGGAAGCGATGCTGGACATGATACATGAAATGCAAACTTCAATTCTCAATCACATCAAGCTCTCCGTCTCTTTCACTGCAAGTCCGATGATTGAGTCGGTCGAACAATGGACCGGAGCGTACATGCAAATCATGGAAGCTTCCATGCATCGGCTGTTTAAGGGACATGGGAGCATCATCTTTTCTCAAGACATCATGAATTTGAAATCCAAGGAATATGTTTTCCCCGCACATAAAGAGAAACAGCTCTCAGAAAGTATCATGAAGGGCAGTATGGACGAATCCCAGAGCATTTTCTGCGTAATCGTAAGTGAAACAGAACAATATCCCTTTGCGGTACTACAACTGGTCATTTCTCATTTAACGATTACGATCAACAACATCTTAAGATCCTTGCAAAAGAATAATGCTTTCATCGTTACGCCTGACTTCGATATGTCCGTCTCATCATTGAATCAAGCCGAAACGATGGAAGAGATCCATTTGCCTTTTTTCAAATTGTTCGAAGATATCAGCAGAATGCTGGAGGAGAAACGCAGCACGAAACATGAGGATTTTGTCAACAAAGTGCACGAGATCGTCGCTCAGCATTACAGCGATCCGAATCTTTCATTAAATTTCATCGCGGATCAGCTATCGATATCACCGATTTATCTAAGCAGGCTGTATAAGCAGCTAACCGTTAATTCGCTGTCTGATGTCATCGGTGAAATGCGCATGAACAAAGCGAAAGAGCTGTTGCGCCTTTCCGAGTATACGGTTTCTGAAATCGCTGAAAAAACAGGGTTTACGAACAGCTCGTATTTCTATAGGATTTTTAAGAAAAACAACGGTATTACGCCGAATGATTATCGCAAGAACACACAAGCTGCTGCTGATCATTGAATTTACTAGAAAATTGATGCGATGCCAACATGAAAAAAAGAGTACCTCTCGTTCGGAGAGGTACTCTTAGTCTTTTATACCGTTCGTTGTCCGGCATGATGCTTGCCTCGTGGTGCGTGTGTACGCGCTTTGGGTTTGGAAGGCCTCATTCCTGCTGGTCTCGAAGGCTTGTCGGTCTGCGGAGCAGGGACGAAGCTTCCGATCGGATAAGGATGCTCCTTCACCTCGGGGATCTGTTTCTTAATTAATTTCTCAATATCCTTCAGGTAAGGGAACTCTTCTTCTTCACAGAAGGAAATGGCGATTCCGCTCATCCCCGCCCGTCCTGTACGCCCAATGCGGTGAACATAAGTCTCAGGGATGTTCGGCAGATCGATATTAATGACATGTGAGAGCTCCTCGATATCAATACCCCTTGCGGCAATATCCGTTGCGACCAGGATACGTGTTGCGCCGCTCTTGAAATTAGAGAGCGCTGATTGACGCGCATTCTGCGATTTATCACCATGAATGGCTTGCGCTGTAATATCCGCTTTCTTCAGTTCACGCACCATGCGGTCTGCGCCGTGCTTGGTCCGAGTGAATACCAATGCTGAGCCGATCGATGGATCCTCTAGCAAGTGCTTCAAGAGATGTCGTTTATTGCCCTTTTCTACCTTATAGACGGATTGCTGAATGCGGTCCACGGTCGAAGATACAGGTGTAATTTCGACTTTCACGGGATTCACGAGAATCGATTTGACCAATTTCGTAATCTCTGGCGGCATCGTGGCGGAGAAGAATAACGTCTGCTTCTCACGCGGCAGCTTGCTCAGAATCCGCTTCACATCATGAATAAAGCCCATGTCCAGCATACGATCGGCTTCATCCAACACGAGGGTGTGCACATCATGCAACTGGATGCACTTCTGGTTGAGCAGATCAATGAGTCTTCCCGGCGTTGCAATTAGGATGTCCGTTCCTCGGCTGAGCGCTCGCTCTTGTACGCGCTGGGACACACCCCCAACGATCGCCGTACAGCGCAAATCTGTAAATTGACAATACGCGGTGATATTATCTGCGATTTGGATCGCAAGCTCGCGTGTCGGCGATAAGATGAGGGAGCGAATCGGGCGAACCGAACCGGATTTACGTGGTTGGTTCAGTAATCGATCAATGATCGGCAGCGAGAAGGCAGCCGTCTTCCCTGTCCCTGTCTGTGCGCAGCCAAGC
Source organism: Paenibacillus sp. GCM10027629 (assembly GCF_042676425.1). Lineage (NCBI taxonomy): Bacteria > Bacillati > Bacillota > Bacilli > Caryophanales > Paenibacillaceae > Paenibacillus > Paenibacillus sp. GCM10027629. The sequence continues at coordinate 752,614 of NZ_JBHTGZ010000012.1, read as the reverse complement.
AGATCTCGGCCGGCTAACACGGAGGGGATTGCCTGTTCCTGTATCGGTGTTGGCGTTGTATAGTTCTCTTTCGCCAAAGCTTGTAATATAGCAGGGTGTAATTGTAAGTCGTTAAAAGTCATATTGTCTCCTTCATATGGAACGGATTTGGATCATTTACGTCATAACATATAAGGATACCATAAAAGTCCGTGAAAGTCGCTTGACTTCGAGTCAACTCGAACTTCTATAATCCGGCCGCAGGAAGTTAGGGTTCACGTTCAGAGTGAAGCTCGAAGATATTGCATCGTTCACCGAAGACGGTTGCCTGCTGAAGCAGGATGGTGAGGGGATCGAAGATTTACCAGGAACGTTGCAGAAAAGAATGGCAATACTGGATCATCATATCGACTGGTGCAGAAGTGTGAGCTTCGGAACGTGATGTAAAAAGAGGGGCGAGAGCCCCTTATTTGATGATGATCGTCGTGTGGACGAGGTGTCTCTCTCCGCTAACGAATCGTACGATACTTATTGCCCGGAAAATAGCTTCTTTTTCAAGCTAACGAACTCCAGCGATGTTATTTTGTGAATGTTAGGTGGAATGTGGCGCTTTTGATGGGAATAACGATTCTGAGATTCATTACAATTTCAAAACACCTTTTTTGGACGAACTAGGCTTCATGGGGTTCGTTAGCCGTCCAGTCCGCTCCGTGCTGCACGCTCATCTCGCCAACCTAACCCCGATAAAATCCACCCTCTGAATGAATCACTTGTCCTGTGATCCAACAAGCATCCTCACTCGCCAGAAACGCGATCACACGCGCAGCATCTTCCGGAAGACCGATTCGTCCCATGGGGCATTTCGGCAGGAGATGATCTCGGATCTCATCCGTCATCCAATTCGTATCGGTTGGTCCAGGGTTCACCGCATTGACCGTGATCCCAAGTGGCGCTAACTCCGCGGACAAAGATTGGCTGAACGCAGAGATGGCTGCTTTGGATGCCACATAAGCCAGATTCCCAGGCATCGGACCTAGAGCTTGACCCGAAGTTAGATTGATAATTCGACCTGAGGATAAGTTCAATCGCTCGTAACGACGAGCAAACTCCACACATAACAAGGACGTTGCTCTGACGTTCGTATAGTAATGATCATCGAGTGTCTTGGCATCGAGATCCATGTAGTTCGAGTCGATAGAATGGGCGGCGCAATTGATCAGGATCGTGGGGAAACCGAGCTGTTCCGATACGCTGTCTAATAATAAGAGATGAGCATCGATCCGCGATAAATCAATCTCTATGCTTGCACATCGAACGCCCTGACGGATGATCTCCTGCTGAAATGTATTAGGCCATGACGCCTCTGACTTCCAATATGTAAAGAAAATATCGATTCCTTGCGCGGCTAGCCTGCGACAGATCGCAGCAGCGATACCTCTGTCATTGCTGGCCCCTGTAACGATGGCGATTTGATGGTGTAATTGTGTCATAACGTAATCCCTCCATAGGTTGAGGATGCGATCATGTAGGTCAATCGAGATGGTTTATTTCCGTCGAACAATAAAAAAAGCAGATACACAAAGGTATCCGCTTAGTCGATGGATATATCAACCCCACCATGCAGTCCTTGTATGATGATAAAAAGGCATACTTCACCCGAAAGCTTATGGGTATAGCACGCGATTTAGTTCATTCATCATGACAAGATTGTCCACATGTAGATTCTCAATTCCCCTTCCAATCATCTCTCACCCCATAATATCTTCCAATTCAATAGAAATCAACATAAAATAAGGGTTAGGAAATTGATGACAAGAGGATGGACATGACTTGAAGGACGTACAAGCATACTACCAAACCTTCCAAGAGGAAATGGGTTGGGACAAGGTTGATCCACAAGATTTTCAATCCAGCAAAGAGTTCTTATTATACACTCACATGCTGTTAACGACGGAGGTCGCCGAAGTTGCTGAAGAATTCCGTACGATTCTCTATCGAACGAAAGACCTGACCGAGACGGGGATGGCTCAGAATGCGGCTTTTTTACAGGCGAAGCAATAAGTTCGTGAGAACTTGGGCAAAGAACTGGCTGATTGCCTGGCTTATCTCTGTAATTAGCGAATTATTTCGAATATGACTTGGAAGATGAGCTTCGTTCGAAGTTGGATGAGATTCGGGTGAAGTATAACAAATAATGAACAATTAGAACCCAAAATCAAGTGATTTTCCGGTCTCCGCGATCGTCTTGATATTGCTTAGAATCATCCACCAAAACCGCTCGGTTTTGCCGAAGAGTGAGTTGTCCTCGGTCCACGCATCGTTGATGAGATGCAATTGGGTACATGAACCGACTTGTTCAAGTGTTAAAGTGACACGGCTTTCCATCTCTGCATGCTGCGAATAGTGGGAGGGCCCAGGGTGGTCTGTATAGCTTAGGATCCGATACGGTTCATAGGCCAGTATTTTTCCGTAAATATGGACAGTTTGCTCGCCATCAGCGCCAGGTCCTACGAACGTGATATCATCGCCGATCTGGTAGCTTGACCGGATGACCCCGCCCATGAAGGCGTGGAATGATTTCTCAGGATCGCACAGAACCTCCCATACCTGTTCAGGGTTTGTGTTGATGTAGAACGTATATTCCAGCTTCATGTGAAATACCTCCTCGATACGAGTTGAATTTCTCTCGAATACAGCGATCTTAACACGATGTCAGCTGGCATTCTTGTAAAAACGCGCTATGCTTCTTGCGATTGTAAAATTGTAAAATTCGGTGCTGAGAGGTGAAGGGGATACCTATGGAACGTAATCCGAATCAGGGGATTCTACATTTTAATACAGGGAAAACCAAGTTTTCGATTTCTCGTTATCCTTCTTCCGGAGAGTTAGGGTTCTGGATACAACATTATTGGTTTGTTACGTGGGATTTGCGCGGACAGGAGCCCTACACGCAAGAAGTCTTGCAGCATCCGGGGGTGAATATTGTTTTCGAACAGGGAAACTCTCGCATAAGCGGTATTGATCGCAGAAAGTCCGTTAATCTGCTCCAAGGAGAGGGACAGATTGTGGGTGTATTGTTCAGACCAGGTGCATTTTATAGTTTTTTTAAAACACCCGCAGCAACCTTGACCGATCACACCGCACCTCTTTCCGATTACTTCCCCATTAATTGTCGTGCATTCGAAGAAGAACTATTTTCGCTAGAGGATCATGGGAAGAGAATTGAGATGGTGGAGCGATTATTGATGCAATGGGTGCCTGACCGAGATGAGACCGTGGATATATTGAATGATGTGATCAATGGCATTGTGAAAGATCGTGAAATTACACAAGTCGAACATGTCGTCGAGCGGTTCGGCATGACGAAGCGAACGCTTCAACGGTTATTTCGTCAATACATTGGTGTGAGTCCTAAGTGGGTGATTCAACGATACCGAATGCATGAAGCGGGAGAGTTGATCGAGCAGGGCTTGGACCTGGCTCACTTGGCGATGGACCTTGGATATACGGATCAAGCTCATTTCAGTAAAGATTTCAAAGCTGCGGTCGGCAAATCCCCGAGAGAATATGCGAAGATCAACAGGACGCTGCCAAGGGAATGAATGCTTCAATTCCATCCGCATGATCTGGGGCCATCGGCCCCTTACAATCATACTGTCCAGATTCGCTGAATGCTAGGCAAGCCATCGACGAAAGTAAGCTGGTATACGTCAGGATTGGATAAAGCTTGCCACTCGAAGAATCCGTACCTGTCATCAAAATGCTTGAGCAGCAGCGAAATCAAGTTACCGTGGGACACGATAACAGCATTCTTGCACGGTTGATCCAGAACATCCATAACGACTTGAACAGCGCGATGTATCGCCACGCGGCTGGATTCCCCACCCGCATAACATAGATCCAGATTGTCATACGTGGCGCGAAGTTTATCCATCCAATCGGGACAGTCCTGCCCTGATAAGACCCGCTCTGTTAAACGGTCATCCATACGAATGTCGATCCCTTGTTGATCTGCGAATGGTGCGATGGTATGGTAAGCCCGCACATAGGGACTGGTTACGATATAATCGATATTTTTGTCTGCGAGGAATTCGGCGAGAGTCTGGGCTTGCTCGTTACCGATCTCGGTTAATGGAGCATCAGCGGCTTGTCCCGCTGCCTTACAATGCCGGACGACATAGATATTTTTCATGCGTATGTACCTCCCTATAATGATTATCTCGTGGCTAACGAATCGAATGATGCTTAACGGGGGAAAATGGACTGTTTTTTCGTACTAACGAACCCTAGTGGCGTTATTGACTCATTTTCAAGTGAAATAACACGCTTTTGATGGAGATAGCGCCGCTGAGATTCGTTACAGCTTCAGAACACGTATTTTTGCCTAAATAAGCATTGTAGAGTTCGTTAGTCGCGTCGCATACCTGTGATCACAGAGACTGAATGTTCCTCCACAAATTGATCAGCAGGGTTAATCGCTAACAATGCAGTTCGGAGCTCGTCCTCGAATCGTTCCAGATCTTCGCCGAAGAAACGCCTAGCACCATAGGATGTGGAGTACAGATTGCCAACAATCGAATCAACGGTCCACGTGTGCGAATACGTCGGCAGCACGTGATTTTCGATGTTCCGATAACGTGACTTGGCTAACGTATCCTCATACCTTTCTGTCGGCGGTTGGTAGGTAAGATTGCCCGCTCTTCTCTCACTACCTAGCCATCGTGCTACGACTTCATTGACCTTGAGCTGCCAAGGCAGGGGTTCTTGCTTCTCTGAATCGTTGCCGATAATCACAATCCCGCCATTCACGTCCGTATGGTGATATAACATTTCGAGAACCGTTTCCCGGTCCATCCAGTGAAAAGCTTTGGCAATCGTGATGAGTCGAAAAGTCCCCAGATCATTCGCTTGCTCTTCTGCTTTACCTTGGAGCCACTGCACGTTATCCACCCGATTGTCTATGGACAAGCGTCTCGCTTCATCTAACATTTCTGGTTCGGGATCGATTCCTACGATATCGTCGAACCAATCCTGAAACCGGAGCGCGAGCTGGCCTGTCCCACATCCAAGGTCAAGCAGCCGACCTTCGCCATCGAGTGAAAACTTGTCTACAATATACCGAACCAGCGATGCGGGATACAGCGGACGGTATCTAGCGTAGTACCACGCCGTACCTTTAAAGAGATCTGCACCGTAATCAATCATTAATTGTTACACCTTCTTTCGAATCATATGGGGATTAACCTATTCGGCAGGATCACCTGATTTCCTTTTTTTGGGGTGGTTCTTTTTCTTTTGTCCAAAATTTGTTGCGTATTTTAGACGATGTTTGCGGATTATAGGATTCTGTAAGCGGTATCATGCCTGATACAATAAACCTGTAAATAAAAAAACAAAAACATATCGGTTCAAGGGGGAAATAGCAATGAAGAAGGTTTCCATGCTGTTGATCGCATGTATGCTCGTTATGACGGCACTTACAGGTTGCGGCAGTGGTGAGAAAGAGTCAGCTTCGTCCAATAAACTTGTTGTTTACAGTCCGAATAGTGAAGAGATCATTAAGACCATTATCCCAATGTTCGAAAAGCAAACGGGAATTACCGTCGAGCTCGTAACGGCTGGAACGGGCGAAATTGTTAAACGCTTACAATCAGAGAAACAAAATCCTTACGCAGACGTGATGTTTGGCGGTTCGATGGCGGGCTATCTTGAGAACGCTGACTTATATGAGCCGTACGTATCACCGAACGATGAATTCTTACTTGAAGGCCATCGCAATAAATCAGGCTTTGCTACTCCTTTTGTTTCAGATGGAAGCGTTCTCTTAGTGAATAAGAATTTGATCGGCAACATCAAGATTGACAGCTACGCTGACTTGTTGAACCCGGAGCTTAAAGGGAAAATTGCTTCGGCCGATCCGGCAAGCTCAAGCTCCGCATTTGCACAGCTTACGAATATGCTGAAAGCGATGGGCGGCGACTATGAGAACGAGAAAGGCTGGAGCTATGTTAGCGAATTAATCAAAAACTTGGATGGTAAAATCGCGAGCGGTTCAGGAGCTGTTCATAAAAGTGTGGCTGACGGCGAGTATGTGGTTGGCTTGACGTATGAAGATCCAGCGAACACCTATGTAAGAAACGGTGCTCCTGTTGAAGTGGTCTATCCGAAAGAAGGCGCGGTATTCCTAGATGCGGCATCCGGTATTATCAAAGGCGCGCCGCATATGGACAATGCGAAGAAATTCATCGACTTCATTCTATCCAAAGAAGCGCAGGATGCATTTGGCACGCAATTAACGAACCGTCCACTACGTAAAGATACGAAGCTTGGCGATTATATGACACCGTACGACAAGATCAACATGATCAACGAAGACACGGATTATGTCAGTAAAAATAAATCCAAAATCATCGAGCACTACACGGATGTATTCACAAGCACAAAATAAACGAAAGAATTAGGTGACAACCATGACAGTAACGATTAACATCAAAGACTTAGTCAAAAAGTATGCAGATGCGACGGTCATTCCTGCGTTGTCCCTGGAGATTAAGAAGGGTGAGTTCTTCACCCTTCTCGGTCCTTCCGGATGCGGGAAAACCACACTATTACGGATGATTGCTGGCTTTAACAGCATTGAAGGCGGGACGATCAGCTTCAATGAACGGGTCATCAATCAGGTCGAACCGGGCAAACGGAATATCGGGATGGTATTTCAGAACTATGCGATTTTCCCTCATTTAACGGTCAAAGGCAACATTGCGTTTGGTCTTGAAAACCGGAAGATCCCTAAGGAACAAATTGCCGCTAAGGTCGATGATATTCTGAAGGTTGTACAAATCGAACAATACAAGGATCGGATGCCGAAGAATCTATCTGGGGGACAGCAGCAGCGTGTCGCGCTTGCTAGAGCGATCGTCATTCGTCCCGATGTGCTGCTCATGGATGAGCCTCTATCCAACCTCGATGCGAAATTACGGATCGACATGCGGAATGCGATCAAGGATATTCAGAGGGAAGTTGGGATCACAACCGTATACGTCACGCATGATCAAGAAGAAGCGATGGCTGTATCAGATCGAATCGCAGTCATGAAATCGGGGATCATTCAGCACCTGGGCACACCGCAAGAGATTTATCAACGTCCTGCCAATGTATTCGTTGCTACTTTTATCGGCCGAACGAACATTATTGAAGGCACCCTAGCGCAAGAGGAAGGCCGTTATTCCTTACAGATCGGTTCTGATTATGCTGAGCCAATGTCTAACATTCGCGTTCCTAAACCACAAGCTTCGCTGAAAGTACAAATTTCGGTTCGCCCGGAGGAGTTCATCATGACGGAGGACCAGAGCGGGATCCGAGCTACTATTGTACACAGCGTATTCTTAGGACAAAATACACATTATTTCGTCGATCTTGAATCGGGTCAGCGGATCGAAATCACGCAGGAATCGAAAACGAGTCAAATCCTTTCCCCCGGTGAAGTGATTTATCTGAAAGTCAAAACAGACAAAATTAATGTATACGATGCTGCGGGTGAATTGAACTACACAGGGAGCGGTCAGCTATGAATGATACGCGCAAACGGTTTGACATCTGGACGAACATTTCATTACTGATCTTTGTCTTCTATATTCTCTTTCTAGCACTTCCGTTATTCACCATGTTGATTAAGAGTTTTTACAACGGCACGACAGGCGACTTTTCACTTGCGTATTTCACGAAATTTTTCAGCAAGCCCTATTATTTAACGGCACTATTCAACAGTATTAAAGTAACGGTCTGTGTAACCGCACTTTCTGCGCTGATTGCAACGCCGCTGGCCTACTTGATGGCCACGGTCAAAATTAAAGGGAATTCTACCATCCGCATTATGATTCTGATCTCGTCGATGTCAGCACCATTCATAGGCGCTTACTCCTGGATCCTGCTATTAGGACGAAACGGCGTAATTACTCAATTCATCAAAAATGTTTTTGGGTTCACTATGCCTGATATATATGGGTTTACAGGGATTCTCGTCGTCTTAACGTTACAGATGGTTCCGCTTATCTTCATGTATGTATCCGGTGCGCTGAAGAATGTGGACCAATCGCTCATGGAAGCAGCGGAAAGTATGGGGTACAAAGGCTTCAACAAAATGCGCAAGGTTCTGCTTCCATTGATTACACCAACCTTGCTCGCTGGCGGATTGCTCGTATTCATGCGTGCACTTGCTGACTTTGGTACACCAATGCTGATCGGTGAAGGGTTCAAAACCGTTCCCGTCCTTATTTTCAACGAATTTATTAGTGAGGTTGGCGGCGATGATGGGTTTGCTGCTGCGATCAGCGTCATTGTCGTACTCTTCGCTACAGTGATCTTCCTGCTGCAGAAATACGTATCCAATCGTAAATCTTTTACAATGAGCGCTTTGCATCCGATTGAAGCGAAGAAGAAGTCGGGTATCGGTAATATTGTGGCTCACGTTGTGATCTATGCCTATACGCTAATCGCGCTCTTGCCGCAGCTGTACGTTATTTATACATCTTTTCTCAAAACAAACGGTCGAATCTTTGTCGATGGGTACTCGTTGCAGAGTTACATCGATGCATTCAGCAATATCGGCGGCGTGATTGCCAATACGTTCTTCCTTGCGGTTGTATCCCTCGTCGTGATTATACTGCTTGCGATTCTCATCGCGTATGTAACGGTTCGTCGTCGCAATGCTTTAACGAATACGCTGGATATTTTCACGATGTTCCCTTATATCGTTCCTGGTTCCATCTTAGGTATTGCATTGCTCATTACCTTCAACGATAAGCCGCTCGCATTAAGCGGAACCGCACTCATTATGATTATTTCCTTCGTGATTCGTCGTCTGCCTTATACGATTCGATCGAGTGCAGCGATATTGCATCAGATCAACGGGGGCATTGAAGAAGCGGCGATCAGTTTGGGAGCTTCCCAGATGCGAACATTTTTCAAAATTACACTTCCGATGATGGTGGCGGGTGTCGTCTCGGGAGCTATTCTTAGCTGGGTTACCATCATTACGGAATTAAGTACCTCGATCATCTTATATACGGGGAAAACGAAGACGGTTACGGTTGCGATTTATACCGAAGTTATTCGAGGCAACTATGGCGTCGCTGCAGCGTTGTCTACCATATTAACATTGATTACCGTCATCTCACTGTTGGTCTTCCTCAAGCTGTCTGGGCAGAAGGAAGTATCGCTATAAAGCTCGTTCATATCATGCAAGTCGGCACCTGGCATAAGGGTCGGCTTGTTTTGACATTTAGAGTTTATTACCATGGACGAATGTCTTTCTTTTTCCTTACACTGAATAGGAGAGGCGTAAGGTACATAGACGGATTTTATAGTCGGAGGACAGCATGAAACGTAGAAAACATCGCAATTTTAAAGAATCGACCCGTCGCTTGTTTCGTTTATATACGATGATACCGTTTGCGATATTAATGGTTTTGTTCGTTATATTTACGATTGTCAACGGCAGAATCAACATCATGCAGAAAACGAATCAAGCTGCACAATCCATCAGTCATTCCATCACTGAAGTCTATCAACAATACCATGATGAGATTCAGCGGATGGCGGATTCGCCTGCCGTTGTGAACTATGTGAGTACACATTTGGGAAGCGAGAAGGTATACTCTGAATTCTATGATTTCAACAACCAACAGAAGGTGAAGGGCATATTCCATATCCTGAACAAAGACGGGATTTTCCTCGCTACCTCTGCACCAACGAATTTATTGGATTCCGACTTTTCTTTCCGAAACTTCATTCACCGGGTAGAGATGTATCCGAATGAGACGATAGCTGAAATGAACAGCTTCCGGTACTCGCATGATCGGACTACAAGCTATTCGTTTGGCCGAGCGATCGTGAAAGATGGTCAGACGATTGGCTACATTGTCTATCAGTTATATGAAGCCGATTTTCAGAAGCTGATCTTTACGCAAAATAATGAAATCGCGTTGATTACCGATGAGTATAAGACGATCATTGCGACCACCAGTAACATTACCAAAGGGGTTCTAAACAAGTTCCAACCTACGCTGGATAATCAGGGACATGCCCAGATTAACAACGGAAGCTACTATATGTATTCCAAACCTATCCAAGGCACGCCGCTGCAAGTATTTACGCTGAATTCCTATAACTCAGAGCAATACACGTACTATACCGTGGCTATCTTTATCGTAGCGACTTGTTTGCTGTTGTGGATTATGCTGCAGTTCCTATCGAATAAAATGTCATCCCGAAATTCGGAGTCGATTGACAAATTCGTTGCTGCGCTGGACGTGTTAAGAGATGGGAAGTTAGATGGTTACGTCGATATTCAGACGGGGGATGAATTCGAAACGCTGGGTCATGAGTATAATGCGATGCTGGACCGGCTGCAGGACTTGCTCAAGAAAAATAAAGAGCTGTCGGAACTGAGTACCATGATCGAAGTCAAACAACTGCAGGCGCAATTCCACCCGCATTTCATTTTTAACGTGCTCGAAACCTTACGGTATGCGATCAAGATCGATGCAAATCAAGCACAAGAGATTGTAATCCTATTATCTCGCTTGTTGCGTTATAGTATCGGACATGATCGCAGCGTCAAGCTGAAGGATGATATGAATTATGTGCGCGATTATTTGAAGCTTCAGCAAATTCGATTCAATGAGCGACTCGAGTATCGCATTTCCGTTACGGAGGAGACGCAAGATATATGCATTCCTAAGCTTTTACTGCAGCCCTTTATCGAAAACGCTATCAAGTATGGGTATCAGAATCAGAGCAATGTCCTGATTGAGATTCGTGTGTATATATCAGACGAACAGCTGATTCTTGAGGTTCAAGATCATGGTCAAGGGATGGATAAGAAGACATTGCAGGAAGTCAATCAGCTATTGCAAAGCCAGAACAACATGACGCAGCATATCGGACTGTACAACGTTCATCGTCGTCTAGTGCTTCTGTATGGCGAAGCGTCTGGGATTCGCATGAATAGCATCCAAGGAAAAGGTACCTGTGTGACCGTTACAATTCCTTTCGAAAGGAGTGGATCAGATGTTTAAAGTACTGCTTGTTGAAGATGAAGATATGATAAGGCGGGGCATTCGATTTAGTATCGATTGGTTGAAATATGATTGTATTGTGATTGAGGAGGGGCTGAACGGACAAGATGGGCTGCAGAAAATCTGCGAATACAAGCCTGATATCGTGATTACGGACATTAACATGCCCATTATGGATGGCATCTCCATGATTCGTGAGGGGCTGGAGCAGCATACCTTCAGCAGTATCATTATCTCGGGTTATAATGAATTTCATTTGGCGAAGCAGGCCATTCAGTTAGGTGTGACCGAGTTTCTCGTGAAGCCGCTAGAGGACGACCAGCTCATCGCAGCCTTGGAGTCGGCGAAGGCCAAAGTGGACCTTCTCCGCAAATACGAGATTATTTCTAATCATCCGCAAGAGAAAGAGGAGATCATTAACAGTCGGTTTCTGGAGAAAGAGACGAAGACTTCGAAGTATGTATCCAAGATGATCGCCTATGTGCAAGAGAATTACGCCCAAAAAATCAGCATTCATGACTTGGTTGAAGAGCTTGGCTTAAGCGCTTATTACTTGAATCAAAAATTCAAGGCAGAGACCAGTTATACATTCAATGAATTCCTAAATCGCTACCGCATCCATAAGTCGATTGATTTATTAAAAGCGGGGGACGGTAAAGTCTATACGATCGCACAGGATATTGGCTTCAGCGACTACAAATATTTTATCAGTATCTTCAAGAAATACGCCCACGGCACACCCAGCAAATACCTGGAATATTTCGGGGAGAAGGAGATGTAGTACGGTGAAGCGTTGGAGACAACGAAAGGCGCCTTGCGGACAGGAGTGTTCCTGAACTGCAAGGCGTTTTCTAGTTTTTGCTCATCCCAATCGCGGAAAGAATATATTCCAATTCTTACAAAATCAACATAAAAGCTAGAGGTGCGAGAGAATATAGGCACCCTTGATTCAACACGAAGGAATGGCGAATGGCTTTGGTAATGAAGGCTTTTCGCCGCCTTTGACAAGGACGTATTTCGCGTCTTTCTCGTGAATTCGGGCAGCTGCTTCTTTCATTTCCTCAACGCTCTTAATCAGCGTCATGCCGCTGAGTTGCAAAGCCTCGAATAAGTTAGGCGTAACCACAAGAGCCTTCGGCACAAGAATATTGCGAAGCGCTTCATTCGTCTCCGGTTAGAGCTTTGTGTATCATCTTTGTTAACCCCTAAAAATGCAGGAATCCTGTGTATGTTATTCGTTAACTAAGCTTGGTCAAATGTCTTCGGGGAATTGTACGATAATCCTATAATTTTATACAAAAGTGTAAAGACGACTTTAGGGTTAATGCTATAATTTAGTTCAATCAACATTTGGTATTTTAAGTAAATTATAACTAATGAAAACTAGAAAGGGAATTATTGAGGTGGTGATCTGTTAGCCGTTTCTATGAATATCATATGTTATTGAAGATTGAAAGGGTCTATTAACAGTAAAGTGAAAACGCTTTCTGATTAGGAGTTGATAACTATTCTCCTTTGTCTGGCAGTATAACGATTCATTCTATGTATCGATGTATTTGACGGAAACGAAGGTTCTGTCGATGCAGCTTGCTGCGCTTCCTGGTCTGCTTGCTGGAAATTCGCCGGAGTATATGCTGACATCTGTTCGGTTAAATGCCGGGATTGTGCTAGTGATCATACCGATCATTATTTTTTACTTGCTGCTGCAGAAGCAGTTCGTTGAAAGTGTCGAGCGATCCGGCATCGTCGGTTAACCATACTGCATGAATCAAGTTTATCTGGAATCCGTTTTTCTATGGCAATCGGTATTATTCAATCTAAATATTAATGTATGCGGAGGTTGAACGAATGAGTAAAAAATGGAATCAGGGACGCAAGCTGCTGCTTCTCGGGCTTGCAGCAATTACGTTTGTTATGAGTATATCAATCGTGCAGGCCGATCAGGATCATGTAGAGCCCAGGAATTTAGTTGCGGGATTAAGCTATACCTTGTCAGATCCCCCTTATGAAAATTACCCCGATTCGGAGCGGGAATTAACCGACGGCATCTATGATGCGAGCCTTACCTTTTACGATCCCGCTTGGCAAGGTCATCTGAGAGGCAAAACGAGAGAGGTTGTCTTCGATTTAGGAGAGCTGAAATCCATCAGCGGAATCAAGGCGCACTTTATGCAGCATTCAGAAGTCGGCATTTTCTATCCCAATACCGTATCCATGTACGTCTCGATGGATGGTGAGAAATGGGGAACGCTCGCCCATGTCAATACGAAGCTTCCGATCTGGGAGTCGGGACCGGCTACCGAGCAGTATTACAATTGGGATGGCGTTACCGACGGCGTGCCTGCCAAGGGACATCCCAAGGCCACCACGGCGCAGGCTCGGTATGTGAAAGTGACCTTCATTGCAGGAACGTTTGCATTCCTTGATGAAATCGAAGTATGGGGTGTTGACGGCAAAGCCAAAGGATCGGCGAAAATCCCGGTCGACGAGCCCGCTTATGCGCTTGCCGGCAAAGCCAGCGGCGGCATTGACAATCTAATGCTGCTCTACAACGGCTGGTATGAAAACGGCGATGGGGATTGGACGAAGGAGAACATCATGCCATACATCAGTTATGTGGATGAGAAGGGCAAGCCGCAGGACTGGTTGTATGACGGTGTGCTGTATTTGGGCTTATGGTATAAAGACTGGGGAGGTAATTACGGAACAGGAACAGCTAATCTAACGGCCTGGCAATGGTATCTGGACAAAACGTTCGCTCCGGAAGGCGATTTGAAGCAGCTGAATGATGCCACGAAGGAAGCGGGACTGAAGCTTGGCGATCAGAAGCACAAAACGAAGGTTGTATTGATGATTCCTCACCCGGGGAAAGAGCTCAGCGATTTTGGAGATGTGGACGGTGACGGTGTATCCGAAAATATGGTATCTCAAGAAGTGGGCGAAGAAGCAGCATTGGCTAACCGCAAGAAGGCCGTGGATTGGTACATGAATGAACTCCGCACACGCTGGGAGGCTTCCGGTTATTCCCATCTGGAGCTGACGGGCATGTATTGGCTCGCTGAACATGCTGGGGACTCATATGATAAACAGTTAATACGCTATACAAGTGACCTTGTCCATGATGAGAAAAAGCACTTCTTCTGGATTCCTAACTTCTTCGGGAACCAAAACTACGCATGGGAGGAATTGGGCTTCGATATCGCTGCCTTGCAGCCTAACCATTTCTTTGATGAAACACCGGTAGAGCGGCTTGAAACGTCCACAGGACTGTCGCAACAGTATCATATGGGTGTTGAGATGGAGTTTGACGAACGTATGATTGATGATCCCGCATTTCGTGCACGATATATCGAGTACTTAAACGGCGGTATCGATTACGGTTATATGGGAGATATTTTCAAAGCGTATTACCAAGGAAACACGGCACTGCTGGACAGCTCGAGAAGCGAAGATCCCGCGGTACGTCAGCTGTATGACTGGATGTATCAATTTATAAAAGGGACTTATATGAAACAGACACCATAACCCAGCAGCTTGTCTCCTGATGAGGATGGATCAAGCTCAATAATACAATTTCAAGCCATGTTATCCGATTGGGGGGAGACATGGCTTTTTCTTTTGATGGATTGTAATATGAAGTGCGACATTCTGAAATAAAAATAGCCCATGGAAGATTCGTGTAGAATGAAGTTACCACACACCATTCACACAAGGGAATCTCACCATGAGTTATACTAACCGAACGCAGCAAACTAGAGCTGTTGTTAAAGATGAACTGGTCAGCTCGAGCTATTGCGGCCAGGAGCGTTCCTGAACTGCAAGGCGCTTCGTATAAACCTTGTTAACCTTCTTGCCCGATAACATCTTCTTCCAGAATGGCGAATGTCAGATGATCTTCCCATCGTCCATTGATGTTTACATTTTTTCTGGCTAATCCTTCTTGGGTGAAACCAGCTTTTTGCATCACTTTGATAGACCCGGTATTATGTGGCATAACCCCGGCTTCGATCCGATGAAGCTTCAGTTCCGTAAAAGCGTAGTTCACCACCAGCTTTACCGCCTCCGTCATGTATCCTTTTCCATTCTGATCTTGATCCAATATGTAGCCAATTCCACAGCTTTCTAGATTTTCACGAACGACCTTATATAACATCACTTCACCGATTAATTCGCCTGCATTTCGTGAATGGATTAGAAAAAGATATCTTGTACCGTCCTTTTGAGATTTCAGCGTGTTAAGAATTCGATCGACTTGTCCTTGATACGTATAGAAATGCTCGTCTCGTTTACCCGAGAACGCTTGGAAAAAATCTTTATTCTTCACTTGAAGAGCAAGAAGTGCCTGCGCATCAGACACCTCAACGAGTTTCATATCGATGTTCGTTCCTTGGATCAGCATTGGATCGCTCCTTTATTAAGTGGTCGTGTAATAAATCCCCTGTAACACAATATTCAGATATATTCAGGGATACATTGATGTCGAACTGGAGATTGATGGACTCACCATGGAATACGATGGTATAGGTGACCACGTAGGGCGTTTCAATATAGAACAGTGTGAGCTGTAAGGTGTCGTGACTCTGCCAAGATGCATAGGTGACAACCTCCTGCGAACATATCGATAAGTCTTTGTTGAAGACGCTTGTTGCGTGAAGGGGGCTAGTGAAGTCGAAAGGCAGTAATTGATCTTTCGAATCCCTGTAGATAAAATGCACCGTTAGCGTTGTATCCTGCTGCGTGAATGCCACGGTTCGAGGGCCGGAGGGGTTAGGCTGCAGGGCATACCTATGCTGATGGATATCAGGCATCTTCGAAGGGATGGACTGCGACGGAAGCGCTGAGTTATTCATTTTAGACAGTTGAGATTGTAATGCACTTCGGTTCTCGGGAGCAAGCGAATCGCTCTTGTCTAAGCGATCGAAAATATGCTCATAAATTAAATCGAGTAGGGTCTGTAATTGATTCATACTCTCGAAGCTTGATGTTGCTGCTATGACGATCTTTTCTTCAGGCGCAACAAAACAAAGCTGTCCAAAGCCACCATCCCCCCGATAACACCCACGCCGACACAGATGGATCTGGTAGCCGTAGCCTTGTGCGGAATCGATACGCTTTGCGCCTAAGCGGTTATCGCTTTGTTCGGACGTCGCAAGTCGAATGTACTGCTCAGAGAGTATTCTCTTCCCTGCGTAAACGCCTTGATCTAAGAGCATGAGGCCAATCTTCGCGATGCTCTCCGTCGATAGACTTAACCCCATTCCGCCAGCGGTCATCCCTTTCGGACAGGTTTCCCATGTGGGTCGTGGTATTCCTAATGGATCAAACAGTGTCGGCATAAGAAAATCTATTACATTTTGCCCCGTGACTGTCTCCAAAATGGCGGCCAACATATACGTAGAATGCGTGCTGTAACGGTAATGCGTTCCAGGCTCATGTTCGATCTCTAAGGATAAAAAAGTGCTCACCCAGTCTTCTTCTTGCGCAACAACAGCATAAATATCCTCATGGTGTCCCGCGTTCATAGACAATAGATGGTGAATCGTCATTTTCGATAAATTCGGCGAAACAGGATCAGGAAGCCGATTCTGAAAGAAAGATATGACCTTATCTTCCAAACTTAATAGACTGTGATCCCAAGCGATCCCCACAGCAAGGGAAGTGATACTCTTACTCAGTGAAAATAACAGCTGCGGACAATCTAGCCGATAAGGGGAGCGCGCGAATTTCGAGGTGACGCAGCCGTCTTGTATCAAAATAAATGTATTTACGTCTAAACTTTGTTTTTCGATTGCAGCGTAAAAATGGGTTAGAGCTTGTGAAGAAAGTCCGTGATTCTCCGGGTAATCGTGTGGTAGGTCCAATCCTTTCGCCTCCCTTTACTTATTGATTTCGATATTCTACCTGATACGACCTTCCAAGTGTCCAAAACAAATATAAATAAACTCTGCCTATGTATATCACATCGGTGTGATACTATGATGTTGACGAAAGTGGAGGGAGGGATATCCGTGCAAGAACCTCGATTTGTGAAGGATTATAAAAATAACGATGTGCTTAGGAAGAGTCTTTCGGAGCTTGCTCATCGTACGTTTGAGATAAGCTTTGAAGAATGGTACCAGAAGGGTTTTTGGAATGAACGATACATTCCGTATTCATTTGCGCAAGGGGACCAAGTGGTTGCAAATGTCTCGGTGAACCTACTTGATTTAGTGATAGATGGTGACAAGAAAAGCGCGATACAAATCGGAACCGTTATGACACATCCGGATTTCCGAGGGCAAGGGTTGTCCACAAGCTTAATGAACAAAGTGCTAGAAGATTACGAGAAACAATATGATGTCATGTATCTTTTTGCGAATGATTCGGTTCTGGGTTTCTACCCGAAGTTTGGGTTTCAAGCCGTAGAAGAATATCTGTTTACGATGGACTTTACCCCGAGGGAGATTGAGCCTACCGGGATCCGAAAACTAAATGTGAGTCGAGCGGAGGATCTGCATCTGATCTATCAATTCGTATCGGAGAGATTACCGGTTTCGAAGCGCTTAGGAACGGACCACACGCAAGGGATTTTCATGTTTTATGGCTTGAACGTTTTCCGAGAGGATATGTACTACCTGGAAGAAGAGAATGTCATTGTGGTGTATAAGAAAGAGAATCATCATATGGATGTTTTCGATATGGTCCACACGCAGGAGATTCATACGCAAGATATACTTACGAAGATCGCAGGGCGTGATACGAAAAAAATAACATTTCATTACACGCCTGATGATCCTGATCTCGTACTGAATAAGGCTAGCTATCCGGGAGGTCTATTCGTAAGAACGAATGGGGAACATCATTATCCGGTACACGTTAAACATCCGATGACATCGACGGCTTAATAAGTTAGGTGTAGAGGGGTTTGGTGCCCCTCCATATTGATAGGCCGTCGTTCCGGCTTTACATGCATGTTGCCACTCTGCTTCGGTCGGAAGGCGGTAGCCGTCTGACGGTGATTTAGGTGTGATCTATTTGATTGACGTCCATCTGTGGTCGTTGTTACCTTTGTTAAAGGTAAAAAAGTGAAATCATTCACATTGTTATCTTTATTGGTTTGAACGAATTGAAATGGCAGAGGAGTTATTCATGATGAAAAGAATCGTAACACTAAGCACACGAACACTGATGGATACCGCAAAACACGGCGGATGCGGCGCATGCCAGACATCTTGCCAGTCTGCTTGCAAAACTTCCTGTGGAGTAGCAAACCAGCGTTGTGAAAACGCAATGAACAAATAGGATTTGGAGTTCACCGCCCACTGCGCTGTAGATGGGCGGCTATTTTTTAACCCGTGTCAACATGTAGGCAAAGGAGCTTGATTAGCAGTATGATTCATCAATATCAACTGAACGGATATAACATCGTCCTCGATACTTATAGCGGGTCGGTGCATGTTGTCGACGAATTGGCGTATGACATCATCGCGCTGTATGAGCAAGCGTCCCCGGACGAGATCCTGTCCTTTATACCGGAGAAATACGAATATGATCCGGCCATTTCCGAAGAGAGTATTCGAGGAACCATCGCGGAGGTGGAGGAGCTGAGAAGCCAGGGGCAGCTGTTCACCAAGGATCCGTATGAAAATCTCTCGATCGATCTGAAAAATCGACAGACCTATGTGAAGGCGCTCTGCCTGAATGTCGCGCATACCTGCAATCTATCCTGCGACTATTGCTTCGCCAGCCAAGGGAAATACAACGGTGATCGCGCACTCATGAGCTATGAGGTTGGACAAAGAGCCATCGATTACCTGCTGGAACATTCGGGTCACCATCGAAATCTTGACATTGACTTCTTCGGCGGGGAGCCGCTGATGGCATGGAACGTGGTCAAACAGATTGTAACTTATGCAAGAAGCAAAGAAAAAGAATATAAGAAAAAATTCCGCTTCACCTTCACGACGAATGGCATGCTGTTGAACGATGAGATCACCGAGTTCTTAAATCAGGAAATGTACAATGTCGTATTAAGTTTGGATGGCAGAAAAGAGGTTCATGACCGACTTCGCACAACCGTGACTGGAAAAGGTAGCTATGATCATATCGTACCGAAGTTCCAAGAATTCATTCGACAGCGTGGAGACCAAGAATACTATGTACGGGGAACCTATACGCGTAACAATGTCGATTTCACGAATGACATATTTCATATCGCAGACCTTGGGTTCGACAAAATCTCGATGGAGCCGGTCATCTGTGATCCGCGGGAGCCTTATGCACTTACCGAGGAGGATCTCCCGGAGATTTACAATCAGTACGAAATACTCGCTAAGGAAATGGTCAAGCGGGATGAACAAGGCAAAGGGTTTATCTTCTATCATTACATGCTGGACCTCTCAGAAGGTCCTTGCATCCAGAAGCGAATCACCGGCTGCGGATCAGGCACAGAATATCTCGCGGTCACGCCATGGGGCGAACTGTTCCCTTGTCACCAATTCGTAGGAGATGATGCGTATAGCATGGGGAACATTTGGGATGGCATCACAAGACCTGAGCTGCAATGCCAATTTAAAGAAAGCAATTGTTATTCGAAGCCAGAATGCAAAGATTGCTGGGCCAAGCTGTACTGCAGCGGCGGCTGTCCGGCCAATGCCCTGCACGCAACGGGCTCCATCAACGGCATCTATGACTTCAGCTGCGATATCTTCCGCAAGCGAATCGAATGCTCCATCATGGCGAAGATTGCTGAGTCGATGCGAGCGATGGAGAATCACGGTTAGATTCATGCAAGAGGGGCTCCACAGTCAAAAAAATGACGGAGGAGCCCCTTTTTCTTATGATCATATCATGCAGGTCCTACATCATAATAGAGGTCTGAGAATCTACCACTCTCGGGAACGACACACAACACTTGTTGACCTTCAGTGAAATGGCCTTCTTTCACAAGCTCCAAGAACCAATTCGATTCGACCGTTGTGATTTCATTAACCAGCCTTACGTCTTGCTTCAGGTTAAGCGCGCCACGATCTGCCGCTTCATGAATGGACGCATAATCTAGCCAGGAAGGAAAATTTAGATGAGATGCAGAAGCAGCAGGTTCCTTGCGCATGCCAATGACAAAAAAGAGGGGGCTTTACCCCCCTTACGATGTTTCAGAAGCCATGGCAATGGCTTTCGTCTCATGAATTGTTCCGAATGGATGCTCAGGTGGCGCGTAGATCGCGTAAACTTTAAGCGGTTTATTCCCTGTATTGATGACATTATGCCATTTCCCAGCAGGGACCATAATGGCATAGCCATCGTAGGCGTTTTGATGAAAATCTAATTGATCCTTGCGATCTCCCATCTGGACGAGTCCTTGACCATCTTCAATGCGTATAAATTGGTCTGTAGTCGGATGGACTTCCAAACCGATGTCTTCTCCAGGATTGATGCTCATCAGCGTTACTTGCAAGTGTTTCCCTGTCCATAAAGCGGTGCGGTAGTTATTGTTCTGCTTGGCTGCTTGATCAATATTCACGACAAATGGATAGGGTCCATAATCTTTCAACACAATGTCTCGATAATAAGCATCCCAGTTGCCGCTCCAATGATAATAGGGTTGATTCCAAGGGTTAACCCACGGGTTGTGCCAGTTGCTATGCATCGGATGGTGCCATGGATATTGACAGTATGATCTAGGGTACATCCTCAATCTCCTCTCATGCTTTCATTCACCATGTATCCTATGCTAGCGCCTATCTATCGTTGTGGAAAATGGGCAAGAGCCCAAAAAAGGAGGGGCGTTATCGCTCCTCTTTACGGTATCTGTCAACAGCGTGTCCTATAGCCATCCTTCTCAACCTCTTATTTATGAATAGCATCTAACGCTCGCTTCACTTTCCTTGCGAAAACAAGTGGTCTATCGACTGTTTCAATATTGATATAAATCAAGCGGGGCCGCTCGAATAACCATTCGTTATGGACAGACGTCACTTGAATAGCCGCGATGAATTTATTGACTTCTTTCTCTAAGAATGCCGCTCTACCTAAACAAAGTGCTCTGCCCGTCCTTTCATTTAATGATTCGAACGAGAAAGAGGACGTTATGCGAAATCTTTTCCCTAGAATCGTTGCTTTGATGTCATTTCGATTGATGGTCGAGACGCATTTTCCGCCGGCAAAGCCGGGTTGTCCACCGATTATTTTTGAAAATTGCTCACACAGCGTTCCGTTGCTAGGCATACATCATTTCCTCCCTGTTTTCGTTTATGATATGAGTACTGGAACAGGATGGAAACGGTGTATGGAGGGGAGATAAACCCCTGTGTTCATCGCAATAAAACTGATTGTATATTTATTTGATATAGAGTATTATTATTCAAAAATAATGTGGAGGATAATGATGGATAACAAACTCATTGAGGAATTATCTTTAAACCACTGGCAACCCTTATCCACTCTGCTATATGATGGATGGGTGTTGCGCTTCGCAGATGGCTATACAAAACGAGCAAACTCCATTAACCCAATTCATTATTCAACTTATGATTTGAATAATAAAATCGAAGAGTGTGAGAAAATTTATTCAGCAAATAATTTACCAACAACATACAAAATCACTCCTTTTGTTCACCCCATAAATCTAGATGGCTCATTAGAGGGAAAGGGCTATTCAGTGATTGATACTACAAGCGTCCAAACCTTGAAGTTAGATAACATAATCGAACCCGAACTAACTTCAGTTAGAATCTATGAAAACATCACTGCTGATTGGTTAGAAAATTTTTGTAGGCTCAATAACGTTAAAGATAAAGACAAACACGTTATGGAACGTATGCTATCCAATATTAAAACCAAAAAAGGATTTGTATCGCTTTATTACGAAGAAAAAGTTATTGCTTGCGGTCTTGGAGTTATTGAAAGAGAATACATTGGGTTATATGATATCGTAACGGATATAAATTTTAGAAATCGAGGTTTCGGAGAACAGATGATACTAAATCTGTTAAAGTGGGGGAAAGAAAATGGAGCAAGATACAGTTATTTAGCGGTAGTAGCCAATAATGCACCTGCGTTAAGACTTTATTCAAAAATCGGTTACTCGGAAATTTATAAGTACTGGTATAGGGTTAAGGACAACATTCAACAAGATCAAACTTGATAACAAAAGTAACACCAATCGGAAGCATCAAACGTGTCGCGCCCCCTCGAAGGGAAGACAGTAAATCTCCCCTCTTAACACAGGAATGGCATTCGATCTTTCTTGATATGGCTAGATTTTGGCTGCTATATCCTTTGCAGGACTCTCGACTGGAGGTAAATGAGTTATTTTTATAACGTACTAAGCCGTAGTTCATAAAAATATTGCACAATTGGATGCTTTAACTTCATCTTCTCGGTCATGTTTAAAATTCGCTTTTTTCCAACTCGTCTGTCTACCAAAGCTAGTATATTCAATAAGATATCATTGCTCTCCATGCTTTCCTCTATAGAAATGGATAAAAACTTAGTAGCAACAACTATAAAATTTGATTTACTTAATGATGATTGTGCTGACAAAAGCTCCTTTGCATATTCTGATATTTTTCTACTTCTTGCAATTACCTTTAGACGATCCTCCGGAACTGTTCCCTTGGTGTCTTTTCTGATCGCTTCAATTTCTTCATCATGGATAGGAATTTGGATAGCTGAATCATTCTTAATTTCCAGCTCCGTCTGATACCATCTGATTAAGGTAGTTTTATCACTCATATTGAGTACGTTCTTTTTATCTACCGCAATATAACAAAGTCCTGCTTTATCAGGTAAATAACGGTAGCTGGTTGCACGGTATTCGACCCTTCCATATAACGCAGGACAGAGAAAACCCTCTAGTTGTTGTTTCAATTTGCTCCAGGCCATGTAATCCTCCTATGTTCTATATAATAAATACCTATTAAGGCAGTTGTTCTATTACCCATAATACAATTCTCCGAGTGTATGGTGGAGAGTAAAAAAGGCCCGCTAATACACCTCCGATATTAGTCTTTCCTGACTAACAGTGAGCAGCACTCCACATGTGTTGAGGACAGTGTGAACATGCTATACGACAAGCCTCTACCAACTTAAGTCCTGACTGCGATTGTCAGGGCTCTATTCTATTTTGAACTGTAAATCACGTCAAGACCTAGACATACTTGTAGCAAGCTACTATAAGAAATTAGAGTATCGCTCCGTTTTGGCGAAGAAGTTCCGCTACGTTATTGTTACCTTGCTTTATTGCAAGAGACAATGCAGTTTCTCCACCTTCGATTCTAGCGTTAACATCGGCTCCATGTTCGATCAATAAGCGAATAATTTCTATGTTATCGTCATGGAATGCAGCAGTATGTAGACTAGTATGACCATTGCTGTCGTTAATATTTGTCTGCGCATTATGAGTTAAGAGCAATCTGATTACATCCACGTTACGCTCCCCCGCTATTGCTGCATGCAGTGCTGTATTCGAAGGAATGTAAGATATCTTGGAATGAGATATCGCATCAACATTTGCACCATAATTTAGCAATATCTCTACTACATCTTTGTTACCAAAATGTGCCGCATATCCCAAAGGTGTAAGCCCATCTCCATTTTCTGTATTTGCAAGGTGCGGGTGAGATTCTAAAATGTCTTTTATCCGTGAAGCTTCACCTGACTGAGCCGCTTGAAATACATCATCAATGATTTGTGTTAACTCCATTCATATAGCCTCCATTTCGACTGTTTTATGCGATGCAAATACGGGTTGTACTTAAATTATATCTACAGTTTGAACATTTCCACCTAATCAATTTAAATATCTTGTTTATATTTTTTCTGGATGGATGATCCATTTTCCTGCTTTGATCATTTATGGCAGCAGGCTAACCGCCGCCTAAACTGAAATCCTTGATTACAAAAGTAAAGACACGGACAATTATATCCGTGCCTTTGAAAAACAAGTCAGCAAACCTTAAAATTCTTAAGAAGGAGATTGTCGGAAAGGGTTAAGAAACGATTTGGGGATGGTGGATTCAAACCGTAAGAGCTGACCTGTCGTCGGATGCACAAAAGCTAATACACGTGCGTGAAGACCGAGTCGACGAATCGCGTTAGAACGCGAACCATATTTTTTATCGCCGACAATGGGATGTCCTAGATCTTGCATGTGGACGCGAATTTGGTTTTTCCGCCCAGTTTCGAGATGGACCTCTAATAAGCTGAAGTTTTTATTGGATTGCATAACTTTGTAATGGGTCACAGCGTGTTGACCGTCATTTGGGCGAGAACTGGAATACATTTTTAGTGTGCTGCTCTCTTTCAGCCAAGACGAAATGGTGCCTTCCGGTTTCTTGACTTGTCCTTCCACTAAGGCAACGTAGGAACGATCCTTCACACTTTCCTGCCAGGAGTTCTGTAGCAATTGCTGGACTTTCTCGCTCTTGGCGAACATCATAACACCAGACGTATCACGATCCAGCCGATGCACGACGAAAATTCTGCCTTTGGGGTCTTTACTTCGAACGTGACTCGTTAGCTGCCGGTAAGCTGTCATTTCATTTTCTTGGGGAGATGCGATCGACAGCAAACCTGCATCTTTCTGGATGACAATAATGTCCTCGTCTTCATGTAAAATGGTCAGGCCGACGAGCTGCGGCTCCTCCGCAACTTTGTCTTTATTGATCGTAACTGTTTGTCCGGGAACGAGGGGACAATTGTATTCCGTCACGACCCGACCGTTGACCGAGACCTGCCCACGAGCCAGTATAGATTTTACAGCATTGCGGCCAAGGTTGGACTGTTTATGTAATAAAAAAGGCAGCAGCTCTGCCGGTTCTTTGACTGTATATTGACTAATATTGGGACGCTTGGTTTTCGGGGAGTTCTTTTTGTGATGTTGCATGCGTGAGACCACCTTTTTTCTGCTTTTAACGATACTTTTCTACATATCTCTGGGACTCACTATACCATGAAGGGCTTGGAATTGCTATGAATGCGGAGTCACGCCTAAACGGACAAAATTTACGGCTTCCCGTTCATTTCGAATTGAACAGATAGCCATACGCAGGATACAATGGATGTAATTCCCAATGGATGGTGTGATAAAAAATGAACCATATGAGACGTTTACGATGTATCGGCCTCATAAGCCTCTGCCTTCTTATCTTAGGAGGATGTGAGATGCAAAGTGGTGCAGGGACGGTAAAAGGGGCTGGGTTTGCGAATAGCGAAATCTATCAATCTGTAATGGATGAGAAGTCTATCTCGTATTATAAGCCGTTAGATATGAAGGAAGGGCTTCCACCACTGCCTGAGCCCTGGCAATCGAAGATAAAGACAGTTGATACGACGAAGCTTCCATTTCACGTTGGTCAAGAGCGGGCTTATCTTGTTACATTCCAGCAAGGTCAATTAAAGACGCTACATCATCAAATCCAGCTGACTTATCTGAAAGATAAGGACGAGTACGGGCGTTATGGCAACGAATTCTTCATTATTCGGATGACAGAGGTGGCACAGGATCCATTCGCTAATCTGACAGGAGTAAAGGATATAGATCTTTTCGGAAATAAGCTGGAGCAAGGTTATATCCTTGAAGGGGTTCCTTACTATCATCATATCATTCAAACAAATAGCGCCTACACTTATCAATATTATGGATATGACGAAGAGAAGCAGCGGGTCAACATGACGGTGACGAATGCGAATGAAATCAATTTCTATATAGACGGGATTCACTACCAGATCGCTTATCAGGTGGACGGCAATCGGGTAAATCGAAAGGTAGAGGAACAGATGGTTGCACTCGCCAAGGCGTTCGTCCATGGTCAGAATAACTTCTCATAAATTCTGAGTTGTTCTCTTGTAGCTGGAAAGTGCGCGTATTATACTATACGAGGTAAAGTTTGGTAAATTTCATGAAGGAGGGGACCAGGTGACTTCGAATCTACAGCAGCATAGCGATCAAGGTGAGACGATTATTGATGTGCAAGGACTGCGCAAACGATATGGTTCCTTTACAGCAGTGGGCGGCATCGATTTTCAAGTGCGCAGAGGCGAGATTTTCGGCCTTCTCGGACCGAATGGAGCAGGGAAAACAACGACGATGGAGATGATCGAAGGTCTTCGGCAGCCGGATGAAGGCAGTGCGAAGGTTGCGGGATATGACACCCGCACGGATCTTGGCAAGGTGAAGACGGTGATCGGCGTACAACTCCAGTCGACTTCGCTATTCGAGCTCTTGAAAGTGAAGGAAATTACGAAGATGTATGCCAGCTTCTATGAGCATACGGTGCCAATTGGCCCCCTGCTCGCGAGTGTGACGCTGGAAGAGAAGCTCAATGACCGGGTGAAAAATTTATCCGGTGGGCAGAAGCAGCGTCTTGCCATCGCATTGGCACTCGTGAACGATCCGCAGATCGTGTTCCTTGATGAACCAACGACAGGACTCGATCCGCAAGCACGGCGTACCCTCTGGGATATTATTCTGAAAATGCGCGATAACGGCAAAACCGTCGTCATCAGTACGCATTACATGGATGAAGCTCAGCTGCTCTGTGATCGGATTTGTCTAATGGATCAGGGGAAAATTATTGCGCTCGATACACCACGGAACCTCATTTCGAATATGAATTCGGAGAGTGCGGTTGAATTCCGGATACCTGAAGAATTGCAATGGAGCGGTGCGCGGAAAGAAAATCTGCTGAGTGAACTGCAGCAGTTGAGTGGCGTACGCCTTGCGGAGTTCCGCAAGGACACGTATGTGCTCTATACAGACGATCTTCAACAGACGCTGACGGACTTCATTGATCATTGTAAAGCGCAGGACATTCAATTCGCAGACTTACTAACACGAACAGCGACATTAGAAGATGTCTTCATCCATATGACCGGAAGGAGCTTGAGAGAAGAATGAGAGCCTATGGCCAATTAACGATCGCACAGCTCCGGTTATTCGGACGCAATAAGCAAGTGTTGTTTTTTACATTATTTTTCCCGGTCTTCTTCATGGTGATGTTCGGTTATTTGTTCAGCGGCAACGGCAGCCTGAGCATTTATGGCGGTCTTATTGATCTGGATCAGACGACGGAATCGAAGGCTTTCGTCGCAGCGCTTGATCAGCAGAAAGAAATTTTGAAGCTGGATAGCGAGACGCCTCAAGCCGATGCGATGGAGAAGTTGAAGCAAGGCGACAATCAGATGGTTATCGTCATTCCGAAAGGCTATGGGGATAAGCTGAAGGCGGCGATGGCCTCTCCTGAAGCTGCCATTGCGGAGCATGGTAGCGTCGAAGTGTACTATGATGAGACCCAGGCACAGAAGTCAGGGGCAGCATTAAATGCCGTGTCCCAGGTTGTCGACGGTATCAGTAAAAGCTTCCTGAAATATAATCCTGTGGTCACAATTGAGCCCAAAGGCATTGAATCCCTGAATCTGAAATATATCGACTTTCTCGTACCAGGGATCGTGGCGATGATGATCATGTCGAACAATTTAAATGGTGTAGCAGGGCAGATCGCTTCCTGGCGGGAGCGCGGCGTATTACGCCGGATGCAGAGCACACCGCTCAAAGCATCGACCTTTATCGCAGCACAGATTACGGCAAGACTCATCTTAAATGGCGCACAGGCGTTAATCGTGTTGCTCATTGGTTCCATTGGTTTCGGTACGCAGATGAACGGATCCTGGGCGCTACTGCTCGGATTTGTCATCATCGGGACACTGGCGTTCATGGCAATTGGATTCATAATCGCGGGACTTGCGAAGACGCCGGAAAGTGCGGGCCCAATCGCAGGTTTTATCTCGTTCCCGTTGATGTTCCTCGGCGGCGTGTTCTTCCCGATTCAGAGTATGCCGGCATTCCTGCAGCCGATCATCAAGGCGCTTCCAATTGCGCATCTCAGTACGGCGCTTCGTCAGATTATGAACGTCGGCGCTGGCATTACCCAGTTATGGAGCGAAGGATTGCTGCTCTGCGCCTGGATGATTGTTGCGTTTATCGTGGCTAGCTTTACGTTTAAGTGGGAATAGCATGACCCAAGAAGACCTCCATTCACATGACATCTGTGAATTGGAGGTTTTTACTTCATGGTTACAGCTTCCTATCTAGCCAAGGACGTAGAATAGGCAGCACGCTCGCAGCCTGCATCGCTTGGGTGTGGTCGAGTCCTTCAAGCAAGGCGACGTCCCAACCGTAAGCCTCAATTTCTTGGCGTCGCTCTACCAGCGGTCCGATGATGTCGAAGTGGCAGCGATGACTGATGTACAGACTTCGGCGATCAGGCACTGGGAGAAGGAAGGGCTATTATCACCCATACGGAATCCTGACAACGGATATCGGCTCTATTCACCATTGCATGTGAGACGAATTTTATTGATTAGCACCTTGAGGAAGACGGTGTATTACTTGGACAAGATGAAAGAGATCGTTCAAGCCATTGAGCATCACAGCATAGAGAAAGCTACAGCAGTCGCCGAAGATGCACTCCTTCGGATTCATCGGCGTAATCGGCAGCAATATACAGGCGTCCATCAATTGATGGAATTATGTAAGGAGATTGGGTTGATAGGGGATGAGGGGGATGATCGTCCCTCCATTCATCACACGTTCGATAAGGAGCGGGACCATTAGCTTCTGATCTAGCGGCAGGAACTTACCAGATCCTCCTATCCAGGTAGGCTGGAAAATATAGTGAGAAAACTTCTGTCGAAGTACTTTCAATTCTATTGTGGTAAAATAGAGAGATGAAGATCATGGTCATGGGAGAGATTACATGTTAGAGCAAGCTCAAAAAGCTTTGCAGCAATATTACGGATACCCGTCCTTCCGCGAGGGGCAGAAGAAGATTATTACGAGCCTCCTTGAAGGCCACGATACACTCGGCATTATGCCGACGGGCGGCGGGAAGTCGATCTGCTACCAGATTCCTGCGCTTCTCTACCCGGGAACGACGCTCGTAATATCCCCGCTCATCTCACTTATGAAGGATCAGGTAGATGCACTGAATACGGTAGGTATTTCAGCAGCATATATTAATAGTTCGCTGACAACACGGGAAGTCAATGAGCGGCTATCCGCTGCACAGCGTGGTGAACTTAAACTGCTCTATGTTGCGCCAGAACGGCTTGACTCCGATTGGTTCTGTCAGCGTGTCGAGTCACTGCAGATTTCTTGTGTTGCGATTGATGAAGCACACTGTGTCTCCCAATGGGGACATGATTTCCGGACGAGCTATCTCGCGATTGCGCCATTCGTACGAAACCTTCGGACAAGGCCGATCCTTGCCGCATTTACTGCGACGGCGACACCGGAAGTCACACAGGATATGGCGAGGCTGCTGGAGCTTACGGATGCGAATCTGTTCGTAACAGGATTTGGGCGCGACAATCTGGCGATGCAGGTGCTGCGTGGTGAGAACAAACGGGACTTCGTGATGAACTATGCACTATCGCATGCATCGCAGCCGGGGATTATATATGCAGCTACGCGTAAAGATGTGGACGAACTGCACACGGCGATGCATCGCAAAGGTCTGAATGTTGGCAAATATCACGCTGGGCTGTCAGACGAGGAGCGTGCTCACAACCAAGAAGCCTTTATTTATGATGATATTCGGGTGATGGTGGCAACGAATGCCTTTGGTATGGGGATCGACAAATCCAACGTGCGTTACGTCATTCACTACAATATGCCGAAAAATATGGAAGCCTATGTCCAAGAAGCGGGCCGGGCAGGCCGGGATGGCGAGCCGAGCGAATGCATCTTGCTCTTCGGTCCGCAGGATATTATTACGCAGAAGTTCTTGATCGAACAGAACATGCAATCCCCGGAGCGCAAGTCGAATGAATATCGGAAATTGCAGACGATGGTAGATTACTGCTATACGCCGAAATGTCTCAATATTGCGATTCTCGATTATTTCGAAGATCAGGGTGAGCGCAAGCCTTGCGGTCTTTGCAGTTCCTGTAAGGATGAACGGGAGCTCGTCGACATTACGATTGAGGCGCAGAAAATATTCTCCTGTATCCATCGTATGCGCGAACGGTTCGGCGTATCGATGATTGCAGGTGTGCTTCGAGGCTCGGCGAACAAGAAGGTGCTGCAATACCGTTTCGACCAACTGCCGACCTATGGCGTGATGCGTAAATCGACGGACAAGGAGATCAGTGATCTGATCAATGTCTTGATCGCCGAAGGCTATCTGATGCTGGCTGAAGGGCAGTATCCGGTTGTCAAAATCGCCCCTCTCGCCGTTGAGGTATTGAAGGGTCAGCGCCAAGTGTTCCAGAAGGTGCACAAGCAGCCAGAAGCAAGGCCTGGCTCCATGGACGAGACCTTATTCGAGCAGCTTCGACTCATCCGCCGGGATTTGGCTGCGAAGGCTAAAGTGCCGCCGTATATTATTTTCAACGATGCGACGCTGCGTGAGATGGCTGAGCTCTGTCCGACGACCGAGAAAGCCATGCTGCGTATCAAAGGGGTCGGAGAGCAGAAGTTCCGTAACTACGGCGCGCCGTTCCTGCAATTTTTCCAAGAGAAGAGTATGCAGGAGAGCCATGGTTTTGAAGACTAGGTCGGCTAAATTTGCTAGAATAAGAGCATTCTAAAAGTGAGAGTTCAAAAAGTACGGTTTTCAGCACCTGAGCGTTTTCGCAGAAAACGAGCATCGTAAGCCTATGCTAAGGTTGCAAGAACTTGAAGGCCTATGCTTCCGAAGCGAGTTTTTCTTCGAAAAACTTTCAGAGCAGCGGAGTTTAGTGGAAGCTAAATGAGCAGCGGACTTTTTGAACAACCTCTAATAAAATTTGCACATAGAGAACGAGGTAAACACATGAAAGTCGTACTATCTACGCTAAATGCGAAATACATTCATACATCACTTGCGCTGCGCTTCCTCAAAGCGTTCAGCGAGAAAGACTTCCCGGATATTGAACTGGCCGAGTACACGATCAAAGATCCGGTCATGAACATCGTGTCCGACCTATTCCGCCGCAAACCCGAGGTCATCGGATTCTCCTGCTACATTTGGAACATCGAAGAGACGATTGAGGTCATCAGTATGGTGAAGAAAATAATGCCGGAAGTGAAGATCATCCTCGGCGGTCCTGAAGTTTCCTATGATACAGACTATTGGATGGATCGGCTTCAGGACGTGGACTTCATCGTGATGGGGGAAGGGGAAGAGACCTTCCATCAGCTGCTGACCGAAATTCAGACGACGCAAAAATATCATTTCGTCTACGGCCTTGCTTATCGTAAAGGGACTGAAGTGATACTGATGCCAGGCCGACCGAAGCTGGATCTGGAACAGGTGCCGTCACCGCATCGTTTTGCCGAGGATCTGCCGGATTTATCGAAGCGTATTGTTTATTTTGAGACGAGCCGGGGTTGTCCATTCAGCTGTCAATTCTGTTTGTCTTCGATTGAAGTAGGCGTGCGGTATTTCGATATTGAGAAGACGAAAGCAGATATCATCTATCTGATTGACAATGGGGCGAAGCTGATCAAATTCGTGGACCGGACCTTCAACATTAAGCGGGATTACGCAATGGAGATGTTCCAGTTCTTAATCGATAATCACCGCGGATGCGTGTTCCAATTCGAGATTACGGCGGATATTATGCGCCCAGAGGTGCTGGACTTCTTATCAGAACATGCGCCGCCAGGGGTATTCCGCTTCGAGATCGGTGTACAATCGACGAACGATGAGACGAATGAGCTGGTGAAGCGTCGTCAGAACTTCGCGAAGCTTACGCGTACGGTTCAGAAGGTGAAGGAC
Source organism: Paenibacillus sp. GCM10027629 (assembly GCF_042676425.1). Taxonomy (NCBI): domain Bacteria; kingdom Bacillati; phylum Bacillota; class Bacilli; order Caryophanales; family Paenibacillaceae; genus Paenibacillus; species Paenibacillus sp. GCM10027629. The sequence continues at coordinate 720,813 of NZ_JBHTGZ010000012.1, read as the reverse complement.
AGCGGGAAGATCGATCAGCATCTGGATTTGATCGCAGGTTTGCCGCTTGAGGACTATGATACGTTCCGGAAGACGTTCAACGATGTGTTCGCACTGCGTCCGGAAGAATTACAGCTCGGGTTCCTCAAAATGCTGCGCGGTACGGGGATGCGAATCGATGCGCATAAGTACAACTATATTTATATGGATCATGCGCCGTATGAGATTCTGGGTAACGATATTTTGCCGTTCTCGGATCTGGTACGGATTAAGCGGGTAGAGGATGTGCTGGAGAAATATTGGAACGCCCATCGGATGAATCATACGCTCGAATATTTGATTACCCAGGAATTCGACTCAGCGTTCGATTTCTTCCAAGCGTTCGGCGATTATTGGGAAGGGCAAGGCTGGCAGAAGATCGGACATCAGCTCGAAGATCTGTTCACGAGACTCTACAGCTTCCTCCAATCACGAGATACCAAGCAGATGGACATCATCTTGGGGTTGATGAAGTTCGATTACTTCCTCAATCACAAGTATAAGCCGCGTAAAATCTGGTGGGATTTCACGATGGAGAAGAATGCGTGGGCTGCGTATATCAAGGAAATAGCGGAACATCCGGACCGGATATCCGCAGACTTTGCAGCGCTAGGCCTATCGGAGAAGGAGCTTCATAAGCACGCAGTCATTGAAATGCTGCCGTTCAATCTGCATGCGTTGATCGGAGATCAGGCGACCGTTGAGGAGCAGTCGACACTTTTAATCGTCTTGTATCAGCAAAATGAGCAAGAGAAGCCTGTTTATTATACGATGCCGCTGCTTACGGCGGTTGTTGAATAGCGGATGTAAGGAGATTGACCATCGGGGAGCCGGTGGTCATTCATTTGTTATAGAAGGTAATTTATTCCTCTATGTAGAAGTGAAATGGGACACAGTCTACAAGGAGAGAAAGATATGACAGAATTGCAATTCAAAAAATTTGAAAATGAGTTAGACGATTTGGTCTCATTTATGACAAGTAATACGTGGGATTTCCATGCTAACCCAAATCCATCTTCTGAAAGAATCGTTAAGACGTATGATAGCGGATATTATCAAGAAGACAATGAAACGTATTGGATTGAATATCTGAATGAAAAAGTCGGATTAATCGTCATTCATGATATAGATGACACGATTCCGCTATTCGACCTGCGTCTTAGCAGCAAATATAGAGGGAAAGGCTTTGGGGCGGAAGCAGTAAGATGGATTACCGATTACATCTTTACGTTGCCAGATGAGAAGATAAGGATCGAAGCCTACACGCGAAGCGATAATATTGCGATGCGCAAAACATTCCAGAAGTGCGGGTTTGTAAAAGAAGGATACTTACGACATGCTTGGGAAAATGATGATGGCAGCATTTCGGATTCGGTGTGTTACGCCATCATTAGATGTGATTGGGAAAACAAAATGATTACGCCTATCAAAATAAACGATGTGCCATTCTAGATTGCATCACCAGATGCAAGTCATAGTGCGTTGAAATGCAATAAAGACCGCAAGGGATATCCCTGCGGTCTTGTTCTGCTTAAGCTTGAGCTGATCGCGATTCAATCTGATGGTCCAGCCAAGCGATCGTATCGTTCGTGACCTCATCTCGATTGATTTCGTTCAACATTTCATGGCGACCGTCGCGGTACAGCTTCGAACGCACGTTGGATAGACCAAGCTCTTGATAGAGCTTCAGCAGTTGCCGTACGCCTTTCCCGTGCAGGCCAACAGGATCTCGATCCCCCGAGAAGACGTAGATCGGAAGATCCTTCGGAATACGCTGCAGCTGCTCGGGTTGATGGATTTCTTGCAGTAGGCCGAAGAAATGATAGAAGAAGCCTGATGTGCAGAGAAAACCGCAATATGGATCGGCGATGTATTTGTCGACTTCAGCTGCATCACGGGATAGCCAGTCGAACTCTGTTCGCGTTGGGCGGAATGCACGGTTGAACGAACCAAAAGACATGTCATTGAGCAGCTTGCTCGGATGTCGTTCGCCTCGAAGTGTCATCTCGAGCTTTGCGATGGCGCGGCCTGGACCTAACAATCCTCTTGGACCATTTGTTCCGGATAGAATAATCCCATCGACCAGATGCGGATATTCAACCATATATTTTTGGGTTAGAAAAGAACCCATACTATGCCCCATGAGATAAAGCGGTAGTGTGGGATGTGCATTGCGGATATGCTTGCTCACTTGGGCCATATTTTTAACTTTCCAGTTGAAACCATCATCACCAGGGTGTCCTAAATCCTCAGTCGATGCGGCGGTACGGCCATGGCCGCGATGATCATGGGCATAGACGATATAGCCTTGCTCCGTCAGCGCTTCGGCGAATCTGGCATAACGAGCGGCAGTCTCCGCCATGCCGTGCGCGATTTGCACAACCCCTTTACAGGAGGCATCGTCTACGTCAGGGCGCCAATGATAGATATAGAGATTGAATCGTTCCTCATCTTGTAGGGTGAAATTCGTTGTCTTCATTCGGCTCATCCTCTCTCATGATCTTATAGCAAGAGCGCAGCTACGGCGCTGCGCTCTTGAGGTCTAATTATAGAGTAGAACGAAGCACCGTACAGTGCCCCTCAAGCGTGTACTTGCCTAAGTTTGCAGGAAGCAAGAAGCATTGGCCGGCTTGAAGCGACTCTTGGCCGTTCTCCCACGTTAATGTTCCTTCACCTTCGCAGACGATGAGGATTACGAAGCTCTCAGGTGTTGTAGTCAGCTGCCATGGCGCGGTTACGATCCCTTTTTCCACGTGGAAGTAAGGTGATTTCGCTAGCGTTAACCATGCATTTGGTGCAGTGTCGGTCTTCATATACGTCGCGCCGGAGTCACCGAAAGCGACAGTGTTCAGGGAATCTTCGATGTGCAGCTCACGCAGCTCGCCATCCAGACCTGGACGGTTGTAATCGTATAGACGGTACGTCGTATCGGAGTTCTGCTGAATTTCAGCGACGACGACACCGGAGCAGAGCGCATGCACAGTCCCAGCTGGGATGTAGAAGGAATCGCCAGGAGCGACTTCAACTTCTTGCAGTGTGTCCATCACTTCATTATTTTCTAGTGCATGAGCAAGCTGTTCGCGAGTAACGCCTGGTTTCAGACCGTAGATGATTTTAGCGCCTGGCTTGGCATCAAGGACGTACCACATTTCCGTCTTGCCGAGCTCGCCCTTCGGCAATTTCTCGTAATCATCGTTCGGGTGAACTTGAACGGACAGATCATCGTTGCAATCTAACAATTTGATCAAGAGCGGGAAGCGTGTATCTGCGTCAATGTTTGATTTCGTACCGAACCATTCTTTGCCAACCTTGTGGCGGATGTCTTCTAAGTTCAGGCCTGCAAATTCGCCATTAATGACTCTTGTTGTACCGTTCGGGTGATCGCTGATCATCCAGCCTTCGCCGATTGCGCCATCCGGCATGTCAAGTCCGAATTGCTCCAGGGCGCGGCCTCCCCATACTTTTTCTTTCATCTCAGCTTTGAATTGAATTGGGTATGCTTGGGTCATGTTGAAATATTGCTCCTTTCAAAATAAACAGCGATTATAGTGAAAATGTATATTAGGATTCCTAGTGGAGCCGTACTAGACTTGCGCAGCAGGTTCGAAAAATTCGAGCTGCTCGCGGTCAGGTCCTTCGAAGAAGAAGTATTTGCTTCCATTGGGAATCGTAACGATTTGATCATGAATCAGTGAAATGCCAAGTTCACGCAGACGTGCATGCTCTGACTCAATATCTTGCACGGTGAATGCGACGTGATGGACTTTGCCTTCATTCGGGAGCTCGCCGTTATTCGGCTTCTCAACGAGTTCGATCTCCGTCTGGCTTGCCCCTGGGAAAGCTAGAAATGCAAGACGCACTTGATCGTTCGGCTGCAAGATATGTAGTAATTGTAACCCGATTACGTCCTGATAGAAAGTGATGGATCGCTCTAAAGATTGTACCATAATACCGACATGTTCAATTTTCTGAACGCTCATGAATCCATTGCCTCCTAAAATTATTAATTAATGTAGCGTTTGCTACAGAACAACTGCAATGATCTATCGCTTCTCGATGGCAATGACGTATGGCGCCTTCGGACGCTGCGTCATCCGGTACAGAATGGTCTGGCCCTGACTCGCGGGCAAGGCCGCAGCCCATGCTTCAACAGCATCGCCTTCGGTATCCCCGCCTTCATGGCCGGGATACACGACAATCGTCACGATGCCGCCCGGTCTCAGCACGCGGAGCGCGGCTTCGAGCGCAGGCAGCGTCGTGTCCGCGAGCGTAATGACGCGCGCGGACGCATCCATCTCGGCCACCGGCAGGTAGCCGAGATTGAACATCACGGCGGCGACGTGCCCGTGCGCCGCCTCGGGTAGTGCCGCCGCAAGCTCGGCATGGCTGCGGAGCAGCAGCCGAGCAGCGGCGAGGCCGCCAGCGCCCTTGCGCATCGCGCGGGCGCCTGCGGCAGGCTCTGCCGCGCCAGCTTCGCCGGGCGCGGCCGCCGCATTCAGCCGCTCGCGCGCAAGCTCTAGCGCGAGTGGCTGAATGTCGAAGCCATAGACGGTGCCCTGCGGGCCCACCGTCTTGGCGAGGAACAGCGTGTCGACACCGGTGCCCACGGTGGCATCCACGACAATATCGCCCAGCTGCGCGCGTTCAGCGACGAGCTTCTGGGCGAAGCTCAGTACGGAAAGGAAACCCATATTAGCGTCCTCTCCAGAATTTGCCTTGCCATGAATCCCGCGCTTTGAGTTCAGCGTCAATGGCATTGAGCACTTCCCATTTCTTAAGGCTCCACATCGGACCGATCAATAGATCACGCGGTGCGTCGCCCGTCAGACGATGGACGGTCATCTCCGGTGGGAGGAATTCGAGCGAGTCGACAATTAGCTTAATATATTCGTCTTGCTCCAAGAAGCGGAGCAGTCCAGCTTCATATTGTTTCACCATCGGCGTTTTGCGCATGAGATGGAGGAGGTGGATCTTAATGCCCTGCACATCCATCTGTGCTACGGCGCGACCTGTATCCAGCATCATTTCATGGGTTTCCTGCGGAAGTCCATAAATAATATGAGCGCAGACGCGAATGTTATGCTTACGCAGCTTGGCGACCGCATCGAGATAACATTGCGTATCGTGCGCGCGGTTAATGAGCTCTGACGTGGATTCATGAACGGTCTGGAGGCCCATCTCGACCCAGAGGTACGTACGCTCATTCAACTCAGCCAAATATTCAACGACATCGTCGGGCAGACAATCCGGACGTGTTGCGATGGAGAGGCCGATAACGCCAGGCTGCTGCAAAATAACCTCGAAATATTCACGGAGCTCTTCGACCGGCGCATACGTATTTGTATAGGCTTGGAAGTAGCCGAGGTATTTGGCGTGAGGCCATTTCTGATGCTGGAGATCCCGAATCTTATTGAATTGGGTGACCAGATCGTCACGTCGGCTTCCCGCGAAATCACCAGATCCCCTAGCGCTGCAGAAGGTACATCCGCCCTTGGCAATGGAACCGTCGCGGTTCGGACATGTAAATCCGGCGTCCAGCATAACTTTAAATACTTTATCTCCGAACTGCTCCCGCATTTCGTAGTTCCATGTATGAAATCGTTTATCTCCCCAGAGCTTGGGATGATTCGGTTCAGTCGTTATCATTGGTGATACGTGCTCCTTTATTGCCAGTTAAGCGATTTTTCTAGATCGATAATCATTTTACTATTGTACCAATAAAGGAACGAAAAATCGAATAAATTCCCATGAATTGAGGCGAAGTGAAGCCATTTGTCACTTGAAAAACCTTACATGTTATGTTATATTACAACTATCAGCAAGAACGATTTAACCTCGCATATATGCTCTATAATTTCATATTTTTCTTGTTTCTGAACACAATAACGTTAAGAGGTGATGTCAATGCATACCGAAGTTAAAGGTTCGCAAGGAACAGAGAAAGTGTTGGTTGAACTGACGCTGAATGAAGCCATGGCGCTGACAGGTGTCCGTTTTAATGAGGATCGAGAGGTAGCTGCTTCCGCTCGTCGCAAATTGAATTCCGCGATTGAACGCAAGTATGAGATTGAAGAGAATGTACATTAAGTTGACGCTTTAGAAATAGAAGATTTGAAATCCGGATGCATCTGCTGATGCCTTCGGATTTTTTTATTTGACTTCGATGCTCTTGTACCCAATTTTCTCTCAGCACCCGGATTAGGCCGGATGTATATATTACTGTAGACATCCGATTCGAAAGAAGGGTTAATATGAAGAAATCAGCACGTGGGATCATTCGCATTCAGACGCCGCTCGGCGGGCCATTTCATATTGGATTGAATGCGAGCATTCAGGAGAAGCTTGGTGCAAGCGGGCGTATCACGGTTATTCGAGGAAAAGCGAGAACGCAATTATTTGTGGAACTACTATCCCTTGAAGGGGATACGGGTAAGGAGATTCGATTATCGAAGACGCATGCGCGTAAGCTAGGGCTTCGAAATAACCAGCGCGTGCTCGCTTCGTACTTCCGGCGCAGTAAAGTCCTCGTTCTCCGGAAGTGTATTGTGAAGAAGTAGAATCTTCGTGATGCAGTTGGCGCAGTGGGAGAGGGGAAGATCATCGCAGCGTCCTCATGCTTGTTCCTATCCTGTATTTCATCCAACATAGAGGGCTCGGTTCATGTCAATGTCCCCTCTATGTTGGATTTCTGCAGGATAGAGCGGCAAAATTAGCTGAATCTGGGTCCCAACAAGCGAAGTTCCTGCAAATATCCAACATAGCAATCCAGGAGTAACTTTCCACCCTCAAGTACCTGCAAAAATCCACGATAGGCGCTCTACCCTCAAGTTCCTGCAAAAATCCACTATAGGCGCTCCACCCCCAAGTCCCTGCAAAATCCACGATAGGCGCTCTACCCCAAGTTCCTGCAAAAATCCACGATAGGTGCACTCACCACCCAAGTCACTGTTCATATCCATGTTAGCCGCGCACATTCCCAAATCATTTTCTCCCGTCTAACAGGAACATCCTCTTTACTTTTTTGTGTTTCTTCGGCACAATAAAGCTTTAGAATAGCTTAGGAGGATTCATCATGCGTCTAAGAGGTAGAAAAGGGATTCGGGAGAACCTGGAACAACAGACCGATCTGGTTGTTCTTGAGCCCCATACGTATAAAGGTCGTTGGCACGAGTTCTTCGGTAATGACCGTCCGATTTATGTAGAGCTTGGCATGGGAAAAGGCCAATTCGTCAGCCGAATGAGCGCGAAGTATCCCGAAGTGAATTTCATTGGTATGGATATGTATGATGAGTTGGTTCGCCGTGCGAGCGACAAGGCCCGTAAGGTATGGGCCGAGCAAGGCGTAGACAGCCCGCCGAACGTAGCGCTAGCGCGTGCGAATATTGAGAAGCTTGAAGAAATTTTCGCTCCGGGTGAAATTACGCGTGTATACTTGAACTTCAGCGATCCGTGGCCGAAGGCGCGTCATGCACGCCGCAGACTGACGCATCATCGTTTTGTGGACAAGTACATCGGTGTCATGAATGCGAAGGGCGAGATCCACTTTAAGACCGATTCCGAGACGTTGTTCGAGTTCTCTCTCAATTCCTTCGCGGATATGGGTCTTCAAATGACGAATATCTCCTTGAACTTACATCGCAACGGATTGAACGAAGAGCATGTCATGACTGAATACGAGCAGAAGTTCATGGGTAAAGGCATGAATATCCACCGCGTTGAGGTTGTAATCGGGGAAGATGCGCTTCAAGCTTATCAAGAGCGCAAGCTTGCTGCACAGCAGGCTGAAGCGGAAGTAGCTGATCAAGAAGATGAGGACACAGATGAATAATCTATGTTAGACGATATCCGATAGATATCTTTCATAAATGGGCATAGCCCGTATCCAATAAGAAACCTCCGTTATCCCAATGCGATGACGGAGGTTATTTTGCTTTCATATGAAGTTAGCAGGCCAACATGCCACGGTGATCACCGCGAACAAGGTGCCAATGAAAGCGCCTGCGAAGCAATCTGACGGGTAATGAAGTCCGAGATAGATTCGCGATAGCGCGACGATGAGTGCGAGTGGCAGCAGCACCATGGTGAGCACTGGGAACTGAATCATCATCGGTAAGAGCATCGAAAATATAGCCGTGGAATGACCGGAAGGAAACGAATGATCGACCAGCGGCTTACGGAATGTATTCGTCTGCGGATGTGCGAGATGCGGACGAATACGCGGGTATAATTTTTTGATAATTGCTACTGGAATATGGCTGAGCCCGAGTGCGATCAGGGATTGCAGGCCGACACGATTCCATGGATGAGGTGCTAGAATGGCTAGCACGGAGGTGATGCAGATCGTTAGTGTTGCACCGCCTAAATGCGTGATGTAATACAGGATGACGTTAAGAAATTTATGATGCAAGCGGCCGTTTATCCATAGGAATACCCGTTTCTCACGCTGCAACAACCAATTGAAAACACGGCTCATTGAATCCCCCCCGCTATATTCTAACACAAATACCCCCAATCTACGCCAGTCTGTAGTTGGAATATTCATGTTAAAATTACCAGTTCGATTCTTTACATTACGCGGGAAAGTCTTCTTCGGGCGTGTAGGCTTGGGAAGCATTTCGACGATAATCACTCGCTGTAATCCCTGTGAACTTTTTGAATACCCGATTGAAAGAACTGATATTCAGGAATCCAGTCTGGACCGCAATTTCCTGGACGAATAGATCGGTATGCAGCAGTGTAGCAGCAGGGTGCTCGACGAAGTTCGTTCCAGTCTTCTCCTTATAATAGGTTGAGAGATAACTGGACGTAATTTTAAGCTTGTCAGCCACAATATCTAAGGTGACGGCTTCAGCGTAATGATTCGCTAGATAATCATGCACGAACCGAACGATGGGATCGATCGACTGGCTCAATGGTCATGAAGGCACAGGATATACGATGAAAGACGGTATTGTTCAACCAGATTTGAACCAACGCTCGAAGGTTGCTCCAGCTGCGTACATTATGAACCGAGGGTGGGTAACGGATGATTCGGATCTCGAAGTGTTCGTGAAGACTTCGACAACGCCAGAAGGAAAAGCATTTAACCGTGCGATGACCGATTACTTGAAATCGTCTAAATTTTATGTAAATCCTGTCAAACGCATTATTTCAACAAGTTATATGGAGAAGAATACTGAGCTCTCCCAATACATCTCCGATGAGACAACTAAAATGGTCGTGGGCCAGCGCCCTATTTCCGACTGGGATAAGATGGTGGAAGAGTATATGAGCAAGGGCGGTAAGGAAGTTATCGATCAAGTAAACGATGAGATGAAGAAGAACAATATCCAGGGCGAATGGAAGTAAGCGTGTACTTGAAAGGGCTCTCATTAGATTTCTAATGAGGGCTCTTGTTTTTTAATTGTGAATATTGTGTGAATTCAACCAAATATTTGAACTTTTTGCCGGGTTGTAACGTTGTTAATGTTAAGGTAAAGTATCTTAAGATGAAAATTTTCAGAAAAAAGGAGGAGAAAGCGAAATAAAAACAGAGGATTTGGATGAAAATAAGACATAAGCAGGTTTAGGTCACGATCATATGCGTTATATTGGGTTAATTTCCGATATTCAAGACCTAGATCGGTTTTGACAAATGAACATAAAGAGAAGAGAATCATTAGGGTGCAGCGAAGTTGCAATTGAACCTCCTGATCGCGCATAATGAGAACTGCAAGACAAGAACAATATAGAGAGAGAAAAACAACACAAACAATATTAAAGGGGTAAAAGGGGGTATCAACTGTATGATCGACGTCATTATGGTTGTGCTGCAGGTCTTACTGGCAGTAATTGGGATATATCAATTTACGCTGTCATTAGCTGGGATTATTAGAAAGAAGAACAAAGTACGTCATGAACCGAAGAAAACATTCGCAGTGCTCGTCGCCGCACATAACGAAGAGACGGTTGTTGGAGCGCTTGTCGAGAATTTATTGAAACTCAAGTATCCAAGAGATATGTACGATATTTTCGTGATTTGTGATAATTGCACCGATAATACAGCCAATATCGTTCGCAGCTACGAAGGGGTTTATGCATGCGAACGGAGCAATCCAACATTGAGTGGTAAAGGGTACGCGATTGAGTGGATGCTTAAGGAATTGTGGAAACACCCGCGTCAGTACGATGCGATCGTGATGTTCGATGCGGACAACTTGGCAAGCCCTGAGTTCTTGTCCGAGATGAACAATGATCTATGCAACGGCGCTCGCGTTATTCAAGGGTATTTGGATACGAAGAACCCGCATGACTCATGGATTACAGCCGCTTATGGCGTAACATACTGGTATTGCAACCGTCTATGGCAGCTATCCCGTAGAAACTTGAACATGGCTAACTTCTTAGGCGGTACAGGAATGTGCTTCGAGACGGCATTGCTGAAGGAAATGGGTTGGGGCGCGACAAGCCTCGTAGAGGATTTGGAGTTCACGGCACGCTGCGTATCCCGCGGTGTGAATCCGGTGTTCAACTACGATGCAAAGGTATTCGATGAGAAGCCATTAACGTTCAAAGCATCTTCCCGCCAACGTTTGCGTTGGATGCAAGGTCACTTTACTGTCGCACGTCGTTATTTCTTCCCGCTCTTGTGGAAGGCGATTAAAGAAAGAAATTTAGCGAAATTCGATATGGCGTTATATACGATTACGGTCTATACCGTATTGGCGACCTTCTTACTGTCGGCCGTATTATGGGTGGATGCAGCATTCTTTGACGGTCCGAACATTATGACCTTCTATCAGTTCTTGCCGCCTTGGGTGGCCATTGTATCGCTATTAGCGTCTTGTGTCACATTCGTACTCGCGCTTATTCTAGAGGGTGTGAAGTCATGGAGAATTTACGTCTCGCTGATCACATTCCCGATCTTCTTGTTGTCCTGGTGGCCGATTACGGTCTATGCGTTCTTCACGCAGAACAACAAAACATGGAGTCACACGGAGCATACGCGCGTTGTTCGCCTTGAGGAAGTTCAGAGCGAACAAGCATCTTAATTGAATTTGTCAAAAGCGGGCGTATGCTTCATGCATACAGCTCGCTTTTTTTAAGACTAAATTTATAAGTTCCCGAGTACTACATAAAGTGCTTGACATCACTTTGACAGCATGATATATTATTTGAGTACGTTTGACGTACATAGTCAAAGTAGAAGCCCACGCTTCTCACCTGCCCGACATCAGTTGGCTGGTCCATGAGTCCATGAATAGTTCATGGAGATATTGTTCATTAATGATAATGATCAAATGGATGTGGGTTCTTCTGGGGCTCACATCCTTTTATTGTTCTATAGAGGGAATTCAAGTTGGAGGTGGAAGGTATTAGCAAGGATCATATGATTAACGATGAAATTCGAGCGAAGGAAGTACGTCTTGTGGGTGCAGAAGGCGAGCAAATCGGTATTACTCCGTTTCGTGAAGCACTCCAAATGGCGATCGACTTGAATCTAGACCTGGTCAACGTAGCACCAACGGCGAAACCGCCAGTTTGTCGGATTATGGATTACGGTAAATTCCGTTACGAGCAGCAGAAGAAAGAAAAAGAGGCTCGTAAGAATCAGAAGATCGTCGATGTCAAGGAAGTATGGTTCCGTGCCAACATCGATGAACATGATTTCCAAACGAAGCTTCGTAATGTATTGAAATTTTTGAAAGACGGCGATAAAGTGAAATGCTCCGTGCGTTTCCGTGGTCGTGAGATTGCACATTCGGATATCGGTAAGAAGGTATTGGATCGTGTGTTGCAAGAAGCAACAGAGCTCTGCTCGGTTGAGCGTGCTGCGAAGCTGGAAGGCCGCAGCATGATCATGATTTTAGCGCCTAAAGCGTAATTAAGTCTATTGAGGAGGAACAACAAATGCCGAAAATGAAAACACATAGCAGTCTGAAAGACCGCTTCAAAGTCACAGGTACAGGTAAAGTGAAAAGATATAAATCTTGCAAAAACCACTTGCTTTCACACAAATCTAACCGTGCTAAACGTGTTCTTTGCACGCAACCAAACATGGCTGCAGGCGATGTTAGACGCTTGAAACAAGGCTTAGCGAACTTGAAATAATACACAATAATCTATTGGGAGGTACTTCGAAATGGCAAGAGTAAAAGGCGGATTTGTAACACGTCGTCGTCATAACAAGATTTTAAAGCTTGCTAAAGGTTACTTTGGCTCGAAACATAGAATTTTCAAAACTGCAAAAGAACAGGTTAATAAATCCCTGGTCTATGCATACCGCGATCGTCGCACAACAAAACGTAACTTCCGCAAATTGTGGATCGTACGTATTAACGCGGCTGCTCGTATGAACGGATTGTCTTACAGCAAATTGATGCACGGCCTTAAATTGGCTGGTGTAGACATCAACCGCAAAATGTTGGCTGACCTTGCAGTGAACGATCTAAATGCGTTCAACTCTTTGGCTGGCGTAGCAAAAGAAAAAATCAACGCTTAATATATATTAAGTGCTGTTAAGAGAGTCGTCACATCTGTGACGGCTCTTTTTGGTTGTTCGGCCACGATGGATAAAGAGTTGAACGATGGTTAATAAATTTACGTGTGTTATGTTGTGCGAATGCTAGGGGACAAGAGTCCAATCTTTTTCTGGTTCATAGAATAGAGTGTAGATAATCCAGGAAAAGGAGGGTTTTCTCATGGCAGTCACAAAGGCTCAAGCCCAGAAACTTATCGGTAAGAAGATTTTAGCCGTTCGGAAAGATGGAATTCATGTTACGGGTAAACTGGTTCGAATTGCCGGAAATCGTCTTATTCTTGAACGTCGTTCTGGTAAAAAAGTCCATACAAAAGCAATTATTCCACTTGTATTATTCGACCTCTTGGCGATTGGGACAGCGAGCAGTCCATATTACGGAGGGTATGGTGGATATGGCGGCGGTTATCCATACGGAGGTTACGGCAACGGCTATGGCGGATACAATCAATATGGATATTATTAAAGAGGGAATGGGCAGCAGAAATCTTAAAGGTCGAGCCGTCTGAGCAATTCGTAGTAATGCGTTTCCTGCCAATGATGCATAATATGATAACCCGAGCGAATATAGAAGAGCAGTGCACCTTGATTCACGTCATCGACGAGCAGCTTGGATTGATGACATCCTAATCGTCGTGCATAGTTTTCAGCTGTGAGCAGCAACCTAGCTCCATACCCTTTGCGTTTGTGGCTGGACTTCACAGCAAGCATATCGATGTACATCCATTTGCCGTGGATCATGACGTGAATGAAACCAAGCGGCTCACTGCTCGGAAGCGCGGACAGAATGAAGGTTCTTCCGCGTTTCAACCTTGTTAGAACGTCCTTTGCCACTTCGTCGTGGGACATGATGTAGGGGGACATCGGAAGTAATTCTGACTCTACGAGTGCAATGATTTTTGCATCATCAGAGTGCGACTGGCGCATACGGATAAGCATGTGTTTTCACCCCGTTCGAAGGAAAGTTAGATGATCCATGCGTTTATGTATTGTATGTGCGTGCGGATGGAAAGGGAATTTTTTTATTACATAGCTATTGACTTCTGTCATAAGCTAGGAATATAATACATCTAACAATTTGAAACATATTGGTAATAGCGATGAAGAGGACGAAGTTTTAAGGGCCCTTTTGCTCAGAGAGTGTGTGGAACTTGCTGCAACCACCACCGAAATCCCTTATATACGAGCTCACCTCGGAGCTGTTCTCCTGAACGAATTCCATTTGGGAACTATTAGGGAGAGTCGTAAGGTACACGTTACGTATCAGCGTACATGCAGAGGATTTGATTGGCTGCATTGTACCTATGAAGGTTACACATTGCGAGATGTGTAGCAAATTTGGGTGGTACCACGGAAGATCAACCTTTCGTCCCTCATCACGTGCAATACGTGTGAGGACGGAAGGTTTTTTTGATTTTAAATTAATTTTCAAAAAAGGAGGAACACTTATGAACGCTCAAAGTGCAATGATGGGGTCAAAAGAACAACTACGCGAAAAATGGATGAAGCCGGAAGTGATTACGGGTTCGGAAATTCTGCTTCGCAGTCTACTGCTAGAAGGTGTCGAATGCGTCTTCGGCTATCCGGGTGGCGCAGTGCTCTACATTTACGATGCAATGCATGGATTTGATGATTTCAAACACGTTCTTACACGTCACGAACAAGGCGCGATTCATGCGGCAGATGGATATGCAAGAGCAAGCGGCAACGTCGGCGTGTGTATCGCAACTTCTGGACCGGGGGCAACCAACCTCGTCACTGGAATTGCGACAGCTTATATGGATTCGGTGCCGCTCGTAGTCATTACAGGCAACGTAGCGACGAACTTCATCGGAACGGATGCATTCCAAGAAGCAGACATTACAGGGATTACGATGCCGATCACGAAGCATAGTTATCTCGTCCGCGATGTAGAGGATCTACCGCGCATCATTCACGAAGCGTTCCATATTGCCTCTACAGGTCGTAAAGGTCCGGTCCTTATCGACATCCCAAAAGACGTATCGGCGAACAAAACGATGTTCAAACCTGTGACGGAAGTGAACATTCGTGGATATAACCCAACGGTGAATCCGAATCGTCTACAGACGGATAAATTGCTGAAGGCCATCGAATCGGCACAAAGACCACTTATTCTAGCGGGTGGCGGCGTTGTCTACTCTGGTGGTCACGAGGAATTGTATCAGTTCGTTACGACAACGGGCATTCCGATTACGACAACATTACTCGGACTTGGCGGATTCCCAAGCGGTCACGATCTCTGGACAGGAATGCCGGGGATGCACGGAACATTTGCATCGAACAAGGCGCTCCAGAATACAGATTTGCTGATCAACATTGGCGCTAGATTTGATGATCGGGTAACGATGAAGCTTCAAGGTTTTGCTCCACACGCCAAAGTGGTTCATATTGATATTGATCCAGCGGAGATCGGCAAGAATGTACCGACGGACATCCCAATCGTGGGTGATGTCAAATCCGTTCTTGAAATCTTAAACAAAGATGCAAAATATGCGCATGTCGATGCTTGGCGAGCTCAAGTGATGCAGTGGAAAGAAGAGCAGCCGCTTCAATACGAAGATTCCGAGACGGAATTAAAACCGCAATGGGTCATTGAAATGCTGCACCGCACAACACAAGGTCAAGCGATCGTAACGACAGACGTTGGGCAGCATCAAATGTGGGCAGCACAGTTCTACAAATTCAATCAACCGCGCTCCTTCGTCACTTCCGGTGGTCTTGGAACGATGGGCTTCGGATTCCCATCCGCGATTGGTGCGCAAATGGCACATCCTGATCGCCTAGTCATCTCGATCAACGGCGACGGCGGTATGCAGATGTGTGCGCAAGAGCTTGCGATCTGTGCAATCAACAACATTCCGGTCAAGGTCGTTATTATTAACAACCAAGTATTGGGGATGGTTCGTCAGTGGCAAGAGATTATCTATAAAGGTCGCTATAGCCATATTGATCTTGAAGGAAGCCCGGATTTCCCGAAACTCGCCGAAGCTTACGGCGTGAAGGGATTGCGTGCAACGAATAAAGAAGAAGCTGAGGCTGCATGGCAGGAAGCACTAAATACATCGGGTCCGGTCGTCGTCGAGTTTGTGGTCCGCAAGGGTGAGAACGTCTACCCGATGGTTCAAGCAGGAGACACGATCGATCAAATGTTATTGGGGGATAGCGAATGATGCAGACTAAACATACCATCGCCGTTCTAGTAAATGATCAACCAGGTGTATTGCAACGCGTATCCGGCTTGTTCGGACGCCGTGGATTTAATATCGAGAGTATCACTGTGGGACAGTCGGAAGAAGCCGGCTTGTCCCGGATGGTTATCGTTACGGAAGGTGACAGCGGAACGCTAGAGCAAATCGAGAAACAACTGTACAAATTGATTGATGTTATCAAAGTTATTGATCTGAGCTCGAAGCCGATGGTGGCACGCGAGCTCGCCTTGATCAAAGTAAAGGCAGAACCCAATGTACGTCCTGAGATTATGGGTGTCGTTGAAACCTTCCGTGCAGCGGTTGTCGATATTGGCACACATAGCATGATGGTTCAAGTCGTTGGGGATACCGACAAGATCGATGCGATGATCGAGTTGATGAAACCTTACGGAATCAAGGAGCTTAGCCGGACTGGTGTAACCGCCATGATCCGCGGCAACGCCAACTAAGTGGAAGCTTTAAATAAAGCTTTTGATCACGAAGTATTTCAATGAGGCATTATCGGCATCGAATCTTGCGTTCAAGCTCGAAGTCCGATGCTCATGTAGGTTTCACCTACACTGCGCTTCTCCTTCTTCGCTTTCACGCAACCTTCTCGGTGCTGAAAAGCTTAATTTAAAGCACGATTATATTTTTTGAAAATGCTATATTAAAATCTATTATCAAATGCCCGCTAAGCGGGTGTTTGAGAGGATAGGACAACCCTATCCTTTGAGACACCCGCTTAGCGAGGGTTTACATTAAAAGGAGGATTTATCTATTATGGCAGTTACAATGTTCTACGAAAATGATGCAGATTTAAGCGTTCTTAAAGGGAAGACAATCGCAATTATCGGTTACGGAAGCCAAGGTCACGCTCAAGCACAAAACTTGCGTGATAGCGGATTGAACGTTGTTATCGGTCTTCGCGAAGGTAAATCAGCTGATAAAGCTCGCAATGACGGTTTTGAAGTATTGTCGGTTGCAGACGCTACACTCCGTGCGGATGTCGTTCAAATCTTGATGCCGGATGAGACGCAAGCTAGCGTGTACAAGAACGAAATCGAACCAAACTTGAAATCCGATGCGGCACTACTCTTCTCCCACGGCTTCAACGTTCACTTCGGACAAATCGTTCCGAAGAAAGGTAACGACGTATTGCTCGTAGCACCGAAATCCCCAGGACATATGGTTCGTCGTACGTATGTTGAAGGCTTCGGCGTTCCTGGCTTGATCGCAATCGAGCAAGATGCAACTGGTAATGCACAAGCAATCGGTCTTGCATATGCAAAAGGTATCGGATGTACGCGTGCAGGGGTTATCGAAACAACATTCGCTGAAGAGACAGAAACAGATTTGTTCGGTGAGCAAGCTGTACTTTGCGGTGGTGTAAGCGCACTTGTTAAAGCAGGTTTCGAAACATTGACAGAAGCTGGATACGCTCCTGAAATGGCATACTTCGAGTGCTTGCACGAATTGAAATTGATCGTTGACTTGATGTATGAAGGCGGACTTGCTTCCATGCGCGATTCCATCAGTAACACAGCTGAGTACGGCGACTATGTAACAGGTCCTCGTATCGTAACAGATGAGACGAAGAAAGCGATGAAAGCTGTATTGTCCGATATCCAACAAGGTAAATTCGCTCGCGACTTCATCCTTGAAAATCAATCGAACCGTGCATTCTTGACAGCAACTCGCCGTAACGAAGCAAACCACCCAATCGAAGTGGTTGGCGGTCAACTTCGTGAATTGATGCATTGGATCAAGAAATAATAAATAATAATATCATAGCGTTTTTGAAAAGCTTCCGGAGGGTCACCTTCGGAAGCTTTTAGCAATAAAGCTTCTTAGTTCAATTCGGAGGTGCAGCATGCGTAAAATTTATATTTTTGATACAACTTTGCGGGATGGTGAGCAATCGCCCGGCGTCAATTTGAATACGAAAGAAAAAGTGGAAATCGCTTACCAGCTTGAAAAACTGGGTGTTGATCGGATTGAAGCAGGTTTTCCTGCTGCATCGCCCGGGGATTTGGCGGCGGTGAATGCAGTA
The DNA here is from genome assembly GCF_042676425.1 of Paenibacillus sp. GCM10027629. Lineage (NCBI taxonomy): Bacteria > Bacillati > Bacillota > Bacilli > Caryophanales > Paenibacillaceae > Paenibacillus > Paenibacillus sp. GCM10027629. The sequence goes on along the minus strand of NZ_JBHTGZ010000012.1, from coordinate 703,016 downwards.
GCTCGTGCGGTAAAGAATGCTTCCGTGATCGGACTCGCTCGTTCACGTACCCAAGATATCGATGCGGTACGTGAAGCCTTAATCGGTGCGCAAGATCCATGCATCCACTTATTCCTTGCATCTTCTCCAATTCACCGTCAGCACAAGCTTCGGATGACGAAGGAGCAAATGCTCGAAGCGGCAGAATCGGCGATTAAGTATGCGAAGAAGTATTTCAGCAAAATTGAATTCTCACCAGAAGATGCGGGGCGTACGGAGCTGGACTTCTTATGCCAAGTGACCGAGATGGCGATCAAAGCAGGTGCGACGGTCGTTAATATTCCGGATACGGTAGGATTCTTGACGCCGTATGAATACGGCAATATTTTCAAGACTTTGAAGGAGAACGTCAAAGGTATCGAGACGATTCAGCTTAGTGCTCATTGTCACGATGATTTGGGGATGGCAACTGCCAATGCACTAGCGGCCATCTTGAATGGCGCGGATCAGATTGAAGGCACAATCAATGGAATTGGAGAACGTGCCGGGAATACTTCCCTCGAAGAAGTGGCGATGGCACTTGAGACACGCCAAGACTTTTTCCAAGCGAAGACGACGTTGCATTTGTCCGAAATTGCGCGAACAAGCCGCCTCGTGAGCAAATTGACAGGGATGGTCGTACCTGGGAATAAAGCCATTGTGGGTGCGAACGCATTCGCGCACGAATCAGGCATTCACCAGGATGGCATGCTGAAAGAGAAGACAACATACGAGATTATGTCGCCAGAGACGATCGGACTGAAAGATAGCAAGCTCGTGCTTGGCAAACATTCAGGTCGTCATGCATTCCGTGAGAAATTGATTGATCTAGGCTATGATCTGGGCGAAGAGCAAGTGAATATCGCATTTGCGAAGTTCAAAGACTTGGCCGACAAGAAAAAAGAAGTATCTGACGAAGACATTCGCGCGATGATCGAAGAGAAATTGATCGAAACGCAAGAAGTATTCAAACTCGATATCCTTCATGTTTCGTATGGCAATCAATTCGTTCCATCTGCACGTGTGACGCTGCACACCATCGATGGGAAGACATTGGAAAAAGAAGCGGAAGGCAATGGTTCGGTTGATGCGATTTACAATGCGATTGATAAAGCGACGGGCGAAGAGGTGGAGCTTAGCGATTACTCCATCAAATCGGTATCGCACGGGAAAGACGCGCAAGGCGAAGTTCATGTCATTCTGGCACAGAATGGCATTACGGAACAGGGCCGCGGTGTAAGTACGGATATTCTCGAAGCGAGTGCCAAAGCATACATCGATGCATTGAATCGTCTAATCGAGAAGCGGAAGACATCTACAGGTCGCCGCGACAAAATGAGCCTAATCTAACGAAAACATAGAAGAACCACTTGCGACTTTGCACTGCACCCAATTGTCAGATCATCTAACAATGGGCATGCAGTAGTGTCCAAGTGGTTTTTTGTTTACCGATATGCAGGTTTATGCAGTAACTCCGGAATGGTCACAATTTCAATGTTCTGTGCTCGGAGCTCTGCAACCATACTTGGCAGCGCCTCGATCGTCCCCGTCAAATCTTCCCCTACGCCTCCGGCTCCATGCTGAAGTACGATCGCGCCAGAAGTGATATGGCTCATGATATTATCTCTAACTTGATCGGCAGATAAGCCTTTCCAATCGAGGGAGTCGACGTTCCAGTTAATAATTTTCATATGCTTGCTCGCAAGCCATTTAATCTGATCTTCGCTTACATTGCCATAAGGAGGTCGAATGAATAGCATCGTTTTACCCGTAATTTTCTTGATAATATGCTCTGTCTTTAGAACTTCATTTTGAAATGCGGCATCGGCGATTTTGGGCAAGTTCGCATGTGTATAGGAATGATTGCCAATAACATGTCCCTCGTTGATCATTCGTTGAACGATATCAGGATGGCTCTCCGCACGGTTTCCGACAACGAAGAATGTTGCTTTGATATCAAGCTTTTTGAGTGTATCAAGAATGAGTGGTGTGAAATAATCATCAGGCACATCGTCAAATGTTAACGCAATACGTCTGGGGGCGGGTGGACCATGAAGTAAGAAAGTGGAGCTATATTTGGCACGAAGCTCTGCTAAGGTAAGTGGCTGCGGCTTACGTATACTAGATTCTGCACCCCCAGCCAAGTCGGGCGTCACAGATTCATTCATCGAGAAAGGTCTCAGGGTATGAGGCTTTGAATAGTTTTTCACTTTTGGAGCTGAAGGGCTCGTGCAACCTGATAGGATGAGCGTCAATAAGAGTGGGAGCAGGAGTGTATTCTTGATGATTCTCATGATGCATGACCTCCATACGGCATATATGCGTTCATCAAATTCCAGATTTAGTGTGAGTTGCCAGGCCAGAAATTATGCAGCTTTATAGTCGATTCCTATTAAGATCATAGATTTTATATCTTAGTCAGAATAATAGGATTGCGATAAAATGGGTACATGATGAAATTGAGGAAAATCAGATCGATCAAATAGATGGAGGTTGTTCATATGTCCGAAGTGAAAAAGATTGCGATTATTGCCGGTGACGGAATCGGCCCAGAAGTGGTAGCAGAAGCGGAGAAAGTATTGAAACGTACAGAAGAATTGTTCGGGTACAAGTTCGAAACCGAGCACGGTCTGTTCGGAGGGATTGCGATTGATGAGAAAGGTACACCGTTACCGCAAGAGACGCTTGAAATTTGTCAAAAGGCTGATGCTGTACTGCTTGGCGCTGTTGGCGGACCGAAATGGGATAACAATCCGAAAGAGCTTCGTCCAGAGACAGGGTTACTCGGTATTCGTAAGGCACTCGGCTTATTCTCGAACATCCGCCCTGCAAATGTATTCGATTGCTTGAAAGAAGCATCGACTTTGAAACCAGAAGTGCTCGAAGGTACGGACTTGATCGTTGTTCGTGAATTGACAGGCGGTATTTATTTCGGTGAGAAATTCCGTCGGGATACAGAGAATGGACAAGAAGCGGTTGATACATGTGCTTACAGCGAAAAAGAAGTTGAACGTATTGCGCGTCAAGGTTTCGAAATCGCTCAGAAGCGCCGCAAAAAATTGGCTTCAGTTGATAAAGCGAACGTTCTAGAGACATCCCGCCTATGGCGTGAAGTGGTGAATCGGATTGCACCAGAGTATCCAGATGTTGAGCTGGAGCACGTACTTGTCGATAACTGTGCCATGCAATTGCTTCGCCGCCCATCGAGCTTTGATGTTATCGTAACAGAGAACATGTTCGGAGACATCATCAGTGATGAAGCAGCGATGTTAACAGGATCGATTGGCATGTTGTCTTCTGCATCACTTGGCGAAGGAAGCTTCGGATTGTACGAACCGGTACACGGTTCCGCACCGGATATTGCTGGCCAAGGCATCTCGAACCCGATCGCAACGATCCTATCTGTTGCACTCATGTTCCGTCTCACATTCGGTTATGAAGATGCAGCGCAATCGATTGAAAATGCGGTTAAAAATGTTCTTGATGCGGGACACCGTACAGGTGACATTGCAGTCGATAAGAGCAAGGCAATCGGAACGACAGCAATGGGCGATTTGATCATCGCAGCGATGGAGAAAGTCAGCGTCGCAGTATAGTTTTCACAAATTAGCCATCTAATTTATAATGATTCTAAATTAGTAACTGCTTTAATCTTGACTTTCAAATAGGCGAATGATAACATCTAACTTGTGAGTTATTTACTTTGAAAGTAACAATATTTCATAGATTCAGAGGAGGATTTTTATCATGGCAGAACGTTTAGTTGGAAGACCAGCTCCTGAGTTTAACATGGAGACAGCAACAGGAGATGGACAAAAATTCGGAGCGGCATCACTGAATGACTACCGCGGCAAATGGTTAGTATTCTTCTTCTACCCACTTGACTTCACATTCGTGTGCCCAACTGAAATTACAGCACTTAGCGATGCGGCTCCTGAGTTCAAGAAACTTAACACTGAAATCCTTGGTGTAAGTATCGACTCCGTACACAGCCACAAAGCATGGATCAACGCTCCAAAAGAAGCTGGCGGTTTGGGTCAAATTAACTTCCCACTTGCTTCCGACATCACGAAGAACGTTGCTCGTGACTACGGCGTATTGATCGAAGAAGAAGGTATCGCGCTTCGCGGCTTGTTCATTATCGATCCAGAAGGCGAATTGAAATACCAAGTGGTTAACCACAACGATGTAGGTCGCAGCGTTGAAGAGACACTTCGTGTACTTCAAGCGCTACAATCTGGTGGTCTTTGCCCGATCAACTGGAAACCAGGCGACAAAAACCTATAATATAAGGTAACTTAAATATCACCTTTCCATCACGATGCCTTTTCAGGATGCATTGTCGACATCGAATCTTGCATTCACCCATCGAACTCCGTTGCTCATTTAGGTATCCCTAAACTCCGCTACTCGTTCTTCGGGTTCATGCAACCTTCTCGGTGCTGAAAAGTCGATATTTAACCTTCATTTGAATTTAAGTTCAAAAGAATTAAACCCTCGCGGGTGCCGAGTATCTCGGCCCATCGCGAGGGTTTTTGGTTTTTTTATAACCTTTTAAAACCTGCAATACCTTGAATACCTTCTACACCTTTGACAGCTCCTCATACCGCTGCAAATACTCGATTACGGTCGACACGAACGTCGCATGCGACCATGTTAATGGCGCAACGGAGAGGGGGGTGCCGTTGAACGGGTCCACCTGCTCCGGCAGCATGCCGCTCTCCATGCTGTGCTCCACGACCCACATCAGTGTCCTTCGAGGGATGGATAAATCCGCAAGGCTGCGGGCATTGGCGATATCGAATTTGGCAAACCAAAGGGTGCAGATGATCCATGGATTTCCAGGAACCTGCTCCAAGTTACTGCTCTTCTGGAAGTAATAATCGTGGTAGTAACGTGCAATACCACCGACTTGGGTCTTCACGGATAATTGGTTTCGAAGCGCATTCATGGTGCGCTGCACACGCTCATCCGTTGCGGGGAAGACGCCGAATTCGAATAAGGCGAAGATGCTGCTCTCCGGGGTCAAATCCTGTTGCCATTCTCCATCTTTCCGATATAATCCGCGCACATACCGACCTAATTCTTCGTTCCATAAATGCCTTTCCATTCCTTGCTTCATGGATTCCGCCGCTTCTTGGTACTTAATCGAACGTTTGTCATCCCCGAATAATTTGGCGAAGTTCGCTGCTGCTGATAAGCCGCCATAGACCGCAGCAGAGGTAAAAGTGAAGATGCCATACCGTTCTTCCCAGAGGTCATAACTTGGCTTTGGCAGCTGCAATTCCTCTTCGACAAAAGTATATAAGAAGTTGGCTGCGCGCCGGATTAAGGTCCGATAGAGCGATTGCGGCAGTTCAACATCTCCATTGCGCACATAATCCTGCCATAGTGTAAATAAGACAAGGGCCGTCTCATCTTCTTGAATCGGCAGCTGCTGTTTGCCATCATGAATGTAAGGATGCCAGCTGGATCCGACGGTTCCGTCCGGATTGTACTTGTGATGCAGGTAGCCCTCAGGTGCTAATGCATTAGCACAGAAATGGAAGAAAGGAACGATCATGCCGTGATATCCGGCCATCGACATGGCATGGGCTACGAGTGCGCCGTCGCGCGGCCACATGTAGCTGTAATGATCACGGTTAAATTGCATAATATCGGTGTCATTGGCTGCGATGATCGCACCATTCACATCGGTTTGGGTCCGGACAATGAGCAGACTATGCTTGAATAGCTTCTCAATCGCTACACCGAGATCCGCATATTGACGATCGGATTTATTGGCCCAACGCTGCCAGTAGATGGTAATACGGTCCAGCAAATTACCAGGCCCACTATCCCGTACATACGTATCCAGCTTCTTCACTTCTTCGAGGGAGGGCCCCGCAGATAACCAATAATAGCCAAGAATACTGCTTCGCGCGGGGACGATCCCTTTAACGCTGATCACGCTGTCAACGGAGCCTTGTGCGATAGGATTCCCCGACAAATCGCCATCTTCGGCATCGCGGAAGGTTCCCTCAGCTTGATGAAAACGTTTGGTCCCTGTCGAGAATTGGTGGATCCCATCTTGATCGAAGCGGGCGTTGAACATGAAATACCGGTCTTTTTTATAATGAAAAATCGTGTGATTCGTCGGGTAGTAAACCGCTGTATCACCAACCTCGGTCTCATTGATGATCAGATCTTGATGAAAAAAGATACGGACCTCGCGATCCGTATAGGCATGATTGTGGACTTCGATTCTTTTCAAATAAATGGCGTCTCGTTGGTGAATGCCATCATTCATGGTTAGGGTAATGCCGAGCCGATCATGGATCGCTGTAACCTGGGTGACAAGAGAATCTTCGAGGTAGGAAAGATGAAAATTCCATTCCGGGTCACTAAGCCAGCTGAATTGCCCATCCACATAACATCCGATATGGCAGCGATAACCTCCAACATGATTCAGCTGACCGACGTAAGGATAGAACATATCGCGAATACAGCCGTACTGATCCAGATTTATGAGAAATTTACCGTTTCCTACGACGAGGTGTCTAGGCACGTCATCACTTCCTTAGGGGCGAATTCGTTCTAACAAGTTGGTTGCAATAATTCGAGATCATTCGTTCCGCATTCGTCTCAGATGAAGCATGTGCGATGACGCGGAATAGGGGCTCATCATGATCCGGCAGAATAATAACCCAGCCTTCTTCTGTCATCACTTTAATGCCGTCGATGAGTTCTGTTGCTTGATGTTTGGTGGCCTTGAGGATTTGGCGCATCATAGAGCCTTTCTCATGCCATGCGCATGGAATGACTTCTTTGGCGGTATAAAAGTATGGAATTTGTGATATTAGTTCTTCAAGCGTTATGGATTCCGTCATCATCGCTTGGATGATGAGGCTAACCGCATAGATGTCATCCAGCAATGGGTTGAAGAGAAAGCCTCGACTTGATTCGAGTAAGGCGCGATTATTTTCCTTCGTACGCACAAGAGACAGTGGAGTGTCTAGGACAAGCGATTCTACGACTTGCGGAGCACTCACGGGAACCCCTAGACTGTAGGATTTCTTTAATTTGCTGGTAGCGAGAATTTTAAGCGCTAGCAGTTGTTCATCGCTAATCCGTGTCCCATCTCGAAGTACAAGGTGAAGTCCTTGCCCGTTGCGTCCAAGATGAATTCCAAAATCTGCATTTGTCTGCATCACTGTATCGATCAGCTCTTCTTCATATCCTTTGGTCCCGTTATGATGCAGAATGATGCGATGACCTAGAATAAGACTTGCGAACCGTTCGATAAAGGAGCCGTGATCATGCGGATCGTATTGCAGAACGGCAAATACGGGATGCGGCAGTACAGCAATAGCAGAGAGATCTCTGACGAGTTTCTGCATATAGTCGGTCTCTGCATAATTGTACTGGCGATATTCGCCGATCTGATTGACATGTCCGCGAATGAAATCTTCCTGCCAGAAGGCATTCTCAATTTTCCGTTCGAGACTTTTGGCAAGCGGAAGCCCTTGACTATCGAGTAGTTCAATCAACAAATGATCTTGGCCTTGCACATCGATCATTCGCATATGAACAGCACCGTTCAACTGCATCGTCTGAACGCTATTACGGCAGACAGCTGTCGTCCCTGCTCCCAGATCAAGGACATGAATGCCCGCGGCTTGCAGCCCGGCAGCGAATGCAATTTTCATCATGGAGGCGAAGGGATGCGTCGAGCTGCAGAGACCAACGGTGGTCGTAGGCGACAGAATGGAGCCGAAGGCTGCTGCCAGTTTGCCAGCGAATTCGGGTGTCATCTCTGAATTCGGAATCCCATAGACCCCTTTGCCTCGGAAGAGCTGATGCATCGTCTGTTCCCCCCAGATGATGGAGGTATGCACTTTACTGCTTGGAAGGATCACTTTATTCGGCCATAGCTTAACATTGGATTTCACTGTTACTTCAGGTCCAAGTGTGCATCCTGACCCGATAACGGCATTCTCTTGCATCCGCGTACGTTGACCGATCAAGTTCCGATCGCAGACAAGTGCGCTTTGCAACTCGCAGTCCGGTCCAATCTGATTGTTATCCCACAGAATAGTCCGATCGATATGTGTCCCTTGTAGGATTTGATTGCTGCTGCCGATGATGGAATATTCACCGATAACGGCCCCAGGTGAAATGATGCTGTGTGCACCGATATAAACGGGGCCTATATAGGTTACGCGATCCGTTAAGGTTGTGTGATTTTCTACGAAAATTCCTGGAGCAATTTCATCGGCGGCAATATGTACTTGCACCTTGCGGTCTAGCATATCGAATTGTGTCTCGCGGTATTGCTGGAGATTTCCGATATCGGACCAGTATCCTTCGGCGATATAGCCATATAAGGGGGCATGTTTCTCGAGCAGGAGCGGGAAGAGCTGCATACTGAAGTCATAGACCTGCTGAGCTGGAATCAGCTCGAAAATGTCAGGCTCGAGAATATAAATTCCTGTATTGACGGTGTCGCTGAACACTTCGCTCCAATTGGGCTTCTCTAGGAATCGCGTAATTCGTCCTTCCTGATTGGTCATAACAACGCCATATTCGAGCGGTGTATCAACCTCGGTTAAGACGATGGTTGCGATCGATTCGCGTTCCTGGTGGAAGGCAACGGCATCATCCAAGTTGAAGTCGGTCAGCGCATCGCCGCTGATTACGATAAATGTCTCATCCAGGAAGGAGGAAGCATTGCGTACACTGCCTGCAGTCCCTAGAGGCTCGGTCTCTTCAAAATAGTGTAGATTCACGCCAAATTCCGATCCATCGCCGAAATAATCGCGAATCACATCCGGCAAATACTGCACCGTAACGGCAATTTCGGTAATGTTATGCTTCTTCAGCAGCTCAATAATGTATTCCATACAAGGCCGGTTCAAGAGAGGTACCATCGGCTTCGGGGTCTGCATGGTTAAAGGACGCAGACGCGTGCCTTTACCGCCTGCCATAATCACTGCTTTCATCGCATAATCACTCCTTCATACACTTGTTTGGTAGAGACGGCGATTGATTTCCAATCGTAGCGTTGTTCCACTTTGTGAAGCGCGTTCACTGCCATGTTATCCGCAATATCTGGGTGCAGCAGCACTTCAGTTACATGCCAAGCGAGGGATTCGACATGGCCGGGCAAGGCTTTGTACCCATCCACGCCATGCTCAATAATCTCTGCTAGTCCGCCGGTATCGGAGACGACAACGGGGGTACCGCTCTGCATCGCTTCAAGGGCAACAATACCAAAAGGTTCATAGAGACTTGGGAAGACGCAGACATCTGCAAGCTGTAACAGGTCGTTACGCGTATCATCGTGAATGAAGCCTGTGAAAGTAACATGGGAAGTAAGTCCAAGTCGCGCGGCGAGAGCTTCTAGCTCAGCCTTCATCGGACCTGTCCCTGCAATAATCAGCTTGGCATTCGGGACAGACGAATGAACATGAGGCAGTGCTTCAATTAAGATGTGGATGCCTTTTTCATAGACTAATCGGCCGATATAGAACAAGATTTTCTCATGTGGCGCGGCATATTGTAATCGAAGGTTAGCGTGATTGTGCTCGGAAGAGTTCTGTTCGAATGATGCGATTTCGACCCCGTTCGGAATCATAGATACTTTGGATGGAGGGAGTGTGAATAGGGATTGTACTTCACTGACCATGGCGTTGCTGCATACGATGACTTGATCCGCGATGGCTGTGAGATCGGTCTCCATCTGATGGATACGACGCTGAACATCGTGTTCAATGATGCCGTGATTGCGGCCATATTCGGTTGCGTGAATGGTTGCAATCAGCGGCGTCCTGGCATAGTCCTTCAGATCTTTGGCTGTGTAGTGGACAAGCCAGTCATGCGCATGGATGAAATCAAACTGATGACCGCTCTCCATGAGTAGAACAGCGTAATCGCTCATAGCCAAATTTAACTGAAAGACCCAATCCATGAAGTCGATTGGTGTCGTGGTCTGTAGGACATTCACACGATGGACGTGAATGCCGTTCATCTGTTCATACGACGGACTGCCCTGCACGGACCTTGTTATGACATGGACTTCAATTCGTTGATCGACAAGATAACGAGATAAATCGAATACCGCTTTGGCAAGCCCGCCAATCACGAGCGGCGGAAATTCCCAGGCGAGCATCAGCACCTTACGATAGCGCCAGGTGGATCTGGCATCCATGGCATAAGCATCCGGCAGCAGCATAGGCGGCGGACTGGATAAGGATGATGTATAGAGTTCATAGTGCACGGAAGCAAGACAAGCAGCATGGTGTTCCATACGTTCGAGATGTTCCAAATCGTAAAATCGATGCTCTATCATATCGATAAGCTCGTGGAACTGTTTCAGGTGATGCTCCGTGCGTGCGGCGGCATACGTAGGAACCGTCTTCGCATCCATGATAAAAGCCCAGTCACTGCTCTGCGCGAGCATTAATTCACGAATTGATTGATTCAATATTCGTTCAGCGACAGCGGTATGCCCCCACAGGTTTGTGGTATGATGCTGCATCGTATGTAGTAATCGATCTTCAGCTTGGTGCAACAATCGATAAATCCAATCATTTTCTTGCCCAAGCCATACTTCGGCATATCCATTTCTTCCCCAGCTGCAGAAGGGTATATCCACTTGTTCCGATACCGGATATTCACGCAAGTAGTCTTCTGGTGTAATAAAAGTAAACGTACCCTGCTGGTTCCTATGATTACGGAATAGTGCTTCGATCCATAATGGGCCTTCATACCACCAATGACCGAATAATTCAGCATCATAGGGACTCACGATGAGCGGTTTACGATCACACTGTGATTGATAGCTCTTAATCTGTTGTTCTCGGCAATAGAGGAAATGATCTGCATGCTTTGCTGCTTTGTGCTGAGCCCACACCGGGTTATAAGGCTTCTTCTCTTGCTCGTTTTCGCTGATTCGATAATATTTCACACCAGTATGTATCCGTGCTCCGTTCGAGAGAACATAAGGTTTAATATATTCCCATTCCTCGGCATCACCCCAACCAAGGTCATAGCCAATATCGCGATAATATTCCCGATAATCAGGGTCACCTGGATATCCTTCGCGACTGCTCCAGACTTGACGCGATGATTCAGGATCTCTGGCAAACGCATGAATCCCGTCTACTGTCATCACAGGTGCTGCTAGCCCGCGAGACGGCTTCGGCGAAGCATGTTCAATACCGTGAGAATCAACAACAAAATATTGCAGTCCCGCGGCCTGCAAGAGTGGTGATAATTCAGCCGTATAGGCGCATTCAGGCAACCAGATGCCCCGAGGTGGTCGTCCAAAATGGCGTTCATATTCAAGTACACCGACCATCAGTTGTGCCTTGATTGATACCTCATGTTTCAAGAAAGGCAGAAAAGCATGGGTGGCTGAACAAGTCATAATATCTATACAGCCAACATCTTGATAATAGCGGAATTTGGCAATAATCTGACGACCACACGCCTTATAATAATCGTAAAGCTCGGTCCATATTTGGGTATACATGACCGCAAGCGCAGCGAATTCGGGATTACTCTGATTCCGTTCTTGTTCAAGTTCGGACAGTTGAATGAGCTGTATCAGATAAGCTTCATATCGCTCGGACATGAGTGGATCTTCCATCATCGCAAGTAGAGGTGGTGAGAGTGATAGCGTAAGTCGGAATGGGATATGATCGCGATGCAACCGATCGAACATGAGCAGCAGTGGAAGATAAGTCTCCGTCATCGCTTCGAAAAACCAACGTTCTTCCATATAATCATCTCGGTCTGCGTGACGAACATAAGGTAAGTGCGCATGAAGAATAAGAGAGAGATAACCTTGGGTACTCAAATTCATGTATGAACTCCTTCTTTGAAATGATAGACAGAATAGGTTGAGAATTCATGATACGGGGATGTGTTCTCCAAGGTGGCACCTTGGTTCAGCGATGGATGCTGTTCATGCATATGTTCAGACAGAGGGTGTCCTTGCTCGATTGTCGCTGCCCGATTTCTTGGCGTTCTCACGGTATTTCCACGGAGCAATGGAACGAACTGATGGTAAATGTTATATGTTCCAAAGTCCGCGGTATACGATCTAGCAGGTGTGAGATCGTGAAAATACCAGGATCTTGCATCTTCCACCGAATGATCCGTATATTTTGCGGCATCGTGCGAAATACTAGAGAGGGAGCCATTATTTTCATAGAGTCGAATAATTTTGGGCATTGAGGCCCAATCGGTGTGATAATGGCGCGTTACAGCCGTGATAGTACGCTCAGAAATTTCCCAATATGCATAGAGGGTGGTCGGGCTCACAACCATGAGTTGCAGCACGTTGTGATGATATGCAGGGAGTATAGGAGCATGTTCCGATTCTGACATAGCGACCTCCTTTTACGCTGGAATCGTGGGTTACATCATTCATTTCGCACTTACCATGAACTGGATGAAGTCGTCATAACGGTTCTCGGATTGAACTAAGGAATCGTAGATGTCCTTGGTTACGGAAGTGAAAGATTTAATCTCACCGTTATGATATTGGGCATGCAGCTCATGGGTGCTGTCATTGTACAGCAGATAGCTAATCTGCTTGGAACAAATCGGAATGATGAAGGACAATGGTTTTCCCTCCTTATTTTCGCAATTGTCTTTCATCTATATGTCGCTGGAAATGGGTTTATAACTTAAGCATTTCTTCGGAAAATATAAGAACAATTTATCTTGAAACGGATAAGCTCTTATATTTTAAAAAAAGGAATTCTAACGGTGTATCGCGAATATGATTGTAAGCACACACAAGAAAACGCTTACCGCGAAGTGCAGCTTGACTTTGTTATATAGCTCCTGTGACATGGGCGAATGGAAATATTCATTGCAGAGGATTCCACAAGGAATATTTGTAGGAGGAGGATGTCAAAATGAGTTTTTGTTGCGGCGCGAGTATGATGGGAACGAAGGGAACTTTGAAGCATTTTCAAACCCAGATTCACAACGTACCTCTTCTGTTCTGTCCGGTCTGTTATCGGGTTGAAGTGCATCACATGGTGGAGAATGAATATGAAATATTAGCTGAATATGCTCATGGTGATGGGGCAGATGAGGTGGATTTCCGAGATTATGTGGTTGAAGAAGAGAAGGACATGTACGAAAATTGTGTCAATTCGGAACATGAGGATCCACTCGAAGTGGTGAAGACTCAGATTGACATGGCGCTTGATCTGTTGACGGTGGCAGGGCATTTGAATGATACAGCGTGGCAGATGCAGCTGAAGAAACGGCTCGCGGTCATGAGTCATCGGAAGCAGCGGTTATTGCAGAAGAACAAATCTTAATCGAATTTATCATCGTTCATTTAAATCTTACCTGCGAGGTAAGATTTTTTTTGTGATACGCTAAAACTACCTCTAATTCGACAGGATCTATGGTTGACCAATTTGCCATTTTTTTACTATGATGGTGATAAAGTTGCATTTTTAGCTAAGGGAGGTATAGCTTTGGCGGTAGATCTTCGGAACCACGTATATGAGAATGCACTCCAGCAGTTGGATAGCGGCGTATTATTATTCGATTCGGGTGGGACATTATGTTTCACCAATCAGGAATTGTTACGTTTACTCGAAATATCTGAGGATACGCTGCAAGGTTATTCGCTCAAGCAGTTGATGCGCCATCCGGCGCTCAAGCGAGAGTTCCGCTCGATGATCGTTCAAGTGACCAAAGCCGTGCTCAGGCACAAGCTGACCCGGTATGAACTCATGGATGTGAGCAACCGGCACTGGCTTATCACGATCACGAACTCCGTTCGTATGGGTGGGTATTGCATGCTTACGATCAAAGACGTCTCGGTATATAAGGATGTCGAACAGACGACGTATCAGCAGGACAAGCTGGTCATGCTAGGACAGATTTCTGCGGCGATTGCGCATGAAATTCGGAATCCGCTTACAGCCATTCGAGGGTTTATCCAATTATTGAAGCCCTATTTGATGGCGATCGGGAAGGAAGAATATTCGCGCATTATACTAACGGAAATCGACCGCGCCAATGATATTATTTATGAATTTTTGAATTCGTCCAAGCCTACGAAACCAGAGAAATCCTGTATGGGAATTCATTCGCTGCTTCGTGAGGTCATCATGCTGATAGAGAGTGAGGCGTTGATGCGTGGATGTCAGATTCGAGTACTGGAGGAATCGATTACGGATTGGCAAGTAGCGATTGATGTGAAGCAGATGAAGCAAGTCATGCTGAATCTGATGAAAAATTCGATGGATGCGATCTGTGAATCCGGGAAGCAAGTGCCAGGTCTTATTGAGCTTGTGGTGAAGAACACCGGTGAACAGTTGAAAATTATGATTCGGGATAATGGCAAAGGGATGAGCAAGCTCGCGCAGAAGAAGCTGTTCGAACCGTTCTATACGACCAAGCCGTCAGGCACGGGATTAGGTCTATCGGTTAGTGAGCGGATTATCAAAAATCACGGCGGTTCGATACAGGTGGATAGTCAAGTTGGTGTCGGGACTGAATTCATACTTACGCTGCCAGTGGCTCAATGCGCAATTTGAGGTAGTTTAAATTAAAAAGGCTTTTATGAGGGAGAATGGAATTGTACCTTATAAAAGCCTTTTTCAATACGAAATCTTCGTCCGATCATGGAAAATAAACGAAAGTCGGCAGACAAATTGCCGCCTTTTTTGTTGTGAAAATACAGCGTATAATCGATTACTGGGCATAATTGTGAATATAATGAAGCATAAACGATGAAGGACTGGTGATCAGACAACCATGAAAACAACGATACGGTGTGATGCGATGACCTGGTTAGCAAGTGCGCAGACGGAAGTCATCATCTGGCCAATCCGCAAAGAACAGTTGAAGTCGGGAAGCATTCATCCGGATTTGGATGCGCTATTGCAGGCGACTGCAGCCCAAGGCTTATTCGAAGCCAAACCCAATCAGATCTATTCGATGCCGGTCGGCGGCGCTTTCCAACTCAAGACGGTGATGCTCGTGGGACTTGGAAGTCGTGAGCTGCAACCGGATGTGCTGAGGCGAGCTGCGCAGGCTGCAGGCAGAGCGGTCATAAAGTTGAAGTCAGCATCTGTTGCTTGGATCGTACCTGCTGTACACGAGGTCATTGTGACCGATCGACCTTCTTATACATGTGCTCGTGCACTGACTGAAGGATTCTTGCACGGCGCATATCGGATGAAGAAATATTACCGGGACCAACCTAAATATCAGGGTGTATCGGAATTGATCTATCTACGTGAATCTGCAGGCTTGGAAGATGCTACAGAAGACTGGATGGATGGTGTACGCACAGGGCAGATCGTTGCAGAAGCGACGAATATGGCTCGAGATTTGACGAACGTGCCAGGCAATATGCTTGTACCGAAGCTGCTTGCTGATGAAGCCGTGAGCATTGCGAACGCACATCAGCTTGAAGTCGATATTCTGGATGAGCAGCAGATTGCAGACCATGGGATGGGCGGATTGCTCGCAGTCGGGCAAGGCAGTGCGAATCCTCCTCGCATGATCGTGCTCAAATACCACGGCGCAGACGATGCAGAGGATGTATTCGGTCTTGTCGGCAAAGGCATTACCTTTGATACAGGTGGGATATCGCTGAAGAAAGCCTCAGGGATGGAAGAGATGATTAGCGATATGGGCGGTTCGGCTGTTGTCCTTGGCGTCATGCAGGCGATTGCGCAGCTGCGTCCTCGAATAAATGTCATTGCAGTGATCCCATCGGCAGAGAATATGCCATCATCGAGTGCTTTTAAACCCGGGGATATCGTGAAGACACTCAGCGGACGTACCATTGAGATTCTGAATACGGATGCAGAGGGACGTGTTGTTCTTGCAGACGGCATGACCTATGCGAAGCAGCTTGGGGCGACCAAGCTCATCGATGTGGCGACGCTTACAGGTGCGGTGCTCGTTGCGCTAGGCGATGTGGCAACCGGCGCGGTAACGAATGATGAGACGTTCTTACAGGAATTCATCGCTGCTTCCAGACGGACGGGCGAGAAGGTGTGGCAATTGCCTGCATACGACGAGTTCTGGGATATGCTAAAAAGCGATGTTGCCGATTTGCGTAATAGCACGGGTTCACACGGTGCGACGATTACGGCGGGCTTATTCATTGGCACATTCGCGGAAGGACTCCCGTGGATTCACTTGGATACAGGCGGTACGGCATTTCTGATGCGTGATCGTGGGATTGATAGCAAAGGGGCTACAGGGGAGATGGTCCGTACCATTACGGAGCTCTTCATGTCACAGGAAGATCAATAATAACAAGAGAAGGGAGAAAGAGCCGTATTCTGGGCTCGTTCTCCCTTTCGCATTCATTTTATTGCTTGACGTCCTCGGACTCTGGGCGTTGTGATGAAGAACATTGGTTCATATGACAGGATTTATGCTGTGAGCAAGAAGCACATGCGCCTTGTCTGCTCTTGCGGAAATATCGGTATAATGTCCATGCGGAGTAACCGACGATGACCGAAATAATTAGAACATCCACCATATTCGAATCGCTCCTTCAAGTGATATTAACATCTATGTCAAGCCGATCCATAGCCCGATTTGATAGATCAGAACGCTGACTGTGTAAGCAAGCACGAGTCCGTATGCAATTGAGAATAAAGTCCACCGCATCGAAGCGGTTTCTTTTCGGATGACGCCAACTGTAGCAAGGCAAGGTACATACAAAAGAATAAAGGCCATGAAACTGTAAGCTTGCAGTGGTGAGAACGCGTGCTTGATCTGTGTCTCTAAGCCTGACATATCCGGTGTATGATAGATGATGTTCATGGTAGAGACGACGACTTCTTTGGCCATAAACCCTGTCAATAGAGATGCTCCCGCTTGCCAAGTGCCGAATCCAAGAGGTGCAAGTATAGGAGCGAATAGGCCCCCTATCCATGCAAGGAAGCTATGATCCATGTCGACGCCGAACCCACTGGGTCCCGCATAGGATAAGAACCAGATCACGACCGATCCCCCGAGAATGAATGTACCGGCTTTACGAATGAAGCCTTTCCCTTTTTCCCACGTGTTACGCAGCAAGGAGCGGGCTTGGGGCATACGGTAGGGCGGAATCTCGATGACGAAGATCGACTTCTCCCCTGTATAGAATAAATGCGTGAACAACTTGGCTAAGACTAATGCCATGACGATGCCAAGCAGGTATAACGAGAAGACGACGGCCGCTTTGTTGCTGATAAAAAATGCACCAGCGAACAGACTATAGACCGGCAGTCTTGCCGAACAAGACATGAGCGGGGTGAGAAGCGTCGTAACAAGCCGTTCCTTCGGCTGCTCGATCGATCTCGCAGCCATCACCGCCGGCACATTACAGCCAAATCCAATAATAAAAGGAATAAAGGCTTTGCCGTTGAGTCCTACCATCTCCATGACGCGATCCATCACAAGGGTCACGCGAGCCATGTATCCGGAGTCTTCAACCAATGAAATTAAGAAGAACAGCATGAAAATTTGTGGGACGAAGACGAGAACACCGCCTACGCCAGCAATAATCCCATCGACGATCAATGCATGGGTGAACTCGGAAGCACCAACGGCTGTCAGCGCTTGATTTACTAGGTCACTGATCGGGCCGCCAATGAATCCGTCCAATACATCGGAGAGGGGCTGACCGAACCAGTCGAAAGTTAGCTTGAACAGCAGGAACATAAAGGCCAGGAAGATAGGCAGACCGAGCCATTTATGCGTTATGATCGCGTCGATCCGTTCGGTTAGCGTATGGGCCTCAGATTGCCTTATGTCTACGCATTGCTCCATAAGCTGTCGAATAAAGCCCATTCGCACACTGCGGATGAATTGCGGCAGGTGCAGGCCTTCTCCCGATGCACGAAGAGACTCTTCGGCCTGTTCGTAGATAGCCCGCAATGGTTCTATCGACATGATGCTGGTCAGCTTCTCGATAACAACCGGGTTATTCTCGAGAAATTGCAAGCTTAACCAGCGAGGATTCGGCAACTCCACTTGTTGAGGGAGCGCGCGGATACAAGCCGTTATTGCTTGTTCGACAATGGATCCATATGAAATTTGGAACTGACTTACAGGCAGGTTCGGCTCCGATAAATGACTCAGCATTTGATTCGTGCCTTGTCCCGTACGTGCGACAATCGGTAGAACAGGGACCTGCAGAAGGTCGGATAATTTATCCGTATCGACATGAATGCCGCGTGCCTTAGCGACATCAATCATGTTTAATCCGATGAGAAAGGGCTTGTTATATTCAAGCAGCTGTACAGTAAGATAGAAATTTCGCTCGAGCTGAGAGCTGTCGATGATATTCAACACGGCATCCGGCGATTCAGTAAGCAGAAAATTCGCAGCAACACCTTCGTCACTGGACACCGGATGTAAGGAATAGATGCCGGGAAGGTCTACGAGTTGGCCCTGTTTGTTCCGCAGCAGCCCTACCTTCTTTTCGACCGTCACACCAGACCAGTTACCTACATATTCGTAGGACTTCGTGAGGGTGTTGAACAGTGAGGTTTTCCCGGTATTCGGATTACCAGCTAAAGCAATCGTTCTCATACCAAGATCACCTCGATTTTCTTCGCTTCTTGTCTGCGGATACCGAACATCTGCCCGTTCGATTCACAAGTGATTGGCCCGCCGAAAGGCGCTTTCCGTTTCATGTGGATCTCTGATCCAATGGTAATGCCCAAATCGAGCAGCCTCCTGCTTACGAGGACATGGAGATCGGCACAGCTATGAATGCGCACGGTTGAACCTGGGGCAACGCTGGCTAGGTTTACAATTGCTTGGCTGTTCATCGAAAGTCACCCTTGTTTCTTATAGTAATTGAGAATAGTTATCATTGTGAACATTTTCACTATAACATGTTTGCCGGAGAATGAACATCCTTTTTTTTGGCGAAATTGCGTCGAAACCCTGAGGAAATTGCCGAAAATCCTTTTGATTTACCACACTAATTCAAGTAGAATGGAAGGAAATGAAAAAGAGGATCAAAGGAGACAAGCTTAATGAAGACAAATCATTGTAAAATCGTCGATTGTACCATTCGTGATGGCGGCCTAGTGAATAATTGGGACTTCAGCATCGAATTCGTTCAGAATCTTTATGCTGGATTGAATGAAGCAGGCGTTGATTATATGGAAATCGGCTACAAGAACTCCCCGAAATTATTAAAAGGTGCCGATGAAGTCGGACCTTGGCGTTTCCTAAATGATGATTTCCTTCGTAAAGTCATCCCGCAAAAAGGAAATACGAAATTATCAGCCCTCGTCGATATCGGTCGCGTGGATGAGAACGACATTCTTCCTCGCAGCGAGAGCATGCTGGATCTAATCCGCGTTGCATGCTACAGCAAAGACGTCGATAAAGCGCTTGATTTGGTGCAGAAATTCCATGATCTTGGCTATGAGACGACGCTGAACATTATGGCCTTGTCGAATGTTATGGAGCATGAGTTGCTCGAAGCGTTCGAAATGATCAGGGAAAGTGTCGTGGATGTTGTCTATATCGTCGATTCCTATGGCAGCCTGGATCATAACGATATCGAACATCTCGTTGAGAAGTTCAAACTTCATTTGCCGAACAAACGTCTTGGCGTGCATACGCACAACAATATGCAATTGGCATTCTCCAATTCGCTTATTGCTGCAGAGCTAGGCGTTGAATTGCTTGATGCGTCGGTATACGGTATGGGACGTGCCGCTGGGAACTGCCCGACAGAGCTTCTTGTAACGCATCTGAAGCACAGCAAGTATTCCTTGCGTCCGGTCCTTGATATCATTGAGCGCTACATGGTTCCACTTCGTGAGCGCGAAGAGTGGGGCTATATCATTCCATACATGATCACGGGAACATTGGACGAGCATCCACGCTCTGCGATGGCGCTTCGTGCATCGGATGATAAAGATAAGGCTGTTGATTTCTATGACCGCCTAACGACTCCGGAAACGGCAATCACAAAACCTAAATCATAAAACGAAAGCCATGCTACTCGTAAACATACGAGTTCATGGCTTTTCTTACCACATTAGAAAGTATAAGTTTTCGGCATCCGAAAACAGCTTTCTTATTGGCGATAAAACCTACCTTTGACCGCGGTCGCTCATCTTCGAAATAAGCCTCGATAGGGTTTTCTCATGCCCAATTGTATATTGCAATTGAAACAAACTTCCATCTTTCTGCGTCTAGTGCGTATCTCAGATTCATCAAGAAATGAGGGATATCTTTTGCGACGATACATGTTCATAATTACTATATGTTGTGCGTTCTTGTCAGCTACGGCGTGCAGCTCCAACCCAGGGGCTAGCCCGAATAGCGGCACTTCGACACCAATCGTAACGCCGCCCAAGGAAACACCGAATGACAACGAGAAGAAGCCACAAGAGAAGCTGGAAGCCTTGCTGCAGAAGGAATTGTCGCAGACGAAGGATGTAGCCGAAGCTGTTGGCTTAACGGAGCGATACATGAAAGGGGTAACGACAGAACAAGCGGATCAAATGTTCATGCTGCTTGAAGGTTTCTATGAAACTCATCTGCAAGAGGCTGAGGCACAGGTGAGCAATCCTGAAGTACAGCAGAAGCTTCTTCAACTCAAATGGCCGATTACCTTGGAGCAAGCGTCAACGGTGAAGGATACGGAGTTGAAGGACTTGATGACTAATCTACTGAAGGGGAAATATAAGCTGGAATCCGCGGAAGGAATGATCTTCCCTGTCGTGGATTACGAAGCCTTGAAGTCTTTCCAACCGAATGTATCGAAACCAATGCAAGACTATATCACATTAATGGCGGACGACTCCAATCGGCCTGTTGCAAAGGATGCGGGCCTCGTTATTTCTCGCGAAGAGCTGATTCAGAGGACACTGCATGCTGAGAAGTTTCTGACTTCTTATCCAGCTTCCCCCCGTTATGATCGGATCAAGCAGCTGTATTTGAATGAACTGCACATGGTATTGTTCGGGTTAGACAATACACCGACCTACGATTGGGATTCATTCAAGCTTCAGGCGGAGATGAAGCAAGAATTGCAGAAGCTCGCACAGGATCGTGAGAACACGCTAACTGGAGATATGGTGAAGGAATTCCTCGCCGTTCTAAAGCTATCGAAGGATCAGTTGTATGTGAAGGATCAAGGTGAACAGAAGGATGTCCCAGAGGTTCGCGCTTATATGGATCAGATGGAACAACGTGTTGATACGCTGATCAGAACAAGAACGACGGAAGGCTGATGACGACGATTCGTCGAGATAAATGTGAAGAAGGACATGAGCGACAGCTTTATGCTGTGTACATGTCCTTTTTTGTGCACTTCCTACAATACTCTGCGGATGAATAACAGATTCTCCGCCCAGTGCCCGGAGGTTATATTGCTGATTTGTACGCCGGGATCTCCCCAGGTATGAATGATTTTGCCATTCCCCATATAAATACCAACATGTCCTGGAATGCTAGCATCATTGAATCGACCAGGTACTCGGAAAAATACGAGGTCGCCCGTCGCCATATTGCTCTTCGTGACAGGTGTTCCCATGTTACCTTGATCCCTTGCGAGACGTGGTAAACTAACCCCGAAATTAATAAATACATGCTGAGTAAAGGAAGAGCAATCGAATTTTTTGGATTGGGCATACGGCTGAGCTCCAAAATCATAAGGTGTCCCAAGATAGTTGCGCGCATAATTGACAACTGCCTCTGGGTTCGTGCCTCCATTACTAAGCGGCCGGATTCCATGAACACTTTGCGTTTTTATATGGGAATTAATCGGTCCTTTGTCTTGTAAATTGCCGATGATCATTTTGCGCTGATTTTTATTCCAATACATTTTCGTCTGCAAGAGTTCGGACAAGGCATTCGTCGACATATATAATCGACCTTTTAGGCGAACTGGCGCTTGACTTAAGGTAACTGGCGAGCCGAGGGAGGTGGCTTCCAGATTGTCGGTTTGTACCTCATACATCGGATCGGTATAACCGATCAGCGTCCGGTTCCGCGTCTCATGCAATTGAAAACCTAAGGATTGAACCGCTTGTTTGACAGGCACCCATACCGTGCCGTCTTTCTCGGTTAGCACGACTTGGTCGTGAAAGCTGCCTGAAGCATTGTAAGTTTTAGGGTGATCCATTGGTTTGCTGCAAGAAGCGAAGACAAGACAAATACATGTCAACATCAATAAGTTTCGTAAGCGGTGAGTTCGAGATTTCTTGGACATTGTAGCAGTCACTCCCGTATGTTTTTTTCTATTTTGTGATAAAGTAGCTGCTTCTATGTAAAGTGTGGCGTTGGATGATGGTTTCGGCTTTAAATTGAAATTTTTATTGATGTGGATTGACAAAATATTCATTATCGCATAATATATAACCAAAGGTTAGTAACCAATGGTTAGTTATGGGGTTAAGGGGGTTTCCTGGTGAATCAGACACCATCGAAAATAAAAGGTGCACGTGCTGAAGAGACAAAACAACGGATCCTGCGTGCTGCAGGGGAATTGTTTGAAGAGAAGGGATTTCAAGCAGTTACGATGAGAGAAATTGCTAAGCAGGCAGGATGCTCACATACGGCGATCTATATGCATTGCAAGGATAAGGAGGATCTGCTGCATCAATTGGTGATCCCACCCCTTACGGAGTTTAAAACGGAAGCACATGAACTACTCCACTCCGGGAACGAGTCACGCAGCGTGCTGCAGCAGATCAGTATGAAATGGATTACGTTCTGCTTGAAGCATCGCAGCATCGCATCGGTATTGATTACAATCAAGTCTGTTCGAGTGGATGAAGCTGAACCTGAATTGCCGCTCAATCAGCTGCGTCTTGATATTTACCGCCAACTTGAAGAGGTGCTTATCACGAATTTACCAAGCAGGCTCACGGCAGAGCAACGTCTCACTTGTTCACGAATCTATTTCTACATGTTAATGGGAATTGTGCATACGTATATCGATAATGAAGAGGGCACGTCAGTGCTTATGGAACGTCTTACACCAGTCATTGAGACAACAATGGATGTCATGATCGCAGGAATGATTCAACAATTTACAGTAAAGGGAGAGTAGTAATATGAAGTGGACACAAGTATCGGAGCAAATTTGGAGAGGTAAAGGATGGCTCATTTTCCCGTTCATTCCTGTTCATGTGTGGTTAGTCCGTGATGAGGCGGAAGGTGGCTGGACACTAGTTGATGCGGGAATGAAGAACATGGCACAAGGGGTATTGGCGCATGTCAAACAATTGAATCAGGGGTCGATTCGCACGATTGTATTGACGCACGGACATATTGATCATGTGGGTGTCATTGATGCGATTGTGGAGGAGACAGGTGCGAAGGTCTATGCTTATGCAGAAGAGATTCCATATATGGAAGGTGAGCGGATGTATCCGCGTCGCAAGAAGATGGAGTTCAATGTGAAACGCGGACTTGCTCAGCCGCTGCCTGTGAATGAGCAAGGAGAATTATTACCAGTCGGTGGGCTTACACCCTATTTCGCACCTGGGCATTCGCCAGGGCATGTCGTCTTCTATCATGAAGGTGATGAGATCCTGCTCGCCGGAGATCTATTCACCTCCAATCGCAGCGGGAGCAAATTGAAGCGTCCAATGCCAATGTTCACCGCTGATATGGATCAGGCGATGAAGAGCGCACGTATCGTAGAGAAACTGAAGCCAAGGCAGCTTGAAGTATGTCATGGGAGTGCTGTAGTAAATCCGGTCAGTCAGTTACAGGCGTATCTGAACGTGTAAAGAAAAGCTGGATATCAAGGAAATGTAATAAAAATGGAGCCGCAATGCGCGGCTCCATTTTACATAGGGTATGAATAAGTTCGATATTCATTTATCGTCAATGACGACGTATTCGCGTTCACCGGTCTTGGGATTGTAGTAAACTTGATAGGTCAAGCCATCCTTCGGATCAACGAATATTTCATTCGTTTTGATATAGTCCCCGGAATAGAGCGGGCTTTTGTCTTGATTGGACTTGCTGCGATATCGCTTGTCATAATATGCCCAGCTCAGCCATAAGAGGATCAGGAAAAGAACAATTTGGAATCCCCAATAGCCGAAGAGCCATATCATGGCAAGCGTCTCACTTTGACCACCGTACCATAGGCCACGATTTCACTCATATTCTGCGCGACTTCACCGCTGTCAAATCGCATCATGACAATGGCATCTCCGCCCATGGCATGCGCGTTCTGTACCATCCGATCCATCGCTTGGCGACGCGCGTCTTCGATCATTTGCGTATATTGTTTGACTTCTCCACCGACAATCCCCTTTAGGGATGCCATGATATCTCCGCCAATCCCTCGTGCGCGAACGACAACGCCGAACGTAGGACCAAGGACTTCGACCACTTCGTGACCAGCAATATTTTCAGTTGTTACAACGATCATGTGATCATCTCCTTCTGTTATGTATGTATTTTTCTCCAAGTCATTCATTAATATTACGCACAACTTCTGAAAAAATTTCATTTTAATTTTCTAAAAAAAATATTGAAATTTTATCCATTGGTGATATGATACTGATATACATCAAAATTAAAGCCCTTTAACTTTCAGGTGTTCATACAGCATGAATCGCTAGATTCGAAGTAATCCTTGCATCTAATAGTAGATTCAAAGTAATTACTGTAAATCTTACGCTGTGTTACCCCTTAAGTTAAAGGTTTTTTTTGTACCTAAAAGTTAAAGCCCTTTAATTTTGATGATAAAATACAAAGAGGGAGGGTGACGGGATGAAATTATCCGCATCCGGCAGGGAGAATTTTTATTTCTATCTCTTTATTATGCCGTGGCTTATCGGATTTATTATCTTTGCATTATACCCAATCGCAGCATCACTCTTTTACAGCTTCACGGATTATGACATCATCAGCTCGCCGAAGTTCGTTGGTCTTACGAACTATCAAGAACTATTCCAAGACGATTTGTTCTACAAATCCATTTGGGTCACCTTCAAGTACACGATTATTAGCGTGCCGCTTACCCTGATTCTATCGTTAATATTCGCCATGCTGATTAATCAGAAAATTCCAGCCAAAGGGTTCTTCCGAACAGCCATGTATTTTCCTAGTATGGTGTCCGGCGTATCGATGTCCTTGCTCTGGTTCTGGATTTTCAATCCCCAAATCGGATTTTTCAACTACATCTTGTCTTGGTTCGGCGTGAAGCCTCAGCTCTGGTTCTTGGATGAGCACCTTGCATTGTGGGCGTTAATTATTATGTCCTTCTGGGGAATGGGTGCAGGGATGCTGATCTTCCTCGCTGCACTACAAGGTGTACCTGCAAGTTTGTTAGAAGCCGCGAAGCTTGATGGCGCAAGCCGGTGGTCTACGTTCTGGAATGTCACATTCCCGATGATTTCTCCGATCTTCTTATTCCAACTCATCATGGCGATTATCGAATCCTTCCAAGTGTTTACGCCAGCGTATGTTATGACCCAAGGCGGTCCGAATTACTCCACGCGATTTTACGTCTATCATTTATACGAATCTGCCTTTAAGAATTTCCGGTTAGGCTATGCGTCTGCCATGGCTTGGCTGCTCCTCATCGCTGTATTGATCATCACGTATATCATCATGAAGACATCCAATCGCTATGTGTACTACGAGGGGGGCAAATAATCATGATGAACAGACAACTCATCAGCCGGGGGCTCGCATTCCTTATTCTAATTGTGTGTACGGCAGCGATGATCTCACCGATCTTTTTCATGATCTCGACGTCACTCAAGACCAAAAGTGAAATGCTGTTATTTCCGCCAACGTGGATCCCGCAATCATTTCAATGGGAGAATTTCAAGGAATTGTTCACGAACGATGAGATTAAATTCGGCGTGCTATATCAGAACAGTATCATCATTGCTGTGTTGACGGTTATTGGAACCGTTTTCTCATCGGCCGTTGTCGCCTATGGATTCTCGCGATACCGAGGCAAAGGGCGGAATCTCATGTTCATGCTGATGATTTCGACGATGATGCTGCCTTATCCGGCGATTATGATCCCGCAATTTTTATTGTTTTCGGAAATGAATTGGATGGATACGTTCCTGCCGTTAATTGTCCCAGCTTTTTTCGGGTCCGCG
The DNA here is from genome assembly GCF_042676425.1 of Paenibacillus sp. GCM10027629. Classification (NCBI taxonomy): domain Bacteria; kingdom Bacillati; phylum Bacillota; class Bacilli; order Caryophanales; family Paenibacillaceae; genus Paenibacillus; species Paenibacillus sp. GCM10027629. The sequence continues at coordinate 676,905 of NZ_JBHTGZ010000012.1, read as the reverse complement.
TATCAAATTTTCTTATTGCGGCAGTTCTTTAATACCTTACCAAATGAGCTGTATGATTCGGGCAAAATCGATGGCGCGTCAGAACTAAGGATGTTCCGCAGTATTGCCTTACCGTTGTCTGGTCCCGCACTTGCGACGGTTGCAATCTTCTCCTTCGTATGGAGTTGGAATGATCTATTGGCTCCGGTCTTGTATTTGAATTCGCAGGAGAAATTTACTCTTCCGATCGGAATGGCGGCCATGATCTCTTCGAAATTCCGAATTGCACCTTGGAACCTGCTCATGTGTGCTGCGATTATGGCGGTTATTCCTGTTGTGGCGTTGTTCGCTGTCGCACAGAAACGATTTACCGAAGGGATTGTACTTACAGGTATTAAATAGTCGTTCTTCGATTCGTTCATGTATACAAATTGTACAAATTACTAAGGGGGATATAAGAATGAAAAATGGTCGTAAACTGTGGTTTGTTATGTTAGCAACATCGATGCTATTAACACTCTTCTTATCTGCATGTGGGAAGGGGGGTTCTTCGGAAGGAAGCAGCTCGGATCCCGTGACGATCACCTACTATACGATTGATTCGCCGGACCGCACGTTCGTGGAGAAGTTGATTCCAGATTTCGAGAGCAAACACCCGAACATTAAAGTCAAAGTCGATAAAGCGCCATACGAGCAATTTGATTCCAAGCTGCAAGCGAATATTGCTGCCAAAAAATCGCCAGACATCACATCTCACTTCGGTTATGGCGGCTTTATGGAGTATTACAATAAGGGGCTGCTGACAGATCTTACGGATATTATGAAGGCAGATAACTTTAAGGCATCGGATTACGGTATTCAAGACGAATTGATGAACATCTATAAAGTAGATGGGAAGACCTATGGTATTCCTTCGAACAACTACGTAACGCTAATGTTGTACAACAAGGATATGTTCGACAAAGCGGGCGTATCGTATCCGCCATCGGATTATGAAGATAAGAGCTGGACATTCGACAAAATGATTGAGATGGCGAAGAAATTAACGGTGGTATCCGATGATATTACGAAGACGCAGTATGGTATCGATTTTGGATGGGGCGAACTCGATATGCGTCCGGCTTACTTCGGCGCCAAAGTGTATTCGGATGACGCGTGGACGAATGGCGGCAAGCCAAGCGAGACGTATTTCGGCTCGCCTGAAGCGATCGCAGCCTACCAGAAGTGGATTGGGCTGATCTGGGATCAGAAGGTAGCACCTCCTCCTGCCTTCTCCAAAGCCGTAGCCGGGCAATTCGGCGATCCGTTCCTCTCCGGTAAAATCGGAATGTCGGTTGTTGGTTCATGGAGTCTAGCAAGTCAGAAGGACTTTAACTTCAAAGTAGGTGTTGCCGCGGTACCGATCGGTGGGAATCCAGACGTGCGCAGCGTGCTCTATGTTGATCCATTGTTCGTCTTGAAAGATTCCAAGCACCCGAAAGAAGCATATGAGTTCATCAAATACATGCTCACGACAGAGGTACAGGAAAAGTCGATTGAGTTAAGCGGCGGAACGCCTCCAGTCAATGACAATGCCAAAGAGAAATATTATAATAGCTTCGAGGGTGTTGATCCTCAAGTAATCAAGCAAGTGTATGAAGGTGCTAACAAATATGGTGTCGAATCGTATAATCATCTGATCTCGAATTATTCGCAATTGAATGAGCTGCTCATTAATGAATTCCAGTCCGTTCAGAATGGGGATCAGAAGGTTGAGGCGGCACTGCCTGGCATCCAAGAAAAAATCACAAAATTGTTGGAGCGTCTGAATAAATAGGGTTTGCCCTATAGTGGGTGGAGAGAATCGTGATGAAGGTCAGTATTTTTGATGTGGCAAAAAAATCAGGTTTATCCGTCGTCACGGTATCCCGGGTTCTGAATAATTCACCTTCTGTTCGCGAGAAAAATCGGCAAAGGGTGCTCGATGCTGTCAAAGAGCTGGACTATGTTCCAAATGCGGCTGCAAGGTCGCTAGCTCGCGGGAAGACACGTATCGTCGGTCTCATTGCAACGACATTACACGACTCTTTTCTGGATGAAATTATGCATGAGATTACTTCAGAATTAGAATCACATGGATATTTCCTGGTGCTGTCAGTATCCAAGGACAAAGAAGATAAGAATCCTTACTTGATTCAAGAAGAGCGTGTGGATGGCCTTATCATCCTCTCACCGATTCATGAATTGGATTACGTGACGGAATTGAAGAAAAGAAAGCTTCCTTTCGTGCTGGTCGATAACCAGCTGAACATTCCGTCCGTTTCCAGTGTCATCGTCGACAATGATCAGGGTGGATATGATGCAACGAAATATTTGATTGAATTAGGCCATACGCGTATCGCGCATATTCGTGGGCCGCATGTGTTCCGAAGCTCCATTGACCGTGAGAAAGGTTTTCTTCGCGCGTTATCAGAAGCTGAATTAGAGCCTTTTATCGTGGAGGAAGCAGAATTTTCGATCGCAGAGGGGTATGATATTGTTCGGAAATGGATTCAAGAGGACCGGCTGCCGACGGCCATTTTTGCTGGGGATGATAATCTTGCCTTTGGAGCGATTAATGCATTGTCCGAAGCGGGAATCCGGGTGCCGGATCAAGTATCAATCGTTGGATTCGATGATCAATATCTTGCGGAGGCGCTCAGGCCTCACTTAACGACGGTTAGACAGCCTGCGACGCAAATTGCGAGGACAGCTGTCGATCTAATCATGAAGCAAATTCAAGGCACAAGCAAGCGGAACACGATCGTCAAGCTGCAGCCAGAACTCATTGTTAGAGATTCAACGCGCAGTATTCGGTAGATATGTGAAATGCTAGAGAACGAGTGTGGATGAAGCGAGGACCCTTTGTAGTAAGGGACTCTCCTTCATTCGCCCTCGTTTTTTTGTGTATAAAAATGGTTTACAGTGCGTGCTGGCGATGATAAGATTTGGAGGAAACAACCGATATTGTAATTAAAAATGGAGGATAACTCCGAATAACCATTGAGTCTACATTGTTCACCAAATCTATCAGCTGGGACGTGTATAAAATGAATCGACAGGATCTTATTCAACGTTTTGCAGGGAAATTGATTGTCTCGTGTCAGGCATTATCGGGGGAAGCCTTGCATGGGAGTGATGTGATGGCCAAGATGGCAGTAGCCGCGGCACGCGGTGGAGCAGCAGGTATTCGGGCGAATTCGCCTGTAGATATTGCTGCAATCCGGGAGCAAGTGGATTTACCGATTATCGGCCTCTGGAAATGCGATTATCCAGATTCAGAAGTCTATATAACCCCGAAATATAACGATGTCGAAGCGGTTGTAAAGGCAGGGGCGGACATCGTGGCGATGGATGCGACTTTACGGGAGAGACCGGATGGCGAGAATTTGGAGGATATTGTCCGGAAGGTGAAGGCTAATTATACGTGTCTATTGATGGCGGATATCTCGACCCTTGAAGAAGGCCTTGAGGCTTATCGTCTCGGCTTTGACATTATATCGACAACACTATCTGGCTATACCGATTACAGTCCAGCGATTGCAGGACCTGATATGGAACTTGTTCAGGAATTATCGAAGCAAGTGCCTATTCCTGTGTTTGCTGAAGGACGTATTTACACACCTGAACAGGCAGCAGCATTGCTCCAGATAGGTGCATATGCCGTCGTCGTAGGTGGAGCGATCACGAGACCACAGAGCATAACCGAGCGATTCGTCGATACAATCCATGAAAGTCGAAGAGCCGCCATCGGAATAAAGGAGAACGAATAGCATTGAACAAAGGAAATGAAGGATCGAATACGTTAGTACTGATCGATAGCATGTATAAGTCATTGTCTCGTACCGAGCAGAAGATTGCAGACTATATTAAAAGTGATCCAGAGAGTGTCGTCTATGCGACGTTGACTGATTTAGCGGAAAAAGCAGGAGCGGGAGACACATCCGTCCTTCGGTTGTGTCGGAAGCTTGGTTTTCAAGGCTATCAGGAGTTCAAATTGTCTCTTGCGCAAGAACTGGTTCATCGCGTAACAAGCGAAGATGGTGATGTTCACGAGGATGACTCCCTTGCTACCATTGCTAGTAAGATCACGTCGGAGAATAAGTCATTTTTGGAGAATACATTAGCGCTATTAGATACGCAAGAAATGCAGAAAGCGATCGATGCGATGCAGCGGGCGGGTAAAATCTATTTTATCGGCGTGGGGTCTTCCGCCTATACGGCTGAGGATGCGAAGTATCGATTCATGCGGCTTGGCTTCAATACGGAGTGTATAACCGATTCGCATGTGATGGCGATGGCCGCGACATTAATGCGTCCGAATGATGTGTTGTTTGCGGTGTCTACCTCAGGGAGCACGAAGGATGTGGTGGATACGGTTCGATCCGCGAAGGAGAATGGAGCGTTTTTCGTCTGTCTGACGAGCCATGCCAAATCTCCCATTACGCAATATGCGGATGCGGTGCTGCTCTCGTATACCAAGGAAAATCCACTAGAAGGCGGAGCGTTCAAATCGAAGATTACGCAAATTCATGTGCTCGATATTCTAACAACGGCAACTTCAATGCAATGGAAGGAACAGACGAATCGTGCCATTGAACGGACTGCGAAGGCGGTTATGGATAAACTATATTAAATTGTGGCGCTGAAGGGGGAAGAATGAGATGCGGAGAGGCTCAATAGGGATCGATATTGGTGGTACGAACATTAAGGCGGGAATCGCCTTGGACAACGGTGAACTATGCTATACGGACAGAATGTCGACCGAGGCAGCGAGCGGCTCGTCCTCTTTGCTCAATCGATTGCAGGAGATGATCCGTTCTTTGATTGCGAAGGCGGAGGAACTGGATGTTCAGCTCCTTGGCGTTGGGGTTGGGACGGCAGGGCAGGTGCAGCATAGCACGGGTCGCGTGACGGGTGCTACGGGCAATTTGCCGGGATGGGCGGATGCACTGTCGGCAGAATGGGTACGACAAGTCTCAGGACTACCAGCCGTGGTAGATAACGATGTCAATGCAGCCGCGCTTGGAGAAGCTTGGACAGGAGCGGGGCAAGCGTGGAACGACTTTGTTTGCATTACGCTTGGCACGGGTGTTGGAGGCTGTGTCATTCTGAATAAGCAGCCATTCCGAGGTAGAGATGGATACGCAGGAGAAGTGGGCCATCAAGTGATTGTTCACGGTGGTGTGTCTTGCAACTGCGGCAACGCGGGCTGTTATGAGCAATATGCATCGGTAACGGCGTTGATCAGGCAAATGAAGGCCGCAGCAGAGCAGGGTGGTCCAGACTTTGGCACGCCGGAGCTGCTGTTCGAAGCTGCACGGCAAGGCGATGCAGCTGCGCTTGAGATCATTGACAATTATTCGGAATTTATCGCCGTTGGGCTTGCGAACCTCTTGAATATTTTTAATCCTTCGGCGATGATTATTGGGGGCGCGATTACCGCACAAGGCGAATTTTTATTCGACAGAATTAGATCTGCAGTAAATAATAAAGTGATGCAGGTGTATCGAGATTCGGAGACCGTTCCGATTGTTCCGGCACAGCTCGGCGATCACGCAGGGATTGTCGGTGCAGCTCGGCTTGTGTATCTTCAAGGTTGAGGGAATCGCGGTAACAACGAATAAAGGAAATGAGGCTTCATGTCTTATAAATCGCTTAAATGGATGATATTATGCATCCCGACGATTACGATTGGGCTCTGGGAGTATGCGCGGCATACGTTCTTGCTGCCTTATATCTCGATGGAGTTAGGCAATGTGCTCGCCACGGTGATCGTATTCCTGGTGACGATTACGATGATGCGCGGCTTGTTCAAGAAGATGGAAGAGACACAGGAGAAGCTGAACGAAGAGCGGATGGTCAAGGCGGCGCTGCAAGAACGCGAGAAGCTCGCGCGTGAGTTGCATGATGGCATCTCGCAATCCTTGTTCATGCTCTCGGTGAAACTCGACCAATTGGAGATGGCGAAGTCTGACCAGGAGCGTAACGACAAATTGGACAAGCTCCGCGAGAAGGTGCGATATGTCTATGAGGATGTAAGACAAGCGATCGGCAATCTGCAGACCGAACCAGAAGCTGCGGATTTGCCTTGGTCGCAGTCGCTCTTGACGATGGTCGAGGAATTCAAGCGCGAGACTGGTGTGGAAGTCCATCTCCAATGGCAGCTGTCCGAAGACCCGCTATCGGCCAAGGAAAAGATCGAGCTGTTCGCCTGCCTGCGTGAAGCGCTGATGAATGTTCAGAAGCATGCGCAGGCGACGAAGGTATGGTTGACAGGCCACTCGACTGGCGAGGGGTTTCGGTGTGAACTGAAAGATAATGGGCGAGGATTCACGGAATATCCTTATGAGCTTAAAGGGAAATACGGGTTGCAAATGATGAAGGATCGCGCAGGGCAAATGGGCTGGAAGCTTGCGTTTCTGCGTGAAGAGGGATTTACGGTGGTTCGGATTCAGAAAGGAAAGGAGGAAACGGAATGAAGGCGTTTCGAGTGTTGATTGTAGATGACCATGCACATGGTCGTGAAGGGATGCGGGATATTCTATCGATTGATCCTGAATTCGAGGTCGTTGCCGAAGCGAAGAACGGGCTTGAGGCGATCGAATTGACATCGCAGTACATGCCGGATTTAATCTTGATGGACATTTCCATGCCGGAGATGGATGGACTGCAGGCGACCAAACATATTAAAGCCGCGTATCCTTACGTCAAAATTGTTATGGTCACCGTCTCGGATGATATTACACATTTATTCGAGGCATTGAAGCGGGGGGCGCAAGGTTATTTGTTGAAGAACCTTAAGCCTTCTGCGTGGCATGAATACTTGCGAGCGATTGCGATCGATGAAGCACCGATGTCGAAGGAGCTGGCATTCCGGTTATTGCAGGAGTTTCAGCCGCGTGAGCTGAAGCCTGAAGCCGCGATGAATCCATTGACTGCGAGGGAGAAGGAGATTCTGGAGCGGGTCGCGAAGGGTGAGTCCAATCGCGAGGTAGCCGAGGTGTTGAAAATTTCGGAGCATACCGTAAAGAATCATCTCAAAAATATATTGCAGAAATTGCATTTAGAGAATCGTGTTCAGTTAACGCGTTATGCGATTGAGAACGGCCTTATTCTATGATGAAGGTCGTTCCAAATTTTTTTCAAAAAAACTATTGCAAACAATAATCAACCGTGATATATTATTACTTGTCGCCGCGATGGTGACATACTAGAAGCACCGCAGCATCGGGATGTAGCTCAGCTTGGTAGAGCACCTGGTTTGGGACCAGGGGGTCGCATGTTCAAATCGTGTCATCCCGACCATTTATCCTTTTAAAGGTCGCGCGGGTGTAGTTCAATGGTAGAACTTTAGCCTTCCAAGCTAATAGCGTGGGTTCGATTCCCATCACCCGCTCCAGTAAAAAATTAAAAGTAGCCACCCTTTATGGGTGGCTTTTTGATTTTGGAGCGGCTGTGCCGGGAATTGAACCCACGGTAAGGGTTCGACCGTCTGTTAGTGAGATCGTGGCACTGCACGATCGAGTCCAGACGAGCGTCCCGAAGCTGTTCGAGGCAGCCGGAAATTAAGGCTGACGAGACTGAGGGAGTATTCCCATCACCTGTAAATTGATAAAAAGCAGCCACCCATTGGGTGGCTTTTTTTGTATGTTAGAGCGACTGTGTGGGAAGCGAAGCCACGGTAATGGGTTCGACCGTCTGTTAGTGAGATCGTGCGCACTGCACGATCGAGTCCAGACGAGCGTCAACACTTATATGATCGAGGAATGGATAGTTCCGAGGATCATTCATGTTGAGTACCGCCCTTAGGCGAGATCGTGCCATTGCACGAGTGAGCCCGGACGAGCGTCCCGAAGCTGTTCGAGGCGGCCGAGATTTGAGGCTGACGAGACTGAGGGAGTATTCCCATCACCCTTGATAAAAAGCCACTGATTTGGTTTTTCTGATTTCTCTTTCATCGAAATTGAAGGACTTTCAATTTCTTCCCCTCACCACCTATATTGGATTATTGCACGATAGGCCCTACCTTTTGGTACAATTTCTACGCTATCCTGTATAAATAGCACGATAGCAACCGCAATACGCTCGATCCCCGCACTTTCTACCAAAGTTCATGCAAATATCCACGATAGGCGCTCAACCATATCATTTACGGCTGTCTATCCTGCAAATTTACATGATAGCCAAACTAATACACAAAAGAGCCACCCCCACGGATAGCTTCCTAATCTTTTCTTTCACAATTCCCCTCACAGATCCCCTTACTGCTCCCACACAACCATCAACACCCGATTCACGACGACGAGAATCGCAAACCACAACGCCCAGCCCGATCTACCCGCCGCATATAATGCGAGCGCAGCGATCGCAAAGATCGCAAGCGCAAGCAACTCCTTGTAAATCTCAGGAAGAACATAGGTTGCTTTCGGAGCAACGAACATGCCCCATATAAATGCAACGATGACAGGTGTGCCAATACCTAAGATGATTTTAACGAGCCACCCGGTATTTCGAGTGAATCCCCAATACCCTAGTGCTGCGAATGCGCAGAGCTCCAAGAGAAAAGCGAGCGCGAGGCTAGCATTTTTCAAGATCAGCACGATCCATCACCCAGCCTTCTGATTGTTTACAAAAATTTGAATTCGATATCTGCAAAAAACGCTTTAGCTAGTTGCAGGAAATCATCCTTACTTAATTTTATTTCATCATCAAAATTATATTTCAGAATCGATTTGTCTGGCTTATATTTTATTGTCTTATCCGCCTTCATCCGATTGTTGTTCTCCATCATGGAGTTACAGAGCATGCGAACCTCATTCAGCGAGTTCCCGTCCTTCAGTTCCACGGCTGCGATTATGAGATTCCAAGGTTTCGTTCCGTCTCTTTAGGCAATGGCGGTGTATTTTATGTTCATTTAAGTTCATTAAAATAAATAATATATACATAAACGAACAAATGAACTATAATGAACGAAAATACGATAAATTGGAGTTGATCCTGATGGAAGTCCGTTATACGTCCCACCCGAATGAAGTGAAGCAATTTGATACCGATCGTTTGCGTCAAGAATTCTTAATCGAGACGTTATTTGCCCCAGGCCAATTGAATCTTGTCTATTCGCATGTAGATCGCTTTATTGTGGGCGGCGTTGTTCCGACGAAAGAGCCAGTGAAGCTGGAAGCCGATGCGAAGGATATGGGAACGGAATATTTTCTCGAACGCCGCGAGATCGGGATCATCAACATTGGTCCGGCGGGCGTGATTACGGTCGATGGTGAACGTTATGAAATGCAGACTAAAGATTGCTTATATATAGGACTTGGCGCAAAGCAAGTCTTGTTCGAAAGTGTTGATGAGGCAGCACCAGCACGGTTCTACTTGAACTCAACGCCAGCTCATCAACATTACCCGACAGTCAAATCGGCGCTCGAAGAAGCATCCCCGAACCACCTCGGAAGTATTACGAGCTCGAATGAACGTACGATTTATCGCTTCATCCATCAGAATGGTGTAAAAAGCTGTCAGCTTGTGATGGGAATGACGCTGCTCAAGCCTGGCAACATGTGGAATACAATGCCATGCCATACACATAACCGCCGATCCGAAGTGTACCTGTATTTTGATATGCCGCAAGATGGTGTGGTTTTTCATATGATGGGTGAGCCGGATGAGACGCGCCATGTGGTAATGCGTAATGAGCAGGCGATTATCTCGCCAAGCTGGTCGATTCATAGCGGTGTAGGAACGAACAACTATACATTCATCTGGGGCATGGCGGGTGAGAACCAGACGTTCGAAGATATGGACGCGGTTGCGATGCAGGATCTGAGATAACACGCCTTTGGCTGTGGTACAATGAGTGCCTATACTTTAGGGATTGGATGGTAGGGAACGAATGAACAGTATTTTGCGGCATGAAAAAATTATGGAAATATTGCTCTCGCAGCGCGAAGTGTCTGTGAATGAACTCAGTGATCAGCTGCAGGTGACAGGCAAGACGATTCGCGAGGATCTCAGCAAGCTGGAGGAACAAGGGCTGCTGGTCCGTGTCCATGGGGGAGCCATGCTGAAGCATCAAGATCAATTCGGGATGCTGTCTGTTCATGAACCGATCATGCAACATCGTGAAGACAAGACTTTAATTGCCGAGCGGGCACTGAAATATATTGAGCATGATGATGTAATTGCACTGGACGGGGGAAGCACGACCCTTGAAATCGCCAAATTACTTGAAAATCGGCCGTACACGGTCATTACGAATGACCTTCATATTATCGGCGTGCTAACAGCCAAGGATCAGATTCGTCTCGTCGTCCCTGGAGGATACCGCGTTCGGAATATGCTGACGGGCACAGAAGCGATCGAATATATGCGGAAGTTGAATGTGCAGACAGCGTTTATTTCAGCGACAGGGATTCATTTAGAACAAGGCTTGTCTGTGTTTACTGGGGATTTTATTGAGATGAAAAGAGCCATGCTGGAAATGGCACAGAAAGTATATGCGGTGGTCGACCATTCGAAGTTCGATCGGAGTGCGCTTCGAACGGTGGCTGCGATTCAAGAGTTAGATGGCATTATTACCGATGAGAAGTTGTCTGAGGAAATTTATCTGAAGTATCAGCAAGCCGGTGTCATGATAGATCGATCTTGAGAGAGGGCGTGTCATTCGGATGGGAAGTTTTGAATTGCAAGGTAAAACAGCGCTCGTGACAGGCGTCTCTGGCGGGCTTGGAAGAGCGATGGCGCTGGGTCTGGCGGAAGCAGGTGCTGACATCATCGCGGTATCTTATTCGGATGCGAGCGAGACGATGAAGGCGATTGAGAAGCTTGGTCGTAGAACTGCTTTTATCCAAGCTGATTTGAGCCAGCATGAAGTACTGGACAACGTTGTAACGCAAGCGATTGAAGCTTTTGGCGGCGTAGATATTCTGGTGAACAATGCAGGGATCATTCGTAGGACACCTGCAGCGCAGCACAGCTGGGAAGATTGGCAAGCGGTACTTGATCTGAACTTGAATACCGTATTCTACCTCTGTCAGCAGGTTGGCAGACATATGATTGAACGTGGGAGCGGGAAGATTATCAATATCGCGTCGATGTTAACTTTTCAAGGTGGAATTAATGTGCCTGGATATACAGCGAGTAAGCATGCCGTGGCGGGGGTTACGAAGGCGCTGGCGAACGAATGGGCATCCAAAGGCGTGCAGGTGAACGCGATCGCACCAGGCTATATGGAGACCGACAATACGGCACAAATTCGTGCAGATCAGAATCGATTCCAATCGATTTCCGATCGGATTCCAGCAGGGCGCTGGGGGACACCTGAGGACCTGAAGGGGCCGATTGTTTTCCTCGCATCGAGTGCATCGGACTACGTGAACGGTCATGTCCTTTGTGTCGATGGCGGATGGTTAGTGCGATAGCTTGCAACAAAGCACTTTTTTGCATATAATATAACCTGATTGTTGAATGAATGTGAAATGCGATGATAGAGACAAGTACGCAGTACCTCTAGACCAGGGAGGAGATGCCGAAGATTGAGAGCATCTCTGTAGAGATAGGCTGCCGAAATTCACTCTTGAGCAGTTCTTTGAACGACAGGCTTAATCCTAGTTCAGTAGAAGATACCGGCTTCGAACCGTTATTCGATGAGTGAGAGAATATCCGAATGCATGAATGCATCACGCATGTGTATGAGGTGTTGTCTAACAAGGGTGGTACCACGGTCTTTTCGTCCCTTACGGGAGAGAAGGCCTTTTTTTGTTGGTTAGGTATATTAACTATTTCTATAAGGGGGTCAACCTGATGTTGATGAAAGAACGCTTAGAGGAACTCAAGGAAATCGCAGTATCTGCGCTGTCTAAAGTGTTGGACCCGCAAGAGCTAAACGATCTGCGCGTCAAATACCTGGGTAAAAAAGGTGAGCTCACTGAAGTGCTGCGCGGCATGGGAAGCCTGAGTGCAGAAGAACGTCCGGTTATCGGGCAAGTAGCCAATGAAGTGCGCGGTGCGATCGAAGGATTGATCACGAACCTGCAAGAGAAATTCCGTGCAGAAGAAACCGCACAACGACTGGCAGCAGAGACGATTGACGTGACTTTACCGGGTCGTCCAATGAACGCAGGTGCATTGCATCCGCTTCATAAAGTCATTCAAGATATTGAAGATATTTTCATTGGGATGGGCTATGAAATTGCGGAAGGCCCTGAAGTGGAGAATGATTTCTACAACTTCGAAGCCTTGAACTTGCCGAAGAACCATCCAGCGCGCGATATGCAGGATTCATTCTATGTGACGGATGAAATTCTGATGCGTACACAGACTTCTCCAGTTCAAATTCGTACGATGCAAGCGAAAAAAGGCCAAGGTCCGATCAAAATCATCTGCCCGGGTAAAGTATTCCGCCGCGATGATGACGATGCGACGCATTCGTTCCAGTTCTACCAAATGGAAGGTCTTGTGGTCGACAAAAACATTCGCATGAGCGACTTAAAAGGGACGCTTTTGCAATTCGTACAGCAAATGTACGGTAAAGATACGCAAATTCGCTTGCGTCCGAGCTTCTTCCCGTTCACAGAGCCTAGTGCAGAAGTTGACGTGACTTGCGTGACTTGTGGCGGCGATGGCTGCCGCATTTGTAAACATACAGGCTGGCTGGAAATTCTAGGTTCAGGTATGGTGCATCCGGAAGTATTGCGTATGGGTGGCTACGACCCTGAAGAATATTCAGGCTTCGCATTTGGCCTTGGCATTGACCGGATTGCGATGTTGAGATACGGCATTGACGATATCCGTCATTTATATACGAATGATTTGCGCTTCTTGAAGCAATTTTCACGGATTTAACACTTTAACAAGAATAAGGAAGTGAATGAGCGATGAGAGTATCTTACCAATGGTTAACGGATTATATCGATCTTAGTGATCTCACTGCGGAGCAAGTCGCAGATAAAATTAGATACGCAGGTATCGAAATCGATGTTGTAGAGAACCGGAATAAAGGTGTTAACAAAGTCGTTGTCGGCTATGTGGAGACGAAGGAAAAACATCCGGATGCGGATAAATTGAACGTATGTACCGTTAATGTCGGTGAAGAAGAATTGCTGCAAATCGTATGCGGTGCGAAAAATGTGGACGCAGGCCAGAAGGTTCCTGTTGCCCTTGTGGGTGCAGTAATGCCTGGCGGCATGGAAATCAAAAAAGCGAAGCTGCGCGGCGTAGCATCGCACGGAATGATCTGCTCGGCGAAAGAGCTTGGCCTCAATGACAAACTGCTCCCAAAAGAGCAGCAAGAAGGTATCTTGGTCTTGCCTGAAGCAACACCAGTTGGGACGCCAATTGTGGACGTACTTGCAATCGATGACCATGTACTTGAACTGGATCTAACGCCAAACCGTTCGGATTGCTTAAGCATGTTGGGTGCAGCATACGAAGTAGCTGCGATTCTCGGCCGTGAAGTCAAATTGCCGAAAGCAGACGTGGATGCCGTGTCTTCGAATGCGCAAGCGAAAGATCATGTGGAAGTGAGCATTACAGCAACGGAATTGTGCAGTCATTACGCTGCTCGTTATATCAGCGGCGTGAAGATCGGTCCATCCCCGCAATGGATGCAGAACCGCTTGATGGCAGCTGGTGTACGTCCAATCAACAATATTGTTGATATTACGAACTACGTCATGCTCGAATACGGACAGCCGTTACATGCCTTTGATGCCGGCAAACTCGCAGGCGGCAAAGTTGGTGTTCGTCTTGCGAACGAAGGCGAAGTGCTCGTGACGCTTGACGATCAAGAGCGTAAGCTGGAGCCTTCTATGCTGCTCATTACAGATGGCGAGAACAAGGCTATTGGTATTGCTGGTGTCATGGGTGGAGCGAACTCGGAAGTCTCTGCTGAGACAGTGAGCATTATTCTTGAATCTGCGAAATTTGACGGCGGTTCGGTTCGTAAGGCATCACGCTCATTAGGCTTGCGTTCGGAAGCAAGCATTCGGTTCGAGAAGGAAGTGAACCCGGAAGCGGTCATTCCAGCATTGAATCGTGCAGCGGCACTCATGGCAGAATGTGCAGGCGGAACGGTTGCGCAAGGGATCGTTGAATCTGTTGTCAGCATGTCGGAGCCTGCGGTGGTAACATTATCACTTGCCAAAGTAAATCGTTACCTAGGCACATCCCTATCCGCAGAAGAAGTGAAAGCGATCTTCGATCGTCTTCAATTTGCATATACAGAACAAGGCGATATCGTTACCGTATCGGTACCAAAACGCCGCGGCGATATTACAGTCGATGTTGATCTCATCGAAGAGGTGGCTCGTCTATACGGCTACGACAATATCCCGACGACATTGATCGAAGGCGCAACGACACCAGGCGGATACACGAAATCGCAAAAAATTCGTCGTGAATTGCGTCAATTGCTAACAAGCATGGGATTGTATGAGGTTGTGAACTATTCATTCACGCATCCAGCTCAAAATGAGTTGTTCGGCGGCTTAACGCTAGGATCCAAAGCGGTAGCCCTGTCCATGCCGATGAGTGAAGAGCGCAGCGTACTTCGTACGAGTATCGTGCCGAGCTTGCTTGAGAATGCAGCTTACAACCGGAACCGGAAGACAGAAGATGTTGCCATCTTCGAAGTTGCGAACCTCTATTCGACGGATGAAGAGACATTAACGGAGTTGCCGAGCGAGCAGCCGATGTTCGGTCTATTGCTTGCAGGGAACCGTCAATCCGCACAATGGAATCTGAAAGCCATGAAATACGATTTCTATGATGCGAAAGGTGTACTGGAAGCGATCTTTACTTACATTGGCGTTGACCAACAAGTTCGTTATGTTTCCGATAAGCCACAAGGCTACCATCCAGGCCGTTCGGCATCGATCTATCTTGGCGAGCAACGGATCGGCGCAATCGGTCAAGTCCATCCGGAGATTCAACAGAACAAAGATTTGGATGACACGTATATTGCTGAATTGCAGCTTGCACCTCTTTATGAAGCAGCTGATTTCAAAGTGACGTATAAATCATTGCCTCGTTTCCCTGCAGTAGAGCGTGATATTGCGGTTGTTGTGGCGACAGAAGTTGCTGTTGGCGATATGGTCTCAGCGGCTCGTGAAGAAGCATCGGAATTGCTAGAGTCTATCCAAGTGTTCGACATCTATATGGGTGAGAAGCTTGGCGCAGGCAAGAAAAGTGTGGCGATCTCGCTTGTGTATCGTAATTTAGAGCGTACGTTGACAGATGAAGAAGTGACAGAAGTACATGGTAAGGTGGTAAGCCGCCTGGAACAATCTTTTGAGGCGGAATTAAGAAAATAGCAGGAAATACGAACAGTCACATCGAATGTAATCAGAGGAATCGGTGTGGCTGTTTTTTTTGTACAAAAAGATGATAAGGAGGGCAACGACCATGACTACAGAGGATCGTACCCGCGTTACCGTAGAAATCTACGGAGCACAATACAAACTTGTCGGAACCTCTAGTAAAGACTTCGTTAAAACGGTGGCGGACTACGTCAATGAACATATGGTTGAAATTGCAAAAGGAAATCCAAGACTTGATGTTCCTCGAATCGCTGTTCTTGCAGCGGTACATATGGCGGAACAACTGATGGACGCACGTCGTCATCAGGAGAATATTGATAAAATCAAAGCGGATCACGATAGAATTCAGGCGGAATTGCACCGTAATCGCGCTGAACAGGCTGTACAGCAGGAACAAGCACAGAAGCAGCTGGAAGATCAGAAGCAGCAGGTGCAAGAGAAATTGAAAGTGATTGATGAGCAGAAGGCTCAGATGATGAAGCTGAATACGGAGCATCAGGAACAGTTGACGCAAGTTGAACTCAAGCATCAAGAGCAATTGAAGCAGCTGGGTGCTGAACGACAGAAAGAGTTCTCGCAATTAGAGTCCAAATATAAGAATGAATTCGCTCAGCGTGAAGCACAGCTCAAGGATCAGTCTGCCAAGGCTGAAAGTGTACATAAAGAGCAGTTGGCTCAGCTAGAGACAAAACAGAATTATCAATTATCGTCCCTTCAAGGGCAATGGAATGCAGCAAAGAAGGAAGCAGGCGATCTTCGTTC
The DNA here is from genome assembly GCF_042676425.1 of Paenibacillus sp. GCM10027629. Taxonomy (NCBI): domain Bacteria; kingdom Bacillati; phylum Bacillota; class Bacilli; order Caryophanales; family Paenibacillaceae; genus Paenibacillus; species Paenibacillus sp. GCM10027629. The sequence goes on along the minus strand of NZ_JBHTGZ010000012.1, from coordinate 660,823 downwards.
GCAATTGGGACAAGCGGTGCAGCGTGAACAGGCGCTGAAGTCGAGTGAAGGGAAACTGAAAGAGCAAATTACACAACTTGAGAAGCAGCTTGATATCGTGAAAATCGGTACGGATAAGCAGTTGAATGATGTTAAAGCGCAAGCAGCACACCAGCTGCAAGAAGCCAATGCAGAAGCTGTGAAACAGCTGGAAGAAGCGAAAGCAGAAGCCGAGAATCAGATCGCAGAAGTGAAGGCGCAAGCCGAGAAACAAATTACAGAGGTTAAGGCAAATGCGGTTCAAACCAGAACAACTGCAGAGAAGCAATTGGCGGAGTTGAAGTTGAAGTACGAAGCAGAGTTTACGACCATGAAAGAGCAGCTTGAGAAGCAGCTCTCTGAAGTGAAGTCGCAGCATGAACAGCAGAAATCCCAATCCGATCAGCGCCTTGCAGCGCTCAAATCACAGTTCGAAGAGCAATTCGAAACGATGAAGGCGCAGCTTGAACTGCAGCTTGCTGATGCGCATACCCAATCCGAACAGCAGCTTACGGCATTGAAATTACAGTCGGAGCAGGAGCTTGCCGAGCTGATGGAACAATATGAGCTGCAGCAGCAAGCTGCAGAACAACAGTACCATCGTGAAATCGCAGCAGCGAAGCAGGACTCTACTGCTCAGTATAAGCAGCTCCAGAAGAAGTCTGAAGAGGAGCTTGCGGAATTGATGCTGCAAGCGGAACAAGAGCTTACGGAATATAAACTTCTCTCGGAGCAAGAATTGTCCGAAATGAAGCAACAATATGAGCAGGAGCTCGCGGATCTGAAGGAAAAATCCCAGAAAGATCTCTTACATGTGAAGTTGAACGCGGAAGTTGAACTGGAGGATACGAAGTCCTATTATGACGAGTTGATCCAAGAAGAGAAGCTGCAGATGGAAGAACAACTTGCGGCAATTCAAGCGAAGGTTATGGAACTCGAAGCGGGTCTTTCAGCGAAGCAGCAGGACATGAAGCAATTGCAAGCGCAAATTTATGATCTGGAAGAGCGAGAGAATAGTATTCGAGCATCGGAGAGTGAGTTAGCAGCGCGCAACAGCTTGCTAGAGCAAGAACTGGAGAATGAGAAGTTTAAGTTAACCGAAGAACAGCTTCAATTCGAGCAGCTTCTAGAAGAACTCACACCGCTTAAGGAATTGAATGCCCAGTTGGCTGCGACCAATGAAGAGCTTGCCGTTACAGCAGAACGGATTCGAACGGATAAGGATCAGCTTGAACTAGATCAGCTGCAATGGCTAGATGAGCGTGACGGACTGAAGGAGAAGCTTAACCAAGTGCAAGAGAAAACTCGTGCTGCTGTGGAACGCAGCGAGCTGCTCGAGCGGTCATTGAACGAAGCTTATGATGAGCTGAGTGTTCTGAAAGAACAATTCGAAGTAGTTTCCCACCAATATCGTTTACTTCAATCCGAACGCGAGCTTGGTGCGGATCAAGAGAGCAAAATCGCAGAAGAATATCGTAAACTACAGGAAGAGTACGCGAAGCTACAACAAGAATATAATGAGTGGATCGAACTCATTGATCAGAACTAACAGGATGGACAGAATGATAGAGGGTTATTCGATATGCATGTAAACGTGATTGATTATATATGGCTTGGGATCGCTATTATTGCCGGAGTTTATGGGTATATTCGTGGGTTCGTGAATACGTTCGTATCGATATTTGGAATTTGTTTTTCTTTTATTATTTCGATACTCTATTATCAGCGATTTAGTAGCTGGCTGGGGAAGACAACAGGGCTCAATGTAACGCTCTCTAGTATTCTTGCCTTTATTGTCTTATTCTTAGTGACGAAATACGCTTTAGTCATTGCGGGGGGCTTCCTGAATTTCATTGCGAAGGCACCGGGGATTCATCGATTGAATCGCTGGTCCGGCGCGATATTTGGTGTCTTTGAATGGATTGTCATCTCGATTATCATCATTTATCTGGCGAAATACATGAAAGCACCCGAGATGAAATCGATGCTTGAGGGTAGCTGGGTATCACGCCAGATCAGCACTCATATGCCTGATATTATTGCAGCGACCGCACAGTTTATCGCACGAATTACAGGGATTTAGCTGTGGCTTGGTCAATAAGCAAAAAGAGCGGTTACGACATGCGGGAGGAACTGCATGTTATAACCGCTCTTTTTGTAATATGTGGTGCGATTAATGATTTATCGACCTGCACAGATCATTTCGCGGCTTCGTAAGGGGTAGACACCGGAATGAATAGATCGATAAGTCCGATCACCAATGCACCGAGAATCGCGCCGATGACCGAGACGGATACGCCGCCGATAAAAAATTGAGCGACCCATATGACGAGCGCGCTCGTCAAGAAACCGACAATACCGCGTCCAAATGGCGTTATCTTCGTACCGAAGATGCTCTCGATGATCCATCCAATGACGGCAATCGCAAGGGCGAGGAACAATGCGCTCCAGAATCCTCCGATTTTAAAGGCAGGAACGATCCAACTGACGACGAGTAGTACAAGCGCCGAGACGATAAATCGAACAACGTGGCCAAGAAAATTCATGTGAATCCTCCTTTGATGTAATCATTACAACGGGTTCAACGATTATTTTACCCTTCTTGGCGAACATTATGAGTACAGCTGAAAAAAAGCTCGAACATGGCTTTACACGCGCGGTTCAGCTATAATAACATCGAGAGGAGCTGAATTCTCAGTGGATAAGAAAATTTTTAGAACGATGGAATATGAGAAGATTTTACATAGATTAGCAAGCCATGCTTCGACAAGTATTGGAAAAGAAATGGCGGAAGAACTGCAACCTGTATCTTCTCTAAATGATGTGAAGCGGCTCTTGCAAGCAACGGACGAAGCTTATACCATCGATCGACTCAAAGGAAGCGCGCCGTTCGGAGGCGTCGTTGATATTCGCAACAGCCTAAGACGTGCCCATATCGGCGGTATGCTGAATGCGCATGAGCTGCTCGATATTGCGAATACGATCTTTGGTGGAAGAAGGGTGAAACGTTTCATTGAGCAGGTGCATGACGATGAGCCCGTGCCGCTCGTATATGAACTGAGTCAGTTGATTACGGACCAGAAGCCGCTCGAAGATTCGATTAAGGCATGCATCGACGATCAGGCGGAAGTGATGGATCAAGCGAGTGCCGAGCTTGCCCTTGTTCGCAGGGAGCTGCGTAACGGTGAGGTACGTATTCGAGAGAAGCTGGAACAGATGATCCGCTCATCTTCGGTATCGAAGATGCTTCAGGATCAATTGATTACCATTCGGAATGATCGATTTGTAATTCCAGTGAAGAGTGAATATCGCTCACATTTTGGCGGTATTGTGCATGATCAATCAAGCTCTGGGGCAACGATGTTCATCGAACCAGAATCAATCGTCGCGATGAACAACAAACTCCGTGAGGCAAGATTGAAGGAAGAACGTGAAATCGAGAAAATATTGTATCGTCTATCGTCCGAAGCTGGAGAGCAGGAAGAACTGCTAAGAGCAGATGTTGAGATTATGGGTGATCTCGACTTCATGTTTGCAAAAGCTCGTTTAGCGCATGTGATGAAGGCAACGCTGCCGATCATGAATGATCGCGGCTTTATGAAGCTGCGAAAAGGGCGCCATCCGTTGATTGAACTGGATAAGGTAGTACCGATCGATCTAGAGTTAGGTAATTCGTTTACTTCGATTATTGTGACAGGGCCGAATACAGGCGGTAAGACTGTGTCATTGAAGACCATAGGTCTGCTGAGTCTGATGGCCATGTCTGGATTGTTCATTCCAGCCGAAGATGGAAGTCAGATGTGTGTGTTTGATGCGATCTATGCCGATATTGGCGATGAGCAGAGTATTGAACAGAGTCTAAGTACCTTCTCCAGCCATATGACGAACATTATTCGGATCTTGCATCAAATGACGGAGAAGAGCCTCATTCTATTGGATGAGCTGGGGGCAGGTACAGACCCTGCAGAAGGATCTGCACTTGCTATCTCGATCTTGGAGCATATCCATGCGAAGGGCTGCCGGATGGTGGCAACGACGCATTATAGCGAGCTCAAAGCCTATGCCTATGATCGGAAAGGCGTCACTAACGCGAGCATGGAATTCGACGTACAGACGCTTAGTCCGACGTATCGTCTCCTCGTGGGTGTGCCAGGTCGAAGTAATGCATTTGCGATTGCAGAACGGCTTGGATTATCAAATGAAATTATTGAGCATGCGCGCGGCAATGTCAAAGAAGAGGATATGCGCGTAGAGAGCATGATCGCTTCCCTCGAAGAGAACCGTTTAAGTGCAGAGGCTGAGCGTGTCAGTGCGGAGCAGCTGCGTCGTGAGCTTGAAACGCTGCGCAAACAGCAAGAGAGCGAACGGGAACGCTTCGATGCACAGCGCGATAAGATGATTGCTAAGGCCGAAGAAGAAGCACGTGATGTGGTCATCAAGGCGCGTCGTGAGGCAGAGACAATTATTGCAGATTTGCGGAAGCTCGCGATGGAGGAAGGCGCTTCTGTTAAGGAGCACAAGTTGATTGCAGCGCGTCGCCAGCTGGATGAAGCAGAACCTGAGCGCCGCACTTCGACTCCAAAACGTGCAAAAACCAAACAAGCTAGACCAATCCAGGCGGGAGATGAAGTGATGGTCTACAGCTTGAATCAGCGGGGGCATGTCGTTGAGACGGCAGGGACAGAAGCTGTTGTTCAGCTTGGCATTATGAAGATGAAGGTAAGCTTGAATGATCTGGAGATGGTACAGGCTGCAGCGCCAGCGAAAGTGCAGCAACAACGCCATGTTACGAGTGTCAAACGAACGCGAGATGAGAATGTGCGTACGGAGCTCGATCTTCGAGGAGCGAATCTCGAAGAGGCGCTTATGGAAGTGGATCGTTTCATCGATGAGGCATTCTTATCGAATCTTGGTCAGATTTATATTATCCACGGCAAAGGAACGGGCATTCTGCGCACGGGGATTCAAGAATACTTGCGTAAGCATCGCCATGTGAAGAGCTATCGTCTTGGAAACTACGGCGAAGGTGGAACGGGCGTGACGGTCGCGGAATTGTCTTAAGCGAGAGCTTAGGGCGATGATTAGATGATGGGTGAGGAGGATCGGCATGGAATCTCAACTGGAAACGTTGTTAGAAAATCCTTATTTCTCAATGGTAGCTTATTTTTCAGTCGCTGTTCTTGCGCTGATCGTCTTCTTAGCTTGTTTTGAGTTATTTACCAAATACCGGTGTTGGGAAGAAATTCGGCGCGGGAATGTGGCTGTTGCAATGGCGACGGGTGGTAAAATATTTGGTATATGCAATATTTTTCGCTCGAGTATTCAAGAGGCGCGATCGATTTATGAATCACTCGCTTGGGCCTCTTTCGGATTCGTACTCTTAATCATTGCCTATTTTTTATTTGAGTTTGTGACGCCTGTGTTTCATATTGATGAAGAGATCGGCAAAGATAATCGGGCCGTGGGGCTCATTGCCATGATGATCTCGATCTCGCTATCATTCATTATTAGTGCGGGGTTGTCTTAGAAGCTCTTATAGAGAAGGAGAATCGTGGAACGAATGAAGTATTTATGGGGATCGCTATTTGTGCTAGCATTGGTCTTTATTGTAATTGGTGTTATTTATTGGATAAACATATAGAATCGTGAGGGAATAACTATGGAACCAGTAATTTGTCCTTGGTGTGATACAGAGATTGTATGGGATGAGGAGATCGGCCCAGAAGAAGAATGTCCGCATTGCAATAATGAATTGAAAGGTTATCGAACGCTGCAAGTGCAGCTCGATGCCGTTACCGAAGATGACGAGCAGATGGGTCGCTATGAAGAGACCGTTGAGCAAGTCTTGGATCAACAGGAAGAAGTGCCTGAATGTATGTACTGCCGCGAATATATGGTGCTCGCAGGCAAACAGGCGACAGCGCCTAACACTTTTCAACCGAATGTCCCTGAAGCTGTAGGCCAGCCATTCGTCGAAGCGCCGTTCAACGTGAACATGTATGTATGTACAGGATGCTTCCAAGTGGCGTATGTCTTATCAGCCGAAGATCGTCAGAAGATGATTAATCGACTTAGCCGTTAAGGGAAAGTGAGGGCTGCGTATGCCGCGTGTCGTGCAGCATATTACGGATTTGATCGGTGATACGCCGGTTGTTCAATTATCGCGAATGGTTACAGATCACCATGCGGATGTGTTCGTGAAGCTAGAAATGTTCAATCCGAGCGGAAGTGTTAAGGACCGAGCAGCGTATCAGATGATTGTTGATGCAGAGCAAGCGGATCTACTTCGACCAGGTGCAACGATCATTGAGCCAACGAGCGGGAATACAGGCATTGGACTTGCGATGACAGCAGCAGCGAAAGGCTATCGTGCGATTCTCGTGATGCCGGATAATATGACCGCGGAACGCATCAATCTGCTAAGAGCATACGGTGCAGAGATTGTACTTACACCCGCAGCAGAGCGAATGACAGGTGCGCTTCGGAAAGCAATAGAGCTTGCAGCGCAAATGGAGAACAGTTTCATTCCGAACCAATTCGAGAATGGCTCGAACCCTGATGCGCACCGTCATACAACAGCTCGTGAGATCATCGAACAAATGGATGGCAAGCTGGATGCCTTTGTTGCTTCTGCAGGTACGGGCGGCACGATTACCGGCACAGGAGAGACACTTAGGCAACAATGGCCTAATCTCCATATCGCCGTCGTTGAACCGAAGGGATCTCCGGTGTTGTCCGGCGGCTCCCCAGGACCCCATAAGCTGGTAGGTACAAGCCCGGGATTCATTCCATCGATCCTTAATACATCGGTGTATGATGAGATTGTTCAAGTCGCAGATGAGGATGCATTGGAGTCGACAAGACGCCTTGCTCGTCTGGAGGGAATACTCGTAGGGCCTTCTTCAGGTGCTACCGTATGGGCGGCTTTAGAGATTGCAGCGAAGCTGGGTCCGGGCAAGCGTGTCCTTGCGATGGCTCCGGATACGGGTGAGCGCTATTTAAGTATGGATTTGTTCTGATTTTCTTAGAAGATCTAAGCCTCGCGCACTTCAAAAGTGTGCGGGGCTTTTTCTTTTTTCGGGTGGGGATAATTTAGATACATAAATGACTCTCGGATTGCCCATTCTAGGTAAGAATCAGAATGACTGTGTTCCGATAAGGAGGAATTTAACCATGCACAACATGATGCACCATCAGCCGTTATCCGGCAAAGAATTAGACTATATTTCCGATTCCATCTCGAACGAAGATCTGCTCGTCAAACAATGCGCCGTCGCTGCGCATAATTCATCGAATCCAGCCGTCCAGCAGCTATGTACGCAAATGCTCCGGGAACATCATCAACACATTCAGATGTTGACGCAATCGTTGCAGCACCATCAATCGATCGCCCCATATCAAATGCAATAATCCGATAACGAAGGAGGAGTATCCATGTACTCGCAGCAACAAGGTCAACAACAGCAGCATGCTGGTGGTGTCATGCAGGATAAAGACATGCTATTCACGATATTGACAGATTTAAAAAGAACGGTAGGCGAATATACGACGGCGACGACGGAAGCTTCCTGCCCGATGGTTCGTCAAATGTTCATGGAGCTGCAGAATCATTCCCTTCGCATGCAAGGAGATCTCTATAACTTCATGCAGCAGAATAATATGTACACCAAACCTCAGCCGGCACTGAAGCAGGCCATTGACAAACAAATTCAGCAGGTGCAGCAGAACCACCAACAAATGGATCAATTCGTACAGCAGCAGTTGAATGGCGGTGGCCAATCGCTGTCCTTCCTGGCTCATACGCAAGCGCAAGCAACGCAGCATACGAACAGCGGTAAGAATCCGTATTACATGTAACCCATCGCAAGTACCGCTTCTGAAGGGGATTTATCACCTGTAGAAGCGGTTTTTTTATTTTGCATGAAGTTGGTATTCGTTGTAATATAGTTATTATGGTTTGGGAGGTCTGTGGAATGAACGCGTTAAAATTACAAATTCTAGACTTGTTAAAAGAAGATGCACGCCGGGATCCGGAGCTGCTCGCCACATTGCTTGGCGTGACTGAAGCAGAAGTTAAGAAGGCCATCGCGGAGCTGGAAGAAGAACATGTCATCGTGAAGTATGCGACGGTTGTGAACTGGAGCAAAGTGGAAGATGATAAAGTCACGGCACTAATCGAAGTTCAGATTACACCTGAACGCGGACGCGGCTTTGAAGGGATTGCGGAGCGGATTTATTTGTTCCCGCAAGTAAAGTCGGTCTATCTCATGTCAGGAGCCTATGATTTGCTCGTTGAAGTAGAAGGGAAGAACTTGAAGGAAGTGGCCAGCTTCGTATCGGATAAATTGTCGCCGATCGACTCGGTGTTATCGACGAAGACGCACTTTATTCTCAAAAAATATAAGCAAGATGGAATCATATTCGAAGAGCATGAAGACGATCACCGTCTCATTGTCTCACCGTAACGAAAAGGAAGAGTAGCCATGATCATAAAAGAGGAAGAACAAAACAAATCGATGTCATCGTATTTAGCGCCTGCTGTACGTGCGATTCCGCCATCGGGGATTCGGAAGTTTTTTGACTTGGCAGTAGGAAATAAGGATATCATTACACTCGGTGTTGGGGAGCCGGATTTCAGTACTCCATGGCACGTGCGCGAAGCATGCGTGTATTCCTTAGAGCGCGGCAAGACGAAATATACGTCTAATGCAGGTATTCCAGAGCTTCGTGAAGCGATCGGCCAATATTTGAATAACGAATTCCATGTCGAATATGACCCGGGAAATGAAGTGCTCGTCACGGTTGGCGGCAGTGAAGCGATTGACCTTGCTCTGCGCGCACTCATTGCTCCGGGGGATGAAATTCTCATTCCAGAGCCGTGTTACATCACCTATTCGCCGATCACGGCCATTGGCGGCGGCGTTCCAGTAGGGATTGAGACGTTTGCGAAGGATCAGTTCAAGTTAAAGGCGGAATCGCTCAAAGCGGCGATTACACCTCGCTCCAAAGTACTTATTCTCTGTTATCCGAGCAATCCAACAGGCGGGATTATGACGCGTGAGGATTGGCTGCCAATTGCGAAGATTGTAGAAGAGAACGATCTGATCGTCATCTCGGACGAGATCTACGCGGAATTGACATACGACCAGAAGCATGTAAGCTTCGCATCGCTGCCGGGTATGAAAGATCGGACGATTCTGGTAAGTGGGTTCTCCAAGGCGTTCGCGATGACGGGTTGGCGGATGGGATATGCTTGTGGACATCCGGAGATTATTGCGGCGATGCTGAAGATTCATCAGTACACGGTGATGTGTGCACCGACGATGGGGCAAGTTGCTGCATTAGAAGCCTTGACGAACGGGATGGAAGAGAAAGACCGGATGGTCGAATCTTACAACCAACGGAGAAGACTTGTTGTGAAAAGCTTCCGTGAGATCGGGCTGGAATGTCATGAACCGCAAGGCGCATTTTATGCGTTCCCTTCGATTCAATCGACAGGACTCACATCGCAAGAATTTGCTACAAGATTGTTGATGGAAGCGAAAGTCGCCGCGGTTCCAGGGGATGTTTTTGGACTCGGCGGTGAAGGATTCTTGCGTTGCTCTTATGCGACATCCGTTGCTCAATTGAACGAAGCCTTTGACAGAATTGGTAACTTTCTCGTGAAACTGAGAAATTCGTGAAAAATAATATACCAATAATAGGGAACTTTTGATATAATATAACATGAGTCTCACTTTTAGTATCATATGTTAGAAGATTTGCACAAGTCGCCATTGAATTTGTACTCCGGGGAGGGATCGTGTTGTATTCTGTAGAATATGATTTGCGCGACAAAGCGAGAAATTCATTTTCGCCAGCGATTGCTCTGGAGGATGAAATTCAATTTTTACGTCTTAAGATGGAAGAAATCGTGTTGTTAGAGAAATCATTTACATCTGATATGGTTATTCAAATTAGTAGTCTGCTAGATGTGAAGATTAATGAGTATATGAGAATTCGTCCACGAAAATCATAACAAATAAAGGCGCCGGTTACGGCGCCTTTATTGTTGTTCCTTGAATATAGTCTGCATTGTTCTCGAATTGGATGCGGATCGATTCGGATTCGAATAGATTCACGCCGTTAGATACTTGGAAGTGAAGATGAGGTTCACTGGAATTGCCAGAGTTGCCGCACAGACCGAGAATATCTCCGGCGTGGACTTGATCGCCAACCTTAACCTTAACAGACCCTTTTTGTAAATGAGCATACAAACTATACTCTTTATTTCCATGGTCGATCACAACATAATTTCCTGCAGGCTCTTTTTCATTCATCGTCCCTACAGGCTCGTTATCTGGAATTTGATCTTTCAGTTCTACGACTTTGCCCGGAGCCGAAGCGACAATAGGCTGGCCGAAGGCGTAGTAGCTGGATAATTGGGTGGCATCGCCTTGATAGGAGCTGCCATCTTTTTGTTGCACAAAATCATACGCATAACGCTGACTTGGATGTTCATAGTGATAATTGACAAGGACATTCGTTCCGCCCCAGAAGGTGAACCATTCCCCGTGGAATGGAAGTGCGAATGTCGTAGCTGTCTTCTTCACATCCGTCTCGGGAAAAGTTTCTAAAGGGACAAGGAGCAGCCCGGATATGCGCCCTTCCGGATCGAATACGGCTTGAATGCCTTTCGTACCTTGCTCATCCGACCAAATGTAATTGGTGGAACCGCTCAGCTTCATTGTCGATTTCAAGGTATAGGATTGGACGCCCTCATGAAAAGCGGATAGCTGCTCCATATCTTTCAATGATACTTGCTGCTTAAACTGTTCATTGAATTGCTGATAAACTGTCTCATTCTTACCTTGAAGAAGGAGATCAGGTAGCTCCTCTGGCTGGAATGGTTTTACATCCACGATGGAAGAAGAGGTGGTGTGGCTTGATGACGCAATATTCGTTGGTGGGTCTTGCCCATCACGAGTACAGGCAGTCAACGTTCCAACGATAGTCACCATGCAGATGAGATGGAGTAGAATAGTCGGTTTTCGGTTCAAATTCATTTGTATATTTGCTCCTTTATGCTTGATATAACCAATCATAAGGGATGGAGTTTATCGTACGAATAACGTAATCTTATGAATGCCTTAATCTTGTTCATGAAAATTAAGGTTCTGTTAAGATCACATTCTACTCTAAGAAAACAAAAGATGTTATGGTGATAGCAGTACCGAAAGATTGGGGAATACAGGATGAATCATGCTAAAATTTTGTTAGTTGATGATGAAGCATCGATATTGAAGCTATTAAAAACGGTGTTAAATAAAGAGGGGTTCCTCAATGTAGATACAGCATCGACAGGGGAAGAAGCGATTAAGGCCTGTCAACGCGTGACGTATGATATGGTCTTGCTGGATGTGATGCTGCCGGGTCAGAGTGGGTTTGATATTTGTCCATGGATTCGGCAGACGACCGATGCGCCGATTCTATTCTTAACAGCTCGTACGACGGATTTGGATAAATTAACGGGGTTTGCACTGGGAGCGGATGACTACGTCACGAAGCCTTTCAACCCGCTTGAAGTCATTGCACGTGTGAAGGCGCAGCTCCGGCGGTATGCGAAGAACGGGAACCGGGAAGCAGAGCGAAGCATCAGCTTTTATGATTATGGTGGTTTTCAGCTGGATGCGTATGCAGGGGAACTCTGGGTACAAGGGAAGCGAGTGGATTGCCCGGCGCAAGTGTTCCAACTGCTCCAATTCTTCTGTCAGCATCCGAACGGAATATTCAGTAAGCAGCAGCTGTATGAACGGGTATGGGGAGATCATAGCATCAATGATGATAATACCGTGATGGTCCATATCCATCGGATTCGTGAGCGCATTGAACCGAATCCGGCAGAGCCGAAATATTTGATGACGGTGCGAGGACTTGGGTATAAGCTCGTTCGGAGGAACGATGAATAAGCGGATGAGCGTGAATCGACGTTTTATTTTCATTTATATTAGACAGTTATTGTTCGTTGGTATGCTGCTGCTCACATTAATTCTAACGGTTCTATTTGTTGCATTCGACAAACTAAATAAGCTAGAGCAGGAACGTGATTTTGCCAAATCAGGTCTGCCCATGCTCATGAACTCTCTTTCTGAGAAGGATGGGAAAATCACATTTGATCCTGAACTATTAGATCAAGTTCGTGAGCAGGGCGGATGGCTGCAATTGATTAATGAACGTAACCAGGTGATTGCTGATTTTGAGACGCCGGATGATTTGCCGAGTCAGTATAATCCCGGTGAATTAACTAGCTATTGGACGAGGGAGCGACCGTTCCCATATGGCTTATATGTGTGGATTCAAGAAAGAAAAGGGAATCTCTATACGTTGATTTATGGCGTCAACAATCCTATTGCACAGATGAAGAGAACCTTACTGCAATCGGTCGAATTAAAGAATGGGAAGATTCAGATCACAGGGTCACTTGCTGCTCAAATCTCCCAATTATCGGGGTGGGTGCAGGTCATTAATGCGGAGGGGTTAGAGATCGCCTCCTACCATAAACCTGCGGATGGACCAAGCCAATATGCTGTACATGATATTATCTTACGCACGCAATATCCTGAGCGGTATGCTTCGCAGTTGGAGTCCGTATTTGATCCAGCAACAGGAAATACTTGGTTAGTGCATCTTCCTATTCAGAATGACGCTTCAGGTGCCCCACAGGATCCTTATTTGGCGATGATCTATGTCTTTGTCATCAGCCTATGTATCTTGCTTGGAATTATTATCATTCTATTAGCTATCATAGCGTTATGGTATGGTCATCGGTTCGGAACGCCAATTCTTCATATGATTGATTGGCTGAAGCATTTGGCGCAGGGACGGTTCATGGAACCTGTGGATCGTAAAGGGTATGCACGGAGTATGAACCGGTCAGGGCGGATGAAGAGAAGGTTTCAGACCTATGCTGAGATGATCGACTCCTTGCACTACCTAACAGAGTCGCTGCAGAAGAACGAGCTGATTCGCAAGCAGCTAGAGACGACGCGTGAAGAGTGGATTGCGGGTGTATCGCATGATCTTAAGACACCTTTATCGTCGATTATGGGGTATGCGCATGTACTCGAATCGAATGCCTATGAATGGCGGCAAGAGGAAATACAAGAGTTCGCGTGTATTATTCGGGAGAAGTCTTTCCATATGGATGAGATGATTGATGATCTCAATCTAACCTATCGCCTGAACAATCATGCCGTTCCGATGCAGAAGGTCGAGATCGAAATGAATGAATTTATCGGCAAAATGGTACTGCAGATGCAACAGCATCCGCAACACGAACAGCGACAGATTCAGTTTGTACCTGCCGCCCAGCCGATTTATTACCCGGTTGATGTGAAATATTTCCGCCGTATCCTTGAGAATTTGCTGGCCAATGCACAATTACATAACCCACCGGATACACATATTCAGGTGATGATGGCTATCGAAGAGGATGGTGCGTTTCGAATCGAAATTCAAGATAAGGGGTTAGGAATGGATGAGGCGACGGTTGATCGATTATTTGAACGTTATTACCGAGGCACTCCGACCGAGAATCTCCATCAAGGGACTGGTCTTGGCATGGCGATCGCGAGACAGCTTGTTCACGAGCATGATGGTCATATTGAGGTAGAGAGTCAGGTTGGTGTGGGGACGACGATCTCATTATTATTCCGTCAGTCTACCTGCTTCCAGGAAATGAAAGTGCAGTTAAGCTGATGAAGAAGAGAAGACCTTCCAGAGTCTTCTTTTTAAACATATAGAAATTATTATTTCGGGGCCCCCCCGCAAAGTACCTGAATCAGCTTCGAAGCGGATTTCCCCACTTTGTGGGGTTATTTTGTGTCTTCCAAGTTTATGATATAGTGGTTGGTATAGATGCACACAGCAGAAGGGACGCAATGTACATGAAAAGAATCGGAATCATTCTTATGATATTAGTTACGATGGGCCTCTTAGCGGGCTGCGGTGATGAGGCAGATCTTACGATCTTATTGATGCCAGGGCAACAGCAAGTTATACCGCAGGAAGTAACAGATCAAGTGAAGGCTCAGCTGCAGCAGCAGCTCGGAAGTGAAAAGAAGGTCGAAGTAAATGCAAGCGCGATGTACAGTATACAGAAGTTGATTGCCGAACTTGCGGTAGGCGCGAATGATATGATGGTAGTTCCTGAGGAAGATATGAAGAACTTTGCGAAGAATTCAGGAACGACACCGCTCGAAGATACATTTGACAAGGAGAAGTACAAACGCGGATTTGTTGAAGGGACTGTTCTTGTACCGGATGCATCAGGGAAAGACCAAGAGAAGAAGGAAGAACATCTCTACGCAATTCCAATTCATGATATGAAGATGTTCAAGTCCATTGGGTTCGCATTAGAGAATCTGTTCGTGATTATTCCGTCGAACGCGCCGCATCCTGAACTTGCAAAGCAAGTGTTGAAGTCGATGGTAGAGTAGCGGGTAGTGAGATTTTCGATCAAATAAATGAAGGAAGGGAGGAACTCACTTGTTGGTGATGATAACAGGTGGCGCAGGCAGTGGGAAGACAAGCTTTGCGCTGCAGTTGGCTTCGACATTGGGTAAGACGGGCATGTGGCTTGTCTCGCGATGGCCGGATAAAGATAAGGAACAAGTGGCTCCCTCCTCCTTTGTATGGAAAATTATTGAGACCGATCCGTTACTTCCTGAAATTATTGATACGATTAATGTGCAGTCGAATCCATACACGGCGCGGAATCGTGTGCTCGTGGTGGATAGTATCGCGGTATGGCTCTACAGTGAAGTAAAGGCTGCTGCCAAGCTCAATCTCGATGAGAAGGACATGAAAGCGCATGTCGAGATGCGCGTCGAACAGCTGGTGCAGTCTATTCTTGCCTATCAAGGTGCAATTCTCGTCATTACCAATGAGATGAACGGCGGATGGGATGAGACCGTAGCGTATCGACGTTTATTTCATGAATGGCTGCCGGCGATTAATGAACGATTAGCTGCAAGAAGCAAGCAATTGTATTTGTTAACATCAGGGATTGCTGTGGAACTATTAAGTAAACAGGTGAAATTCGGGAGGGATTTAGGATGAAAATCTATACTCGCTCGGGGGATCAAGGAACGACGTCGGTCATCGGCGGACGTGTGCCGAAAGATCATATTCAAGTAGAGACGTATGGAACAATTGATGAGTTGAATTGCTTCGTTGGTCAAGCGATGAGTCAACTTGGCGGGGAGCGATTCTCAGATATCCGATCCGTATTGCTGCAAATTCAACATGAGC
The DNA here is from genome assembly GCF_042676425.1 of Paenibacillus sp. GCM10027629. NCBI lineage: Bacteria > Bacillati > Bacillota > Bacilli > Caryophanales > Paenibacillaceae > Paenibacillus > Paenibacillus sp. GCM10027629. The sequence goes on along the minus strand of NZ_JBHTGZ010000012.1, from coordinate 645,514 downwards.
TATTCGATTGCGGCTCGGATCTCGCCTTCGCGAATCCAGATGGGAAGAGCTTCAAAGTTCAAGCTGAGATGACAGCGCAATTAGAACAATGGATTGATCATTATGAACAAGAAAATCCGAAGCTGACACGGTTCATTCTTCCGGGTGGAAGCAGTGGATCTGCATCGCTTCACGTGTGCCGAACGGTATGCCGTCGTGCGGAAAGACTTGTTGTGAAGCTGGGGAGTGTCGCGGACATTCATACCGAGGTTCGCCATTATTTGAATCGATTATCGGATTTATTCTTCGTGCTCGCTCGAACGGCGAATGTACGGAGCGGTGTTCCCGATGTTGAATATATTCGCAGTGCAGAGGTGTTCCGTTCCGAGCCATGACAACCGAGACACAATATTACGAACCGATCACTTATATCGTTCCTCCATCGGAGGAGGGGATGCTGTTAAAGACGATTCTATCGAATCGATTAATGGTATCTCGCAAATTAATGTCGAGATTGAAGCTAACGGAGCATGGGATTACGGTGAATGGTGAGCGACGTTATATCAGTGTTCGTGTGCAGGCAGGGGATTGTGTTCAGATTCGGATGGAGCAAGAGCAGTCGGATGATATTTTGCCGCAGCCGATTGATTTCACCATTATTTACGAGGATGAACATCTCTTAGTCGTGCATAAAGAACCAGGGATCATCGTTCACCCTACGCATGGTCATTATATGAATACACTTGCCAATGGAGTTGTCCATTACTGGCAGCAGCAGGGCTGGAATTATCGATTCCGGCCTGTTCATCGCTTGGATCAAGAGACCTCGGGTGTGCTCGCGATCGCGAAGAATCCGTATATCCATCAGCATATTTCTGAGCAAATGATTGCAGGGCAAGTGGATAAGCAGTATTTGGCTTTTGTGCATGGGATACCGGATCCGCAGTATGGGACGATTGAAGGTCCGATTGATCGTGACCCGGAATCACCGCATGTTCGCATTGTGACGCCAACAGGCTATGCATCGACTACACATTATACAACGCTGGAATCTTATAAGTCGCCTGCGGGTGCTAAGATTCAACTAAAGCTGGAGACAGGCCGCACCCATCAAATTCGCGTGCATATGCAATCCATCGGCTGTCCATTAATCGGTGATAAAATGTACAAGTTTCTAGTTCTCGTTGACGAAGATACAGATGTTAAGGCAAAGGCGTTAGACGCGCGAATGGATCGGCATGCGCTGCATGCTTGGAAGCTTGGTCTTACGCATCCGATCACGAAGCAATGGATGGAATTTACCGCAGAATTGCCGAATGACCTTCAGCAGCTGCAAGACGCGATGCAGAACGAATTAACTTAGTTAGCATTATAAGTGCTTGTTTAAAAGGAGAAATATAGATGTCCAAGTTAAAAGTCTATCATTATACGAAATGCGGCACATGCCGCAGCGCCATTAAATCGCTTCAAGCGAAAGGGCATGAGCTGGAGCTGCAGGATATCTTCGAGGTTGCGCCGACGGAAGCGGAGCTAAAGGCATTAATCGAAAATAGCGGCCTTGAATTGAAGAAATTCTGGAATACTTCGGGTGAAGTCTATCGGGAAATGCAGCTGAAGGACAAGCTGCCTAAGATGAGCGCGGAGGAACAAGTCAAGCTGATGGCATCAAACGGCCGATTGATCAAACGCCCGATTGTTACGGATGGGAAACAAGTTACGGTTGGATTCAAAGAAGAGCAGTACGAGACCAGCTGGGGCTGATCCCTGGGGTCTGATATTATAATGCGTGTTCAAAAAGTCGGCATTTCAGCACCGAGAAGGTTGCGAGAACCCGAAGAAGGAGGAACGGAGTTTAGGAGATACCTAAATGAGTACCGGACTTCGAGGGTGAATGCAAGATTCGATGTTGAATATGCTTCACGGACTACTTCGTGATCAAATGATGACTTTTGAACAACCTCTATAATGGCAAAAAGAGGCCGGGCAGTCACGAGCGTACTATGCTAGAATAATAGGATGTTACTTACAGGATTGTTACTAGATTAGAGTTAGGAGAGATCCAAAGGTGGAACACAATAAACAGAAGTTACTCCTCGTCGACGGGATGGCTTTGTTATTCCGCGCTTATTATGCGACAGCATATGGCGGTTATATTCGCAAGACAAGTTCAGGCATTCCGACGAATGCGATCTATGGATTCATTCGTTATTTCTGGGATGCCGTATCGAAATTCGATCCAACGCATATCGCTTGCTGTTGGGATATGGGGAGCAAGACGTTTCGTACCGAGCAATTCTCGGATTACAAAGCTAATCGCGGCGAAGCACCAGAAGATCTTATCCCGCAATTCAGCTTAATTCGTGAAGTGATGGAGAGCTTCGGCATTCCGAATATCGGTGAAGTTGGATACGAGGCCGATGACTGTATCGGTACGATTGCCAAGCAATATGGATCTGACATGGATATCTATATCCTGACCGGCGATCACGATATGCTGCAATTGGTTGACGAGCGTGTCCATGTCATCATTATGAAAAAAGGACACGGGAATTATATGGTCTACAATCCGTCCACACTCATGGAAGAACGTCAACTCACACCGGCGCAAGTGATCGATGTGAAAGGCTTGATGGGGGACACCAGTGATAACTATCCGGGTGTTCGCGGGATTGGAGAGAAAACAGCTTACAAGCTCGTTCAACAATACGAATCCGTAGAAGGAATCTTAGAGAACCTTCATGAACTGACCAAAGCCGTGCGTACCAAAATTGAAGCGGACATCGACATGCTGCACTTATCTCGCGATTTAGCACGTATTCGTTGCGATGTGCCGCTCGTCTGTTCGATAGACAACTGCGAATTCACCTTAGATCGTACACAAATTGAACGCAAATTTGCAGAGTTAGAAATGCAGAGTTTAAATTCATTGATCGGGGTGTAACAGTCAGCATGTCAACTAAGTTTATTCGGACCATCGTCCTCACACTTGTCCTCAGTCTTACCGGAGCTGTCATGGCTACGGCAGCAGGGCAAGGAGGTACTGCGGGCAGTACGACATCTTCCTCGAAAGGAACGCAGAAGCTTGCTTACCAACCAAAAGTCGAGATGAAGAAGGTTGCCGTAGGCGGACGTACTTATACGGTACAGACCGTGACGATGCCGAAAAATATCGGTGTACAAGTAGGTCTGGCAGGCGGCAAGGTTGGTCAGACAGCTAATATGAAAGACATTGTTAAACGGTATCATGCGGATTATGGTATCAATGGCACATACTTTGAAGCCTATGGCGGCATCCCAGAGCCTTATGGCATGATCATACAGAATGGTCAGCTTGCGCATATTGGTAACACCGGGACAACGATCGGATTTACGAAAAATGGCCAAGTTCGGATGGATCATTTACGGGTATCTGTTACGGGGAGTGTCTACGATCCGGACAGCGGCAAGAGCGGCAGTTATTATGTCTATTTTGCAAATCGAACGCCCGTTAAAGGGAAATCGAGCAGCATTCTCTACACGCCGGCACGGGGTAAAACCATTGGATTTAACTATGGTGAGATGGTTGTCGTAGATAAAGGCGTAGTCACCAAAGTGACGCAAAATCAAGATGTCGCGATCCCAGCGAATGGTTATGTGCTTGTCTTTAACGGTAGCGAGACAGGGCAAGCAAAACGATTTAAAGTGGGTGCAATGGCATCATATGAAGTTCACTATAAGGACCTGAAAGGCAATGAGATCCCTTGGGGAGATGTCATCACCGCAGTTGGGGCGGGCCCAAGACTTGTGAAAGATGGTAAGCTCGCGGTGAATCCGACGGCCGAAGGGTTTACATCTGCCAAAATTTTGACCAGCGGCGGTGCGCGAAGCGGGATTGCTGTCATGAAGGATGGCTCCATTATGATTGCAACGGTCAATGGAGCGACAATTCAAGCGTGGGCACAAGTGATGCAGAAGCTTGGAGCGCAGCAGGCAATGAATTTGGACGGGGGCGCATCATCCGGCCTCTATGCCAATGGGAGAGTCCTTACGTCAGCAGGTAGACCGCTGAGCAACATGCTGCTGTTCGGCATGAATTTGCAGTGAAACAGAAAGAAGGCTACCTTGCTCGATGAGTAAGGTAGCCTTTTTCTATATCGATGGATTGTAATTAATCTGTGAAGACAGTCGGGCCTACAACCATGTGGAGGAATTCGCGCAGGTCGCTTGCTTCCTCTTCCGACAGTTTGAAGGTGAATTCCAAGTAGCCTTCTTCCTCTAAGTCTTCTTCACCGATAATTGCCGTAATACCGCTCTGTAGATCAGTAACTAATTTCTTCCCGTAGAAGCGGTTGGTTGTCATGATGGCGAGGTCGAACCGTTTATAGCTTGCGCCAATGAATGTCACAAATCGCGTCGTCGTTGCTTCCGTTGAATCCGATAGAAAATCTAACTCGTGCTGAGACATGGATGTCACTCCTTCAATGATTATGAGGTCATTATAGCGGAATTTGGGAAGAACAGGAACTATAATTTCTGTACCTATAGTTATTTGAAAACTTTTGTCTCCCTATACTTGCCCAGAATTTGGAATTATGCTATGATGATCTCAATTGCATGAACGGACGAATGAGGAAGCACCTCTCTTATCTTATATAAGAGGGGTGCTTTTTTGCGTGCGTTCATGAACTTTTTGGAGGTGGATGATGAATATCGTTTTTCTGAACACGTTTGAAAGGAAGCAAGAATCAGATGGGACTATTACATCGCAATTATCGATTGGTGAGGCACATGGGGTGTGGCAGCTTGTATGGAGTGAACCCTACCATGGAAAGATGGAACAATCGGTATGGTACTCGGGTACGTCCTGGGAGGAGCTTCTAACCACATTTCGACATGGTATTGCGGTGAAGTTAGGGGAAGGGTACGCTCCGATTATTGATGGAATGATGAGTGATGCGGAGCACTCGGGACGATTGGTTCGGTCGCAGCTGCTCGCTTGCTATAGCGATTTATATCCGAATGAATCGTTATATGCCATGTTAAGTCAATGGCGTAGATCTCGCGCCACTGCTGACAAGAAGGCTCCTTATTTCATTGCGACGAACCGTATGCTGCGCCTACTCAGCGTCTATGTACCGCAGACGATGGAGGAGTTACTTCAACTGCCTGGCTTCGGAGAGAACAAGGTGAACCTCTATGGCGAGGAGATCGTAAGCTTGCTTCAAGATACTGAACGAACGACAGTGTTTCCGCTGGATTGGGTCAAAGAACAGGTGACTCGGGAAGAATATGCCCAATGGCTGTATAAGCAAAAAGAACAAAAATATAAGCAGGAAATGGATCGGCTTGCAGAACAGAAACGTTTGCTGGAAGGAATTCAGCAGGGTTGTTCCATCACAGATCTGGAGCAGTATTGCAGCATGTCGCGTCGGAATATTCTGATTGCGCTCGAAAGTCTTGATCGGGAAGGGTATGATATCGAGCGTCTGATCGAAGAAGAGCTCCAGCAGGTGCCTCTAGAGGAGCAGGCCGCCATATGGTCGGCTATTGAGCGCGATGGGTATCGATATTTGAAGCCGATCTTGCTCGAGGTCTATGGGGATACGGGGCTGCAAGGAGAGCAAGCGGCCATGTATTACGAGCGTATTCGGTTGGTTCGTATTCGTTATCGGCGTCAGCGGGAGATAGACAATCAACAACGTCAGGCAGGATAAATGAAAAACAGGACTTGATCTACACTGCTAAGCGCAGCAGTTCAGATCAAGTCCTGCATTAATTATGTTAGAAAAATCGACTTATCAGCACCAAGAAGTTGTTATAGCCAGTTTTTTTTCTTGAATAGGAAATACATCCCGAATCCGAGGCAGAGCATCGCCCCTAAAACAATGTAATATCCGTAATCCCAATTAAGCTCAGGAATGTGGGTGAAGTTCATCCCGTAGATCCCTGTGATGATCGTCATCGGCATGAAGATGGTCGTCAGCGCCGTGAAGACTCTCATGATCTCATTCGCTCGGTTCGCGACGCTGGACTGATAAGCTTCTCGTAAGTTGGCCATCAGGTCGCGGAACGTGTCGAAGGTCTCGGATATTTTGACGGCATTCTCATAGATGTCGCTGAAGTATTTCTGCAGCTGATCGTCGATAAGACGCAGATCTTTCTTATTTAAGGTCGCGATCACGTCTTTCTGCGGTCCAAGAACCTTCTTGAGCCACAGGATTTCGCTTCGCAGACCGATAATTTCGTTCAAATGGGTCTTCTTCGTATGAAGCACGATATCTTCTTCGAGATGTTCAATGCGGTCTTCGATGCGATCTCCGACAGAGAAATAGCTGTCGACGACAAGGTCGACCAAATGATATAAGAAGTTATCAGGTCGATTGACTTCCTGTTCCCACAGAATAGGTTTCACTGTGCGGAGCTCATTGATCTTCTGCTTCGTTACCGTAATAATATAATGTTTGCCCAGGAACATGCTTAGGGCGCGTAGGAAAATCTCCTCATCATCAAATCGAATGCTGTTAATAACGATAAAATAATGTCCTTCATAAATTTCGATCTTCGGACGTTGTTCCTCTTCACTGAGGCAGTCCTCCACGGCCAAATCATGCAACGTGAATAACGGCTGCAGGACGATCAGATCTTCAACATCTGCATCAATCCAGTAGAAGCCGTTCTCTGGCGGGATGATCGTTTGGTTAATATCTTCGATGACGGTGAACACACCTTCTTGTACCAACCGGATTTTCATCTGATTTCACTCCTCTTCCCGAATGAAACCAGAAGGCAGGCCAAAAGATGCGTTGTTACACAGATTTCAGGCACAACCGACAGATTTCATTCCTATTTAGTTGTATATGTGACATTGTCCTCTGCGGTATAGGGTCGCCTTCCATCCTTACTCACCTCTACTTTATGTTTCATCTCTTGGAACACTCGTCTTAGTATAACGCGCTTATATCTTACAAGCAATGAAAAAAACGGTGAACCAAGTTAATGTAGAATATGGCGCGGACCGAAGAATGGTGCGTTCCTCAGCATGGGATGGATGAAGCTGATGGAAGTGTATTGACGTCTGTTTCAAATTGGATTAAAGTAGGGTTATGTAAAAAAAACCAAATAAGGTTTTGCTAAATTCTTATCAAGAGTAGGTGGAGGGACTAGCCCGATGATACCCGGCAACCGACTGAAAAGCACGGTGCTAATTCTTGCGGAAACGAATGGATTTCGTTGCTGAGAGATAAGAGAAGCGCCGGATATATTAACGTAGGCCTTCTCTGTGGAGGCCTTTTTTTGTACCCTCCGAGCAATACCCCATCAAATGGTTTAAGAATCCCACAAAGGAGTGAATGACGCATGCCGATTAAAATTCCAGATGCATTGCCAGCGAAAGAAATATTAACTAATGAGAATATTTTTGTGATGGATGAGAGTGTTGCATACCATCAAGACATTCGTCCGCTTCAGATTGTGATCTTAAATTTGATGCCAACGAAGGAAACGACAGAGACACAGCTGCTGCGCCTCATCGGGAATACCCCGCTGCAGGTCGAGGTGGTTCTTCTTCATCCCAAATCCCATACGTCGAAAAATACATCGGCAGAGCATCTCGAGACGTTCTACCATACCTTTGAAGATATTCGCCATCGCCGGTTTGACGGCATGATCGTAACGGGAGCGCCTGTCGAACAAATGGAGTTCGAAGAAGTGAACTATTGGGAAGAGCTTGAACAAATCTTCGAATGGAGTAAGACGAACGTAACATCAACCATGCATATCTGTTGGGCCTCCCAAGCAGGTCTGTATTATCACTTTGGCGTACCCAAATATTCTTTGGAAGAGAAGTGTTTTGGCGTATACCCGCATGTGATTACAACGCCGAATATCAGCTTATTGCGTGGATTCGACGAGCAGTTCTACGTACCACAATCCCGTCATACCGAGGTAAGACGTGAAGATATCGAGCTTAATGAGAACCTAGAGATTTTATCGGAATCCGAAGAATCAGGAATCTATATCGTTGCGACCAAAGACGGCAAGCAAATTTTCGTGACAGGCCATTCCGAGTATGACCCGCTTACATTAAAATGGGAGTATGACCGTGATGTTGCCAAAGGACTTGATGTCGAAATTCCGAAGAACTACTATCCGAAGGATGATCCATCACGGGTGCCTTTATCGCTATGGCGTGCGCATGCCAACTTATTATTCTCTAATTGGCTGAATTACTATGTATATCAAGAGACACCATTTGACCTTGGCGCAGGCATTTAATAGGACAGAGGAGGATATCTAGACATGTCAGAAGATTTGAAAATTGAAAGTCGTCTCGCACAGATTGGTTCTGTGCAGGAACCTGTTACGGGAGCGATTAATTATCCTATATATCAAGCAACTGCGTTTCGTCATCCGAAGCTAGGACAGAGCACGGGATTCGATTATATTCGGACGAAGAATCCGACGCGCAGCGTCTTGGAAGAAGCGGTAGCTAAACTCGAGAGCGGCGATGCAGCGTTTGCCTGTAGCTCTGGAATGGCGGCGCTTCAGACCGTATTTGCCATGTTCGGTCAAGGCGATCATCTGATCGTCTCGCTGGATCTATACGGGGGTACTTACCGGTTAATCGAGAAAATTATGTCGCGCTTTGGCGTGACAGCTTCTTATGTGGATACAAATGATTTCGATGCCCTGGAAGAAGTGGCACAGCCGAATACGAAGGCGGTTATTATCGAGACACCAACGAATCCACTGATGATGATCACAGATATTGAAGCTGTAGCGGCATGGGCGAAGCGAAAAAATTTGTTATCGATTGTCGATAACACCTTGTTAACACCATTCTTGCAACGTCCGATTGAGCTAGGTGCAGATATTGTGGTGCACAGTGCGACGAAATATTTGGGCGGACATAATGATGTGCTCGCCGGACTGATCATTACGAAAGGCAAGGAGCTATCAGAGTATACAGGATTCCTGCACAATTCGATTGGTGCTGTACTGAGTCCAAGTGACAGCTATCAGTTAATGCGCGGCATGAAAACATTAGCGCTGCGGATGGAGCGTCATGAATATAATGCGACACGGGTTGCTACGTATTTGCAGGAGCATCCGCTTGTTGATCAAGTCTATTTCCCAGGTCTGCCGGGACATCCGGGCTATGAAATTCAGAAGAAGCAAGCCTCAGGCAATACGGGCATTTTCTCCTTCAAAATGAAGGAAGCAAAATATATTGAGCCGATATTACGTCATATTCAATTGATTGCTTTTGCCGAGAGCCTTGGCGGAGTAGAGTCGTTGATGACGTATCCAGCCGTGCAGACCCATGCGGATATTCCGATTGAAATTCGTGAGAAGGTCGGTGTAGACGATCGTCTCCTGCGCTTCTCCGTGGGGATTGAGCATGCCGATGATATTATTGCGGATTTAGGCCGTGCAATTGAGCTTGCAAGACAAGAGATCGAGGGGGCATAGTCGTGGCACATGCAGAAGGATCAGAACGGAATCGTAAATTTGCAACGAAGTTGATTCATTTCGGAAGTGAAATCGACGAGACGACGGGTGCTTCCAGTGTCCCGATTTATCAAGCATCAACTTTCCACCATCATGATATCTTCAATCCGCCGACGTATGACTATTCCCGTTCGGGGAATCCGACACGCCAAGCGCTAGAAGACTATATCGCCTTGCTTGAGGGCGGAACGAATGGGTATGCTTTCCCGTCCGGGATGTCAGCGATCTCTACCGCTTTCATGTTGTTATCCGCAGGAGATCATGTGATCGTGACGGAAGATGTGTACGGGGGGACCTATCGTTTCCTAACGACCATCCTAAGTCGGATGAACATTGAGACGACGTTCGTCGATATGACGGATCTCGATCAAGTGAAGAGCGCTCTGAAGCCGAATACAAAAGCTGTATTTATGGAGACACCGTCAAATCCGACGCTCAAAATTACCGATATTGCCGCTGTCACTTCATGGGCGAAGGAACACGGCCTCCTAACGATGCTGGATAATACGTTTATGACACCGTATCATCAACGTCCTATTGAGCTTGGTGTGGACCTTGTACTGCATAGTGCGACGAAGTTCTTAGGCGGTCACAGTGATGTGCTTGCTGGACTAGCTGTCACAGCTACAGAAGAGCTTGCCCGCCAAGTTAAATATTTGCAGAATGGGATGGGAGCGGTGCTTAGTACGCAAGAAAGCTGGCTCCTCATGCGCGGCATGAAGACGCTTGAAGCGCGTATGGCGCATTCGGAGCAGAGTGCGAAGAAGCTGGCGGCATGGCTGGAACAAGAACCTTCGATTGCGAAGGTATACTATCCAGGCCTAGCGAATCATCCTGGCCGTGTAATTCATGAACAACAGTCCACGGGTTATGGCGCAGTTGTATCATTTGATGTCGGTTCCGGTGAACGGGCGAAGCAAGTGCTCAGTAAAGTAAAAATCCCGCTCGTAGCCGTCAGCCTTGGCGCTGTAGAGAGCATTTTATCGTACCCAGCCATGATGTCTCATGCCTCCATGCCTCGAGAAGTTCGTCTAGAGAAGGGAATTACAGACGGATTGCTTCGTTATTCGGTAGGGCTTGAGCATGTTGACGATTTGATTGATGATTTATCGAACGCCCTGCGAGACGTGTAACGATAAGGTAAATATTGTTATATTTTGTTACGCTGTGATAGAATAGTGACAATAAGAACGTCTGGATGCGAGGGGGCATAAGAGCGTAGTATGGGTACCTTTTTTGATGAATCGATCAAACGATTGAAGAACATCTGTATGTTATCTCGAACGAACCGTTCCATGAATATTCTGCCACCGAGCTTTAAGCTGAGGGATCCCGTTATTCATCAGGTTCGTAAGGCCCGTCGACAGGGCCATATATGCTCGCTCATTCTACTAAGTGTCCATCAATTTGATCAATTCATTCGTCAGCATTCTTCAGATACAATGCAGCACCTGACTAAGGTCCTCGAACATATTCTTCGGGATACGATTCTTGAATATGTCGATGCATCCAGGCTCATCGGGGTCAAGATGATTCAGACCAATGTCTATGGCATTTTTATTCGTGAGACGATTCCATTCCTGGCGCAAGAGACGGATGCGCTTGCCATTCTCATCGGGAAGTCGATTCAGACGGATCTGAATTTTGAACTACAAGAGAGTGATTTAACGGTTCAGATTATTAGCGGTGCGACACAGCTCCCTGCAGATATCGATGATGAGAAGCATGGGATCTACCTCGCTGTCCAAGAAGCCTGGCTGCTTGCAGCCGGGCTTGCGCCGATTCCGTACAATTCATTGAAGCAGCAATTAAGTCAAATTATTGAATACAAGGATATTACGGTTCTTACGCAGCCGATCTTGAATCTCCAGACGGGCGAAGTATACGGTTATGAGGTGCTCACGCGGGGACCGATCGATACGATATTTCACTCGCCAGAGGCCTTGTTTGATTATGCGGATCGGGTTCAATTGCTGTCTGAGTTGGAGTTCGTGGTGATCCAGAAGGCCTTCGAAGAAATGAAGGGTCGGGGCATCATGAGTCCCGTCTTTATTAACATTACAGCGGTGACGCTGAGTCACCCACACTTCGAACGGAATATTAGACGGTATATTGAGAAAGAAAATATTAGCCCTAGTCATGTGATCTTCGAAATTACGGAACAACATCTGATGCGTGATTATGTGAGCAGCTCGCAAGTAATCCGTAAGCTTCGCAGTCTCGGATTTCGCGTTGCGATTGACGATGCAGGTGCAGGCTTCTCTAGTCTGCAATCTATTCTTGAGATCATTCCGGATATTATCAAAATTGATAAGTCGCTCATTCAAGAAATTGATCGCGTTGCCGCCAAGGAATCCATGCTCAAAGCGATCATGTCCTTCGCGCATGACATACAATGCCAAGTCATTGCTGAAGGGGTCGAACGAGAAGAAGAAGCAGGCGTGCTAATGCGGCACAATGTTGAGATGGGGCAAGGGTACTTTTTTGCGAAGCCGGAACGATTCATGCCAAGCCATGGTCGACTCTATCTCGATGAAATGAAACACAAAATACATCGATTGCGTTCGGTAACAGCATCTTAGGATGCTGTTTTTCCTTGTGAAATGTGTTACGATAAAAAGTACAGGTGTTTTAGGGGAAAGTAAAATAAAAATTTCAAAAAGACGGCTTTTCAGCACCGAGAAGGTTGTGAGAACCCGAAGAAGGAGGAACGGAGTTTAGGCAAAACCTAAATGAGTACCGGACTTCGAGGGTGAACGCAAGATTCGATGTCTTGAAACACATCGTGATCAAAAGATGTCTTTTTGAACTACATCTACAAGTATGGGGAAGCAAAGGAGTGAGCAGACATGTCAGTAGATCACATATTGGATAAAGCTGCAGCAGGTGAGCGCATCAACGTAGAAGAATGCATTACCTTGTTTGAATCGGATCAAGTGGAGAAGATGGGTCATGTCGCGAACCAGATCATGCAGAAATGGCATCCAGATCCGATTACGACGTTCGTCATTGGACGCAACATTAACTATACGAATATTTGCGATGTATATTGCCGATTCTGTGCATTTTACCGCAGACCTGGCTCGGATGAAGGATATGTATTGCCGAATGAGGCGATTTTCCAGAAAATCCAAGAAACCATCGATGTGAACGGAACAGAAATTCTGATGCAAGGCGGAACGAATCCGAACTTGCCATTTAGCTATTATACCGATTTATTACGTGAGATTAAGCAGCGGTTCCCGAACATTACGATGCATTCCTTCTCTCCAGCTGAAATTATGAAGATGAAGGAAGTATCAGATGGCTTATCGCTCGAAGAGGTCGTTCGTGCTATTCATGAAGCTGGACTCGATTCACTACCAGGTGGTGGAGCTGAGATCTTGGATGATCGTACACGCCGCAAGATTAGTCGTCTGAAGGGCTCGTGGCGGGATTGGATGGACGTGATGCAGACGGCACATAAAGTCGGCATGAACACGACAGCGACGATGGTTGTTGGCTTCGGCGAAGGAATGGATGAGCGTGCGCTGCATCTGGATCGTGTGCGGATTGCACAGGATGAGTGTCTTAACAATCAATATCCGTCTAAAGGATTCTTGGCCTTTATTCCGTGGACCTTCCAACCGGACAATACGAACATGAAGGCGGAACGCGTCACACCTGAAGAGTATCTGAAGACACTTGCGATCAGCCGGATCTATCTCGACAATATCCCGAATTTCCAATCCTCATGGGTTACGATGGGACCAGAAGTTGGGAAGCAGACGTTAAGCTATGGCTGCAACGATTTTGGCAGCACGATGATCGAAGAGAATGTCGTTTCGGCAGCGGGCGCAACCCATAAAGTGAATATCGGAACGATTCTAGAGACAATTCGTGAAGCGGGCAAGATCCCTGCGCAACGGGATACGAAATATAATATCCTGCGGGTCTTTGAAGAAGAATCGAATGTTGAACGCGATTTTATTATGCAGAATTAATTGATAACAGCTACCCTTGGCGGTAGCTGTTTTTTATTGCATCCGTGAGAAATTCGCCTTGATTCTGGACTTGCTGGGAAAATCCTCGTTGTATATCTGTTTCCTAAAGCCCATATACTGAATAAGAACATTGTTCGGGAAGGAGCAAGTCACATGGAACTGTTTACAGTCACAATAACGACGACTTCCGATGAAGCCTGGTCAAAATTTCATAGTCAGATGGAACAAGAATTCGCTGATTTACATATGCAGCCGGAAGGCGTCACATTTACGGAATCGAGGAATTCCCATGAATACCAGATCATTTGCCATGGCATATTGCCAGGATTTAAGCTGACGCAGCACGCGCCGAAGGTCTATAGTAAGGCGGCGAATGTGCTTGCGGAGTATATTCTGGAAATCAAAGAACGTGCGGTACTACGCCGCATTATTCGCAAAGAATTTCATTACAAACGATCAGAGGATCTAGATAAAATCGAGACGTATTGTATGGAACTGCTACAAGAGACGAACGAAGAGTTCCGTACACCGGATGATCGCGAACGGCGCAAACGGCTGCTCGTTCAGGAGATTACGCAGTATTTTGAAGAGAATACGGCGCTTCACGTGGAAGGCTTTATCCGATTCCGTCTGGATGCCTACACGAAGGAATTGCGTGACATTGTGGAGTATGCGGTTGATGAGTATATTCTCGATCAGCAATATCATGAGTTTATCGCACTGCTTAAATATTTTGTGTTCGTGCAGGAGACTAAAATTCCTGTGGCCCATGTGATGCATCGCGGCGATCATCAATTTGTGCTGCTGAATGATCAAATGCGTCCGATTGAGACGAAGCAAATGACGAGTGTTGTGGTTGAGATGCCTGATCATGATATTGAGGTCGAGGATATGATTGTGAGCACCTTAATTACCGTCTCACCGCAGAAGATTTATATCCATACGCGTGAACCAGAACTGCAAGTGATTAAGACGATCCAGCAAATTTTCGAAAGCCGTGCACAGTTATGTGTGTATTGTCCTGTCTGTTCGCCGTACTTGAGTGAAAGTGCGCAGCAGCATGATTAATTAACGAATTGTTAAAGGGATACAGCTTGACCTCCTCCTCGAATGGATTTATAATAACGGTAACTTAAATCGCGAATAGCGATGACAAAGACATGAGTCCTTGGTTGAACTGTCCAGAGAGAGGAAACATCGGCTGTAATTTCCTTCAGAGCTCACCTTCGATTTACCCCTTTGTAGCTGATTCATCGAATGATAGTAGATGGATCCGATTCATTCTCGTTACCGAATGCACTAAGGAACGTTTTTGTTACAAGTCATTTGGGCTTAGCATTACGTTCGAATTAGGGTGGAACCACGGGTATATAACACTCGTCCCTTTCTGGGATGAGTGTTTTTTGTTGTTTTTTTATATTGAAGGAGGAAAAGGGAACATGTCAGTTAAAGTAACTTTGCCGGATGGTGCAGTACGCGAATACGAGGCAGGAAGCAGCATTGAAGATGTTGCAGCATCGATCAGCAGCGGACTGAAGAAGAATGCAGTAGCAGGTAAAATCGATGGGAAGATCGTGGATGTCTATACACCGATCGATGCGGATGCAGCGGTTGAGATCGTGACCCTCGATAGCCAAGATGGACTTGAGTTGATGCGCCACAGTACAGCACATTTGATGGCACAAGCGATCAAACGTCTGTATAAAGAGCACAATGTGAAGTTAGGTATTGGACCGGTTATTGAAGATGGATTCTACTACGATATCGATATGGAGCACTCCTTGAATCCGGAAGATCTTGCGAAGATCGAGAAGGAAATGGAGCGTATCGTGGGTGAGAATCTTCCGATTCGTCGCCGTGTTGTGAGCCGTGACGAAGCGCTTCGCATCTATACAGAGCTCGATGATAATTTGAAACTAGAATTAATTCGTGATTTGCCAGAAGATTCGGTACTTACCATCTATGATCAAGGCGAGTTCTTCGACCTCTGCCGTGGACCGCACGTTCCTTCGACAGGCCGCATCAAAGCGTTCAAATTGCTCAGCGTTGCAGGCGCTTACTGGCGCGGTGATTCCAAGAACAAAATGCTTCAACGGATCTATGGTACGGCATTCGTGAAAAAAGCAGAACTGGACGAGCATCTCCGTCTTTTGGAAGAAGCGAAGAAACGTGATCACCGTAAGCTGGGTAAAGAACTGAAAATCTTCACGTTCTCCCAACAAGTAGGTCAAGGCTTACCGCTCTGGCTTCCAAACGGATCGAAGCTTCGTCGCACATTGGAGCGTTATATCGTAGATCTCGAAGAAAGATTGGGTTATGACCATGTCTATACACCAGTACTTGCGAATGTAGAGTTGTATAAGACTTCAGGTCACTGGGAGCACTACTCGGAAGATATGTTCCCGAAAATGGTATTGGATAACGAGGAACTTGTTCTTCGTCCGATGAACTGCCCGCATCACATGATGGTGTTCAAGAGCGAAATGCGCAGCTACCGCGACCTTCCGGTTCGTATTGCCGAGCTTGGAACAATGCACCGCTATGAAATGTCAGGGGCATTAACAGGTCTGCACCGCGTACGCGCAATGACATTGAATGATGCTCATATTTTCTGCCGTCCGGATCAAATTAAAGAAGAGTTCGCACGTGTCGTGAACTTGATCCGTAAAGTCTATGAAGATTTCGGTATCAAGGATTATCGTTTCCGTCTGTCCTACCGTGATCCGCAGGATACAGAGAAGTACTTCCAAAATGATGAGATGTGGGAAATGTCCCAACGCATGCTGCGTGAAGTGGTGGAAGAGCTTGAACTTCCATTCTTCGAAGCTGAAGGCGAAGCGGCATTCTATGGTCCGAAGCTTGATGTACAGATCAAGACAGCACTCGGCAAAGAAGAGACGTTGTCGACTGCACAGCTCGATTTCTTACTTCCTGAGCGTTTCGAGCTTGAATACGTTGGCGATGATGGTCAGAAGCACCGTCCAGTCGTTATCCACCGTGGTATTATCAGTACGATGGAGCGTATGACTGCTTACTTGCTCGAGAACTTTGCAGGCGCGCTTCCGCTCTGGTTGTCGCCGGTGCAAGCGAAGATTATTCCTGTCTCGAACGCATTCGAAGACTATGCCAAAGAAGTGGTTGAGAAGCTTCAGGCTGAAGGGATTCGTGTTGAAGCGGATCTTCGCAATGAGAAGCTCGGCTACAAAATCCGTGAAGCACAGCTGGAGAAAGTGCCTTACATGTTCGTCGTCGGTGAGAACGAGAAGAACGATGGCGGCGTCTCTGTCCGTCAACGCGGTGTAGGCGATCAAGGCTTCCTCAAGTTGGATGAGGCTGTAGCGCGACTGGCTGAAGAAATTCGTACACACTTGATTTTCTAATATCCTGTACTACGAAGAGATCCCTTACTTGGTCTTAAAGTGAGGGATCTTTTTTGTGTCTTGAATAGGTAAAAATTTTATATATTTAAAGTCAAAATAATTCACGCCTTCATTAACTTGGAATGGTTATAATGATGGCACATGGTTGGTTCGTATCAAGTTAAATAGCAGCCTGATCGAGGAGCTGATGTCATGAGACAAGGAAAAGCCTTCTTAAGGATTACAGGTAACAAGCGCTATTTCATCGGGGTCGGCATCGGAATAATATGTATGATTATCGTGATCGCTGCATGGCGAATGACTTCCTACGCATCCGGGGATGACGTGGTATTTACCATCGATCATGTTGAGGTAACAAAGGGGGAGTTCGAACTTTTTCTCCAAAATAATAAAGCGCTTGCAACAAGCTTCTTCAAACGGAAATATAACGCGGAGTATACCGAAGATTTCTGGACATCGACCTATGACGGGGAGAATCCGCTTGATTATGTGAAACAAAAGGCAATGGAAGAGCTGCGCAAATATAAAATGCAGCAAATTCTCATGCGAGAGCAAGGAATCCTGTCGGATATTTCGTATGATGCCTTTCTGAAGCAGTTCGAGACGGAGAACGAACAAAGGGAAGCTAAGGTTCGGAATGGTCAGCCGATCTATGGCCCGAAGCAGTATGGAGCAAGCGAATATTATTCCTATGTGCAGAACATGAATGTTCAGCGATGGATGGATCAGTTGACGAAAGAGACCATGAAATCAGAATCCGAAGAGATGTTTCGGTCGACGTACGAGGACATGAAGCAAGAACAATTCCATCGGGGCTACAGCTATGAATACGAGAAAATATCGGTACCCAGTGCAATGGAAGCGCAGTCTGAGCTCGAAGCGTTGAAACAACAGGCGTCTACGAATGACTTATCAACCGAGGAAGTTGTCAAGCGGTTGAATTTAACTCAAGACATTCATATTGAACGGCTGAGTCTAGACCTGGATGACAAATCGAAGGATGATGATCTCGCGCAAAATTTAAATTTGGTGTTGACGGAGATGAAACCTGGTGAGTTTACGGCCCTGGATTCTTCGGGTGAAGACACTGTTCTATATAGGCTGTTAGCCGCCAAGGATAAAGGATATGAACCGTATGAGAAGGTTCGAGCTGCCGTCGTTCAGAGGTTTGTTCAGAAGCAAGTGGAGCTCCAGGTAAGTCAGCGACTGAGTAAAGCCGTGATTGAAGTACACCAAGATGTACTGAATCGCATCTCGTTTACTTAGACGCTCTTATAATATGAATGAGGAGGATACTGCATTGAACAAGAAACGGATGAACAGGGGGTTACTCTTGCGATGTCTGTCCATGCTGCTGATCATGACCATGACGATGCCTATGATGATTTCACCTCAGGCACAAGCCGCACCAGCAGACCAGACAGGGCAAGTGGAGGTTCAGACGCAAGCCGCTGCAGCTGCCCACAATACATACTACGTCAGTGCGAATGGACGAGATGATCAGGATGGATTGTCTGAAGCGACGGCATGGAAGACACTCGATAAGGTTAATCAGACGCGTTTTGTTCCAGGAGATCGCATTCTCTTCCGGGCTGGCGATGTCTGGAACGGATCGGTCAAGCTCCGAGGAATCTCAGGTACGAAGGAAGCTCCTATTGTATTTAGTCATTATGGGAATCTGGAGCAAGCGGGAAGACCCGTCTTGAACGGGAATGGAACAACGACGACCGAAGAATCAGCTATCGTTAAAAATTATACCAGCGTCAAAGATAAGACGATGTCTGCAACGATTGATGTGGTGAATGGCAGTTACTTGGAGTTCTCGAACCTCGAGATCACGAACTTTAATCCGGATGTCGTGTCGCAGCGCGCGGGAATTAATATTCGTACAGCTTCAACAACGACAACAGAATGGGAAGCGAATCCGCACCGCGGGATTACGATCAAGAATAATTACATTCATGACGTGGACGGGAATCCAAAAGGCTGGAAAATCGGTAGTGGCGGCATCTTGATTCTCGGTAATATTTCCGATGTGCTCGTGGAAGGAAATACGGTGAAGCGGGTGGATATCGAGGGAATTCGCAATGCAGGCTTGTATAAGGAAGGCGACGTGAATGCGAATTTTCCGAGAGTGCTGAAGAATGTGAAGTTCAATAACAACTATGTCGAAGAAGTGCAAGGCGATGGCTTTGTTATGAGCAACATCGGCAGTGAAGGCCGGATGGAGTACAACACGGTTGTGAAGCATTCAGCCAAGAATGTTGGGAATGTCAACTATGCTGGGCTGTGGGTCATTGGCGTAAAAGACATGATCATGCAGTACAACGAGGTGTATGGCGGAATTTACGGTTACAATGATGGTCAAGCATTCGACGTGGATATGTTCTGCGAGGGCACGCTCTATCAATACAATTACAGCCACAGCAACCGAGGCGGATTCATTCTCTTCATGGGTGGATCGAAAAATTCAGTTGTGAGATACAATGTGAGTGTGAACGACGGGGACGGAAGATATATTTTCCACTACTTACCGACGAGTTCGGCAGATGCACCATTAATTCATAACAATACATTCTTCACAGATGCGAACATCAATACCAAACTCATGAGTGATTCGGGTAAATATATGCGGTTGTATAACAATATTTTCTATTCGAAGGCAGATACAGCGATGGGGACGGAAACCTTCGCTGGGGGTGAAGTGAAGAACAATATTTTCTACCCAGGAACGAATTATCAGAATGCGAAGTTTACAGGCATCACGTTCAAAGACAATGTATTTACAAGTCCGAAATTTGCAAGACCGGGTGAAGAACCGAAAGATCTGATTGACGCGAAGGGCAGCGTCCTTGATGTAAATCGATTGAGTGGATATAAATTGTTATCGGGTTCACCGGCTATCGATGCGGGACTGGATATGACGGCAATGACGCCGTCAGTATGGTCAGCTCCAACCGTCGATTTCTTCAAAAATCCGATCACGAATCCAGCGAAGGTGGATATCGGAGCGCACGAGTTCACAAATGATGAACCGGGTGAGCAGTCTCCAGAGATTGTGCCGCAATCCATCGCGATCGACCGAACAGAAATCAGCCTTTATGCAGGACATGTAGGAACGACATTGATTGCAACGGTAGCTCCTGCAAACGCCTGGTTCAAAACAGTGAAATGGTCGAGCTCCAATCCAGCCGTAGCTACAGTGAATCAAAGTGGATTTGTGACGCCAATGATCCCTGGCGAAGCAACGATTACGGCGGAGAGTACAGTGAGCCCAAGTATCAAAGGGGAGGCACGTGTGCGGGTACTAACGCAATCGACCGTTACATCTTATAAGATTACGAGTGATGTGAATGAAATATCGGCTTCAACGCCAACGATTCAACTAAGAACAGACGGTATCACGGAAGACGGGAATACGCTTCCGTATGCACCATACTATCAGGTTACTTACAAGACGGATCAGCCTAACGTGATCATTGATTCGCAGATTGGGAAGTTGGAAGTTAAAGGAGATCTAGCGGGTGTTCGTGCCATCAAAGTATCTGCGGAAGTACAAGAATACAAGGATTTGGTCTTCTCACAGAGCTTCGAGTCCGGATGGGGCGATTTCGTACCGGAGACGGGGGCATCTATAACAACAGGCACGATCTCGGATAAAGTCGCATACCAAGGAAAGCAGAGCGCACTCTTCAACGTGGGTAACGGGTCGAACGCCATTCAGAAGCTATTCGGGCAGGCGAAGCAAGGTGTCGTGACGATGATGCTGTACGACGATGGTTCCATGGATACGAAGACACGTGTGGTCGCGCATGTTGGGAATGCGAGAACGACGCTCTTGGCAGGGATGGGATTACTCTATGATGGCAGTGCATATGGATCGCTTGATTATTATTCGGTACGCGCAAGCAGCAATGCGACGGCTTGGGAAGCTACGACGGTCAAGCGGAGTAAGGGATGGCACGAACTGAAATGGGATTATACTTCCGAGACAGATCTCAAGATGTATATTGACGGGCAATTGGTGAAGACGACGACAGCGATCAAGAATTTTGACCGGATTGTTCTTGGATTCCTGTGGGATAGCGCGAATGGACGTACCTTTGCCTTCGATAATATCAAGTACGCGCTTAGCGATGACAAGGTGACATATCAAGCGGAGCCGCTCATCCTCCCTGTCGAAACCAAAGAACTTACAACGACGCTGACAGGCAGCGGAACCGTTCAAGCAGGCGCTGAAATGAAAGTCAATTTTGGATTGAAGAATGTGACCAACAGCGTCTATGCGCAAGATATTGCTATTCATTATGATCCCACAGCCTTGGAATTCGTCGCTGCGGTTCCTATGAAAGACCGGGTTAGCATCGTCGAGAAAAAGGTTGATAATACGGGAAAACTGCGTCTCATTGTGGCAAGCGAAGGGGAAGGCAACGGCATTACAGGAACACAGTCGATTATTGAATTGACCTTCCGCGCGAAGAATACAAGTGTTGCGAAGACGGCACAGATCACAGCCCTTCAGACGACTGTCGCCGATGGAGAAGGTGTAGAATCGAGCGCTGCTGCTTCCTCCCAAGAAGTACAAATCACGCCGATTGATCCTGGTACACCGCCTGGCGACATGAACCATGACGGCAAATACTCCATTGGGGATCTCGCGATCATTGCAGCGCATTATGGAGAGACGTCGGCAAGTCCAAATTGGAGTCAAATTGCAATGGGTGATATCGACCATAACAATGTCATTGATATTCATGACCTTGCTTGGATTGCCAGCCAAATATTGAAGTAAATGAATGGAGAACACACCTTTGTCGGCCTAAGCTGCTTAGGTGTGTTCTTTTTTTGGGGATATCGATGCATAAAATGTTGGACCTCTGGAAAGCCTTTCGGGATAAGGGGGAGATATCCATTATGCTTCGAGGCATACGCAGAACATGGCCCAAATATGGTTGGATGATTGTGATTGTATTCGGAATGAGTTTGTTGTTCCCAACGTCATCATTTCAGGCGCTAGCTCAGGAGAAACCTACTAAAGAAGTCATTGCGCCAGAACCTAAAGATATTCTAGAAACACTTAGCGTGGTCGCAACAGGCTATACAGCTGGAGTTGAATCGACAGGCAAACGACCTGGCCATCCGCAATACGGAATTACGTATTCCGGCGTGAAGGTCAGACGCGATAAGCATAAAATATCAACGATTGCCGCAGACCCACGCGTGCTGCCGATCGGAACGGTGTTGTTCATTCCGGGTTATGGCTATGGCATTGTCGCAGATACTGGATCAGCAATAAAAGGCAACAAAATCGACCTGTATTATAAAACCACAAAACAAGTCTACAAAGAGTGGGGCAAAAAAACCTTAAAGGTCCACGTCATTAAGCGTGGTGAGGGCAAGGTTACCGAGAAGTTGATCCATGAAATGAATGAGGCGGTTATTGTGCATAAGATCCCGAAGGAAGTCGCATAATACTTCTTGGAGGTGAGCAATCATGGCTAAGAACAACAACCGCAACAATATGAGTGGCAACCAAAAGTTCGATGCAGAATTCGCGAGTGACACAGCTGGCGTAGCGAACAATGCTAGCTCCGCACGCGCTGCTAACGCAGCTGCACGCGCGAACAAAGCTAATTTCGATACGGAATTCGCAAGCGAAGCAGCTAACGACTCTAGCGCAGCAGCTGCTAATGCAGCAGCTCGTGCGAATCGTCAATCTTCTCAAGCAAATGCGGATGCAGACGACCTATAAGACGGATGGATCCAAAGAGGACGCATAAGCGTCCTCTTTTTCTATTTGATGCCTGATTTTAACTTTTTGTGGAAGCGGACTCCGCCTCGAGACCGATATGAATTTCAACCCGCCGACGCTGTTCAATGCTATCGACATCCTGTACACTAAAACTAAATTGAAGAGGTAGTTCAAAAAGTCATCATTTGATCACGAAGTCATACAAGAAGCATAATCGACATCGAATCTTGCGTTCACCTTCGAAGAGCATATGCTTACGGAGTATGTTTCCTCTGGAAACATTTCAGGTACTCATTTAGGTTTCGCCTAAACTGCGTTCCTCCTAAAAGTTTTTCGGAGAAAAACTAGCTACGGAAGCATGGCTTCAGGTTCTCGCAACCTTCTTGGTGCTGAAATGCCGACTTTTTGAACTCGAACTTAAAGAAGATCGTTAGTGGAGGCGTTGTTTATGCATTCAGGATTTGGGTCTCGATTGTTCGGAGGGCTTATCCTTGTCGGAATCGGTGTCGTGTTCTTATTGAATCAAATGGGTTATGTTCACGTGGATATTGGTTATGTGATCCGAACGTATTGGCCTGTGATTCTGATTTTGGCAGGATTGAAGAATGTGGTTTCGTACAAAAATCATGAATATGGGCGTTCGATTTCGTTCGGGAATGTTATTTTGATCGTCATCGGTGGATTCTTCCTCGCACGTAATTTGGATGTTCTGCACCTATCAACTGGTGAATTTTTTCGTTATTTGGTGCCACTTATGCTTATTCTGATTGGTCTGTACGTTATTCTCAAACCGCGGCGTTCGTATAAGAAACATGACCCGCATTTTCATATCCCGCCCGAGCCGTATGGGATGACTCCGCCACCGCCACCTCCTCCAGGGACTGAAGCACCGAAATCAACCTGGAAGGATGATTACGAATTTGGTTGGAATGAGAGTACCGTCAATAAATCCGGGTTTATCGGGGATATCCATATGGGGTCAGATTTCTGGGAATTGAAACCGATGAATATCTCGCATTTCATTGGAGATACCGTCCTTGATTTGACGAAAGCACACATTCCATATGGGGAGACAAAAATTAATATCTCCTCCTTCATTGGCGACGTTAAGGTCTATGTTCCGAATGATATTGAGGTTGGTATTGCAGTCTCCTGCAGTGCATTAGCTGGCGATGTAAAGCTGCTGGATCATTTCGAGAGCGGGTTCATGAAGAATATCCGTCAAGAAACACCGTACTACAATGAAGCAAGCAAAAAAGTACGCATCATCGTCAGCACATTTATCGGTGATGTCAAAGTGAATAAAGTAGGTTAAAGCATGATGACGCGCATATTGCAGAATTCAAAATGGGGATTATTGATTTACTTCGCACTCTCCAGTGCATTTAGCATCGTCGCTGTGCTGCTCGGTATCTTTCGATATCAGGGGCTGTTAACAGATTTCCGATTATGGATAGGGTATTTGTTGCTTATCATTATCGTATGCACGATCGTCGGTTATGCCGTAGCACAGCGGATGCAGCGTCGTATTGATGCCATTCATGACAGCATGCTTCAAGTCTCAAGGGGGAATTTATCCGTTCGAATTCGGCGGACAGAGGACCCCTCTTTTGCACGTCTGTACTATGAATTCAATACGATGGTAGATAGCGTAGAGAAGAAGATGAAATTGCTGCAGAAATTAGGGGAGCAGCAAGTGGTGCAGCTGGAGATGACGACAGAGTCTGCCGTAGCCGAAGAGCGGAAGCGGTTGGCTCGTGACCTGCATGATTCGGTTAGTCAACAATTATTCGCCATTCATATGTCAGCTTCATCCCTCCCGAAGGTGATGGAAGTGGATATGGAACGTGCGAAGCTTGTCATGGATCAGTTAATCCAAATGTCTTATCTGGCGCAGAAGCAGATGCGAGGACTCATCGCGCAGTTAAGGCCTATTGAATTGGAAGGGAAATCACTGGCGGAAGCGCTGGATGCATGGTTTCCTGATTATTGCCGACATAATGGGCTGCAAGGGACCAAAGAGCTGGACCTGCATGAACCAATCTCGGAGGCAAAGGAACATCAGATGTTCTTGATTATCCAAGAAGCGGTAGCAAATATTGTGAAGCACGCCTCGGCACAGCGAGTCACCCTGAAGCTAACAGAACGGGAGAGTCAATATATTCTATCTATCAATGACGACGGCCGCGGATTTAATAAGCAGATGTTGAAGCCTGGATCCTACGGGCTGCATACGATGCAAGAACGTGCAGAGAAGCTGGGCGGACAGGTGGATATTATGAGTACACCAGGTGTTGGGACGACCATTCGTGTATACATGCCGAGATTCGAAGAGGAGACGAAGATCGATGGAACAGATTAAAGTATTGATCGTTGACGATCATGAAATGGTACGTATGGGATTACACACGTATTTGATGATTGAGCCGAAGTTCAACGTCATTGGGGAAGCTAGCAATGGGCTCGAAGCGATTGCAGCATTGAAGCTAGGATTTGCTGAAGGCATGCCTGATGTTATATTAATGGATCTGATGATGCCAGAAATGAATGGCGTTGAAGCGACGCGAGAGATTATGCGTGAATTTCCTGCGATGAAGATCATTATTCTTACAAGCTTTCTAGAAGATCGGCAAGTGGTAGAGGCAGTAGAAGCGGGCGCGGTCAGTTACGTTCTGAAGACAGTCTCTGCCGATGAATTGATCTATGCGCTGCAAGGCGCATTCCGTGGCATGCCTGTCATGACCGGAGATGTCTCCCAAGCCTTAACCCGAGGGATTCGGCAGCGTACTACACAAGGGGAATCGGATGGCCTCACCGAGCGAGAGAAGGAAGTGCTCCTGCTAATTGCTGAGGGCAAGACGAACAAAGATATCTCCGAAGAGCTGCATATCA
The DNA here is from genome assembly GCF_042676425.1 of Paenibacillus sp. GCM10027629. Classification (NCBI taxonomy): domain Bacteria; kingdom Bacillati; phylum Bacillota; class Bacilli; order Caryophanales; family Paenibacillaceae; genus Paenibacillus; species Paenibacillus sp. GCM10027629. The sequence goes on along the minus strand of NZ_JBHTGZ010000012.1, from coordinate 620,039 downwards.
GCATTAAAACGGTGAAATCTCATGTGAGCAATTTACTGATGAAATGTGAAATGGATGACCGGACGCAGCTGGCTATATATGCACATCGTAAAGGGTGGGTAAGCGCCTAAAAGGCTATCGCCTAGGTTTTATTTTCGTTTAAATTGTTTTTAAGGTTGGTTTAAGGTTCATCGTTCATGATAATGACTATACAGAGCAGCTAATATAGTAATGGAGGTCATTCGAATGAGTGAAGAAAATAAACGCAATGATAATGAACAATTATTCGAAGAGCATAACAATAATGAGCCTAAAGAAAATCAAGACAAGCAAGAGCAGTCATCTTCGTATTACTATTCTTATGGACCTTTCAAATCGGTACCAAACGATGTAACGGGAAATGATTCCACAACGGTCGGCAGTGGAACGGCTTCTGAAGTAGAAGTAACACCTCCAGATCCGATCAAAGCGGCACCGACGCGTTCCTACTATACTTCGCAAGGTATGGAATTGAAGGCAGGCAACGTGGATTTCGCGAACTACAGTAACGGCGGAAGCGGAAATGGTACCGTCGGTGGGAACTGGCAAGTGAATCAAGCCCGTCCGAAATCATCGTTCAAGACGGTGTTCATCTCCTTCTTAGCAGGGATGCTCGTCATTAGTTCCTTAATGTTCGTATCTGACCGGTATAACTTATTCACAGGAAGTACGAATGCTTCTGAAGGTGCAGGCTCATCCGGTGGGAATGCCGTAACGACAAGCGCGAATGTGAATACACCGCAGCTCGATCGCCCAGGAGATATTACAAGCATTGTGAAGAATGCAAGTCCTGCGGTTGTGAAAATCGAGACGTATGTGAAGCAAAGTAAACGACAAAGCAGTTCCAATCCATTTATGGATGATCCGTTCTTCCGTCAATTCTTCGGTGATGGCAGCGGCGGGTCCAATCAACAACGTCAGAACAGCAACAGTGATCAGTTAATTGAGAATGGATTAGGTTCAGGGTTTATTTTCGACAAATCCGGCTACATCCTAACGAACCAACACGTTATTGCAGGCGCTGATCAAGTCAAGGTCGTCTTGGAAGGGCATGATAAGCCGTATGTTGCAACAGTACTCGGCTCGAGCTTTGACTTAGACCTCGCCGTTCTCAAAATTGAAGGAACGGACTTCCCGACGATTAACATCGGTAACTCGGATCAAACCCAATCCGGAGACTGGCTTGTGGCGATTGGTAACCCGAACGGCTTCGACCATACGGTTACGGCTGGGGTGTTAAGTGCGAAAGAGCGCTCCATTAGTATTCCAGATCAAGAAGCAGGCAAGACGCGTGAATACAAACATTTGATTCAAACCGATGCGTCGATCAACCCAGGTAACTCTGGTGGTCCATTACTCAATATGAACGGTGAAGTGATCGGGATGAACGTGGCGGTAAGCGCGGACTCCCAAGGGATCGGGTTTGCTATTCCAGCGAAGACTATTCTGGAGAACTTGTCGAACCTAAAAGCGAACAAGGAAATTCCACAAGAACCTGTACCGTTCATTGGTGCAACGCTTGCGACGATGACGGATGATATTGCGAAGCAGTTGAATACGGACAAAGTCGAAGGATCGATTGTTACGCAAGTATACTACCGTACACCAGCTTATGATGCTGACCTTCGTGCGTACGACATTATTACAGGGATCGACGGAACGAAATATGCGACGAATGACGTGTTGATCGAAGCGATCCAGAAGAAGAAAGTCGGCGACGAAGTGACGTTCAATATCGTTCGGAATGGGAAAGCGATGGATCTAAAAGTCAAAATCGGTGACAAAAATAAATACAACGCAAATGGAAACCAATAATAATGGTTAGGGAGGAAGCGGAAGGAGGGATACCTTCTTGCTTCCTTTTCGCATGAGACAGGGAGATGAAGCGATGAGGCAGAGGATATTGATTGTAGATGACGATGATAAGATTATTTCGATGCTGCGGCGCGGGCTTGCTTTTGAAGGGTATGAAGTAATGACCGCATCGAATGGGGAGCAAGGACTGAATAAGATGATGGAATCCGATCCGGATATCGTCATTCTTGATGTCATGATGCCGAAGGTGGATGGCTGGGAAGTATGCCGGCGTATCCGTGAAGCGGGCAGCTCCGTGCCGGTGCTGATGTTAACGGCGAAGGATGATATCAAGGATCGCGTGAAAGGGCTCGATAACGGAGCGGATGATTATCTGGTCAAGCCGTTCGCGCTTGAAGAATTGCTTGCGCGTGTTCGTGCCTTACTGCGTCGCAAATCGAGTGAGACCGAAGTGGAATCCGTATCCAGACAAGTTGCTTATGAAGATCTAGTGCTGGATTTAGACATGCGACAAGTGATTCGTGATGGGCATACAATAGAGTTGACGACAAAGGAATTCGAGTTGCTCCATCTATTCATGTTGAATCCGAAGCGGGTATTGACGCGGGACATGATCATGGAGAAAATCTGGGGGTATGATTTTAGCGGGGAATCAAATGTACTGGAAGTGTATGTAGCGATGCTGCGGCAGAAGACCGAAGAGTTCGGAGGTAAACGGATCATTCTGACGGTGCGTGGCGCAGGCTACGTGCTGCGAGGTGATTCGTAATGTCGATTCGGCTTAGGCTTACAGCATGGTATGCATCAATTCTCGCCGTTACGTTCTTACTTGTTGGACTTGCGATTTATTGGTTCGCAGATCAGAGCATTTATGGCGGGATGCGGGACCGGATTAACAAGCAGGTTGATGTGATGCGAATTACAGCAGATTATAATTTTTTGGATGGAATTGATTTGAATGTTGGCGGTAGAGGTTTCGAGGAGGAAATGTACGCCCAATTCGTAAACTATGTGAATGGCACGATTAAAGTGACGCCTAATTTAGGGGGGATACAGTTCCCATATCCAAAGTCAGCCGATAAAATAAAACCAGGATTTAAGCATATTACCGTCGAAGGTCTTCCGTTCTATGTGTATGAAGGCCCGATCAAGATTAAGAATAGCAATAAATCCATCGGCGTCGCAACGATTGGTGTCTATACGGGGAAAGAAGTTTTGTTCTTCACTCAGCTCAAAAATATTCTTACGCTCGTGTCCATTACGATGGTCCTTATCGCGTCCTCAATCGGACTCTTCCTTGCTAGGAAATCACTGCGCCCTATCGAAAACGTGATTCGTGCAGCGAATCAAATTCAGCGGGGGTCGGATCTTAGTGTCCGGATTAAGCGGACAGGGCCGAACGATGAGATTGGACAATTGACGGATACTGTCAATGAGATGATTTCTCGGATGGAAATCTTCTACCGTGAGCTAGATGAGTCCTATCGGGCGCAACGCAGATTCGTCTCGGATGCCTCACATGAATTGCGGACGCCTCTCACGACGATTCGCGGAAATGTGGACTTGCTCGAGAAGATGTGGGGAGCGACGGGGGAATTAGAGAAGAAGCACATCGACGAGGCGATGAAGAAGGAGATGTCGCTCGAAGCATTGCAGGATATCGCAGGCGAATCCAGACGTATGTCGCGCCTTGTGAACGACTTGCTGGCGCTTGCTCGCGCAGATGCGGGCGTTATCATGGAGAAAGAACCGATTCATTTGCGGCCGCTCGTGGATGAAGTGATTCGACGCGCACAGTTTCTGCCGCGGACAGCCGAATGGATCACGGGGGATCTGTCGGTACTGGACGCAATTGGTGTGAACGGGCATAAGGAATATTTACAGCAGATGCTGTTTGTTTTCATCGAGAATGCATTCAAATATACGCCAGAAGGGTCAGTTACGATCGATGCCATCCGCCATGATGAGCAAGTAGGAATCCGAATCAAGGATACAGGTATTGGGATGGATCGCGAGGAGGTACCGTATATTTTTGACCGCTTCTATCGAGCGGATGAATCACGTGGAATTATCGCAGGGACGGGGCTTGGCCTATCGATTGCCAAATGGATTATTGATGAGCATTACGGCTCTGTAGAAGTGGTCACAGCAGTAGAGAAAGGATCGACCTTTATCATCTGGCTTCCTATTGTTAGTAGCTTTCATCCTACCCTTGAATAGAGTATAATAATTCTGATATACAACGTTTGGGTAGTATGTAGATGAAAGCAGGTGCAACATGGAGGTCGTCAAAATTTCGCCTCGTGGGTATTGTTACGGGGTTGTCGACGCGATGGTACTCGCGACACAGACAGCGAAGAATCTGGATTTACCGCGCCCTATATATATATTAGGTATGATCGTACACAATCGTCATGTAACAGATGCTTTTGAGAAGGACGGCATCATTACACTCGATGGGGAGAACCGTCTAGAGATCCTAAGCAAGGTAGATAAAGGAACGGTTATCTTCACGGCACATGGCGTTTCGCCAGAAGTCCGCCGTATTGCACGGGAGAAGGGGCTTACGACAGTCGATGCGACTTGCCCGGATGTGACGAAGACGCATGATTTAATTCGTGAGAAAGTCTCTGATGGATATGAAGTGATCTATATCGGCAAGAAAGGGCACCCGGAACCAGAAGGTGCCATCGGCGTTGCGCCAGAGCATGTTCATCTGATCGAAAGAGAAGAAGAGATTGATCAGCTTGAACTGTCTACGGATCGTATTATTATTACGAATCAGACGACGATGAGCCAATGGGATATTAAACATATTATGAATCGCTTGATTGAGAAATTCCCTCGTGCAGAAATTCATAACGAGATTTGCCTGGCTACGCAGGTTCGACAGCAAGCTGTTGCAGAACAAGCTGGTGAGACGGATTTGGTGATTGTCGTGGGTGATCCGCGAAGCAACAATTCGAATCGTCTTGCGCAAGTATCTGAAGAGATTGCGGGTGTCACAGCATATCGTATTGCGGATATTACAGAGCTCAATCGAGAATGGTTAGCAGGGGTTCATAAAGTAGGTGTCACCTCGGGCGCATCAACACCGACACCGATTACAAAAGAAGTGATCGCATACTTGGAACAGTATGATGCTGATAACGAATCGACTTGGCCAATCATCCGAACGGTGAAGATGGATAAACTATTGCCAACCGTTCGCGATAAGTCCAGCTAAGGAATTTGACAATGTCCAACCGGAAATATTCCTGGTTCAAAGGCATCGGGAGATGGATGAAGTATAAATACTTGCTGCTGATCCGCGCTCGAGGCGGTGGAGCAAAAGTAGCAAAAGGATTCTCGATTGGTCTTGCCATTGAGATGTTCACGTTACCTACGATGGGGCTGGCTTTTTTCTTGATTTTCCCCCTCGTGTATATTCTACGAGCAAGCTTTGCAAGTGCGTTAATCGGATTTGTCTTCGGTAAGATCATCTACATTCCGATGTCCTTCCTGAATGGCATGGTTGGGGGGATGATGCTGCCGAAGCGTGTTCACATTCATATTCCTTACGTGCCGGAATGGATCAATCGGTTCATGATGTATAATTTGAAACTAATTGTCGGTGGTATTGTTGATGGGGTTATACTCGGACTGATTATGTACTTTCCTGTGAAGTGGATGATTGATTACGTAGGACATAAGCGAAAAGAAAAACGAAAAACACGCAGGCTGCATATTCACGGATAACGTGAATTGCAGCCTTTTTTTTGCATACGTGGTGGCGGAACGATATCAATTCGGTGCGGTACGTTGTGGCTCTTCAAGCTGAATCCGGGATCGAGCGCGTGCGCGGAATCGTGAGAGTCCTAGCGATACAGCAGCTGTTCCAGCTGCTACCGCAACACCTGCAGCACCAATCCAGCTGATGGATGCCAGCGAGATTTGCTCGATGGCAAAGCCGCCAATCCCTGCGCCAGCTGCCATGGCCAGCTGGAGAATCGAGGTGTTCAAGCTAAGCATAATGCCAGAAGCTTCGGGCGCAAGTGAAATGAGATAATATTGCTGTGTAGGTCCAGATGACCAAGCGGAGAACGCCCATAACATGAGCAGCGGGAATACAATTACAGCAGAATGAGCTGAGATGGATAGGCTTAGGAGAACGACTGCATGAACCAGCATGCCGCTGATCAATGTGCGGGCAACACCCCATTTGTCGGTGCTAAAGCCTCCGAACTTCGAGCCAATGAGACTGGCGATGCCAAATGCGAATAATCCAATACTGACGCCTTGTTCATTCATCCCGGTGATTTGGAGAAGAAATGGCGAAATGTACGTATAGACGATCGAGTAGCCAAGGATCCAGAAGAAGGTGATGGATAAGGCAATCGCGATTCGCGGTTGTCGAAGGAGCGCAAGCTGCTTACGAAGGGGAACAGGTTCTTCGCCGGTTGTTGATGGAATGACGTAGATGATCAAGAAGATGGCTAGGATGCCGAGGATACCAATGCCTCCGAAGATCAGCTTCCAGTCATACGAGGAAGCGATAACTCTTCCTAAGGGAACACCAATGATTAGAGAGGTGCTGAAACCCATGACAAGGGTGGCAATGGCACTTCCTTGTCGATCTGCTGGGGCGAGCTTGGAAGCAACCGTTAATGAAGTGACGACGAATACGCCGGTACTGAGCGCTGAGATGATGCGAGAGGTAATTAGGAATCCGAATCCAGGGATGATGGCGGCGATCGCATTTCCGATCACGAATATGCTAAGGGAATAGATTAGTAGTTGTTTCCTTCCCACGCGCCCTGTAAGCGCCATGAGGATGGGGGTCCCAAAGGCAAATGCCAGTGAGAATACCGTAATTAATTGACCGGCTGCAGCAACGGAGATTCCTGTATCCGCAGCCACCTTGTCTAGAATCCCCGCGATAATATTCTCTGACGTACCTACCAGAAAACTAACGATGGCTAATATATAAATTTTCCAAGCATTGGACATGATTGTATTGCTCCTCTCTCCACTTATATTTCAGTATTTCTAAAAATATAGAAATAACAACAAAAAATTTATACGAGCAAAAACGGTGCGTACTTCTGTGCGACTTCGCGATTCACACGATAGAAGATATAGGTTCCGTCTTTACGAAGTTCCAATAGGCCGCAATCGGTCAATAGCTTCAGATGATGCGACAGGGTTGAGCCTGCAACAGATTCGAGCTTATCCTTAATATCGGAGCAGCACAAATTTTGCTCTTCTGTAAGCAGCATGGCGATTTTGAGCCGGGTAGGTTCCCCGAGTGCTTTGTATACTTTGACAGCTTGTCGTGCGTCTGCGTTGTCTTCGAACATGGTTTTATCACCTTCGCTGTGTGTTGTCATTATTTCTATATCTATCGAAATTAAGGTACCATAACTTTCTGTGGAAGTAAATATGTTATTTTCTGAAAAAGCGCTTGCATCGTTTTTTTATTTAGATGGTCTTGACGGGCATCCAAATAGGTCGTATAATCGCTTTAATGAATAAAAGCTTAAAAGCGTATAAGCGTTGAAGCATAATAGTGAAATGGTGACAATGGAACGACAATAGATAATGACAAATCAAGGAGTGTTGAACATGATTGCTATTACATCCAATAAAACTTCGGAAACCCGTGTGAATGAAATTGTTAAAGTGATAGAGCAAGCAGGGGCACAGGCCCATATCTCTCGTGGCGTAGATCGTACGGTGATTGGGATTGTCGGTCAATTCGAGCCGAAGCTCGCAGAACATCTTCGTCAAATGAAAGATGTAGAGAATGTCATCAAGATCTCGAAGTCTTACAAACTCGCAAGCCGCGACTTCCATCCAGACGATACGATCATTGAGATTAAAGGCGTGAAGATTGGTGGGAACAATCTGACGATTATGGGCGGTCCATGTGCGGTTGAATCGCCTGAACAGATTGATGAGATTGCTAGACTTGTTAAATTAGCAGGCGGTCAAGTTTTGCGCGGCGGTGCATTCAAGCCAAGAACAGGTCCTTACAGCTTCCAAGGCATTGGTGTCGAAGGTCTAGTCATGATGGCGGAAGCAGGGAAGAAGCATGGATTATTGACGATTACAGAAGTCATGACGCCTGAGACAGTAGATATCTGTGCAGAGTATGCGGATATTCTTCAAGTGGGAACACGCAATATGCAGAACTTCGATTTATTGCGCAAGCTTGGGGAATGCAATACGCCTGTCCTGCTTAAACGCGGCTTCAGTTCTACGTATGATGAGTTCCTGAATGCGGCGGAATACATTCTTGCAGGCGGCAATCCGAATGTAATGCTCTGTGAGCGCGGCATTCGTACATTCGAGACATACACACGGAATACGCTCGACCTGACGGCGATTCCTGTTCTTCAGCAATTGAGCCACTTACCAGTGATCTCTGACCCGAGCCACGGCACAGGTCGTAGGGAGTTGGTTGAGACGATGTCTAAGGCTTCTGTTGCGGCAGGCGCGAACGGATTGATTATTGAAATGCATACCGATCCAGATAATTCGATGACAGGCGATGGCGTACAATCGCTCTTCCCGGATCAATTCGCGAACCTATTGAAAGATCTGGAGAAGTTAGGCGCATTAATGGGTAAAAACTTCGACACGGAGAAAGCTCCGGCGGAAGCGTTCGAGACGTGGAAGGTTGTCTAATAGATTGATAATAAAACGAGACCATTGCGATGATGCAATGGTCTTTTTTGGTATCATAACAGGGCATTTGCACTTTATAACGAATGATTTGTACTATGTCACATTACCTCACATATACCATAAAAAATACCTGACATGAGTATTGACGATGGTTCAACACAGGAATATAATAACTTCAACAAAGAAAAGAAAAGTTGAACATTCACAAGTGGGAACCCGATTAATGTTCGGGAATGGGAGGAATTTAGGATGTCAGTTCAAAGCGTATTAGACCTAATTAAGCAAAACAATATTGAGTGGGTAGATTTCCGTTTCGTAGACCTTGGCGGTCGCGCACATCACATCTCGTTGCCGGCTTCTGAAGTAGAAGCAGAGACATTTGTGAACGGCGTTGCTTTTGACGGTTCATCGATCCCAGGTTTCCGCGGCATTGAAGAATCGGATATGGTTATGATGCCAGATCCTGAATCCGTATATATTGATCCATTCACAGCACATCCAACATTGATCGTGATGTGTGACATTCATACGCCAGATGGTGAACGTTATGAACGTGACCCGCGCAGCATCGCGCAAAAGGCAGAGCAATTCATGCAAACGACAGGTGTGGGTACGGCGGCATTCTTCGCACCAGAGTCTGAGTTCTTCATCTTCGACGACGTTCGTTATGAGAACTCCATGAACAGCTCGTCCTTCTACGTGGATTCCGAGGAAGCTTCTTGGAACACGAACCGTAAGGAAGACGGCGGGAACCTAGGCTTCAAAGTGCGTACGAAAGGTGGCTATGTACCAGTAGCTCCAGTCGATACACAACAGGATATCCGCAGTGAAATGTGTCGTCTTATGGCTGAAGCCGGACTTCGCATCGAGCGTCACCATCATGAAGTTGCGACAGCAGGTCAAGCAGAGATCAACTTCCGCTTCGACACATTGACGAAGACAGCGGATAACTTGATGAAATACAAATACATTATTCATAACACGGCAAAGCAATATGGTAAAGTGGCGACATTCATGCCAAAACCATTGTTCGGCGATAACGGCAGCGGTATGCACGTTCACCAATCGATCTTCAACGGTGACACACCTTTGTTCTATGAAAAGGGCGGCTACGCGAACTTGAGTGAAATGGCGCTTCACTACATCGGCGGTATTTTGCATCATGCACCAGCGTTGATCGCATTAACGAACCCAAGTACGAACTCGTTCAAACGCTTAGTACCAGGCTATGAAGCGCCTGTGAACTTGGTATACTCCAAAGGTAATCGTTCTGCAGCGATTCGTATTCCAGTTGCGGCTGTAACGCCAAAAGGATGCCGTATCGAGTTCCGTACACCGGACTCCACAGCGAACCCTTACCTTGCATTCGCAGCGATGCTGATGGCAGGCCTTGACGGTATCAAACGTAAGATTGATCCTTCTGTTCTTGGTTATGGACCATTCGATAAGAACATCTACGAATTGTCAGATGCAGAGAAGAAAGAAATTCGCAGCGTACCAGGCACATTAGACGATGCGCTAAATGCACTGGAAGCAGACTACGAATTCTTGACTGAAGGCGGCGTCTTCACGAAGGACTTCATCGAGAACTACATCGAGCTTAAGCGTGGCGAAGCGAAATCGGTGAATATCCGTATTCATCCGCAAGAGTACAGCCTATACTTCGATTGCTAATATAAAGTGCAGTTCCTGCCTCGATCCCTTTGACGGATCGGGCAGGAATTTTTTGCTGTTGCCATAACAATTCCACTTGATGGAACCCTATATTACTGCTATCATAACCGTAACTATTTTATTGTGAAATCCAACATCAAGCTTCTCGAATACGATCGACCGCGGTTCATTGTAGGTTTTATCGCCCAATAGAAAATGTCTTCGATTGCCGACGGCAGCTTTCTATTGTGGTAAATAAATATAGATAGGGTAGGGAGAGATGATCATGAGCAAGAGAGCTTATAACTTCAATGCAGGACCCGCAGCAATTCCGTTAGCCGTGCTAGAGCGCGCGCAGCAAGAATTCGTAGATTTCCAGGGATCAGGTATGTCCATTATGGAAATGTCCCACCGTGGTGCGATTTATGAAGGTGTTCATAATGAGACCGAGCAGTTACTGAAGAAATTATTGAATGTTCCTGCTGGTTATAAGGTGCTGTTCCTACAAGGCGGAGCGAGCACGCAGTTCGCAATGATTCCAATGAATTTACTGCGCGAAGGACAAGTTGCAAGCTATGTCATGACAGGCAGTTGGGCGGACAAAGCGATTAAAGAGGCAAAATTGATCGGTGAGACGCATATTGCAGCTTCTTCCGAAGCGGATAAATTCATGCGGATTCCAGCGCTGGACGAGATCGAAATCCCTGCTCATGCAGCTTACTTACACGTTACATCCAATGAGACCATTGAAGGGACACAATTCGCGTCCTACCCGGATACAGGCAATGTACCTCTTATCGGCGATATGTCTAGTGATATTCTCTGTCGCCCGGTCGATGTGTCGAAATTCGGCATGATCTATGCTGGAGCACAGAAGAATTTAGGACCTTCAGGTGTTACCGTCGTGATTGCTCGTGAAGAGCTTATCGCTGAATCGCCGAAGACGATTCCGACGATGCTTCGTTACGATACACATTTCAAGAATAACTCGCTCTACAATACACCGCCTTCATTCTCGATCTATATGGTGAATCAAACCTTGAAATGGCTTGAAGAGCAAGGCGGACTAGCTGCGGTTGAGCGTAATAATCGCGAGAAAGCGAACCTCATCTATAACACGATTGATAACAGCGGTGGATTCTATATTGGTTGTGCACAGGAAAGCAGCCGTTCGATCATGAACCTTACATTCCGTCTGCAATCGGAAGAGCTAGAGAAGAAGTTCATTAAAGAATCGGAAGCCGTAGGCTTCGTTGGATTGAAGGGTCATCGCAGTGTAGGCGGCTTGCGTGCTTCGGCGTACAATGCGGTGCCGCAAGAGACTTGCCAGGCACTTGCAACCTTCATGGCTGACTTCCAGCAGAAGAATGGCTAACGAATATCTCGAATAGAACTATTAAAGGGTCGTCCCCTTGTCATCTTGATGACATTGGGACGGCCCTTATTGTTGGTTAACCGTGTCATAGCCTTACCGTGACTTATAGCTGCTACGCATGGATTTCGTTATCTGCTTCCATTTCAGCTTCTCTTGCTGACGCAGCTTCGCATCTTCCTTGCGGGCGAGATAAGCGAGTTCAGCCTTCATTTTGTTATAGTTGTCATACCTGCCTTGCTCGAGCGATCCATTCTCAAGCGCCATTCTTACCGCACAGCGCGGTTCCTCTTGGTGCTTACAGTCTGAATAGAAGCATTGCTCTGTAAGGGATTCAACATCCTGGAAGGAGCTTGAGAAGCCTTCATCGGCATCCCATAATTGAAGCTCTCGCATTCCTGGTGTATCAATCATGAGCGCACCATCAGGGAGAATGAATAGTTCACGATGTGTCGTCGTATGACGGCCACGGTCATCCCCTTCACGCACCTCTTGTACCTTCTGACTCTCCTTACCGAGCATCTGATTAATAATCGAAGACTTGCCGACACCTGATGATCCGAGTAGGGCAATCGTCATTCCTTCTGCTAGATAAGGCTTAAGCTCGTTAAAGCCCGTTTCTGAGACAGTACTCACAATATGAACAGGAACGCCGATCGCAACAGATTCTAGCTCCGCTGCTTTTGCTTCAGGATCATCGCACAAATCAGCTTTGCTCAGAATAATGACCGGATTAGCACCGCTCTCCCATGCCATGATGAGATAACGTTCGACTCTCCGCACATTGAAGTCATTGTTGAGCGCGACGACGAGAAAGACTGTATTGATGTTGGTCGCCACGATCTGCTCGTCTGTTGTGGAACCTGCGACCTTACGAGAGAATTTACTGAATCGTGGCAGAACCGCATGAATCGTTGCACGGCCGTCTTCGGGACGAGCCGAGATCGCTACCCAGTCGCCAACCGCAGGGTAATCGCCGCGGCCTAGTGCACCATACCGATATTTTCCAGAGACTTCGCCGATTAGTTCACCATGTTCTGTATATAACGTATATAGATGGGTATGCTCAAGCGCCACGCGTGCAGCTTGATACCCTAAGCTTGCGAATGATTCAAATGCCGTCTGAATCGACGGATTAAAGCCTAATTGTTGTAATTGAAATGTCAAAATGGATTCCTCCTAATGGTCTTGGGTTTGAAAATCATAATCCAAGCCACAGTGAATCCTTAATCTTAATCGTCTACCGAATGGAGTCCATGAATGGAATTAAGGAGCACTGTGACCTCGCGACAAGTTATCAGTTCCGGCAATTAACGTATTTTTTACCATATTTACCACTCCTTTTCTCATTACGGATAGAACATCCTTGTTGTTTTCCTTATTTAGGTTGAACAAGAACATTATAGGAGTTGGTGTGGCAAAAAGCAATGGGAACTTGCACGAGGTCACAAAAGAGCTAAGCGAGCTCCTCTTTGAACACGGGTTCATTTAATTTATATCCGACATTACGAACGGTCATAATATATTGCGGGCTCCGAGCATTTTTCTCGATTTTCTCACGCAAATGGCTAACATGCACATCAACAATACGTGTATCACCAAGGAAATGATAGTCCCATACGCCATGCAGAAGCTGTTGTCGGCTGAGCACTTTGCCGCGATGTCTGCAGAGGAATAGGAGAAGCTCGAATTCCTTCGGTGTTAGCTCGACGGTATCACCGTCTAAGATCACCTCGCGCTGTTCTGCATGCACATTGAGCCGTCCAATCGCATAGATCGTCTCTTCCTTCATGGAAGGCAGGGCTTGAACTCTGCGCAGAATTGCCTGAATGCGAGAGATTAACTCTTGTGGACTGAATGGCTTCGTCATATAATCATCGGCACCATGGTTAAGGCCTGTGATTTTATTCGCTATATCTTGGATCGCGGTGAGCATAATAATAGGGACGAGATTGTTCTCACGGCGAAGTGATCGGCATACCTCATATCCGTCCATCTTTGGGAGCATGACATCGAGTACAATTAAATCAGGGCGAAATTGTTGGATGACGTCGAATACCGCTTCTCCATCAAATACACACATTACTTCGAATCCAGCCAATTTTAAATTAAAGTCAATTAACGTAGAAATGGAAGGTTCATCATCAACGACTAGAATTTTTTTCTTCATCATACGCGGTAGCTCCTCTCCAGATGGTTCCTGGTTGTTCCTCTGTGCTCATTATGAGGGAGGTTCGTCATGTGAAGATTAATCTAACGTAAAAACCATGTTAAATATTTCATAATGGGTTGAATGATCTATGAATTGGATTCATCGTAAATTTTGACACCATAGTGTATAATGAATAAGAATTGTGAGGTGAATGAACGGATGCCATTACATATCGTCTTAGTGGAGCCTGAAATCCCTGCGAACACGGGTAATATTGCTCGGACTTGCGCAGCGACAGGTACCCATTTACATTTGGTACGCCCGCTAGGGTTCCGTACCGACGATGCTACATTGAAGCGCGCTGGACTGGATTATTGGTATGCGGTACATATCGAATATCATGATTCGTTTGCGGAAGTGCAAGCGAAATATCCTGAAGGAAGATTCTTCTATGCTACGACCAAGGCAAGCCATCGATATACGGATTTTAAGTTCCAGGACAATGATTTCTTCGTATTCGGTAAAGAAACCAAAGGGCTGCCTGAATCACTCATTCATGCAAATCCCGATACATGTATGAAGATGCCGATGACAGACAAAGTACGCTCCTTGAACTTAGGGAATTCTGCGGCGATTATCGTCTATGAAGCACTGCGTCAACTTGATTTCGAACCAATTGGATAACAAATTCATAAATTCTGATTTTTTTTTGCAGGATTTTGCGGCTTTATAAGCGAAGTGTAGAAGGGCAGAGTTTTCTAAGGTTTAAATAGACTGATAGAGAAAGGTGGCCGCTACTTATGAAACCTGCCGGTGTAGTCAGAAAAGTTGACCAACTGGGACGTATTGTCTTGCCGAAGTCGCTTCGAAAACGTTATCAAATGAATGAGGGGGACCCTGTTGAAATTCTTGTTCAAGGGGATCACATTATTTTAGAGCGTTATCGCCCGAAATGCTTGTTCTGTGGGTCTATGGTAAGCGTTATCGAATTTAAAGAAAAGTACATATGCATGCAATGTGCCGAGGAAATGAACCTCTTGCAACGGAAAGCTTAATTTTTTTCATGTTGGGGGTAGAAAAAAGCTTCCTGATCCATAATCGTGGATCTAGGAAGCTTTTTTGCGTGTCGGGACACGTAATATATGTATTACAGCCCTTTGGTTTTATCTTCGTTGTACGAAGAAGTGAGAATTGCCGTAATGAATAGCACAAACACTAACATAACAATCCAGAAAGTCAGTGACATTATGCACACCTCCAATAGCTAAAACCTATTATACCCAATATATACCTAAATGAAAATCATTAAAATGTGAACATTTTAATGGCTAAGATTCACAAATCGTTCTTATTTAAAGAATAGGAAATGGGTCGGTACCGGACGCAATTGACCGTCGGAAGGGCTGTTAACGATCCTGCCATTGAAGATCAAGGATGAAGATCCTCCGCCATCCAAATTAAATGCATCGGTGATACCTAGGTTAGCAAGCTTGTTCTGCATTTCCTCCAGTGTAGCGCCGGAGTTGCCCCGTTCATTATATCCATCGATGACCATAATCAGCAGCTGATCGTCCTTATAATTGCCGATAACGGTTCGAGGAGCGCGCCGAGGGGCCTTCCATTTATCCGGGATCGGATTTTTGACCCCATTCTTGAGCAACACGGGTACGAAGGTCGCACCGAACTCCGGATCGAGCTGATCCAGCTGGTTCTTGGACGAGAATTTCCCACCGATAAGCTTACCTTGCTTATTTAACCCGACGAAGCTGAGGTCTTTATAGCTTGGCTCAAATCCGCCATTTACATACTTGCCGTTCATCATCGTTGTACTGAGTGGGTATCGGCTTCCGCCGCCGTCCGCGAACCCGCCTGCGTTGATACCTGCGGCAGCCCCATATCTTCGGACAGCTCCGAGTGTCGTTTCAGATTTCCCTACTTTATCTTGGCCGAGGACCATCTTCATGGCTTTCGGATCTTTGAGTTTGATTTTGAGGGCGTAACCGTTGTATGTATCCTGGTTGATACGGAAGAGCTCCATCGTGATGTTGTTGCTATCAATCCGTTCCTTTGGACTGCCAAGCCGTTTCGTAATCCGTGTATTGTAGATCTTCTCTGGTCGTGCAGCTTGGGTGACAGATTGCTTCACAATCGAATTCATGGTCGACGTTGTCTTCTGATAGATGGTAGCCACTTTGCGGATCGAAGTAATTGTGAACTGCGCGTTCTTACCCGCTTGATCCAATTGTTCACCTAATAGATTCGTAGCCTTCATTAATTCTGTCTGTGGTGGTAAGGGATCTGCTTCATACTTAATGGACACAGGATGAGTAGCGAAAAGCATAAATAGGAGCATGCCGATGAACGGCGCGCTTGCCAGCATGAACACGCGATTCATCCGCTGTATGGGCGTTCTCATTTCAGGAGATCCATCTTCTTCTGAAGTGCATCCAACTTCTGTTTCACTTCATTTAATTGCGAATATAATTTGTTGCTGTTGTCTGTCTTGTTGCTGGCGTTATCCTTCGTGAATGTGAGCAGCTCGTTGAACGTATCGACCTTGTTCTTCAATGTCTCTATTTCTTTGTGCATGGTTTTTAACTGCGCTGCATAGTCGGATTTGATTTCTGCAAGCTGTTGATTAGTGGACGACTGCAGCTCTGTGATCATGTTTTGTTTCATATGGTTGCTATATAAATAGGTTGCGTATACACCAATTCCAATCATAACGATCCAAAAAACAAGGAACCACTTTGCTGATGCGCCCCCCTTTTTCACCCTACGCTTCACCTCGGAAGATTCGACATTTGGCTCCAAAGAAGAATTCATTTCTATCACCTCATAAATAATAATTGCAAGTTCAAAAAGTCAACTTTTCAGCACTACGTGATCAAAAAGGTGGCTTTTTGAACAACCTTAAGTCTTGCACCTGTGTATTCTACCATGGATTTACCAGTATCGCAAAAAACGACTAGATTCTGTCGAATTCTGGTAAATCTATGAATTTTTATCGTAGATGCGTACAAGGGATTGCGGAAAAAAATGTTAAGGCGTATGATCTTGTGTAAAGTGTATTGGGAGAGGAGCAATCGTCCATGAATTACCGATTTATTCCGAGTGTACAAGAGGTTAAGGCGTCTGCGGTTCGCGAAATCTTGAAATTTACGCAAGGGAAGTCGATCATTTCCTTGGCAGGAGGTCTGCCGAATGAGGCATTGTTCCCGATGGAAGCGGTGCGAAGTGCGGCAAATCGGGCCTTGTCAGGCAATCAACGCGCGCTCCAATATGGCGTAACCGAAGGATTGCCACAGCTGCGCGAGAAGTTATGTGAGCGCATGGCGTCGCGGAAGAACATGCATGTGAGTCCGGATGAAATGATCCTGACGACAGGATCGCAGCAAGCGATTGATCTGCTCGTGCGGGTCTATCTGGAGCCAAACGATATTGTGCTCGTAGAGAATCCGACCTATTTGGCTTGTCTACAGGTGCTTCAATTCCGTGGGGTTAAGATTATTCCCGTACAAAGTGATGCGGACGGAATGAACTTAGCTGATCTCGAGAACAAAATCAAACAATATTCGCCGAAAATGGTCTATGTCGTACCGACCTTCTCAAATCCGACGGGGAACGTCTGGAGTCTAGAGCGTCGTCTGGGACTACTCGAGTTATGCCGCGCGAACGACGTTCTCATTCTCGAAGACGATCCGTATGGCGAATTGCGGTTTCGAACAGATGGCGGACAGGCTCAGGGCACAGCGAACGGTGAAGATCCATATCCAACGATTTTCTCACTGGATCAACAAGCGGACGAACGGATCGTCGTCTATACCAGCACGTTCAGTAAGACGGTAGCACCTGCACTTCGCACAGGTTGGGCGATGGGAGATCGGCGCGTGATTCAGACGATGACACGGGTGAAGCAGGCGGCGGATATTCATTCGAGTATGCTCGATCAGCAGATTCTCTATGAATTGCTTGTCGCGCCTGACTTCAATCTGGATGAACATATCACATTGATTCGTCAAGAATATGAGGAGCGGATGCTGCTCATGAAGGGTCTGCTCGAGGGTCCGGACTGGCAGGAGACGAACTGGATTACGCCGAAGGGCGGTATGTTCTTCTGGGTTGAGCTGCCGTCAGGACTCGATGCGGATGCGCTGCTTAAGGTTTCGGTATCGAAGGGCGTTGCCTTCGTTCCGGGTAACGATTTCTATGCTGCAGAGCCGAAGCGCAATCGGATGCGGCTTAACTTCACGCATTCGTCGCGTGAGCAGATTGAGACAGCAATGAAGATTCTAGCCGAATCGATTGGCGAGTTCGTCGCGCGGAGTTAATAGAGTATGTGGAAGAAGCCCCCAACAGACACGGATTGACGGTCTGTTGGGGGCTTTTGTTGTCGAATTGGTCTGCTGCTATACGTCCTTTTGTGCTGCGGCTGCAGCTTCTTGTAAGACGCGGGCATATTCTTCGAGCGCTGCGTGACCTGCAGGCGTCAGCTGATAAATTCCTCGCGAGGCGCGATCGAACCAGCCATAGTAATTGTGCTGGAGCATAGTGGCTGTGGTGCTGTATCCGCATAGCTCACGTAGTGCGCGTGGGCTGAGCTGCCCGTGCTCACGAAGGCATTGCGCGAGGTGAAGCGCCTTCTCACGATATGCGGTGACAAGCTTCCGCTTCGTGCTGCCACCTACATTGTAATCCCCGCTGCGCTCCTTGAATTCCTGGAGCAAGCGGTTCTTGCGCCGGCCGCTCACGCGTGCCGGTTTGTTCACTGGTGTTGCCATATAATTGGTCGCTGCCGTGGTCTCGCACAAGACCTCAACGACAGGTTTCTTCGTTTTATAGAATGTGACGGTAAGGAGTCCGAGTCCCAACCTTTTACATAACCGCGTAAGCTCACCCCAACGCTGATTCACCGCACCTTTTTTACTGCGGTTTCGTTCGACGGCTAAGTAGACCTGCTCACTGGATTGCATTCGATCGACCCCTTGCAGCAGTAGTGCGAGGTTGAAGGTTTTCTTAAATTCAACAATGACGATGTCCTGCTCATCTGGGCTGACCGCGACCAGGTCGCAATGGCGGACCTCCCCTTTTACCGTATAACCGCGTGCCTCATAGAAACGCTTGATCGGCTCATATAGCTCGGTCTCGTGTTGGATCGCCATGATTCTTCTCCCCTTGTCCCCATAAATCTCACATCATTCCAATTTTCGTACCAGAACTAGCCCTCATTATATAGGATTGAACTGAAAATTTCGAGCAACTAATCCCATCTCCGCGCATAGTTATGTAATACACTTTTGAAATGGTTTATTGGCATTGTCACACTTCGGTCTGATAGGGGCACCAATAGAAAACAGAAGCGTAGGAGGTTAGAATCATGGACTTATTTAAGCGAATATCTGAACATCATGCGGAGAGTGAGCGAATAGCTTGGACTGGGACATTTCGAGAATATGTTGACTTACTGCGTCTAGATCCAACCCCGGCAATGACCGCTCATGCCCGGGTGTTCGAAATGATTAAGTCCCATGGTGTGGAAGAAAGTCACGGCAACAAACAATACAATTTTTTCAGGAAGGAGTTATTCGGCCTGGATCGGGCACTCGAGAAATTGGTGGAAGAGTATTTTCACTCGGCAGCGCGTAGGCTCGATGTTCGGAAAAGGATTCTCCTCTTGATGGGACCAGTCAGTGGTGGTAAATCGACACTTGTTACAATGCTCAAACGGGGGTTGGAGCAATTCTCACGCATAGAGAAGGGGGCCGTGTATGCCATCAAAGGCTGTCCGATGCAGGAGGAACCTCTTCATCTGATTCCGCACGAGTTGCGTGCTGAAGTTGAGAAAGAGCTCGGCGTTCGGATCGAAGGCAACCTCTGCCCCTCTTGTCAGATGCGTCTTCGCACTGAATACTATGGTGATATAGAGCGTGTCTTGGTTGAACGGGTAGCGATCTCCGAAGATCAACGTATCGGTATTGGTACGTTCACGCCTTCAGATCCGAAGTCCCAAGATATTGCGGATCTTACAGGCAGTATCGATTTCTCGACGATTACGGAATATGGCTCGGAGTCTGATCCGCGAGCTTATCGATTCGATGGCGAGTTGAATAAAGCAAACCGCGGCCTGATGGAGTTCCAGGAGATGTTGAAATGCGATGAGAAGTTTCTGTGGAACCTGTTGTCGCTGACGCAAGAAGGAAACTTCAAGGCAGGAAGATTCGCACTTATCTCCGCCGATGAGCTCATCATAGCGCACACGAATGAATCCGAGTATAAGGCGTTCATTGCGAACAAGAAGAATGAGGCGCTGCAATCCCGGATGATCGTGATGCCGATTCCGTATAATTTGAAGGTATCTGCTGAAGAGAAGATTTATGAGAAGCTGGTTGGACAGAGCGATATGAAGCATATCCATATTGCGCCGCATGCGTTGCGGTCTGCTGCGATTTTCTCTATTCTCACGCGGCTGAAAGAGACGAAAAAGCAGGGCATGGATCTCGTCAAAAAAATGCGCATGTACGACGGGGAAGAGGTAGAAGGCTATAAGGAAGCGGACTTGAAAGAAATGCAAAGCGAGTATGCGGAAGAAGGCATGTCGGGTGTTGACCCGCGTTATGTCATTAACCGGATTTCGAGCGCACTTATTAAGCAGGACCTGCAATGTATCAATGCGCTGGATGTGCTGCGTGCGCTGAAGGATGGTCTGGATCAGCATGCTTCTATTACGAAAGATGAGCGCGAGAAATATTTGAACTTTATTGCCGTCGCACGCAAAGAATATGATAATCTGGCGAAGAAGGAAATTCAGAAGGCGTTTGTCTATTCCTTCGAAGAGTCGGCGAAGACGTTGTTCGAGAATTACCTCGATAATATTGAAGCGTTCTGCAATTGGACCAAAATCCGCGATCCACTAACGGATGAGGAGATGGATCCGGACGAAAGATTGATGCGTTCGATTGAGGAGCAGATTGGTGTCTCGGAAAATGCGAAAAAAGCGTTCCGGGAAGAGATTCTGATTCGAATCTCGGCTTACTCTCGCAAAGGGCGTAAGTTCGAATACAACAACCATGATCGGCTGCGGGAAGCGATTGAGAAGAAGCTGTTCGCGGATCTGAAAGATATCGTTAAGATTACGACATCCACGAAGACACCGGATGAGAAGCAGCTGAAGCGAATTAACGAGGTATCCAAACGGTTGATGGATGAACATGGCTATTGCCCGGTCTGTGCGAACGAGTTATTGCGTTATGTGGGAAGCTTACTCAATCGGTAAGCCGATACGTAACGGTGGAATAAAGTACATCTAGCCATGTCTGCCCCAGTGGGGTGGGCATGGCTTTTGTGATGGGGGGCGTTGGGGGCCATCGTGGGCGGAATAACTGCAGATAAGCAGTTAAATCGCATAAAGAGTCGCTACCCAGCTGAAATAACTGCAAATATGCAGTTAAATCGCCGCAAGAGTCGCTATCCAGCTGAAATAACTGCAAAAATGCAGTTAAATCGCCCGAAAGAGCCGCTGCCCGGCTGAAATAACTGCAGATAAGCAGTTAAATCGCCCGAAGAGTCGCTACCCAGCTAAAACAACTGCAGAAATGCAGTTAAATCGCTGAAAGAGTCGCTACCCAGCTAAAACAACTGCAGAAATGCAGTTAAATCGCTGAAAGAGTCGCTGCCCAGCTGAAATAACTGCAAATATGCAGTTAAATCGTTGAAAGAGCCGCTGCGCAGCTGAAATAACTGCAGAAATGCAGTTAGATCACCGCAAGAGTTGCTACCCGGCTGAAATAACTGCAAAAATGCAGTTGAATCGCCGAAAGAGTCGATACCCAGCTGAAATAACTGCAGATATGCAGTTATTTCATTTAGAGTGAGACATGTTGCACTTTTATAGTCAAAAACTATCATAGCAATAACTATTATATATTTCACGAATAAAGAAAATGATGTCAAAATAAACATATTCCAGAAAGGAGAGGATTCATATGACAATCCATCACGGACAGCAGCAATGGGATGCGAGAAATTATGATCGATCTATGTCTTTCGTATCCGGATTTGGCCAGGAGGTCGTGCAATGGCTGAATCCGCAAGCGGGCGAGCGAATTATAGACTGGGGCTGTGGGACAGGAGACTTGTCCGCGAAGATCGCGGAGAGTGGGGCGAAGATACACGGGATCGATTTTTCCCGGGAAATGATTCAAGAAGCGACGACGAAATATCCACATCTATCTTTCGAGCAAGCGGACGGTCAGCATTGGTCGACGATAGAACCTGCAGATGCGATATTCAGTAACGCGGCGCTGCACTGGATGAAGGATGCGCCGAGTACTGCTCGCGCCATGGCCAATGCACTTCGTCCCGGAGGCAGATTGGTCGCAGAATTTGGCGGTAAAGGAAATATTGCGAGTATCTCTACCGCGCTTAAAGATGTGATGACTGCCCATGGATGGTACGAAGAATCGATGAATCCGTGGTATTTTCCGAGTATTGGTGAATATGCTTCATTATTAGAGCAGGTCGGATTCCGCGTCATGCAGGCAATTCACTTCAACCGACCAACGATCCTTCAGGATGGTGAACAGGGGATGGAGAATTGGTTGGATACGTTCGCGGGCCCATACCTGAATCATTTGACGAAGGAGCATCGTACTGTTGTCGTCCAAGAAGTTATTGAACAGACAAGGCCGCAATGCATGCAAGATGGACAGTGGGTCGCCGATTATTGCCGAATTCGCATTTATGCTGTGAGAAATGGTTAATTCCTTTGTGAGATATGACAAAAATGGATGAATACGCCGTTCTTCCGTTGCCAAGGCTTGGGTTCTATTGCACAATGGAAGTTAACCTAATGGAGAGGTTGTTCGAAAAGTCAGCTTTTTGAACTTACTTTTGAAGAAAATGAGGCAAGGTCATGTTAGAGAATTGGAAAAAGATTTTAATGCTCGCGATTCCTTCGCTCTTATCATTCGCGACGGCGACGGTAATCGGAACGGTCAATTTGATCATGGTGGGGCATCTCGGAGCGCTTATCATTGCCATTGTCGGCGTGTCGAACATTATTATGTATAACGGCTTCGCCATTTTCTCCGGTATCGGGCATACGGTGAACTATTTGGTCGCTCAGAACTATGGCGCGAATGATATGAGGACCGGGGTTAAACGGATGTATTATGCATTATATTTATGCACGTTTTTTGCAATCGTATTATTAATCATGGGCTGGTTGTTCTCCGGCGTCATATTAGGCTGGACGGGCGGCTCTTCGGAGCTGGTATCTGCGGGGGAGTCCTATCTGCAGCTGCGATTCGTAGCGCTTGCGATTGGGATGATCTCGTTCGTGTTTCATGGGTTTCTACGCGGGATTGGTGATACGAAGACTTCCATGGTCTTATCTGTGATTAGTAATGTCATCATTTTATTCCTAGTCTACGCGCTTGTCTTCGGACATTTTGGCTTACCGGAACTTGGACTTGAAGGCTCAGGCATTGCGATTCTGATCGGGGAAGCGGTCGGCTTCTTGCTCGCGATCTATGTCTATTTCTTCCGCTTGCATCCACTCTACAACACCCGGACGTGGGTGATGCCGCGCTTCAAAGATATGGGAGAGATGATCTCCGAGAGTACGAAGCTTGGGGTACAAGAATTCTCGATGAGCTTATCGATGTTCATCTTTACCGTATTCGTCGCAAGACTAGGTACCGAGGCGCTCGCTGCAAATGAAGTGGCACTGAATGTCATGTCCTTTGGATTCATGCCGGCTTTTGCGTTTGGAGCGACGGCGACGATTCTGGTCGGGCAAGAGGTCGGTCGAGGACAACCACTGCGCGGACGACGTGCGGGGACGGATACGGCCATTATGGGTTCAATTTTCTTACTCGTGCTCGGAACTGTAGAATTTATTTTCGCAGAGAATATTTCGAAGCTGTATAACAATACGGATCCAGGTGTCTTCCATACGGCGGCGCAGCTCATTATGATCTCGGCGTTCTTGCAGTTGTTCGACGGATTCTTGAACTTTTATGCGGGTGGGTTGCGAGGTATAGGTGACACAACCTTCCTTCTACGTGCATCGTTAGTCGTAGCGTGGTGCCTCTTCGTTCCGTTGTCCTATTTACTGATTTTTGTATTAGATATGGGCAGTATTGGCGCTTGGATCGCGCTGTACACGTATTTAATGGTCTTTGGCCTAACCCTGATGTATCGCTTCTATCGAAAAGATTGGAGTGCCATTCAGGTGAAAGGCGGAGTTCATGCCTAACTCGTTCATAGAATGAAAACATAAGAACTCTCGATTATTCGAACCATGAATGATCGGGAGTTTTTGTGTTGTATTCCGTGAAAATAGAGTGAAAGTAAAATAACGATTTACAACAATTAATTGCATACATTATAATTAGTATACTAACTAATAAATTTTGGAGGTTTAACATGTCCTCGAGTATTTTGGATGAATCACTAGGATTTCGACTTGGCATGACCTATCGTAAAGCTTCACAAATTCTGACACAACGGTTCAAGCCTTATGACATGACACCAGAGCAATATACACTGCTTGTGCGCTTAGTGGAAGAAGACGGCATAAATCAGAAGGAGCTTGCGCAGCGAACAGCCCGTGATCAGCCGACGTTGACGCGTATTCTGGATGTCCTGGACCGGAAAGGGCTTGTACGCAAAGAGACAGATCCAAGTGATCGTCGCGCATTCTTGCTCTACATAACTGATGAAGGGCGGAAGAAAGCAGAAGAATTAATCCCGATTGAGAAGGCGTACGATAAGGAGTTATTCGCTGGCATGACGCCTGAACAGATTACGCAGTTCAGACAGAGTCTGATGCTGCTCTATAAGAACGCTGAGGGATTAATATTGCATAATTAATAGACAGAAGAGGTGTCCTTGATGGAACTTGCACATGCTACAGAGGTGAAACCGTCCGCTGCCCCGAGGCTGTGGACGAAAGATTTAATATTAATAACCGTGTCTAATTTGTTCGTCTATCTGAACCTACAAATGATTACCCCCGCTTTACCCGCGTATGTATCGCAGAAATTTAACGTATCAAGCCTTATGATCAGTTTTGTCATCAGTATGTTCGCACTCTCCGCCATTGCCACTCGGATGTATGCTGGTGTTGCTGTCTCTCGGATGAGACGGGTACCACTGGTCATTGCAGGTCTCCTCATCTTCCTATTATCGACGATGACGTACTATGGTGTCGGGGCGATTGCCCTAATTATCCTCATCCGTATCGTATACGGTGTCGGATTCGGGATTATTAGCACCACGTATGGTACCGTCGTCTCGGAGATCATTCCCAAAAGAAGAATCGGTGAAGGGATGGGCTACTTCGGCTTATCGACAAGCTTATCAATGTCCATCGCGCCAGTCATTGGTTTATGGCTGCTAAATGATTATGGCTTCGGTACCCTTATTGTTGTTGCTTCGATTCTGATTGCGATCGTTATACCGATCACATTCTCGATCCAGATGAATCGGCAAGAGAAGACAAGTCATACTGTGAAAAAGCCGATGAAGATCAAGTTCATGGACCGCGATGCCTTGCTTCCTTGCGTTTTGAATATTTTACTGTCGATCACGTACGGCGGATTGATTACGTTTATTACGATGTTGGGCAAAGAAAATGATATCCCGAATGTCGGATGGTTCTTCTTGTTCAATGCGCTTGCGGTTCTGCTTGTTCGTCCGATCTCTGGTAAAATTTATGACAGCAAAGGCCATGGCGCCGTACTTCCAATTGGCTGTTTTATGGTTATCATCGCAATGCTATTCCTTTCTTATACGACATCTCTTCCGATGTTGATCGTCTCGGCTCTTTGTTATGGTGTTGGCTACGGTGCGCTGCAGCCGTCATTGCAAGCTTGGGCGATTCAACGAGCGAAACCGGAGAATCGCGGGGTAGCCAATGGGGCGTTCTATAACTCCATCGATTTCGGAATTGCACTGGGCTCGATGACGCTCGGTATTGTTGCGCTGAAGACAAGTTATGCGATGATGTTTCGCCTCTCCTCGTTATTCATGGTATTATTTATAGTAATCTATGTTATTGCAAGAAGGAGACAGGGACAATCATGATTCGAACAGCAAGAGCAGAAGATGCAGGACAAGTAGTACCATTAATTCACACGGCAATTGGCCGTATTGCAAATACGCTGACGGGAACGACAGATGACCAAGAAGCGCTGAAAATCGTCGGAGAATTTTTTACTCAACCAGGAAATCGACTTAGCTACGAGAACACGATCGTCTATGAAGTGGATGGTCAGGTCGTAGGCTTCTTGCTAGCTTATCATGGGAGTCATTCGGAGGAATTGGACAAGCCTTTTGTGGATCGAATTCGATCGGTTAGCGGGAAAGAAGTTACATTTGTGAAGGAAGCCCATGATGATGAATATTATCTGGATTCCGTAGCTGTGAACGATGCTTTCCAAGGTCAAGGGATTGGGAAGAAGCTGATGGATGCCTTTGAACAGCAAGGCAAGGAACGAGGATATTCCAAATTAGCGCTGCTCGTGGAGATGGATAATGAGCTAGCGTATCAATTGTATGTGAAGAAAGGTTATCACGTAGATGGCGAGATCGCGATCAGCGGCTATCATTTCCGGCATATGATCAAAAATTGCGAATAAAATAGACAGTTTGTCTAATAATTTCCATATTAAGATTGGCGTTTCCTGTATGTTCCAGACTTTATTCCTTATAATCAGGGGATAAACCTATATATATTTTAAAGGGGCAGGGAATTTATGATCAACGTTTCGCAGCATCGATTGAAACAGTTAGAATACACGGGTATCACGGAAGAAGATCTGCAATTGCTTGCTTCCAATCAACCGGTTTTTCGCAAGGTGGTTGATCTCGTGGTAGACCGGTTATACGCACAAATTCAGCAACAGCCAGAACTGGTAGAATTGATCGGCAAGTTCAGTACCATTGAGCGGTTGAAGCAGACCCAATCCGATTATTGGATGTCGCTCAGTCAGGGGATTATTGATGAGGAATTCATCATAAACCGGGTCCGCATCGGCGGTGTTCATTCCCGAATCGGTCTGACAACGAATTGGTACTTGGGCACGTACATGGTGTATTTGAACATTGCTACCGAAGTACTTAAGAATGAATTGCCGTATCAATGGATTCAATTGGTGCATGCGATATCGAAAATGTTCAATTTTGATTCTCAACTGGTACTTGAAGCTTATGAGTTGAAGGAGAAAGATAAAATTCAAGTCATGGTGGACCAGAAGGAACATATGCTTCATCAAGTCAGCCTAGTCGTTCAAGAGCTGGCAGCGATGATGCTCGAACTGGATGCTAGTGCGCAGACTATTGCAGAGACGGCGATTACGACGGCGGAGTCGCAAGATCATGCCCATGAGCTCGTTGAGAGCTTAAATGTGGAAGTAGAGCAGATTACGGAAATGGGCGTACTCATTCGTGGCATCTCGAATCAGACGCATCTACTCGGCCTGAATGCAGCAATTGAAGCAGCGCATGCTGGCGAGCATGGTAGAGGGTTCGAGATTGTAGCGAATGAAGTCCGTAAGCTCGCGCTAACATCACGTCAAGCGCAGGAGCGAATCCAAGAGAAGCTGGAACAAATTGAATCCAAGCTGATGCAGGTGAAGCAGGAGTCGGAGCAGACATCGGTGAATGCACGCCACCAAGCAGCCAGCTCGGAAGAACTGCATGCCTTCGTACAAATGATTGAGAAAGTTGCGATGGATCTCAAGGGATTAAATGAATAAGCGTATATGAAAAACAGAGGGCGCCCGTATACGGCGCCCTCTTCTATTTGTGTTAGAAGGTGAGTAGAATGCCTGTCTTATCATCGGACATTTTGAACCGTTCGGATCGGGTGCAGTCAGGATCTTCTGCTTCCCATTTACATAATTGATCAACATATGCTTGCAGACCTTGGTGTATCACATCATGAACAAAGGCTTGTGTTTGCTCGGCATTATGCGGGTAGACGGTTTGCCAAGGATAGATACCGTCTGTGATCAGGAGCAAATGTTTCAGACCTAGTCGTGTTATTCGACCTGATTCTAGATGATGTGCGAGTTCGGGCTCACCGTTGATGACGCTGTATCCGCCGGACTGGTTCGAGAATCGTCGATTCCGCTGCAATTGTTCGGTGACCTCGTGTGGACGTTCCCCGTGAATCAGCGTCATGTTGTTTATGCTTTTCCACAGGTTAAGGGCCCGTTCATCATGTACTTCAACACTATCATACGTGATTGTCCGGACAAGACCATGCTCATACACTGCATAGATCATACAATCGCCGCTCTGCACCCAGTCAATATGATGAGGCTTCACGTGGACAACGGCATGGACCGCACTCCATCTCGCGCTTGCATCGTGGATGTCGGCCTGCGCTTCAAGCATGGTGGCTCGCAGCTGATCATTGGCCGCCATGGTTCGTTCAACCAGGGGTGTCGAATGGATGGGGGAGATGAAATGCTCCGCGACAAGCTGTGCTGCAATCTGACCTGAGCTGGTGCTGGTATGATGCGTAGGAACAAGGCTCGAGACGCCATCCACCACCCCATAAATATGCTGATCCCCGTTAATAATGATGGCATCTTCGTTATAGGTGCCTTGCCCTTTACGATGAATTTGCTCGATGTGCATAGGATATGCCTCCGTTTCTCCACGAAATGTACAATATACATTCTAACATTTGCCTTAGAAGATATGTAGAAATATGGTATAATAGGAGTAGGAAACAACGAAATCGTTATCTGTAAGTTTAGTTTGAGAACGCTTACTGACAGGCCGAGGAGGGAGTTCTATGTGGACATTCTGGAAGAGAAACAAACCGAATCAAGAGCCGGCACGTATCCAAACGACGTTGAAAGATATTGAGAAGGCTGTTATTCAATTTGAAGCCAATCTGCCGAAAAATGTGAAACGTACCATTCTCGTGGATCAAGATAATCGAATTAACAGTGCACGACTCGTTCCTTATTTAGGTGGAATACCAATTGAAAATTATTATATGAGTACGCAAACGTATGAAATTTTTACGGAAGAGGATCAGTTGATTCCACATTACTTGGACATTGTTCAAGAAGCTGTCGATGCTTATGTCGATGACAATCACAAATTGCCGATTATGCAGGATTGCGCGGATGGTCGCGTGCATTATGAATTGCTTATGCAACAATTCTACTTGAAAGAGAAACCTCCATTTCCGCTATACATTACGGATGAGGAAAATATGTTGAGCCATCATCCATGATCATATATCATGTCATGTATTGGCATCCAATTGAAGCGGGAGCATCCTCCGAGGGAATAGCGATGGGGATGCTCCTTTTTATACCCAAATTGACTTTTCATGGCTGTGTAACTATAATCGTTACAACATAAATAGCTGTAGACAGAGGAGGAAATGAGGATGATTAGCAGCCGTTTTTCCGTTGCGGTTCATATTTTGACGCTGCTTGAACTTCATAAATCAGGACGTATAACATCAGAACTTATCGCAGGAAGTGTAAATACGAATCCCGTCGTCATCAGACGTATGATGAGTTTATTAAATAAAGCAGGATTAATCCATTCCAGTCCGGGTGTAGCCGGCGCGACCTTAGTCCGCCCACTTCATGAAATAACGCTCTTGGACGTGTATCGCGCGGTTCAGGTTGGCGTTCAAGAGGAGCTGTTCGCGATTCATGAGAATCCGAACCCTGCTTGTATTGTGGGCAAAAATATTCAGAGCACATTAGAGACGAATTTCGCCAAAGCGCAGCAAGCGATGGAACAAGAGCTTGCGCGCGTGACATTGCATCAAGTGGCGAATGATATTTTGCACGCACAGTCATAAATTATTGTTGTTCACGATACGCACTTGGCGTCATGTGAATATATTTGCGAAATTGATTAATGAAATGATTATAGTTGTGAAACCCCACGTCCTGACTCACTTCAAATGCGCTCCGATCGGTATGCCTAAGGAGTAACGCAGCTTGACGGATCCGCATTTGATTGAGCATCTCGACGATGGAGCATCCTGTATTTTCTTTAAATACATGTGATAGTCTCGAGGAAGACAGTCCAACTTTTCTCGCGATAGCATCTACCTTCAGGGGTTCGCGAATATGCTGTGAGAGGAGGAATAGCACTTCTTCCACGCGTGCATCGCGCTTCTGCATGTCTCGTTGTGCGAGTAGCATGAGGATTTCACGTAAGGCATTATAACCGAGCTCCTGGGCATAGGGTCCACCTTCCGTAGAATCGGTAATGATCCGCTCGAATGCATGACGTATCCGGTTCTGGGCGGATTCATTCTCTATCGATTGTTGATGGATTTCTTGATGTGGGAGTAAATGCTTCTCAACGCGTTGATCGGAGAAATGCACCCAGACCATGTCCCAATGTGCACCTTCTCGCGTTCCGTAGTGCTGCGGAATATCTGGCTTCAATAGCGTCACATCACCAGCCCGGCAAGTCATTTGCATGTTGGGCGTGATCGCGTAACCCTCACCGCTGAGCGTATAGATCATGAGCCAATCCTTCCGTCCGTGCGGCCGCTTGGATACATAAGTGTCTGGTACAGCGAAATGTCCAGCAATGATTAAATCTTGTTCCTCCTCGATCGTCCTCTTGGTGCGCTCCTGATGCATTCGAGCCCCTCCATCCGCATATAACGTATCTCCTTTATCATATGATGCAGCAGGGCTATCGACAAGAAGAATAGCAGAATTGTGTGAGAGATTAGCAGGATCGATGATTTAGATCCTGCGATTTCTAGAATATACTGTAGGAAATGATGGAAGGAAGCTCAAGGGAGGCGCTGATGATGTCTTACGAATTACGTGTGTTAACGAAGGATCAGAAGGAACAGTTTGAGCAAGAAGGATATTTGATTGTGAAGGGTTTATTCACGGATATGGATGTGCGGACCATTGAAGAGACATTTGACATCATAAGCAGACAGGCGATTCCGGGACATTTTGAACCCCAATTGGATGCGGATGTGAACGACCCATTAGCACGCTACCCGCGTGTAATGCATCCCCATCGATTTGATGATACAGCGAAGAATTATATGCTTCATTCCCCTGTACTGGAAGTCTTAAGGGACCTCTACGAGGAAGAACCGCTTGCGGCACAGAGTATGTTCTACTACAAGCCCCCAGGCTCCAGAGGACAAGCGTTGCATCAAGATAATTTCTACTTGAAAGTAGAGCCAGGCAATTGCATCGCCGCGTGGACAGCGATCGATGCGGCGGATGAAGAGAATGGCGGTATGCTGATCGTGCCGAAGACGAACCATTACGACATTGTGTGTCCTGATCGAGCAGATCAACAAGAATCCTTCACGACGCATTACGTCAAACCGCCCAAAGATCAGAAAGCGATTCCAGCCGTGATGGCTAAAGGTGATGTATTATTTTTCAACGGGAATTTAATTCATGGGTCCTATCGCAACAAATCGAAAGATCGGTTCCGGAGAGCTTTCATTTGTCATTATGCGAACGCTTCAGCAGCGCAAATCGGTGAATTCTATAGGCCGTTATTCCGCGCAGACGGGACAGAGGTGGACCTCGGAATCAATCCGGATGGGGGACCGTGCGGCATTCTATTCGACACGGCGTATCCGCATTAATCGCAATATCTAACAAAACAGATTACGTCAAGGATATGACTTATTTCCTATTCGAATTGAAGAATCTGAATATTTTGGAAGTTTTATTTCAATAAGTATGGTATTCTTTGAGAATATCATACTTTTTTTTGTGTAGGATGAAAGGAACGGAATGACCCATGGAAGCTTCATATATTGTCGAATCCAAAAAAAGATGCCTGGAACAAGGAATGACACCGAGCGCCATTCCCTTCTCGAAGAA
Source organism: Paenibacillus sp. GCM10027629 (assembly GCF_042676425.1). NCBI lineage: Bacteria > Bacillati > Bacillota > Bacilli > Caryophanales > Paenibacillaceae > Paenibacillus > Paenibacillus sp. GCM10027629. The sequence continues at coordinate 588,487 of NZ_JBHTGZ010000012.1, read as the reverse complement.
TCGCCTCTGTAAAGAAGAACTTCTTCGAATTCGGAATAACTATCGTGAAGTGATATCGGTAATGAATTTTTTCGGCGAGAAGACCAGATCTCAACTTGATGGGATTCCGATTCTCATCGCGCTAACCGATGGTCAAGGCTACATTATTGACTTTGTCGGCAATGAGAAAATTCGAAGTCTAGTGAACGAGGTCGGGATGGAAGTAGGCACCCTGATGGGCGAGGAAGATTTAGGGACCAATGCCGTACATCTTGCGTTGCAGGAACAGAAACCGATTGAGCTTCTAGGCTGTGATCATTTTCACGAACATATGCATAATACCGCTTGCTATAGTGTTCCTTTTCAAGTTAATCAGGTAGATCATTTGGCAGGCACAGTCTCCATGATGACCTTCGTTGAACATCATAGTCGGTTTGCGCTTCCACTCCTCTCGAATATGGTCGACTCGATGGAACGTGAAATTGAGCTGCGAAGAACGAACCATAATAAAGATATTATGAATCATACCTTAATTCGGAGTGTCAATAACGGCATCATTATTACCGATGCAGAGGGGTACATTACGGAATGCAACCAATTGATTGAGCGGATTATGAATCGTAAGCGTACTTCGATGATCGGAAGATGGATCTGTGACGTTGAACCCTTTGCGAGTTATATGTGTGATGTCATCCTATATGGTAACCGATTTGAAAATCAAGAATGTACATTCTTGCTATCTGCGAATAAGCGTATTACATGTATACTCGATGCGATACCCGTCGTGAATGACCATCAGGAATTAACAGGGGCCTACTTGCAGCTTCGCGATATTACGGAACGAAATGAGCTTGAGAATCAGATGTTAACGTATGAGAAATTCTCAGCCATCGGGAAGCTTGCTGCCGGCATTGCTCATGAGATCCGTAATCCGCTCACATCGATTATGGGCTTCATTCAATTGCTTCGCGAGAAGCCGTTGTCTCGTGAAATGCATGTTCGTTACCTGGAGATTGTCTATGGTGAATTGCTTGATCTGAAGCGGCTGGTGTCTGACTTCGTACTCATGGCTAAGCCGAGCTCTCCTGAGAAGAAGGAGCATATCCTGCAAGATGTCGTGATTGAGACGGTACAGTTCATGACCAGCCAGGCGAATTTCAACAACATTATTCTAACGACAGATTTATACGAGTCACCGCTTCCGATTTATATTGATTCGGTTCAAATTAAGCAGGTGCTGATCAATCTAATCCAGAATGCGTTCGAAGCGATGCCGAAGGGCGGTCAGGTCGATATTCGACTGACCTGCAATAAGAAGCAGAATACGGCGGTGATTATAATTCGGGATTACGGGGTTGGGATCTCGAAAGATCAGATGAAGAACGTCTTTAACCCCTTCTTCACGACGAAGGAGAATGGACTCGGACTTGGACTATCGATCTGCTATCGCATTATCGAGAACCATAACGGCAAAATACAAATTAAAGCCAGCGAGGAGCGAGGGACGAAGTTCAGTATTACGCTCCCACTGCCTAAATAAAGATAGAGCCTGTACACCATGCGAAGCGTGGTGCACAGGCTCTTATTAATTGATAGCCTCGATGAGCTCTACCTCATCCAATGGGAGATTTACGCGGAATATCGATCCTTCGCCTAACGTACTTCGAACCTCGAGCGAACCTCCATGATCTTGGGCGATTTTCTGACAGAGGGATAACCCAAGGCCTGTGCCGTTATCTTTGGTGGTATAGAACGGATTGAATATTTTGGTGAGATGATGTTCCGCGATTCCGCATCCCGTATCCCGAATCTCGATGATCACCTTATTATGAATCTGCGATACTTGAATGTAGATATCCCCGGGCTCCTCCATTGCCTCAAAGGCATTACGGACAAGATTCAATAACACCTGTACAATTTTGTCACGATCCATATGGATATGTAAGGAGACACCGATGGGCTCATAATAGATGCGGTGACCGCGGAATGCGGCTTCTGACTCCACGAGATATAACAATCGATCCATCACATGTGCGATGGGCTCCGGCTTCATATTGCCAATATGAGGCTTCGAGAACTGCAAAAATTCCGCGGTTAGTTCATTCATGCGCGTTATCTCGCTCATAATGGTATCGAACCAGGGGCGAATATTGTAATCATGATGCATCGAAATTTGCATGAAGCCTTTGATTGTTGTGAGGGGGTTGCGAATTTCGTGTGCCATCCCTGCAGCGAGTTCACCGACGGCTTTGAGCTTCTCAGTTCGGAACATATTCTCTTCGCGTTTGAACCAGAGTTTGCGTCGATTCTGGAAGAGCTTCTCTTCTGCGAATGTGATAATCTCTTGTGCGCTTTCGGCTTCCTGAGGGAAAAACGTTGTACTGTGTGTGACTTGGAACCCAAGCATATTCGAATCGAGAACGTCCGTAATTTCTTGATGGATATTATCGAAAGGGGGCAGGACAAGCGCGAACCGGTCTCCTGCATATCTAGACATCGCTTTGGCATTGGGAAAATACGAGCGTAACAACTGAGCGATTTTGGCCAAAATTTCATTGCCGTTCTGTGTGCTCTCGTGGTTGATGGATTTGAAATCTTGCAGGTCTAGGAGGAGCAACACAAAAGGTTCTTTGCGTTTCACATCATTCTGAATGGATTTCATATAGCCTTCATAATTGAGTAGTCCGGTGACAGAGTCGTGGGTGCTAAGGAATTGAAACTTCTCACGAAGTCGTTTCTTCTCAATCTCGGAGACGTGAACAAAGTAGTAGAGGAGGAGAACGATTACAAAGGTTAGGATATCAAATATGGACACGAGCATCTGGTAGGTATTAATGGGTCGATAAGTTAAGTTAATTAACGTATATTGCATGGCATAGAGCAGCGTGGTGAGCACCGAATCTCTGAATTTCTTCTTTCGCTGAATGGTGATAATGATCAGAACACAGTAGAGAAGTTGACACCAATTCAGACTGCTGCTCCAATGGAATACCCCGAGAAGAATGATCTGGAGCGGCTGCAATCCTGGGAACTTCTTGTCGAGAAGGATACTGAACACGAATAGACATCCCGTGATGACTAAGAGATAGATGTTCGTTGCTGTATGAAGAAAGATGGACGATAAAATGACGAATACACTGATGGAGGGAACAAAAAATTGTCTGATTATATTAATAATCAATCTCACACACCCCAGACTCGCAAGGATCGATCAAATCTACTTCGATTCTATTATAAATGAGAAAGCTTCAAAAGAATATCGAAAGTTGTCGAGTCTTTCGGCATAAAAATACGGTCTCCTCCGTAATGGGAGAAGACCGTAAATAAGTGTCAGTTAAAGAAATTTTCGCGCTTGTTTTCTGCCGTCATAGGTAAATAGAACTTTTTTATCTTCGACAAAAGTTTCGAGGTGAACGGGTTTGCCCCATAACTGATAAACAAACGGCAGCGTCCGCTCCAAATACTTCAGATCCAGTTCAATCCCTTCATACTGATGCTTCAAATAGATCTCTCCGGTCCGCATGAAATCGCCATCCTGTACGACAAGGAATGGGAACCCGCCGTTTACTCTAGAGTAGACCAATTGATCCCGAATATTCATCCATGCTTTATCGGTAATTTTCCACTCGCTGCCTTTCTTCTCGAACACATAAAGATCCAAATCCTCCGTTAGCTGCTTCGTCAAATAATTGCGGATGAACGATGTATCGGAGTCCAGCTCTCTGACTTCAAATAGCTTTGCCCGACCCTGTCCTGGTACGCGGTGCAGCCGATCACGTTCCTCTTGCGTTGGCTGATCCCAACGGCGCTCGATATCTTCGAATATTTTGAGCCCTAAGTAATAAGGGTTGAGGCTGTTCTTCGACGGCTGAACGACCGATGAATTCAGCTTCGCAAATTCAACGGTCTCTTCGCTCGTGAGGTCAAGTTCACGGAGGATGCGTTGATGCCAGTAGGAAGCCCAGCCTTCGTTGCGTTAAGGTGCTTAATGAAGAAATGCGGTAGTACAGGAAATCTATACATTCAATATTTTTAATAATTAGCTTTGATAATTTCTTCTACATGATTAACAATATTTCCGATATTGTAAATTTTTTCAAATTCCCCATACTCATCGTTAATTTCACAGTATCGAAATAGTGTTGTATTGTTTTGATCATTCAAGGAAACAGATTGTAATTTCCAATCTTTATATTGATCTTCATGTGATGCCATGTAGTCTTCACTAATAATTTGAATTCTAATTAGGTATTCTTCTATCCTTCTATTCTGTGCAATAACTGATTTGTCAATCATATGGTAATTACCTCCAATTAGTTTTATACATAGAAAACTATACAATTTTTATGACGCATTTAACAGCATTATTTGGCGAGCTATTTAAAGGGCATTGCTTTATAATCTTGCACTTGCATTACTGAAATTTGGAATTATGTATCTTTCCTAATAAATGGAAACGAAAACATATCATGTAGCAATGATTATCCTGAATTGCAGGATAATTGTTCCATTGTGTCGAATTATGCCTCATATATCATGACTAAGAGGTGGTTTTCTCAATGCATTATTATGGTGCGAAATGGTGGAAATTTGATTTCCATGCACATACTCCTATATCAATTGATTATGGAAAGGGACCTAATCAAACTGAATTACAAAAGCGAACTCCTCGTGATTGGTTATTGGACTATATGAGTAAAGAAATCGATTGTGTTGCGGTTACTGACCATAATTCTGGTGAATGGGTAGATACACTTAAACAAGAATTGATACAAATGAAAGCTGAAAATGTTCAAGGTTATAGAAACTTAACTGTTTTTCCTGGGGTTGAGATAACAGTACATGGGAATATACATTTGTTGGCGATATTCGATCCAGCTGAAACGTCTATGCATATCAGTAATTTGTTAAGCAGATGCGGATATAATGGAACGTTGGGTGATTCTGATGATTGTACGGACAAGTCGTTTAATGAGGTAGTTGATATAATTCACCAAATGAGAGGTTTAGCAATTCCAGCACATGTAGATGCTGCTCGTGGATTATTTCAGGAACAAGAGGGCAATTCTTTGAAGAAATGTTTAAATGCAAACGGTTTATTAGCAATGCAAGTTTGTGATGTAGCATCTCAAAAACCACAGCTTTATCAAGATTTGAAAATGAACCTCACAGAAGTAGCTGGTTCTGACAGTCATCATCCTGAATCAGCAGGCTCTAGCTATACTTTTGTCAAGATGGAGATACCTAACTTGGAGGCTTTGCGACTTGCTTTACATGACGGTGACGATGGAATAAAGAGAAGCGATAGTACAGTATCAGATCCTAATGATGTACAAGCACGATTTTTTATTAAATCAATTGAAATTACTGAAGGGGCAAAAGCTGGGAGAGCGGCGCCGTTAAAAGTACAATTAAGTCCTTGGTTAAATACAATTATTGGTGGTAGAGGGTCAGGGAAATCAAGCTTGATTGAATATATGAGACTTCCTCTTGCAAAGACTGTGGGTCTCCCTAAAAAAATTAACGAAGAATTTAAAGAATTCAGTCAAGTGCGAAAAGAACGTGGAAAACCTGGCATGCTTACTCAATCAACAAAAATACGTATTGAGATGCAAAAAGACGGAAGGAGTATTGCGCTTACTTGGCAAGATAAGAGGATAATCGAAGAGCATAAAAATGATGAAGGAACGTGGGTTCTGAAAGACGAGAGCAGTAATATTGATTCTAGGTTCCCCGTTAGAATATTTAGTCAAAAACATCTTTACTCACTGACTGAAGACCCGAACCATATACTAAATATTATTGATCAACAGTTTGATAAAGGCGCATGGGTAGAGAAATCGGAGAGTTTACAAACTAAATGGTTGCATTCGCGTTCAAAACAAAGAGAGTTAATAATTAAATTGAATGCAATTGGAAATTTAAAAACAGAACTTGATGATATTAAAGCTAAAATGAAGATATTCGAAGAATCGGGGTACAAAGAACTTCTTGAGGAATACCAAGAATCACAATTAGTAAACGAGAAATTAAATTATGATCTGAAAAAAGTCGATGACTTAACTGATAGTGTAAAAACTGTTGTTGTGGAAGCTCCGAGTGTCATCTTTGACTCTGAGATTTTCACAAGATTAGACAGTGATTCAACAGTGCTTTTGCAAAAAGAGTCTGAGGAGTTTTCAAACATTCTCCAAACAATGGGCGATCTTCTAATAAAGTTGGAACAATATAAAACACAAGTTAGAAATACTGTTGATGCTATCCCTTGGCAGAAACTCAGAGCATCTCAAGAGCAAAAATATTCAGAGTTTGTTCAACGTCTTGAATCGAGTGGGGAGAAAAATCCAAACGCATATGGTAATCTTGTGACAAAGAGACGTGAGCTAGAACAGAGGCTTAACGAAACAGCGGTACTTGAAGAACAAATTAAATTGCAAAAGGAAGAATCGAATAAGATTTACCAAGAAATAGAATTGCATGAAGTCGAATTAAGAACAAAAAGGGTAGACATTATCAAAGAATGGCAAGGTGATGACCCCAATGTAAATATACACCTAAAAGTCATGGGTGATTTAGAAAATGCCGAGAGTACCTTTAGAAGTATAATAAGAAAATCCGGCAAAGAATTTGCTAAAGATATTATTGAGCGTGATGAAGACGACAAACCGGAAAAAGGGATATTATTCGAATTATCAGAAGCAACCACAAACCTATGGGATAAACGAAAAGAGATAATAAAAAAAATTATTGAAGCAGACGACAGAAATAATAATAATTTCGGGAAAATGTTCGTTAATCATTTATCTGCATTGAAGAAAAATTCACCAGAGGATATTGACAGACTAGTTGTATGGTATCCTGAGGATAAGATCATTTTAAAATTAGTAAACGCTAATAATAAGGAAGAGGATATTGAGACTGGTTCAGCTGGGCAAAGGACTGCTGCAATGTTGTCTTTAATGTTACTTCTAGATGATTCACCAATAATAATAGATCAACCAGAAGAGGACCTTGATACAAAGCGTATAACAGATCTTGTGGTTACAGGGCTTCGAAATTTTAAAGCTAAACAACAGATAATAATTATTACTCATAATCCAAACATTCCCGTGAATGGAGCTGCGGAAAATATTATTCAAATGAATTTTGCAGGTGGACAAATCCAAAAGCAAATCAGTGGAGCATTACAAAAAACTGATGTAAGAGAAGCAATATGTGAAGTGATGGAAGGTGGAAAAGAAGCGTTAGATAAAAGATACTTTAGGATTTCAAAGGCACTTGAACAGTAAACGCCAGGGGCTACCGACAATTAGTCGGTAGCTTTTATTTTAAACACGACCACTGGAGTTGAATAAGCTGACTTAAGTCTCTTGAGGTCTTGATGATATCCAGTAAAGATGCCGTCCATTTTTGAGTAGAACAAGCTTGCCTTATCTAGCGATTCCCACCTGGATATTTGTTGTACGAGTTTCTTTGTGATTAAGTCCTGCATCTCATTTTTGGTTACTTGAATAAACATATAATTTCACCTCACCATAGTTTTGTACAAGCTTATGATGACGTGCGGTATTCTATACCCAAATACCGAGGTTAATGGGTGCATGATTAATACTTGTTACCCAATAACCGAGAAACGTTTACCATCCTAAAAACCTGTCCATACTGGTGAATATAGAAACGGACAAAGCCCAGTGTACAAGCACTTTCTGGGCTTCGCGTCTCGGCAGCCGGTTAGGCGCCCGATCGGGTGCCTAACCGGCTACCGAGATTTTTGGGACAAGCTAACCCAATAACCGAGAACTTGTCCACATCCAGGGAAGATAATCGTTATAACTAAAAACCGACCGTCTTAGTAAAGACAGTCGGTTAACTAATGGTCATTCTTACAAGGCTGCTTCTGGTTTGGATAGCTATATCGCCAAGAGTCACTACTTTCTTGCAATCAATGGTTTTTGGAGTAAATGTAGCTTGCACAACCAGATAGGTAATCATTTTTCGGATATCGTTATTATTGTCGTCACTAGTCATGATACTAATGGATTTGATATTGCGCGTGATTTCATCTTCATTTCCTTCTATCAATTCGAGGTACTGAGCGGTCATGTCTAACTGATTAATTTCTGTTTTCAGTTCTTTGATCCGGCTTGACAGGTGTTGTTTCTGTAGAGTAAGGATTTGAACCATCTTGGTGTTATCGTCGATGGATTCAAGATCTTTCACTAATGACGCGAGGCGTTTGGATTGATCTTCTGCCATTTGTAGTTGATGTTCTGCTCCATTTAACTCGATCTTGGTTCTATTCAATCGATCAGTAACGATCTGACGCTCCTTCAAAAGCTCATCATACACAAGTAATCCAACTGTTTTCAGGTTTTGAGATTTCAAATCATTTAACACAGCATCAATGACAGCATGCATCCTATCTAACTTGACTTTATATTTGCAAGTCGGGCAGCAATACCACTTTTCTCCGTAATGTTTATTTCGTTTCGTATCAAATGTGGTTTGGTCTTTACCAATCATAATACTATTACAGACTGAACAATTCAGCAGATTGCTTAGAAAAAAGCTCGTTTTGTACATTTTCGGGTTGAGATTTCCGGTCTTTCTCTGCTCGAAGATCGCCCAGGTTTCTTTCCATTCATCCAAGCTCATAATGGGCTCGATTAAGTCACTTTTAATCATCAACCAGTTTTCGATTGGAGTAATTGAATTTCTTGAGCGTTCGAATTTACGATGGTGAGACATGTAACCAGCGTAAATAGGGTTCGTTATAATCCATCGTACAGTTGCTTTACTAATGGATTTACCGAATTCATGGCTGATCAAACGGGCAATGGATTGGAAACCCTCTCGATTGCGATACAACTCATACACACGCCTTACAATTGTTAATTCTTCTCCGCATTGAGAAAAGGTTTTGTTTACTTTGTTATAGCGGTAACCAAAAGGTGCTTTACCGCCAGTCCATTTTCCTTTAATTAAAATACTCTTAGCGGTATCACGGGTACGAATCCGAGTATTATCGACTTCCATTTTGGAAGTCCCATCCTTGATCAGATCAACGATGAAATCCCCAGATTCATACAAGCTCTCAGAACTGCTAATAACAACTGGAATTTTGCATTCGGCTAAACGCGTTCGAATCTCCTGATGTTCCATCGGATTTCGTGCAACACGGTCATGATGATTAATTAAAACGAAATCAAATTTGCCTTCTCTCGCTTCTTTAAGAAGAAGGGAGATTCCATCACGGTCATCTAACTTCTTTTTTCTAGCGGATACACCAGCATCAACATACTCTCTTGTAATCGTGCATCCATATTTCTTGGCAAATTCATAAGCCATGGACCGCTGGGTTTCCATCGTTTGTTTATCCGTAGAATGGCGCCCATAGAATGCGCCCTTCATGCCAGGTTGTATGAGATCAGCTAACGCCAACATGTACAATCACAGCCTTTCCTTTAAATGGATCTCGAAATTGGATACGAAGTGAGGGAGTGTCAATCTCAATTCGATAGACAATATCTCGAATGAACGCTTCTCGTTCACTGTCTCTATAGGAGAGAACCTCGGTTATCAAATCAACTGATTGTTGCAGCTCCTTTATTAGATGGAACTGTTTTTGCAATTCATCAAGCTTCTGGGGATAATAATGTTGCAGTTCTTCTTCCCGACGAATGCAATTATGCAGGTACAATAACATATCCTGTAAATCTGGTGTAGGGGATTGAAGCCATATTGCGGTATCTTCATAAAGTCTCTGTTTGTAAACCTGAATCACCTTTTTGCTCTCAGCAATAGAGTCTTGGTAGAACTGAATCAGGTTCCCGTGTGTTAGCTGGTACAGTTCAGGAAAGTAGGTCTGAAACTGCCCTGTGACGAATTTTGCACACTCCTCTAAAATCATTTCCTCTAGCAGATCAGGAGCGAGACGGAGGTAATTATGCCTTTTACAGGTGTAATATTTTCTTGTACTTACATCCGTTTTTTCTTTGCCAAACATGGCATTGTCGCACTTGCCGCAAAATAGCAGATCGTCAAGAATCATAGGAACTCGACTGGTTTTTCGAGAGCGAGTTTGGATAAGACTTTTCATCCGCTCTTGTGCCATTCTCCACTTTATTTCGTCAACGATACGGAGCTTTTCATTCTCAATCTCTACATTCTCACCAAATTCCTCTATTTTTCGAATGCCTTTATAAATGGTGTTTCCAATCAAACTTTGGATTCGATTGTAATCCCATTTGCCAGGAAACCAATCATGTCGCTGTATATCTCGAACAAAGTCAGAGAACGTAACACATTTGGTTTCAATGATCGCATCATACAGTTTGGAGATCGTCTTAGCCTGATCCGGATGCTGATCATAATTCTTGTCCTTATCGATTACATAGCCATATGCGACCCGACCTTGAGCATGCTTCCCTTGTTTCGTCATCGTATATTTTGTTTCTTTTATGCGTTGAACGATCTGATTAGCTTCACGCTGATTGAAACCTGCGATGATCAGTTCGAAGAATTCTCCGGCTGGAGAGTATTGTATCGGTATTTCATTGTCTGCAGTGAAAACAACCGTGATTTTCTTGGAGCGAAGCAACTCAAATAGCTCCATTGACTGCACCACATTTCTGGCTAAACGATCGCGTTTATAAACGTAAACGGTTGAAACTAGATCGTTTTCGATGTCATGAACCAAACGGTTTAACTCGGGTCGTTCGTGGATTTTGGTTTTTCTTGCTGATACGGCTTCATCCAAATACAGATCATCAAATAAGAAGCCTTTTGCTTTGATTTTCTCTAGAGCAAGAGCCTTTTGCATATCGATAGAATGCTCCTGCGTTTTAATGGAAGATCGGGCATACAAAACCGTCTTCATGGATTATTCACTCCTCAGGGTTGCTCTCAATGTGTTCTGCGATTAGCTGCTTCTTAAGTAGTGTGACGTAAAGTTCCATCCATTTGCGTGCGGCAAGTGGGTCGTGAATATGACTGATGGACGAGATTTGAAGCTCTGTGGTACGTGTTCTTTTACGATTCAAGGTGTTATTCCTCCTAAGGTGGTGATAAAGAAGATGAGCATTTTCGGACAACAGCTAAGGCAGATTAGACAGCAGAAAGGGTTCGGGCTGAACGAGTTTGCCAAAGAGATAGGGGTGTCACCCGCATACTTAAGCAATCTGGAAACGGGAAAGACACAGACCATCCAGCTGGAAATATTGAGCAAGCTGCAGCAAGAACTGCATATGATCATTAACGAGGAAGTACCCGAGAACGGTCATACATTGTTACGTGCAGAGCGCATAAGTGAATTGCTGTTGGACTTGCACCGTACCAATCCGACTGCTGCTGATTACTTGATGACGATGGTAGAGCAAGGAGTGGAGCTGTTCACAGTTCGATCATCCGATATCCATTAAGCTCCCCCAAACATTGGAAAAGTATTCATCATTATAAATATCCGTTTATTATGGTGAATAAACGGACGACGATAAGGAAAGCCTAACCCCTGTAGAAGGAGTTAGGCTTTTGGCGTTCCGTCAGCTATGTCTGAGGTTAGATTATTCTGCGCCATCGTTATTTGGTAGTTAGCATGGTTATCTCTACCGAGCTTCTGCTGTAGCCATATGTCTGCCGCTGCACGTTTTAGATGAATTTCAAAATCATTGAGGCGATTCAATAGAAGTTCTGAGAATGAGTGCATTTGCAAGTCGGATAATGATGTGAAGCTGCTTTGTTCGTTATGATGTTCAATTGTAAAACGGACTTTGAGTTGCCCCATAACATCACCTCGATCTAATCTATGCGGAAAGGTCGAAGGGACAACCCTATCATTTAGCATATATATAAGAGGACAGGCATAGGTATGGACAAGGAGGGGAAGTCATGAGCGGAAAACAACGGAAAAATGAAGCATATATTATCCGTTCTGTGGCTTTATACTGCCGGGTTTCTACCGATGAGCAAGCAAGAGAGGGCGTCTCACTGGATGAACAGCAGGAACGGTTAAAAGCTTATTGCCGGGCAATGGGCTGGTCGGATCAGGTTCAGCTATTCGTCGATGACGGTTATTCAGCTAAGAACTTGGATCGACCAGAGTTAAAGCGGTTGCTGCATGCGGTAAAGAGCGGACGCGTATCTCGCATCATGGTCACCAAGCTCGATCGGATGAGTAGGCGACTGCTAGATTTACTGAATCTAATCGATATGTTTCAAAATTGCGAGGTTTCCTTTGTATCCATTAGCGAATCTTTTGATACCAACACACCATCTGGTCGCCTTACGCTGCAGGTTCTAGGAGCAGTTGCTGAGTTTGAGAGGGAGCGTATTCGTGAACGAGTGTTTGAAAATATGTACCACGCCGCTACCACTGGAAAATGGTTAACGCAAAGTCCGTATGGTTATGACCTATTGGATAAGTCCTTAGTTATTAATGAAAAGGAAGCAGATATAGTAAGGCGGGTATATGACTTATACCTGAATGAAGGGCTCGGGTTTTATTCCATTGCGAAGCGATTAAATGAGGAAGGCATTCCATCCAGACAGCGGAAAGAGTGGTCCATTCGAGCAATTAAGTTGATGTTAACGAATCCTGCTTATAAAGGTACATTGGTCTGGAATCGGAAAGATTCGAGCAAATCAAAGCGTAAAGACAAGGATGAATCGGAGTGGGTGAACGTGGAAGATTGTCTACCGATCATTATTGAGGAGCCAATATGGGAAAGTGTGCAACGGCGAATGGGACAGACGACTATGGCACCAAGAGCCCAGACAAGCCCTCACCTGTTGGGCGGTATGCTAAGATGTGGGAATTGTGGATCGGGTATGAGTATCGGTTTCTCAGGTTCTCCTAGTAAACGATATCGTGTTTATCGTTGTTCAGCGAATAAGAATAAAGGAACTTGCACGAGTAAGCAATATCGTGCCGATTCGGTAGAGGAATGGTTTAAAGATGGATTGCTGCAGATCGTTGAAGATACTTCCGGGATCCTGATGATCATGGCGAAGGAAGCGGTTGTAAAGTCGGAGAGGGATCAGCTTGAGCAAAAAGCAAACACTGCTAAAGCACGCTATAAGCGGAAAATAGAAGCCTATACTTCGGGCTTAATTGAGCTGGACGATTTAAATGAGGAGAAGGAAAGACTAGACCAGATTCTATTTGGGCTGGAGAAGATGGATTATGATGAAGTTGAATCGGTAGATATGGGACAGGTTCAGAAGGAGTTAAACGAAAAAGTGAACAATATCATTAGCGCGATGAATTTACTTCCGGTCGAGCAAGCGAAAGGAATTATTCAAACGTTGATTCAGTATGTGATCGTGCATGGAGATGAAGATATTGAAATTAAACTACAGCCTCTATAAATTCATACAATATCAATAAGAATGCCCCCGCCGGATGACGGGGGTTATGTCTATTCTTTTTGCGTTTGAGGAGGTTCATCGCCGAGTATTTCATACAATTCCTCGGCATCATCGGGTAAATCATATTCCTGATTCTGCTCATCTTCTGCGTCATCATAAACATCAGTAAATAACTGTTGTTGCCCACTGACAGAGAGTATAGTTTCGTCTTTTCTAGGACGTCCTCTTTTACGGGATGAGGCATCAGGATCTTCTTTGCGTGGTTTGCGCTGGGACAATAGAAGGAACTCCACTTCTTTCTTGGCAAACTCTGTTTTTAATTGCTCGACTTCTAGTTTCTTCTCATATTCCATACGTAATAGATCGATCTGATGCTGCTGCATCTGGCATTGTTGCTTAAGGGCTTGGTTATCTTCGGTTAGTCGTTGGATTGTTGAGGGATAATCGGAAGATAGCCAATGAGCGCGTTCCTGGTACATAGTTTCGATTTCTGCTTCTTTTTCGTGCAAGGATTTCTTCAATGTTGTGCATAGTTCGTCGAGAACGCTGCTTTGCTTCTGTAGCTCTGTCAGGTTTTTCTTGTGCTGATTTGCCTGTTCTTCTGTTTCATTTAATTGGGATTCCAGATCCTTACGGAATTGCTCACTTTGCTGCAATTGCTGCTGTATCTCGTCTGATGCTTTCTTCCATTCAGCTTCTTGATGTGCCACCTCATCCGCTGTTTTCTTCATCATCTGAACGATGGTTTCTTGGATGCGTGTTAGGTTCTGCTCGATATATTCCAGATCGCTGGCATATCGCTTCGTACCATCCTGATGCTTCAATTGATGCATTTCATAGATGGAAAGCAGATGTTGGAACCATTCCTTATGTGTTTCGAAATCCGAATCCTTGATGAATTGTTCGATTCGTTCCTTTAGTTCCGGGGTGACCTTTACTCCGAATGTGACATCAGCCATACTTCTAACACAGCTCCTTTAAATTTGGTTAACGTTATGCCCGTTGACTGGCTTGAGGTTAACCGGTTGTCAAAGTTAACTAATCGAGCAGTACATTTCGTTTTTCTATATATACGCTTGCTTGGTCAAATAATGAGGTTTTTCCATTTTTTAACCACATACCAACCATAATTGGTATAATGGGGAAATAGATTGAAGAGGGGGGAAGGCGTATGACAAGGGTATATCCAGAGCAGGTCACAGCTTCTATGATTCGAGTAATACATGATGATGAAGTCTTACTAATTCGTCACTCCACTGAAATTCATTTCGGGGAATCCGATGATCTTCTTGGAATTGCAGTCATGACTAATCCAGGAAAGTTTGAATTCAGTAAAACATCTGGGTGGAGTGAGTTCAAACTAGGGATAGGTCCTACGAATACTTTTGAAGCCAGGGATTACCCGGATTTATCCATGCAGAACGTTATCCAAGTGATAAGAAGCAGCTACGAATCTGCAGGATTGTCTAAACCAAACGGCATACTTCGAGTTTATAACCTCTCCAATATCCGTCAACCTGATGGTCAGAAGGCAGAAATATATCATAGTAGAGCTAAACATGCCCTTCCGGTCGAAAAACTTTCGTTACTTGAAGATCCAATAACTCATTCTCGGGAATGTTTTCTGGATGAATGCAATAAATCTAGGTTTGTTATTATGGGTTTTGTAGATGGAGCATTCAATCAAAAGATGAAGCAACTTTGTTCCTGGTCAGAAGAGATTGAGCATTTGGCATGTGCAATTGACGATAAAGGACGGCATTCACATCCGCGAAGATGGAGAACTGATCCTAAATTAATGAATCAGGCAGTTGAATCATTGAAGTCAGTGTTGCAGAGGTGAGCATGTTGCTAGAAAAGTTACTTTTGGAATCGAACTCTACTGTCATATTCTCCGGTGCAGGGATGTCAACTGAAAGTGGACTGCAGGACTTTCGTTCTGCAGACAGAGGTATGTGGAATAACCGAAATCCTGTCGAACTTGCTGATATCGAAGCAATCGATTCGAACCGACCGGAATTTGTTCGTTTTTATCAGTGGCGTATTCAAGAGATGAACTCACATCTACCTAACGATGGACACTATATCCTCTCGAGCTGGGAAAGAAAAGGAATGATTAAGGGTGTAGTTACGCAGAATGTGGAAAATTATCATGAACAAGCTGGTACTAGCCGGATTGCTAAACTACACGGAGATCTTGGGACTCTGCGTTGCATGAGTTGTAATAAGCAATATGATTCTCAGATGTATCTTAAGCCTCTCGAGAAGATTACGTGCAGCTGTGGGGGATTTATCAGACCGAATGTCGTACTCTTCGGCGAAATGCTTCCAGAAGTGTCACTTCAGCTCGCTGATAGCCTTATGGAAGGAGTCGAACTTTTTATTGTACTAGGCTCCTCATTACAGGTGAGTCCTGCCAACCAGTTCCCCAGGAAGGCAAAAACTTGTGGCGCGAAGTTGGTCATAATCAACCACGACCCAACTCCATCTGATCGATATGCAGATTTGGTCATCAATCGATCCATAGGCGAAACATTACGGAAAGTGGATGAAGAATTAAGGAACCATTAGTGAACCACTAGGTAATTATGAAAGAACAGGTTCGGTTAAAGCTAGGCTGCCTATAGGCGGCTTAGCTTATTTGGAATGGTCGAACTATGTGTATTTTATGGAAAAGGTGTTTAAGGACTTCTTGTCGAATACCTATCCTTATCTGATACTAAAGAACTAACCGATCAAGCTCAAACATAAGTTCCATGACAGTTAATTGTCATATGAACCTGTCAATATGAACGATATCTACTAAATATCGAGGTGCTGAGATGGCTGGAAACTTTGAATTCTTACATAATCGATGGGAGATTTTATCGAACCTTGGCGAGATGGCAGAACGCAATCTATTCGTCGATCCGAATACGTCATTAATCAAGCTTCGCATGTTTGGCGAAACAATGACTAAGTTTATATGCGCCATGGAAGAAATGGTCGAGACGAAGGAACTTACGCAGGTCGATCGGCTGTCACAGCTCAAACGGGATGATCTCATTACGGATGAGATTGAAGATTATCTGCATACCCTTCGCAAAATCGGCAACAAAGCCGTTCATGAATCGGACTACGGCTCAACGAAAGAAGCGCAGGCGTTAACGCATTTGGCGTTCCGGCTCAGCGTCTGGTTTATGCAAGTATACGGCGACTGGGATTTCCAAGCTCCTGACTATATAGAACCGGTACAGCAGGAAACCGCGAGTAATGAAGAGCAATTGGCTCAACTAGCAGAGTCCTACGAAGCGAAGATGGAGCGTCTTCAGCAGGAACTGGCTGCGCTCCGACAACAGCAGGCGACCGTCACGAACGAGGACAAGAAGAAACGTCATTTGAAATCCAAACAAGCAGGCAGCGCCTTCGCCTTAACGGAAGCAGAGACGAGACTCATTATTGACGAGAAGCTGCGTCAAGTTGGTTGGGAAGTGGATTCGCAGACACTTCGTTTCGGACTTGGCGTTCGACCGGAGAAAGGGCGTAATCTCGCGATCGCGGAATGGGCGCTCAAGACTGGATTTGCAGATTACGCGTTATTTTGCGGTCTAGAGCTAGTCGGTATCGTTGAAGCCAAAAGGATCAGCAGAAACGTAGAGGCGGATATTGCACAAGCGAAGAAATATGCGATGCAGGTCGTCCGTCACGGTGATGAGATCATCCACGGACCTTGGGGCAATTATCAAGTACCATTCCTGTTCTCTACGAACGGACGTCCTTACCTGGAACAGCTTAAACATATGTCTGGCATCTGGTTCCTTGACGCTCGTAAAGCGAGCAATCATCCGCGTCCTCTGCAAGCTTGGTATTCGCCGCAGGGGCTTAAGGCTCTGCTGCAGCAGGATGTAGATCAAGCTTCTAAAGATCTGCAAGACGAGACGCTCGAATACCTGAAGCTTCGTCCATACCAAGAGGATGCGATCTTGTCTGTTGAACGTGCGATTGAAGCTGGTGGGCGCAATATGCTGCTCGCAATGGCAACGGGTACAGGGAAAACCAGAATGGCGATCGGGCTTATCTATCGTCTGATTAAGCATAACCGATTCAAACGTATTCTTTTCCTTGTTGACCGTTCGGCACTTGGTCGGCAAGCGGAAGCGGCATTTAAAGATTCCAAGCTAGAAAGCTATCATTCATTTACGGAGATTTTCGAGCTTCAGACACTGGATGACAAGAAGCCCAATCAGGAGACAAAAGTCCAGATCGCTACTGTACAAGGGATGGTCAAACGGTTATTTTACAGTGAGTCGGAGGATGGGGACATTCCTTCAGTTGACCAATACGATTGTATTATTGTCGATGAAGCGCATCGTGGTTATACACTGGACAAAGAAATGTCGGAGTTGGAGCTGGAGTTCCGCGATCACGAGGACTACGTGAGCAAGTATCGTAAGGTGCTGGACTATTTCGATGCAGTACGTATTGGATTAACGGCTACACCAGCCTTGCATACGGTCGAAATCTTCGGACGTCCTGTATTCAATTATTCCTATCGTGAAGCTGTCATTGACGGCTATTTGATCGATCATGAACCACCGATGCAATTTGAGACGCAACTTAAGAAACACGGGATTAAATGGCAGGTTGGCGAAGAGGTAGCTGTGTATGATGTCTCATCCGGCAATGTGGATAAGGAGCTGCTTCAGGATGAGATAAACCTCGAAGTCACTCAGTTCAACAAAACCGTCATTACGGAAAATTTCAACCGCGTCATATTGGAAGAACTGACGAAGTATATCGACCCCGAATCAGAAGGGAAGACACTCATCTTCGCGGCAACGGATGATCATGCGGATATGGTTGTTCGAATTTTCAAGGAAGAGCTGGAAAAGGTTTACGGTGCAGTAGACGATAACGCGGTTCTTAAGATAACTGGCTCGATCAAGGACCCACTACATGCAATCAAGTTGTTTAAAAATGAGCGGTTGCCGAGCATCGTCGTAACTGTCGACTTACTGACGACTGGCGTGGATATTCCGAGCATTACCAACCTTGTGTTCCTGCGACGCGTACGTTCGCGGATCTTGTATGAGCAAATGCTGGGAAGAGCGACGAGACGCTGCGATGATATTGGCAAGGATCATTTTATGATCTATGACGCGGTGGGAATCTACGAGACATTAAAGCCGTACACGGACATGAAACCAGTCGTGACCAAACCTACTGTAACGCTGGACGTACTGACGGAGGAGCTTGCTCAGATCGAGAGTGAGGAGAAGGGCAAGCAGCATAAGGATGAGATCGTCGCGAAGATGCAGCGCAAGAAGCGCACGTGGATGGCAAAAGATCACGAGGACTTCAAGGCGCTATCCGGCGGGATGACCATCGAGAAATTTATTACCGATCTGAAGAATATGAGTGCTCTTCAAGCGGGTGCCGACCTGCAGATGAAGAAAACGCTTGTTACTTTTATTGATGAGAATCGTGGCAGAGCGCATCGGATCTATATATCCGAGCATGAGGATAAGCTGCTCTCGACTACTAGAGGTTATGGCAATGCGGACAAACCGGAGGATTATTTGGAGGGGTTCCATTCTTTTATAAACGAGAACCTGAACCTCATTCCAGCCCTCACGATTATTTGCACGCGTCCGAACGACTTGACTCGTGACGAGTTGCGTAAGTTGCGAGTAGCACTAGATCAGCAAGGCTATTCCGAGAAAATGCTGCAAGCGGCTTGGCGAGATGCGAAGAATGAAGACATCGCAGCGGACATTATTAGCTTCATCCGTCAGCAAGCGCTTGGAGACCCATTAATTAGCCATGAAGAGCGCATTGTAGGCGCGATGAAAAAGATATATGATAGTAAGGTTTGGACAAAGGTCCAGAAGGACTGGCTAAAACGGATCGAGAAGCAGCTTCTGCAGGAATCGGTACTGGACCCGAACCCGGAGAAGGCATTCGATGTCGAGCCTTTTAAGAGTAAGGGTGGCTATAAGCAGTTGAATAAGATTTTCGACGGCGAGATGGATACGATTGTAACGACAATCAACACTGCGCTATACACACCAAGAAAGAGGGATCTTGCATAAATGGGTAATCAGGATATTGTACAGAAACTGTGGAATTTGTGTAACGTACTGCGTGATGATGGCATCACGTATCATCAATATGTAACGGAACTGACTTATTTGCTCTTCTTGAAAATGATGAAGGAAACTGATCAGGAAGAAAGTAAGGATGGCAAGGTTATGTTGCCAGAAGAGTATCGCTGGGATTCTCTTACCGGACGACATGGTGTAGCACTTCAACAGCATTACCGTCAGCTTCTTCTTGATTTGGGCAACCAAGGTACCGAGACAATCAAACAGATTTATATGAACGCAACCTCCAATATCAAAGAACCGAAAAACTTGGAGAAGATCATTACATCTATCGATCAGCTCGATTGGTACAGTGCCAAGGAAGAAGGGCTTGGAGACCTGTATGAGGGACTGCTCGAGAAGAACGCCAGCGAGACCAAGTCGGGAGCGGGGCAATATTTTACACCGCGTCCGCTTATTGATGTTATTGTTAAGCTGGTTGACCCTCAGCCAGGCGAGCGCTGTAACGATCCTGCAGCAGGGACATTCGGCTTCATGATTGCGGCAGATCGCCATGTGCGCAGCAAGACAGACGATTATTTTGACCTGGGCGAAAAGGAAGCTGAGTTCCAGAAGCATCAAGCATTCACTGGTGTTGAATTGGTAGAGGATACGCATCGTCTTGCAATGATGAATGCCATGCTTCATGATATTCAAGGTGAGATTATGCATGGAGACACACTATCTGATGTTGGTGCTCATGTGAAAAATCTCGATGTCATCCTGACGAATCCGCCATTCGGTACGAAGCAAGGCGGCGAACGTCCAACGCGTGATGACCTTACCTTTGCGACGACGAACAAACAGCTGAACTTTCTTCAGCATATTTATCGTGCGCTGAAGGCAAATGGTAAAGCACGTGCGGCAGTTGTCCTCCCGGATAATGTGCTATTCGAAAGTGGCGTAGGCGCGAAAATCCGTGCTGACTTGATGGACAAGTGTAACCTGCACACCATTCTACGTCTGCCAACGGGAATCTTCTATGCACAAGGTGTGAAGACGAACGTCTTATTCTTTACGCGTGAGAAGACGGATAAGGAAAGTACGAAGGAAGTATGGATCTACGACCTGCGTACGAATATGCCAAGCTTCGGGAAGCGTACGCCGCTGACGGTATCTCATTTTGATGCTTTTGTGACGGCTTATACAGCTGAGGATCGCACGAAAGTGGAAGACAAGCGCTGGAATGTGTTCAACCGCGAGGAAATATTGAAGAAGGACGACAGCCTGGATATCGGCTTGATTGCAGATGAGTCGTTATCTGCTTATGACGATCTACCTGATCCGATCGATTCGGCAGAGGAAGCGATGACGAAGCTGGAGGAAGCATTAGCTTTGCTGAGCGAAGTCGTTGCTGAATTGAAGACAGTTGAAGCAAATCGAGATGGCTATAAGGAAAACAAACCTAAATTGTCATTGGTAGCAGAATCATCCGGGGTGTATGGCAATGAGTAAGAAGAATGCGAAGTCGCAGGAAGAGTTGTTGAAGGAAGCTCTGGTGCCGGTGGAAGAGCAGCCTTATGAGGTGCCGGGGAATTGGGTTTGGGTGAGACTCGGTAACATTGCAATTATTAAAAGAGGGGCTTCTCCCCGTCCAAAAGGTGATCCGAGATATTTTAATGGTGCTATTCCGTGGTTAAAAATATCGGATGTATCAAAGCAAGGTAAGTATATTTATGAGACCGAAGATACAGTAACAGAAGCAGGAAAAGAAAAAAGTGTATGGGTAGATCCGGAAACCATTATTTTAAGTATAAGTGCATCAGTTGGGCGTCCTGCCATTTTGAAAGTTGGAGTATGTATACACGACGGATTTGTAAAAATTGAAGAGACTAGTTCAATTATTCATAAAGAATTCCTATATTATTTTTTATTATCTGCTTTGAATCAGATGCTTAATAAAGCAAAGGGCGCTACTCAAATAAATATCAATTCAGAAATTGTAAAAAGTCTAGCAGTAGCTCTTCCCCCACTTAACGAACAAAAACGTATTGCTGACAAAATCGAAAGACTCTTGGACAAAATCAATCAAGCCAAACAATTAATTGAAGAAGCCAAAGAACCATTTGAACTTCGACGAGCGGCAATTTTGGATATGGCTTTTCGTGGAGAGTTGACAATTAATAAACGATTTTCACATGGTAAAGCCATAATTAACACGGGTAAAGGTCAGTCAACTGATGATGGGAAAAGTGAGGAATTACACAAACAACTATCAGAGATTTGCCCTAAAAATTGGTTGATCCATCCCTTGGGCGACCTTATTCGTGATAATACGAGCATTTGTTACGGTATCGTTCAAACAGGTGAGGACACTCCAGGCGGAGTTCCTACAGTACGAGCAGGTGATTTGAAAAATGATTGTTTTGAAATAAATAAATTAAAGAAAGTTAATAATGAAATTGAAAAAAATTACCCGCGTTCGAGGCTTTCTGGGAATGAAATATTAATTTCTATAAGAGGTAGTGTTGGATATGTTGGTATTCCTACTTTAGAAATGCAGGGAATAAACGTATCACGAGAAGTTGCAGTAATACCAATAAATAATTCTCTATCCCAAAGATTTTTGTCGTATTACTTTCAATCACCTATAGTTCAGAACTTTTTGAAAAAGATAACAAAAGGTGTAGCACAGCAAGGGATAAATTTAAACCAATTACGAACTTTACCAGTACCTATCCCATCTGCCGATGAACAAGATGATATTGTGGACCGTTTAGATAAATTACTGGAGAAAGAGTATATGATAAGTCGAAATATAGAAGATTTAATCGAGGATAATCTTGTTAAGTTGAGTCAAACTTTACTTTCGAAAGCATTTCGAGGGGAACTAGGGACAAACAATTCAACTGAGGAATCAGCTCTGAAAAGTGTGTAGTACAGAGTAGAATTTATTAAAATCATCTGGATACCGAATGGTATCCAGATGATTTTAATTGCTTCGAGCCAAATTTCTCACTGTTTAGCCGAACTACATAAAATTACGATTCACATTCTTCCCATCACACTTAAACAGCAGATTCATATTCTCGACGATAGTCTCGAGATAAACGGATTTACCCCACAATTGATACACACAAGGGAGCGTACGTTCCACTTACTTTAAATCGAATTCCACTCCTTCGAACTACAGCAAGTAGCTCCTCATTATGCAAATAATCAACGTCTTTGACCATCAGATAAGGGAATCCGCCGTTTACTTTCGAAAAGGCAAGGCGAGCTGATCAAGGATGTTCTCCCATGATTTATCTGTAATCTTCCACTCTGGACCTTTCTTCTCAAACCCGTACTCCTGATCCTTCACCAGATTTTTCGTTAAATAGTTGTGGATGAAGGGAATATCATGATTATGTTCTCGCACTTCAAATAATTAATCCCTGCCGCGCCTGGTGCCCGACAGAGTTGTTCTTTTTCCTCAGGAGTAGGGTTATCCCAGCGCTTCTCGATATTTTTAAAAATCTTTAGTCCTAGATAGTATGGATTTAGCGTATGACGTGGTGCACGCCGGAGGAGTTCAGATTGCAAATTCAATGGTTTTATCATCGGTTTAATCAAGCTCTCTTATGATGCTTTGATGGGAAAAGGTTGCCCAGCCTTATTCAATTTACCCAAACATCGTTATGATGTCACGACACCAAGGTCCAATATCGAAGAATATTCTTCAAATGAACCATAAGATATATCTTTCCGGCTGATGTGGGAGCTGAAGCGGAAGATTGTTGCTTTGGAAAGGAAGAAACATATTGCTCCTTAGGCATGTGGTAAGGTTTCACGATCGAAGGATTGACGTGTTCTTGAATCGCAAGGACAGCATCAATAAATTGCTCCACCGATAATGTTCCATATTTCATTTCATTATTTGGAATGCGTTTAGCGGTCCCCGTCATACTTTCGACCATGTTCCGGTTTGTTTTGTAGATCCGGGCATTGTTATTGAAAAAGTGGGCGAAAACGTGGATGACGCTCCGTTTAATTTGGACAAGAGAGTGGCTATCGAGCAAGAAGACGTAGCGGGGGTTGGAGTTGATGAGAAGCTCGTAAACTTGCTCAGTCCAAAGTCGTACTGCATCTTCATCTTGTTGAACGTCTTGCTGAAGCTCCAATGCTTCAAACGAATAAACGTTATCGGACGGGCAACTATCATCTCATCGGATAGAAATCTAGTAGTCCAAGCGCAGTCGCAATTTCCGTAATTTCATCCCGCAGCCATCCATTTCATGAGGTTGGAAGCCCAGTGAGTTGGACAAGATGGAAGCTAGAGGGAGTGATGGAAATGACTATTCTATTCAGCTTGTCGATCTTAACAATGTGTATGTTGTGGTATCTGTACTACAATCAAAAAAAGATGTTAGAGAGCTACCGAGCAAATGCACTCGATGCCTTCTCGTCGCACGAAGATATGAAAGAAACGCTTCGGATTGGTCTGTACAACCGATTTAAACGAGATTTGGAGCAGCAGAATGAGGAAGATCCGTTGCTGTTCGAGCATTTTGTTGCCGATATTATGACGTCAGTGCGCGGTGGTAATACTTACGTTACAAGAAGCTCAGGAGATTTTGGCATCGACATTGAAGAACAAGCAGATAGAGGACTATACCTGGGACAAGTGAAGTGCTACAACGATCAGAACTTGGTTGGATTTGCCCCTATCGCAATTGTCCATTCCCAAATGATGAAGCAAAGCGCCGTAGGTGGTTATGTGGTGACGACTAGTAAGTTTACGTCCAATGCGTATACCTATGCTAAAGGATTAAACATCGAGCTCATTGATGGTAATCAGTTGGTAGAGTTATGGCTGCAGCATTTGGAAGTGAAGCGAGAGAGCATTGCCGGGTTGAATCCGGTGCCGCAAACGTAAGACAATCAGCGAACGAAGCCCTATTTTCATTAATGAGATACAATCGGTGAATATGTTATAATTTCAGTTAGATTCAAAGTTAGCAACGACTTGCTTGGACATGGTACACTTAATGAAGTGTTAATCACATAATCAGAAGGAGGTCGAACATGGTGTCAAATCCAGATGAGAAGAAAATCCATACCTATCAAGATTGGCTGACATGGGACGGAACATGGGAGCTAATTAACGGCAAAGCCTATAATATGTCGCCAGCCCCAACCTCATTGCATCAATTTATTGTAGGAGAGCTTCACTTCGCTCTTCGGACATTCTTTCAGAATCGGAGCTGCTTGGTGTTCGTAGCTCCCTTTGATGTGTTTTTCAGCGAAAGCGAACAATATGAGTCGCCTGATCATGTGACTCAGCCTGATCTTTCGGTAGTTTGTTCGAAGGACCAAATATCCAAGAATGGCTGTCACGGTGCGCCGACCATTATCATTGAAGTGCTGTCACCTTCTACGGCATTGAGGGACTTTAATGAGAAGTTCAACTTATATCAAAAGCATGGGGTGCAGGAATATTGGATTGTCGATCCTGGGAATCGAACGGTACATGTATATGCGCTACAGGATGGTAGTTACCAGGTGCGTCATTTATATACGGAGCAGGAAACGATTCAATCCATCGTCTTTAAAGATTTACAAGTGCCTATGAA
Source organism: Paenibacillus sp. GCM10027629 (assembly GCF_042676425.1). Lineage (NCBI taxonomy): Bacteria > Bacillati > Bacillota > Bacilli > Caryophanales > Paenibacillaceae > Paenibacillus > Paenibacillus sp. GCM10027629. The sequence continues at coordinate 563,466 of NZ_JBHTGZ010000012.1, read as the reverse complement.
CACACTGTTCAGTCTATAATATCAAACAACAATAAACCGGCGAGGTACACTCTCGACCGGTTATTTTTTGTCCCCCGAAATCTAAGCACCTTTGCGAAACGAAGCCCAGCCTTCGTTCATGATCTTCGTCTCCATCTGCGGCCAGAAATAGAGCATCTCCTCACGCAGCATCGACATAATATCGCGCTGCCAATCTTCAAGGATCGGTGAAAATTCTTGAATGAACCAGACGATATCCTTCTCGGGTTCCGGCGGAAAGGTTCGATTGACAGGGGTATCGCTCTTGCTAAGAATGTTCTTCGGATCCAGATTCCAGAGATCATCGTATTGGCCAGGTTCCTTGTACCCATTCGCTTGATCTTTCGTCTGCTGCATGAGCTTCTCAGTATAACGTTTCTTATCGAGACGCTGCGGCTTAATGAGCTGCGGATCAATATGCTCCTGAATGGCGAGTACCGCATCAATGAAATTCTCGACCGCTTCTGTGCCATGTTCAAGCTCATAGCGACTTACCCGTTCCGCCGTAGCGGACATGCTCTCCACCATATTGCGATTCGAATTGGAGAAACGAACGTTATTCTTGAAAAAGTCGCAGTGTGCGAGAACGTGAGCAACGATCAGTTTGTTCTGGATGAGGGAGTTCCCATCCAAGAGGAAGGCATAGCAGGGGTTCGAGTTAATGACGAGCTCATAAATTTTACTTAGACCAAAATCGTATTGCATCTTCATTTTATTGAAAGTTTTTCCAAAGCTCCAGTGAGAGAATCGCGTAGGCATGCCGTAAGCGCCGAACGTATAGATGATGTCGGCCGGGCAGATCTCATAACGCATCGGATAATAATCAAGGCCGAAGCCGTCAGCGATCTCCATAATCTCGGCAATGGCAAATTCAAGATCTCGGATTTCCTGCGTCATGATCGTGTCGCCCCTTCCGGTGATTTCTGAAAGAATGTCTTGAGCGCCTTGTAGACTTCGTTCTTCTCCTTAATGACGTAATGCATGAAATGCGGTTTATTGATATGCCGGTAAGCCGACATGAGTGTACTGCTCCGATTGTATTGGTTCACTTCGCCGTAACCGAACATATTGCACCGCTTCAGCAATTCATCGATGAGTTTGACACAACGCTCGTTATCGGACGTAAGATTGTCGCCATCAGAGAAGTGGAACGGATAGATGTTATAGTTCGCAGGCGGAAAGCGACGATCTATAATTTCAAGTGCTTTGATATAAGCGGAGGAGCAGATCGTACCGCCGCTCTCGCCTCGAGTAAAGAATTCATCTTCCGTGACCTCCTTCGCCTCTGTATGATGCGCGATGAATACAATTTCCACTTTCTCGTATTGTTGACGAAGGAAGCGGGTCATCCAGAAGAAGAAACTTCGTGCGCAATATTTTTCGAAGCTGCCCATGGAGCTAGGGGTCTCATAATGAACTATTTGTAAATGTGTACTAGCCTTGTTCTGTCCTACATATGTATGGATGAAGCTATTTTACGGTATACATGCGTGTCTGATGAATCCAAAGGAGGAGCCAAACATGCCATACTACTTGAGCGCAGATGGTGGCGGGACAAAACTCACGGCCGTTCTGTTCAATGATCGTTACGAAGTGCTGGGCGTTGGGCGTGGACAAGCTATTAATTATGCCTCTCAAGTAGATATTGCAGGTTCCATTCAGAACTGTCTGGCCTCATGTCTGCATGGATACAGTGGGATCACCATCGAGAAGGTCTATTATGCCATGCCAGCTTCGACTGACATGTTCATGTCCATCCTTCGGCAGCATGTGATCGTTCATGAGGAACAATGGCTTAGCGAAGGCAAGATGGCGCTGCTTGCGGGGATTGTGCAGCAGGAAGGCATTGTTGCATTATCGGGGACGGGATCCGGTGTATTTAGGGTTGCCGAAGAAGAGCAGCATCTTGGCGGCTGGGGACATCTGCTCGGCGATCTAGGTAGTGGATATGAGATCGGCCAAGATGTGATTCAAGCCGTATTAAGGAATTTCGAAGATCGAGGCTCAGTTACGCGATTGAAGCAGCTGCTCATCGACGCTTGGCAGGTGCAAGATCGACTAGCGCTCATCCATCATGTCTACCAAGCTGCAAATCCACGGCGGCAGATCGCTTCTGCGGCGATCTTAGGCGCAGAGGCAGCTGCTCAAGGCGATGAGGTAGCTCAGCGGATATTCGTGAAGGCCGGTGAAGCGATGGCGGAGCAGACAAATGAAATGTTGGACAGGGATCAGAAGGAATCAGGGGTCTCGGTTATGATCGCAGGCAGCGCATGGAAAGGCTGCAAGACGATGTACGATCGATTCTGCGAGAAGGTTCATGAAGAGCACCCTTCAGTACAGATCCACATTCCACGATTCGAGCCGGCATTGGGTGGGTTATTCGCCCAGTTCTATGCTGAAGATGCAGGAAGTTCGGATCGACTCGCCACCTCCGTAGCACAACTTATTGAAGATCGGCATGCTCCACTGATGTATAGAGTTTTATGGTAAGTCATGACACATGCATTCACCGAATGGGGAGGGGTATTTATGTTAATGGATCGATATTTTGAAGCGGTTGAAGCGCTGCAGACGCGTATTCGATCGACGCAGCAGACACCGATAGTTCAAGCTGCGACAGCGATTGCGGAAGCATCCGCGGTGGGACAGGCTGTTCATCTCTACGATACGGGGCATATTGTCGATCATGAATTGATTCGAAGGGCGGGAGGATTACTGCTGATGAAGCCGCTTCGGGCTACACTTCATGTCGACAATCCTGTGCGGAAGCGTGACTTGTATGGCAAGGAAAAGTCGATGGAAGGGCTGGGAGAATATTTCCTGCGTGCTTCGAATGTGATGCCAGGCGATGTACTCATAATGGGTTCGGTTTCGGGTAAAAGCGTGGAGGCAGTCGACATTGCACTGGCGGCAAAAGAAATGGGTGTCACATTGATCGTCTTAACGTCCTTAACCTATTCGTCTCAAGTCAAGTCCATGCATTCATCTCATAAGAGGTTATTCGAGGTCGGTGATATTGTACTCGATAACGGTGCGCCGCTTGGGGATGCGCTGCTGCAGGTGGAAGGACTAGGGACAGGGATTTGCCCTGCTTCAGGGTTGTCCGCGGCTTATATCATGTGGGCGGTAACGGCAGAAGCCATCGATCAGCTGCTGGCAAAAGGCCTTACACCGTCGGTCTATAAGAGCTACAATTATGCGGACGGCTGGGAATACAACGATGTGCAGGAGAAGGCATATGCCGAGAGAGGCTATTGATATGCATTTACGAACGCTAGGGGATCTCCCTGGCGTTTTTCGTTTAGCTGTAGAAGCCTAAAGGACAGGACGCATGAGACAAGTTCGGCTGCGCATACACTTCAGTATGACAATCAGGGGAGGCGAGTCCCTTGCCTTATACCGTAAGTGAAAAATTCGGCGACAAGCCAATAGCTGCGTGGATTGGAACACGGTTCAAGTCTTATGTGTTTGAGCATTACGGTGTGGAGATTGAGGTCAATAGGGTACCGGTCCCCGTTGAAATAGACTCGAATAGGAGGGCGGACGCATGCAGCCAGAAACTCGAATTCGATGCGCCATCTACGCGAGGGTAAGTACAGATCAGCAAGGGGATTCCATTGAGAACCAGATAAGTCAATGTGAAGAATACATTCATCGTCTTGGCGAGCATTATGATACTTCGGATATTATGATTTACCGAGATGAAGCTGTATCGGGATATTATACGAGCGTATTCGACCGGCAGGAGATGAAGCGAGCTATTCAAGCAGCCCGTGAGCAAGCGTTCAAGCTGCTCGTCTTCAAAGAGGTCAGCCGGGTCGGTCGGGATAAGCAGGAGAACCCGGCGATCATCGGCATGTTCGAGCAATATGGTGTGCGCGTGGTGGCGATCAATGATAACTATGATTCGCTCAATAAAGATAACATCACTTTCGATATTTTATCCGTATTATCTGAACAAGAGAGTAAGAAGATATCGTCCCGGGTTAGCAGCGCAAGAAAACAAAAAGCACGCCGCGGGCAATGGAGCGGAGAACCGCCCATTGGTTATCGTATTCACGGTGATACGCAGCGGCTTGTGATTGATCCAGAGCACGAGGAAATTCCTGCGCTAGCTTTTAAACTCTATGTGGAGCAGGGACTGGGAACATTCCGCGTGGCGGAGGATCTCAACAAGCGGGGATACCGTACGAAGAACGGGAATAGGTGGACGCGGGAGAATGTGAATAAAATGCTGCGAAATCCGGCGTACATCGGACATGTCGTCTATGGTACGCGGCGAAATCAGCTGAAGCGAGAATACGATGACGCCGGCAAAATGTCCAAGCGTAAGGTGCAAGTCCGTATTCCCGCATCCGATTGGCAAATTATTGAGCGTGCGCATGAACCGATTGTGGATGAGGAGATGTTCCAAGCCGCGCAGCGCATACTAGCGGGCAGAGGGCAGAAGGGTGCGCCTCGGCGTGCCTATCATCCCCTTACTGGGCTATTACATTGCGGCCAATGCGGGAAGCGCATGGTCTGCCAGAAGCGATCATCCGGCGTCAAATCGTATCGATACTATGTCTGTTCGACAGCACACAAGTATGGTCGAGAGGCTTGCTCGCAGCCGAATGCGGAAGCGGATCAGCTGGAAGAAGCTGTACTGAATGCTATTCGGCGACAATTGGCAAAGTTAGCGCAGGATCAATTTCGCTTCACCTATGATCGTCGTCAGGATCTAGAACGCCTTCGAGGAACGTTAAGCACCAAGTTAACTTTGCGGGCCAAACGGCATAAGGATCAACTGGATTTATTCCATCAGCGAGAACTGTTCGATGCGAATACGTATGAGCAGCAGATGCGTTCGTTCAGAGGGCAGCTCGAGCAAGTGGATGAGGAAGTGAAGGAGATTGAACGTCAGATCTCAGCATTGGAAGAGCTTCCGGCTGCGGATACAGCACTCCAGGATTATTATGAGTCATTTATAGCGTTGAAGCTAAGCGGTGATACAGCTGCGCGGGTATTGTTCCATGAGCTATTGGAGCGGGTAACGATCGATTCTGAACAGTTGATGGTTGCTTATCAGGTCTATTTTTGCAGTGAATAGGTCTGTCCCTTATACTGAAAGTAATGAATGTGTTTCGTGGAGGGAGAGGAAGTTCAATGCATAATAAGCTTCAAATAGGGATTATCGGGTGTGCCAAAATTGCGGTTAAAGCGGTAATGCCTGCAATAGTGGAATCGAAGACGAGTCGATTGGCGGCTGTTGCTAGTCGAGACGAAGCAAAAGCCCGTGAAGTCGCGCAGCAATTCGGCATCGAGAAGAGCTACAGCAGTTATGAAGCCATGCTGGAAGATCCAGAGATCGATGCGGTGTACATTCCGCTGCCGAATCATCTGCACCGCGAATGGGCGATTCGTGCTGCGGAAGCAGGGAAGCATGTCCTCTGTGAAAAGCCATTGGCTTTAACACCGGAAGAGGCAGAAGAGATGGTTCGAGCAGCCGACAAGGCGGGCGTTAAACTGGCTGAAGCCTTCATGTACCGCCATCACCCGCGGTGGGACCGGATTCGTGCGATCATCGCAGCAGGTGAAATTGGTGAGCTTCGAGCGATTCGTGGAGCTTTTACGTTCAATGGCGCTCGAATGGATCGGGGGAATGTTCGGTTCCGCTCGGACTTTGGCGGCGGTTCGATCTATGACGTTGGCTGTTATCCGATTAGTGCAGCGCGGCTGATTACGGGGCTTGAGCCCGAAGCAGTATCAGTACATGCGCAATTTCTGACCGAATTCGGGGATGTAGATATGATGGCATCCGGATTGGTGGAGTTCGGAAATGGTTTGTCATTAACCTTCGATTGCGGTATGCTCGCGAGCTATCGGAATTTCGTAGAGATTGTCGGGGCAGACGGACGAATCGAATTAGAACACGCGTTCAAACCGACAGATGAAGGTACCCACGGTTTTACTGTTACGACGAATGGGGAGCGTCGTGAAGAGCGGTTCGCACCGTGCAATCAATATGCGCTGATGGTGGATGATTTCGCGCGTTCCATCTGGGGAGAGCAGTCCCTTCGATTCCCACCTGAGGATGCCACTCGCAATATGCGTGTGATAGAAGCCTGCATACGTTCAGCAAAGGAACGTGTGAGAGTCACGCTGTAGCATTAATAACACAAGAACGCCCATTGCATCTGTTCATTCAGAGGCGATGGGCGTTCTTGTGTTCGTATAGAATGTTTACGTTTTTGGCGTGTTTTAAGCATTACAGGCAAGGACAATACCGACGGTCTGCGGACCACAGTGGCTGGCGATAACGCAGCCTGTCTCAGCGAGCAGCACTTCGCGTACCTTCGTCTCGCGCAATAAAATTTCACGGATCTTCACGGCTTCCTCCTCCGCGAACGAATGGGTCACGGAGATGGTAGCGCCATCCAGGTGGTCTTTGTATTTCAGCGCATTTTGCAGCAGCTGATCAAAGGCCTTTTCGCGTTTGCCACGAACCTTGGAAGCGAGGATCATTTTGCCGTCGACGACCTTTACGACAGGGCGGATCTTAAGCAAGCTGCCGATGAAGTTCTGCAGACTGGAGCAACGTCCACCTTTATGCAGATAATCGAGCGTATCGATGATGAATTCTACTTCGATGCGTTCGCGTGCCTCGAGGATCATTTGCTCGATCGCCTGTAAGTTATGTCCAGCTTCGGCAGCACGGACGGCTTGAAGCACGAGCAGGCCGATGCCGGTCGATAAATTACGTGAATCGATGACGACAACACGTCCTTCAGGGAACTCGTCGGCTGCTATTTTTGCATTCTGGCACGCAGATGATAACTCGGATGAAATACCGATGAAGACCACGTCATGACCTGCTTCGATGGCAGGGGTGAACGCCTTTATGAAGTCACCCGGTGAAGGTGAAGCTGTCTTGGGGAGACTTCCAACGACATCAACTTTTTGATAGAGCTGAAGCGTGGTTATATCCTCGCCATCACGAAAAGCCTCCTCACCAAAGGTTACATACAAGGGAATAATACCGATTTGATATTGTTCGCGTAACTCAGGCGGCAAGTCACAAGTGCTGTCTGAGAAGACCCGAATGTTAGACATGAAGAACAACCTCCTGAAATGAAAATATGTAAGAACAATGATCTCATTATATACTACGAATCCAGAATTAGAGTAGGGAAATGTTAACAATAGAATTGTGTAAATCTATTAGGACATAAGAACAATCCGAATGATTCAGAGATTCATATTTTATAGTATATCGATCAGAGAGGAAGTGTTGGTCCAAGGCTGAGGTGAAATGGAGTATATGGGATCATGTCCGTCGAGTTCGTCGCTTTGTTAAGAATCATGTTGGAGATCGTGTGCTTGTCGGTTTGTTTGATGGCACCATTCATAGGGGGCGAATCTTATCTGCAGATAGAAGATCTTTCCGATTGCGAGTGAGACGGCGCGGGCTCAATGTTATCATTGTGATTCCTTTTTTCCGTGTGAGATTCATTACGTTGTTATAGGATCGTAGGAAACCTGCGTAGGAGTAAAAGGGGATGAACTTATGTCACGATCGATGACACCATCCGATATTCGTGATTTTTGCAAAAATAATGTCGGCAATCGTGTGAATGTGGTGTTGCAGGATGGCACTAGTTATACAGGGCATATTGTCATGGCAACGACAACGATGTTCGGTATTCGTTATAGCCATCATGGGCGAACTGTCATCACGAAAATTCTATATAACACGATGGATTATGTGGAATTGGAGCCGTGCTAGGAACAAGTCCAAAGGACGGACCGATTTCATCATAATGAATAGGTAAGAAGCCCGTTCGGATTCGAACGGGCTTTGATATTATGAGACAACGTTCTGATATCAGTCAGGTTTTTCCTTCAGAGTGTTTTCGTTATAATGTTACTTACCATATACAAATAAGGAGAACTTATGCGCGTCCAATCATTTTCACCCATTGTCAATGACCAGTCCAATAAATTGATTCTAGGTTCTATGCCAGGCGTTGTCTCGCTAGTGCAGCATCAATATTATGCACATCCGAGGAATCATTTCTGGAGGATCCTCTATGACTTGAACCAACTCCAGCTTGAGACGGATTATGATCAACGCATTGCATTTGCAAGTTCGAAAGGGATCGGCTTGTGGGATGTATTAGGAGAGTGTGTCCGAGAAGGGAGTCTGGATTCGAATATTCAAGAGGCCGTGCCGAATGACTTCGTATCGTTATTCGCATCGTATCCTCATATTACCCATCTATTGTTCAATGGAACGAAAGCTTATGAGGTGTTCATGCGACAGGTGGCGCCGCATCTTGATCTGGAGCATATGACGCTGTACAAGCTTCCTTCGACGAGCCCGGCGAACACAATGTCCTATGCGAGGAAGCTTGAAGCATGGAGGAATGAGATCGTCTGGATATGACTTCCATCTAATTTCCGTATGGGAAAAAATGAATTAATCGCCTCGATTGCGAAGGAATTTAAGTTAGGCTGTCGAAATAACTTAGAAATATTGTTGCTATCTTATGATATAGGGGGGAACGAATACAAGTCTTGGGCGATTCCAAGCGCAGCAACAAAGCTAACGCGTTCAAATGGAGAGTGAAAATGACTATCACTTTTTGGAGGGATGACGATGTCGGATCGTAAAATTACTCAAATTTTATCCCATAATACCGTGATTGTAAGTAGCTCAGCGGGGACAAAGTCCATTCTTTTTGGAAGAGGGATCGGTTATATGAAGAAACCGGGGATGGTCATTGACCAAGAGGAAATTGCAGAAGAATATTTGCTGCTGCCAGTCTACCATGCCTCCAATGTCGCGATGAAAAGCTGCGTATAGCAGACTCAATTGAATCGAGAATGTTTATAGCCTGTACTTGCAGAACCCGAGGTTCGCGGTGCAGGCTTTTTTGTTCGTATTGCGTAATACGTGTTCGGGGCCCCCGCAAAGCACTTGGATCAGCTTTGGAGCCAAAGCTTCACTTTATGGAAATAAATGGAATGGTACGACATCGCCTTCGCATATGCTTCTAATGAAGTCTGATTTTAACCCATTACATGAAGGAGTGAAAGTGAATGCCAACGCATGGCGACAGCTTAAAGTTTGGTGTTGTTCTCTGCAAACAGTGTAATGAAGTGATTGATGAGATTGATGCGTACAAAGTAACGATTCTGTATAGTCTGTGTGACGGATGCGAAGTCAACGAGCCAATGGAATCGAATACCATAAGCCAAGTGAAGTGACGAGTCTAATATGTAGAAGTCATCTGACCTGAATAACGAACTGTCTCTGCGATGTTATGCAATCGCTATCAATAGGAGAGGGGGGAGTATCCTAATGGTTCATTATGAGATACCCAAGGAACCGGAGGTATCCATCATGGCGATGATCACGGCATTGGAATGAGGCGTCACGATCTCTTCCCAGGTCTTATAACGAAGGTCTTCCGGAGAAATGCCATGAATACCAGGATCGCCTGCTGTGGCGTTGCGGCGCAAATTCTCAAGAATGGTGCGTTTCTTATCAATGTTGGACATGATTCCGGTCTTGCGGATATCATTGAATTGAATTTCGGTTGTCTCCAATTGATCTTTGTCTTTCTGCTGCAGATTGGGAAGTTCGAGTTCTTCGAATAACATCGTCTCCAACTCTTCGATACTCACTTCGGCCTCGACAAGATCTTGGCCTGGCTGATCTCCTGCTTTGTCCCCTTTGCCAGGTCCGCTCTTCGGATCGGTACCGAGGACATCTCCGACTTGACTATCTCCATCCCCTTGGCCGACATGTTTCTTCTTATTGTAATTATAAATAAAACGAAACTCATCCAGACTGCGGATGGGGACTTTAATGATTTGCTTGCCGTCTGACATGATAATGTTCTCTTCGGTGACGAGATCGGGTAAATTCTGTTTAATCGCGTCACGGACTTTTTGCTGATGGCGAGATTGATCTTGGAACCCTTTTCGATGCAAAGACCAGTCTTCTCGCGACACGATGGACATCACTTGATCCATTCTATCCATACAGGAACCCCTCCCCAAAAAAATCGTTCGCGTGCTTGATCGCCTGTTATTCTAATATATTCAGAAGAGCGAACGATATGTGACCGCATTCAGTGAGCGTGGATCAGCGGAAGGATTGAATCATTGTCGTTTTCGTGGAGGATATGGAAAATTACGACGTTTTTTATTATGATAGAGGAGGTTAAGCTAAGTTTAAAATATGGAAAGCAGAAAAGGAGATTCGACCATGTTACGTAAGTACGTCGTGATCGGCAGTCTAAATTTACTTGTTGCCGTAGCTCTGGGTGCATTCGGTGCCCATGGCTTGAAATCCATATTGACGGAGTCGCAGCTCAATACATATGAGACAGGCGTTCATTACCATATGATTCATGCGTTAGGTATCCTCGTCATTGCGCTTCTCTCAGGGCACTTGAAGAGTTCGCGTCAATTGTTATGGTCAGGACGACTTCTATTTACAGGCATTATTCTATTCTCCGGAAGCCTGTATCTACTCAGTGTTACAGGCATTATGGTTCTAGGTATTATTACACCGCTCGGCGGCGTTGCATTCCTGCTCGGATGGTTGTTGCTAGCAGTAGCGGCTTTACGTAACTCATAGATAAAGAGAGGATCGTGGCAATGGAGGCGAAGAAGCAATCTTCTAATGACCAGCTGCTGAGGGCGATAATGGAATATTACCCGATCTCTGTGATTGAATTAGAGCTGAACGGGAAGATCGCAAATGCCAATCATCATACCTGTGAGTTGACTGGATATGAAGAACATGAATTAATCGGCATGGATTATCGGTTGTTGTTGAGTGATGAGCAGATTCATGCCAATATTTTGCAAGGGAAAGCAACCCAGAAGTCGACCTATTTCGATGATAAGAGAGGAATCCGAATCGATCTGCAAATGGTGATCTATCCGATCATGAAGGAAGACCGGCTTGAACGTGTAATGCTGATTAGCCAGGACGTGAGTGATCGACGACGTGTGAATGATCGTATTCGATATATGTCCTATTATGACGATATGACGGGCCTTCCGAATCGGCGATTGTTCTTGGAACGGCTTACAGATCTATTGGATGCGACACGTTCCGCGGATGTGGGGGTCGCCGTCGCCTATATGGATCTGGATCGATTCAAGCTCGTGAATGACTCCTTCGGTCAAGATTTCGGGGATATGCTGCTGCTTCAGATTGCAGAACGGCTTACCCGGATCGTAACGGAATATGATTTCGTTGCGAGAATGGACGGGGATGAGTTTATTTTTTATTTTGTGAATATCAGTACGGAGGAAGAAGCGTTTCAGAAGGGTATGCAGATTGTTCAAGTGCTCGATGATCCGTTTATTTTGAAAGATCAACCCATCCATCTGACGGCGAGCATAGGCTTATCGATGAGCAGGGGACATCAAGGCGATGCGAGACAGCTGATCAAACAAGCAGATATTGCGCTCTCCACCGTGAAGAATAAAGGGAAAAATCATTATAAGATGTACTCTTCAGAGATGTCGACCAAGTCCCTAGAGCGTCTGACCTTACAGCATGAACTGCGCAAAGCGATGCGAAATGGAGAGTTCCTACTCTATTACCAGCCACAAGTACATATGGAGACCGGACAAATTGTTGGCGCGGAGGCACTGATTCGCTGGAAGCATCCTGAGAAAGGGCTGATCCCGCCGGACCAGTTCATTCCACTGGCTGAAGAGAATGGCTTGATCGTCCCGATGGGCGAATGGGTGCTAGAAGAAGCGTGCAGACAGAATAAAGCTTGGCAGCAAGCGGGATTGCCGTCGATACCGATCTCTGTTAACTTATCGATGCGTCAATTTTTACTTCAGAATTTGAATGAGAAGGTTGGCCAAGTGCTAGAGAAGACGGGACTCGAGGCGAAGTATTTGGATCTCGAGATTACAGAGAGCATGACGATGGACGTGGATCATGCATCCAATTGTCTGAAGGAGCTGCGTGAGCTAGGCGTAGGGATTAGTATCGATGATTTTGGTACCGGATATAGTTCATTCAGCTATTTGAAAGATTTCTCGATCAATCGGCTCAAAATAGATCGTTCTTTCGTTCGCGATATTATGGAAGATCGAAGCGCAGCGGCCATTGTGGCGTCGATTATCGCGATGGCGCATCATCTGAATTTGCAAGTCATCGCCGAAGGTGTCGAGTCCGAGGAACAAGTTGACTTTTTGAAGGCGCACTGCTGCGATGAAATTCAAGGCTACTACTATAGTCCGCCTGTACCTGTCTATAGAATTGAAGAGATGCTGACCGAGAATGTCGTGTCATGATAGATAAAGGGAGCTCCTGAGGGGCTCCCTTTTCGCTGTCTGTTTTAGACGATAAATTCATCAATTTCCGTGAGGTTTAGAATGTAGACCTGTTTCTCATCCACATGATAGACATGGATCAAGGACCGGATTGGGTCAAAATCTAAGATGCGTCCAGGAATACTCTGCTGAACGCCGCGTCCTTTGTTCACAATAAAACGAATCAATTTTGATTGGTGTATGGCTGCCAGAATAATGTCTTTGATAGATAGCTGTACATCCGTTGGATTTTTAGGCGATAATGCTTGGGCCAAATCAACTTGGTTCAAGTATCCTATTGGCTGTGATGTGTCTGATCGTGAATTGTTATCCATAATGCCTATATGCCGCCTCCAACTTCGGTGATAAAGAGTAGTGCTATTGTACCACGTTTCTGAAATCAGATGTAGAACTAAAATTGATGAATCGCATATATTATAAAAGTCGCGATATGAAGGAAGTGATAAATGATGGTTCGGGTTGAGCCGATTCAAATAGGTAGCGTGACAGTCATCGGGGTTGAAGTCAAATTGCCGAAGACGACGCTGCTTGCTGTGACAACCGAACGGGGCTACATTATGTGCGGCGCGTTAGATGTTGGACTACTCAATGACAAATTGAAGGACCGGAACATTATTGCTGGTAGAGCCGTTGGTGTTAAGACCTTGACTGAATTGTTAGAAGCCCCGTTAGAGTCCGTGACCCATGAAGCAGATGCGCTTGGTATTCATCCCGGCATGACAGGGAAAGATGCTATTCTGATGATGGTATAGTCAATTGATTATGAACCGAAAAAAGGTACAGAGGTTTCATGATGACATGAATGCCTTCTGTACCTTTGATTTATTTAGTTAAATAACTTCGGCAAGTTCACATGGAAAGGCGGTTTAATAATTCCTTTTTCCGTGATAATCGCACTTACATATTCATGAGACGTCACGTCAAAGGCAGGATTGAACACTTTGATATCCTGAGGTGCAGTACGCTTCCCAAATCCCTCGGTAATCTCCGAATCCGGGCGTTCTTCAATTGGAATATCCGCGCCGCTGGCTGTATTCAAATCAATCGTAGACAATGGACTCGCAACATAGAAAGGAATGTTATGCGCCTTGGCAAGAACAGCAACGCTGTACGTACCAATCTTGTTTGCGACATCCCCGTTCGCTGCTACGCGGTCGGTACCGACGATTACAGCCTGGATCCAACCCTTGGACATCACATAACCAGCCATGTTGTCACAGATCAATGTGACATCGACGCCGGCTTGTTGGAGTTCGAAGGCCGTTAAGCGTGCGCCTTGCAAGACAGGGCGTGTCTCGTCTGCGAATACTTTCAGATGCATACCTTGCTCTTTGGCAAGATAGAATGGCGCGAGTGCCGTACCGTACTTCGCTGTAGCAAGACCGCCGGCGTTACAATGCGTAAGCACACCCATGCCATCCTCGAACAACGTTAATGCATGCTCACCGATAAGGCGGCAGACTTCTTCATCTTCAGCTTGAATGCGATGCGCCTCTTCGAGCAGCGCAGCATTCCGTCCTGCAAGTGTCGAACCATCCGTTGCGACACCTTCAGCACAACGTTTCATGCGGTCTAGTGCCCAGAACAGATTGACTGCCGTCGGACGCGAAGTTGCGAGGTATTCTGCCGCCTTAAGAACTTCTTGCAGCCATGCAGCAGGTTCTTCCATCTGAAGTGCTCGGCCACCCATGGCAACGCCGTACGCTGCTGCAATTCCAATGGCAGGTGCGCCACGAACCGCCAGGTGGCGGATCGCTTCCCATACTTGCTCCACCGTTGTAAGGGGAAGCATCACGATTTGCTCGGGAAGTAGTCGTTGATCCAATAAGTCTAGATGTGTATCCGCCCAACGGACGGATTGCAGAGGTGCGTTCGTCATGATGCATGAACTCCTTCTATCGCTTGTTCTAGAGTGTCAATAAATGTATCAAAGGTCTTCGCCTGACGGTGTTCCATAATAAGCGTGCGACCGATTGCAAGTGCAATGCGTTCTGCACGTTCTTTCATAGCCGTATCTGCTATGGTATCGATATCTGCGACATGGGCCAGTCCAATCGTGCGGCGAATCATCTTGCAGCCCGCGAATCCAATCGCATCTTGCAATAACCGCTGCATGTAGAGGTCTTGATAGCCCGGCGTATTCGCCAGTGGGTCTACAGTATGTTCATTCCAAAGGGCACGGAAGTTTTTGTCGAATGCGGACCAGATCTCGCGAAGCGTCTCGGTGAGATAATCACGATAGGATTCGCGAGCCTCACTCGTCTTGCTCCAATAGGCTTGACCGATGTAATTCATGGCAAGGTTCGAGAGAACTGCGGCAATATCGAATCCCATCGGACCGTAATAAGCGAATTCTGGATCGATCACTTTGGTCGATTGTTCCGTTATGAAGATGCTGCCTGTATGGAGGTCACCGTGCAAAAGGGCTTGTGCCGAAGTAAGGAATTTCTCCCTTAATTGAGCAACTTCCAGCTTGAGCGGCTGATCGGCCCATAGCGCTTCAACCGCATCACGGATGGCAGGGTTGAAGTTATTGGTCTCGCTATCGAAATAAGGATCAGCGAAGATGAGATCCTCTGTAATTTTGCATAGCTCGGGATTAATGAACTGCTTGACGGCTTCTTTCTTCGCCTGTTGGTTCTTGCCAAGGTCGGAAGTGAAGAAGAGCATTCTTGCAAGAAACTCCGCAATATGACCTGCGAACAGCGGGTAACGATGACCCTCAATTAAGCCTTTGCGCATAATCGTGTGATCGCTTAAATCTTCCATGATCGTCATGGCGAGCTCTGCATCATAGCGGTACACGGTAGGTACAAGGTCCGGACATAGCTGATGCTCTAGGAGGAGTGCTACGCTCTCAATTCTTGCACGGTCCAAGGTGAGGGGCCACGATTCCCCGACGACTTTGGCATAAGGGAGTGCTTGCTTGAGAATGATGCTCTTATTCGATGCTGCATCCGAAATATGAAAGACGAGATTCAGGTTGCCGTCTCCGATTTCACGTGCTGACAGATCGGCTTGTTCATGGAATAAATCTGGAATTTCTCTCGCGATTTGAGTTGCTTCTTCGAGGGTTAAAGGATGATATGCGGACACCTCTGCCCCACCTCCATAATTCAATATTCTCCCATTGGAATGGTATAGTTGTCCCTAAGTATACTGGATAAGAACCAATGTTAAAATAGTTAAATTGTGACGATGTGACAAAAATCACGGCGAATTTTCGGGAGATTTGCTGGCGAAAGATGAACTCTTGTCGAAATCAAGGTATAATAGTGATATTGTTGGTGAGAAAGGCGGTTACTTACATGCAGAATAACGCACAACCCGTCGCATTAAAAGAGTGGGCCGTCGCCATAGAAGCTCTTGCGTCAGGGAAGCAAATCTTGCTGATGCGCAAAGGAGGAATTGTTGAAGAGACACGGCATTTTGAACTGAAGAGCCCGTCCTTTTATGTGTATCCTACTTATGAACATCAGCGCAGAGAGCTGCTGAAGGAAGCGAATCAATCCGATATCGATGTAACGCTAGCTGGATGGTCGAAGGATGATACAACGGTAACGCTTCGTTTGTATGCGGAGGTCATCGAAGATATCGAGATTCATGATCAAGAGACGCTGAATCGGCTTCGAGATTTCCATATTTGGACGGATCACTTTGCAGAAGAACGGCTGAAATGGAAGAAGAAGCTTCCGCTGCATGTCTTGCTCCTGCGTGTCTATAAGCTGGATCCGGGACTTTCGATTGAGATTGAAGAAGAATATCTAGGTTGTAAGTCATGGGTAAATCTGCCGACGCAGGTGACATCCATTGAGCGAAGTAAGCTCGTGCCCGTATTATCGGATGAAAAGTTTCAAGAGCAGGTTGAGTCGATTCGTAGAGCGCTAGAAGCGTGAACTGAGCCGTAATCTTACATGGACGGACAGGCTGCGCGCCCCAAAATCGGTTTCATTGCTTTCAAGATGAAAATAAAGTAAAATTACTGTTGATAATCAGTGAGAATCAATTTAGAATGATTATAAAGTAATATTTGTTTTGATGTTCAAAAAATAAACATAGATGCTCGAAGGGAGTTCCAAAAACATGGCAACACATTTTAAAATTGACGGTTTGAAGGCTGAGATCGAAGGAAAAGAGATTCTGAAAGGTCTTAGCTTAGAGATTAAAGGCGGCGAGATTCATGCGATCATGGGTCCGAACGGTACAGGTAAAAGTACATTAGCTTCCGCATTGATGGGGCATCCTAAATATGAAGTAACAGATGGCAGCGTAGAGCTTAACGGTGAAGACGTGCTTGAAATGGCAGTAGATGAGCGCGCTCGCGCAGGTCTATTCTTAGCGATGCAGTACCCAAGTGAAATCGCAGGTGTAACGAACTCCGACTTCTTGCGCAGTGCAATCAATGCTCGCCGCGAAGAAGGTAACGAGATCTCCTTGATCAAGTTCATTCGCCAAATGGAAGGTAAAATGAAAGAGCTTGAGATGAACCCTGAATTCGCACACCGTTACTTGAACGAAGGCTTCTCCGGCGGTGAGAAGAAACGTAACGAAATCCTCCAAATGTTGCTGCTTGATCCGAGCATTGTGATCCTTGATGAGATCGACTCCGGTCTTGACATCGATGCACTCAAAATCGTAGCAAACGGCGTGAACACGATGCGCAGTGAAGATCGTGGATTCTTGATTATTACGCACTACCAACGTCTACTTAACTACATCAAACCAGACTTCGTACACGTTATGATGCAAGGACGTATCGTGAAATCCGGCGGTCCTGAGCTTGCAGAGCGTCTCGAGAACGAAGGTTATGACTGGGTTAAAGAAGAGCTCGGCATTGTTGATGAAACGGTAGGTCAAGAAGCTTAATCGAAGAGCGAATAGAGGAGGAGTAAAGAAGATGACAACACAAACAATCCTTCCTATTGACCGTGAGACGTTAGCGGCGTTGTCGCAGAACAACAATGAGCCAGCTTGGTTGTCGGCGTTACGTTTGGAAGCTTTGGAGCTTGCAGGTCAATTGGAATTACCCATCGTAGAGAAACAAAAAATTAGCCGTTGGAATTTAGATACCTACGGAACATATACGAAATCCCCAGCGATTCAGTCGGTGAATGAATTGCCAGAATCCTTGCAAACTCTTGTGAAATTAGAAGAGAACAGCAGCGTTCTAGTACAGCGTAACTCGAGCGTTGTGTTTCAGCAATTATCTGCTGAGCTCGCAGCGAAAGGTGTTATTTTCACGGATTTGCAGACAGCGGTTGAGAAACATGCCGATTTAGTACAGAAATATCTATTCCAAGCTGTGAAGAAGGATGAGAATCGTCTTGCAGCATTGCACACAGCAATATGGAACGGCGGCGTATTCGTCTATGTGCCGAAGAATGTTGAAGTGGATTTGCCATTGCAAGCCGTATTGATGGCAGATGATGCGAATGCAACATTTGCACCGCATGTCCTACTTATCGCGGATTCGAACAGCCGCGTAACCTATGTTGATAATTACTTGTCGACAGACGCTGTTGGCGTAGATCAAGTCGTTCACAATGGCGTTGTTGAAGTATTTGTTAATGCTGGAGCTAACGTACGTTTTGCTTCCGTTCACCACTTGAATGCAACGAACGTGACATACCGCCGAGCTGTTGTAGAGAACGACGGACGCATTGAGTGGATTATCGGTGAGATGCACAATGGTAACGCGGTATCGGAGACGATGTCCGTTCTGAAAGGAAATGGCTCATCTTCGGATGCGAAAGTCATCTGTGCAGGAACGAATGACCAGAAGCTTAGCATTACGACGAAAGCCGTTCATTTCGGTAAAAGCTCTGACAGCCAAATGTTCACACGTGCGGTAATGCGCGATCAAGCTAGCGCGATCATCAACGGTATTACGAAAATTGAGAAGGGTTCAACAAAAGCGAATGGTGAGCAGACAGAGAAAGTTCTTATGCTTAGTCCGAAAGCTCGTGGGGACGCGAACCCGATTCTTCTCATTGATGAGGACGATGTAACGGCGGGTCATGCGGCTTCTGTTGGACAAGTAAATCCTGAGCAAGTCTACTACCTAATGTCACGCGGAATTTCGAAGCAAGATGCTGAACGCTTGATTATTCATGGATTCTTGGCTCCGGTTATTTCCGAGATCCCACTTGAGAATGTTCAAGAGCAACTTCGCAGCTTGATGGAAAGGAAGTTAGGACAATGAACAGTGCGCAAATTCGTAAGCTCTTCCCGATCTTAGACCAGGAAGTTAACGGACATCCACTCGTCTACCTCGATAGTGCGGCTTCATCACAGAAGCCCATCTCGGTCATTGAAGCGGTGAAGCAATACTATGAGCATGATAATGCCAATGTGCATCGCGGCGTTCATACGCTAGGATCTCGTGCCACAGACGCTTACGAAGGCGCGCGTGAAAAAGTGGCCCGATTCATTAACGCGAAGCGCTCGGAAGAGATCATATTTACGCGTGGAACGACCACTGCACTGAACCTAGTAGCGAGCTCATACGCTAGGCTCAACTGCCAAGAAGGTGACGAGATTGTGATTACCCCGATGGAACATCACAGTAATCTGATTCCTTGGCAGCAAGCAGCCAAAGCGACAGGAGCAATGCTCAAATATATTCCCTTGCAACCTGATGGTACGATTCTTCTCTCCGATGTCGAGCAGATCATTACGGATCGGACGAAGGTCGTCTCGATGACTTACGTATCCAATGTGCTCGGCGTTGTGAACCCGGTGAAACAAATTGCTGAAATCGCGCACCGCCACGGTGCGGTGATGGTCGTGGATGGCGCACAGAGTACGCCGCATATGAAGGTGGATGTGCAAGATCTGGATTGTGATTTCTATGCATTTTCAGGCCACAAGATGTGTGGTCCGACGGGAATCGGCGTATTATATGGGAAGAAGTCTCTTCTGAACAATATGGAACCGATCGAATTCGGCGGGGAAATGATTGATGAAGTCGGACTTTATGAATCCACGTGGAAAGAGATTCCTTACCGATTTGAAGGTGGCACACCAATCATTGCAAGTGCAGTAGGTCTTGGTGCTGCGATTGATTTCCTCGAAGAAATTGGTATGGATGAGATTGAACGACATGAGCATCAGCTCACGGCGTACGCGATGGATCGATTATCTGAAATTGAAGGGATTACGATTTATGGGCCGCAGAAGCGCGCGGGCCTTGTGACCTTCAATCTAGGCGACGTTCATCCACATGATGTTGCGACGGTGCTCGACGCGCAAGGAATCGCGATTCGTGCAGGCCACCACTGCTGTCAGCCGCTTATGAGGTGGCTGGAAGCAAGTTCTACAGCACGCGCGAGTCTTTATCTGTATAATACAGAGGAAGACGTAGACCGCTTAGTGAAGGGTCTAATCCAGACGAAGGAGTATTTTGGTTATGCAATTGGATGATTTATACCGCCGAGTCATTATGGACCATTATAAAAACCCGCGTAATCGTGGAACGTTCGACGAAGGCGCGGTAACGATTAACTTGAACAATCCGACTTGTGGCGACAAAATTTCGCTGCAGCTGCAGATGGATGGGGATGTCGTCAAGGCAGCTAAATTCTCTGGAGAGGGTTGCTCGATTAGCTTATCCTCCGCGTCAATGATGACGGAAGCTGTCAAAGGGAAGACGATCGAAGAAGCTTTGGAACTGGCAGATCGGTTCTCTGGCCTAATGAAAGGTGAAGCGGTCGAGTTCGAGGAGCTTGAAGATATCGAAGCGTTGTCTGGAGTTAACAAGTTTCCAGCACGTATCAAATGTGCAACTTTAGCGTGGAATGCCTTGCGTAAAGGGATTGAACACGATCATCAAGCATAGAACAATAATAAGGAAAAGGTAGGTGTATCTCGCATGGCAAAAAAAATGCCTGAAATGGAAGAATATAAATACGGCTTTCGTGATGAGCACAAAGCGGTTTTCCAAACTGGTAAAGGCTTAACAGAGGAAATCGTTCGTGAAATTTCGAAAATTAAAAATGAGCCGGAATGGATGTTAGACTTCCGTCTTAAATCGTTGAAACAGTTCGAGAAGATGGCTATGCCAAAATGGGGCGGAGATCTGGATGACCTAGATTTCAATGACATCCAGTATTATGTTCGTCCTTCGGAGAAGCAAGGGAAGACATGGGAAGAGGTTCCTACAGAAATCAAAGAAACCTTCGATAAGCTAGGTATTCCAGAGGCGGAACAAAAGTTCCTAGCAGGGGTATCTGCACAGTACGAATCCGAGGTTGTCTACCACAGCATGCAGAAGGATCTTGAAGATCAAGGCGTTATCTTCATGGATACGGACACAGCACTTCGCGAGCATCCAGAGATCTTCAAAGAATACTTTGCTACAGTTATTCCGGCAGCAGACAATAAGTTCGCTGCATTGAACAGTGCGGTATGGTCCGGCGGAAGCTTCATTTATGTTCCAAAAGGCGTAAAATGTGAGATTCCATTACAAGCATATTTCCGGATTAACTCCGAAAATATGGGACAATTCGAACGTACATTGATCATTGCGGATGAAGACAGCTTCGTACATTATGTCGAAGGCTGTACAGCTCCGATCTATAGCACAAACTCGTTGCATAGTGCGGTTGTTGAGATCGTATGCCGTAAGAACGCACGCGTTCGTTACACGACAATCCAGAACTGGGCACCGAACATCTACAATCTCGTTACGAAACGTGCGGTTGCAGAAGAGAATGCGACGATGGAATGGGTTGACGGGAATATCGGTTCCAAGTTAACGATGAAATACCCTGCGGTAATTTTGAAAGGCCGTGGCGCGAAAGGTAGTGTTCTATCGATCGCAGTTGCTGGTAAAGGCCAACATCAGGATGCAGGGGCAAAAATGATTCACCTTGCGCCGGATACAACTTCAACAATCGTATCGAAATCGATCAGTAAGCATGGCGGTAAAGTAACTTACCGTGGTCTTGCATCCTTCGGTCGTAATTCGGAGGGCTCCAAAGCGAACATCAAGTGCGATACGCTGATCTTGGATAACGAGTCGACTTCAGATACAATTCCATACAATGAAATTATGAATGATAACATCACGCTGGAGCATGAGGCAACGGTATCCAAAGTATCGGAAGACCAATTGTTCTACTTGATGAGCCGTGGTCTAAGCGAGTCAGAAGCGACACAGATGATCGTTATGGGCTTCATCGAGCCATTCACGAAAGAATTGCCAATGGAATATGCGGTAGAGATGAACCGTCTGATCAAGTTCGAGATGGAAGGTTCCATCGGTTAATATCACAAAATAAAAGCCGTCCTTCATTTGAAGGACGGCTTATTTATTAAGATTTATAGGTTTTGTGGGGTAGTCTCACATATAAATTTCGGTAATCTCTAAGGAATGATCCATCGATAAATCAACGAAGCGATCATTTAAATGAATGAGCGGTCGGAAATAATCGGAGTTGTTCGTCATAACGATCTTGCCGGTCTCTCCGGAATTTAGTAAGACGTTCTTGCCGATGAAGTTCGGAATCATATGCGAGATGAAGATATGCGTAATCGTAGGGTCCAGCTTCGTGAAGCTCATCTCATGAAGTTCCTTCAAGACGGACATGAGATCTCGCTTCTGCTGATAAATTCGATCTGTAATCATCGCACAATAGACATCCGCAATACCGACAATTTTCGAATAAGGATGAATATTAGATCCTAGCAAGTGGTAAGGATAACCGCTTCCATCCATTCGTTCATGATGCTGTAGTGCTACGATGGCAATAGAGTATGGATAGATGGAATTCCGAATAATCTCATAACCATGGATCGTATGTTGTGTCATCATTCGATATTCGTAATCGTTTAATCGACCCGGTTTATATAAGATAGCATCATCAATACGACACTTGCCGATATCGTGCAGATAACCAGCCTTACCGATCAGCTGGGCTTCTTCTTCGGCATATCCCATCCAAGTGGCAATAAAATAGGATAGGAGACCGACTTGAATGGAGTGCTGTAAGGTATAGTCATTCTTGCCGTTCAGCATGAGCAGCAAATTCACGACATCGCGTTGATCCTTAATTTCGTTCGTTAGTGGAATGAACGTATCTTGGACAATCTCGTCATTAATGTACCCATTCTCAAGTGCCTCTTCGAATAAGGTGCTAGTTCCTAAGATCGAATGATCAAAGAGAGGTTTGATCGACTGCAAGGAATCTACAGTAAGCGTATTTAATAAGGGTGTCGCTGGTTCGACAGGTTCACTCGGTTCAACATCTACATATTCAACTTGATGTAAGATTAATTTAGAGATTTCTTGGGAACTTAGAACAGTTCCGCGCGACAGAACATGGAGTCCGTAGGAATTAAACGTATCGTTCTTTAGTCGATCTCCGATGCCTAAATCCATGACATGCACTCGCATGGGGGTGCCCACCTTTTTCACATTATGAGGTATGGTTTTACTAGAAAAAAACATTAAGTTCATCATATCACAAATGAAAAAAATGACAATAAATGAGCCTTTTTGTCGATGAAAACACGACTTTAGTACTAAGGCTTTGGTAGTGGATTATTTTTCGTTTTTGATAGAATCATTATTCGGCTGGGTTCCCTAGACCTAATCGAAGTTCTCCTAATACAGAACTGTCTTCCCATATTTTTGTTTTTCCAATAGGGAGGATTGCTTGAGTTATCGGGTAGAAGACCGACTTGCGCTTCCAATCTCGTTGTGTTCAATGCAGGGGAGTGCTCGCGGCGCAGCGTCAAAATGGAGTGGGTACATCATGGGCTTTTTAGGAATATCACCCGTATCATAATGCGCTGGATAATGGTATGCTATGACTTGGGCGTAAATGTAAAATGATTGGAAGATTTACCCCTTTCGATAAAGAGATTAATACGATGCTGGTGGCGAAGTTGATCGACACGAGGGATAGAGTACATAATAATAGACGGGCTTAAGGAGAGTTTATGGATAAAGAAAGACGTAGCTTTGTGCTGTTCCATTCTAATGATATTCATAGTCATCTGGAGCAAGCGGCTAAAATCGCAACGGTCATTGATCTGGAGCGTGAAAAGCGAGCCTCTGATGAAATGCTTATTCTAGACATCGGTGATCATATGGATCGAATGCGTGTGGAGACCGAGGGGAGTATCGGAGCTGTCAATGTTCATATTTTGAACCACATCGGTTATGAAGCGATTGTGCTAGGCAATAATGAAGGATTAACTTATACCCCCGAGCAGATGGAGCAGGTATATACGGATCAAGCAACCTTTCGGATTATTGGCAGCAATATTCGGGAAATGGCAAGTGGAGAAGTTCCGGCATGGATGGTCCCGTATGAAATTCTGCATAAAGGCGATTTGCGCATTGGTCTAATCGGCGTCACTGCCGCGTTTACAGACTTTTATGAGCTGCTCGGCTGGCATGTGCTGCAGCCCTACGATGTCATCGCGGAGTTAACGGCCGAACTGCGTCAGCAAGTCGATGTGCTCATCGTCATGTCGCATCTTGGGATTAAGCATGATCGAGCAATAGCCGAACGGATCCCTGGAATCGATCTGATTCTTGGCGGGCACACGCATCACCTGTTCGAGGAAGCTGAGAAAATTGGAGATACCTATATCTGTGCCGCCGGGAAATTTGGTTCCCATCTAGGACGAATTGAACTAGAGTTCAATTCGGATTCAAGACGTTATGATGTCACGCGTGCCGTAGCGATCTCACTAGAGGAGGTTCCGCCAGACCCTGGGATTCTGTCCATCATTGATCAATACGGTGCGATAGCAAGGCAGAACCTGAGCAAGGTCGTAGCGAGGTTGGACCATATGCTGACGATCTCGGAGGAAAAGGAATCACCACTTGCGAACTTGCTGGCTGCAGCGCTTAAGGCATGGACAGGTGCAGGGATTGGCCTCACGAATACCGGGCAATTGCTGGATGCGCTTGAAGCTGGGGATATCACCCTTGAAATGCTGCACCGCATATGTCCATCGCCAATTAATCCTTGTGTCCTGAATCTTACGGGGGCGCAATTACTGCAATCCCTAGAAGAGTCGCTTCTTCCAGAATTTCAGCAGCGGGCTATTCGCGGGTTCGGATTTCGAGGCCGAGTACTAGGGACAATCGCTGTGGATGGTCTAGAGATTTATTACGATGTAGAGCAGCCACCGTATGAACGGATTCAGGAAGTTATTGTTACCGGGACAGGGGACCGACTTCAGAAGGAGGAAGTCTATCAAGTAGCAACACTTGATATGTTCACTTTTGGCGTCGGATATATGGCGCTGAAGGAAGGGATCGATAGACGATATTATCTTCCGGAGTTCATCCGGGATCTGCTGGCTTGGGCATTATGTCAGGAATCGTTGCTCTCTACTTGTCCAACCGAGCACTGGCATTTGTTAAAATAGAGGGAATGATAAGTTACACACATCTTTATATATATTTCTCGCATTAACGCATACCGTCCTCGAAAGGACGCCGGAGGCGTTAATGCTTGAATATGGAATAATAATATAATAAGAAAAGAGGAGTACGAACCATTATGGATTCCATTTTAGTAGCGATTATTCTCGGGATTGTCGAGGGTCTGACAGAATTTATTCCTGTCTCATCCACAGGTCACATGATTCTAACCGACAAACTTATTCATCCCAATGTGCCGCGTGACATTCTAAGTTCGTTCGAGGTCATTATTCAGCTTGCTGCGATCCTTGCCATTGCAATTGTCTACCGCGAGCGTCTTTACCGACTTTTCGGATTGAAAAAAGCAGCTGCAATGCCATCCACTTCGACGGCTGGAGGGCGTGTGCGTAAATCACAATTAAACTTAATGCACGTCTTTCTCGGGATTGCCCCCGCGTTAATTACCGCTTTTTTCTTGAAAGACTATATCAAGAGTAAGTTCGATTCTTCGACTACAGTCTTATGGGCACTGGTTGTTGGTGCGTTGTTCCTCTTATTCGCAGAGTTCTTCTCGCGCAGTCGTGTGAAAATTACGGCGAAAGACATGGATGACATGACGTACAAGCAAGCTTTCCTCATCGGTATCTATCAGATCTTGTCCGTTGTATGGCCTGGATTTAGCCGTTCGGGTTCGACGATGGCCGGAGGGATGTTAAGCGGTCTCAGCTACAAAGCAGCAGCCGATTTCTCCTTCTTAATGGCGATTCCGATTATGTGTGCGGCCTCAGGATATGAGCTGCTAAAGAATTATGAGGTGATTCTTAACGGTGACTGGATGTTCTTCCTCGTCGGGTTTATTGTCTCTTTCGTTGTTGCTTATATCGTCGTCGTCGTTTTCTTGAAATATATTCAGAAGATTCAACTGCGTCACTTTGCTTATTATCGTCTCATCGTTGCATTCTTGTTCTGGTTCTTTATCCTGCGTTAATAAGCGAAAAATCATCTAGGCAATATGATCTAAATTGTAGAACTGATGCTGTAAATATGTCATAATAGGATGGTTAATCATTTTTCATAATCGTTGATATGAATCTTTAAACAGATCAGAGGTTTTTAATTTGCGACTAATGCCTATCCAATTTTGTCAGCCAGGCATGAAGCTTGGGAAGAAGATATATAACGAAGATGGACTCGTTCTCTTATCTGAGCATATCGAGTTGACTCCGTCGATGATCCTGCGGCTAGAGCAACTCGGGCTCCGATACTTGTACATAGAAGACGCAAGAACAGACGATATTCTCATTCCTGAATTAATCTCAGAAGAGACCAAGCGGGAATCGATGTATGAAATTCGTAAGAACTTTCGTGAATTAATGAATCAACCTTTTTCGGAGAAGCAATCGGCATACCCGAGTCTCGGGAAAAATTTTCGCAAAGTCATTACGAATCTGATCGATGATCTGAGCAGTCATGAGGATGCCATGATCATGCTGTCGGATATCAATTCAACGGACTTTTACTTATATCGTCATTCTTTGAACGTGTGCATTTATACGGTAATGATGGCGCTGTCGAAAGGCTACAATTCGGAAGAGCTAAATACAATTGCGCTCGGAGCGCTGCTGCACGATATTGGGAAAACACAAATCCCGATGGAAGTGCTCTTGAAGCCGGATAAATTAACGGATGAGGAATATCGCATTATTCAGCAGCATACTGAATTAGGGTATCGCATTCTGAAAGATGAAGCGAATATTCCGTTGCTCGCAGCCCACTGCGCATTTCAACATCATGAGCGAATTGACGGGACAGGATACCCGCGTGGCATTAGAGGCGTAGAGATTCATGAGTATTCCAAAATGATCGGCATTGTCGATTCGTATGATGCGATGACAAGTCATCGGATATATCGGTCTGCGATGATGCCGCATCAAGCATTAGAAATTCTCTACACAGGATCAGGTACGCTCTATGAGCAGGGGATGCTCGAACTGTTCCGGGATCGGATCGCCATCTATCCGATTGGCGTCACGGTCAAATTGAATACAGGTGCGATCGGCGTCGTCGTTGATTTGAATTCAACATCACCGCAGCGACCGATCATCCGGATTCTGTATGATGAAGATGGACAGGAGCTTAGCTCGATTTATGACATTGATTTGTCCGTGAAACTCAATTTAATGATCGTTGCTGTTTTAACGGGCGGAGTATAAAACCTGGACATTGGACCAGGTTTTTTTAGATCAATACGAAGTGTAGGGGGATTTAGACATGCAATCAAGAAGCATTTTATCATCAGAAAGAGCAAGTACACTGCCAGTATTATCACCGGCATATGACCCTTGGGATCCCATTCGGTCACTTGAGCAATACGACAAACATGTATTGACGAGTGTTGAATTTACGATAACGAATTTATGCAATATGCGTTGTGAACACTGTGCAGTAGGCGATTCGTTAACGGTCATTGAACCGGACAAAATTCCGCTTACCAAGCTGCTCAAAGCATTGGATGAAGTTGAGCATTTGGAGACGATAAGTATTACAGGCGGTGAGCCGACCTTCCATAAGAAGACGGTGCAGGATTACATGGTGCCGCTCTTGAAATATGCACGTGATCGCGGGGTTCGATCACAGATTAACTCGAATTTAACGTTAGACTATGATCGCTATGCAGTGCTCGCACCCTATCTGGACGTGATGCACATTTCTTTTAACTATGTGAGCCCGGAAGACTTCCATGAAGTGGGCTTCAAGCACGCGGGGCATTCCGTAAGCCTCGAGGCGGCAACGAAGTTATATGACCGGATGATTGAGAATACGCGTCGACTTAGCCGTGAAGGGATGTTCATCTCCGCAGAGTCGATGATTAATTATCGTACCCATCACAAAATTACTGAGATTCATGAGCTGATTCGTGAGATGGGCTGTCTCCGTCATGAAGTGCATCCGATGTACCCTTCCGCATTTGCAGCGGATCTCCCTGTTCTGTCGCAAGCTGAAATGCGCACTGCGATTCATCGCCTGCTAGATACACGCGATCAGAACATGTGGATGCTGTTCGGGACACTACCGTTCTACGCATGTAATGATAACGAAGAAGATCAGACGCTGCTGCGTCGTCTTAGAACGGAACCGAATGTTACGCTTCGGAACGATCCGGATGGACGTAACCGTGTGAACTTGAATGCTTTTACAGGCGACGTGTTTGTGACTGATTTTGCAGATATCCCTCCATTTGGTAATATGGAGAAAGAGAAGCTGGATGATATCTTCAACCGCTGGTTGCATGAACATCCACTGAATCAACGCATCAACTGTCATTGTAGTGCTGCAAAATGCTGTGGTCCGAATTTATTGGTCGCAGATATGTATTATAAGAATGTAGATTTCAAGTCAAGAAAAGCAATCATCTAGATTCGCTACCGTGAAGAGGAGTTAGAGTATGACCCATTTTGAGCCTGGCGCCATTTTCCTTCATATCCTGCTTGTATTGGTACTCGTCTTATTGAATGGATTTTTTGTTGCGGCAGAATTCGCACTTGTCAAAGTGAGACAGACTCGTTTGACGCAGTTAGCGAATGAAGGTAACCGTCGAGCTCATTTTGCCCTGAAAGTGAACCATCGCCTAGATACCTATCTTTCTGCGACACAGCTTGGAATTACACTTGCCTCTCTCGCGCTCGGTTGGGTGGGTGAGCCTGCCATTTCCCATTTGATCGTAGAACCGCTGCTTGCGAAGCTTGGCGTGGCTGATCCGACAATTACGCAGACGATTAGCTTCGTCGCTGCATTTTCTGTCATCACCTTCCTACATATCGTACTCGGCGAACTCGCGCCGAAGACACTGGCCATTCAGAAGGCAGAAGCTGCATCATTATGGTTGTCTGGACCGCTGTTATTGTTCTATAAGGTGTTCATGCCTGCAATATGGCTGTTGAATGCGGCAGCGAATGGCTTCTTGAAGCTCTTTGGGCTGCAGCCCGCAGCCGAGTATGAACTCGCGCATACGGAAGAAGAAATTCGCATCCTTGTGAGCCAGAGCGCGCAGAGCGGGTTTATTGATAAAGATGAAATGAAGCTTATGGACAATATTTTCGATTTCTCTGACCGATTGGCTCGTGAAGTGATGCTTCCGCGCATAGATATGGAATGCCTCTATACGACCCATTCGATTGAGCAGAATATGGAGATCGTCTTTGAGACAAAGCATACGCGGTATCCGGTGGCCGTAGAAGATAAAGATCAGATTATTGGATTCATTCATATCTCTGATCTCTTCATTACGCCTCCGCAATCCGTAGAAGCGATGCAAGCGCTGGTAAGGCCGATTCTGAACGTCCCAGAATCGATGGAAGTTAGTCATGTCCTTCGTCTCATGCAGAAGAAACGCGCGCAGATTGCGCTTGTTGTAGACGAATACGGCGGAACCGCTGGCATGCTGACGACTGAAGAGATTCTTGAAGAGATCGTCGGCGAGATTCGCGATGAGTTCGATGAGGATGAGCGGCCAAATGTCGAGACGACGGATGGCATTATCTCGGTGGATGGCCGGATGCTGCTTGAAGATGTGAATGCGATGCTCGGCGTTACGATTGAGGATGACGAGGTAGATTCCATCGGCGGATGGTTGTTCAAGCAGCTAGAAGGAAATGTTGCGGAAGGCAAGAAGATTCTGATCGACGATGTCTGGTTCGAAGTGGCGGAAGTCGAACGATTGCGGATTGTTCGAATACACATTTATAGGCAAAAGGGAGGACAAGATCCAGTCGCGTGAGAAAGGAGATAAACGAGGAACGATGCAGATCAAACAATTGATATTAATTTTGCTGGGCCTTGCTTTTCTGTATGGATTGTTCACGGTAGGAGCGCCGTTCTTGCTCGCCTTTATTTGCGCCATGCTATTGGAACCGATCAATGGCTTGCTGATGCGTAATTTAAAAATAAAGCGGATCGTGGCATCTTCTATCACCTGTACGTTGTTCATGCTCATCTTTTTGGTGACGATTTATCTCCTCGGGCTTCAAGTATTAGAACAGACGATGAACTTCCTTTCGAATGCACCAGCATATTTCGAAGGGGTTCAGGCCTATATTCTCAAATTGATCGAACAGGGGCAGGGATTTCTGGATACCATGTCACCGGATATCGCGAACCGTGTCATCGGGATGTTATCGAATTTAACGGATTCCATTAGCGGTGTAGTGAATAAGTTATCGCAGATTCTCTTGTCCTTTGCTTCAGGCATTCCAGGCTTATTCTTCTTCTTCCTATTCTTTATCGTCGCGGTATACCTGTTCTGCTTCAACATGGACACTATGCGTAGATCCATGCTGACGTTATTCGAAGAACGCTCTCGCGACCAAGTGAATGAGGTGCTGAATAGTCTTAAGAATTCGGTGTTTGGATTTATTCGTGCACAAATTATTTTTAGTATGTTTACTTATATCATGACGCTGATCGGTTTGTTAATTCTTGGTATTAAATATCCGCTTGCGATTGCACTCCTCGTGACAATTGTCGATATTCTCCCGATACTTGGGGTTGGTTCGGCACTGGTTCCGTGGGCAGTATATTGTCTGCTGACGGGGAATATTTTCACAGGGATCGGGCTCATCGTCTTGTTCCTCGTGATTACGGTATTGCGCCGTATTATTGAACCGAAAATTCTTGGGGATGCGGTGGGGATCGGTTCCTTATCGGCCCTGATCAGTCTCTATGTCGGGATGCAGCTAGTAGGAGCGATTGGGTTATTTCTGGGACCACTGGTCGTTATTGTCTATTCAGCGATGCGCAAGGCAGGATTGTTCCAGATCAAGATTAAATTTGAATAATGTGATTCGGATACGCATCAGAAGTATGAGCGAACCCGCCTAAGTATAAGCTTGGGCGGTTTTTTTTGTATATATTTAGAATCACGTTGCACCTAAAACTTCACTTTGTGGGATTATTTCTGGTTCACATCCCTAGGCGAACGACATATGTTAGGAGAGTAAGTCGAAGATGAAGGAGGGTTTGATATGAACGATCAAGTCCGCGTCTGGTACCCCTTTATTGGTCCGAACAATCCGTGTCCACCCATTCGGGTGAAGACATATGTCGTGCCTCCGAATCAGTATATTCAATTTCAACCGCTCGATCTACCGCAGTTCACACCGCAGGAAGCTTTGAGATATGGAACACTATGGCCGGCATTATTCAGTCCCTATGAACCAACGAGAGGGTCAGAAGGAGGGGAATCGACGTCATGAGTGATAAAATGAACGCAAATGCGAACACGAATACCAAGCCGATCGATGATGAGTATTACAAGCTGCTGCATGAGCTGCAGGCGGTTGATTTTGTGCTGCTCGAGTTGGCGTTGTTCCTGAACACGCATCCGAATGATATGAAATCCATCCAACAGTTCAACCAGGGGGTTGAACAACGCCAGAAGCTTGCGTATCAATACGAGCTGAATTACGGACCGCTCTTGCAGTATGGTCACAGTTATTCAAGGTTCCCGTGGCAATGGATCGAGACGCCATGGCCGTGGCAGGTGTAACGCGGATTTACGATTCGAAGGGAGGCTAACAACGATATGTGGTTGTACGAGAAGAAGTTGCAATACCCGGTGAAAGTGAGCAAATGCGATCCCCGTATGGCGAAGCTGCTGCTGGAACAATACGGAGGTGCAGACGGCGAGCTCGCAGCGGCCTTACGATACTTAAATCAACGTTATTCGATCCCTGACAAGGTGATTGGCCTACTTACTGATATCGGTACAGAAGAATTCGCTCACTTAGAAATGATCGCCACGATGGTCTACAAGCTGACCAAAGATGCGACGGTAGAGATGATGAAGGAGGCCGGGCTTTCAGAGATGTATGCGCAGCATGACCGTGCGTTATTCTACAGCAATTCGTCAGGCGTTCCATTCACAGCAGCCTACATCCAAGCAAAAGGCGATCCATTGGCTGACCTATACGAGGACATCGCAGCGGAAGAGAAAGCACGTGCGACCTATCAATGGCTTATTGATCTAACGGATGATGTCGATCTGCAGGATAGCTTGAAATTCCTTCGAGAGCGCGAGATCATCCATTCCCTTCGCTTCCGCGAAGCTGTCGAGATTATTAAAGCAGATTGGAATACGAAACGGGTATTTTAAGATAAAATATTTGTAAAAAAATACCTCTAGTCAAGCCGTATAACTTATGATAAAGTAAATAACTGTCCGGTAAATAAGGAATTGATATGAAGGCCCGTTGGTCAAGGGGTTAAGACACCTCCCTTTCACGGAGGTAACAGGGGTTCGAATCCCCTACGGGTCACCATTTTTAACAACATGCGGACGTGGCTCAGCGGTAGAGCATCGCCTTGCCAAGGCGAGGGTCGCGGGTTCGATTCCCGTCGTCCGCTCCATAACTTCATAAGCCGGTGTGGCGGAATTGGCAGACGCGCGCGACTCAAAATCGTGAGGGAAACCGTGGGGGTTCGAGTCCCTTCACCGGCATTGTAACGAAGAGTTCATCAGGATATCCTGATGAACTCTTCGTTTTTATTTTTAAGGCATTCGTTCATGTCTTGCGCCCTTCGGCAGACGCATTCCTACGAAAATAGATTAGTAAGCAATACCCACACGTGATTTTATATAATCATTACTGTTTATTTGCTGATATGTAAATTCGGCTGTGTCCGGCACTGAAATTTGAATGCCACCCTCTGGCAAAAAATCACGTTCAACGCGGTATTTCCCCACACGTTCTCCATCAGGTAAATACGTAGGACAGACAATTGTCCAATCGTGTGTCGATCGTCTGAGGATATCATACATTTTATGATGTTCTTGGGCTGCACGAGTGGAGTTGCGTTTAGACTCGCTCGACTGATAACGCAGTACATGAGGTGAGGTACGGCTTTGCAGGATACCAGCAGTTCCTACAGTAATGATTCGTTTTATCCCCTCGTGTTCCATTGCTTCCATAATGAGCGGCATACTTTCTGATAACGTATTTGTACCATCTGTATTCAGTGCACTAATGACCACGTCAGTTCCTGAAATGGCGTTAAGGAGATCGTACTTATTTAATACGTCACCTTGAATAATAGTTAAATTTCCGTTCTTAACTTGAAGCTTCTCTGGCATGCGAACTAGCGCTTTAACATAATGGTTGTCATGAAGAGCATGAGAGACAATATGGCCTCCCACTCGCCCCGTTGCTCCCAAAATTAAAATGTTCATAGAGTACCTCCCTAATGCTGTCAGGAAAATCGTGTTTTAAACGCCGCCAACAGCGCATTTCCCATTGCAATTACCCCATTTTACAGTGAAGTCGCACATGAGGGAAGTACAAGATCACAAACTCATTCCTGAAAGTTATGGATTGCATAAATTCGCTTCGGTTCACCCGCCATGACGGCGAGAGGATTAGGGCCAAAAGAAATGAAAGAAATTGCGCATCTTATTGTATTGGCATTTAAAAATCCCAATAGCCTAACGATTAAAGAACAGATATTGGGAAGTGTACGTGAGATTACATCTCAATTTCCTTTATATGAAGGACGGCATTAAACAAAGAGGATGATATCTGCTCGCAAGTGCGCGGATATCATCTTTTTCGTTGTTGTATTGCTTATATGTTGCGCCTGTGTTAGGCTATGGTCATATTAAGTTATAATGTTATAACATTATAACAAATATACAAACAAAACATATGATTCGGAGTGGAGGAAGAACAGATGTCTAATTATGATAAGTTTCCAGAGGTTCGGGTTAAGGGGAAAGATTCAAGCGCATGGAAAGGCTATGATTCAATTGTTGCTGAACTAAATACCACATTGAATAAGCTGGGTAAGCGAACGGTATTGGTCATTGATTGTTATCCCGGTGTTCGATATGAAGAGATTCTAGAGCAAATGATCAAGCCGCTGAACGCGGATCTTGTGATTCATTCTGATGACTTAGCCTATTCCGGTGATGAGATTACAGCAATGATCGAGCGTAATCTAACGGATGATCGCGTATTCGGTGTCATGTCATGCCACCAGCTGCATGAATTTTATGATCAAGCCAAAATAGCTGAAGCCAAAAACAAAATAAATGGTGTTAACCAAGGATTAATCGTGATCTATGGTGTGGGTGCTTCGCTCGTCTACCAGCCGGATCTGCTCGTATATTTGGACCTCGCACGTTGGGAGATTCAACAGCGATACCGCTCCAAGGAGATGGGGAACTGGAAGGTTGATAATCATAACGAAGATATATTGCGCAAATATAAACGAGGTTATTTCGTCGAGTGGCGTATTGCCGATCGACATAAGAAACGGTTATACCAACAAATCGATTATCTCGTAGACACGAATGTGTTGAATCAACCCAAAATGGTTACCGGGGAAGCCTTTTTGGCAGGTCTTGCAGAAGCTAGTCGTCGTCCGTTCCGCGTTGTGCCGTATTTTGATGCCGGCGTATGGGGCGGTCAATGGATGAAAGAAGTCTGTGATCTTGACCGAGATCAGATCAATTTTGCTTGGAGTTTCGACGGGGTGCCGGAGGAGAACAGCTTGTATCTCACGTATGGCGACGTTCGAATTGAAGTGCCATCGATTAACTTGGTGTTCAGACATCCGGCCGAAATTCTAGGCGATAAGGTACATGCTCGCTTCGGAACGGAATTCCCAATTCGGTTCGATTTCCTCGATACGATGGGCGGCCAGAATCTAAGTCTCCAGGTGCATCCATTAACGGAGTACATTCAAGAGAGCTTCGGCATGCATTATACGCAGGATGAGAGCTATTATATTCTAGATGCGAAGGATCAAGGGCTTGTGTATTTGGGAGTCAAAGAAGGTATTGAGCCCGAAGGAATGATGGAAGATCTGCGTAGAGCAGAACGCGGCGAGATCTCTTTCCCGGACGACAAATACATTAATACTTACATCGCGAAAAAACACGATCATTACCTGATCCCTGCGGGTACGATTCACTGCTCGGGGGAAAATACGATGATCCTCGAGATCAGTGCAACACCTTATATCTTTACCTTCAAGTTGTGGGATTGGGACCGTCTCGGCTTGGATGGGCGTCCTCGCCCGGTTCATATCGATCACGGGGAGAAGGTTATTCAGTGGAACCGGGATACGGAGTGGGTGGAATCGAATTTAATCAATCGAATCGAGAAGATTGCTGAGGGCGATGGTTGGATCGAAGAAAGAACAGGGCTGCATGATCGCCAATTTATCGAGACGAGAAGACATTGGTTCTCCAAGACCGTATTGCATGACACCCATGAGAGCGTGAATGTGCTAAACTTGGTGGAGGGGGAAGAAGCTATCGTCGAAAGTCCCTCCCATGCATTCGAACCGTTCATTATTCACTATGCAGAGACGTTTTTCATTCCAGCATCGGTCAAAACGTACACGATTCGTCCGCATGGCCCATCGGTTGGCAAGACGATCGCAACGATAAAAGCATTTGTAAGAGCATAACGGACTCGATATTTAGATAGGATGAAGGGGGAATGTCAATGGCCTTTGAGTTAGACCAGAGCAAGGAGGCATTGCCTCTATATATTCAAATCAAACAGGACCTCAAATCAAAGATTCTGAATGGAACGTGGAGTGAGGGAGATAAGATCCCGAATGAGCTTGATTTGTGTGAGCTGTACGATGTAAGCAGAACAACGGTAAGGGATGCGCTGAACGAGCTGGTATGGGAAGAGTATCTTATTCGGCGAAGAGCCAAAGGGACGTATGTCCTTGGCGTTCCAGGACAGCGGCAGGATTCGGATGTCTATGAAACCCATTTTCGGAGTTTTACGCATCAGATGAAAGAAATGGGCAAGGAAGCGGGGACCTTAAAGGCAGAAGTGATGCGTACTCCAGCGAGTGCATTTATCGCGGAGCAGCTTGGTGTCCAAGAGGGTGAGCTTATCTATGAAATCCAGCGCGTCAGAGGCGTAGGGGATACAGCCATCGTATTTTTCAAGACGTATATCCACGTTCCGATC
This sequence comes from Paenibacillus sp. GCM10027629, assembly GCF_042676425.1. Classification (NCBI taxonomy): domain Bacteria; kingdom Bacillati; phylum Bacillota; class Bacilli; order Caryophanales; family Paenibacillaceae; genus Paenibacillus; species Paenibacillus sp. GCM10027629. The sequence continues at coordinate 527,718 of NZ_JBHTGZ010000012.1, read as the reverse complement.
GAGCTCTCGCTGAAGCCAGAGGACTATTACGGATCGTTGTATCAGATGCTGCTGGGCCTTGGGATCAAGGTTAAGAAAGTGCAGGAGTACCTTGAAGCCGTGAATCCAAGTGAAAGCTTGCAGCAAATCCTGAATATCGAACCGAACCAACCGATTCTCAAACGCGTGCGCAGCACGTTCAATGAACAGAAGCATTTCTCGGAGTATACGGAATGTTACTACATTGGGGAGCGTTATCGCTATTATCTGGAGTTTGATCAAATATCAAAGTAGCAGCATTTACGATAAGGGGCTGTTCCATAGGTCATGAAGTATGACCAAAGGAACAGCCCTTTTTTCTGTTCACAGGCTGTACTCACGGAAATCACTGTGCCGAATATCATTTTTAGACGAAGGAATCAGCGATTTAGCAGTAGGATTACTTTTTTCCAACGGATGAGTGACCTTTCAGGGTCAAATCCCATAGACTGTTGATACATTCGTAGAAGTGTGGGAGGCTGTCGATGAGTTCTGCAAATTGTTCGATACAGATCGCTCCCGGGCATGGTATTCGTATTTCTTCTCAACTACTCAAGACGCTCGGGATTGGGAAACCTCGCCAAATCAGTCTCAAGTTCGGTAGTAAATTAATAACTTCTGATTTGGTTCTGACTCACAGACAAGGTCATTCCTTGCGTTTATCCTCAGCGCTGTCTAATGAACTGAAGCTTCCCCATGCGGGGAAATGTCTCGTCACCAAACGAGGTGACAACGAGATTCAAATTGGTCCACTCATTGGGATCCTGGCAGGACGTACGGAGCACGGAGGGATTTCCTTCGGAGGGATGTCAGGTTTTTTCAGGCAGCTGATTAGCGCAGGCGAGGGTAAATCATATAGTTTTGCCTTTAGTCCAAAGGATGTGAACTGGGAAGAGGAGACCGTTACGGGTTATTTTCCTCAAAAAACAGGAGGGTGGATTCGCAGGAAGCTTCCGCTGCCGGATGTCGTATATAACCGAATGCAGAGTCGACAGGCCGAGCGGGTGACATCGATGGGTAGCTTCAAAGAGCGTTTCCTGCGTCGATCCATTCCGTTATTTAACTGGAGCTTTTTTGATAAGTCGGATGTCTATAAGCTGCTTGTTGACGATCCGCTCGCGAAACATATTCCAGAATCGCATTTGAGTCCGACGTTGAATACGATGAAGGAGATGCTAAGCAAGCACGGAACGGTCTATCTGAAACCGTCAGGTGGTAGTCTTGGGGTTGGTATTTATAAGCTGATACGTCATCGAGAACGTCGTTATACGGTTCGTTATCGGAGTCGTGGTCAGAATAGAGTCGTGCACTATACAAGTGCGGATCGCATGTTGAACACGCTGATGAAGCATCAGCGAAGCCGATTCCATCAGTATATTGCTCAGCAAGGGATTGATCTCATTCAGGTAGATTCGTGTCCGGTTGATTTTCGATTCCATATGACCAAGGACGGAGAAAATCAATGGGTCGTCGCTGCGATTGGCGCCAAAAAAGCGGGGAAAGGCAGCATTACGACACATGTAGCTAGCGGCGGCAAGCTGCTTTCGACAGAGCAAGTATTTCGACAGACATTCGGAGGAGAGGCTCCACAGATGCTGCGAAAAGTAAGGTCAACCGCGGTTGATCTAGCGCGAGCTATTGAACGTAATTATCCATATTTACTAGGGGAAATTGGCTTTGATCTAGGGATCGATCGGTCCGGTAAGGTCTGGATGTTCGAAGCGAATGCGAAGCCAGGCCGCTCCATCTTCAAACATCCTACCGCGAAATCCGGGGAGCGTGCCTCGCTCGACAATTTGATTGACTATTGCAAATACCTTAGCAAGTTTTGACCTGGGAGGGTAGGGTGATGACAACAGATCAGGCTCAGGCGCGCAGACGTCCTGTCATAGCTATCTTAACAGCCAAGGATCAACATCGAAGTATGCGCGGAAGATTCAGCAATTTCAGCGATATCATTCGGGTCGGCAAAAAGCTCGGAGCAACGGTGTATGTCACGACCGCAGAGGATATCCGGTCATCGCAGAAAAAAATTGTGGGTCTCTATTACAGTAAGCAGTCTGGCATGTGGATGACGAAGTCCTTTCCTGCACCCCATGTGATCTATAACCGGATTCCCTTCCGTAAATATGAGGCGAAGCCGGAAATACAGCAGACCATTCACAATTTTTTGCAAGATCGCAAAGTGAGGTTATTCAACCCGTTTTTCTTCAATAAATGGACCCTCTATGAATGGTTGTCTCGCGCCAAATCTACGAGGACATCGCTGCCGAAGACAGAGAAGCTCACGTCCTTCTCCATCCTGGAGACCTATTTGGAGCAGCATGCAGCTGTCTATTTGAAGCCGATTCATGGGAAAGCCGGCAAAGGCATCATGCAGGGGCAAAGACTGAAGAATGAAGGCGGTCCGAAATACAGGCTTATTTATACCAAGGGGAAGAAGCGGCACGTTCATAATTTCTGGACGATTCCCGAGATGTGGCTACATCTGAGGCAGAAAATGGGGGCCAAAGAATATATCGTGCAGCAAGCGATTGATTTAACGAAATCGAATGGTGATCCGTTTGACCTTCGGATTCTCGTACAGAAGAATCAGACGAATACGTGGCAGTTGACAGGGATTGGCGCACGTGTTGCAGGTAAGCGAAGCATTACGACCCATGTCCCAAGGGGAGGATCAATTCAGAGCGCAATCAAAGTGCTTAAGGCGGTATTCGGCGCGACAAGGGCGCAAGATATCAAAGAGAACGCGGGAACATTAGCACTCGTCATTGCGGAACAAATTGAGAAATCATCGGGATATGAACTGGGTGAGATGTCGATGGACATCGGCGTGGATAGCAACGGGAAGCTGTGGTTTTTCGAGGCCAATTCGAAGCCGATGAAATTCGACGAACCGCGTATACATCGTAAGTCTCTCAAGACGTTAATCCAATATTGTATTTATCTCAGTTCGCTGAGCACAGATAACTATACGGATAACCCTTAGATCAAGTGATTTAAGGGTTTTTTTCTGTTATCGACGTTCGTAATAAAACGATAATGAGAAGCCCTCCATAATCGTATGGAGGGCTCTATAATAAGGGTCAAGGTTGATCTCATAGATTCGTAATATCTTCTAAGTTAAGCAGTGTATCGAAGGAGGTAACCCGGCTCTCTTTTCTCCGTATTCTTTCGCGGGCATTTGGTTTGACTTTGCCCTTGAACATCGAATTGTAGACGAAGAAGGCGTATTCAATCGGCTTTATTATCGCTAGATTGTAAGTATCCTTCTCACCGGCTTTGGCGAATACTTCCCTCGCTGGTTTCGGATTGACTTCGAGCAGCCAAGCGTGCCCGCTGCGATCAATCGCTATATCGAGTGCGAGCTCACAGAGCGCGCCGTATTTCTCTTCCAGGAATTTTGCCGTCTCAATTCCTAGCGTCTCCATTTTTTCCTTGACCGTTCTGATCTTCTCGGGGTCTTCGATCCACTCTTTCAAGAGCTTCATCATCGGGACGGCTTCTCCGCCTCCATGCAGATTTGAGGTGACACTCCGTAAGGGACCTACCCGACCGGCACAGCCAGTTACCGTCCACTCCCCGCTGCCGTCCTTCTGGACGAGTAGACGGTAGTCGTGAACGCGGCCATTTGGCAGCTTGATAGCGATCCCTTGCTGCAGGATATAGCGATTCTTCGCATTCCAGCTAGAGAGCTTTGAGGCTAATTGTGAGGGTAGAATACGCTGAGGGGAGATGATATGACGTCTATGGTCTCGTCCTTGAATATCATATCGACGACTTCCAATCAGGCGTTCAATGCGCAGAATTCCGCGCCCGCCTGTACCGTTGATCGGCTTGAGAAAGACGAGCCTTTCCTTCTTCATCAGCAGATGTACATCGTTCGCAGAGTTATATAATTTAGTATAAGGCAAATGAGGTTTAATCAAGGGATGGTTACACAGAACTTGGTAGATGGTCCATTTGTTTCGAAGCGGACGATTCAGGAAATGTAAGGAGTTATATCTTGCCCGGAATTTCAGTAATTCCTTGAAGCGATGCGTATTCTGAATGCGGCAGCGGTCAAATATAAGATGTGGAAAAGGCGTCCATTTCCTCGTCCAAGTACGCGATTTGGGGTGATAGAACATCCCATAAATCTGTTTCTTATTCGAATCGACATCTTGCGGTGTAAAGACAAAAGTCTGCATCCCCAGTTTGTGGCTCGCTGCAATCATGCGCTGGTAGATGGGACGTTCCTCCAAATGTTTCTTCTCATTCAAATATAGCGTGAGTATACCGAGGACTGGTTGAGACAAGGCTAATTCACCTTCTTGCGTCGTATTCAAATGCTAATGTAGGTTTCCCCGTAGGCCCTTCCATGAGATGATGTGCGATTAAGCCCGCTTGAAAACACATGTGTAAGCTAGACAGGTTATCTATGGCCACATGGCAGGTAAGACTTCCGAGCCGACTAATCTGTTCTCGCATCAGCATCGAGCCGATGTGATTCCCACGGAATTCGGGATGAACGACGACAAGGCATGTCGTATTGCCGAAGTCTTCGACAAAAGATAGCCCGATTAGACGTGCCTTCGCTCGTGATGTTCGCTCGGTTGCAATCAAGAGCTGTGTTCCTTCTTCTTGTAATCCTCGTACAGGTAATGATTCCAGCTTCTTCAACGCATCGGTGGTGATTCGTTGATCGCCAGCGTTAATAATGAATTGGATAAATTTAGCACGAAGCACAGGCCATTTCTCTTCGTGCGGAGAGCGAATGACGCGAATGTCCACAGGGGTTCCTCCTGTCTTCCTCTAAGCTTGTTGCACGAGGAATGTGCTGTATTGGAAAATACGTTCAATCGAGCGCTTCCGAATATCCGGCTCATCAAATTTCATTGGCTTCGAATTGGCTTCGAAGAACCAAATATGACCTTGAGCATCTACGCCGAGGTCCATGGACATCTCACCCAATTGAAAGCCAGACCCACGTTCAAGCTGTCTGGCGATCGTTAAGGCGGTACTCCGGGCACGGGAAAGGATTCTTCGGGTTGGCACTTGCCCGAAAGCCGAGATAAGCAGCTTCTCGGGATCTTCGATGCTTCCGCCGCGTGGAACATGGGTGGTAATGCTAAGGGAGCCTGCCATGCGAGCTCCGATACCTGATACTTCCCATTGTCCTCGGCGATTTTTCTGGATGAGAACACGTAAATCGAAGGGCCTCCGTTGAATCGAGGCCAGCTCGATCCCTTGTTGAACAATATATTGGTTCTGTCCTGCCTCTTTCTTAATTCGTGTCCAGAGCTTGTTAAGGGTAGAGCATTTGTACGTGATACTATTCTTCTTATCCTGTATCTTCAGACGGAACGGGAGCGATCTGCTCGGCTGGTATTTCACCATCATGATGCCGACCCCGGCTTTACCGGATTCCGGCTTCAAATAGAGATAGGAGTGTCGCAGAAGCTGTTTGCCGAGCTCCGTCGAGCCTGTTAACCGATGCGTATTTGGGATATGAGGTTTCGTGGATTTGGACTTCTTGAGCCATTCGAATAGCTGCCACTTATTGAAAAAGTAAGGATTATACAGTTTAATCTTCGGATTCGCCAAACATTCTGCAATTTTGCTCTGTACAGCAGGTTCGATCTCATCTTCCCGAAGAGGAATACGATTATAGATGACATGGGGCGCAGGTAACCATTGCTGCACCCACTGATTTGATTCGTTGTAATACGTGTAGCCAGTGACTTTCGCCATATTGAGCTTTAAATCCTTAACTGTCACGACGTAGACCAGATACCCGAGTTCTTTGCCTGTTCGTAATATATCAATGAAATTGTCCCTGTTCCCCCGGAACATCAGATGGTCATCATCGACTGTTAGAATGGCGATAACAGGTTTTTCTGTAGCCTCTTGGGTGCTAGCATCCATCTAGCTCTCCCCTCTCCGAAATTTGCTGAGATACATGCAGTGTTCGATGATGTGAACGATTGACGCTTTCCCTTCCTTGCGCAGCGCAGGGTGCTTGAAGATCGATCTTCCAGGCTTCGCGTTCGCTTCGAACATCCATACCTGTTCATCTTGGTCAATACCAATGTCGAAGCCAAGTTCCCCGAGCAGGTGGGGGTAATTCTTCTCAATCGATTCCGCAAGGCTGATGGAGATTTCTTTGGCCTTCTGGAGCACTTCATTGCCTCGAGCCCCAAACGTCCGGCTTAATGCTTGTTCTGGCGTAAGAAGCTGGCCGCCGTTCTTGATATGGGTCGTGACGCTGCCTTTCCCGGCCTTCTTCGCGCCGATGCCGACGACGACCCATTGATTGCTGCCATTCTTATGCATATGGAATCGGAAATCAATCGGGCATTGATCAATCTCAATCAGTCGAATCCCTTGCTGAATGACATAGTTATGCAGGGCGCGGCCATGCCTTGCTTGGAGCATGCGCATGAGGCTGCTGAAGGTATTGAACCGCAGCAGCACATTGCTTCCCTTCGCACGGTACCTGGCGAAATACCCTTTCTTGGGATTATGGGTCAGACGATAAATGCCGATACCAAGACTTCCCGCCGTCGGCTTGTAGTAGAGGAATTGATGCTTCTCGAGCATCTCCTTCACCTGCTCCGATGTCGGCCCCATGACCGATTCGGGCACATATTGGTTCGCTACTTCGTCGTCCTTGAGCAGCTCGTAGACATCTGACTTATTGAAGAAACTCCAGTTAAAGAAGGGTATCTTACGTTTGATGAAGCGGTCTCGTAAGGTGCCAATCATCGACCCCGTCTCTGCGCGTCTGCTCGGCAGCCGATTATAGACGACATCCGGAAGAGGGACGGTCTTGCGCGTCCACGTGCCAGAATCACTCAGGAAATAGCCGAGGACAGTATCATCAACCCAGTTAATATCCCGGGGGGCGAACGCGAAAAAGAACCCTTTCTTATTGCCTTCACGCAGCAGTGATTTAATAAACTCGGTGCGGCTGCCAAAAGGATTCGTCGTCGTTCGTGCTGTTGAATCCGAGAGGATACCAATCAGCGGGCCGATCTGGACTTCATCTGCGTTGCTATTCAGCAGGTAGACATTACCGGAATTCGGGACCCGAATGGAATTACGAAGGCCGGTTGTGAGATAGAGGTGTTTCCCCGACTTCTTGATCGGCTTCATTGTCGCAGGAATCGATACTCTCCCAAGCTTGAGGTAAATAGACTTTTTGCCAGAAAGCTTCAATGTCTTCATCAGAGCATTGGATACATAGACGACCTTCTCGGGCTGCTGCGTAAAATGAACATTACAAACCATTAAACTCATGAAAGGACCCTCCTAAGTTGTCGAAGCAATAAATAACGGGCATATACAATGGGATTCTCAACAGATTTCAAGGCGGTGGAGCGGTCATTCATTTGCAGAAAGATGGATCGTCCTGGCTTGGAGTTAACCTCCAATACCCAGAGATTTCCGTTGCGATCGACACCAAAATCAATACCGAGCTCCGCTAATCTGCCGTGGCATTCTTCGAGCAGAATGGGAATCTGCTGTGAAAGTTCCTTGATGCTCTCTATGAGGGTTGCCGTCTTGTCGATGCCGAACTCATGTTCAAGGAACGGGATCGCTGCTTCTGCATGCCCGCCGCCATGCAAGTTGGAGGTTAGTGAACCCGGCTTTCCTCGTCTTACAGCCATCCCCGTCAATTGCCATTCACCATGCTCATTTTTCTGAACAAGGGATCGAATATCAAAGGGTTCTTCATTGCGATTATTTAAATACAAATAGGGCTGCATAATGAACTTACGCCTTCCAACCCACTGATGAATCCAGCGATACCCTGCTTCCTCTTGCTTAAACACGCGTTCGACGATATCGTTGCTCGCGTCGCGTCCGCGAATGCGTAATTTGCCGTCCTGTCTTCGCACATATAATGTGTTCTTGCCATGACTGCCGCCGTGTGGCTTCAGGAAGGCTTCACCACCACAGGATTCAATCCACTCCCGCAATGTAGTGATCGATTCGTAGAGCACAGTTTCAGGCAGATAGGGCTTCACGGCTTCATACCCACACATGATCTGATAGACATCCCACTTGCCTTTCAATCCACGGCCGAGGAATGTAATGGAAGCCAGTTCGTTCAGTCGCTGGATGGCACGTTGGGTTTCCAGGTATTTGTGAAGAGTTGGATAATAGCAACGGTCGTAGACGACTTTCGGAATAGGAAAAGCACCACGTTCCCAACCTTTATCGGTATAGGCGTAGCCAACGATATACCCGAGCTTGGGCCGTAACCAGGTCGGGGAGAAGACAAAGACGGTGATACCATGTTTACGCCCGACTTCACACAATCGCCGGCAGAATGATTTCTCAGGAATCGGGAGGTCCCCTCTCGTCTCACATACCATAATGCCAAGATATTGAGCGGGCTTATAGGCTCTATTTTTTGACACAGGCAAGACTCCTTTAGAATCCGGACAGGAAACGCGAGTATTCAATCATTTGCTTAACAGAAGGCCGGATCTTATTCTCTTTAAGTGGTGTATTGTCATTCTTGGATGGCTTCGAGTTGACTTCCAGCAGCCAAATATGTCCCGATGTATCGAGTGCGAGATCGATGCCGAGTTCACCAAAGTGTGCGGGAATGTAATCATCAACACCCTTGGCGATTTCAAGCGCTGCTTTATGAAGACGAAGATGTGCATCCCCTTTATTGCCGGGTGGGAGGTTGGATTTACTCACCGCTTCCTTTACTGTACTCAGCGTTCCGCCTCGTGCGAGATTGGATACAAAGTGATGATCCCCAGCCGTCCGTGCGACAATCGAGGTGACATGCCATTTACCTGTTGCATTCTTCTGCACCAAGGCGCGGAAGTCAATGGGACGCTTGGTATTGTCGATGAGATTGAGTCCTTGCTGCATCTGATAGCGTGTCGTTTTCATTTTGACCGAGAGGCTAGAGAACAGTTTCGGTAAAGAGGGATAGGTGGCTCGCCGCGTACCGTTCATCGTGGCATAATGCGCTTGATATGCGATTCCGCCATTTTGCTTGCTCACACGGATGATTCCTTTCCCGAGGCTCCCGCGAATAGGCTTGAGGAACACATGGCTGTATTTGGCGCACATGCTCTTCAATCCCGCAAAATTGCGCAGCATATGGGATTCTGGTAAAAATCGCTGCAAGGACGTATCTTTGCGAAGGGCCTCGAAGACTTCCGACTTATCGAGAAATTTCTCATTGAAGAATGGGGTATTGTAACGGGATTTTACTTCTTTCAGAAAATACTGTACGCTAGGTTTGTTCTCAAATTTTCTGGATGTAAGTCGGTTATTGATGACATCTCCAATGGGAAGTATCGACTTCTGCCAACGGCCATTATAGACCCAGCCTTGAAGTTGATATGTGCTCGAGCCGATATGATCCGGAGTGAAGAAATACACAAAAGCACCTTGTACGCGGCAGGCGTCGACGAGTTCTTTGCAGAAGCTCGTGATGGTGCCAAAGGGTTTATCCGAATCTTCCGAATAGTCACGGGTGATCAACACGCTTATAAGTGGCCCCATCTTGAGTACTCCGCTTTTGTAATTCAATCGAAGTTGAACACCCGAGAACAGCCCTGTTTTGCGCGCCAAAGCGGGGTGGATCCGGATTCCGTCGTACTTTGGTACGGGAATGACTTTCACGTGTTGTCTGAATGAACCGAAATGGAGCATCAAGTATTGGTGGGTAGGGATTTTCCACTGTTTGATCGTACTTTCCCCAATCATGAGCACGTCTTCTTGTATGATGCCGGAGCTGGTCACCTGGATGGGGAATTTGCTTTTAGACATTGTGGAGCTCCTCTCAACTACAACTTAATGGGACTAGAGTGGCCTACTGTACTACACTGCATAGATTCATCATATGAGGACATATTTCCCTTGGTGATTGACCCACTTACGAAAAACAAAGAAACCAACAAGAAATGGGGGATTAGGATGCCGACATGGTTATATATTCTTATTAGTATTGCAGTCGCCGCCTTTGTGGGTGGTCTGACCAATCATTTTGCCATTAAAATGTTATTTCATCCGAGAAAACCGATTTACCTAGGGAGCTGGCGCGTTCCATTCACGCCAGGATTAATTCCTAAGCGCAAAGAAGAAATAGCAGGTTCGCTTGGCGAAATTGTCTCGGATTACCTCGTAACAACGGAAGGTCTGCAGGAGCTCCTGCAAAAGCCTCACTTCCGAGCCCAAATTGAGAACAGATTGATTGAGGGTATACAGCGGTTAGGTCAAGATGAGCGAACACTCAAAGAATTCGCGCTTGGATATATGTCAGAAGAAGCGTGGGAAGCTTACAAAGATCGAACGGTCCTCTGGCTTCAGGGCGCGGTGGATCAGGGTATCAAGTGGACGTGGAATCGATATGAACTGGCGGACAAGCCTCTTCATGAACTAATTCCAGGTTGGTCGCCTGAGCTGATGACACGGTGGTCCGATATGGCCGCGGAAGGCATTATGAGCGCTGTTCGTGAAGAGATTACTTCCCTACAAGGTCAACGGATGCTCAGACGTGTAGCTTCGGGGCTCGTGAGCCAGTCGGGTGGATTCCTGGGCGCGATGGCTTCCATGTTCATGGATGAGGAGAAGATCGTTCAGAAGATAACCCCTGTCTTGGTCGAGCAGCTAGAGTCGGAACATGTTCGGGTTATTCTTAGTACGAAGATCGAACGTAAACTTGAATCCTTGTCGACATTGCCACTCGATCAGGTGCTCCGTTCCATGGCGGGTGAGGATGGATTGAACTGGATATCACGCCATGCCCGGAACATGTTACAATGGAAGCAATGGGTCCAGCAGGCGGAAGAAATACATATCGGGTCGCTCGTAAGTCGATTTGAAGAACGTCTAACGTTGGTTATGCCTCGTGTTGTTCAGGTGGCGCTAGGCATGTTGGAACGTAATATGGCGAATATCGTCAAGTCGATTCAATTGCCTCAGCTCGTTCGCGAACAGGTTGAGCGATTCCCGATCGAACGCTTGGAACAGATTATTCTGAGTGTGTCGGGACGAGAATTCCAAGCGATTACATGGCTTGGCGCACTGCTCGGCGGTATTATTGGGTTATTCCAGGCTCTGTTCATGCTATGGTTAGGGTGATGGAATCTCATTACAGATTGATAATAAGTGCGAGTTCAAAAAGACGGCATTTCAGCACCGAGAAGGTTGCGAGAACCTGAAGAAGGAGGAACGGAGTTTAGGCGAAACCTAAATGAGTACCGGACTTCAAAGGTGAACGCAAGATTCGATGTCGATTATGCTTCTTGAATGACTTCGTGATCAAATGATGACTTTTTGAACAACCATTATAAGGGAGAGAAGAAGAATGAATGTATACGATAAGGCACATGAGCTTGCAAAAGCGTTGAAAGATTGCCCAGAGGTGGCTGAAGTTAAAAGTATGATGAATTTGATCGCTGCAGACCCAGACAGCAAGCGTATGCTGGATGAGTTCCGTGCGAATCAAGCTGAGATGCAGCAGAGAATGATGTCAGGCGATATGCCGAATCCGGAAGAGATGGAGAAGATGGAGAAAATGTTCGAACTGCTCCAGATGAACCAACATATCAGTCGATTGTTCGATGCAGAGCGTCGTCTTAGTGTAATTATTGAAGACATTAACAAAATTGTGCTTCAGAACTTGGAGTTCCTATATCAATAAGTTGTAGCGAAAAAAGAATAGTTCTATTGCGAGCTCCTTTGCTTTTTGTCATATTTCGATCCTTATCCACATAGGGTGAAGAATAGGACAAACATGCAAAGGAGTTTTTGCGTATGCGTACTTGGAAAGTAGCAAAATCGGTTATTTATTTGGGGGTTGCTCTCGGCATGCTGCTCTTCGCTTGGCCGAAACTTCATCTATTATTGTCGTGGTCAGCAGGTACGGTATTCGTCTATGTCTGGCTCTTATTTGCTTTCTTAATCATTTTATCGCAGCTTCATTATTTATTGCTATCGAGCGAGCAGCAGGAGGAGAAAATTCAGCGCCTAAGAAGATATCGCCGTTTACAATGGCAGCAGAAGCTATCGCAGTCACTCGAACGGAAGACACGAATCAGAGGGGAATGATCCGATCTTTGTCGAGGCGAAGGGGTACAATTTTAATCGTTTTTGTCGAACAATATTTAGGCCCTTGGAACTGAAACTTTCTGGAAAAAAGAACGTCTATATCCATGCTTTGCAAAGCAGACCAGTGAGAATGGGGGAGGTTCGCATCATGCGAAGATGGGTATCGGTTTTATTAACGTTCATGCTCGTTTCCGTTAGTATCTCAAATCACGTATCAGCAGCTGCGCAGACGACACTAGAGAAGTATCAAATTCTGAAAGATAAGGGGATATTCACGGGATTCTCGGACGGCAGCGCAAGACTGAATGAGGAAATGTCGCGCGAGCAATTCGCTGCCGTCTTGTTCCGATTGATGGACTTGAAGCAAGTTCCCGGTTCACCGAGTTACAACGATGTACTTAAGACACGCTGGTCCTATGGATACGTAGAGGCAGCGACGCAAGCAGGTCTCATGAAGGGCCTTGGAGCAGGCAAGTTCGGACCTACAGCACCGGTGACGGTCGAGCAGCTTGCTACTATGCTTGTGCGTGCCTATGGTATCGAAGGATCAAGCAGCAATGGGGTTGGTGGCAAAGTATCATCTTGGGCGCGGAGTACGGTAGCTGTCGCACTCGATAAGGGCATTATTCCGATTATGTACGATTACACCGGGAATGCGACGAGAGCGCTGCTCGTGGACGCGACGTACGCCGCTTATCAGAAGATGGCTGAGCCTGAATACAAGACGCTTAAGGTGAAATCACTAGACGTCATTTCGAATACGAAGCTGGTCTTGAACCTCGATGAAGCGGTGTCTGTCATTAAACCGGACAATATTACGATTCGCAAGACCTATGGCAATAGCAAACTCACCATTCGCCAAGCTGTCCTGAGCAGTGACGGGAAGAAGGTTGAGATTATAACTGATCCACAAGAAGGATCCACACAATACACATTAACAGTAGATGACAATACGAAGCCATTCGTCTCGCTTGCTGTGGATACGACGAAGCCTCGAATCACCGAATTCCATACCGCTTCGAACTATTGGCTGTCAATTACCTTCTCAGAGCCTGTTGATCTAAGCTCTGCGACAGACTTATCCAATTACTCCGTGAATAACAACCTCTATCTATATCGTGCAGATCTCTCGAACGACGGCCGTACCGTTACGATTCAGACTTCAGAACAGAAGTCGAATACACGCTATACCTTTGTTGCTTATCGGGTCGCGGATAAGGCAGGCAATACACTCGATCCCGTTAACTTCAGCTTCGGGGAAGATGATGATCGATCGGGACCGACCGTAAAGAAGGTGACCTCCGATTCGAATCGTGTAACCATCTGGTTCGACGAACGTCTGGACCGTGGAACCGCGGAGGATAAGTACAACTACAGCATGAACGGAGATTTGGGATATCCATCGGGTGTCAGCTACAATGATTCGAACCAATCTGTCACGTTAACAACACCAGATCAAGTGAATGGGAAAGTATATACGATCTCGATGAAATATATCGAAGATCGCTTCGGGAACAGAATAAATAACCCGACGAAGGTTAATTTTACAGGCGTGAATGATGATGCATGGATGACATTAAACGTGCAGAGCATCCGGTCTATCGATTGGAATACACTCGAGATTCGGGTTGACGATCCGCTTACCGCTGCTGATCTTGCGCAGCTGAACGTGGTTGTGAACCGGGATAATGGGAATACCGTCTCCATGTCTGGATGGCAATCCTATGTGACGCAGCCAGACAGCCGAACGATCCGTGTACAATTCAGAACGGCGGATAACGGGAACCCGAATCTGTTCCGTGAGCAGCATACGATCCAAGCCTCCGTCTATGGACTGCCGAACTTGAATACGCGGAATCAAGCGAATGTGAAGTCGTTCTCGGGTACGGATTATGCGAATCCAATTCCAACGATCAAGCAGGTGAAGGCGCTCGATCAACGTTCTGTCCTTGTGCAATTCAGCGAGCCGGTTCGTAATGTGTCGCGCGATGGGTTCATCATCAAAGATGCAAAAGGCGGATACGTGACCATCAAATCGGATTCTATCAATAATCGCAATAAAATAGTCGATGAAGCTGTTCTTTATCTCGATTCGCCGACGGATGGGGATGTCTACACGATGACCTTTACGGGTGCCGTGACAGATGCAGCAGGTTGGAACAGCATGAAGGTTGCCGATGGATCGAATTCGTACAGTGTACAGTTCCGAGGCATTGGCGACAATAATGCAGCGCCGCGTATCGCAAGCACAGCTTCGACAGATCCGTATAATATTACTGTGCAATTCAGCGAACCTGTACGTAATGCGGAGAAGGGTCCTTTTACAATATGGAATGAGGAACGGAAAGCACTGGATCTGAAAAATGGAGAGAATGCTGCGTTCGAAGTGTCGGAAGACCGTACCAAGCTCTACATTCACTTATTTGCCGACAAGTTGGATGGCCTGAAGAAAAACGATGATTACAAATTAATCTATAACACGGATTCTGGCCGGATCGTGGATGATCAGGGTAAAGGGTATGACACGGCACAAGGCGCGAACGAGTCCAGCTTCAAGGCCCAAGGAAGCAAGCACGATGCATCATATATCGAGAGCGTATATGCGGAACGCACTAAAATCGTATTGACCTTGAGTGATCCTGTGCAAGGCTACAAAGGTCGGATCGATGATTTCGAAATCGTTATTAGTGGGAATCGTGTCACGCCTACAGCAGGTGAAATTTCGAAAGACGGAAAGACCATCACGCTGACGGTTGATCGCCTGGATAAGCGGAATCATGGACAGATTCGTGTGACAGATCAAGGATCGGGTTATCTCGTAGATGTGAATCACGTCGGTATGGATCAAGAATGGGTTAGCTTCCGTACGAAATAATACAGTGAGGATTCATGTGTAAAAAATCGCTTTCGAATGCTATACTAGTGAAATAGTACAGATTCGGATTCGAGGTGATACAGCGTGGATTTTCATGAAGAGACGCTCACAAAGCATGAGCTGTTGTTGCAGCATATTGAAGGACTGAAGGTTGGTTCCAAAATATCGGTTCGAAAGCTCGCCAAAGAAATGCAGGTCAGTGAGGGAACAGCTTACCGCGCCGTAAAGGAAGCAGAAAATATCGGTTACGTCTTAACGAAAGATCGGATTGGAACGATTCGGGTCGATAAGGCTTCACGCCGTCATTTATCTGAGCATTTAACCTTCGAGGAGGTCGTCAAAATCGTTGGCGGGCACGTTCTCGGAGGCTCCAAAGGGCTCGTCAAACCGCTACACAAATATGTGATCGGTGCGATGGAGCTGGAGGATATGCTCGGCTATATTGACGCGGGAAGCCTATTGATCGTTGGTAACCGGCAGAGCGCGCATCGTTTAGCCTTGCAGCAAGGCGCAGGCGTGCTCATTACAGGGGGATTTGAGGCGAGCCGTGAGGTGAAGCTGATTGCCGATGCGCTCGATTTGCCGATTATCTCGTGTAAGCACGATACGTTTACTGTTGCTTCGCTCATTAACCGGGCGATCTATGACCGGTTGATCAAGAAAAAAATTATGCTGATTGAAGACATCGTTGAGCTCGGCAAAAAAGTGAATGCATTGAAATCGCACAGTACCATTGGGGATTTCCAAGAGCTGCGCGAACGGACAGGTCAATCCAGATTCCCGGTGGTCGATGAATGGAACCATGTCATCGGGATGATCACGTACAAAGATATCTCCGGATTGCAGCCGGATCATGTCATCGACAAGCATTACACGCGGAATCCGATCACGGTTACCATGAGTACTTCCCTGGCCTCTGCCGCCCATATGATGGCGTGGGAAGGTATCGAAGTACTGCCGATCGTCGATCGCAATCGCAAGCTGCTCTCGACCGCGACGCGGAAGCAGGTTCTTCAGGCGATGCGGGATGCACAGAAGCTGCCGCAGCTTGGAGAGACATTCGATGATCTCATCTGGAGCCACTTCGAGGAGGAGCGGGATGAGCAGAACAAGTTGTACTTCCGCGGCCAAGTGACACCGCAGATGTCAAGTCATTTGGGATCACTCTCCAAGGGTGTCTTTACGACCATTGTCACCCAAGCGGTGTACCGTTTCATTCGAGACGAGCGTCACACCGATCATGACGTGGAGAACATGACATTCTACTTTTTAAGACCCGTTCAGATTGAGAAGGAAATGACGGTTCGCGTTGAAATGATCGAGGCAAGTCGACGATTCTGTAAGGTCGATGTCGTCGTGAAATGTGATGATCAAATCGTCTGCAAGGTGATGATAACGGCGCAGGCTTTTGGCGAGGCATGAGTTCATTCGAATAGTAAGAAGGTACACAAATAACCCCCTTGTCACATCGGATGAAGATGCGAGCAAGAGGGTTATTAATCGTTGAACAGCTGTTAGGCGTTATTATTCATTTTGTTGAAATGGCTGTAGTTTCGCAGTCCTGCATAAATGTTGAAGCATCCGAGAAGTAAGAACAATGCACCGATCACGACGCGTGTCGATGAACCGCTGAACATGAACAGTTGGATGACTGCGAGCAGGATCAACATGGCGCCAAGACTTATATTCATTCGTGCCCCGTATAAGCCGCGTTGCATGGAATCCTTGGAGCGATGCGACTTCCAGCTATTGAATACGGAGAAGCCAAGTGAAATAGCAAGCAGGAAGTAGAGAACGATGAAGATTGTGCCTGTCATATGTATTGTAGCCCCTTTTTTTCGTCAATTGCTCCGTCTATTGTAACATATTTCCTCAAGGGATATCATGGCGTTTTGCGTCGACCCAAATTTGTAACAATCCATCATTGACGAGCATCGTTCGGATTTGGATTTTGAAGTCTTGATCATGGATGTCTTTGTAGACTTTATGTTTAATTAGCTCGCTGGCGAATTTGGCGTCAGAGCTTATTTTGAACATGTCGCGTCCTAAGAAGATATGCAGATCTTCACGTATTTGTTTCTTGAGCTCATTTTCTATTTCTAGATCGATTTGGTCTTTTTCATTCGCTTGCTTGATAATATAGACTTGAATTTTACGGATGGACGTGTGCTGATTCTTATATTTGTTGAGTGCTTCAATATCGGCTTTATATTGCTCGATTTGTGCACGCAAATCACTGTTAATATTCGTAAGGTGCGTGAATTGGAGGTGAAAGAAACCATTGTACACAGCGCTTCCGACGATCATTCCGCAGAGGAAGATGGCGACGAAGCGCATCAGATGGCGATATCGGCTAAAAGGCGGCACTCGCATCGGGAACCTACCCTCGCTCTCGGCAGATCCAGGCTACAAGCTCTGTCGCCATATGGGCACCTAGAAAGGCACAGATAATATAGAGAATTTGTTTGATGGCGGGTGATAGATTGCCGTCGAAAAAATTGCTCTCAATGACGCGCAATGGATCAATGGTTCCGCCCACAGCAGCGGCAAGCGCCCATATTTTGAGTGATTTGGCGACATTCAGCATCGTAAGCGTTGGCGGCTGTAATGCAATAACAGCCCCGATGCCGCCGAGCATTGCGCCCCCGAGTACAATGCCAAAAGCAATGAAAAAATCTAATAATGCCTTGGTTGCGAAGGATTCCATTCTAAATTCGGCTCCTTTCCTCTCTGTTTGCGCCCCGTTATCGTGTATACTTAAGCTTATGGGTGTTGTCCAAGGAATAGACTAGAAAGAGAGGACAGGCGATGAGCGGATTTGTACATTTGCATGTTCATAGTGAATATAGCTTACTAGACGGCGCGGCGCGGATTGACAAGATGGTGGAACAAGCTGCACGCCTCGGTATGAAGTCACTCGCATTAACAGATCACGGTGTAATGTATGGCGTGGTTCCTTTTTATAAAGCATGTGTTCAGCATGGTATTCAGCCGATCATCGGCTGTGAAGCGTATTTGACGACGGGTTCGATGAAGGATAAGGGAACGCGTCAGGAGAATCCGATCTATCATCTTATTTTGCTCGCGAAGAATGAACAAGGGTATCGGAACTTGATGAAGCTCTGTTCACTCGGGCATTTAGAAGGATTTCATTATAAACCGCGCATTGATCTCACGGTGCTGCGGCAGTATTCAGAAGGGATTATCTGCCTGAGTGCTTGTCTTGGTGGAGAGATTCCGCAGCATTTATTACATGGTCGACATGAGGAAGCAAAAGCTTCAGCGCTGCGATATAAGGATATTTTCGGCGAAGATTTCTATTTGGAGCTTCAAGACCATGGGATTTCAGAGCAGAAGCGGGTAAATCCGCAGTTGATCGCATTAAGCGAAGAGACAGGCATTCCGCTCGTAGTGACGAATGATGTGCATTATATTGCGCCTGAGGATGCGGCGATGCAGGATGTCTTGATCTGTATTGGGACGGGCAAAACAGTCGACGCCGAAGACCGGCTTCGAATCACGACGGATCAGTTGTATTTGAAAAGTGAAGAGGAGATGGCCAAGTTATTTCCTCATGTCCCGGAAGCGATTGCAAATACGGAGAGGATCGCGGCCAAGTGTGCCGATCTGAAGCTTGAATTCGGTCGTTCGATTCTCCCCGCATTTCAACCGATCCCAGAGGGGCAGACAGCGGGACAGTATTTGGCGGAGTTGTGTGAAGAAGGACTTGAACGCCGTTATGGTTCGTTACCAATCTGGGAGGATTCGTCGTACCGGGAGACAGTATGGCAACGGCTTCGATATGAGCTGGATGTTATTGCTCGAATGGGGTATTCCGATTATTTTCTCATCGTATGGGATTTCATTCGATTCGCTCATGAGAACGGGATTGCGACTGGTCCGGGACGGGGATCGTCTGCCGGCAGCTTGGTCGCCTACGTTCTGAATATTACCGATGTGGACCCGATTAAATATAAGCTATTGTTCGAGCGGTTCTTGAATCCTGCGCGGGTGACGATGCCTGATATCGATATCGATTTTAGCGATTTGCGGCGAGATGAAGTGATTGACTACGTTGTGCGAAAGTATGGCTCTGAACATGTGGCCCAGATCATTACGTTCGGAACGATGGCGGCTCGCGCAGCGGTCAGGGACGTCGGTCGCGTACTCAATATACCTTTTGGTGAAGTTGACCGTGTGGCCAAAATGATCCCGAATCAGCTTGGGGTTACGATTGAAGAGGCGCTGCGACTTAACCCGGATTTGGCTTCGCTTCAAGACCGCAGTGAGCGGGTTATGGAACTGGTTCATATGGCGATGAAAGTGGAAGGTATGCCGCGCCATGCTTCGACGCACGCCGCAGGGGTTGTTATATCGGAGGAGCCGCTTACACATTACGTGCCGCTGCAGGAAGGGTCGGAGACGACGGCGCTAACGCAATATTCCATGGAAAATCTAGAGGCTGTGGGTCTGCTCAAAATGGATTTTCTCGGTTTGCGGACATTATCGATCATTGAAAGAACGCTGGCATGGATTCGTGAGGAGACGGGACAGTCGATTGATTTCCACGAGGTACCGGATGACGATCCGGATACGTACGCGATGCTAGGACATGGGGATACGACAGGGATCTTTCAGTTGGAGTCTTCCGGGGTTCGAAGAGTGTTGAAAGACCTTAAACCATCCGAATTCGAAGATATCGTCTCGGTCGTTGCGTTATATCGTCCAGGTCCGATGGAATTCATTCCGAAGTATATTCAGGGGAAGCACGGGCAGATCGAAGTGGAATACCCGCATCCATCACTAGAGCCGATTCTGAAGGATACGTACGGGATCATTGTGTACCAAGAGCAAATTATGCAGATCGCTTCGCAGATGGCGGGCTTCACGCTCGGTGAAGCGGATTTATTACGTCGTGCCGTATCGAAGAAGAAAAGGGAAGTGCTCGATGAACAGCGCGCACATTTCGTGACAGGGAGTATTGGAGAAGGGTTTACGGAAGAGGAAGCGAATCATGTATATGATATGATTGTTCGCTTCGCCGATTACGGATTCCCGCGCGCGCATGCGGCAGCATACGGTGTATTGGCGTTCCAGACCGCTTATCTGAAAGCCCATTATCCGGTGCAATTCATGTCATCGATGCTTGCATCGGTGATGGGAAATCACCGAAAAGTGGCGGAGTATGTGGATGCATCCAAGCATATGGGCATAGATGTGCTGCCTCCCGATGTGAACGAGAGTGGTGTGTTATTCACACCTGTTGCTTTTGAGGATGGGCGGCAAGCGATTCGGTTTGGCCTTGCTGCGATTAAAAATGTTGGTACGCAAGCCATTGAGAGCATTATGAAGGAGCGGGAAGAACGGCCGTATGACAGTCTGATTGATTTCTGCCGCCGTATTGACCTGCGTGTGTGCAATAAGCGGGTGTTGGAGTCGCTGATCCAAGGCGGAGCGCTCGATTCGCTGCCAGGGCACCGGGCGCAGCTCATTGCCATGCTCGATGAGACCGTGGAAGCCGCGGTGAAATGGCGCAAAGAACGTGATGATCTCCAAATCCAGTTGTTCGGATTCATTGAAGTGAATAACTGGTCCATTGAATACCCGGACATTCGTCCATATACGATAACGCAGCAGTTGGAATTTGAACGGGAACTGCTTGGTCTTTATATTTCAGGACATCCCTTGGATGATCATGATGAAATGTTATCCAAGCTTGAGCTCGATCGACTCATGGATCTAACGGAAGCGCCTGATGAGAGTGAAGTGGTCGTCGCGGGGATGGTCGTATCGTTGAAGCAGATCTCGACGAAGCAGGGCAAGATGATGGGCTTTATGGAGCTCGAGGATCGTATATCTCGGACGGAAGTGGTACTCTTCCCGAAAGTGTGGGAGCGATGCCATGATCTGATCGACAAAGGCGCCCTGCTCGCGGTTCGTGCCAAGCTGCAGCAGCAAGACGAAGACTTCAAGCTGCTGGCTGACGACGTCGCGCCGCTTGACGCCGGCGCGATCCAGGCACTGCTGCGGCGTCGCAGGCCGCAGCAACAGCGCGAGCTGCCTGCTGCCGCTGGGCGGCCAGGCAGCAGCACCGCGCCGCGCGCGAGCGCCCCGCAAGGCGGCGCAGCGCAGGCGGCACCGCCCGCACCGCAGCCGAGCGGAGCATCGGCTCGCGGCGCGGTAGGCAAGCACGCGCATGCGGGGCAGCGCGTGTATATCAAGATCGCCGCCGATCGCGAGACGGCGACGATCCTGGCGCAGCTCAAGGAGCTGCTGCAGGAGCATTCAGGACAGATGCCGACGGTCCTGTTCTATGAGCGGGAGCAGAAGGCGATGGCGCTGAGCGAGGCGTTCCATACGAAGCCTTCGCCGATTCTGCTGCAGCAGGTTGAGGCGCTTCTCGGCCCCTCAACCATCCGCATCAAATAGTCGACCTTTGATCGCGATGTTTATTCTTTGTAGTCTACTCGACGTCGAATCTTGCGTTCACCTTCGAAGTCCGGTACTCATGTAGGCTTATCCTACACTGCGTTCCTCCTCTTCAGGTTTACGCAACCTTCTCGGCGCTGAAAGGTCTTTTGCGGGCGGCTTTTGATCACGAAGATGAATCAGGATGATTACTCGACATCGAATCTTGCGCTCAAACTCGAAGTGCGGTATTCATTTAGGTTTTGCCTAAACTCTGTTCCTCCTACAAGTTTTCCGGAGGAAAACTCGCTTCGGAAGCCTGGCTTCGTTTTCACGCAACCTTCTCGGTGCTGAAAAGCCCCTGCGGCTTTTGATCACGAAGTATTTTCGAGGAAGTTTACTCTGCGTCGAATCTTGCGTTCAAACTAGAAGGTAGGTACGTCTATGCGACGCTCGCATCAGCGTGTAACGAATCGTAGACGCGTTATTCGTACAAATAACGGTTGATTTTCAGTCTAAGGAACTCCAGTAGCGTTATTGCGCTCAAAAGTTATGATTTCATGCAATTTTAGAGGAAATAACGATCTTGGAGTTCCTTAGCGAGTCTGTAGACTGTTTTGATACGAATAAGGCTTAAGGAGTTCGTTAGTAGTAGATGTGATCCGAGCAATTGATCCGGTTTTGTGCAAGGTGAATAGCCTGACTTTCAATCTTATGGTTGCTCATCCTATATTAAGGAAATATTGGTGATAAGCACCTTGAAAACAACGCATTCTTTCAATTTTAAAAAAATAAATTTTTACGTTTCTATGAACATTTGATCTTCCATCTGCATACATTTAGGTTACACTCAAAGGACAGGTGGGAGAAGCGTATGTCATATGAAATCGTAGTAAAAATGCTGGAGCGGCGCGGAGTTACGATTCAATCGATTACGGAAATTGTTCACAAGCTGCAGATTGCATATAACCCTAGATTAACCATGAAAGATTGTGAAGATAGTGTGATTGCGGTATTGCATAAGCGGGAAGTCCAATATACACTGTATACCGGCATTGCTTTGGATGAACTTGCAGAGCAGAAGAAGCTGCCGCAGCCATTGCAAGCCATTATGGAAGCGGATGAATCCCTTTTTGGCGTTGATGAGACACTCGCTCTCGGCATTACGAATGTATACGGGATGATCGGGTTGACAAGCTTTGGCTATTTGGATAAAGAGAAGATAGGAATCATTCATCAACTAAATTCGAAGGGTCCGCATATTCATGTTTTTCTGGATGATCTTGTTGCTGGGTTAGCCGCAGCGGCATCAGCCAGAATCGCGCATGCCGACCCGCGGGCCATTGCATATCCACTGAATCCTCCCGATGCTACGTAAGAAGCATTCTTGATGTTAAAATGGGAGTTATGTTATCATTATTGCATTAATTGGGCTAATTTGTGAGGTTAAGGAGGACGAAGCGCATGTGGACGGTTATTTATATTGCTCCTACAGCGAAGATTGCAGACAGACTGAAGTCGAAACTGTCCGAAGAAGGTTTTTTGGTGCAAGTCCGCCCTATTAATCTATCGAAGCAGCAGTTTGAAATTTTAGTTCCTTCAGGCGAACTGGAGGAAGTTCAAGAAGTATTGAACTCAATATTAAATTCGTAATAGATACTATTTATTCGAACTATTCGAAATAGGTAACAAAAATAAGGCTTTTGTGGGGTGTAGTTGTGTTAAAAGACTTATTCCAGAAAAAAAGAAAGTACGCAACAGTTCCTTCCGAACGCACGGTACGCACGGGCGGGGCGGAAGAAGGCGAGCGTCCGAAACGCGAAATTCCTGAAGGACTTATGAATAAGTGCTCCAAATGCGGCACGATTCACTTTACGAAGGAATTAGAGAAGAGTCTTATGGTGTGTTCGAACTGTGGACATCATATGCGTCTAAGTGCAAGAGATCGTATTGCGCTTACGGTCGACGAAGGTCGCTTCTTCGAATACGATGCGAATATGATTTCGGAAGACCCATTGGAATTCCCTGGCTATACCAAGAAAGTAGAGCAGCAAAAGGCCAATTCCGGTCTACAAGAAGCGGTTGTAACCGGTGAAGGAACGATCGGAGGGTATCCGGTCGTCCTTGCCGTTATGAGCTTCGATTTCTTCAGCGGTAGTATGGGTAGCGTTGTCGGCGAGAAAGTGACGCGCGCTATTGAGACGGCAATGCAGAAGAAATATCCACTTATTATCTTCTCGACTTCCGGCGGTGCACGGATGCAAGAAGGGATCATTAGCCTCATGCAAATGGCGAAGACGAGCGCGGCACTTGCGAAATTCCATGAACAAGGCGGGCTCTATATTTCTGTCTTCACCGATCCGACCTTTGGTGGGGTATCGGCGAGCTTTGCGATGCTGGGCGACTTCATTTTGGCCGAGCCTGGCGCGAGTGCAGGCTTTGCGGGTCGTATTGTTATCGAACAGACGATTCGCCAGAAGCTGCCTGATAACTTCCAGACGGCGGAGTTTAACATGAAGCATGGACAACTCGACATGGTCGTTCATCGCAAAGATATGCGGAGTACATTGACCAAATTGCTTGATTTCCACACGGTGAAGGGGGATGTTTCACATGGCGAATGAAATGCCTTTTGAGACGGCTCTCGTCGAAATGCGCAAAAAAATTGATGAACTGAAGCAATTTGGCTCAGAGAAGGGTATCGATTTCACGGATGAAATTGCGCGCCTTGAAGAGCGTTATAAGCAATTAGAGGAAGAAGTGTACACGAACATATCCCCTTCTCAGAAAATGCATCTTGCACGTCATCAGGGGCGCCCGACATCGCTTGACTTCATTCAAGCGATTTTTACCGACTTCATGGAACTTCATGGTGATCGGTTGTACGGCGATGATATGGCCATTGTAGGCGGTTTAGCGAAATTAAACGGCTTGCCGGTTACAGTTATTGGACACCAACGCGGGAAAGATATGAAAGATAATATCGCGCGTTTCTTTGGGAGCCCGCATCCTGAAGGATTCCGCAAAGCGCTTCGTTTGATGCAGCAAGCGGACAAGTTTAACCGTCCGATCATTACGTTTATCGATACCAAAGGCGCTTACCCAGGGAACACCGCTGAAGAACGCGGGCAATCGGAAGCTATCGCACGAAATTTACGTGATATGATGCTGCTTCGGGTACCGATTATTTGCGTTGTGATCGGGGAAGGCGGAAGCGGCGGCGCACTTGCACTCGGCGTTGGGAATCGCGTGATCATGCTAGAGAATGCGATTTATTCCGCAATTTCACCGAATGGTGCGGCTTCAATTTTATGGAAAGACGCAGGCAAAGCCGATCAAGCGGCAGAAGCTCTAAAGATCACAGCTTCCGATTTGCTACGGATGGAAATTATTGAGGAGATCGTTCCAGAACCTCGTGGAGGCGCACACAAAGATTTGACTTCGCAGGCGGAATGGATCAAGATTGCCATAGAGAAACAATTATCTGAGTTAAGAGAAATGTCGACCGAACAATTACTTGAAGACCGTTATCATAAATTTCGGAAAATTGGTAAGTTTACCTTTGATGAAGTTTAATGATTGGCCGAAGGTTCAGTTGGAGAGACTGATGATATTGTAGTTATGACAATTCTCATGTACAAAAATGCTATTTTGTTGTAAATTTATTAGTTGTGAAGAGATGCTTTGAAAACGGAGGAAACCATAATGCGCAAAACTAAAATTGTATGTACGATCGGACCATCCAGCGAATCCCTAGAGAATACAAAGAAATTGATTCTAGCTGGCATGAATGTAGCACGTCTTAATTTTTCCCATGGTGATTTTGAAGAGCACGGCAATCGAATCAAGACGATTCGTCAAGCCTGCCAGGAATTAAATAAAACGGTTGCGATTCTACTAGACACGAAAGGTCCTGAGATTCGTACTGGTAAATTGGCTGTTGAGCCGATCGAATTGGTTCAAGACGAATTCATTACATTAACGACAGAAGAAATCCTTGGCGATAAAGATCGCATTTCGGTTACATATGAACAGTTGCCGAATGATGTCGAAGTTGGATCCACGATTCTTATCGATGACGGTCTAATTGGTCTAACGGTTACTGAGGTCCAAGGAACTGAAATCAAGTGTAAAATTGTGAATGGCGGCACAATCAAGAGCAAGAAAGGTGTTAACGTTCCAGGCGTTAAAATTTCTTTGCCAGGGATCACAGAAAAAGATGCAAGCGATATTCGCTTCGGGATTGAGCAAGGAATCGACTTCATCGCGGCTTCGTTCGTTCGTAAAGCTAGCGACGTGCTTGAAATTCGTGAATTGCTTGAGAAGCACAACGCTCAGCATATCCAAATCATCTCCAAAATCGAGAACCAACAAGGTGTTGACAACTTGGACGAAATCCTTGAAGTGTCTGACGGCCTAATGGTTGCTCGTGGTGACCTTGGTGTTGAGATCCCAGCTGAAGAAGTACCTCTTGCACAGAAATTGATGATCGAGAAATGTAATCGTGCAGGTAAGCCGGTTATCACAGCAACTCAAATGCTTGATTCCATGCAACGTAACCCAAGACCTACGCGCGCTGAAGCAAGTGACGTAGCGAATGCGATTTTCGACGGTACAGATGCAATCATGCTATCGGGTGAGACAGCAGCAGGGAAATATCCTGTTGAGTCCGTTGAGACGATGTCTCGTATTGCTGAGCGTGCAGAGTCAGCACTTCATTACCGTGAGCTGTTCTTCAAACAACGTTTAGCACAACAAGCTTCTGTTACAGAAGCGATCAGCCAAGCAGTTGCAAGCTCTGCATTAGATTTGGATGCGAAAGCAATCATCAGCTCGACACAATCCGGTTACACAGCGCGTATGGTATCCAAATACCGTCCAAAAGCACCGATTGTTGCTGTAACTCCTGAAGACCAAGTGATGCGTCGTCTTGCGTTAACTTGGGGTGTTATCCCGGTTAAAGGTGAAGTTGCAACATCGACAGACAGCATGTTCGACAGCGCGATCCAAGGTGGATTTAACTCCGGTCTTGTTGAAGAGGATGATCTTATCGTGATTACTGCTGGTGTACCAACAGGACAATCCGGTTCGACGAACTTGATCAAAGTTTGCCACGCGAAAAAACGTTAATTCATTATAGATAGCAAGTGAAAAAGGAAGAGCAATGGGACAAGCCATTGCTCTTTTTTTGCAAAAAAGGAGTCTTGGTACAATGATGGAAATGGAGCAATATAGCCGTTGGTTTTATACGCAATTACGGGTAAGATATCAAGAGACAGACCAGATGGGTGTCGTGTATCATGCGAATTACTTGAACTGGTTCGAAATTGG
Organism: Paenibacillus sp. GCM10027629; assembly: GCF_042676425.1. Taxonomy (NCBI): domain Bacteria; kingdom Bacillati; phylum Bacillota; class Bacilli; order Caryophanales; family Paenibacillaceae; genus Paenibacillus; species Paenibacillus sp. GCM10027629. Next base: position 501,017 of record NZ_JBHTGZ010000012.1, on the reverse strand, counting down.
GCGTACAGAGCTCATTCGCGAGTTAGGAATCCAATACATTGATATCGAGAAACGTGGATTATTGCTGCCTGTGACGGAGTTAATGACAAAATTCCGGATGCCTGCGAGATATGATGACCAAATCACCGTATGTACCCGGATCGCTGCTTATAGTTCACGGAAGCTGCATTTCCAATCAGAGGTTCGCCTCTTCTCGGATGAGGAGCGCAATGCATTAGATTCCTCCCCATCGTCAACGATGCCTGAAGGCAAACTTCTCGTATCCGGTGAGACACACCATGTTTGGGTCAATCGCGATTTTCGTCCAGTGCGTATGGATAAGGAAGCGCCAGAACTATTTATCTGTTTAGAACAAGCAGTAGAAAGGATGGACCCGGATGCTTAGAAATAGCATATGGATCGTGTTAGCGGTTTTTGTCGTAGAAGCTTTTGGTATTACACTTGTAAGCAGCTGGATCGGTGGCCTCTACACCTTGCTCGTGATAGCTCTAACCTCTCTACTGGGTATTGCGATCACGCGATTTGAAGGCATGAAGGTGCTGGAAGATGCCAAGCGGCAAATGAGTGAGGGGAAAGTCCCTGGACGCACCTTTATTGACGGCATTTGTGTGCTCCTTGGCGGCTGGTTACTCATCATCCCTGGCTTTATTACAGATATTATTGGGTTTACGTTGGCATTTCCACTGACCCGGCCTTTTTACCGCTGGTTGATTCTGATGTGGATTATGAAGAAAATGCAGAATGGCAAATTTACAATTTATCGCCGTTAGATTTGACGACCGCCTCTGAAAATATAGTGCCATACGTCACGGAACACGTTCGCGCGTTGGATAGCGGATGCAATCACAAGTGTCACAGGACCAATGATAAGTCCCAGGATGCCGAAAAGCTGAAGTCCCACGAACATGGCGATTAGTGTAGGAAGTGGATTTAACCCCACGCTTGAAGCAAGCACTTTAGGCTCTACAATTTGTCTTGCAATGAGAACGACGCAATAGAGTATGCTGAGACCTATGGCTTGATTATGGTTTCCACTCATGTAAGAATAAGCAATCCACGGTATCATCGCGATTCCAACCCCGAGGTAAGGCATAAGGTCCAATAGTCCTATAAGTAATCCAATTGTAATCGCATATTGAATATGTAGGATAATGAGACCAATGATGACGACAATAGCTGTTAATGAGATGACGATAAACTGCGCTCGGAGATATCCGAATAGCGCTTTCTGAAGATCAACCCATATGATCGATATTGGCTGCTGGACACGTTCTGGCAGCCATTTGCGTACCCATCGCATGAGATCCGCCCAATCTTTACTGATAAAGAAGACGGCGAGGATCACCACGATGAAGATCGTTGCAATATTGGGGAGCGACGAGAGAATCGACAGGATACTGTTGAGCATGGAGCTGATGAGATTCGAGACGGCATCGGTCAAGGTTTGCGCTGTATGATTCATATTGTTATTGATTGTGTCCTGCACATTTCGGTTATTTTCATAGAATGAGCTGATTTGGGTGATGAATCTATTCAATTGTTCGTTCTCTAGAACGTTCACGAGCATATTTTTCAGATCATTAATACTGCCTTCGAGTGATTGCGAGAGGTTGAAGATCTCGATAATGATGCGTGTAATGACAGCGGACACGATGGTGAGCATGGTAACGACGAACCCGAGGATTGCGATGGTCACGGCAAGCCACCTTGGCATTTTCCCCTTTCGTTCGAGCATATTAACGATTGGATTCAGGAAATAAGCGATGATCCAAGCCAGAATGAACGGATAGATGAGTGGGGTTACCCAGTAAAGCGCATAAATAAACACAGTAAAGATGAATAACACCCAACAGCCGCGAAGGATTTTTTTAACAATTAAGTGATCCAAGGAGATCGCTCCTTTGAAGAATTTCCGATTTGGACTTGTCTATTGATATCTATGCTTGTTCCTTTCAAATCACGACTTTATTTTGCGTTTACACTCCGTTTACAAAATCTTAAAACTGTCCGAACATTCTTGATGGATAATAGACTCATTACAGAATTAAGGGGAATCCCTTGAGGAGAAAGGACTTCGGACACGGATGATTTCTGCAAAATATGTGAATCGTGACTTAAGCTGGTTGGAATTTAATCGCCGTGTTCTGGAAGAGGCGCAGGATCCAGAGACGCCGCTATTGGAACGGGTGAAATTTTTATCGATTGTATCAAGCAATTTGGATGAGTTTATGAGTGTGCGTGTCGCAGGGATTCATGATCAATTACGACTTGGATATCACAAAAAAGATTTTACCGGCTATACGCCTTCAGGGTTATTAAAACGCCTTATGAAGCGTACGAGTAAAGCGGTGACCGATCAGTATCGAACGTATCGTGAATTAATCCGGAGTTTGCATAAAGAAGGGTTGGTATTTACGACCTTTGATGATTTAAATAGTACGCAGCAGAAGGCCATGCAGATCTATTTTGATGAAATTGTATTCCCGGTATTAACTCCGATGGCGGTGGATCAGAGTCGGCCATTCCCTCTTGTTCATACGAACGAGCTGTATCTAGCTGTCGTGCTGCAGCGGAGAGTATATGGGCCGGATAAATTGCAGGAACCCGAACAGGAGCCGTTCTTTTCGGTCGTACAGGTCCCGTCGATCCTTCCGAGGTATATTCATGTACCTAATCGAACGAACAGCAAGAAGCAGGAATTCATCCTGTTAGAAGACTTGATCAAAGTACATATCGAGATTCTGTTCAGCGGCTATATTCCTGTTGCCGTTCATGGTTTCCGAATGACTAGGAACGCCGACCTGACACTGGATGAAGAAGGCGCAGAAGATTTGCTGGAAGAGATTGAGAAGGAGCTAAGGCGGCGGCGTTGGGGCGTTCCGGTCCGACTCGAAATTGAATCGGGGATGCACCCCTATGCACTTCAACTGCTTCAAGAAGAATTCGAAATTATGGAGCATGTGTTTACGATTGATGGTCCAATTGACTTAAGCTTTCTGATGAAGTTCGCAATGTCACTTCAGAATGCGGACCATCTGCGATATCCGAAGCTGGATCCGGTGTATCCGGATGAGCTCGTAGATGCCGATGATTTGTTCAGTGTGTTGAGGATGAAGGATGTGCTAATGTATCATCCTTACGAGTCATTTGATGTGGTGAACGATTTTATATGTCAAGCAGCGGATGACCCCGATGTGTTAGCGATCAAAATGACGCTATACCGCGTCTCAGGCAACTCTATTCTTGTCCAAGCGTTGGCGAGGGCCGCGGAATCCGGGAAGCAAGTGACCGTCGTCGTGGAGCTGAAGGCGCGATTCGATGAAGAACGGAATATTGCATGGGCACGTCAGCTCGAGAAAGCAGGCTGTCACGTCGTATACGGACTTGTGGGCTTAAAGACGCATGCGAAGATTACGCTTGTCGTAAGGCGCGAACAGTCTATGCTCCGTCGGTATGTCCATGTGGGGACAGGCAATTATAACGAAAATACGGCCAAGCTATACACGGATGTCGGTCTGTTCACATCCAATTCGGTAATCGGCGAAGATGCGTCGCTGCTGTTCAATGAGGTGACCGGATATTCTGCACCGCATGATTGGCAGGCGTTCGTCGTGGCACCGACAGAATTGAAGGACAAGCTAATCAGCAAAATCAAACGCGAAATGAAATGGGCCTCAGAAGGTAAAGAAGCGCATATCATCGCACAGATTAATTCTTTGTCCAATCAAGAAATGATCGATCAGCTCTACGCTGCTTCACAGATGGGTGTTCGAATTGATCTTATCGTTCGAGGGGTGTGCTGTTTAAGACCCGGAGTACCTGGCTTAAGTGAGAATATTCGTGTTATTAGCATTGTGGATCGTTTCTTGGAGCATTCCCGAATCATCTATTTCAAGAACGGCGAAGACGAAGAAGTATATTTATCGAGTGCCGATTGGATGACACGGAATTTGACGCGTCGTATTGAACTTATGTGTCCTGTGTTCGATAAGGCGCTCCGTAAGTCTTTGATTCGAATGCTGGATTTAAAATTAAGAGATAATTCAAAGGCAAGGGAATTGCAATTGAATGGTACATATATGCGTGTGAGACGGGAGAATCAAACATGCCGCAGTCAGTTCGAAGCAATGCATATTGAAGCATGGAAGTCTGTGCCCGTTCGTGTCTGATATTGAGAAAACCATAGGGCGAAAGAAATAACGCAAACAGGGTGTTCTTCGAGCTTGTGACAGTTCGGAGAACACCCTGTTTTTGGTTCATCGTAAAGCGACTCAAGATGAGACGAGTGGTTCAAAGCTCAGATGTTAGTATAGGGGTAAGATCCCACGCTTTTTTGAACTCTTTTGCTACACCTTGCACTTCCATTTGTTCAAAGGCGATACCGTGATGGTGTAAGGCCTGAATTCGCAATTTGTTTTTCCGAATCTGAATATTTAATGATTCTATGGATTGCGTTTCACTTTTGTCGAGTGCAATAGCAAGCTGCAACAAAGACCCTAGCTTGCATAGTCGTGGATAATCACTCTCATCAAGTATTTCTTTGTACTCGGCAACGACTTGACGCGCACGGCTCTTGGTTGTATATGAGGCAATCATAGCACAAAGGATTAGCTCCCGATGAGTCAGACCATAAAGACGTGCATTCATGATCAGATAGAACGTATGTTGACTGTACCCGTAATAATCAATGATGGTACCGACTCGATAGAGCAAAGAGCTGATGTGCAAATACAGCCCGTCCTGCACAGTTAACTTAAATTGCTTGTCCTCATGAAGGCTATAGAAGAGCTGATTCCCAAGCCGGTTAACCTGTTCGACATGATCCTTTGGTAAAGCGGATAAATGCAGAGCTATCAAGTTTCTCAGGCTATATTCCAATACGTTCGGGACAATCGGTGCCTCCGGCATAATGGTCTCGTAGAACAAGCCATCTCGAATGCCAGAGCCGCTCATCATATAATGACTGCAACCACAATGCTGGAACATCGTCTGTAGAATAATTATTCCTGGGATGATGATATCCGCACGGTCTTTGGATAATCCGGGCACACTGGTGCGCTGTGCGAGCGGGAGATCTCGTAGTCGCTCCAGCATATCTGACACTTGCTCGGATTCCATTTGGTATTGATGAATACGCTGGAGAGGGTATTTCGTACGCAGCTGCTCTATTTTGGCAATGGTGCGAGCAGCCCCTCCTAAACCGATCATAGGCAAGCCAGGTGCATTGGTAAGCCACGGCTCCTGTTGAATAGCTTGTTTTACCATGGATTGTATTCGTTTCATATCTGAATCGGAGAGCGGATCACTCTGCCCGAATGTTCTAGATGTGTTTACACAACCAAACGGGAAGGATACACTATTCACAATTTTACGATTTCTAAATAATGTGATTTCGGAGCTGCCACCGCCAATGTCTATAAGAAATCCGTCTTGGACATCCATGGTGTTCGCCATACTAATAAATCCGTAGTAGGCTTCCTGCTCGCCGGATAATACCTCGATCGTTAAGCCAGTATGTTGTTGCAAATACGTAAGGAGCGCATTGCGGTTGCCCGCATTGCGTATCGCAGCTGTCGCCGCTACGCGGATTGTATCTGCTTGATGGATTTCACATATCCGTTTGAAATGATTTAAACGTTCAATCAAAGGTTGAAGTTGATCCAAATCGATCTTATTCTCCGAATCGACAAGTTGGCTAAGTCTTGCTGCGTATTTACTCTCATCAATGACTTGGAAGGCCCCGTTCTCTGAACGATTGTATACGACGAGACGAATGGAGTTGGATCCGATGTCAATGATGCCGATGCTTAATGAATTGCGCATAGGGATGCCCCTTTTTTTGAAGATTTTCGCTTATTGTACCATCAATAATAGCTTCTATGAAATATGTTACAAAAAAAGATGATGGGTGTGATAAACAATTCTATTCGCTTTTCCGTCTTTTCATGTTCACATAACATCCAAAGTCTTATATTATTAGTATAGCAATAAGTATTGACAAATAGAGGTATCTAATCGGCAACCGCTTTCATTTTCAGACAAATTTCACGCTGCTTTATCTTTTTTTAACGTTTATTTCGCTAACATTGCAAAGGAGAGAAGTATATGACAGCGACAAAAGGCTTGGAAGGAATTGTTGCAACAACTTCATCGATCAGCTCCATTATTGACGGTGTTCTGACATACCGTGGCTATAATATTGATGATCTTGCAGTACACGCATCTTTTGAAGAAGTAATCTATTTACTCTGGTATGGAAGATTCCCTGTGCAATCCGAATTGGATCAATTACTTCGCGACCTAAGTGAATCCGCTGCGATTCCATCCGAATTGGTTGAACAAATGAGATTATATCCTACGGGGACGAACACGATGGCAGCATTGCGATCAGCCGTCTCTGCACTTGCTTTGTATGATGAAACAGCGAATGAAATGAGTTCTGAAGCGAATATCCGGAAAGCGATTAAGCTTCAAGCACAATTGCCGACAATTGTAGCTACTTTGTCTCGTCTTCGTGCAGGTCTTGAGCCAATTGCGCCGAAATCCGGTGTGTCCATCGCGCATAACTTTTTGTATATGCTAAACGGTGAGGAACCTAGCGAACTAGCTGTGAAAGCGCTAAATCAAGCTCTCGTTCTTCATGCAGACCATGAATTGAATGCTTCCACATTCGCTGCTCGCGTAACGGTTGCGACGTTGTCAGATATCTATTCTGGTGTGACATCAGCTATTGGCGCGTTGAAGGGACCTCTTCACGGCGGAGCGAACGAAGCGGTTATGGTGATGCTCGAAGAGATCGGATCCTTCGACCGTGTTGAAGATTATGTACAGACGAAACTGGATAACAAAGAGAAAATTATGGGTTTCGGACATCGCGTGTATAAGGGCGGCGATCCGCGTGCGAAGCATTTGCAGAAGATGTCACAGGATTTGAGCCAGCTGCAAGGCAACACGGAATTGTACGATATGTCTGTTCGCATTGAAGAGATGGTAACAGGCCAGAAGGGCCTCAAGCCGAATGTTGATTTTTACTCTGCTTCGGTTTACACGATTCTTGGCATTCAACGTGAGCTATTTACACCAATCTTTGCAATTAGCCGTGTATCTGGATGGACAGCACATATCTTGGAGCAGTATGAGAACAACCGTCTCATCCGTCCTCGTGCAGAATATACAGGTCTCACGAATCAAAAATATATTCCGATTCAAAATCGTTAATTTTTCAGGTATGATCATAGGTAGTATTGATAGATAGAATTTGTAAGAAGACGAAGGAGGATTTAATTCATGCAACTTGAGAAATTTGCTTTACCAACAGAAGGCGACAAAATTACAATCGATAACGGGAAACTTCAGGTTCCTAGCAACCCAATCATTCCGTTCATCGAAGGCGACGGCACAGGCCGTGATATCTGGAAAGCTTCCAAACGCGTGCTAGATGCAGCGGTAGAGAAAGCTTACAACGGCGACAAGAAAATCGCTTGGTACGAAGTGTTCGCAGGGGAGAAAGCATTCAATGCGTACGGCGAATGGTTGCCAAATGATACATTAACAGCAATTCGTGAATATATCGTAGCGATCAAAGGACCTCTTACAACGCCAATCGGCGGCGGTATTCGTTCCTTGAACGTGGCACTTCGTCAAGAACTAGATTTGTATACTTGCTTGCGTCCAGTTCGTTATTTCGACGGCGTACCTTCGCCTGTGAAACGTCCTGAGCTTGTAGACATGGTTATTTTCCGTGAGAACACAGAAGATATCTATGCTGGAATCGAGTATGCTTCAGGTTCTGCTGAAGTGAAGAAAATGCTTGAATTCTTGCAACAAGAAATGGGCGTGAAGAAAATTCGCTTCCCAGAGACTTCTGGTATTGGTATTAAGCCTGTATCCGAAGAGGGTTCCAAACGTTTGGTACGCGCTGCCGTAGAATATGCAATTAAACATGAACGTAAGAGTGTGACCCTTGTACATAAGGGGAACATCATGAAGTTCACAGAAGGCGCGTTCAAGAACTGGGGATATGAAGTGGCTGAGCAAGAGTTCGGCGATAAAGTATTCACATGGGATCAATATGATCGCATCAAAGCAGCTGACGGCGTAGACGAAGCGAACAAAGCACAAGCAGATGCGCTTGCAGCAGGTGCAATTCTTGTTAAAGACGCAATCGCGGACATCGCATTGCAGCAAGTATTGACGCGTCCAACAGATTTCGACGTGATCGCTACGCTCAACTTGAACGGTGACTACTTGTCCGATGCGCTTGCAGCGCAAGTGGGCGGTATCGGTATCGCGCCAGGAGCGAACATCAACTATGTGACTGGACACGCGATCTTCGAAGCTACGCATGGTACAGCTCCGAAATATGCGGACCTTGACGTGGTTAACCCAGGTTCTGTTATCCTTTCCGGCGTTATGCTTCTTGAGCATTTGGGCTGGCAGGAAGCTGCAGACCTCATCTATAAAGGGATGGAGACTTCCATCAACAACAAGACAGTAACTTACGATTTTGCCCGCCTCATGGAAGGCGCTACAGAAGTGAAATGCTCTGCATTTGCAGATGAAATTATCAAAAACATGTAGTTACATTTAAGGGGGGCAATCGTAATCATGGCTATTCAACGTAAGAAAATTACCGTCGTTGGCGCAGGGTTTACAGGAGCAACTACAGCACTAATGCTTGCACAAAAAGAGCTTGGGGATGTTGTATTGCTTGATATTCCTCAACTTGAGAACCCAACGAAAGGCAAAGCGCTTGATATGTTGGAAGCTAGTCCAGTACAAGGCTTCGATAGCAACATCATCGGTACTTCCAATTACGAAGATACAGCAGATTCCGATATCGTGATCATAACGGCAGGGATTGCTCGCAAACCGGGCATGAGCCGTGATGACCTTGTGAACACAAACGCAGGTATCGTGAAATCGGTCTGTGAAAATATTAAAAAATATTGCCCAGATTCGATTGTCATCATCCTTAGTAACCCCGTTGACGCCATGACATTTGCAGCGTTCGAGACACTTGGTTTCCCTAAAAACCGTGTTATCGGTCAATCCGGTGTTCTGGATACAGCTCGCTATTGCACATTCATCGCGCAAGAACTTAATGTATCGGTTGAAGATGTTCGTGGTTTCGTGCTTGGCGGCCACGGCGACGACATGGTACCACTCGTTCGTTACTCGAACGTTGGCGGTATCCCAATCGAGAAATTGATTTCAGCTGATCGAATTGAAGCAATCGTTCAACGTACACGCGTTGGCGGCGGCGAAATCGTGAACCTGCTGGGTAACGGCAGTGCATACTATGCACCAGCAGCTTCCTTGGTTCAAATGGCTGAAGCGATCATCAAGGACAAGAAACGTATCATTCCAGTTATCGCATTGCTTGAAGGCGAATATGGCTATGACAACTTGTTCTTAGGTGTACCGACAATCCTTGGCGGTAACGGTATCGAGAAAATTTTCGAACTTGAACTGACTGCAGATGAGAAAGTGGCACTTGATAAATCGGCTGATTCCGTACGTAACGTAATCAAAGTCGTTCAAGGTTAATTCCATCTCCCATATATAACGAGGACCCCGAGACCATCACATGGTCTCGGGGTTTTTGCTGTGTTGTTATAGGCCAGCCAATTCGGGGTAACCTACCAAGGAATATGTTAGTGTAGGAGGATCGAATATGCCACAAAGTCAGCCCAAGCAAAAAGCCATCAACCCGCCACAGCATCAGAATCAGCAGCCAGGCATTGAAGCAGAAATGACACCGCGACCTGCTTTTGAGGGCAAAAATTATAAACCAGCTGGGAAATTAGCAGGCAAGAAAGCGATTATATCCGGAGGCGATAGCGGGATTGGAAGAGCCGTTGCGGTTGCTTTCGCAAAAGAAGGCGCGGATGTAGCCATTCTTTATCTTAATGAGGAGCAAGATGCACAAGAGACGAAGCAAGCCGTCGAGCAGCTCGGGCGGCAGTGTATTGCCATCAGTGGGGATATTGGGGAGGAGCATTTCTGTAAGACAGCCGTGAAGCAGGTGATTGATGCATGGGATCAGCTCGATATTGTTGTGAACAATGCTGCTGAGCAATATCCGCAGAAGTCACTATCCGATATTACGACGGCACAGCTGCTACGAACCTTTAAGACTAATATCTTCGGTTATTTCCATTTGACGAAGATGGCTCTCCCTCATCTGAAGCAGGGCAGCAGCATCGTGAATACGGCATCGATTACGGCTTATAAAGGCAGTCCAGAGTTAATTGATTATTCAGCAACGAAGGGGGCGATTGTCTCCTTCACCCGTTCGCTCGCTGGTTCCTTGGTCGCACAGGGCATTCGGGTCAATGGTGTGGCACCAGGGCCGATCTGGACACCGCTCATCCCTGCGAGCTTTGATGAGCAGCAGGTTAGTACCTTTGGGTCAGATACGCCAATGGGACGGCCAGGTCAACCGGAAGAGCTTGCTGCAAGCTATGTCTTCCTCGCAAGTGATGATGCATCCTATATCACAGGGCAAATGATTCATGTCAATGGTGGGGACATTGTGAACGGATAGGTCGCTCACATAATCGTGATTAAAGATCTGTTGCAACGAATTTACTGATTGCAGGGCTGCGCGATGTTACTCCGAGAAAGGTTGAACTTCCGGCCGCTGTTGTTTTCGGATTTCTTGAATGAATCGTCGACGGAGGAAATCCGAAAACAAAGGCGGACGTGTCCACTCCTCCAGTTTCAACCTTCCTCTCCGTTGTTGCTTCGCAGCTTAAGCTAAGAAATTCGTTCACAAAGGATCTCGGATCCCAATCATGTTCACTCCGCAGTGGAAAGAAAATAGAACCGCGTCCCACATTACAAAATGAGTGGAACGACGGTTCTTTTGCTTTACTAAAAATTATTCTGTCTCCGACAATTCATCCAAGGTCTTCTCGAAGCTAGGAGCGAGATAGATCAGGAAGTAGTCGACCTCTGGCATCGCCAGTTCTTGAAGCTTCGCTTCGGTCTGGCGTTTAGCCTCGGCAAATTCCCGATTCCCTGCCGTGAGTTCGGTAACGCACTTGAGATAGGCGTCCAGTAAATCGGCCGCTTTAACATAAGCACGAAGCTCGGGATGTTGGTCGCTCTTGCTGTCGAGCAGTGACTCATATATGGGCAGCAGTGTGTTAGGAACCATACTAATTAACCGCTCTGAGGCAATTTCTTCAATCTCGCGGAAGTTCGCGAGAATTCGTGGGTTATGATGCTTAACGGGGGTAGGGATATCCCCAGTGAAGACTTCCGTAGCATCATGGAACAGTGCCATGGTGACGGCTTGATTGGTATCCACTTGCTGGTTGAACTCTCTATTGCCAATCGTGCAGAGCATATGGGTCAGCAAGGCGACATGATAAGAGTGCTCAGCGACATTCTCAGGCATGACATTGCGCATCAGACTCCATCGTTCAATATAGCGAAGCCTATACATATAGGCTGAGAAATGCTTCTCCATCCATTTGGGCTCCTTTATCCAGTTTCATATACTCCTATCATAGTCGATCTGGGTCAGCTTCGAAATGGTTATTTTAAACAACAATTTACATCCATTGGACATGAAAGCGTTTATAGATCCTGCTAGCTATGCTATGATAGTAGCGATGGTTAAAATAGGATTTCGTGAATCATGAGAGGGGAAAATGGACAACATGCAGCAGTTTGAAGAAAGCGTCTATCAGTTGATTGTAGAGACTTCGACGAATTTGCCGGCGGATGTACGGCGTGCAGTGAAGAGAGCGCGTCAGGCGGAAGATCAGGCGACCCGCGCAGGGATTGCGCTATCGACAATCGCTCAGAATATTGAGATGGCGGAATGTAACGTATCTCCGATTTGCCAAGATACCGGGATGCCGACATTTATCGTTCATACCCCCGTTGGGGCGAACCAAATCGTAATGAAGCAGCAAATCAAAAGTGCCATTCAACGGGCGACGAAGAACGGCAAGCTGCGTCCCAACTCCGTGAACTCCTTAACAGGTGCGAACTCCGGTGATAATATTGGTCCTGGCGTGCCGGTCATTCATTTCGAACAATGGGAACGGGATGATATTGATGTGCGTCTTATACTCAAAGGCGGCGGCTGCGAGAATAAGAATATCCAATATAGTCTGCCAACCGAACTCGAAGGGCTCGGCAAAGCGGGTCGCGATCTTGATGGGATTCGCAAATGTATTATGCATGCCGTCTATCAAGCGCAAGGCCAAGGCTGCAGTGCTGGGTTTATCGGCGTTGGAATCGGTGGAGATCGGACAACGGGATATGAACTGGCGAAGCAGCAACTGTTCCGTCATGTCGATGATGTGAACGAGGTTGAAGATCTGGCGAAGCTTGAAGAATATATTTTGGAGAATGCGAATAAATTAGGGATCGGAACGATGGGCTTCGGCGGACAAGTATCGCTGCTGGGCTGTAAAGTCGGCGTGATGGATCGTCTTCCAGCAAGCTTCTTCGTATCCGTGGCATACAACTGTTGGGCTTACCGCAGACAAGGGGTATTGCTTAACGCAGAGAATGGTGAAATTCAAGAATGGATCTATGAGCAAGGTACAGAAGTGACGATGAACAACGCTGCTGAAGAAGAGGTTCGTGAGGTTGAAGGGGCGGAACGCCGTGAAGTTGTACTCACAACGCCGATTACAGAAGAGCAAATTCGCTCCCTTCGCGTTGGTGATGTTGTTGTAATTAATGGTGAAATGCACACGGGCCGAGATGCGCTTCACAAATATTTGATGGATCACGATGCACCGATTGATTTGAATGGTGCGGTGATCTACCACTGCGGACCTGTCATGCTGAAGGATGAGGACGGCTGGCATGTGAAGGCTGCTGGACCGACGACGAGCATTCGTGAGGAACCTTACCAAGGCGATATTATTAAGAAGTTCGGAATCCGTGCGGTTATCGGTAAAGGCGGCATGGGTGCAAAGACGCTCGCGGCACTGCAAGAACATGGTGCAGTCTATCTGAATGCTATCGGCGGCGCAGCGCAATACTATGCGCAATGCTTGAACAAAGTAAATGGTGTGGACTTTATGGAGTTCGGTATACCAGAGGCGATGTGGCATTTGCAGGTTGAAGGGTTTGCAGCGATTGTAACGATGGATTCCCATGGTAACAGTTTGCATGCAGATGTTGAGCAAGACTCTTTAACGAAATTATCTCAATTCAAAGACCCAGTGTTCAAATAGGATCTGCTATGCGGTCCTTTGGCATACAGTTCAGTCAATTTGTTGATAAATACATGTTCCTACTGACCCCGGGTGCTTTATTGCTGGGGTTTCTTTTTGCTCCATTGCTGCAGCCGGCTATTGGCGCTATCCCATATCTCTTCGGATATTCGACGTTCGTGATGGCGATGGGATGCGGTGTGGGACATGTGAGACAGGTATTCCGTAAACCAGGCTTAATGTTGTTGACATTAGGGTTAGCTCATCTGCTGTCACCGATAATTGCCTATTTGCTCGGTTCGGCTGTATTCGGTGCGCATTCACCCTATGTCGTTGGCATGGTGTTGTTCACGGTGATTCCGCTTGGCGTCTCTTCCGTCATATGGGTGGGGCTTTCGCAAGGGAGTGTGCCGCTAATCTTAGCCTTGGTCGTACTTGATTCAGCGTTAAGTCCGTTGGTTGTCCCTCATTCGATCGATTGGATGTTCGGCCAGATGGTGTCGATCGATACAGGGGGTGTCATGCTGGATTTAATCTTGATAGTTGTTCTCCCTACAGTGATTGGTGTCGCTGTGCATGAATTATCGAAGGGGCATGCCAAGACGCAGACAGCGCCGTTCATGCTTCCGACTTCCAAGCTGGCTTTTCTGGCGGTGATTCTATTGAACGCTTCAGCGATAGCACCGTACGTAAAGGATTTATCACAGGATATGATGAAGCTCGTGCCAATGGTTATTCTATTAGTAGCCATTTGTTATGGGATCGGAGCTATTGGTTCACGATGGTTAATGAAGGAAAGCCTCGATCCCGCGCTTCAGGTTACAGTTGCGTATGCCACAGGCATGCGGAATATCTCGCTTGGGATTGTGATTGCGATGGGTTTTTTTACGCCTCAAGCATCGATTCCGGTCGTCCTGTCCATTCTAATCCAGCAGCCGATGGCAACTGCTTTTCATGCGCTTCATAAAATCTTAACAATACGACATCTAGCCAAAAAAGGCATGTCTCGGTACGATAAGAGGTAAACCATAATAACAGATAGGATGCGTGTGATGAAAAAATTCAAAGTTCGACTAACGGTGATCATGATCGTCCTTATTGGTTTATCGATGGCTGCTTCCGGCTTTTATATGGTTCAGATGTTCAAGAAGTCGCATATCGAGGCTTTGGAAGATAATATGACCCGGGAAATAAAAATTGTTGATGCGACCTATCATTGGAATCAAATTCAAGCGATGGATCCGGAAGCAATGAAGCAATTGACGGAGGCGGCTCATCTACTCAGCAAATCCGCAGGCGCACGGGTAACGTTCATTCGTGAGGATGGCACAGTATTAGGTGACTCGGACCATGATCCGGCGTCGATGGATAACCATTTGGACCGACTTGAAGTGATGAATGCGAAGGCGAAGGGATTTGGTAGTGAAATTCGCTACAGCAATACGCTGGGTGAGAACATGTTATATGTTGCGTTGCCAGTGAAGAATAAGCCTTATTTCGAGGGTTATATTCGCCTTGCGATGAGCATTAAAGATGTAGAGGCGAGCATTCGTGCCTTATGGATCTATCTAACCGTGGGTCTAGCGATCATGTTTGTCCTTGCAGGGATCATCAGTTATCGCATTGCCCATAATCTTACTCGCCCGATTGAGAAAATAACTCGCGTCGCGCACCAAATTTCACATATGAATTACCGTACGCGTGTCGATGTGAAAAATGTCGATGAAATTGAGCAGCTTGGCTCGGCGATTAATGCGATGGCGGATAGTCTGCAAGTTCAGATGAATCTGATTCGTGAGAATGAGAACCGATTGAAAAATGTACTCGAGCATATGATTAACGGAATTGTCATGGTTGATCCTACAGGCAAAATCGTGCTCGTCAACCAGATGGCCGAGAATATTCTAGGTAAAGAAACGGGATATTTGCTTGGGCATCGGTATACCGAAGTGAAGCAGCAGTATGAATTGACGAAGATGATCGCCGAAGGACTTGAGAAGCGTGAAATGATGCGAGACGAAGTGACGATTTATTTTCCCGAGGAGCGATTGTTAGAGATTGATGTCGTCCCGATGATCTGGGAAGAGGATTTCGGCGGCATTCTTGTGTTGATGCAGGATTTATCGGCCATTCGGCGGTTGGAGCGGATGCGCAGCGAGTTTGTCGCGAATGTATCCCATGAGCTAAAAACACCGATTGCAGCGGTCAAAGGGTTCGCGGAAACCTTGCTGAGCGGAGCTGTAAATGATCCTGCGACAGCGAACTCCTTCTTACAGATTATTTATGATGAGAGTGAACGCTTGAACCGGTTAATAGGCGATATTCTAGAGTTGTCCAAAATTGAATCGAAACGTGTACCGCTGCAATTCTCTCCTGTAGAGCTGCAAAGCTTCGTCGAATCAACGGTTGATGTGCTTCGAACAGAAGCATCGAAAAAACACATTGATCTATATGTCCAAGTTCCTGAACATCTCTATGCAGAAGCGGATGAAGATCGGCTGCGCCAGATCATCTTGAATTTGGTATCGAATGGGATTTCTTATACCCCAGAGGGTGGTCAGGTGAAGGTGATTTTGGAGCCGGTCGATTTGAACGCAGCAGGCGATTATGAACGGATTCGATTCACGATCTCCGATACTGGTATGGGGATTCCGAAATCGGATCTGCCGAGGATCTTCGAGCGGTTCTATCGGGTGGACAAAGCAAGATCACGCAGTTCAGGTGGTACAGGGCTTGGCCTCTCGATTGTGAAGCATCTGGTTGATTCCCATGATGGTACCATTACGGTGGACAGCGAGATTGGAGTAGGTACTCGGTTCGTCATTGAAATTCCTGTTGTTCAAGAGCATGCATTTTAGTAAGTGAATTCGTAAATATTAATTTCGATTTACAAAACATTTACACTCCGTTAACATAATCATGGTATGATGAATGAGGCGAATAGACCGGTAAGAGCTTGACGAGGAGGTTGCGACTCACATGCCGCAAAAAATATTAATTATCGAGGACGAGCCGACCTTAGCTCGATTACTCTCCTATAACTTGTCGCAAGATGGATATGAGATTACGGTTATTGATCATGGCACGGAGGGATTACAGGCAGCCCTTCAGAAAATGTACGATTTGATTATTCTTGATATTATGCTGCCAGGCATGAACGGGTTTGAGATTTTGAGTCGAATCCGGCAATCCGGTATGCGGACGCCAATTATTATTCTGACAGCGCGTAATGCGGAAGAAGAAGTCGTACAAGGCTTGAAGCATGGTGCCGATGACTATATTACGAAGCCATTCGGCGTGGCGGAGCTGCTTGCAAGAGTCTCGGCTGTACTGCGTAGAACTTCTGGCGATGATACTTCGTTAACCCAAACCGCTTCCAAGGAGAATGTGATTCATGCCGGAGAGCTCCTGATCTATCCGGAGAAATATGAAGTCGTGCTGCATGGCGAAGCCATTCCACTACGTCCGAAAGAATTCGAAGTGCTGCTCTATTTAGTCCAGCGACCAGGTATGGTCATCACGCGCGATGACTTGATGAACGTCGTCTGGGGATTCGATTACATTGGCGGACAACGAACCGTCGATGTCCATGTGAGTTCGCTACGGAAGAAGCTGGAGATGAATCAACAATCCGTGCAGATCGACTCCATTCGGGGTGTAGGTTACAAGCTTGTGATGAACAAGAAGGTAAGCGCGCCGCGTTAATGTGACTAATAAATAGCGCCCAACGTTTTAATAAAAGTTGGGCGTTTTTTTATGCCTGATCCTCTTTCACGATCGTTCCCCACCAGAACAGCACCGCAACAGCGAGAATAATAATGATAAACGGTGCAACGAACAACAGGAATACTTCCATAGGCAGTGAACCTCCACGTTATTTTTTACTGAGCTTGCCTCGAACATAGTGCGCATCGAATAGGAACAAGCGCAGCAGCAAGTACAAGGAAGGAACCAGAACGAGCAGTCCGAGTAGGAAAACAATGACGAGCGCAAGGGCCATCGATTTGTTGGTAAAGTGTTCGTGCAGCGTTAGATAAGGAACCAAGATGTACGGCAGATGCGATTTGCCATACCCGAAGAAGGCGAACCCGAACTGAAGCATGACCATGACGAAGGATACTTGGAGCCGTCTCCGCTTCCACACGAGATACACAGCGATGGCGTAACAGATGAATGATGCGATAAAGAACCAGGCATTATCGACCATTTTGTTGAAATGCTCCAGGTTATGACGCTGAATCGAGAAGAAGACCCAGAAGCTGCAGAGAATGGTTGGTACGGACCAGAATAGCGCATAACGCCGCAATATTTCTAAGGCTTCCTTGTCTTTGGCCTTGCCGGCATAGTACGACAAGAACATGGCGGAGATGTACAATACGCTAACGATGGCTAACACAACGACTGACCACGAATATCCACTCGTAAACAGCGCGTGGTAATCCAGGGAGACGACACCGTTGTTCTCGTGAATATATCCTCCTTCGGACAACGTCAGCACAATGGACAATGATGCTGGAATCAGCAATCCACTAACCCCGTAGAGGAACATATAGAATTTATTGTTGCGGTTCCCATATTGGCTGTAGACATAGTAGACCCCTCGAATGGCCAAGAGAACAATCGCAATACTTCCAGGGACGAGCAGGGACGTACCATAGTAATACGCCGTCTCTGGGAAGAAGCCGATGATGCCGACGAAGAAGAAGACGAGGAAGACATTCGTCACTTCCCACACAGGGGCGAGATATCGTTCAACGATCGGGTGGATGCGATGCCTTTTCCCTGTGATAAGACTGAAGAAGCTATAGAAGCCAGCTCCAAAATCGATGGATGCAACGATGAGGTACCCATATAGAAAAATCCACAATACGGTAATCCCCAAGATTTCATAACTCATACGCTAGACCTCCTCCTTCAATTCTTCTTCCGCCGGATGATGCTTGAACATTCTCCGCAGGACATAAGCACTGCTCACACCAAGAACAAGATATAATGCGACAAAGACCCAGAGCATAAGATCAACTTGTCCAGATTTGGTAGCTCCTTCTGCTGTTTTCATAAATCCAACAAGAATCCAAGGCTGTCTACCGACTTCGGTATAGATCCACCCCGCTTCAATCGAGATGACCGACAGTGGGGCGCCGACAATGATAAGCGATAGCAACAGCTTGTTCAGCGGTTTGGCTGGTTCTACTGATTTGCGCCGTCTTCGAATCGCAATGACGAACCAGAGACCAATAAATAACAGCAGCATGCCAATGGAAACCATCAGATCGAACATGTAGTGGATCCAGAGCGGCGGTTGAAGATCTTTGGGTGTCTCATTCAATCCTTGGACTTCGGCGCTTGGCAGCCCATGCGCCAGAATGCTTAATGCAAAAGGAATTTTGACAGCATAGTGCACCTTGTTCTGATTATCGAGGACACCGCCAACAATGAGCGGGGCGTAACGTTCCGTCTCGAAATGCCATTCTCCTGCTGCGAGCTTCTCAGGCTGATAGGCTGCGAGATATTTTCCGGACAAATCTCCGATAAGAATTGTCGCAAGAGAGAAGATGATGCCTGCCACCATCGTGATCTTGAGTGCTTTTCGATAATAGACATGGTTCTTGCCCTTAAGTAAAGCCATCGCCGCCATAGCACCTAGGATGAACGAAGCTGTGACATAGGCTGTAGCGAGTACATGTGCGGCTTTGGTCGGCATGGACGCGGTGAACATCGCAAGGAATGGCTGAACATCGGTCAACTTCCCCGTGTCTGAGATATTGAACCCTCGAGGGGTGTTCATGAATGCATTCACGCAAGTAATGAAGAAGGCTGATCCCGATGAACCGATGACGACGGGGATCAGCAGCATGAAATGTTGGATTGGATTCTTGAAGCGATTCCATGTGTATAAATAGATCCCAAGGAAGATCGCTTCGATAAAGAAGGCGAACGTCTCCATGAAGAGCGGCAGTGCAATCGACTGTCCCGCGACGAGCATGAAGCTTGGCCACAATAGACTTAGTTGTAGTCCAATCGCCGTTCCTGTGACGACACCTACCGCGACGGTAATGGTATAACCGCGTGCCCAACGTCTTGCGAGTAATAGATAATGAGGATCCTTGCGCTTGATGCCCATCCATTCCGCGAGCGCAATGAGCATGGGGACGCCCACACCGATGGTGGCATAGATAATGTGAAATCCAAGCGTGATAGACGTTAACATTCGGCTGTATACGACGGGATCATAGTGACTCATGCGAACCGCGCCTCCTTTATAAGAACCATTTCATCAACATCCGTGTTAAAGCGAGCAGCATAATGATCGCCACGACGAGACAGAGTTTGATGAGACGTTGTTCTTGTTTGTGTATGGTATTGGTTGATTTGTGCTGTGTCACCTGTGCACCTCTGTTCAAATTCGAAATAAGCTTCGGTCGTAATTTGCCCAAATTTTACACTTTTAGTACAAAGTGCAGCTCTTGATTTAATAGTTGGATGGTAAATTGATTAGCAAAAGCAAAGAATGCGAGGAACAGCGATGTCAAAAGCACTAATGATTCACAAATTTATTACTGTACCTAGCGTAATCTCGCCGAATCAACCATGTCGTGAAGTCGTCCAGATGATACATCGCGGAATTGATAGCGAATGCCTTGTCGTATGTCATGAGATCACCCATGAACCTGTGGGGCTTGTGATGAAAGATCGCTTCTTCCGTTTTCTAGGGAAAAAATACGGTGCAGATCTGTATTATGAGAAACCGATCACGCAGATCATGGACCCCAACCCGTTGATCGTGGATATACATATAAGGCCGCAAGAGATGATTGATATGGCGTTAAATCGTGAGGAAAAACATATGTACGACTGCGTTATCGTGACGAACCAGGGACAATTCATAGGGGTTTTGACGGTGGGGGTATTGCTCCACATCGCACGGATGCAGCAGCAGCAATCGATCCAAGATCAGCTTGGGATTGCTCATAGTATGGAGGAGAGAATGGAGCAGATTCATGCTTCGGTTGAGGAAGTAGCAAGTGCAGCGGATCAAGGGATGAGGCAATCCGAGGAAATGGCGCAGTTGACGCTTCAAGGTAAGAGTGAACTTGATAAAGTCTCGCTACTCTTCAATAATTTTGCCTTGCAGGCGGAAAGGCAAGAGAGACAGATTGATGAATTGCAGAAGAAGACAAGCTCGGTATCAGAGATTTCACATTTTATCCGTGAAATTGCAGAGATGAGTAATCTGTTGGCCGTCAATGCTGCGATAGAAGCGGCGAGAGCCGGAGAACATGGGAAAGGCTTCTCTGTTGTTGCAGCGGAGGTTCGGAAGTTAGCAGACGAGACGAAGCGTTCGGCACTTGCGATTACGGAAATGATCGAGCAGATCGCGCAAGCGGTAACGAGCACGGTGCGTGATGTCCAGAGCGGACGGGAAGAGACGGCCAATAGCGCCATGCTCGTTACTGGGGCGAAGGACCTATTCGAACGGTTGTCTCATGCCGCAGAAGAGAATCGCCTGCAAGCGTCGGATATTCGCCATCAATCGGTCATTGCAGATAAGAAGACATCCGAAGTGACGAGTTCGCTCTCTCAGATCGTTGAGCAGTTGCAGAAGACAAGCTAGCACCCGTCGTTCACGAAATCTTAATAAAAAATCAAAATTTACAATCCGTTAACAAACTCTATCAATAGCCTTAACATTCGAATCTTATGATACAGCTATAGAAGTTAATCAATCAACTAGAGGAGTGGTAGAATTGCTACACAAAAATAAAAAAAGTTACATGATGTTAGTCATGTTGTTGATCGTTGCCGTTGCACTTGCAGCATGCGGCGGAGGTAAGAAAGAAGAAGCGGGAACAGGCACAACGGATACAGGCACTGGAGCAGCATTATCCGGTACGATTGAAATTGACGGTTCAAGTACAGTTTTCCCATTAACAGAAGCAGCAGCAGAGGAATTCGGTAAAGAAAATGCAGGCGTTCGCGTATCGGTTGGTACAGCTGGAACAGGCGGCGGATTCAAACGTTTTATCAAAGGTGAAATTGCGATGAGCAATGCATCCCGTCCAATCAAAGACAAAGAAGCTGAAGAAGCAAAAGCAGCGGGCATCGATTATAAAGAATTAGAAGTAGCTTACGATGGTCTATCTGTTGTCGTGAACAAAGAGAACACTTGGGTGGATAAATTAACACTTGATGAATTGAAAAAAATCTATGGTCCAGAAGCTACAGCGAAAACTTGGGCAGATGTACGCGCAGGATGGCCGGCAGAGCCAATCAAGATCTACTCGCCAGGCTCTGAGCATGGAACATTCGACTACTTCACAGAAGTAATCAATGGTAAAGCGCAAGAAAGCCGCAATGACAAGCAAATCACATTTGCAGCAGATACGAACTCGATTGTGTCTGGTGTTGAAGGCGACAAAACGTCCATTGGCTACTTTGGATTCTCCTTCTACGAAGAGAACCAAGATAAGTTGAAATTAGTTCCTATCGATAATGGAACAGCAGTTGTATCACCATCGGCAGAGACGATTAAAGATAATTCTTACGCGCCGCTATCCCGTCCATTGTATGTATACCTGAACACGAAAGCTCTTGAGAAACCAGAAGTAAAAGCTTTCACAGAATACTATTTGAAAAATGTAGCTAACTTCGCTCAAGAAGTCGGATTCATCGCTCTTCCGCAAGAGAAATACGATGAGCAAATTGCAGCGCTTAACAAGTAGAACGATATAGAAAAGAGGCATACACCATGAACCAAGCGAAGGAACGCCCAGGCATTACCAGCATCTCCTTCAAAAATAAGAAGACGTACATCCTAGATCGTGCGATGCCCCTATTCCTGTTCTTATGTGCAGCGGTCTCGATTGTAACTACAATCGGGATCGTCTACACGTTGTTATCCGAGACCGTTGATTTTTTCCGTAAAATCCCGATCTTCGATTTCATCTTCGGAACGAACTGGAGTCCGCTCATCGCGCCGAAATCATTCGGAATTCTCCCGCTGCTCAGCGGTACGATGATGATTACGATCATTGCATGTCTATTCGCAATTCCCGTAGGTCTAGCTTGTGCAATTTATCTGAGTGAATATGCACCGACGAGAGTGCGGAAAATTGTGAAGCCGGTATTGGAAGTGTTGGCAGGCGTTCCAACGATTGTTTATGGATATTTCGCACTGACATTTGTAACGCCATTGATTCGTATGATTTTCCCGGACACGGGGGTGTTTAATGCACTGAGTGCCGGTATTGTTGTCGGGATCATGATCATTCCGATGGTATCTTCCTTAAGTGAAGATGCGATGCAGGCTGTACCGCGCAGTTTACGTCACGGTGCATATGCGCTTGGCGCAACCAGATTTGAAGTGGCGCTGAAGGTCGTCGTCCCGGCGGCGTTCTCCGGTATTGTATCCTCCGCCGTTCTCGCGTTCTCTCGAGCCATTGGAGAGACGATGATCGTTGCTGTCGCAGCAGGTGCAACACCGAAGATGACATTCAATCCGCTAGAGAGCATTCAGACGATGACAGGATATATTGTACAGGTAAGCCTTGGGGATATCCCGCACGGGTCTATCGAATATGGAACGATTTATGCGGTAGGGATGGCGTTGTTCGTCATTACATTCTTATTGAACATTCTAGCCCTATGGGTCGCGAGACGGTTCAGGGAGGAGTACTAAGCAGATGAGTATTTTACAAGATGCCAACAGAGAACAGATTAGCCGTAGACGTAAAATCGATTGGATTCTGCACATACTCTTTATCGCAGCGACCGCAGTTGGAATCCTAGCGCTAATGGCGCTCCTCGTGAACATTATGATGGATGGGTTATCGAGATTGTCCCCGGACTTGTTCACGAACTATCCGTCACGGATGGCTTCGAAGGCTGGACTGAAATCCGCCATCGTAGGCTCCATCTATATGGTGCTGATCATGACGCCAATTTCTTTCATTCTAGGTGTCGGAGCGGCCATTTACTTGGAAGAATATGCGAATAAGAATTGGCTTACACGTCTTATTCAATTAAATATAAGTACATTGGCAGGCGTGCCTTCCATCGTCTACGGGATCTTAGGACTTACGATTTTCGTACGTGGTATGCACTTGGAACGGAGCTTGTTATCGGGTGCATTGACGATGACACTCTTGATCCTTCCAATTATTATCGTATCTGCGCAAGAAGCGCTGCGCGCGGTGCCAAGACAACGCCGTGATGCATCCTTCGCACTTGGCGCAACACGGTGGCAGACAGTATCCGGTTCAGTACTGCCATCCGCGATGCCAGGGATTATGACGGGTGTCATTCTCGCATTATCTCGTGCGATTGGTGAGACAGCTCCGCTTGTTATGATCGGTGCACTGACGTTCGTGGCATTTTTGCCAAATGGCATTATGGACTCATTCACTGTTATGCCGATTCAGATTTTTAACTGGATTTCGAGACCGCAGGAAGCTTTCCATGAACTTGCAGCCGCAGGGATCATTCTCTTACTTGGCTTGCTGCTCATTATGAACTTCGCGGCGATCCTACTCAGAAACAAATACTCTAAAAATTTGTAATGTACTATTTCAACAAGCTCGACGCTCGATTCCAGCTGTAATTAAAGGAGAGAAATAACGTATGAATACGTTGATCGATATTAAAAAATTGAATTTATATTATGGCACGTACCACGCGCTCAAAGATGTATCTCTTACGATTCCAGAAAAGGCGGTCACGGCGTTTATCGGACCATCCGGGTGTGGTAAATCAACCTTGTTGCGTACGTTAAACCGTATGAATGACATGATTGCTGGCACGAAAATCGTAGGCAGCGTAGAAATTACCGGTACGGACATTTATAGCAATGAGGTGGATGTGGAGACTCTTCGCAAGAAAGTCGGCATGGTGTTCCAGCAGCCGAATCCTTTTCCTAAATCGATCTACGACAATATTGCATACGGCCCGAGATTGCACGGCATTCGGAGTAAACAGAAGCTTGATGAGATTGTAGAGCAAAGCTTGCGCCAGGCGGTTCTGTGGGATGAAGTTAAAGACTACTTGAAGCGTTCCGCGTTTAGTCTCTCAGGCGGTCAACAGCAACGTCTATGTATTGCGCGTGCACTAGCTGTCAATCCAGATATTCTCTTGATGGATGAGGCGACTTCTGCCCTTGACCCAATCTCGACACTGAAGATTGAAGAGTTGGTACAAGAGCTGAAAGATCGCTATACCATTGTTATGGTTACACACAACATGCATCAGGCCGCGCGTGTCTCGGATCAGACCGTGTTCTTCTTGAACGGGGAAGTCGTCGAGTTCTCGCAGACGGAGCAATTATTCTCGAATCCAACGGACCAACGTACCGAGGACTATATTACAGGACGTTTCGGTTAATCCGAAATCAATGTGCAGGAGGAGACGGCAATGCCTAGAAAAGAATTTGATTCAGGGCTCAATGAACTGACGAAGCTGTTAGAAGCGATGGGTAACGAAACGGAACAAATGCTGAAAGAGTCTATCGAATCGCTGCAGCGCTTGGATGTAAATCATGCGCGAGCTCTTATCGCCCGCGATTCAGAGATCAACCACATGGAGGAACGCATCCTGGATGTGGGCTCCAAGTTGATTCTCACACAGCAGCCGGTGGCTAAAGATTTGCGCCGCATTCTCGTGGCTTTCAAAATCTCTAGCGATTTGGAGCGTATGGCGGATCTCTCCGTAGATATTGCGAAAGTTGTCGTTCGTCTTGAAGGGCAGACGCTCGTCAAGCCATTGATCGATATTCCACGGATGGGTGAGACGGTACAGCAGATGATCTTTGAATCGATTCGTGCTTATATGGAAGAGAACGTGGATCTGGCTTACAAAATGTCCAAAGACGATGACGTTGTGGATCAGCTCTATAGCCAAATCGTGCGTGAGTTGTTCACGCTGATGGTGGAAGATCCGAAGACGGTATCCCAAGCGATGCTCTTAACGTTCGTTGGACGTTACATCGAGCGGATCGCGGATCACGCCACGAATATTGGCGAGAGTGTCGTGTTCCTCGTAACGGGGAAGCGGCCAGAACTCAATTAGTGGAAATCCCCTTGTGCTTGTTGGCAAGGGGATTTAGTGCGTTAAGTGGAGAGTGAGGCGAGCAGAGTGGGAGTGAAGGGGTATCTCTTTCCGGTCGATTCTTGTCCGCCATTTCCTTGGATTAGATAGAAGGAAGGAAATGGCTCCCAAAGATCGAACGTAAACTCCTCCAAGAGATACCCCTCTCACTTTGGTAGCTCGCCTTTGTGAAGCTAACAAATCCCCTTGCCAAAGAGCGCAAGGGAAGGGAGGCGAGCGGAGTAGAAGTGAAGGGGTATCTCTTTCCGGTCGATACTTGTCCGCCATTTCCTTGGATTAGATAGAAGGAGGGAAATGGCTCCCAAAGATCGAACGTAAACTCCTCCAAGAGATACCCCTCTCACTTTGGTAGCTCGCTTTGTGAAGTTAACAAATCCCCTTGCCAAAGAGCACAAGGGGATTTGGCGTGTAACGAATCGTAAAGAGCTTATTCGCCTCAAATTGGATCGTTTATCGAGCTAACGAATCCCAGACACGCTATTGTGCTCAAAATGAGCGAAAACAGGCTCAAATGTAAGGAATAGCGTGTCACCGATTCGTTAGAATTTCAAAATGCCCATTTTGGGACAAATAGCGATTACTGGGTTCGTTAGCCATAGGCATGTCGGATCAGCGGTTGCCACGAGCAGATTGTTATGGGATTATCTGTAAATATGAGCTATGCTATACATAGGGAGATTCTCCCTGCATTCCGCACTAGGAGGGACAAAGATGAAGAAGCGGCATGTCTTTTTGCTCCTGCTTATGATTTCACTCATCTGGCTCGCGCGAAGTCATCTGAATCAATCGCTTGGTGAAGTCGCGTTTCGAGCGATCGGATTGTCGCCGTGGTCCGAAGGGACGCAAGGATTACATATCCCGAATATTATCGGCCTCATAATGTTGGTAATCAGCTTCATGGGTGTCGTCAACGGTTACCGTCCCATCTATCCGAAGATTGTTAGTCGGCTCTTGATTGGCGTCATCCTATTGTTTGCTGTGATACCTTGGGTGACGGAGAATACGATGTACCTCATCCATTACAACGCGAAGGGCACAGGTTCCATTCAGGTCGCGCCGAAGGATCCACGTGCCTATATCGAGCGCAATGAAGCGGGCGAATTGATAATTCGATCCCAAGATTACAAGATTTACAATTATGGGCGAGCAACGCGAATGAAGGTTGTTCCGATCCCGCAGGATTTGGAATGGCGCGATGTAACTTTCGATCCATTTGAACTCCAATTGGAGCCGCACTCTCAGATGAATGTTAGCATGACGTTCAAAGGCAGGCACACCAAGGGGGCCGAGTATAGTCAAGATAGTCTTATCGATATCCAAGTCATCGCGGCGGAGTAATCTCTGGTTTTCAAACTACACCAATGTCGCACGATCCTTCGAGAAAAAGCCAGAGATCGCATAATACGCTGCGCCAAGCAGCGTGGAGCGGGTCTCGAGCTGCGCGAATCGGATCGTCGTATGTTTGCGGTGATAGGATAAGGAACGTGATGCCACCGTCTGTTGAATCGCGCTCGTGATGTAGCGTTCCGCTCGGGATATTTGGTTTCCAATGATGATGAGCTCTGGATTGAAGGTGTTGATAATCGTACTGATGCCAATCCCGAGATATTCACCGATTTCATAGAATCCACGGATGCCATCCGCATCGCCATCAGAAGCCAATCGCAGCAAAGTCTTAAAGTCAAAATTCGGATGGGCGCTAGCAGATGCATACAGCTCCCAGCAGCCTTTATTCCCGCAGCGGCATTTGCGCCCGTTCGCCTCAATCGTCATATGTCCCATTTCACCAGACAAGCCTGCAGCACCGCGGAAGAGCTCTCCGCCAATCATGATGCCCGTACCAATCCCTTCACTAACGGAAATATAGACGATGTTCGATGCAGAGCGGCCAGCGCCGTATTGCAGTTCTCCTACTGCACCCGCATTGGCTTCATTATCAATGGTAACAGGAAGCCTGAACTGATCGGATACGAGCGTATGCAGATCGACATGCTCCCAATCAAGGTTTGGTGCGAATAGAATTTGCCCCTTCTCATCCACGATGCCAGGCACGCCGATGCCAATGCCGACAATGCCATAACGGGATGAAGGTGCACGATCGATCATCGCTTGTATAGCTGAGAATAACCCTTCAATGACCTGACCGCGATCCGTCGTATCAAGTGGACGTTGATCTTCTTCGATCATCTCGCCATTCAAATTCGTTAATAACGTACGAATACTCGAAACACCCAGCTCAACACCAATCGCATAGCCAGCTGTCTCATGGAATAGCAGCATGACGGGTTTGCGGCCCCCGCTTGATTTACCTGTACCGATCTCGAGAATAAGACCATTGTCGATTAACTCCTGTACGAGAGAGGAGACGGTTCCTTTATTTAATCCGGTCATTTTGGACACGGCTGCACGCGAAATGGGGGAGTGCTCCCGAATCGTATCAAGAACAATGGATTTATTGATTTTTTTGACGAGAAATTGATCACCTGTTGTCTTCATGAAACCTCCTGCTTGTACGTTCATTCGTATAACCGATAAATTATCGTTGTTGTCATTATATCAGCATAATGAAGAAATTTCTTGAAATAAATGACATATTTTCAGCGATTATCAAAACAATAATAACTTAGTTTAACCAATAGACAAACTAAGTTCATGAATGTATACTGAACCCATAAGCAAGATAATTCACCATTTGGAGGTAATCATTGATGACTTATTTCGAAGGTATTTCCCCGATTGCATATGAAGGTAGAGGCTCGAAGAACCCGCTAGCATTTAAACATTACAATCCGAAGGAAGTTGTCGCAGGCAAAACGATGGAGGAGCACTTGCGCTTCGCTGTAGCTTATTGGCATACATTCACAGCTAACGGGACGGATCCGTTCGGTGCAGGGACGATGGTGCGGAACTGGGATCGTTACACCGGACTTGATCTCGCCAAAGCTCGCGCAGAGGCTTCTTTCGAATTCATTACGAAGCTTGGCGTGCCGTTCTTCGCATTTCATGATCGCGATATCGCGCCGGAAGGTGCAACGCTGCAAGAGACGAATAAGAATCTAGATGTTATTGTAGAGATGATGAAGCAGTTCATGAAGGACACGGGCGTCAAATTACTGTGGAACACGCAGAACATGTTCACGAATCCGCGGTTCGTACATGGTGCAGGGACGACATCGAATGCAGATGTATACGCCTATGCAGCGGCACAAGTTAAGAAAAGTCTTGAAATAGGCAAAGAACTCGGTGCGGAAAATTATGTATTCTGGGGCGGACGTGAAGGTTATGAGACGCTGCTCAATACAGATATGAAGCTGGAACTGGATAACCTAGCGCATCTATACCGAATGGCTATTGATTATGCGAAGGAAATTGGTTTTGACGCGCAATTCTTGATCGAGCCGAAGCCGAAGGAGCCGACGAAGCATCAATATGATTTTGACGCTGCGACGACGATGAACTTCCTACGCACGTATGGCTTACAAGATCATTTCAAATTGAATCTGGAAGCGAACCATGCAACACTAGCAGGACATACGTTTGAACATGAGATTCGTGTTGCGAGTATTAACGGCATGCTGGGATCTCTTGATGCGAACCAAGGGGATATGCTCCTCGGTTGGGATACGGATGAGTTCCCGCAAGATTTGACACAGACGACGTTGACGATGTACGAAGTTTTGAAAAACGGCGGCATTGGTCGTGGCGGCGTCAATTTCGATGCCAAGGTTCGCCGCGCATCCTTCGATCAAGAAGACTTGTTCTTCGCGCATATTGCGGGGATGGATGCCTATGCGAAGGGATTGAAGGTAGCTGCCCAATTGATCGAAGACCGTGTGCTTGAGGATGTTGTAGAGAAGCGTTACGGCTCTTTCCGAGAAGGGATTGGCGCAGAGATTGCAGCTGGTACGGCAACGTTGAAATCGCTCGAAGCTTATGCATTACAGAATCATCCGATTCAAAACGCTTCAGGTCGTCAAGAGCAAATCAAGGCGATCGTGAACGAATATTTGTTGTCGGAGTAAGAAGCAGACCATAGGAGAGATGGCAATGAAATATGTAATCGGGGTTGACCTAGGTACAAGCGCCGTTAAGGCACTGTTGGTTGATCGAAACGGGCATGTCGTTCATGAAGCGAGTGCGAGTTACCCCTTATTCCATGAACAATCCGGTTATAGCGAGCAGCGGCCAGAAGATTGGGTAACAGGTACAATGGACGTCATGAAGCAGTTGCTTGCCATGGGGAGCGTGAAGGCAGAGGACATCGACGGGATATCCTTCTCAGGCCAAATGCACGGCCTTGTCTTGCTGGATGCAAGCCACCAAGTGCTGCGCAATGCGATTCTCTGGAATGATACACGTACGACACCGCAATGTCGGCAGATTGAGGATCGGTTGGGGCCAATGCTGTTGGATACAGCCCGTAATGCGGCGCTCGAAGGCTTCACGCTTCCGAAGCTGCTGTGGGTGAAGGAGCATGAACCGGAAATTTATGCGCAGGCGGATGTATTCCTTTTGCCCAAAGACTATGTTCGATATCGTATGACGGGTCACATTGCTCAAGAATATTCCGATGCGGCAGGGACGCTGCTCTTGGACGTAGCTAATAAACGCTGGAGTTCAGCGATATGCAGCGCAGTGGGTGTGGAGGAACGGCTGTGTCCACCACTCGTCGAATCCCATGCCTTTGTAGGGTATGTAACGGCGGATTTTGCAGCGTCGACGGGATTATCTGTGCATACCAAAGTGTTCGCTGGCGGTGCAGATAATGCTTGTGGCGCGATTGGAGCAGGAATTCTATCGGATGGCAAGGCGATGTGTTCAATCGGTACGTCCGGGGTGATCTTGTCCTATGAGGAGAATAAGGCACTTCCTGTCGCAGGCAAAGTCCACTTCTTCAACCATGCGCAGCAGGATGCATATTACGCCATGGGCGTTACACTTGCAGCTGGCTATTCTTTGCAGTGGTTCCATGATACTTTCTGCAAGACACAGTCATTCCCGGATATGCTGAGCGGTCTAGCATCCACAGATGTTGGTGCGAAGGGGCTGCTATTCACGCCGTATCTAGTGGGTGAGCGTACGCCGCATCCGGATGCGAATATTCGTGGCTCGTTCATCGGCATGGACGCCTCACATACACAAGAGCATTTCACGCGGGCTGTGATCGAAGGCATTACTTTTTCACTACGGGAGTCGCTTGATATTCTGCGTGATGCAGGGAAGCATATTCCGATGATGATCTCGATTGGCGGCGGTGCCAAGAATGAGACCTGGCTGCAGATTCAAGCGGATGTGTTCAATGCAGAAATTGTGCGTCTTACGAGCGAGCAAGGGCCAGGGATGGGTGCGGCTATGCTTGCAGCTCACGGCTGCGGTTGGTTCGAATCGCTGGAAGCCTGCGCGAATGAGTTCTTAAGACCTGCCCAGAGATATCAGCCGAACCCGGAAAATGTTGCAAAATACGATCAACTCTATCGATTTTACCAGCAAGTATATGATCAAACGAAGGCATTATCTGAGTCATTAGCCGCATTTCGTTAACTGAACGTTGTATCTCAAGCTCTAGTCCAAATTTCATTTGGATTAGGGCTTTTTGTCTTGAACTGTAAAAATCGATTTTTGAGGCATTTACACGAAATTTGTATGATTTTGTCTAATGAAAACCAATAAATCCCTTGTCAAATATATGAAATGGCTTTAAGATTAAATACGAACAATATTTCATTTTTGAACATTTGTGCCAGAAAGGGGAATTTTCAGCATGACTGATATCGCAGAAGAAAGAACGAGGTTACTCGTCAAAGTGAGCCATTTGTACTACATGGATGGCCTCAATCAACAAGAAATTGCGGAGAGACTCGGAATTTCCAGACCGCAGATCAGTCGCATGTTAAGTGCTGCGAAAGCGCAAGGAATCGTACAGATTTCGATTCGCAACCCGTACTCTGAGGAACAGGTGTATGAGAGGGTGATTGCCGAAACCTTCGGAATCCATGATGTGATTATTATTCAGATGCCAGAAGAAGAACAGCATTTGATCGATTTGAAGCTTGCAAGAGCGGGCGCCGCACTGCTTGAATCCGTACTTAAAGACTATGACACCGTAGGGATTATGGCAGGGAGAACAGTCTCTGAGCTCAGCAAAGAACTGAATTATTTCAGCCGCAAGCATATGCAGATCGTTCCGTTGATCGGAGGCTGGGGCGCTGAAGGCGCAACATGGCATGCGAATTCGAATGCACGCGTCATTGGAGAGAAGTTGAAGGCAAAGTATCTGCAGCTCAATGCACCCGCGGTTGTAGGGTCCAAGGATGTGCGCGATACGATTGTAAATGAGCCGGAGATATCGAAGGTCGTGGACATGTGGGATCAGGTAAATGTGGCTGTCGTAGGCATCAGTCAAGTGACCGACGAAGCATCTGTTGTGAAGTTTGGGTATTTTGGCACGAAAGAAATGAATGAGATCAAGTCTATGGGCGCGGTCGGCGGCATCTGTACTTCGTTTTTAGACGAGCAGGGTCATGTGATTTCATATCCATCTGAACAGCGAATGATCGGCATGAGTGCGGAGACATTACGGCGAATACCGAATGTGATCGCAACCGCGAGTGGTATGGATAAAGTCCCAGCCATATGTTCTGTCTTGCGAGGGAAATGGGTCAATGTACTCGTCACGGATATGGCTACGGCCAAGGCTGTGTTAGAGTGGCATCACGCTCATCCCGTTACATAGAACCGTATCAAGAGAAAGAAATGACTAGGGGGAATAATAATGAAAAAGGCAGTATCCGTGTTATTATCTATCATTTTTATCATTAGTCTAGCAGCGTGCTCAGGCGGCGGTAATTCAAGCAAGGATGGCGAGAAGAACGTGTCCATCATGACGCCATTCTTATCATCCGTAACGACGAACGAGATGGTCGAGGCGCTGAAGAAGCAAGCCGCTGATCATGGCTGGAAAGCCAATGTCATCGATACGAAGGGCGATGTAGGTCAATTAGCTAGCCGCATGGAGGATGTCATCGCGAGCAAAACGGATGCGATTATCATCGTAAGTACGGACCCGAACCAATTGAAAGCACAAATTCAATCGGCGAAAGAGAAGAATATCCCGGTTATGGGCTGTGACGCTGGATATATTGATGGCATGACGATGAACGCGACAAGCGACAATACGGAAATGTCGAAAATGATTACAACGCACTTATTCGATACAATCGGCAAAAAAGGAAATTTGGTTGCTTTAACGTACCGTGCGCATCCAGGTGTTCTGAAACGTACGCTTTTCCTTGATCAAATGTTAAGCGAGAACGCAGATGTGAAGAAAGTAACGGAAATGCAAGTTGAAGTTCCTGGGCCAATCGAGAGCGCACGTAAACAAATGGAGAGCTTATTGCTCGCGAATAAAGAGCCAGGTTCGATCACAGCAGTATGGACAGGATGGGATGAGCCAGCAATTGGTGCAGCACAAGCGATCGAAGCATCTGGACGTAAAGATATCGTCGTTATCGGAATCGACGGCAACAGTCAAGCGGTAGAAATGATCAAGAAGGGTTCACCATTGATCGCAACCGTCAAACAGAACTTCCCTGGAATGGCAGAAATCGTAGCGCAACAGCTTGATCTCGTATTCCAAGGCAAAGCGGTTGAAGGTACAGAATTGTACGCACCAGCAAGCTTAATTACGAAAGACCAAGGATAACACAAATGGATGAAGGTAGAGCGGCTGGTCTCCAGCCGCTTTATTCCTTCCATGGCAGGAGGATGACCTGGATGTCACTGTTAGAGGTTCAACAACTGGATAAGAAGTTCGGTCTACATCACGCCCTCTCGGACATTTCCCTCTCGATCGCGTCAGGCGAAGTCGTGGGTCTAGTGGGGGAGAATGGCGCAGGTAAATCGACGTTCATCAAAATTATAACAGGTGTCTATACACCGGATGGCGGTCGCATCGCATGGAATGGACAAGCCGTTACGATTCATTCACCGCGTGATGCGCATCGTTTGGGCATTCATGTAATCCATCAAGAGCGGCATTTAATCCCTTCGTTCTCAGGGTATGAGAATTTGTATCTCGGTCTTCCGCTTCCACAGCTGAAATTCGGACTTCGGGTCAAGTGGAACCAGATGAAGGAACGTGCTGAGGCTGTGAAAAAAGAGCTTGGGATCGAGTTGGATTTGACGAAAACCGCAGAGGAGATGTCCCCGCCAGAACGTACGATGCTCGAGCTGATGCGGGTTATGATGCAGGATTGCAAGCTGCTAATTCTCGACGAGCCGACAGCATCGTTAACCGATCAGGAGACGGAAGTTCTATTCCGCCTGATCGAACGGATGACGGACCAAGGGACAGCGATTCTGTATGTCTCGCACCGGATGGAGGAAATTTTCCGATTATCCGATCGAATTATCGTATTTCGGAACGGCAAGTGGGCAGGTACGCTTCAACGGGAAGAAGCCGATCTCAAGAAAGTGATTTCTTATATGACGGATACAGACTATCAAGGAACAACGGCACAAGAGCGCAGAAATGCCTTGCATGAGCCTGTACTTCTTGAAGTGAGAAACTTATCTACCGTCGATGGTACGGTGAGAGATACCAGCTTCCGTGTCCATCGCGGTGAAATTGTCGGCATCTTCGGTCTGGCTGGAGCGGGACGTACGGAATTACTCGAAGCGATCTATGGCGGGCGGCCGATTCAGAGTGGCGATGTGGCAGTCGCAGGGAAAACGCAGCGCATTGCCACACCGCAGCAAGCCTTGGAGAACGGCATGGTACTCATCCCTGAAGATCGCAGATCGGAAGGTCTCGTCATGAATCTGACGATTCGCGAGAATATGACACTGCCTCGTCTGAAACATTTCTCAACGGGATTCTACGTGCGGCAGCGGTTCGAGAAGAGCGAAGTGCGGCGTTTTATGGATCACATGAATGTCAAAGCAACGTCCAGTGAGCAGAACGTATCCGAGCTTAGTGGAGGGAATCAACAGAAAGTCGTCTTTGCCAAAGCAATGATGAACAATCCGGAGCTCTTCTTATGTGATGAGGCAACGCAAGCGGTTGATGTCATGACGCGCGAAGAAATTCATCGCCTGCTTAGGCAGCAAGCGAGTGAAAAGCGCGGGGTTGTCTATGTCTCTTCTGATATTCACGAAATATTGGACTTATGTGATCGGATCTATGTGCTTCGAGAAGGGTCTATCGTGGCTGAAGTGCCTGGTGGGGAAGCGAGCTCCGAACAACTCTTACAAATTTGCTATAATCGGTAATTTAAAAGTCACCTTATGATCACGAAGTATTCGACTTTTTGAACTTCGGATTTTATCGATGAAAGGAAGACCTATCATGGAAACTACGAAACTAACAAAAAGCTCTTCTTCAATCGAGTGGGGCAAAATATTTAGATCCTATGGCACGGTGATCGCCGGTGTAATCATCACGATTATTTTCAGCGTACTGAATCCGGACTCATTCGCGACACTGGATAATGCCATCAACATTAGTCGTCAAATTTCATTCCTCGTTATCATTGGGATTGGTGCGACAATCGTCATGTCTGTTAGTGAATTTGACCTATCGATCGGAGCGATTGCAAGTCTTGGCGGGGTCATTGCGGCGAAAATTGCAGCCAGCGGCGGACCGATCTGGATCGCTTTTCTAGCACCGGTTCTTGTGGCGCTGGTTGTCGGCTTCATCAACGGATGGATCGTAACGCAGTTCCGCGTATTATCATTCATTACGACACTTGCGATGAGTACCATTCTGGGCGGATTCACCTTTTGGCTAACAGGCGGTGCGACGATCTTCGAGAATATTCCAGACAGCTTCCGATTGGTCGGTCAGAAATCGCTGCTCGGTATACCGCTTCTCTCCATCGTCATGCTGCTGATTACGATTCTGTTCTGGTATGTGATGACGCAGACGGCTTTCGGCAGACGGCTCTATGCGATTGGCGGCAATGAATCGGCTTCCCGGATTGCAGGCCTTCGCGTGAAATGGAATAAAAACGCAGCGTTCGCCTTAGGTGCGGCACTTGCGGCATTAACGGGCGTACTTATGGCTTCACGTCTTGGCTCCGCGCATCCGACTGCAGGGAACGGATTGTTCCTACAGGCTTATGCAGCGGCATATCTTGGCATGACATCGTTCAAGGAAGGCGTACCGAACATTTGGGGAACCTTCGTGGGCGCCGCGATTATCGGGATTCTGGCGAATGGACTTACGATTATGCAGGTTCCGACATTTATGCAGGACGTCATCACAGGGTTGATCGTCATTGCAGCCGTTATTATGCAGAAGTTCGGACGTGGTTCGCGATGAGCAATCATTTTAACAGCAAGAGAAACTTACAAGCTTGGCAACGGATTGAAGAATTGCAAGAAGCGCTGTTGATTGGCTACTTCGTCTCCGGAGATCCGGATGTGGAGAAATCCCTTGAGATCGTGAAGGATTCTGCGACGGCAGGGATCGACATCTTCGAGATTGGCATCCCAAGCGCGAATCCGTACATGGACGGCGCTGTCATTAAGCGTGGACATGAACGGGTTCAAGCACATGCCGAGGACGAAGCGGGCAATGACTGGCTCACGCCTTATATGACGCGTCTTCGCCAGCAGATGGATGAGCCGATCTGGGCGATGGGCTACAAGAAGGAACTCGTCGAAGAGGGCCTTGCGCTGCAGCTCGCAGAAGCAGGTCTGATCGATGGTTTGGTGATCCCGGATGCGAGCATCGAGGATCAAATCGCGCTGCAGTCCGCCCTCGCGGTGCATGGCGTTGATGTCGTTGGATTCGTTAACGATGCGCTACCGGATGAAGAGATGAACCGGGTCTGCAGCGCGCTCAACATTCTCTATGCCCAGCTCTACACGGGAACAACAGGGAATCCGCTGGCGAACTCCAGCACGAATCTGTCCGATCTGTATGCGAAGGCTAGAACGTTCACGAAGACAGCGATGATCGTTGCTGGGTTCGGTCTGCGATCGGGGGACCGGGTGAAGTCCGTCGTGGCTAGCGGCTTCGAAGGCGCTGTCGTAGGGTCGGTTCTTGTAGCACGCTGCGAGACGGGGGAGCAGGATTATTTGTACCGTCTGATTTCGGAGATGAAAGAGAACACAACGCTTGCAGATATGAAGGAGTGAGATGATGGGCTACATTGCTGCTTTTGATATCGGGACGACGAATACCAAAGGTGTGTTGGTGGACAAGCATGGGGGATTACATCAAGAGCAGGATGTTCCGATGCATACACTCCTTCAAGGAGGATGGATCGAACAACATCCAGAGCAATGGTTGGAAGCCGTGTGTACGATTGCTGATGTATGGTGGAGCAGTGGAATTCGTGCCCATGACATCGAACTCATTACATTTAGCGGACAAATGCAAGATATCATTCCCATCCGAGCCGATGGCCTCCCTGTCCGGCCTGCCATCCTCTATTCTGATGGACGTGCTGCAGAACAAGCAGCACGAATGAATCAGGAGCTCGGTCATGAGGGGATATTCCAGGTGACCGGGAATGCTTTGGATGGCACGTCGCCACTGGCGAAGCTGTTATGGATGCAGGAGCGGGAAGCGGAGCTTGATGTGAAGACAGCTTGGTACCTGATCAGCTCCAAAGATTATGTCATTTATCATCTTACGGGTCAGGCGGTCACGGACGCGACGACTGCTGCGACAACCGGGATGATGAACCTTCATATACGGGAATGGGAAACGGCTTGGTTATCGCGTTATGCACTTGATGCGAAGAAGCTACCGCCAATTTTGGCACCGGAAGCGATCGCGGGCGAGGTGCATCCAGAAGCTGCGCGGATGACCGGATTCCGGGTAGGGACGAAGGTGCTATGCGGTATTGGCGATGCTGGAGCAACGACCATAGGTGCCGGCGTAACGGCTCCCGGTGAAATGTATGGCTACATTGGGACGACAGGATGGATTGGGATGACGTCCAATCAGAAGCTGCCCGCAGAGAGTCGGGTATTCCACTTGGCCCATGCGGCGGATGGTGTGTTGATCGCTGTTGCACCACTGCTTAATGCGGGTAATGCACATCAGTGGGCGGTAACAACGTTTAGCGAAGGTACGGATGGATCGAACTCAGCTTATCAAGCGTTTGAGGAAGCCGTTCGGGCGGTCAATCGATTCGAGAATCACGTCTTGTTCCTGCCCTATCTGAACGGGGAACGTTCGCCGATTCAAGATCAGCAGGCTACAGGTTGTTTTATAGGTCTGAAGCAGGCAACGACGAAGGCGATGATGGGATGTGCGGTGCTGGAAGGGGTAGCCTTCGCGATGAAGCAAGTGCAGCAGCAGCTCGGCGACGGTAACGCGCTTCAGAAGCCGCTTGTTCTCATTGGCGGTGGAACGAAGAGCCCTGTCTGGTGTCAGATGATCGCGGATATTTTCGGCGTCCAAGTTCGAGTTCCTCAAGATTCGCAATACCTCCCGGCTCTAGGGGCAGCTTCAGGCGGATTCATTGCGCTGGGTTGGGTGAGTAGCTATACCGAGTTCGCGGATCAATATTTATCTAGAGCGGCGGCAGAGGTGTATACGCCAGATGATGCGCTTCATGCGCATTATCAACGTAAGTTCGAGCGCTATAAGAACATTTATCCTTCTGTGAAGAACTTATTTATAGAAAATTAAGAGCCTATAAGATATAACCGAATTCCCTATGACCTGGGGGTTCGGTTATTTTTGTTCAAAAGTTGACTATTATAATGCTAATTAACCTCGTCATCGTATTCTACAATGGACTTGAAAAGTGACGGATAGATCCGTATAGAAGAGGTTCGTTTTGTCCAATGAGGGAGGAATCGTCATGAACAGCATGATTAGAAATGCTGCACAAGTTAGGCCGTCGGATCGCCAATTGACTGTACAGGAAATGGAGTTTTACGCATTCGTTCATTTTACGGTCAATACGTATACCGATAAAGAATGGGGGATGGGGAACGAAGATCCTTCGATTTTTAATCCTACAGAATTCGATGCGGATCAATGGGTGGAAGCGTGTAAAGCGGCGGGAATGAGAGGCTTGATCCTTACATGCAAACATCATGATGGTTTTTGCTTATGGCCTAGTGTGTATACGGACCATTCCGTCCAACATAGCCCATGGAAGGACGGGAAAGGGGACATTGTACAAGAAGTATCCGAAGCCTGTCGCAAGGGCGGCATCCAATTCGGAATCTATCTATCACCATGGGATCGGCATGAACAATCCTATGGCGATTCGCCCTTGTAT
Organism: Paenibacillus sp. GCM10027629; assembly: GCF_042676425.1. NCBI lineage: Bacteria > Bacillati > Bacillota > Bacilli > Caryophanales > Paenibacillaceae > Paenibacillus > Paenibacillus sp. GCM10027629. The sequence continues at coordinate 462,478 of NZ_JBHTGZ010000012.1, read as the reverse complement.
AATGCGTATTTTAGAAATCAATTGCGAGAGCTGCTCACAAATTACGGGGACCTATTCTGCGTCTGGTTCGACGGTGCTTGCGGCGAAGGTCCGAACGGGAAACGTCAAGTCTATGATTGGGAAAGCTACTATGCATTGATCCGGGAGCTGCAGCCGAATGCGGCAATCTCCGTATGCGGTCCGGATATTCGTTGGTGCGGCAATGAAGCGGGTCACTGTCGAGAATCGGAGTGGAGCGTTGTGCCTGCATCCCTTCGGGATAATGAGCGAATCCAAGAGAAATCGCAGCAAGTGGATGACGCGGAGTTCGCGCGAAGATACAGTTCGGAAGACAAGGATTTGGGCAGTAGAGAGGTCATACAACAGGAGAGCGAGCTGGTATGGTACCCCGCGGAAGTGAATACATCGATTCGTCCCGGATGGTTCTATCATGCTTCAGAAGATGATAAGGTTAAATCACTAGATGAACTACGGCGTATCTACTATGGGTCTGTTGGTGGTAACGCTATGTTTCTCTTGAATATTCCGCCTGATCGCCGTGGACTGTTTCACGAAAATGATGTAGCACGCCTGAGGGAACTCGGTGAATTGATCCGTGATACATTCAAAGACAATCTAGCAGCTCATGCATCTGTGCAATCCTCGGAATCGATGGAGGGACAACCTGCAAGCAACATGGTTGATGGGAATAACGATACATACTGGTGTCCGCAAGAAGGCACGGAGCAAGCAATTATTGAAGTTGACTTGAAACATGAAGCGACGTTTGACCATGTTGTGCTACAGGAACACATTCGATCAGGGCAGCGCATTGAAAGATTCGTCTTAGAGTACCGTGACGGAGAAGAATGGAAGTCGTTATTTCGTGGGACAGTGATTGGTTATAAGCGAATTTGCCGATTCGATTCCGTGAGATTCCGCTATATCCGGCTATCGATTACTGAATCGAGATGGTGTCCGACAATTTCCAACATCGGGATCTATTCGAGTCTATAACCATTACTATTTAATCATAAATGTTAGAAGAAATGCAGGAAGTGTGTGACCGTTAGAATCATTGTTACGGTTGCATGCTTCTTTGCTATGGGGATTATTTCTTAATCACTTTACGTTTATAAGGTATAAAGAACTACTATTTACAAGAAATCCATCGTATTTTTCATAAAATTTACAATTTTATTTACAATTCCTTCACCGAATATTAATATCTGGCGAACAATTCATGCGAAGTCTTTTAACAATCCCATGTGAAAATAACATTAGAAGTTCAAATCCGCTACATAATCCGAAAAGAATGGGTGAAAAGAAATCCATGAAAAAGAACATGTTGGGTAAGGTCATTGCATCTGCTTTAGTCACTGCTGTTGTAACAACAACTGCTGCAAGCGCAGCACCAGTAGAGAAGAAACCTACGCAAGGAACTGCAAGTGTCGAAGCACGTAACGTACTTGCGAACCCGGTCGTGAACGCAACGTTATCGGTGGATGGCATCAAGTCTGTTGTGAAATCGATCAAATCTGGCAGTCAAGTGCTCTATGCCGCATCGGATCTTGCGAATTCACTCGGTGCAAGTTATATCAGCAGTGGCAGCAGCGCTACGTTGCTTAACGAGTTCCACACGGCTGAAATTTTTGCAAGCAGCGCAGAATTCAAGGCAAATGGCAAAGAAGCGAAATTCGTTACAGCACCGCAAACGGTTCAAGGCGTCTTGTATGTTGAATTGCCTGCGATCGTAGATGCGCTAGGTGGCGAAATCGACGGTACAGAAGTGAAGAGCGTGAAAGTCCTTGAAGGTATTTTCTCCGCACCGCGTTTGATCAATAACGCAGCTGTGATCGTGAACAAAGATGATGCAGATGCAACTGAAATCTATCAATTGCGTGCTGCGAACAACAAGAACGAGATTCTATCAACGGTAGATGAAGCTGCATCGATGGTCGTATCGCCAGATGGTCAATACGGTGTGTATGCTGACGCATCAGCACAATTGATTCTCGTGAACTTACATACAGGAACATCTCATGTGTGGAGCAGCGATAACTCTGTCAAAATGGATTTGGTATGGACGGCAGACAGCAAAAAAGTATACTTCGCACAAGGTGATAAGCAAGAGAAAATCGGTGTCATCGAGCTAAGCGGCTCTTCGGTGAAATCGATTCTATCGGATAAAGTAGAGAACAAAGCAGAGCCGCGTGTATCGGCAGACGGAACAAAAATGGTGTATACAGTGAACGTAACAGGTGTTGCGGATAGCGACAAAGAGAGCACGGAAGAGTCACTCAAAATTGACTATTCCAAAGCAGGCTCCCAGTTGTTCGTGCTCGACCTGACGAAGAAAGATGCGAAGCCGATTCAACTGACAAAAGCGCTCGATAACAAATTGTTCGCTAATGTCTTGAATGATGGTCGTGTCGTATACATCAGCGCAGATCCAGAAGGCAAAGTCGAGAATGATGTCTTGAAGGCGATTTCCGCAGACGGAAAGAATCTATCAGATCTTATCGCAGATAAAAATGTACTTTGGAGTGCCGTAACAACGCAAGATACGCTTGTTGTTGCTACGGAAGATGCATCTGGTGTGACGATCGCTCAAGTATCTGCGCAAGGCGAGCGTAAAGAATTATTCAAGATTAAAGCGGAAGTATCGGAAATTTCAGTATCGGCAGATGGTTCCACGATCGCATTGATCGCTGACGGTAAAGTTCTTATCGTACAGAACGGTCAAGCAACGACGTTAACGAAATAAACTAAACCTGAATCTCGAGAGGAGAATATACACATGAACGTTTTCAAAAAATTCACTGTGCTTACATTAGCAACAATGTTCGTCATCACATCAGCATTCGCAGGTTCCGCAGCAGCGGCTGGCGATACATTGAAGGGGAAAATCACGATTAACGGCTCCACAGCCCTTCTTCCATTAACACTTCAAGCGGCAAAAGAATTCCAAAAGCTTCACCCGAAAGTATCCTTCGCAGCATCCGGTAAAGGTTCCGTAACAGGACCTCAAGCGGTTAAAAAAGGCATCGCGGACATCGGCGCATGTGACTGGGATGCAAGCACGGACGTTCCAGGATTCAAAGCTTTTGATGGTCAAGTGGCGAACAAAGTCGCTGTCATTCCTTTCGCAACAGTCGTAAACAAGAACGTAGGTGTAGATAACCTTACGACAGAGCAATTGAAAGGCATTTACTCCGGTAAAATTACGAACTGGAAAGATGTTGGCGGTTCGGATGAAGATATCGTTGTGATCACTCGTGCCTTCGGTTCCGGTACACGCGTTAACTATCAAGCTAAAGCGCTTGGCGGCGGCGATATCGTGAAGAAGAGCAAGAACTATAAAGAAGTAGGATCCAGCGGCGATATGAAAACAGCAGTCGCAACAACACCGAACTCGATCGGTTACATCGACTTGGTATATGTGAACAGCGATATTAAAGCTGTGAAGTTCAACGGCGTTGAAGCGACAGCTGAAAATGTTATCAACGGTAAATATAAAATTTGGTCATATGGCTACTACATGACAAAAGGCCAACCAACAGGCGAAGTGAAAGCATTTATCGAGTACATTCAGAACAAAAAGTTCCAAACAACAACAGCGAAGAAAATGAAATTCATTCCACTTTCCGCAATGAAATAAACCGATTATTCATGAACAACCTAGCGGCCAGCCTGAGCGAAATTGGGCTGGTTGCTTTATGGGAGGAACCTTATGCATACGCCTATTTCTGAACAGGCACCACAGTCGTCGATCCTTGGCGATGTTACGTCGAAGTCGAAGTTCAATCGTGCAGCTCGCGTAAGATTTACGAATCGGCTGTTCCAGAGCTACTTTTTATTCAGTATCCTTGCACTATGCTTCGTCTTAGCGCTGGTCATCGTCTTTATTGCCAAAACTGGCTTCTTAACCTTTGAGACGGTATCCTTCAAGGAGTTCTTCCTCTCGTTCAACTGGGCACCGGAAGAAGAGCATTATGGTGCTGCAGCATTCATCGTGAACACGATTACGTTGACGGGATTGACGCTGCTGATCTCCGTGCCGATCTCGATCGCGATTGCGATCTTCAATGCGGAGATTGCTCCAGCTTGGTTCCGCAGCTTCATTCGACCTGTACTGGATCTTCTAGTCGGTATTCCTTCGATTGTATATGGATATCTAGGTCTAACTGTCCTGATTCCGCTCTTGCGTGAGTGGACAGGTGAAGGGCTTGCAGACGGGATCTTCGCGGCTGCGCTTGTCCTTTCGCTTATGATCTTACCAACGATTAGCCGGATCAGTGATGATGCGATCACAGCGGTGCCGAAGAAGTATCGTGAAGCGGCTTACGCGCTAGGTTCGACACGATTACAAGTGATTCTCAAAGTGATTGTGCCTGCGGCGAGTCGAGGCATTATGACGGCGGTGATCCTGGGCATGACGCGTGCGATTGGGGAGACGATGGCCGTCGTGATGGTGATCGGGAATACCGCGCAGCTTGCGAAGACCCTTTTCACACCTACTTCCGTACTGACGAGTAACATCGTGATGCAGATCTCGAATGTGGAGTTCGAGTCGACTTGGAACTATGCGTTACATATGATGGCGTTCCTGCTATTAGCGATATCCATGATTCTGATTCTAATTATTCGATTCTTACGGGGTAAAGGCGGTGCACAGGCATGAGTGGGTTCACAGCGACAAAACGCAATATGCGTGCACGCTTCATGGATCGCATGGCAACCGGGTTGTTTTGGGGTATTGGCTTGCTGATATTGCTGCTTATTTTCTGGCTGCTCTATACGATTATGCATAAAGGGTTACCTGAGATTACACCGAAGTTCTTGGTTGATTTGCCAGACGAGATTGAAGCGGGCGGCGGGATTGGGCCTATGCTGTTCAACTCGTTCTATGTTCTCATCCTTTCCTTGATCTTCTCCATACCGATTGGGGTTGGTGCAGGCATTTACATGGCGGAATATGCACCAGCGAACAAATTTACGGAAGGTTTGCGTATTTGCGTTGAGGCCTTGTCTTCCGTTCCTTCGATCGTGTTTGGGATGCTCGGACTCGCAATTTTCGCAGAATACTTTGGCATAGGACTTACGATTCTCGGCGGCTCGATCAGTTTGGCGTTCTTGAACTTGCCGATGTTGACGCGTGTTACGGAAGAGGCGATTCGTGCGGTGCCGAATGATCTGCGGAACGCATCGTATGCGTTAGGGTCTACTCGATTCCAGTGTATTCGTACAGTCGTACTGCCTGTCGCAATGAATGCGATTGTGACCGGTGTATGTCTCGTCGCAGGACGTGCATTCGGGGAATCTGCGGTTATTATTCTAACAGCGGGGCTTAGCACATCGGGCGAAATGTGGGATTTCAGTCTGTTCGCGCCGGGTGAGACCCTTGCGGTTCATCTCTGGTACGTGCAATCGGAAGCCATCGTCGAGGATGCACGGCAAATTGCGGACAAATCCGCCGCGGTTCTAGTCTTCGTTGTCTTGTTGATCAATATGGTATTCCGCATTCCACTCTGGTTCAACAATCGCAAGTTAAAACGCTAGATATGCGTGATGATACACAACATACAACGATACGTAAGCTTTTCTGCAGGCCGGTCATGGCTACCTTGCAGGAAAGCTTTCTTTGCATTTTTAACTCCCCCTTCTATATGGTAAAATGGAGGGAAGAATAGGCGTATGTGTCTTTTGACGTTGAAAAAGGCTGTTTTTAGCGTACTGGGTGTGAATTAACTGCTGAAAAGCAGTTATTTGGCTGGTACTGGCGTGCGGAGCGTGAAATAACTGCAAAAAAGCAGTTAATTGGCTGGTTCTGGTGTGCGGAGCGTGAATTAACTGCAAAAAAGCAGTTAATTAGCCGGATCTGGTTCGCGGAGTGCGGAATAACTGCAAAAAAGCAGTTAACCACTACACTCCACCGGGCAGCATGTTCACATAATCCGTCGCATGTCAGCGGAGCGGCTGAAATCGTACTGGAGAAGCGATAGCGTTCGCCTTTGTCATCGGAATTCTACCATTTACGGTTCAATCCAATCCAAGAAATCTGAGGACAAGAGCGATCGGAAGAACGATTCAGACGCGGAGCGGGCGGTGTACGAACAACACTATTTTCAACGTACTAATACACATGACGCTTAAATTAGGGGTGTACAATGGACAAACTGATTGTGATTGATGGAAACAGTATCGCGAATCGCGCCTTCTATGCGATGCCGCCATTAACCAATTCCAGCGGATTACATACAAATGCGGTATATGGCTTCACGACAATGCTGCTGCGGTTAATTGAAGAAGAGAAACCAACCCACCTGATGGTGGCGTTCGATGCCGGGAAAGTGACGTTCCGTCATGCCGGTTACGAGAATTATAAGGGTGGTCGTGCGAAGACGCCTTCGGAGTTGTCCGAGCAATTTCCGCTGCTGCGCGAACTACTGACAGCGTGCGGAATTACTCATTTCGAACTGAACGGCTATGAGGCAGACGATATTATTGGGACACTTACGCGTATAGCGGACGAGCAGCAGAAGCAAGTGATGGTCATTTCCGGGGATAAAGATATGCTGCAGCTGGCTTCCGATCATGTCACCATTGCCATAACGCGTAAAGGGGTTACCGAGATCGAAGCGTATGACCCTGCGCAAATTCAGGAAACATACGGCTTGACTCCGAATCAGATTATTGATTTGAAAGGTCTTATGGGAGACGCATCGGACAATATTCCTGGCGTACCTGGGGTCGGTGAGAAGACCGCGCTCAAGCTGCTTCATCAATTTGGAACCGTTGAGAATGTGATCGCGAGTACTGGAGAATTAAAAGGGAAGATCAAGGAGAACATCGAGACGCATGCCGATTCTGCGCGAATGAGTAAAGAGCTCGCTACGATATTCCGCGAGGTACCTCTGACGCAGACTTGGGATGACCTTCAGTTCAAAGGTATTCCGGCTGTACAAGCTATTCCTTTCTTCCGCAAAATGGAGTTCAAATCGTTAATTGAGCGGATTGCTGCATTAGACGAATCTGGAGAAGCGATTGAGGGTATGGAGCCTGAAGTGGTTGCACCACTGAACTTGGTCGTCGTTGATTCGGACACGCTGCCTGCCCTCGTCGCGGACTTAACGAATGTAGAAGTATTCCATACCGAGTCAATCGGAGAGAACCCGCATCAATCGGATGTGATCGGTGTCGTTTTCCGGACGTCGGATACAAGCTATTATGTACCTTACGCACAGTTAAAATCAGATGAATCGGCTCCTCTTCGTGCTTGGATTGCAGACGGATCCATTCCGAAGCGTGGGTATGATCTGCATAAGACGGATCTTGCGCTGCATTGGCAAGGGATCGCTTTTGAAGGTGCCGCTTTCGATGTACAGCTCGCAGCCTACATTCTGGATCCGACGGATTCGAACCAGACGATTGATTATTTGGCGTCCAAATATGAATTACCATCGCTGAGACGTGATGAGGATGTGTTCGGAAAAGGCGCCAAGTTCAAAGTGCCGGACCTAGCAACGCTTAGCGAGCATTTAGGCCGCAAGGCAATGGCTGTTCAACAGATTATGGTGAAGCAGCAAGCAGCTCTGGAGCAGAACGAGATGCATATGTTGTATTACGATTTGGAGCTTCCTTTGTCCAAAGTTCTCGCGGATATGGAGAAACAGGGGATTGCCGTTAACGTGGAAGATCTACGAGATCTCGGGCGTGAGTTTGAAGTGATAATTAATCATCTGGCTGCGGATATTTATCGCCTTGCAGGGATGGAGTTCAATATTAATTCACCGAAGCAGCTTGGAGAGATTCTGTTCGATAAATTAGGATTGCCGGTCATGAAGAAGACCAAGACAGGCTATTCGACGGATGCGGAAGTGCTGGAGAAGCTGGAACCTTATCATGATATCGTGAAGCAGATTCTCCACTACCGACAAATTGCGAAGCTGCAATCGACGTATGTTGAAGGTCTTCTCAAGGAGGTACGCCCAGAGACTGGGAAAGTGCATACGTACTATCGTCAGACGATCGCGGCAACAGGGCGTCTTAGTAGTCAGTTTCCGAACTTGCAGAATATTCCGATTCGTCTTGCAGAAGGACGCAAAATCCGGAAAGTATTCGTGCCGTCTGAACCGGGCTGGTCGATTCTCGCAGCGGACTATTCGCAGATCGAGCTGCGGGTCTTGGCGCATATATCGCAAGATGAGAAGTTAATTGAAGCGTTCGTTCATAATATGGACATTCATACGAAGACCGCCATGGATGTATTCGGGGTACCGGCTGAAGCGGTTGATGCGAATATGCGTCGCCAAGCGAAAGCGGTCAACTTCGGTATCGTATACGGGATTAGTGATTATGGTTTGTCGCAGAACTTGAACATTACACGTCGAGATGCGGCGCAGTTCATTGAGCAGTATTTTGCCGTATTCCAAGGGGTTCGCAAATATATGGACGATATTGTGAAGCAAGCGCGTCAGGACGGTTATGTGACGACGTTGCTTGAACGCAGACGGTATTTGCCTGAGATTACGGCGTCGAACTTCAACCTTCGTTCTTTTGCGGAACGGACTGCAATGAACACGCCGATCCAAGGGACGGCAGCAGATATTATCAAGCTTGCCATGGTGCAGATGGCAAAGCGCCTTGAAGATGAGAAGCTCAAGAGCCGCATGCTGCTTCAGGTACACGATGAATTGGTGTTCGAAGTACCGGCTGAGGAGCTGGAGATGATGAAGAAGCTCGTACCAGATGTGATGGCGGGAGCCCTTAAACTAGATGTTCCGCTTCAAGCCGACGTGAGCTTTGGTGCGAACTGGTATGAAGCAAAATAATCCAAGAGAAAAGATCCTTTGAATTCGGTATAATGAAGGATGAGGTGAAGTCATATGCCGGAATTGCCGGAAGTCGAGACCGTAACAAGAACATTAAATCAATTAATTGTAGGGAAGACGATCGAACGAGTCACTGTATCGCTCCCTCGAATCATACAACGTCCAGATGATGTGCTGCAGTTCGCATATCTTCTGGAAGGTCATACATTCCAGAAGGTCGAGCGCAGGGGGAAGTTTCTGCGCCTCGTATTGGACGGGCTAGTGCTCGTATCGCATTTGCGGATGGAAGGACGGTACGGGATGTATCGTTCGGACGAGCCGGTGGAGAAGCATACGCACGTTATTTTTCACTTTACCGATCAGACGGAGCTTCGTTATAAGGATGTAAGACAGTTCGGCACGATGCATCTTTTCGAGCCGGGTCAAGAGTTCGTGATGGCACCGCTGAACAAGCTCGGGTTAGAACCGCTAGATGAGCAATTTACATTCGAGAAGTTCCGTGCTGTCATTGGTAAACGTGCTACGCTTATTAAGCCAACCTTGCTCAATCAGGCATATGTCGTCGGGATTGGGAATATTTATGTCGATGAGGCCCTATTCCGAGCAGGTATCCATCCGGAAGTGAAAGCGAATACGCTCTCGGATGAACAGCTTGAAGCCATCTATCATGCCGTGATCGCAACCCTGCAAGAAGCCGTGGAAGCAGGAGGGTCGTCGATCAAATCGTATGTGAATGGACAAGGTGAGATGGGCATGTTCCAACAATATTTGAAGATTTATGGCAGGAAAGACGAGCCGTGTGTAACGTGTGGTACAGCCATTGTGAAGACAGTCGTTGGCGGTCGTGGTACACATTATTGTCCGCACTGCCAACCGGATTCCTAATAAAATAGTAGGCACTTATTCCTCCCCCCGCCCATATGATGTGGAAGACATTGCGGCACAGTTGCACCAACACGATGGTGACTTATAGAGCTGCAGGCGGGAGGGTATGGAATGCTAGTGCATTTGTTGTCTTTAGTATTGCTCGCATGCGCACTTAGCCTGGATGGGTTTGGTGTTGGGGTTACGTATGGCTTGCGAAAAATACGGATTCCAATCTTATCGATTATCATTATCTCCGCTTGTTCAGGCATTATTATTTATACCTCCATGTTGATTGGGGTATGGATTGCCAATTATGTATCGCCTGAGATTAGTAAATGGATTGGTGCCCTAATTCTGATGGGCATCGGAGGCTGGGCGCTGATTCAACTCATTGGCTCCAAGGATCGCGATGTGGATGCGGGGACTGAGTTAAATCGACCTACAGAAGATAGCGCGGTTAAGCAAGATGCATCGGCAACGAAGAAGACGGTATTCACGTTTGAGATTCGGGCATTTGGTCTTGTCATTCAAATTTTGAAGTCCCCATCGGCGGCGGATGTCGACCGTTCGGGTGTGATATCGGCATCGGAAGCGGCATTGCTAGGTATTGCGTTGTCGCTGGATGCTTTTGGCGCCGGATTAGGTGCTGCATTGTTGGGCTTCTCGCCATTATGGACTTGTATTTCGATCACGCTTGCCAGCGGCAGCTTCCTCTATTTAGGGACGCGGGTAGGACTGATGTTCGCGGGACTGCAATGGCTGCGCAAACTGTCCTTTATTCCAGGTGTCGTGCTTATCATTATGGGAATCCTAAGGTTTTTCTAGTTGTTGATTTCATTGAGGTATTATATTCTGAGGTGACAAATATGAATATTGGGTTAACTGGTGGCATTGCGACGGGCAAGAGTACAGTCTCGTCGCTCCTTGTTGCTCGGGGTGCCTTACTTATAGATGCAGACCAAATTGCGCGAGAGATTATGGATCCAGGGTCTCCCATTTTGGCGCAAGTAGCAGCACATTTTGGACAAGATATTTTACAAGAAGATGGAACGCTTCATCGCAAACGGCTCGGCGAGATCATATTCTCGAATCCGGCAGAACGTCAAGTGCTGGAGAGCATTACGCATCCTGCGATTCGGACGAGCATTCATGAGCGGATGACAGCGTATGAGAAGGAACATCCGGAGAAACTGATCGTGGCAGATATTCCCCTGTTGTACGAGGCAGGTGCAGCATATGAAGGGTTTTTCGATGAGATAATGGTCGTCTATGTCCCGCGGGAGCTACAGATCGAACGTCTGATGAAGCGGGATGAGATTACGGAAGAACAAGCTGTCAGAAGGCTGAACGCGCAACTAGATATTGAACGTAAAAAAGAAAAAGCCGACATTGTCATCGATAACCGCTTTGGACTTGAGCAGACGATGGAACAAATCGATCAATTCTTGCGCAGAAAGGGGATCGAATGAAGGTATTACGAAAAAAAAGGGTATTGCTCGTTCTTTTCATTGCTTTGGTATCCGTATTGTTCTTCAATTCAAGTTGGATGGGGAGATGGATTTATCCCATTCACTATAAAGAAGCCATTGTGAAGCACGCGAAGACCTTCGATGTGGATCCTCTACTGATCGCTGCAATTATTCGGGTGGAAAGTAATTATAAGTTAAGTAGTGAATCGCGGAAGGGAGCACTCGGGCTCATGCAGGTGATGCCGAATACGGCGAGCTGGGTCATTGAGAAGGGGAAGTTCGATTCCGTGACGATGGATGAGGTGAAACATGAAGCCGAACCGAATATTCAGATCGGTTCGTGGTATATCAAGTCATTATTAACGAAATTCAACAATAATACATACGTCGCGCTAGCCGCTTACAACGCAGGACCGAGTGTGGTTGCGAAGTGGCTTCAGAACGAGACATGGGACGGCAAATTCGAGACCGTCAAGAAGATCCCTTACGGGGAGACGAAAAACTATGTACAGCGTGTCGTTTATTATTATAATAAATATAAGGATCTTTATCAGAATGAACTGTAATGGCTTGTTTTTCATGGGATAAACAAGAAAAGCGTGGGACAAGCTGTATGAACAGCCTGACCAACGCTTCTCTCCAAAAGTTTAATTATCTGTGTTGACCGGCAAGTTGTTGCTCGGCGATCGTTACAAGGCGTTTGGTGATGTAACCACCAATAGAACCTGTGTCACGTGTTACCATGTTGCCATAGTAACCATCTTGTGGAATAGCGATGCCTAACTCTTGAGCAACTTCATATTTCATTTGATCAAGAGCAGCAGTTGCTTGAGGAACGACAAGTGTGTTGCTAGAACGGTTTCCGCTCATCTCTGTATTCACCTCCTTGCGGTTGGTAATTGTATTATGTGCTTAACGATGATTGTTATTCAGGTGACGAATGGAAATTTAAAGTAATTGATTTGAGACGGAGGAAATTTATTTATGAAATGTCCGCATTGCGATTATTCGGGGACAAAGGTGCTGGATTCACGGCCTGCTAACGAGAATAGATCCATCAGACGTCGTCGAGAATGTGAGAGCTGCAGTCGACGGTTTACAACTTTTGAAATGATCGAGGAGACGCCACTCATTGTCATCAAAAAAGAAGGTAACCGCGAAGAATTCAGTCGCGACAAAGTATTGCGCGGCCTCATTCGCGCATGTGAGAAGAGACCTGTACCGATGGAGCGTCTGGAGATGATCGTCTCTGAAGTCGAGAAGGCATTGCGGAACACAGCAAATCCTGAGGTAGAGAGCCGTGCAATCGGTGAGCTTCTGATGGAGCAACTCTATCCGGTGGACGAAGTCGCGTATGTGCGTTTTGCTTCCGTGTATCGTCAATTCAAGGACATTAATATGTTCATGAAAGAGCTAACGGGGTTGTTATCGAAGCATACGATTGATGAATAAGTAGGACTTGGCGCGCATGGCTGTGGGTATGAGTAATGCAGGTGTAATGGACACAAAGGACGTTATATGCGCCCAAATTGCTTGGATTTCGGATCTAACGGACTGTAGCACGCTTATGTATTGGTTTGGAGCCTTGAGGGGCTTCACATAGGTCATATAAAGGCTTCTGTGTCCGCTTATTCGTTATGATGGGTTAGTATTCGACGTTTAACGGATCTATAGTCCGCCGAGTTTATCCAACTTTTGTATTGACAACTTTTTTCGAATTATGCTATGCTTGTCCTGCAAATGGGGCCTTAGCTCAGCTGGGAGAGCGCATCGCTGGCAGCGATGAGGTCAGGGGTTCGATCCCCCTAGGCTCCACCACAATGAATATTAACCGCGTCTTCGGACGTGGTTTTTTTGTTGTGGTGGATTGCTTAGGGGGCGAACCCTGGGGTTCAGTCCGCGCGGACGTAATGAATGAGTAGCTTCGAAGAAATACTTCTAATGCAGGAGCACGGCGTCGCAGTCTACCGCTAAGGTTGTCATCGTCGAGTAATCTACGGCAGCAAGTTAAATGAGGAATGAGACATCCCATTGAAAGGGATAGCGAGTTAGACGAGCGGATATCCCGCTAGGCTCCACCAAATTATTAACACAACGCAACCTGATGAGGGTTGCGTTTTTTAATTGGTGGATTGCTTAGGGGGTGAGAACCCCAGGGTTCAGTCCGCGCGGACGAAAAGAAAAGAGCATGCTTCGTAGATAAAACTTCTAATGTAGGAGCACGGCGTCTCAGTCTACAGCTAAGGTTGTCATCGTCGAGCATTAATCAACAGCAAGTTAATCAGGAATGGACATCCCATGAAAGGGATAGCGAGTTAGACGAGCGGATATCCCCCTAGACTCCACCAAAAATAATAAATGCAGCCGTAAGGTTGCTTTTTTATTTTGGTGGATTACTTAGGGGGTGGACCTCCGGGTTCTGCCCGCGCGGATGAAAAGAAGTGAATAAACTTCGCACGAAAGAACGCAAAGTAATCGGAATAAGCTACAATGCAGATCGTCACTTTGTGGGGTAAGAAAACGGCGTCTCAGTCTACCGCTAAGGTCGTCATCGTCGAGTAATCATCGGGAGCAAGTTAAATCAGGAATGGGACATCCCATTGAAAAGGATAGCGAGTTAGACGAGCGGTATCCCCCTAGGCTCCACCATATTATAAACACAACGCAACCTGATGAGGGTTGCGTTTTTTATTTGGTGGAAAGTCCCAATTGGGGTGAGAACCCCGGGTTCAGCCCGCACGGACGTAATGGAGATTAGGCATCGAAGAAATACTTCTAATGTAGGAGCACGGCGTCACAGTCTACCACTAAGTTTGTCATCGTTGAGTAATCTCCGATAGCAAAATTAATCAGGAATGGGACTTCCCATAGAAAGGGATAGCGAGAGTTGATCGAGCGGATATCCCCCTAGGCCCACCAAACTTAAACAACGCAGCCAACTCGGCTGCGTTGAATCCTCAAGCTATGATCGTAGATGGTAGTACTTTCATACCTCCACGTAGGTAAAAGCTCAGTTCTGATGAACTCATGGTCAGATCCAACACTATAAATAAAGACCTGTGACGTAGACAGAAGTGATCGTTCTAGCGATCTCCTCGACAGAACTATGGTGTTCGTCCCTGACAATTTCCCATAAGTACATTTCGTTCGTAAAAAACCAACCTCGTGCCACAATCTCATGATTAACTCCTGATCTAGCTAACCCGTTTTGTTGTGCGTAGGCAACGTCTTTTGAAATACGCTGAATAAATTTTTCCCGTATGGCTTTCCATTTATCTGAAACTAAAGAAGAGACCCCAATTGCCTGTTCGAAGACTTGCATCATATCCCGTTCGGCTTCAGCCATTTTCAAAAAATCATTCGCTTGTTTACGAACGATTTCCTCAGCTTCTTGTTTCGATTTTGGCAGGAAGGAGATCTCAGCAATTTCAAAAAATCGCTCCATGACACCCTCCATCAATACGATTAATAGATCTTCTTTTCCTCCAAAATGTACATATGCCGTTCCGTATCCGATACTCGCTTTGTTAATCATTTGCGAGATCGTTGCTTTTTGAAAACCTTCTTGAAGAAAGACTTCCCTTGCGGCTTCTAATAATTTTTTTCGTGTATTCAGCGATCGTAAATGTCTTTTATCCTCGTTATGATTATTCATTCCTTTTCCTCCACTACTCATTATCTCTAGAATATATGAATTATTATGAAAAGAAAAGGGATATCATCAGGGGGGTTCGTGTGTTAAAAACTGGATGAAAATTATTATTGACACCATGTCATATTTAAATAGATAATGTTATTGACATTATGTCATATTCATTTGAGAAAGCGCTTTATTATTATCTGTAAAGGGGAGAATCATGATGCTTTTGAAAAACTTTGATGTAACTTTACGGTATGCGCAAGAATTGGATGAGGAAGATTCTCTTGCGCATTTTCGAGAAGAGTTTTATTTAAAACCAGGATCCATTTATATGGATGGGAACTCGCTCGGGCTTCTTTCGAAAAGAGCGGAAAGGACACTCCTGGAATCATTAGAGGATTGGAAGGAACATGGTATCGATGGCTGGACGCAAGGGAAACATCCATGGTTCTTTATGGCGGAGGAACTAGGAGAGAAACTTGCTCCGTTAGTAGGAGGTTCAGCTGAAGAAGTCATTGTGACCGGTTCTACGACAGTAAATCTGCATCAGCTTGTATCTACCTTTTATACGCCAGAAGGAAAACGTACAAAGATTTTAGCAGATGAACTAACATTTCCATCCGATATTTATGCTCTTCAAAGCCAGTTACGGATTCATGGATATGATCCAGATACACATCTTATTCGCGTCAAAAGCCGAGATGGCCGCTTTTTAGAAGAAGATGACATTATCGAAGCAATGGAGGAAACAGTCGCTTTAATCCTCTTGCCCACCGTACTTTATCGTAGTGGTCAAATTTTGGATATCAAACGATTAACCGATGAAGCACACCGTAGAGGTATTGTAATTGGCTTTGACGCTTGCCACTCTGTAGGTTCAATTCCACATTCCTTCAACGAATGGGATGTAGATTTTTCCTTTTGGTGTAATTATAAACATTTGAACGGCGGACCTGGTGGTGTTGGAGGCTTATTTGTGAATCGTAAGCATTTTGGAAGGATGCCTGGACTCGCCGGATGGTTTAGTTCTGCTAAAGAGAAACAATTCGACATGGAGCATACATTAACTCCCGCTCTTTCCGCAGGAGCCTTCCAAATAGGAACTCCTCATGTGCTTAGTGTTGCCCCTTTGATTGGGTCTTTGGAAATTTTTACAGAAGCAGGTATTGAAAATATTCGCCAAAAGTCGCTTAAAATCAATCAATATTTAATGGATCTAATTGATAGTGAATTAGCGGATTTGGGATTTGTCATCGGAACGCCAAGAGAGGATGCGCGACGCGGCGGGCATGTGAGCCTTGAGCATATTGAAGCAGCGCGAATTTGTAAATCACTGAAGGAAAACGGGATCATTCCGGATTTTCGAGCACCTAACATCATTCGTCTTGCACCTGTTGCCCTTTATTCTTCCTTCGAGGAAGTTTGGGAAGTGGTTCAAATTCTTAAAAAGATCATGGCAGAAAAACAGTATGAGAAATTTAAAAATGAACGTGAAGTAGTTGCATAATGTAAAACGCTTATATGGTCGGACAAAGCCCTGAAGGGGATGAAAAAGATGGAGAATAAACATAGCGGTGAGGATTTAAAACGGGAGTTAACTACAGGTCAGCTCTCGATGATCGCAATGGGGATGGCAATTGGGACGGGATTATTCCTTGGAAGTGGACTAGCCATTCGTACTGCCGGACCTGGTGTATTGCTCAGCTATACAATAGGTGCTTTTATCGTTTTATTATTAATGGGATGTTTGGCAGAAATGACGGTTGCCCATCCAACTTCAGGAGCTTTTGGAACGATTGCCGATAAATATCTTCATCCCATGGTAGGCTTTCTTGTCCGGTACTCTTATTGGATTGCCCAGGTTTTTGCCATTGGGGTTGAAATAAGTGCAATCGCAGTCTATATGAAATACTGGTTTCCAGGAGTCCCTGGTGTCATTTGGATCATCGTATTTACAGCAGTTCTTATTTATGTAAACGCTACCAGCGTGAATGCATTTGCGACATTCGAATATTGGTTTTCCATGATCAAGGTTAGTGCGATTGTTGTGTTTATTCTTCTAGGAGCGTACGTTCTTTTTGGAACTTCAGGTTATGAAAATGTGGGTGCGAATAACCTGGTAGATCATGGAGGTTTCCTGCCATTCGGTTTTAAAGGGATGTGGATTGCCGTCTTTATATCTCTTTTTAGCTTTTTAGGCACAGAATTGGTTGCGGTTACTGCAGGTGAAGCAAAAGAGCCGGATGTGGCGGTACCGAAAGCATTGAAAGCAACTGTTTTCCGATTGTCTATTTTCTATGTGTTTACTTTGGCGATCATGTTGATGATTGTTCCTTGGCAATCTGCAGGAATTGAAGAAAGTCCATTTGTAAAAGTAATGGAAATCTTAAACATACCTGGCGCCTCTGGAATAATGAACTTTATCGTGTTAACAGCCGCTTTATCTTCCATGAACGGACAGTTGTATGCTTCCTCACGAACGATGTATTCTTTATCAAAAGAAAAGCTTGCGCCAGCCGTACTTGGCAAGCTTAATAAGAAAGGTGTTCCAACGACTGCACTAACAGTTTCCACAATGGGAATTATTCTTGCTGCGGTTGTAAGTGCGCTGCTGCCGGGATCATCTTATGCATTTATGATGGGGATTTCTATGTTCGGTTCACTTTTTACTTGGTTGATTATTTTCATCTCTCATTTATCTTTCCGTAAGAAATGGGATAAAATGGGCGGACGAAAATTACCGGTAAGAATGATTGGCTTTCCTTATTTGACGATATTGGGGGGACTTCTCCTACTAAGTTTAATGATCACAGCATGGTTTACTGATTTCAAAATTATGCTCCAATTCGGTATCCCTTGGCTGCTGTTTTTATCCATCGCTTATTTAATAATGAAAAAAAAGCATTCAAAATGAGATTTATTCAAAAAGCAGACTGGAAAAATGAGAACTTAATAGCGAAGGAGAGATCTTCTCATGATAATTGGTATTCCTAAGGAAATTAAAAATAACGAAAATCGTGTCGCTTTAACACCAGCTGGTGTCGTTTCATTCGTAAATGCCGGGCATAAAGTGTTAGTAGAGAAAAACGCTGGTGTAGGCAGTGGTTTTACGAATGAGGATTACGCTGATACCGGTGCGGAAATTGTTGAAAATGTGGAAAATTTATGGGGAAAATCAGATATGATTATGAAAGTGAAAGAGCCACTTCCAAGTGAGTATAGCTATTTTCGTAAAGGCTTGATCTTATTCACTTATTTGCATTTGGCCGCTGAACCGGCTTTAGCCCAGGCACTTAAAGAAAGAGGAGTTCTTGCCATTGCCTATGAAACCGTTTTGGTGAATCGCACCTTACCATTGCTAACGCCGATGAGTGAGGTTGCTGGCCGGATGGCTACACAGATTGGTGCCCAATTTCTACAAAAATCAAACGGAGGCAAAGGAATTCTCCTTGCAGGTGTTCCTGGTGTGAACCGTGGGAAAGTGACCATTATTGGCGGCGGTATTGTAGGTACGAACGCAGCAAAAATGGCGATTGGAATAGGCGCTGATGTAACGATTATCGACTTAAGCGCTGACCGTTTACGTCAATTGGATGATATTTTCGGAAATCAAATTACAACACTAATGTCCAACACATTCAATATCGCACAAGCAGTAGCTGAAGCTGATCTTTTAGTTGGTGCCGTATTGATTCCTGGTGCAAAAGCTCCAAAACTGGTAACGGAAGAAATGGTGAAAGCAATGAAGCCTGGTTCAGTTGTCGTTGATGTTGCCATCGACCAAGGTGGAATCGTTGAAACGATCGATCAAATTACAACACATGACAATCCGACCTATGTTAAGCATGGCGTCGTTCATTACGCTGTAGCTAACATGCCTGGTGCGGTTCCGCGGACCTCTACCATTGCTTTAACGAACGTAACTCTTCCATATGCATTGCAGATAGCAAGCAAAGGTGTATATAGAGCAATCGCTGAGAACGAAGCATTAAAACTTGGAGTAAACGTAGCAAATGGTGAAATTACTTTTGAAGCAGTTGCCAAAGATCTTGGTTACGATTATGTAAAGTTAGAAGATGCTTTAGAAAAAAAGGGTTTACTTGAGGGGACCTTCAATTAACTTAATATTCCATGAAGAATTTCTTGCCAAATCATAATCGTTCGTAGGAAAATCATACATCGCCAAAAAAGCCACCCTATGGTGGCTTTTTTGGCGATGTATAATCTTAATTCGGGAGGCACAGCGATGTTTGAACCCGACTTTGGTCTAGCTGAAGTGGAGACTAAAGATGGGTGTTTCCCTTCTCTTGCCTTCGTATAATCAATTTGAATAATATATGGTAATTTAATTCAGATCTGGAGCATTAGGGGGGTAAATCAAGTTTCCGCTGCAGCTGGTCGAATTCCGGTTGGCAGTTTGACTATTTCCATCTCCCCGGAAACGAAGGAGACGTGAAAATGAAAACGTTAATCGAATTCAAAAACGTAACGAAAGAATACAAAATCGGAGAAGTAACGATCAAGGCTCTTGCTGGTGTTGATTTTTCCATATCAGAGGGAGAATTCGTCGTTGTTTTGGGTGCTAGTGGTGCCGGCAAAAGTACAATTTTGAATATCCTTGGCGGTATGGATACGGCGACTACAGGCCATGTGTTTGTTGGTGATCAAGAAATCACAAGGTTCAATGAAAAAAAATTAACAGTGTATCGCGGCGAGAAAGTTGGCTTTGTATTTCAATTCTATAACTTGATTCCCAATTTAAACGCGCTAGAAAATGTTGAATTTGCCACGGAAGTATGTAAGAACCATCTAGATGCCAAAGAAATTCTACATAAAGTTGGATTAATGGATCGTATCAAAAACTTCCCTTCCCAGCTCTCTGGAGGAGAACAACAAAGAGTGGCGATCGCAAGAGCTGTTGCAAAAAATCCTTTGCTCTTACTATGTGATGAACCAACCGGGGCTTTGGATTATGTGACAGGGAAGTCCGTCCTAAAGCTACTTCAAGATCTGAACAAGGAGACGAAGAAATGCGTTGTTTTGGTCACACATAACTCCGCGATTGCTCCGATGGCGGATAAAATTATTAAGGTGAAGAGCGGAATGATCGAGAGCGTTACAGTGAATCACGACAAACAGAATGTTGAAGGGATCGAGTGGTAAGGATGAAGTTATTTATAAAATTACTAAGGGATATCAAACATTCGATCGGGCAATTTATCGCCTTTGTGTTGGTGATCGCCGTAGGCGCTTTTTTCTACGCAGGGCTGGTCACGTTAAGCGATAATCTTAGCGCATATACGAAGGGGTACTTTCAAGAGCATAATTTAAGCGACTTAAATGTCTATTACAGCCAAATTTCCAAGCAGGACGTGGCGGAGTTAAGCCTAATTCCAGGGATACACAAAATCGAAGAACGGTACACGCTGGATGCGACGCAAGCTTTTGACAATATGAAAGCTTCCTTAAAGATCCATTCGATCCCTGTTCACAATGAAATCAATACACCTACGCTGATTGAAGGCCGCATTCCGTCCCAAAAGGACGAGATCTTGCTGGATTCCCATTATGCCAAGGAGCATCAGTACCGAGTCGGCGATCAAATTCAGATCCGTGCGCATGAGAAAAATGTGACGTTCACCATAAGCGGCTTGGGCGAGAATGTGGAATATGCCAAAAAGAACGAAATCCAAGACCATAAAACCTTCGGCGTAGCGTATATGACAGAAGCGGCGATACCCCAATTTGCAGGCGTCTTAGACTATAATGAAATTTTGATTGATGCCGAGGAAGGTTACGATATTGCACAGATAGGCCAGACCATTGAAGCACAATCCAAAGCGCTCTCCTATGTAAGCCAAATCAGTAAAGAACGGACATTCAGCTATGCGCAACTTCAACAAACGATCCATAATAACCAATTGATGAGTAGGGTTATCCCGTTGGTTCTCTTTGTGATCGAGGCGATTATTCTATTCCTCACCATGTCGCGGATCATTGATTCGCAGAGAAATCAAGTAGGCATCATGAAGGCGCTCGGTGTCAGCAACAGAAACATCATGCTGCATTACATGGGTTACCCCGTGCTGGTAGGGATCATTGGCTCCTTATTAGGTTGTGTCCTTGCGGCTAGCGTATTTATCCCATTAATCAAAGCATCGAATGCCAAAGCCTATTCGCTGCCTGACATTGTCTTCTCCCTATCCTTCACTTCCATCATCCCCCCAATTCTTTTCTCGAGTGCGTTTGGAATGCTATCCTGCTACTTGAGCGGCAGAGCGATCCTACAAGAACGTGCAGCTCAGGCGATGCGTCCCAAACCGCCGAAGAAGATGAAGAAGCTGCTCATCGAGAGAATTCCGGGGATATGGCGTCATCTTTCCTACAGCTACAAGCTCATTTTGAGAAATATATTTCTGAGTAAATCCAAAGCGCTAGCTAGCTCCATCGGTGTCGTGGTCAGCACGGTGTTATTGATTACGGCATTTGGTACGCAAATGGCTTTGCAAAAAGTAGCTGACCAGATGGAAGAGGTGAATACTTATGATTTAAGAGTCGATTACACGAGTGGAATAACTCCAGATACGATACAACTACCCTCCGGTATGAAAAGTAGTTATGATTTATCCACCTTTCCTGTGGAATTCATCAAAGGTGATGATAACCAAAACGCAACGTTAGTTGTTACGAAGAAAGAAAACAATCTCATTCATTTCTTTGACGAAAATGACAATCGGCTTGCTTTGGAAGACAGTGGGGTGCTGGTACCCAAATCGTATGCCGACACCTATCAGATTGCAGCAGGCGATACGATTCAACTCAAGTTCACCGAGCCGGCGCTTGCGAATCAAACAGTCGACATGAAGGTTATATCCATATCCACCCAGTATTCGAATCCGTCGTTTTATTGCACGCCAGCGTATCTAGAGCAATTTGGCATCCCATTCAACACAACCTCGCTGTTAGTGGAGGCCAGTAGCGCCACAGAACTTACAAGCATTCGTGATTTCTTTGAGCAAGATCAACATGTGGATACGATTGCAGATAAGCATAACTTGAAGGAATCGGCTCAATATATTTTGAAGCAAAACAGTTTCATCTTTATCATGTTTATCATTTGTGCCGTCATACTCTCCTTTGGCGCCATCTATACGATATCTTCCATCAATATTTATGAAAGGAACCGCGAGCTAGCAACACTTAAGGTATTAGGCTATCAGAAAAACAAGATAAACAGACTTATCTTCTTTGAAAACATCATTCTAGCCACATTTGCAGTCATTGTAGCCTTACCGATCAGTGGCTATATGTATGGAATGGTCGTCAAGGCATTGTCGAGTTCCCATCAGCAAATCCCGGATCAATTAAGTATTTTTATATTGCTGGTATCTGTTATTCTTGCATACGTACTTACCATCCTCTCGAATTTATTACTTCGAAGAAAAGTAACCCAAATCAATATGATTGAATCATTAAAAAGGATAGAATAACGGCATTGAAATGCACCCTAATTCATGGCATTCCCCCCTCGGGTAAACCAATGAATTTACACGGGGTGCATTTTTTTCATGGGTAAATCTAGTCTGGTTCACAGCATTACAGCTTTATAAGTAAAAATATGAAAAGTTTAAAAATATCTAATAAATAATTGTCGATATTTAGGTTGAACCTTTCGCAAATCTGTTTTAGTATAAATATTAATAATACCTAGTGTTTTTATCGGATTTTATATATTTCTGCGAGGTGGTTCGTGTTGCAACTTCAAGTTACGAATAGTCCATTTACAAGTGAGCAAACAGAGCTAATCAATAAGCTGCTCCCAACTTTAACGGATGTCCAAATGAGCTGGCTAGCCGGTTATTTATCGGCTTATCGTATGGTGAGTGCGAATACGCTGACAGCACCATTGACGGTAAACGACGTATTGGCGATACCTCCAGCAGCACCCGTATCTGTCGTGACGCAAGTCCCACGTGAAGCGACGATCTTATTCGGATCACAGACTGGGAATGCGCAGAGATTAGCAAGTCGGTTGGCAGAGAGTTTGAAAACGCAAGGTATCACAGTGACCCTGTCGGCCATGAATCAGTATAAGACAAATCAGTTAAAGAAGGTTGATTATCTATTTGTGCTTGTCAGTACGCATGGTGAGGGTGATCCACCGGATAATGCACTGACATTCCATGAGTATCTGCATAGTAAGCGTGCTCCGAAGCTTGATGGCGTGAAATTCTCGGTACTTGCCTTGGGTGATACATCGTATGAGTTTTTCTGCAAGACAGGTCAAGATTTCGATTCAAGACTTGCGGAGCTAGGTGGAGAGCGAATCACAGATCGTGTGGATTGCGATGTGGACTTTGAAGAGTCAGCTGCAGGTTGGATCGCATCTGTAAACCGCGCGGTGAGTTCAGCTGCGACACCTGCATCCTTGAATGCGGCAGATACAACGAGCGCTGCAGCTGAATCAAGTGTTGTTGAACCAATCTATTCGCGAAATAACCCGTATATGGCAGAAGTACTGGAGAATCTAGACTTGAACGGAAGAGGATCTGATCGTGAGACGCGTCATGTGGAGATCTCGTTAGAAGATTCAGGTTTGACGTATTCACCTGGCGATGCCGTTGGCGTATATCCGCAGAATGATCCAACACTCGTAGATGAACTAATCTCGTTTCTGAAGTGGAATCCGGAGGAGGTCGTTGTAACCGGTAAGAATGGAGAGACCTCTTCTGTACGTGATGCACTTTTGCACTACTATGAAATTACCGTGTTAACGAAGCCTTTATTGGAGAAAGCCGTTGCCTTCTCCGGCAACGACAAACTGGCAGAGTTGGTGAATCCCGACAATAAAGAAGCGTTGAGATCGTATGTCAAAGCACGCGACTTGCTTGATCTACTTCGTGATTTCCAGCCGTGGACCATTGTCCCGGGAGATCTGTCGACGCTGCTTCGTAAGCTGCCGCCGCGCCTATATTCGATTGCGAGCAGCCTGAACGCACACCCTGATGAAGTACATTTGACCGTTCGCAAGGTGGAATACGAAGCCCATGAACGCGAGCGCAAAGGCGTAACTTCAGGATATATCGCTGAACGATTGGTGCCGGGCGATAAACTTCCGATTTTTATTCAACAGAATCCGAATTTCAAACCTCCTGTGAATCCAGATTCGCCAGTCATTATGATCGGACCTGGTACGGGCGTTGCCCCATTTCGTGCGTTTCTAGAAGATCGCGAAGAGCTGGGTGCGACAGGGAAATCATGGCTGTTCTACGGCGACAGACATTTTGTCACAGACTTTCTGTATCAGACGGATTGGCAGCGCATGTTGAAGGCGGGCGTATTATCGAAGCTGGATGTAGCATTCTCCCGTGACACGGAAGAGAAGGTATATGTACAGCAGCGCATGCTGGAACATGGTGAAGAGGTATACAACTGGCTGCAGGACGGTGCACATGTGTATGTCTGCGGAGATGAGAAGTATATGGCACATGATGTTCAATCCGCATTGATTGAAATTATTGGGCAATATGGCGGCAAATCGCCTGAGGTGGCAGCTGCGTATCTATCCGAGCTGCAAGAACAGGGGCGTTACCAACGTGATGTATACTAAGCGCTTGTGCTTCGGCACAAGGTTCAATCGGTGTAATAACATGACCGCATCATGCAAGCAGAGGAGCTGATAGCCATGGTAAATAAGCAAAAGGTGGAGCCTATAGGTGGACCGCCGAGTGACGTGGAACAATTAAAATTAGAGAGCAACTATTTACGAGGATCTTTGACGGAATCGCTGGCGAATCGAATAACGGGTGGATTGCCCGAGCTGGATAATCGGCTACTGAAATTCCATGGCAGCTATATGCAGGACGATCGAGATTATCGTAATGAACGGGAAAAGCAGAAATTAGAACCCTACTATCAGTTTATGCTTCGTGTTGTTACGCCAGGCGGGGTGTCGACGCCTGCGCAATGGCTTGTGATGGATGAATTAGCGGATAAGTATGGGACTGGAAGTATTCGTCTAACGACGCGGCAAGCATTCCAGTTGCATGGCGTATTGAAGTGGAATTTGAAGCAGACCATTCAAGATATCAATGAAGCTTTGCTGACGACATTGGCAGCTTGTGGCGATGTAAGTCGGAACGTTATGTGCAACCCGAACCCATACCAATCTGACATTCACGGCGAGGTGTTATACTGGGCGCAACAGTTGACGACACACTTGGCTCCGAAGACACCTGCATACCATGAAATATGGCTGGACGGAGAAAAGGTAGTCGACAGTCTGGAGCAAGAAGATGCAGCTGTTGAAGTAGAGCCGATTTATGGCAAAGTATATTTGCCTCGAAAATTTAAGATTGGTATTGCAGTACCACCGTCCAACGATATTGATGTCTATTCGCAGGATCTTGGATTGATTGCGATCGTGGAGAACGACAAGCTTGTCGGCTTTAATGTCGTCGTCGGCGGCGGAATGGGGATGACGCATGGCGATACAAGCACGTATCCTCAGCTTGCTCGGAACATCGGCTTCGTAACGCCAGACCGTATTCTGGACGTGGCGGAGAAGACGGTTACGATCCAGCGTGATTACGGCAACCGCTCCGTTCGGAAGAATGCCCGGTTCAAATATACGATCGATCGACATGGCTTAGACTGGTTCGTGGATGAATTGCATGACCGGTTAGGGTGGAAGCTTGAATCTGAGCGTCCGTTTACATTCGAGCATACGGGGGATCGTTACGGTTGGATTAAGGGCAAGGATGGCAAATGGAATTTGACTCTTTACGTTCAAAGTGGTCGTATCGCAGATGGTGAAGGCTATAAGCTGAGAACAGCTCTGCGTGAAATTGCGAAGATACACACCGGGGATTTCCGTCTGACGGCGAATCAGAACTTAATGATTGCGAGCGTAGACACCAAGAAGAAGAAGGCGGTCGAAGCCTTGCTGCAGGAGTACGGTGTTGCCCAAGGTTCGAAGTACTCGGCGCTGCGTCGGAGTGCATTGTCTTGCGTAGCACTGCCGACCTGCGGACTTGCGATGGCCGAGGCGGAACGATACCTTCCGACACTCATCGATAAGCTGGAGCCGATTCTTGAGGAAGCCGGTATTCTGGATGAAGAAATCAATATCCGCATGACAGGCTGCCCGAACGGGTGCGCGCGTCCAGCGCTAGGTGAGATTGCATTCATTGGTAAATCACCTGGCAAGTACAATATGTACTTAGGCGCGGGGTTCTCCGGTGATCGGTTGAGCAAGCTGTATCGCGAGAACATTGGTGAAGATGACATTATAGATACGTTAAAACCGATTATTCAGCACTATGCGATTGACCGGAATCATGGCGAACATTTCGGAGATTTTGTCATCCGCACGGGGTATGTCGCGGCGGTAACGAATGGGATGAACTTCCACGATTAAGGATGTGGATGGAGGAGGAAGCGGTGCAGTTCTAATCTGCACCGCTATTTGTATTTTGTCGTAGGTGAAGGACATAACATCGACGGATGTCAGTGAGCCTATTTCACTTGGTCTTCCAGCGGAAATACCCGGCTGTTCATATGCTTATTTGCTTGTTCTCCAAGCCAGTATGCCTGCATTCATGCTCGTACATGCCGCCAAAGCAGCTTCCGGCGTATTGAGATCCTCACCCCATGCAACATAGTAACGGAATTCATAGAACCCACCCAATGTCGCCTTAAAGTTTGTCTCCCAATAATTATTCATTGGCCATGCGTAGAGGTGAGCTGGATCATTCGCAAGCCCCGGATGTCCGCTCAGAAGACGATCTTCATAGTCTAACGAACCGATTTGAATCAGCGGTGTATCCGGCATGGCAATCGCAACACCTTGTGCTTCACTGACATATGCCGTACCCTCATCAACACAATAGAAATCGGCAAGGGAACCTGGGAGTTGATCGATTCGCGGACGCAAAGCTGCACCTGTTTTTTCAACCCAGAGTTCTTGCTGTTGTGACGCAGGAGCACTTCCGAAAGGAAGAGAAATATATAGATTTTCGGGGTCCCATACACTTTCCTTATGCATGCGTACGGCAACATCGACACGAGGACGATCACTGTACACAGTTACGAGTAAGGAATAATGACTGCAGCCATCTACGCTGTAGGTCAGACGAACTTTACCGTACAACGCTCCCTTTTCAACAATATCAACATTAATAAGTGTTCCTACAGAAGTAATGGCGTCAGGCCCTCTGCGATTGCGTCCCATCTTGCGGCGTACATCATACATGCCAAATTCATTCGGTGCCCGTGTTACATTGTAGACAGGCGTAAATGCATGGTGATTGCGGTCTGCACGCAGCAGGTCCTGATTCGTGGACTTGTCGATCCATTTCGTAAGGCCAGCACCCATCTCCCATTCAAGCCTTACGAAAGGCGATTCAATAAATTTCGGCGTTATGTGGAGCTTTGGCGCGACAGGCGGAACGATATCCATCATCCGATCCGATCCCACATAATCTGTCCGATATGCTGTTACAGGTTTGCGGTCAGAGAGGGATTTGATCGTCAAGCGTACCTGCTGCTTGGGCTGAAGCATTACCGGAATGGTAATGATGACACCACGGTGCCCTGTCACGAGTTGCGCCTCGTATTCGGTGCCCGTCGCTTCATCCATGACTTCAAAGCCGTTCTTCAGCTCCGACATATGCCAGCCTTCCATAATGAGCTGAGCATAATCGGTTTGTGCAAAATCATTTGGATTATATAACTCAAACGTCATTGGACGATCCGGACCTAGCAATGCATCACCACGTGCTTCAAGGATGTCGTATAAAGCCGTATGGGCGAGGGAGCTGGCATTGGCGGCGTAGGCTTCTTTCCTACAGCCAAGCTCCTGAACGAACGGATTCCAAGGTTCTGTGACAGAGGAATGATAACCCCATGTATGCTCGGCGAATAGAGCAAGCTCATATTCAATCGCTTCGAGACGTTCTTTGGAGACAATCGCACATGCGGGATCTAATTGCTTCACCTTCGTATACACACGTTGTGCTTCACGGAAAATCTGTACATGCATCGGTGTCGTCGCCGAGCCATCTGTCCACCAATCTGGCCAGTCCCCACGGAAGGTCTCAATTTCTGCGGGATGCTCCTCTGCATAAGCTCTTAAATCTGCAAAGAAATCGTCCAATGTCGCCGGTTGAATGAAGATGCGGTCGCCATGCTTCTCATTCCAAGGATTCACAAAATCCATCAACGCTGCATTTGGTGAGCCGTTGTCGGTAGGAAGTCCAGACACCATCACCGGTACAAAAGGGAATGTGTACCCATCAGCAACCAATTGCTCCAAATAACGATCAAATCGTGCTTCAGCTACTTCGAAGGTTACGCCGTTTCGGACATCATGATCATCGCGAATCGTATAAGATCCGCCAATGCCTGGAGTTAATCCGAGATCATTGCCGAACATGTAATGCTCGCCGCTCCAAGAGAGAATGCGATCGCCTTTAGGTGTTTCCCACCAGAATGGAACCTGCTTCTTCCAAAGCGGGAACATGGAGTGGTGGGTATGAATGCATGTGATTAAATTCTCGATGCCTGCATCCGCCAACACTTGACTGTATCCCCAGCCAAAGCCTGTAATGTCTGCCGTCATCGCAGAACGCACAGGAGATTCGATAGATTGTCCATAATCGGTAATCCGTTTAATCATCACGGAGAGCATATCTTGATTCAATTGCTCACCGAAATTGAGATAGGTACCAGAGAGACCGATATGTCCTTTCTTCACCGCTTGAGCGAATTCTTCTTTTTCTTCGGCTGTGGCTTTTAATAGGAACGATTCAACGGGCCAATACGTTTCACATACCCACTTATAGCCCTTCCAGTCAGGTCTAGCGCCGCTCTCGATATCGCGCACAATTTGCAGAGCCTGCCGAATATAATTGACATGATATTGGCGGATTTTTTCTTGACGCTCGGTATAGCCAACATCAGTATGGGAATGTTGAATGACATAAATTTTCCAAGGTTTGTTCTGACTCATCATCAAGCTCCTCTCGGGATTATAGGATCATCAAATCAATATTGAACTGCGAAAGATTACAGATGGGATTGAAAATGCAGCTTGAAGCGGAATAAAGCATCTTCTTCGTACCACGCTTGGAAGTTTGTTCCCCACACATTGTTATGCAAATTCACATGCATCCCTCCAGTGAGCGGAGCAAAAGTATGATCAAATTGGACCAAGCGTGGTTCCCCAGG
Source organism: Paenibacillus sp. GCM10027629 (assembly GCF_042676425.1). NCBI lineage: Bacteria > Bacillati > Bacillota > Bacilli > Caryophanales > Paenibacillaceae > Paenibacillus > Paenibacillus sp. GCM10027629. Next base: position 433,460 of record NZ_JBHTGZ010000012.1, on the reverse strand, counting down.
ACATACAAGAGCTGCATCCAAGGTATCTATATGCACTTTTCCATCTGCGGCTGCATAATACATCCCTTGCTGTACCGCATGCATATTGCGATTTCCGCCTTGAACGACGTCCAAAGGAGAGATGAGTTGTCCGATTTTGTCTAGCTTCCATTGATTCGGATTGTTCACGATCGGATTAAAACTCATCCAAGCGGCTTCAGGAAGGCGGTAGGCATCTTTGTCAAACCACTGCAGCTTGCATTCCACTGTATACGTATTTTTCTTAAAGATATATTCAAGCGTTATTTCCCGTGGAGCACCCATGCACTCGGATGCCGCCCTTGGCATACGCAGGCTTGCAAGCACAACATCCTTATCATCACCATAGACAGCCTGCAAGGACTGGAGCTTCGGTGTCATAACTTCATGTGCAATCCACGCTTTGGTTAAGTCCATTCCTGGCTTCCCAAAATCTCCGGTTGCCCACACATGCGTATGTCTCCATCTGACGTGATATTCACGATACCAACGGTCATAATCGGCTTGCGAGTAAGTTTCGTATGAGAATAAACCGATTAGATTGCTAGGGCCAGCCCACGCGCGACCACGAGTATCTTTCAATCCGACAATCGCACCGGTATCCTCGAACACAACCTCAAAGTCTCCTAATACATAAGGCTGGTCACTTGATAAGGCGGTAGCATCCGTTAGAGCGCAGCGAGACGGTTTCAATGCGAGCAACGCAGCTCTTGCTTCTGCTTGCCGTTCTGGGTGAAGTGCTTGGATCGCTTGATCGAGATATTCACGCTGCTCCAGCCAAGATTGCTCCATGAGAGAATAGGAACGTGCGTTCAGCTTATCTTCAGCTTCGTCACCGAACATTTCAATCACTTCAGCACGTGAATTCATTTCGTAGAACCGATATTCCAGCGGATTTAAGCTGATATCGACCTTGTCGCGCTTGCGTGCTTCTTGGAAATCATCCTTATCATAGTGGATATAATCCGCAAGATATCGTTTGATATCTACTCCCCAGGTATGTTCAGGGATCATAATTAACTCGTCGCAGAAATTGTGATATTCTTCGTCACTGTCTGTAAGAGACCCTTCTTGCAGCCATTTACTCTTCAAGCGTAGCAATTCACGGTAGCATGCTAATTTATAGGGGTCCGTGGAAGAACCATGAATCCAGCTATCGCCGATTTCTTCTTCCACCACAGGCAAGGCATCACGGATGGCCCATACCTTTTCTGCATACTGGTCTAATGTGGAAGCCTTTATCTCTGCATGCGGATAAGCTTCACGCAGCCGGACGAACTCTTCTTCAATCTGTTGGACCGTGGAAGGCCCATGGTTATCATGGGTATGTGCGAAGTAGAGAACATCGTTCAATCCTTCAATTTCAAAGGTTGTTCCGTAATCTTTACTGTAGTGGACAACAATTTCAGAGCCGTCCGTATTCCGCCATAAGAACATTTCAGGGACGTGAGGAACATGGCTAGAAGGATTTACGCCTAAATGCAAATACTTCAGTCCAGCCTTCGCCATATGCGTGATTAACGAACGTGTATGACCAGGAACATCTGTCATTTTGGCTGCGATCGTACGCTTGCCAAATCGCTCATCAAGTCGCGTCGCCATTTGAATGCCATAATCAAGCAATTCGCGATCATATAACTCGGTATACGTGGTGAAAGGAAGACCATGCCATCTTAAATAATCTTTTGCAATCGCTTCTTCGACTTGTTGTCTTACCTCATCCGTACCATGCTTTAATAGATGATGGATCAGCCAGGAGCCCGTTGTCCAGATAAAGGAACCTTTCTCTGGGTGCTCGTCAAAATATTTCGCTGTTTGAATCGCACTCGGGAAGAACAGCTTCATATATCGGTCCGTAACATTTTTCGCGAGATCTGTGTAGCCAATATCCAAGTGTGTTTTGAATACAACGTGGATGTGTGTTGCGTTTTGTTTCAAGCTTATCGCTCCTTCCTAGTAATACGCTCTCAGTGTATAGCAATTTATCTCATTTGACTTTTCTATTTGTATCTAATAGGATCTGAAACATAATGCTAGGAGAGGTCGTGTATTCATTGTGAAAGATCATACTAAAAATGAACGGTGGGTATATATCTTAGAGGGAGAGCATGGCCCTGCGGCTCGCGTGAAGGATTTAGTGCTCTTAGGGTATGACCATTTCAGCAAGGCGACGCCCTTAACGGATCATGTGCATGAAGATGCATATGAATTCGTCTATGTCGATCAAGGGGCTGTCGATTGGGAGGTCGGGAGCGAAAACCATCATACGAATGCGCAGCATGTCATTCATACAAGTCCGGGCGAGCGGCACCGTGCCAGCTTTGATTATATTGGGCCATCCACCATTTGGTGGATCATTATTCGCGATCCAGCTCGCGAGAAGGAATGGTTCGGTCTCCAAGAGAAGGAGCATCAGACCTTCATCAAATGGATACAGAGCTGTCCTCGCATTCAATTGGTCAGCAAAGATGTTGTCGTCTATTTCAAACGATTGAAGCAGCTTCTTCAGCAGCAGAACACGGAGCTACTGGAATTTCAGCTTCGTCATTACATCATGGAAATTTTGCTGCATATACTGCATCATCCGCAGCTTGTTGTGCAATCTCAAAACATGCATACCTACACGCAGCAGCTGAAGGAAAGACTTCTGCAGAATCCATCTGCTCGATACGCGATTGGACAGCTTGCGGGGGAGATGGGGTTAAGTGAGTCGCATTTCTATCGTGTGTTTCGAGAGACGAATGGGCAATCGCCTACGGCGTATATGGAGCGAGTTCGCATGGACTATGCATGTCAGCTGTTGAAGGAATCGAAGATGTCCATAACGGATGTCGCTATGGAGCTTGGCTTTAAGACGAGTCAGCATTTTGCTACGGTATTCAAAAAAATGATCGGTCTGACGCCGATGGCATGGAGAAAGCAGAATGCGTAGTGATGAATTGGGTGTTGAAATTCGAATGCATTCGTCATATAATCGTGTCGAAACTGATATTTCAGATTTCAATTTCGCAAACGCAAACGGAGCGGTCATATGAATTTAAAAATTGAACGACAGGACTTGAATGAACAGGTCTATCATATTCTGAAAAACCAAATATTAACGCGTGAGTATAAAGGCGGTGCACGTCTTGATCTGGGTGACTTAAGTGACAAGATGGGGGTTAGCAAGACGCCTGTTAAGCTGGCCATTCATCGATTGGCGAATGATGGGCTTGTTGAAGTGGTGTCACGATCAGGTACCTATGTGGCTCAATTGACGAGTAAGCGCATTGCCGATGTGATGGATGCGAGGATTATGATTGAGAAATGGTGTATCGAACACGTAACGAAGGAAGATTGTGAGCAGCTTGTCGTTCAATTAACAGAACATGTTCAGCGCGCCAAGGAGAATTTGGAGAGCCAACACTTCGATTATCAACAATTTCTTGAGGCCGATGTTCTGTTCCATAAGGCCATTGTGACGATGAGTCACAATCCGTTAATCATGAATCAATATGAACTCTTGAATAGCTTCCTGTATGTTTCACGCATCTTTCATTTTCAGAACTTTGATCGCTCCAAAGAAGGTATGGAAGAGCATGATCAGCTTATCGAAGAAATGAAGCATGATCGTCTCCAGCAAGCTTCGGATTTATTAGTGGCACATTTGGAGAAGAGTAAGCGGTATATGATGTATTTAATTGAAGAGAATGGTGGCGCCATATAGCAAGCCGGTGGCCACGACATACTTATGCGCAGGGGTTATCCCAGGTCTAGTAAGTATGTTTTTTATTGGATCATCTGATATTTCAGATTTCAGTATTCAATCATGAAATATATATTAAAAGTAAAAAGGAGCTGTTGCTATGAAACTGGGGATTGGCTTATATCGTCACATGTTAAAGAAAGAATACTACCAATTCGCGAAGCAGGCTGGTTGTGAGGCTGTTGTGGTGCATTTGGTGAATTATTACGGGGAAGTGGATGATCAGGGGCTGCCTTCTACGGATGGGGAGCATAATTATGGCGTCGCCCGAGTCAATGATCCGATCTGGGAATACGAGAATCTTGTCAAGTTGAGAGAAGAATTGAATCGTGAGGGACTTGAATTCGCAGCCATTGAGAACTTTAATCCATCGGATTGGTATGATGTTCTGCTTGCCGGACCCAAACGAGATCAACAAATTGAGGATCTCAAGCAAATCATTCGGAATGTGGGCAAGGCAGGTATCCCAGTCATTGGATATAACTTTAGTATTGCGGGTGTCTGGGGACATTTTCAGAAGCCTTCTGCACGTGGTGGGGCGTTGACATCGACGTTCAATCCGAAGATGGAGGATATTAATAAGCCGCTTCCGCTGGGTCAGGTGTGGAATATGACCTATGATGCGAGTCTGCTGGATCAAGGGTATCTGCCTCCTACATCGCATGAAGAAATTTGGGAGCGTCTAGCCTATTTTCTAGAGCGTGTCTTACCGGTTGCAGAGGAAGCCGGTGTGAAGTTAGCACTGCATCCGGATGATCCACCGATGCCGGAAATTCGCCAGCATGCACGATTAGTCAATGAACCTGACAAATATCAGAAAATGATTGATCTCGTGCCTAGCAGCAGTAACGCAATAGAGTTTTGTATGGGTTCGATTCAAGAAATGATTTCTGGCGATGTGTATGAAGCCATTGAGCAGTATGCTGCACAGGATAAAATATCTTATGTTCATTTCCGTAACGTGAAGGGAAAGGTTCCGAATTATACCGAGGTCTTCGTAGACGAAGGCGACATCGATATGGTTAAAGCGCTGCGATTATTGAAGAAACATCAATTCAGCGGTGTACTTATACCGGATCATACCCCATTGATGACTTGTGATGCACCTTGGCATGCAGGGATGGCGTATGCGTTAGGTTACATGCGTGCAACAATACAACAAATTGAAAAAGAGAATTGATAAAATCATATCGAAAAGGGATGAAGAGCATGAAAAATCAATATTTGGATCAATTACAAGAAAAGTTATATGCGGCAGTTATTTCTGACATTCTAGATAGTATTGGACTGCGAAACCAATCGCTTCCAGCACATATCCGTCCATTGGACCCTGACATGGTTGTGTGCGGTTACGCCAAAACGGTCCAAGTTGCAGATGTGTCCCGAGAGCCCGTACAAGCGTATAAGAAGCAAATCGAAGTATTGGACAGCATTCAGCCTGGCGAAATATTCGTCGGTGATGTAGGGGGTTCCGAGCGTTCGGCATTTTTCGGCGAGTTAATGTCGGCAGCTACGAAGGTTGCTGGCGGCAGAGGTGCTGTCATTGATGGATTATGCCGCGATGTGAAGAAGATTAAAGAGATGGGATTCCCGGTCTTTGTAAAGGGGTCGCGTCCAATGGATTCGTATGCACGTAATGAAGTAATAGATTATAATGTAACGATTAATATCGGTGATGTGTTGATTCAACCTGGCGATTTAATTTTTGGGGACATCGATGGTGTTGTGGTTGTACCGAAAGAAGTCGAGGAAGAGGTCATTGCCAAAGCATTCGAAAAGGTAAATGGCGAAAATATGGTTCGGGATGAGATCTTGAAAGGGATGAAGGTATCCGAAGCGTTCGAGAAATTCGGCATTCTATAGGAAGAAATGAGCTATGGATGTTAAAACAATTACAAATCCAGGTCAGATGGAAGTTGTGCAAGTCATTGGAAATGGATTGAAAGTGGAGTTACTTCCTGAAAAAGGTGGAGATATTTATAAAATTTATATTCATGACAATAACATCCTGTGGGAAAGCCCTTGGGGCATTGGAAAGCTGGGCCATCGAGCAGACTATTGTCATACATCGAAAGAGCGTTGGCTGCAAAATTACCCTGGGGGATGGCAAATCCTGTTTCCCAATGCGGGTGATGACAGCTTCTGTTATGGTGTGATGCACAATTTTCACGGCGAGGCTTGTCAAGTGCCATGGCAATATCAGGTTGAACATGTATCTGAATCGTTAGTAGAAATTAGGTTCTCAACACGACTGTATAAAACGCCATATGCCCTTGAACGCGTCGTCGTGATCGATGAAGCAGATCAATCGATAGGAATACAAGAACGAATAACAAATCATGGTCAACAAGATTTATGGGTCGAATGGGGACAGCACATCGCTTTTGGTGCACCGCTGATCGGACCGGGCGTAACCCTTGAAGTACCTGCGGGGACAATCGATTCGGCTGAGCGTGATCCGGTACGATCCCGGCTGAAGAAAGGGACGTACTCATGGCCGATTGCGGATGCGTCCAGCGATTTAAGCATCGTGCCTGCAGGAAAGGCAACGGATTTTGCAATATTAAAGGATTTATCAGCTGGATGGTATGCCATCCATAATGAAGAGCTGGATTTACGTGTTACTGTGGAATGGGATACTGAAATCATGCCGAATCTCTGGTTATGGCAAGAGTTCAATGGACTTCAAGACTATCCATTCTATGGCGAATGCTATGTTATGGGGGTTGAGCCGTGCTCTGCTTCGCATGAGGGGGGCTTACATGAATCCATTCAACGCGGCGAGGCGATTGTAATGAAGGCACAGCAGACAAGGACATTTGAGTTGAAATTATCATGGACGAGATTCAAGAATTGAAGATGCACGAAGTTGGTCAGGAGGTGATCTCGTGTTCGATGATTTACAGGGGAAAGTGTTTATTGTAACCGGGGCAGCACAAGGCATTGGGAGAGGGATAGCACTTCGACTAGGGAAAGAGAAATGTAAAGTGGTAGTGAATTTTGTAAGTGATCGTAGTCAAGGGTTAGCAGATGATGCTGTTGCACTTATTGAAGCAGCGGGTGGGCAAGCGATTGCTTGTCAAGGCGATATCGGGAAGGTAGACACCGCGAAGAAGCTGGTTGATACGGCTATTGCCCACTTTGGAACCTTGCACGGCATCGTGAATAATGCAGGTGTTCAATCCGAATATCCATCCGAGAGCTTGCCGGTTGAGGAGTGGGATCGTGTGATAGATATTAATTTGCGCGGAACCTTTCTAGGATGTCAAGCAACAATCAACTACTTGCTGAAGCACAATATCAAAGGCAGCATTGTGAATGTCTCGAGTGTTCATCAACAAATTCCGAAACCCCACTATGTTCATTATGCTTCCTCTAAGGGTGGACTGAAGCTGATGACAGAAACCTTAGCACGTGAATATGCGGACAAAGGGATTCGAATTAACACGGTTGCGCCTGGTGCAATTGATACGCCAATGAATGGAAAGTTATTCAGCGATCCGGCGATTACGCAAGAGATTATCAATAAAATTCCGTCTAGACAAGTGGGGACATCTGAACAAGTTGCTGCACCGGTGGCATGGTTATTATCGGAAGAGGCCAGCTATGTGACCGGAGTTACAATCTTTGCAGATGGTGGTATGGTATTGTATTAATATTGAAGCGATAAGGAAGGGGATTATAGGATGAGTAAAATTATTGGTGAAGCGTTAGCAAATATGCCGTGGCAGGATAAGCCGAATGGTTGTAAGGCGCCAGTATGGCGGTATACTCAGAATCCGATTATTCAGCGAGACGGACAGTTGAACTCAAACAGTATTTTTAATTCAGCAGTTGTTCCTTTCGAAGATGGGTACGCAGGTGTTTTCCGTTGCGATTCCAGATCCGTCAGTATGGATATCTTCGTAGGCTTTAGTAAGAACGGGATTGATTGGGAGATTCAAGATCATGCCATTCAATTTGAAGGTGACGAATATATTACGAAGCGTGAGTATCGTTACGATCCGCGCGTTTGCAAGATTGAAGACAAATACTATATCACTTGGTGTAATGGATATCATGGTCCAACTATCGGACTCGCCTATACGTATGATTTCAAAACCTTCCACCAGTTGGAAAATACGTTCTTGCCGTATAACCGGAATGGTGTGCTGTTCCCGCGTAAAATCAATGGTAAATACGCGATGGTGAGCCGTCCAAGCGATACGGGTCATACACCTTTCGGAGATATTTTCTTTAGCGAGAGTCCAGATCTGACGTATTGGGGTAAGCATCGCTATGTGATGGGAACGATTAATTCCGATGCTTCAGCATGGCAATCGAAGAAGATTGGTCCGGGACCTGTGCCGATTGAAACGGATCGCGGCTGGCTGTTGATCTATCATGGTGTAATTAACACATGTAATGGCTTTGTGTATCGGATGGGTGTAGCGCTGCTGGATATCAATGAGCCTTGGAAGGTATTGGCCCGCTCGCGCAACTATATCTTAGGACCTGAGACATTGTATGAGTGCGTAGGAGATGTACCGAATGTAACCTTCCCATGCGCAGCCTTGACAGATGCAGAGACAGGCCGAATTGCTATTTACTACGGTTGCGCGGACACCGTAACAGGAGTCGCTTTCACAACCGTGGACGAGTTGCTGGATTATATGGACAAGTATCCGCTATAGGCTGTAGCCTCTGACATAACGAAAAAACCCTGACTATTCATGAAGTCAGGTAAACACGCCAAATACTGGCGTGTTTTTTTTGTGTTTGAACCCGACTTTGGTCTAGCTGAAGTGGAGACTATAGATGGGTGTTTCCCTTCTCTTGCCTTCGTATAATCAATTTGAATAATATGGTAATTTAAGTTGAATCATTAAAAAGTATAGAATAATCCCCTTATCTTTCTACTTAGCAGATTAAAGGTAATACTATTTTGGAATGAGGAGAATCGTCAGATGAGAATAAGATCAAATTGTAGATATTATTTTAGAGCGATATTCTGCCTGGTTGCAACGATTATACTGATTCTTCAACTTAGCGGACAGCCTGCTCATGCGGCCTCGGGTCTGGATCATGAAAAGATTGATGGATATATGAAGGAGGCCATGAAACGACTTCATATTCCCGGTGCTGCCATAGGAATTATCAAAAATAAGGAGATTATTTATTTGCAAGGGTACGGAAATGCAGGCCCGAATGATCGCCTTGTTACTCCGGATACCCCGTTTCTGATCGGCTCTACTTCCAAATCTTTTACCGCGCTTGCGATCATGCAGTTGGTTGATGAAGGGAAGATCGATTTGGATGCACCGGTACGAAAGTATTTGCCCCAGTTCAAGATTAGCAGTGAAAAAGATTCCGCCCGAATCTCAGTTCGTAACTTGCTTGTGCAAAATAGCGGTTTTTCCACATATGATGGCCGCAGAGCTTTGGAAAAAGATGATATATCATTGAAACAGCACATTGAGGAAATGGGTGACATTGCCTTGGCTGAGCCAATCGGTACCCTATTCCAGTATTCCAATCTTAACTACGATGTATTGGGAAGGATTGTAGAAGTTGTTTCTGGTAAAAGCTTCGGAGACTATATCGAGGAGCATATCTTCAAGCCTTTAGATATGAAGCATAGTTTCACGTCTTTAAAGGAGGGAGAAGCAAACGATTTAACACAGGGGTATCAATCCATGTTTGGGGCGATGATGCCCACCAAGCAGCATAATCCCGAGGCGCGAATTGCATCAGGCGGCCTGATTTCATCAGCAAAAGACATGTCTAATTATTTGATAGCACAAATGAATCAGGGTCAGTTTGGCAATGTTTCTATACTTTCGGATAAATTAACAGATCTCATGCATCAGCCTGCTGTATCCCTTGATAAGGGAGTTTCTTATGGAATGGGATGGATTGCCGTTGACAATGGGATCGTCTGGCACAATGGAGGAACAGAGAATTTCAGTTCAGATATGATGTTTGATGGAGAATACGGTATCGTGACGTTGTTTAACGCTGCAGATCCTTTTGTGAGTTATGACGACGTTTTCCAAGGCGTTTACAAAATTCTAAAGGGAGAAGACGCTTCAGTTCAGAATTTACCTAGCTTTACATCGTTCTATTTAACAGTCGGTATAGTCTTAGTGATCCTGCTTGCCTTACTCATCTTTTCTGTCATGAACCTCTTGAAATGGGAAAAAAGATTCTCGTTGAAGTCTAAGTTTATGCTCAGGTTTATACCAGTTCTATTCATCTTTAATGTACTGTTGCCTGTTGGGGCACTTATATTTATTCCTCGACTTATCTCAGCGTCTTGGTCCGTTCTTATAGGATTTTCAACAGGATTAGGTCATTTTTTGATTATTTATCCTATAATATTGCTTCTTATCGGGGGGATAAAAACAATATTATTTATTCGTAGTTACTTGAAAACCAAACAACCCGTATCTGTATGAATCATATTCAATCTTTCATTCCTCGCTTCAATACGCATCGAGAAAAAAATAAAAACGACTTGACATTGGAGTCAACTCCAATGATATTCTGAATTCATGGAAAAACTTTACTCTATCCAAGAGGCTTCACGGATACTTGGGATATCGAAGGATACGCTTCGGTATTATGACCGGATTGGGATCGTCTCGCCGTCCCGGAAAGACAATCGGTACCGCAGGTATTCGAAGGACGATCTCATAGACTTGATGAATATTCAGATCATGCAGTATGCGGACTTTTCTCTTGACGAAATCAGAGGGACGCTTAGTATCCGTAAGATGGAAAATATCGACCCCGTTCACTACGAAGAGGTTTCTGCGTTTCTAGATGCCAAAAACGCAGAAACGCGCAAGAAGATTGCCCATCTGGAAAAGGTCAGCCAGCTGCTCAACATAGCAGCCGAAACGTTAAGGAACTTTAATGTCGAAAGCGATCAACGGTTGGCAAAGATCGTCCGCGAAATTTACAAGGATATCCGAAGGAACGAACCAGAAAATTTCAAGGGAGGTTGTGATGACCATCAAGGTTAGGAATTATTATTATTTGATTGCAGGAGTTCTTGCGGTGCTTTTTGCCTTCACTCACGCATGGAACGGGCAATCCGCTGTGCTGCCGACGCTCGATATTAGTCCGATTTCCGTGGATACCCAGACGGTTTTCACGTATGTTTGGCACATTATCACAGCGGAAAATCTGGTCTTCGGCATCGCATTCTTTTTCATGTCATTCCAAAGTGAGCGATCGAAGATACGGTTTGCCGCATGGATGATCGCGGCGATCCTGATCGTCCGGCTGATGGTCATTCTTGGTGTAACGGCAGTGGTTGACATTTCTGGGCTTATGAATTCGTTTATTGATTCTATTGCCATCGTAATCTATGTCGCCCTTATCATTCTGGGCACAAGAATAGAGAAAAAGCAATACAGAGGTCAGCCTCAACAGTCCAGTATCGGGCAGTGAAACTGACTAAGCTGGGAGAGCGCTTCGCTGGCAGCGAAGAGGTCAGGGGTTCGAACCCCGGGTTCAGTCCGCGCGGGCCCCTTCAAAGAAAAACCCAGAAAATACAAAAAATCGCCTCATCTAGTTTGGTTGGCTAGGTGGTTGGCGATCTTTTGTACGTTCTGGCAGATAGCGATCATCACTGAGAGGATAAGGCAACGTTGAACGATGAAATGCTTAAACAAGACTCCATCGAAAATGTTTTCTACGCAAGTGTTTAGGAAATCAAGAATCACTATGCATATATTATAAATATATTAACGAGTTTACGCTGTTTTTCTTAGCGGGCTGTCGCCAAACCGTCGGCATTGCAGTGCGTCAATACGCCCTTGCCGTCACGGAACAGCTCCAGCCCGTGCTCGCCGATATGTACTTGGCTAGATAAGAATCAATATTCGGAGGGATGCGGAATTGGGAGATTATCACACCTTAAACCAAGGGGAAGTGGTCGAGTATGCACGTGGCATCGAGGGCGTATTCCCGGTTGGCGCGCAGCTGAAGTCACGGGAGATCGGCGACGGTAATCTTAACCTTGTGTTTCAAATATCGGACCCGGCATCAGGGCAGGGATTAATTCTGAAGCAGGCGTTGCCTTACGTCAAGGTGGTCGGCGAGTCGGTTCCCTTGGCGTTGGACAGAGTACGCATTGAAATCGAAGCTTTGCGCATTCAAGGGGAGCTTTGTCCTGATCTGACGCCAAAGGTATACGCGTACGAGCCGGATTTGGCGTTGGTGGTCATGGAGGATTTGAGCGATCACATCACCTTGCGCCGCGGACTAATAAAGCGGGGCCGTTATCCGTTGTTCGCCGGGCATATCGGATCTTTCTTGGCGCGGATGTTGTTCTTCACCTCGGACCTGGCCATGGACCTACAGGAGAAGAAACTGCGGGTGAAAGCGTTCATCAATCCGGAGCTTTGCAATATCACCGAGGATCTCATCTTTGACGCTCCTTATAAGAAGTCTCGGATGAATATCTTCGAGCCTCATATCAGAGATGCTGTTGAGCGCATTTGGGCGGATACGGAGCTGCATCTCGAGGTCGCGCTGCTGCGGGAGAAATTTCTGACAAAAGCGGAGGCCTTGTTGCATGGCGATTTCCATACAGATAATATCTTCATCAAGCCGGATTCGGCGAAGGTCATTGATCCCGAATTTGCTTTCTACGGTCCGATGGGCTTTGATATCGGGACGGTTATCGCCAATCTGCTGCTGAACTATTCTGGCCAAGAGGGCTTGGGCCCGGATGCGCAGGAGCGCATCGATTACCGCCGCTACCTGCTGGATACCTTGCGCGACTTATGGACACAATTCGAGCTTCAGTTCCGCGAGCTTTGGAACGGGCATGCCGCAGACCGGATGGCGAAGACCCGAGGATATCAGGATTTGTATGTGGCAAGACTGCTGCAGGACACAATCGGCTTTGCCGGGGCGGTAATGGTGTGCCGCGTCCATGGTTTTATCCACGTCGCGGACATCGACCACATTGAGGATGTTGCTGCCCGCGAACGGGCACAGCGGATCGCGCTGGAGATCGGCGCAGCGCTGATCAAACGGAACCGCTCCGCCCGCTCAATAGAAGAAGTGCTGGATATCGCTTTACAAGCTGTAAACTAAGGAGCTGAATGGTACGCTGAAACGGCGATCGGCTCGGTGAAATGAAAAAGACGACTACTCATTCAAAATGAATAAGAGTCGTCTTTTTGTTTCGTTAATTGCAATCAATCGATGAAACAATGGATTTCCTCCAACACCTTGTGATGCTCCTGTGAAAAAACACCGTGTCCCGCATGGGGAAAAAGAATCAGCTTGGAACCCGGAATACATCGGTTCAGAATCTTGGCATGCTTCGGACTGAAGACCCAATCATCCTCGCCGTGAATAATAAGCGTTGGTGCCAAAATTCGTCCGAGTCGATGGTACGAATCGAAACTCTTGCTGGCATATTTATGAATCTCCATGCTTCTAGGATTCGAAGGAGCGATCTGCATCCGTTTCACGAGTGAAGCGATCATGGCCGGATTCTCTTGAATATAGGCTTTGGAGTAAAGCATATTTACTGTGTCTTGCGGGGAAAAAACAGCATTTTTTCGCATCAGCCATTTTAGCATCCGCAAAGAAGGTGGTACCCGTTTGACCCCGCAGGTCGTGGAACATAAAACTAATTTCGCCACGCGACTGGGGAATTCAATTGCAATCTCCTGTGCAATCATTCCACCCATTGATTGGCCTAAAATATGTGCCTTGTCGATTTCAAGCGCGTCCATCAGCCCGACGACATCCTTTGCCATATCCGAGATGCCGTACGCTTCCGTCGGAGCGTCGCTCCGGCCTGTACCTCGTTGATCGAGTATGATGAAGCGGTTTTTTTCGCTTAACGCTGCCTTGATTGCCGGATGCCACCAGTCCATGTTGCTGTCTTTTCCTGTGAGTCCGATCAAGGGAAATCCTTCCCCAATCGATTCATAACAAATGTTTATGCCGTTGACGAATGATTTTTTCAAAATTTCCCACCATCCAGTTTCGTAATCTCTGACCGCGAATGAACGATATCTAAGATCAATATATTCTACGGAAGGGAATAGAGTGAGGATAAAAAGGAAAGGCCCTCAGCCGATTGACGACTAGAGCCTTTCAGTGTAGAACTCCTGTTTTATTCCTATTCCTTAGATAGTTGTGTCCTCGTGGCTTCCTAGGACACATTCGATTGCTAATCCTTTGGGGAGATATCCTTCGCGCGCTCCAAGCCCTTGTTCATTAAGTCTTTGCCAGTCGCTATAACACCGTCTTTCAAGGAATTGGTGACCGTTCCGAAAGTGAAACCTAACGGTTGATCATCGTCGCGCTTCATATTCGCAAGCTCTTTGCCGATGTGGGTAGAGCCGCTTTTCAAAGCAGCATTGGCCAAATTTACGATCTCTTTCCTTACTCCCCTGAAGATCCCTTTCATGAGTTCTGACATGTGCCTCACCTCCTTTTCGATCCTGCGATTACTCGGGTAAAAGGATGCTTTTGCTCTAGTGTCGTATATTTGTGACGCTTAGGGAGAGGGGAGAGCTTCTGTTTCCTACTTTTTTTCCACCAAATTAAGGAGTACGTTGCCGACGGCGCGAGCGGTTCTCCCTATCAAGACCGATTTGATGCTGTCGTTGGTTTCGATGTGTTCAATAGCAGGTTTGCCTTCCAAGGATTGCAGCTTTAGCCTGAGGAGCTTCCTGAATTCCGGATCCTGCGTTTCCTGCTCCAGCATTGTCCAGCATCTGGCCGCATCCTCGTTCCGACCGATTCTGCGATACGCCTCACCGAGCTCATAGGTTAGTCTCGAGTTGTTAAAGGCCTTGAGTGGGCCCTCTTGAAGTAACCGCTGATCGATCAGGAAGGTATAATCTTCAATCACCGTCCGCGTCCGTTGGAAATACTTCTCTGGCAACCTGTATACGGACCTGCCGCGAAGATATCGGATCCTGCTGTCGTGGGGAGCGGCTGCTACCGCACTGTCGAGAAGCTTTAAGCCGTTTTTCGCCCATTTGAACCTTTCGAGCGGATTCGTTTTATCCCGAGCGATTAAAAGCATGATGCTGCCATGGTAAGCTTCCGCAAGAGGCTGGTCCGGATAATCGAGTCGCAGCAGTTCTAACAGTTGATTCGCTTCCTGTACGGCGGTTACGTTGCCTTTCGCGCCCTCCTTATACAGCGAGATAATCTTGTGGAATCTCTCATCGAATGTCAATGGTCTCTCCCTCTCTTTTCTTATGAATTTTTCTTCCGTTCCAATCGAACGAGATGCTGCAAGACAGCATCTGCTTTGTCAGGATTTCCTGCAATTTGATAAGCTGCACTTAGGTTTTGCAGTACTTCGCGTACTTGCTTTTGAGTAAGGTAGCTGAAATTCTCTTTATAGCGGTCAAGCAGGAAGGTGAAGTCCTCGATCGCCGTTTCCGAGCAATGGAAAAAGGACTCCGGCAGCCTCACACAAATGTTCCCCCGTAACAACCGAATTTCTTTATGGTTTGAGTCTAAAGAAACGGCCCGATTCAATGCGTCTAATCCCTCTTCCGCCTTATCTGCTCTTTCCAGAATTTTAACGGCATCCCGGCCTAATAGAACGAGAGTACTACCGTAATAGGCTTCAATTAGCGCATTATCGGGATCGGCCTCACGAAGCTTTAAGAGCATCTCGTTTGCTTTTTTCACCGCTTTTTTGTCTCCATCGACCCCATTATTATGGAGTGTTTTGGCTTCCTCGAATTGTTTCATATGGACGCTTTGATCTGCCATTCCTATCGCCCTCCCAATGATAAATCCGGCGGAATGACGAGAGTCTGGTACACCAGTTGCGCCGGATTACTTGTTATGATATGTGCGATCCCTATATAGCGATTGGATGAAATACTCATTTTATTTAAAATGTACGTTTGGCCGAGTCAAGTATATACATTCGTGCATCCCATAACAGTAGTTACGGAGTAGGGCAGAAACTTTTCTGAAAGAAAAATAACGGGGTATCCGTCGCGGGTCGTGACAAAGCGTGATCTATTTTTCATGAAGGAGAGTTTACAGAGGTTTATGTAAAAAATGCCCGCTTAGTGAATGCGAAAGGCGGGATCCGAAAGGACTATATAAAAAAGCGAGAGTAGGTGAAATCTTGCATTTACCGGCATTTCCGCTCCATACGAACCTCCGGTGCGACCGGAGATCACGATAGAATCGAATAGCGAGTCAGACGCCCAGGTCCTGGACTTTCTAACATATTAGGAGGGATTTTATGAAATTACAATCCCATAAGATGACGGTTTCCATTGATGAGCATTCATCCCATCTGGAACAATTCAAGGATATTTTTAAGCAATGGGACGATGAAGGAAGAACCATTGAAAAGTTGCCTCGGCAAAGTATTGAAGACTATCAGTTGAAAGCCATTAACGCTACGCTTGCTCATGTCTGGAACAGCAATGAATATTACCGTTCGAAGCTGGAAGAAGCGGGCTTCACGGAACCGAAAATCGTAAGCCTGGAGCAATTAGCTTCAGTACCGCTACTCAAGAAAGACGTCATACGCGGTGATAAGATGAAGATCTTATGCGTCGATCCGAAAGAGATCGGTCAGGTTCACCTTACAAGCGGAACTTCGGGGAAGCCGATTTATACCGCCTACACGTTAGCTGATCAGTATGTATATGATTTGCTGCCCAAATATTTGGAAATATTCAAGGAGTCGGACGAGGATGTTGCGGCGATTGCGCTGCCGTATGAGTTTGCACTGCCCGGTCTCGGTTTTCAACGTTTGTTCCAGTTTGCGTTCGGAACGACGGTGCTATCGCTCGGCAAAGGCGGATACATGGCTCCCGTCGATAAGTCATTGGAGCTGATGAAGGAATACCAAGCCACAGTACTCGCTACCACTCCTTCCTATGCAGCGCTTTTGGTGGAAGAAAGCGAGAAGTATGGTATCAAAATAGGTGAAGATATCCGACTCAAGAAGATTTGGCTTACTGGTGAAGGGTGCTCCTCTACCTTCCGCGACCGGCTGGAGAAATGGTGGGGCTGCGAAGTGTCATTCTTCTACGGCTCGACAGAGTGCGGGGGTGTTGGTGTTGAATGCAGCGAACACAAAGGGTATCACGTCATGGAAGGACATGTAAAGGTAGAAATTATTGATCCTGTTTCGGAGAAGCCGCTTCCGTACGGCAAAACCGGAGAGATCATCGTAACGACGCTGCTGCGCGAAGGAATGCCGATGGTGCGTTACCGAAGCGGGGATATCGGTTATTTGCAAAAGGCTAGATGCGTTTGCGGGATCACAATGGACGTTCTGCAGCTGAGAGGCAGAAAGGAAAATATGCTGCAATTGAATGGTGAGGATTATTCGCCGTTCTTGTTGGAACACTTCCTTATGGAAATTCAAGATGTGGGCATGTGGTATTGTTTCAAGCTGAATAACGGAGTTCTGAAGATCGAAGCCGAGCCATTTCGGACGAAATTAAGCGACGAGCAATTGGCGGAGAAAATCCGAAAGCATTTCGCTGATCGGATCGGGATTGACTGCCAGGTCGAAATCAGACACGACATCCCCCGTACTTTCGGCAAAGCGACCCGAGTGTTGAATTAGTCAAAACCAATTAAACAGGAGAGGAGGTGCTGCATTATGCCTGACAACGATCAGGAGCGAAAGTTCAAGGATTTGTTGGCACGCATTCTAAAATCTCCTTTGTACAAGGAAAAATTATCGAAAAATAACCTGAATGGCGTTGGATTGGAGCACATCCAAACACTGCCGCTCACGACAAAAGAAGATCTTAGGAATGCCGGCGCTTTTGCTCACCTTGCCGTCGAAATGAAAGAGGTTGCGCAATACCACGAATCAACCGGCACTACCGGAGAGCCGTCCTCCTCCTGGTTCACCCAAGAGGACTTGAGGACCGGGGGGAGACAACTGAAGGAGTGCGGGGTTCGGTTGACAGCCGATGATCTTGTGCTGATCCGCTTTCCATACGCGATGTCACTGCCCGCGTTCTTGATGCAGCAAGCGGCATGGCAGACGGGAGCAGGGGTTGTTCCCGCAAGCGGACGCACCGTAGTTACGCCATACCCAAGAGTATTGCAGCTCATGGAGCGTCTAAGTGTCACGGTAGCCGTCGGGCTCCCGCGAGAGTTTGAGCTCCTTGCCGAAACAGCGCGTCTGATCGGTTCGACTCCGAGCAACAATTTTCCGGCATTACGGGCCATATGTGTTGCCGGAGAATTAATGAGCGACAAGCGCAAGGAGCATATAGAGAAGCTGTGGAGTGTGCCTGTATTTAATATGTATGGTTCGACAGAAACCGCTAATATCGCTACGATGTGCGAATACGGCGAGATGCATATTGTTGAACAGGATTTTTACGTCGAAGTGCTGCAGGAAGACGGAGCGGGCCCCACTGCTCATGGAGAGAGAGGGTTTGCGGCGATTACAACGCTTTCCCATCAAGGATCTCCTCTGCTGCGATACTTTAATGATGACATCATATCTGTAGAACATTCCGAGTGTGCTTGCGGCCGAACGGGGGGCAAGCTGGAGCATTACGGCAGGAGAAAGGATCGAGTCCGTATTGGTGATACCGTCCTGGATGCGGTAGACCTCCAAGAAGCCATATATTCATTGTCTCCTACTCCGGATGCCTGGAAGGCAATTGAGCAAGAGAACGGGCTGCACTTTCTTCTTGATTCGCATGATTACGGGAAGTGGTCGGAGGAGGCTGTACGTTATCATTTATCCGGGAAGCTGCGTGTGCCTGTCACCATAGAGATCGTCGCGGATTCCAGGTTGCTTGACCGTGCCGAGCTTGTGAAAAACGTCCCGTCGATAAAGCCGGTATATATTCAAAAATTCAGTTAGTAACCATGTACGAGCGCGAGAGTTATTGGCTGATGCGCAAAAGGGGATATAGGAGTAAATCGGCCAGGAAAAAGTCCCGTCATTGGCCGAAAAGGAGGGAGTACCCAAATGAGTGAAAAATTGCAACAATTACAATCTCAACTGAATGGGATAAACCGTCAATTGCTTCATCTGCTGAATGAACAGGAGCGTACGGCTGATGAAATTTTACGGATAAAGGAACAACAAGGGATATCGGAAGCGGATCCGATTGGTTTCCAGCAAATGGTGAATGAGCTTACCAGTAATAACCCGGGACCCATCGATAACGACACGGTCATGTACTTATTTTCGGAGATTTTTCGTTCAAAAATGAAAAAAAATACCAAACATGAACGAAAGCTCCTCGTGAGTCGCCAACACAAGAGCAAGGATACGATTATTCGGGTCAAGCATGTTGAAATTGGAGGCGCTTCGCACGTCATGATCGCGGGTCCCTGCTCAATCGAATCAAGAGACCAGCTCCTGACGGTTGCGGCCGCGTTGAAGAATGCTGGTGTTACCGTCTTGCGCGGGGGCGCGTTCAAGCCGAGAACCTCTCCATACGACTTTCAAGGGCTCGGTGTGGAAGGTTTGAAAATCATGAAGGAAGTGGCCGACGAAGTCGGCATGGTGACCATCAGCGAAATCATGAGCCCTTCACAAATCGATACGGCAGCCCGTTATGTCGATATCTTTCAGATCGGCGCCCGCAACATGCAGAACTTCGATCTGCTGAAAGCCGTCGGCCAAACCGGCCATCCTGTTCTTCTGAAGCGAGGCCTTTCCGCCACACTGGAGGAGTTCATTCATGCGGCAGAATATATCTTGTATAACGGGAATGACCGGGTCATGTTGATCGAGCGGGGAATACGCACTTTTGAAAAATGGACGAGAAACACGCTCGATATTTCGGCAGTTCCGCTTTTGAAACAGGAGACTCATCTTCCGGTGCTCGTGGATGTCAGCCATGCCACCGGCCGAAAGGATATTCTACTGTCCTGCACGAAGGCAGCACTTGCTGCGGGCGCCGATGGGGTTATGATCGAAGTGCATCCGAATCCGCAGGCTGCACTTTCCGATGCGAAGCAGCAGATTAATATTGACGAATTTAATACGTTCTGGAAAGGACTCCGCGATTCGGGCTTTTCTCTAAAATGACGAATCATCACGAGCAGACATTCGCTAACGGAGGAGAGTGTATGACAGATATAAACTCATTTGACATGGATTCGCATGATGCGGGAAGCACGTTTGATTTATTGCATGGGTTGATATTTAAAATTTTACTGGTAACGGACGGACGGACAACAGATATACTGGAAACTCTGTTGAACGAAAAAATAGAAGTTCATGTCATTCGGCAAGAACAAATAGATGAAGATCATGCCGATCTTTTTAGCGAGTCCTCCGGTGCTCCGTTGTATGTAAGAGATTCTCTCTTGATCAGCGAAAAGAGCCGCTTTCTGATATCTCACAACCTTGCGCTGGTTTACTCGAAGCATGTGCCGCCTTCTTTGTTTGAGAAGATAGCACACCGAAAGGAGGGGATTGGAAAATCAATCAACACATTGGGTTTGCAAACGTTCAGAAAAGTGCTTGACTCCGGGGCGAAAAATGGGGAAGAAGCGGTGGATCTGTTTCAAAAGCCGATCCGGCTTCGTTTTCCGGAGCTGCGCGAAAAAGTTCCTTATAAAAAATACTCGATTTATTTTGGACCTGCGCCGGGAATTCAGATGCTTGAATATTTTAATCCGAATATCATCAGACATCGTTTGAACGAGTCTATTGGAGGGATAAATCATGGGTGACAAAGAAACGAAAGAGCAGAGGCAAGCAAGAAAGCAATTAAAGAAAGCGGAAAAAACAAAAGCAAAAGAACTGTATCTCCTCGAGGAACAAGCTCTCAAAGCGGAAAAAGCAAAAGCAAAAGAAAAAGCAAAAGCAAAAGAATAGTATCGGCTTGACAAACAAGCGCGGAAAGGGAAAGCAGAAGAGTACGAACTGGAAGAAAAAGTAGTGGAAAAGGCTGACTCAAAAGGGAACGTTGTCTCCGAGTGTCAGCCTTGTTTACCATACCCCTTTGTTGAATATTCTCCGAAAGGAGCTTTTCTTCGGGCACATTATTGTTTTTTCGCGTATTCTTTCATATGTTCTACTAAATCTATTCCAGACTTTATCATTTGTTCACCGGCGTATTCTACACCGCTGTTAACGGCCGATATCAATATCCCTATTGAAATATCGGATATTTGTTCCGTTTCTTTTAAATTTTCCATTATTTTACTGCTAGTCACATTGGCTCCGCTACTAACAGCCTTTGAATAGCTGCCAGCGAAACGGAAGAATTGTTGCTTGATTTCACCAAAAAACCTCTTTAAATCCTGTCTACCATCTGGCATTTGCTCCACCCCCTTATGAACGCTAAGCGTTTAGTCTATCGGGATGCATGTCACGAAGCATGCGGATTCTACGATCTTGGGGAGAAGAAGCGGCAGCTTCATGGAGAAGCTTAAGTCCGCGCCTCGTCCACTTTCGCCGTTTCATTGGGCCGCTCAACGTTCCTGCCAGCAGCACCAATACGCTTCCACGATACGCGTCCGCTATCGGATGGTCCGGATAATCCAGACGCAATCATTCGATCACACGATTTCGCTTCCCAAAGGGCGTCTGCATTCCCGGCCACGGCTTCTTCATGAAGTTGAATCGTCTCAGCCAGTCTTTGCTCAAACGGGGCAGTGATCAACTCCGCTTCCGGCTCATCATCCAGTATGGGGGCGGACTCAATTCGTACAGAATGCATTTTGTCGTCCATATATAATTTAATCAATGCAACAATTACGCCCACCACAAGAACAAAAGCAATTACACCGCATAATGTTAGTCCAAGAATAAATAGCGTTTTGTCTGCAAATCCCATGTTTTTCGTATTCAATCTCATTCTCACTCCCTCTGTCTTATTACGCTTACCTACATCGATGCTTTCGGTCAAGAACCACGAAAAATCAATCTCCGTCCGGAAAGTGAAGTTCCAGTCTGTGAAAATCAACCATTTTGAGTTCAGTATATATATAGATATATGCGATTTTATGGGTACTCGCGCATTGTTCAGATGAATTCCGCTTCAGTCTATTCCGCAGATGCAAAGCGGCACATAAACATACATAGGAAAAGGCTGATAGAGAGGTTGTACTGCTCGTGGGATTGTCCAGGACCGGAGCGTTGTTGTTGATATTATACTGGGAGGAGTAACTATGGATGATCGTCAAAGTAAACTTGAGTCTGATCACAGGCAAACAGATTCCTTGGAGCTTCCGAACTCCTATTTGAACGAAGTAAGCATAGATCATGATTATCTTCCTTCAGTTGAGGACGACAATACAACTAGCGAAGAAAATAAATCGGTGGAGATATCGGGGGCAGCTACGGAAGCTGACCTGGAGTGGAGTCAGTTCGTCCAGCAAGAACTCGAGAGCATGCGTAACACTGAAAATGCTGAGCAGGATCGCATGCCCAAAGAGACGTCGTCGCTTAAATCGTTAGATCAAGCCTTGCCTGGCCTCTTAGAAAAGATACCCTTTGAACGTTTATTGGATTCAACGATTCGGACTTTCTTTAAGAAGCCAAAACCAGAACCAGAACTAGAACCAGAACCAGAACCAAAACCAGAACCAAACCCAGAACCAAAGCCAAAGCCAAAACCAAAACCAAAACCAAAACCAAAGCTAAAGCTAAAGCCAAAGCCAAAGCCAAAACCAAAACCAAAACCAAAGGTGAAGCTAAAGCTAAAGTCAAAACCAAAACCAAAACCAAAACCAAAACCAAAACCAAAACCAAAACCAAAACCAAAACCAAAACCAAAGGTGAAAAAGTACTCGATCGGATATCGGTGGAGGTGATTCATGAGCCAACGAGAGCCTCTCGTTTGGAAACGCGGATGCTCCAGAGCAGGGGCTCTTGAGCTGCACGGCATACGGCTATGGATGCGGAATGGTATTCATCGGATCTAAGACTGTCCATACTCGAAAAGCATAAGCAAGACCATCCAACAAGAAATCTGTTGCCGCTTCCACCATAACAAACAAAAAAAACACGCCGATTCGGGCGTGTTTTTTGTTTGATGGACCCATGATAGGGGGCAAATACTGGGGTTCGCCCCCATCGAACCAATCCCAAGCGTTCCACGCGCAGTTGGAGAATTAGTGATGTAAAAAATATTTGACATGGTGTATCCTTAATGTTACATTGTGTATGGAAGAATTTACTAATATACAGAGAGATTAGCAGAGGAGATGTTCCATGTCCTATCAAGAGAAGAAAAATATTGTATCGCTAATCAGCACGATTTTGATTTTTGGATCCTACTGTGGGGCTGTGTACCTCAGGTACAAGGATGCGAATCTGGCGGGGGCGGAGCTTTTCCGTTTCTGGGGTGCCGTTATTTTAATCCTCATTCCGGTAACGATCGTGGCCAAAGTCATCATTGAGATCGTATTCATCATCATTAACCGGATTGCGACGAAAGAAGTGGAACCTTCCTTCGCTGACGAGCTCGACAAGTTGATCGAATTGAAGGCCATGAGAATGTCTTATTTCGTCTTCATTCTCGGATTTCTGCTCGCGATGGGTTCATTAGTCCTGCGAATGACGCCTTCCGTTATGTTCGTCATTTTGATTTTCTCAGGATTCATTTCCGATGTTGCCAGCAGCGTTACGCGGCTTTATCACTATCGGAAAGGAGTATAAGATGGGCCAAAGTCACATTAGCAATCATATTCGCAGCTTGCGATTCAACCATAACGAAATGACCCAGCAACAGCTCGCTGACCAAGTAGGGGTGACACGGCAGACGATCGTAGCGATTGAGAAGGGAAAATATTCGCCTTCGTTAGAATTAGCTTTTCGCATCGCACGCGTGTTCCAGATGCCTCTGGAGGACGTCTTCGCTTACGAGGAAGATCCAGTTCAATAATTAATTAATGAGGAGGAGCGACATGAGAGCCATCGTCTACGAACAATATGGACCACCGCATGTGCTTGAAATGAAAGAGGTCCAGAAGCCGACGCCTAAGGATCATGAACTATTAATCAAGATCCATATGACGACCGTATCGGCAGCGGATTGGCGCATGAGAAAGGCCGATCCCGTTGCGGCAAGACTTTTCAACGGACTTTTCAGGCCGAAGAAGGCAACCATTTTGGGGTTTGAGCTAGCAGGAGAGGTTGAAGCAGTCGGCAAGGACGTGACACGTTTTAAGAAGGGCGACCCTGTTTTCGCATACACCGGCCTTGGATTTGGCGCTTATGCTGAGTACATTTGCCTGCCAGAAGAAGGGGCGAAGGCCAATGAAGGGTTTGTGGCCATGAAACCTGCCCATATGACCTTCGAGGAAGCAGCCGCCGTTCCTGTCGGGGGACTTACAGCGCTGTGTTTTCTTAGAAAAGGAGGGATTGAGCGCGGACAGAAAGTGCTTATTTATGGGGCATCCGGAAGCGTCGGCACTTTTGCGGTTCAGCTTGCCAAATCATTCGGGGCGGAGGTCACTGCAGTATGCAGCACAGCGAACGTGGAAATGGTGAAAGTGCTGGGAGCCGATAAAGTCCTGGATTATACAAAGGGGGATTTTACTCAAAGCGGCCAGACGTATGACCTTATTTTTGATGCGGTAGGGAAAATTTCGTCTTCACGTAGTAAAAGCGTCCTTAAGAACAAGGGGAGGTATCTTTCCGTTAAATCCGCGATCAAGCTTAAGATGGAAGATATGTATTCGCTCACACGTTTAATTGAGGAAGGGAAGGTAAAATCGGTCATCGATCGCTGTTATTCGTTGGAACAGATCGCTGAGGCTCATACGTATGTCGAAAACGGACATAAGAAAGGGAACGTCGTGATTAGGGTGAGAAACCAATGAATCATAGCAAGAAGGCAGCAAAAATTGTAGGAGTACTATTTATACTTGCGACGGTTTCGTCGATCATTGGTGTTCTTTTATACGATCCGATTCTAAAAGATCCCAATTACCTCATTACAGGTTTTGAACATAAAAATCAGGTGATACTAGGCGCGCTGTGTGAGTTAGTTCTGGTCTGTTCCGCTGTCGGTACCTCGATTATGCTGTTCCCATTCATCAAAAAGCACAGTGAAAGCTTAGCTCTTGGGTACGTTTGTTTCAGGCTTCTTGAAGCCGTTATCATTACTGTTGGTATCGTCAGCGTCTTGTCTCTATTGACCCTAAGTCAGGAATTTGTAGAAGCAGCAACTCCGCATGCAACCTCTTTTCAAACTGCAGGCACATTATTAAAAGCCGTACATGACTGGACCTTTTTGCTTGGCCCCAATTTCATGCTAGGCATAAATACGCTGATGTGCAGTTATTTACTCTATCAATCCAAACTTGTTCCCCGGCCTATCGCAGTCATGGGTCTTGCTGGAGCAACACTCATTCTTCTTGCAGCCGTGTTAGAAATGTTCGGTATCATTCTTCAACTGTCAACATGGGGAGCCGTGTTGGCGATTCCAGTAGCCTCTTATGAAATGATTCTAGCGGTATGGCTCATCGTGAAAGGCTTCAATGTATCAGCAATCGCTTCCACGTCTATAAAAACGTGAATGGAGGGCCAAGAACCCTGATTACAGGGTTTCGTTGAAGTCCTGAGCGACAAGGTCAAAATAGGAAACACGCCTTCATTGGCGTGTTTTTTTGTGTTTGGTGGAGCCAGACCAATTGACAATATGCTCAATCATTGTATAGACTTTATTTATTCTGACTATTCAGAATAAATAAATGGATCAGGTGAAATGATGCCCAAATTAGGAATGGAACCAAAGCGCCGAGCAGATGTCATAAACGCCACGTTAACCTGCATTAGCATTCACGGGATTGATGGCATGACACTGGATAAGGTTGCTGAGTATGCTGACTGTTCGAAGGGAGTTGCCAGTTATTATTTTAAAAATAAGGATAACCTGACGATTGAAGCCTTTAAGTCTTTCTTGGCCTATTATGGTCTAAAGATCGAGTCAGAAATTGAAAATACAATGACTGCTGGGAAAATGATTGACGTTACGTTGCAACATATACTACCGCCATATCGTGATGACACGGAGAAGAGAATCAATGTTTCGCAGCTGGACGGGATTGAAAAGATGTTTATCCCGCATGAAGCTCAAGCAAAGCTCTTTCTACAGTTTTTCTCCAAAGCCGTATTGGATCGCAAGTTGCAGGAAGTCGTATCCAAGAGCTATATGGCTGATCTCCAAGGGATAGCAAAGATTTTTGATTATGGGAATAGGACGGAGCAGATGTCAGTAGAAGATTCCCAAAGCGCTGCATATGGGCTGCTAGCGATGGTAGTAGGTCTAAGCTTCTTCAGAGTCGCGAACATTTC
This sequence comes from Paenibacillus sp. GCM10027629, assembly GCF_042676425.1. NCBI lineage: Bacteria > Bacillati > Bacillota > Bacilli > Caryophanales > Paenibacillaceae > Paenibacillus > Paenibacillus sp. GCM10027629. Next base: position 407,439 of record NZ_JBHTGZ010000012.1, on the reverse strand, counting down.
GCCCAATCATGGCGAAGATAATCGCTACATTTGCGAGGATTACGTGAGAAAGTTTACCAATGGGTGACGAGTATAAGCGAACCAGGAGAGCTAGATGAAACGGGAGGAAGATAGGGTGTCACACGAACGGCGCAGCCAGGTTGATTATCCAATGGTGGAAATTCCTGCAGGTGAAATTGATTTAAGGGACGATCGAATAAAGAGGACATGGACGGTTCAGGTGAATTCTTTTTTACTTGCTCCGGTTCCTGTTACGAAGGGGTTATATTTCTCGATCATGCAAAGAACAGTTGAATCTTACGACGAAACTGAGCTTCCTGTGGTAGATGTGTCATGGCATGATGCAATTTCATTTTGTAATTTGCTTTCTCAGCACTCGGGTCTACAGGAATGTTATTCGATAAGTGAGGATGGAGCGCATGTTGTCTGCAATTGGGAGGCGGATGGTTATCGTCTTCCTACAGAAGCGGAATGGCAGTATGCGTGTAAAGCAGGTACGGGAGGATATCGGTACGGCGAGGTTGCTGAAATTGCTTGGTATCATCAAAACGCTGAGGGAAAAGCCCATGAAGTAGGTAAAAAGCTGCCGAATGCGTGGGGGCTCTATGATATGTTAGGGAATGTGTGGGAGTGGTGCTTTGATATATACGATGCGAAAGTATACGATTCCTATAGAATTTTCCGCGGTGGCAGCTGGGCGGAAGAGGAGAGGGGCTGTGGGGCGACGTGCCGCCGGCGCAGTCACCCGACGTTTCGAATTGATGATCTCGGTTTTCGTCTTGCTAGGTCGCTGTAAGGTGAATATCATTGAAAAACGCCGTGATTAAACCGTTATAAGATGACTTCTGGTTCGTCAGAGTCATCTTTTTGGTGTTACATATTTACATTACAAATAACATAAGATATTATTAACCTATGTTACAAGTAACATATTGAGGTGAGATAATGTCTATTCAATTTGCAATCCTTGGTCTTCTTAGCTGGAGACCTGCTACAGGATATGAATTAAAAAAGATTATTGAAGAATCTTCAACGATGTATTGGTCCGGTAACAATAATCAAATCTATAAATCTCTCGTACAGCTCTTGGACGAAGGTTATGTGACCAACGAAATTCAACATCAGGAGAGTTCTCCATCCAAGAAGATATATCATATTACGGATGCAGGACTTGCCAGATTGAGGGAATGGGTTCTTTCAGAACCGGAATTTCCGGAGTTCAAGAATACTTTTCTCGTTCAATTAGCGTGGGCAGATCAGCTAAGCGATGAGGAATTAAATGAACTATTGCTCCAATATGAGAGCAGGATCAACATGCAGCTTGTGTACCAGCAGGAAAAAATCAAGCGTGGAGTTCTTTCACCCCATAGAAACGAGCGTGAAGCGTTTTTGTGGGATAAGATTTCCGTGAACCTGATATCCTTCTATCAGAACGAACTGAATTGGGTGCAAGAAATTCGCCAGGAACTCTATGAAAGATAATGGATCGAGGCCAGAGCCCCGAAGAAGCTACAGGAAACAATTAGTTTTGGGACTCCGTAATTACAGTCAGTCATACCATTTCTCAAAATGGCCATCTTTTTAAACAAAATGGAGGTTGAAAAGATTGAATAGGCACGAAAAAAGCACGAAAGCACCAAGCCTTCTCAGCAATCGGTTTCTACAGACGATTTTATTATCCAACGTGCTCCTGCAGATCGGCATTTGGGTACGTAACTTCGCTATCCTTCTGTACGTTGCCGATAGAACAAACAATGATCCATACGCCATTTCGCTCATAAGCGTGGCAGAATTCGCACCAATTTTTGTTTTTTCGTTCATCGGAGGTACATTTGCCGACCGCTGGCGGCCAAAGCGAACGATGATCTGGTGCGATTTATTATCCGCGGTATCGGTATTCGCAGTACTTCTGACCATACATTTTGGTTCGTGGCACTCCGTCTACCTTGTCGCATTTATCTCAGCTATTCTTTCGCAGTTCTCGCAGCCTTCAAGCATGCGATTGTTTAAGTATCATGTGCCTGAAGAGCAGCTGCAGCAAGGGATGGCGCTATTCCAATCCCTAATGGCCATCTTTATGGTACTCGGCCCAATGCTCGGCACCTTCGTTTACAGCACATTTGGCCTTGAAATATCGATCGCTGTCATGGGCGTCGTATTTTTGCTTTCTGCTCTCGTCCTTATTCGTCTGCCTGAGGATAATATGGAATCTCAAACGGCCGCTACAAAAGGGCAGTTCCGTAAAGATTTCATTGAAGGCTTCCGCTATGTTTGGCAGAGCCCAGTGCTGCGTATGCTCGGACTCGCGTTTATTCTCGCCGGACTCGCTGTTGGTGTAGCCCAAGCGCTCAACCTATTCATCGTTACGGAGCGGCTGGGCAAGAGCAAGGAGTTCCTGCAATACCTGCTGATCGTGAATGGCGTGGCCATGCTGATCGGTGGCGGGATCGTTGCCTCTTTTGCGAAGCGGGTTCCACCGCAGTTACTTCTTGCAATTGGCATGTTGGCAGGCGCGGTTTGCACAGTCATTGTCGGGTATTCGACGAGCGTTCCGGTCACGCTGACCGTTCAATTTCTGAATGGGCTTGTTTTCCCTTGTATTCATATCGGGATCAGCACGATGATTCTGAAATGGTCCCATGCTTCCATTGTAGGAAGGGTGAATGGGGTTCTGAATCCGATGTTCGTTGGCATGATGGTCGTTTCGATGTCTTTCGCTGGCGCGTTAAAGGACGCCTTTTCGCTGAGTGCGATCTATAGCGGAGCAGGATTATTATTTCTTATTGGCGCACTGGTCATGGTGCCGATCATGAACCAAAAAGCGCCGGATAATGCACTTACTGCGCAAGAGTCATAATGTCACGATATTTATAAGGTTTTAATGTAGAGGAGCCAGCCACTTAAAAAGTAGTCGATTCTTCTACAAAAAACAGGAAGTAGAGACGCCATGTCTGTACTTCCTGTTTTTTTGTGTTCGGCCAGTGAGATTCGGCATGATCTTAATAAAAATTTTAGAGATGCTTATCAAACCCTTAAGCTTTCGTCTCTAAAATGGGTTCAAAGACATTTGTGCCGCGCTCTACAGGAAGAAAGGATGTAATCATGTATCAAGGAAAGTTACGTAAAATCACCATTGTCCTGTTAGTCTTATATACCCTGTTGACGCTCTATTTCTTGTATATAGGTTTTAACAGAATTGCTTTTGATCATATTCCTGGCTTGCGGTATGATCTAGTCCCTAAAGGAATTCCGCTGCACTTTCCAATGGGGAGAAGCTTTGATGGTTGGTTTTTTGAATTGGGGAACTTTGTAGCATTTATCCCTTTTGGGGCTGTCATCCCACTTCTGTACCGTTGTCATTTTATTCGGTTCATTACTTTATTCGTGCTGTCTATTACGATTCTTGAAATTATTCAAATGCTTACACAGTTAGGAGCCTTCGATATCGACGATATCCTGATTAACTCCATGGGGGCTGCGGTCGGATTTTGGGCACAGCGTTTGGTGAGACGCGATCGAGATCAACTGAAAGGCATCTGTCGAATCATCCTCATCGCGATCGTGCTTTCGATGAGTTTCGTTGTCATGGTTGGTAGTGTGAATTATTATTTAGAAAACGAGACTGGCGAAGTCGTAGCCCTCAATAAACTTGCGGTAAACGATGGATCTGTACTGTGGATTAAGGGCATGGCCGATGGTGCGATTAAGGGATAGGAAGCATAATTCAATAGATACGGATGTGAAACCGCTAGGGGTGATCAAGCTTTGGCGGTATTTTGCTTTTTAGCTCTAATCTCCGTTTATATTCTGTTTAAAAAGAGGTGTTAACATCACTACATCATCAGTTGTATGGGAGGAATTACGATGGATTATAGAAAAATAGAGCCAAATAACGGCGATTGGGCCGTTGAAGCACGTGGACTCGTCAAAACGTTCGGCGATAATCGCGCGGTAGATGGTGTCAACATGAATGTACGTGCCGGATCGATTTACGGCGTACTTGGGCCGAATGGAGCAGGGAAAACGACGACCATTCGCATGCTGGCGACGCTGCTTCGACCGGATGCGGGATCGGCAAGCATCTTCGGACACGATGTGCAGAAGGAATCGCAGATCGTCCGTCAATTGATCGGCGTCACAGGGCAATACGCCTCCGTTGACGAGTCGCTTAGCGCGACTGAGAACCTGATCATTTTCTCTCGATTGCTCGGGCTCGGGCGCGCAGAGGCCAAGCGTAAAGCAGCGGAGCTACTGGAGGAGTTCGGATTGACGGAGGCTGCGAGACGGCCGCTCAAAAATTTCTCAGGCGGTATGCGTAGGAGGTTAGATCTGGCGGCGAGCCTCATTGCACAGCCACCGCTCATTTTCTTGGATGAACCGACTACGGGGCTTGACCCACGTACGCGTTCACAGATGTGGGATACGATTCGTCGGTTGGTGAATACGGGTTCTACCGTCTTGCTCACAACGCAGTACCTTGAAGAGGCGGACCAACTGGCAGATCGGATCGCGGTTATCGATTATGGCCGAGTCGTCGCCGAGGGTACAGCGGATGAACTGAAAGCGTCCGTAGGTACCTCGTCATTACATTTGAGAGTCCAGAATCCTCAGGATATCGATGACGCCCGTCGGATCGTTGAACAGGTGCTGAAGGTCCAGTCTAATGTGTCGTCCGAAGCGGGCAAGATTACGGCACCTATGGCGAACGCCGATCTGGTTACAGATCTGCTTATCGCACTCCGTTCGGAAGGGATTCACTTGGCCGAGATGAGTGTGCAGAAGCCGACCCTTGACGAGGTATTTCTAACGATTACGGGTCATGGTGCGAAGGAAGAGGTACCGCAGGCACCTAAGGAATCGAACAAAGTGGAGGTGGCAAGAGCATGAGTAGCTCGTCAATTAAGCCAGGTGTAGATCGGCAACTAAAAAACTACACGAGTTTTGGTCAGTCTGTACGCCACTCGTTAACGATGGCCTATCGAGGTCTGCTTAAGCTTAAACGCACGCCGGAGCAATTGTTCGATGTTACGCTGCAACCCATTATCTTTACGCTGATGTTTACCTATATCTTTGGCGGAGCCATCTCCGGTGACGTCGTGAGCTATTTGCCCGTCATCATTCCCGGCATTCTCGTGCAGACGGTGATCACGACCTCGATCGTGACAGGTGTACAGCTGCGTGAGGACATGGATAAAGGCGTGTTCGATCGATTTAAGTCACTGCCTATTGCACGAATTGCACCGCTAGCTGGAGCCCTCTTGGCAGATACAATCCGCTATACGATTGCGACAGTGCTCACTTTTACAATGGGATATCTTATGGGTTATCATCCGGCTGGAGGCCTTGGCAACGTCGCCATCGCCGCGCTTCTTGTGATTTTCTGCTCCTGGGCGATTAGCTGGATTTTCGCGTTCTTCGGCGTTATTGCCCGTACGGCCTCCAGCGTGCAAGGGATATCGATGATTGTGCTGTTCCCGCTTACTTTTCTATCCAATGCGTTTGTTCCGGTTAATACCATGCCTGGCTGGCTCCAGTGGTTTGTGAATATCAATCCGATTTCGCATCTTGTCTCGGCAGTCCGGGACCTTACTAACGCGGGTACCGTGGGTTGGGATCTCGTGATCTCTCTCATCGGAGCTGCTGTCATTGTAGCGATCTTCGCGCCGATCACGGTACGTGCCTATATGCGCCGGACATAAATGCAGTAAAAGCAGCCGCTAGGCTGTTTTTTTTCGTGTTTAATGCTGCTGCTCCAATAATTGTTCTCATAGGGCCGGTAACGGTATACTAGGTTTATTCATGCAATGTCATGCAACGAAGGATGATGATGATGCGGGGCTATTTTCCGCTGCAACCCCCTTTATTACAGAATGAGTTACAAGATTCTTCCTACCGCTATCAGGAGTTCTCGCCTAGCAAAGGGCTTACGCCTTATGTCGCTTGTTATTGGACCGTGGAGTTCAAATTGTTGGATCATGGCAAGCTTCATCGTATCATACCGGATGGATGCGTTGATATTATTTTTGATCTAAGGTCCACATCCTTTTCCCAAGGCGCCTTTGTAACGGGACTCATGACTTCATATGAGACCATGAGCTTTACGCGAAATTACTCCTTATTCGGCATTCGTTTCTTCGCAGATCAAGTCCGCCGATTTATTAAATATCCCGTGTCAGAGATGAACGGAAATCGTGTGCCGCTCGAAGACCTGTGGGGAAGCGAAGCGAAATGGATCGTAGAGGAAGTTCAATCTGTGCATGATGTATTGGACATGGTTGAAGTGGTTGAGCATCGATTGTTACAACAGTTGCATCGCTGCGAGAATTACTGTGATCAACGACTACTCGCAAGCATGCAGTACATGGTGGCGAGCCAAGGTATGCTGTCCGTTCGCGATCTTGCGGATCAACTGAATTACAGTGAAAGAAATGTACGGAGAATCTTTCAGAAAGAACTGGGGGTCAGCCCGAAAGAGCTGCTAAGCATCATTCAATTTCAAAGTCTCCTGCAGGGGATATATAAAAGAGATACAACAACCCGTTTTACAGATATGGCCGTCCAATACGGATACTATGATCAATCGCATTTTATTCACCATTTCAAACGTTATTACGGGTTGGTACCGAATCAAGTGTTCCAATAATGATGTCCGTTTTTTACAATTCATAAAGAATGGGATAGGCGATAATGAAAGCGAGCATGACATGAAATCGTTCGATGGAGGTTAAATGAAATGATGAAACCACGCATTACCGTACTCACCTTAGGCGTAGATGATTTGGAAAGATCATTGACTTTCTATCGGGACGGATTGGGGTTCCCGACAGAAGGGATTATCGGGAGGGAGTTCGAACATGGAGCGGTCGCATTTTTCGACTTGCAGGCGGGGTTGAAGCTAGCGATCTGGGATCGCAGAGATCTCGCGCACGAGACGAAGGTTCCCTTATCAACGCCTAGCTCGACCGAATTGACAATCGGTCATAATGTTGGCAGTAAAGAAGAAGTGGATCGAATCATGGAACTTGCCGGGAGGGCAGGTGCGGTCATCACGGACCCTGCACATGTTGCCTTCTGGGGAGGATACTCAGGCCATTTCCAAGATCCAGATGGTCACCTATGGGAAATTGTTTGGAATCCGGCATGGGAGTTCGAGGAATAGATTCCCTGCGCTAATGACGACGAAAGCCACCTTTGGGTGGCTTTTTTCTATACGATGCTTCATCCCATTCGAAAAGGATATACCGTGATATCGTCGAACATAATCATAAAATAGATCACATCGCTGGATTAGAGGGCGTAGAACGGAGGCTCGGATGTCGATCCCTATCATTTCAACCAAACTCTATATCCCTCCGCTCCGAGCTAGTCTTGTCACTCGGCCAAGGCTGATTGAGCGATTGAACGAAGGCGCTGAGCGCAAGCTGACGCTGATCTCTGCTGCCGCCGGCTATGGTAAAACAACGCTAGTCAGCGAATGGCTGGCTGCATATCCACAACCAACGGCATGGCTCTCGCTTGATGAGGGGGATAATGACCTTGCGCGGTTTCTGAATTATCTTATTGCTGCCTTGCGAGAGGTAGCGCCGAATCTAGGAGAAGGCGTAGGCTGGCTGCAATCGCCTCAGCTGCCGTCACCCGAAGCGATGATAACGGCTTTGATCAATGAAATGATGGTAATATCAGATTCTTTCGTTCTCGTTCTTGATGATTATCACTTAATCACATCAGATCAAGTTAAAGATGCAGTCGCCATCTTACTGGAACATACGCCACCACAGATGCATTTGGTCCTTACCACGCGTGAGGATCCCCATTTACCTTTGCCACGGCTGCGTGTCAGGAACCAGTTAATAGAAGTGCGTGCGTCTGATTTGCGTTTCACGTCTTCCGAAGCTGCTGAATTCCTAAGCCAGGTGATGAAGTTACAGCTTTCATCGGACCATGTTGCCCTCCTCCTCTCCCGGACAGAAGGCTGGGCTGCCGGCTTGCAATTAGCTGCATTGTCCATGCAAGGGCAGGGAAATCCCGACAGTATCATCCATTCCTTCAGTGGCGGCCATCCTTTCGTACTCGACTACTTGATTGAAGAAGTGCTGCAGAAGCAGCCCGAAAGGATTCAGCATTTCTTGCTGCATACTTCGATTCTTGACCGAATGTGCGGGACCCTGTGTGATGCCGTGCTGGATAGAGGTGTTCAGGAACAACAGATCATCGCAGAATCAGGACAAGAAGCCTTAGCATATCTCGAGCGGGCCAATCTATTTATTGTGCCGCTGGACAACGAACGGAAGTGGTATCGTTACCACCATCTCTTTGCAGATTTGTTGCGGAGACGGTTGGTGGCGCAGAGCAGTGCCTTGGAAGAAGAGGATCATGATCGAGGCGTGGCAGCATATCATAGACGTGCTAGCAGGTGGTATGAAGAGCATGGGTATGCGATGGAAGCATTTCACCATGCAACGGCAGCTGGAGATACGTCGCTGGCCACTCGATTGCTAGAAGGAAATGGCATGCCCCTGATTTTCCGTGGGGCGGTAGCGCCTGTCTTGCATTGGCTTAGCGGTTTGCCGCGTGAGACATTAGATGCCATGCCGTCCCTATGGGTCATGTATGCTTCTTCCTTACTCTTAGTAGGTCAGACATTAGGCGTTGAACAGAAGCTGCAAGCTGCGGAGCAAGCACTGCAAGGGAATGTACAGGATGAGAAGACCCTAGATCTGATCGGGCATATCGCCTCAATCCGTGCCACGTTAGCTGTCAGCAAGCACGAGGCCGACATGATTATGGCACAGTCGCTCCGAGCTCTTAAATATCTGCACCCGGCTAATCTGCCAGTCCGTACAGCGACGACCTGGGCGCTGGGTTATGCCTATCAGCTTCAGGGGGATCGTAGTGCAGCGAGCAACGCCTATGCCGAAGCGTTAGCGAATAGCCAAATGATTGGGCATGTTATGATCACTCTGATGGCAACGCTTGGCCTTGGTATGATTCAGGAGTCAGAGAACCAGCTCGACGTCGCGGTTGAGACATACGAGCACGTTCTGAAGTTGGCAGGGGAACCGCCGCTGCCGGTCGCTTGCGAAGCGCATCTGGGCGTTGCTCGGATCTGCTACGAGTGGAACGATCTTGAGGCTGCGATGCGGCACGGCCAGCAGAGTGTTCGACTGGCACAGCAGTTCGAACAGACGGACCACGCTATTGCAGGCGAAGTGTTCCTAGCGAGCGTGGAGCTCGCGCGAGGGAAAGTGAGCAGCGCAGTTGCGACAGCAGCGAAAGCACAACAGATAGCTCGAGAGCGGCAGTTCGTGAATCTCCTTCCGCAGATCGCCAATCTCTATGTACGCGCTCAGCTGGAACGAGGGAATTTTACCGCAGCCGTTCAACATCCGCAGCCGTTGGCAATGCACGCAAGTCAGGCCCGTGTGCAACTTGCAGAGGGGAAACCCCGTGCAGCGCTAAGGATACTACAGTTATTGCGTGAGCAGGCGGAGGCCAAGGGACTTCGAGATGAACGGCTTAAACTGATGGTTCTGCAGGTGGTCGCTCTGGACGCAAATGGAGACAAGGGGGAGGCCGTACAACTCCTTGAGGATGCACTCGTGATGGCCGAGCCCGGCGGATTCATACGTACTTTTGTCGACGAAGGAATGCTGATGCATCAGTTGTTGTGCGAAGTGGCTGAACGAGGAACGATGCCGCACTATATTAGTAAGCTGCTGGCAGCTTTTGGACTGGTGGAATCGAAGGTTGAGGTTGCGATCGAACGACATCGAACGATACCGCCCCAACATCTTGTAGAGCCGCTGAGTGCAAGGGAACTCGAAGTATTGCGCCTTATCGCCCAAGGGCTCTCGAATCGCGAGATCAGCGAGCGGCTGTTCATCGCACTTACGACAGTCAAAGGGCATAACCGGATTATTTTTGACAAACTGCAGGTCAAGCGGCGTACCGAAGCGGTAGCACGTGCGCGCGAGCTGGATTTGTTGTAAAACCATACTTTAGTAGCTATATGACAATACCTTATGCTCGATATACTAATTGCAAATTGAGGTTTGGAGGAAACTCATGAAAGCGATAGTATGTACCAAATATGGATCACCAGAGGTTCTGGAGCTTAGAGAGGTCGAGAAGCCTACGCCCAAGGATCATGAAATCCGGGTGAAAATTCATGCAACAACCGTAACGTCAGGCGACACTCGTGTACGAAGCTTCAAAAGCCCGATTCTATTCTGGATCCCCATGCGACTAATCTTAGGGATCACCAAACCTAGAAATAAGATTCTAGGGGTAGAGTTCGCCGGGGAGATTGAAGCCATAGGCAAACATGTTAAGCGATTCAAAATAGGTGATCAGGTCTATGCGATAAGTGGGATGAGATTTGGTGCGTATGCGGAGTATATTTGTTTTACCGAAGCGGGTAACGTAACCTTAAAGCCAACGAATGCGACCTATGAGGAAGCCGCAGCCCTTTCTTTTGGGGGAACGACCGCATTGCATTTTTTTAGAAAAGCAAAAATAAAGCCAGGTCAAAAAGTGCTGATCTATGGGGCTTCTGGAGCAGTAGGGACTTCCGCAGTACAGATCGCGAAGGTTATGGGGACTAAGGTGACTGCGGTATGCAGCTCGGCAAATTTCGAATTGGTGAAGTCTCTGGGAGCTGATCATGTTATCGATTATAGGAAAGAGGATTTTGCGCAGAGAGAAGAGCGTTACGATGTGATCTTCGATGCCGTTGGGAAGAGCTCCAAAGCAAACTGTAAGAAGGCGTTAAAGCCGAACGGGGTATTCATTACCGTGGATGGGCAGGGCATCGCGAAGGTGCTTACGGAAGATTTAATCTACCTTAAAACACTTGTAGAGGAAGGGAAGATCAAATCGGTCATCGATCGACGCTACGCCCTGGAGCAGATTCCCGAAGCTCATCGTTATGTGGACAAAGGGCACAAAAAGGGAAATGTCGTCATCACGGTGAGATAGGATGAATGATGGAAGTGAAATAGTACGATGAAGCGGCCGTTTCCCGACACTCGATCGGGGAGCGGTCTTTTATTTTTTTTGCAGGTACCAATTGAGAACTTGACAGGCGAACGAGAACTGGGCAAGACAATGGGGCTGGGCTATAATATTGCTCAGTACCATGATCCTTGTAAAGGTTGGGGGAGCGATCGGCTTATGTTCAAATCCACGTATTTGCGCATTTTTGTGTGGAGCGGTATCTTTATCATCCTCATTATCATCCCATTTTCATTCTTTCTGATCCAACGATTCGAAGATTATGCCTCCTCTCAGATTGGATCGATCAACCGAGATCGAATTGAAGAAACATTGGATCGTACGGAATTCATCCTGGCTAAGCTGAAATGGTACAGCTTGAATATGTATGAGGATCAGACGATTCAGAACTGGATGTATTCAGAGCAGGATGATCCCTTGTTGGATGCAGCAGCACTGCAGACGTTGTCCAAATATTTATCCAAGGAATCCTTTTTTGAAGGCGCTTACTTATTTAACATGCGCAGGGAGAAAGTGATCGATTTCGATGTGGGTCTTCTTCCATTTGAAGAATTTACGGATCAGACCATGTTGGAACGAGTGAAGCAGAAGGATCCGTCCTTATTGCGGTATGCGCACCATGCAGTAGGAAGTCAATCGTATCTGACATTGCTGCTTCCGCCTTCTTATGTCAAGAAAGAGCAATATGGATATTTGGTTGTTCGATTAAATAAAGGCGCCATGCAGCAGTACCTCATCTCAAGAGGAAGCGGCAAGGATAATCAAGTGACACTGATGGATCGGTCGGGACAGGTGATTTTAGGGAAGATGGATGAAGAAATGATGAAGAATGTTATGAATTCGAGGACATCGGCCAGTCATGGCTCCTTCGAGTTGAAGATTGATGGGGAACAAGCTTACGTGAATTATGCCGATTTAGATTCCCAGGATTGGACTCTGTATTCTCTGTCTGGCATGGAGCAATTCCGTAAGCAGGCGACGGCTTTCCAACAGGCGATTCTGCTGTCTTCTATTCTGCTGCTTATCCTGCTGCTGCTAGCCGCGTTCTGGAATTCGCATATCTTCTTTAAGCCGCTTAGGAAGCTGGCGAATCAAATCCATGGCAAGCTGCGGATCCGTGCCAAGAGCGACTATGATGCAATTCAACAAAGCGTTATGCTATTACGCGATCACTACACACTGATTAAGACGGAATATTTGCGGCAATGGGTATTGCAGGGTAGATTGGGCGACCAGGCAAGAGAGGCTCTGGCTCGTGAATCCAAGATCCTCGATTATGAATGGATCAGGCTGGTCGTTGTCAAAATTGATGCTTACTACGAGATTTCAGAGCGATACGATTTCGCCTCCCGGAGACTGCTGAAATACGCGATTGGCAATATTGCGGAAGAGATGCTTAGCTGCAAGGATCGTTCCATCGAGGTCGTGGATTTCGGAAGCGATCATTTGTTGATCCTTATTGGTGTTGCCGATCAGGTAGATGACGTGATGGAGGAACTGCAAGAGATGCGCCGTCAGGTCATGCAGTATGTTCAACTTAACATCGTCATCGCTTGCAGTAGTTCAAGACATGTTCGTGATGATTTGCGTTCGATTTATGATGATTTATGCGAATGGACGCTGTTCAAATTCGTGAGCGGCGATGACAAAATATACACCGAGCAAGAACATGAACGATACGCAGATTTACAGATTCATCCGGATGATACCTTGCTGGATCTCCTCATTCAGTCCATACGCAGCGGCAAGGAGGAGGACGCTCTTAACCTGCTGGAGCAATTGTTTGCAAGGCTGCAGACGATGAAATTCGCCGAGTGTCAATTCCAACTTCGATTGCTGTTCTTCTCCTTCATCAAAGCGTTTAGCAAACGGACTTCGCTGCACAATATTGAAGGTATTGAAAATACGCTCAAGAAATTCACGAGGCTCGAAGATATCCATCGATGGATGAAAGAGGAGATTGTACGAATAATCACCCTGCTCGGCGACCAGAAAAGCTTGAATCGCAAAGGGAAGAACGTCGAGGAAGTGATTGAATATATTCAGTGTCACATTTACGATCCAAGGTTGTCTGTGGATGATATCGCCGATCACATTGCACTATCTGCCAAGTATGTACGCCAATTGTTTCTTGATCAGTATGGTGTCTCATTATCCAATTACATTCTGAATATGCGGATTGAGAAGGTGAAGGAATTGCTTCAACATTCGGATATGAGCGTTGCTGAGATTTCACAGCAGGCGGGTTTCCTGACGAAGAGCCATTTCTTTACGGCTTTTAAAAAGGCAACCGGCATGACGCCAGCGCAGTATCGATATCAACAGCCAGACGCCAACGAAGCAAGCGGTTGAATTGCAGGCAGGGTTCACGGACGGATATAGAACCTGACTGGGCTAATGGTGACCTATGCAGCCGCCGCAAGAGAACTTCATTCGGACATTGAGAACTATCCGTGACTACTTGGCGACTGTTACGATAACTCCGACAGACGATCATCACATGGACATAGAGGGGGGCAGTCATTGAGGAGCATTAAAACAGGAAGAAACGGTTTTATCTACGAAATCGTGAAGAATCGGTATTTGTATTTGCTGGCACTGCCAGGCATTCTATTCCTACTCATATTTGCTTATACGCCTATGATTGGGCATTTGCTGGCGTTTCAGAACTATCGGCTTTCTGATGGGCTGTTCGGAAGCGAGTGGGTAGGGTTTAGAAATTTCGAGTTTTTCTTCGGTAGCAAGGATTGGCTGCGTGTGACGTGGAACACCGTGTTCTTGAATGGGCTGTTTCTGGTGTTCGGTCTAGGAACCGCTGTCGTGCTCGCGGTGCTGCTCAATGAAGTCACGGGCAAGTGGTTCAAGAAAACGGCACAGTCGTTCGTATTCTTGCCGTATTTCATTTCTTGGCTGGTCGTCAGCATGATGGTGCAGACGATGTTCAGCTCAACAGAAGGCATGATGAATCAGGCATTAACTGCCCTTGGATCAGAAGGGGTGGATTGGTATCTGACACCGAGTGTATGGCCATTTATTCTGACGTTCGTATACGTATGGAAAGTCGCTGGCTACAATTCGATCATCTTTCTTGCCTCAATAACGGGTATTTCTTCGGAGTATTATGAAAGTGCCAAAATGGAAGGAGCCAGCCGCTTTCAGCAAATCATCTACATTACGCTTCCGCTGTTACGGCCAATCATCATTATTATGACGCTCCTTGGCATCGGTCGGATATTCTATGGAGACTTCGGGATGATTTACGCGATTATCGGGGATGTTGGGGTATTGTTTCCGACGACGGATGTGATTGATACGTATGCGTATCGCGCGCTTCGGCAGATGGGCAACTTCAGCATGTCCTCCGCTATCATTCTCTATCAGTCCTTTATGGGGCTTATAGCCGTTATTTTCTTCAATTGGCTTGCACGCAAGGTAGATCCAGATTCTAGATTGTTCTAAGGTGTGATTGGAATGAGAGAACGTTTTTTCCTTGGTTTTGTGTACGTGCTACTGACCGTTTTTGCATTAATCTGCTTCATCCCGTTTTGGATTGTACTGATTAACTCCTTTGCTAATGAAACAGTTATTCAAACCTCGGGATATCAGTTGTTTCCGACGTCATTCAGCTTGGATGCCTACGCCATGCTCTTGTCAGGAAATCAAGTATTCCGAAGCTATGGCGTCACGTTGTTCGTTACGACGACAGGAACGGTGCTTGGTGTTCTTCTTACGGCGTCCTTCGCCTATGTTCTCAGCCATCCGAAAGTGAAGTATCGACATGTTCTTTCATTCTTGACTTTTTTTACGATGCTGTTCGGTGCAGGGCTTGTTGGATTCTATATGCTCATTGCGAACTGGCTCGGGTTGAAGGACTCCTTATGGGCGCTTATCCTCCCGTACTTGCTGAATCCTTTCTATGCGTTCATCCTTGTATCCTATTATCGCTCCTTGCCCTATGAATTGAACGAAGCAGCTACCGTGGATGGGGCGAATGACATTCATATCTTCTTCCGTGTCATATGGCCGATATCGTTGCCGGTTATTGCTACGGTTGCCCTGTTCTATGCGCTGCAATATTGGAATGATTGGTACCTATCGCTGTTATTTATCGATAATTACAAGCTGCACCCCTTGCAAATGATGATCAGGCAGCTGATGTCCAACTTGAATGCCATGTCCTACGTCGGTGGAAGCCAAACGGACTACAACATCATGATTCCGACCTATGGCATGCAGCTTGCCATTGTGTGTATTACGATTGGGCCGATTGTATTCGTGTATCCTTTCGTGCAGAAGTATTTTATTAAGGGCATGACGCTAGGATCAGTTAAAGGATAATGTTAGATCAAATATGAGGAGGAACGAAAAATGCGAATGAAACGTTGGATTTCATTTTCGCTTGTATTGTTGTTGATCCTATCTATAGCGGTAGGCTGCTCGAAAGCATCGGATGAGAAGGCAGCGCCAACAACAACATCAGAATCAGAAACGCCAAAGGGAGATCAGACAGCAGACAATAAATTGGAACCGGTTACACTGAAAATTATGATTCCGGGGGACCGTCCGCCAGATATGGATCTGGTCATTGCAGAGGCGGAAAAAAGAATGAAGGACACGATCAATGTCAAATTGGACATCGTGTTCGTACCATGGGCTGACTTGAGTCAGAAGACACAAGTGACGCTTGCTTCTGGAGAGAATATCGATCTTATCTTCGATGCGCCGTGGCTTCACATCAATCAAATGATTGCCGACGGCTTCTATGAGCCATTGGACGACTTGCTTGCCCAATACGGCAAGAATGTGCTGGAGAAACGTCCGCAGCAAATGTGGGATGCGAACAAGTACGGTGGCAAAATTATGGCGGTACCGCTCGGGCTCTCGTATATGGAAGGCAACGGCTATATCGTACGCAAAGACCTTCGCGAGAAGCTGGGCTTACCGCCGATAAAGACCTATAAGGATTTAGTTGATTTTGCTTACAAGGTGAAGGAAAAGGAGCCTGGCATTGCGTCGTTTATGGCAGCGGGGACTACAGGACAGCAGACGTATTCCATTGTAGGTCTGCGCAGCTTGAACGATTATGATACCCATGTTCGTTTTACGCATGCGCTGGGAAGCAGTCTGATGCTGTACTACAAAAACAACGACGGCAAGGTTTACAACTTATTCGAGGATCGAGAGCCGGTTTTGACGTGGATGAAGGATGCTAGACAGCTGTACAAGGACGGGCTTGTATATAAGGATATCTTGGCGGCGAAGGACTTCTTCCAGCCTTTCTTAAGCGGCAAAGTGGCAATCGATACAAAAGGATCGTTTGGTACAGGAATTTCCTTTGATCAACAGTTCAAGAGCAATGTGCCAGGCGGTGATCTGGAAACCGTTACGTTCTTCGATCCGACCAAAGGGGCTAATATTTCAAACTTCAAGCAGTGGAATTTCCTTGCGGTGCCGAAAGTCAGCAAAAACAAGGAACGTGCGGTGATGTTCATGAATTGGGCCAATGAGAAGGAGAACTATGATCTGCTGTCCTACGGGATTCAAGGGAAGCATTGGGAGTCGGTTGGTGACAAGGAATATAAATTGCTCGATACGAAGGGGTATTGGCAGTTTGGCTATGTGTGGGTATGGAATCCAGTCGACGAACGCTCGGATGCGAATGGAGACAAGACACATGAGCACTTCGATGCCGTGCTCCGCGATGCCGACAGCTTTACAAAGGATATTTTGACTGGATTTGAATTCGATCCTTCCGCGGTACAGAACGACCTTAGCCAATACAATACGGTAGAGGCGAAGTATTACCCTGCATTGGTCAATGGCGTCCTTGATCCCGAGGAGACGCTTAAGAAGTTCGAGGCGGAGGCCGGACCTTCACTGAAGCGTGTACAAGTGGAATTGCAAAAGCAAATCGATGCTTTTTTGGCCAAGAAGTAGGCGCTGTTGGTTCATGAAATCGGGTGTAGGACTAGACGCTCGAAGTTATCGAATGATATGATGGATAATGGGTGAATAAGATGACAAATGAAACCAAAAACAATGAAACAACGAACAACAGCAATGAAGAAACTGCTTCGGCAGAGAAATTTACGGAATTGGTCAATGCTGTTCATCATAATGGCCTTGTTGCTTTACGAAGATACTACAATGATGTCCAAGGACAGGTGTTGAACCACGAAGTTTACGGCCCTATCTTTATTTATCAAGTCAAGGACGAATCGAACGACGGGTATGTATGCGGATTTTTCCTTCGTGAGCTCATCGAGAAATTCCAATCGAGCGATAAGCCGGAACAATGGATGGCTTCCTTCTTCGTGGAGCTGATGAAGACCAAGGGTGGGAAATTGCTGCCTAAATCTCCAGAGAATGAAGACGAAGCGAAGGCGCTCATTGATCAAGTGCTCATTCCGCAATGTCTTGCAGCAGTTCAAGAAGAGTTCCCTGAGCATGTTCATGCGGGGCTAGATTGGAATGAAGAGCATGGTCCGGTGTTCGAAGCTGGATTTCCATCGATCATTGAGGGGAACAACACCTGTGCATTCCCGATCCATTTCTTGATGATGCAGCTGCTATTGAATCGGGATCCTGCGGATTTGATTCTCGAAGGGTTATACAAAATTCAAGAAGACCATGGATTAGAGGTTTAATTAAAACGGCAGAAATGCCGTTTTTTTTATTGCTTGAACACAAAAACAGAGTATTTCATAGGGTATGAGTTAAATCACTGTAAGCGTTACCACTAGCTGTTAGAATGAAGGTGTCTAAGGCATTCTACTCAGAGAGGGGAATTCCAAATGAATCATGATCAAATTCTAGAAGTGTTACACACGCTGCCTTGTCAGCAAGACCGGAATCATGGGGCACTTATTTGTTTTCCAGAAATTTATGAATCTTTATCGCACCACGATTTGGGACGGAAGTACGATATTAAGATCAAGCTGTATGAATTAGAACAAACAGGTACGATTAAGGTCATTCATTTTAACGAGCCAGGATTTAGAGATGTTGTTGCAGGGATACAATTAACGAATATTCATTAATTGTATGAATTTTGGATAATCGATTATAGGGTCACATCCATGGATGTGGCTCTTTTTGTATGACAGGATTGTTGTTGGCTAAAATTGTTGTTTTAAGCTATAATATTCGGATTGTGGACAGGCATTGTTATTTTTAGACATCATATGAGGTGAAATCGGTGAAAAAAAGGTTAGCAGACATTCTTTTTATTATGCTCGGTGCTTTTATTTTTGCATTAGCGGTGAATCTGTTCGTCATTCCTAATGAGCTCGGTGAAGGGGGCGTCACAGGGATTACGATCATCCTCTACTATCTTTTCCAGTGGTCGCCTGGACTCGTTAATCTAATATTTAATGCTATATTGCTGGTGGTGGGTTATAAGTTTCTGGACAAGACGACCACTTATTATACCATTATCGCTGTCCTCTTTAATTCCTTATTCCTTCATTTAACAGAGAGCTGGAGTATTGCTTCGAATGAACTGATGATCAATGCGATTTTCGGCGGGGTCTTTGCAGGCGTTGGGATCGGCTTAATCGTTCGTGTTGGAGGAACCACGGCAGGGACGGTGATCCTCGCAAGAATTGCGAATAAGTATTTGGACTGGAGCGTTAGCTACGCGTTATTATTCTTCGATTTGATTGTGGCTTTTTCTTCTTATTTCATTATTGGCGCCGAGAAGCTTATGTTTACGATCGTGCTGCTCTTCGTAGGGACGAAGGTGATGGAGTTTATTATCGAAGGGCTTAATCCAAAGAAAGCAGTCACCATCATTTCCAATGAGCAGGATAAGATTGCTGAGCAAGTGAATGTCGTGATGGATCGAGGCGTTACGGTATTATCTGGACATGGTTATTATACGAAAACACCGAAAGAAATCCTCTATATCGTCATCAGCAAGCAGGAAGTTTCTACACTCAAGAAAATCGTTAGAGCGACGGATAAAGACGCATTTATTACCATTCATGACGTTCGTGATGTGTTTGGCGAAGGATTCTTAGATATATCGAAATAATTCATGTTATAACCCCATGAGCTGCGGCTGGTGGGTTTTTTTGTGGTTTCGCTCAGCAGCGTTTTTTTGCGTTTACGATGCTGGATGGGATTCTGACGAATTCTCTGAATCAGGTTTGTTGCTGCAGCAGATAGCGGCTCATTCTTACGCGTGCAAATGGCAATCGTATTCTGCAAATGGATACCCTCTACATACACACGGCACAGCTCGCCTCGCTCGACATATTCACGGACGACGATCGACGACACGAAGTTCGCGCCGTATCCGGCAATGACGGCGGTAATCGCTTCGTGTAATCCATTGAATTGCAGGGGGATCTGCGGGGCTGGGGTGTTATAAGTGCGGCAGAGCGCCAGTAATCTCTCGCGCGTCGAACTTCCTTCTTCTCGCATGACGAACGGTTCCTTCATCATGTCCTCAAGCGACACATGCTGGTTGGCGTAGCGATGATGAGGCGCTACAACGAACCATAATTCATCTTGAAATAACTCCTCGGTCTGAATGGTATCGGGATAAGCTTCCGGAAGCCCGCCATAAATGGCAATATCCACCTCAACATTCAGCAGCTGCTTCAACGCATCTGTTGAATTGGTCGTCGTGATGGTCATTTCGACATGTTCGTAGTTTTGCTTGAATTTTGCAATCCAAGTTGGAATGAGGAAATGGGCAGGCAAATACGTCGCCGCTAACCGAATATGGCCGGTGGTGCCATGCAAGTAGTCTTGCGTAAACTGCTCGATTTGCTCTTCGACGGCAAACAGTCTCTTGGCGAGCAGCACCATGTGCTCTCCGGCATCCGTCAGTGCAATACCTCGTCCTTGCGGCTTCAGCAGGGAGATGGATAGCTCTCGTTCCAGTTTTTTTACTTGGGCTGTAATCGAGGGTTGACTGATCCGAAGAGACGCGACCTGCCTTCCAAAGCCAGGTCGCCATTTTTTTGAGGTTCATTGCAGCAAAAACTAGCATCGCCTGCATAGACACTTTGCCAATTCCTCTCAAAGTCGTCCATCTCAAGGCATGACAGGGCGAATCTTCTCATCCAATATGCTTATATGTATGGTGTTTTGTAGCCTGCGTCAACTGCTATGGCGGTTGGCTTCCCAATACATTCCTTGTAGCCAATGAACCAGCGGTAGGCGACATTGGTTTTTATTGTATCATATTAACGCGGTGATTTGCTAAACCGAAGAGGCATAAAAAAGACTATCGACGGTACTTTGTCGACAGTCTGAATCGCTGCCTGATAATCCAGGCAGCGATTTTTTATATAACCCATATGATGATTGCATAATACGCTATTATTATCTTAATAAAACCTCTTGCTGTTCCTCTACAAGTCTATTCGCCTGCAAATCTACAAACCTACAACAGCTTACTTTGCTTCGCTTTCTTCAAGAACTTATCGCTGTTCTTATTAATTGTCTTCTTCAAGCCTATACCAAGTACAAAGGCAATTCCGATATAGATCAACAGGATAAGTACATGCTTCGTCACAACATCCCATAATATTCCCCCCACTGCCTCACGCATAATGCCTATCGCATGTGTGAACGGCAGGAACGGGTTCAGCTGCTGGAAGAACTTCGGCGTCATTTGAATCGGGAATGTACCACCAGAGGCCGCCAATTGGAACACAAGCAATACAATGGATAACGCCTTACCTACATTACCGAATACCGATACCAACGTATAGACGATGCTGACGAATATGATACTGATGAAAATCCCGAACGCGAAGAACCAGAACTTGTGAACGACATATGTTTTGAGCAGGAACATGTCACCCAGTGT
Organism: Paenibacillus sp. GCM10027629; assembly: GCF_042676425.1. Taxonomy (NCBI): domain Bacteria; kingdom Bacillati; phylum Bacillota; class Bacilli; order Caryophanales; family Paenibacillaceae; genus Paenibacillus; species Paenibacillus sp. GCM10027629. Next base: position 386,600 of record NZ_JBHTGZ010000012.1, on the reverse strand, counting down.
CACGATCATACTCTGACTTATACCGATCGTCACAAAGGTCAGCCAACGTCCGAAGTACACTTGGTAGCTCTTATAGTCATGCTTGTTCTCGATGTCTACAATCAGCATGGAGATGAGCAGCAAGCCGCCGACCCACAATGCCAATGTCGTGAAGAATGGTGACATCGCTGAACCGTAGTTCGGTACAGGGAACAGTTCATGCTGATTAAGCAATACCGGCTCCGCGAAGAACTGGCTTTCCTTAGCCGCATCCTTACGAAGCAAATCAATGACTTGATCCAGATCACCTTTCGCTTCCAATTCGCGGATTTTGGATGCAATGTCTTTCACTTTCTTTTTGATTTCTGGGAACTTATCACTGAATTCATCCAGTCCCTCGTCCCCAGTGTGAATCTTGCTCTTCACATCATCCAGTGAAGCCTCGACTTCTGGAATCATCGAGAATACTTCTTTTTTCACATTCTTGATGAAGTCCAAGCCTTTGCGGGAATCTATGACACCCTTGTCGAAGGCAGGGACAACATCCGAATCGATCTTCCCGATTACTCTATCGATTGACGCGCTCGTATCCTTCGTGGAATCATATATCTTTTGCAGCGCATCCTTCGTCGGTTGATTCGCCTTGCCGGCCGCTTCACTTGCACGCTTCAGCATATCCGACAAATCGGCCAGTTTCCCTTTTACCTTATACATACTATCGACAATGTCTGTAATCGCACCATCATCTACCGTTTGCTTCATTTTCTCAGTGGAGGTGATAAGCTTATCCGCTAGATTCTGACCGTTACTGATGTGCTTCTGTGCATTATTGATTTGATCAATTACCTTGTTCGCCGTATTCCGGTTCATGATCTTATCTGTCATTACGATGACATTGTTAGTGCTTGCCTGCATCTTATCGATCATCTTCAAAGCATCACGATTCAATGCCTGCATATCCCCGCGGATCGTATGGAATCTTGGTTTAATTCCATTATCATAATCGCTAATGAGCTGAGCAACGACTTCACTTGCCTTTGCTGCCGCTTCTGCGCCAATCTGTTTGCCGCCAGCCAATCGCTCCTGCAGCAGTGTGAGCTTCGTCTCCATGCCCTTCAATTGAGCAATCAACAGATCAGTGTCTATACCTGTCACTTGGGCCAGCTTATTCAGCTGATCCTTATACTTCTCTAAGGAGCCTAATGTGAGCTTCAACTGATTCGTCATATCCTCGACAGCTGCATTCAGCTTTTCGGTTAGTGACGCATCTGTCTCACTACCCTGAATAAGCTTGTTGACGCGATCAACCTTTTCTTGCAGCTGACCGAGATGCTCTCGGTACGTCTTGCCTAATCGTTCTGCATCATCGAACGCCTTTGATACTGTCGGTGCAATCTGTGAATTCAAGCTTGTTCTGGCTTTATCCAGAATCGAGTTGACTTCGATTGCCTTATTGCGAATATCCCTCAGCTTATCATCCGCAATCGATTTTGCAGACTCAACTGTTTTTTGTGCTTCATCCAGACGCGTCTTCAGATCCTCCGCGCCCCGTTTCGCATCATTCAAGGACGTGAGCACATTATCGAACAGACCATTATTCTTCAAATTCCGATCTACATCTTCCACTGTCGTAATGAGACGCTGTAAGGAATTCATCCCTGACTCCACTTCGACGCTCTTCTTGGCCAGCTCTGTCTCTACCTTGCCAAGATCGAAGTCAGAGTTCATGATATTCTCTACGACCTTCGATGTATCTGTTACGGCACCCTGAAGATTCCGCAGATTGTCTTTGACAACTGGTACTTCCTTATGGAAAGAATCACTGCCTTTATCGAGCAAATTCTCTGCATCTGTAATTACCGAATCCGGTCGGTTCTCGTAGCGCTTGATGACACGGATGGCAGACTCTGCCTTGCTAATGAAGTCCTTCGCCTTGATAATATCGACTTGGCCTGTCTTCATCAGCTTCTCGATCTCCGGCAGCTTCTCATCCAATTTGAAGATGTTATCTCTTAGCTTCTTAATGTCCGGCTCATTCGTTTCAAGCTGAAGGCCGACATCATTGAAAATATCGAATATCGCTTTGTTCGCCGTTTCTACGAAGTTGCTGCTAATGTTCGACACCAGCGTCGAGGCTCCTGCCCCAGCGACCTTCGGTGAGATCGCGTTAATCTTTTCATTGATATAATAATCAAGCTGTGCCTTCTCCGGATGATCAGAGATGACGGAAGAGATCTTCTCAGAGAAATCCTCTGGGATAATAATGGCTGCATAATAATCGCCATGATTAACCCCTTTGATTGCCTCATCCTTCGTAACAAATCTCCAACCTAACTTCTTATTTTCCTTTAACTGTTCGATAACCTTTGCCCCAACATCAAGATCCTTGCCTTCTACCTTGGTACCTTTATCCAAGTTCGCAACCGCAACCGATACATCCTTCGTATTGGAGTACGGATCCCATGATGGAAGAATGTTGAACCATGCATATAGGGAGGGCAGGATCACTACTGCTAAAATAACAATAATTGCAGCAGGATTTGTAATAATGTTGCGAAGATCCGTTTTATAAATGTGTAAGATGTTCTTCATCCCACTGCCACCACCGTTCTACTTATAATATGAAATGCGTTATCCAATTCTAGCAATCCCCTTCTGAGCTGCCCCATTCAGCAAATAGAATTCAAGCAAATGAGGAATTTGATCCTGATGGATAGCCTTCGCACGCTTCGGCCATTCCACTACAAGCGCTGCGTAGGTCTTAATAAATAGGAAAGCAGTCAGCTCGGCATCACAACTCTGCAGCTCGCCTGAATCAATAGCTAGTTCTACCTGCTCTTTCACAAAGTGCTGAAGCGCATCTTCCACCTTGCTCATCTCAGACATCACAATCTCGGTCCCCATCTCCCGCATCTCGTGTGAGAGAATAACCATCATCTCATGCTTGGATCGGAATTCCAACACATTGTGCAGAGTACGGTGCAAGTTCTCTGTGAAGGTTCTCCCTGCCTGAACGGATGACTGTGCAACCTCCAGTATGTCTTGAATGAATCTATCCATAATGGCTTCCAGCAGCTCTTCTTTCGTTGGGAAAAAACGATAAATCGTCCCCTTGCCCACATGAGCAAGTCTCGCAATCTGATCCATTGTGCTGCCCTTATAACCATATAATGAAAATGACTGTGTTGCTGCCTCTATAATCCTCGTTCTTCGATCTACGATCATACGGATTCCTCCTTTCTGCAAAGAGGCGATTACGAACAGGTTCTAGAACTACAGAACTAATTGTGAATTTCGGTCACTCAGACTTGCTATTATACTTCTAGTAAAATAAATTTGCAAGAAACGACAGGCGGTCACTTGATCGCGATGGGAGTTAGTGAGGAACGTGTTCCTATTAATATTCGGGATGTGCTGGAGAAGGGGATCACGATCTATGGCAGCAGCCGCAGCTCGGACCGGGATTTCAGAGAAGTGTTGAAGGTTATGAAGGTGCAGGATTGTCAGGCAACATTGAGGCGTCTCCGGATACGTATACTATGGTGAGCCAGGCAGACGACTTCGCTGGCGCAATGGAAGCTGCTCTGGCTCATAGAAGCTGGTATAAAACCATTCTCGACTTTCACTGGTGACACAGTGAAAGTCTCAGAGAAATTGTAGCATAGAATCGACTCGATCAAACTCCAACAACTTGTTGGAGTTTTTTCTTACCACAATAGAATTAATAAAGCCACATTTGGGTATTGGATCGATATTCAAGGATACTTCAAGTCTTAACGAGCTCTTTAGCATGCTGTCTACCCGCGGTGAGGAGGCTGTCACTCAGCATGGCATCACTAACCGACCGAGCGAGTAACAGCGTTCCGACCATCGAGCTGAGCAGAGCACTGGCTGTAGATTTATCGACTTCCGCTACACAGGAGAGAAAATCAATCATGCGTTCTACCTCTTGGGTGAAGGTGTGCCGAACTTCTTCCGAAGATCGAGAGATTTCACTGGAAAGGGCAGGGATAATGCATCCAATCTCCGTTCGATCACGGTGCTGTTGGCTCAAATAGTACTGAATGACCGCATGGATCTTGGGCCCATTCGTCCGTTCATTGGCGGCTTCTTGCAGCAGGGCAATCGTGTCGCTGATTGCATATCGGCAGGCTTCAGCGACCAGTTGCTCTTTATTCTCAAAATGGGAATAGAACCCGCCATGCGTAAGGCCAGCGCCTTTCATAATAGCTGGAACACTAATGTCGCGTATCCCATGCGTACGGAAGGCTTGAGCTGCACTTTCAATGATTTTGCCTCGCACTTTGATCTTATGGCCTTCAGGATAAGGCACAGCAATCACTCCATTCATACGTCATGCACTTTAAAATATTATATTTATCATATTAAAGCGTGTCAATTAACCGAGACTGTTGACGGTTTTAAAATATGATGATTATAATATATTACGATCATCATATTTTAAAGTCGGTTTAGGAGGTACGGAGTATGAGTCAGCTTATATCGGTAGACACATTGGTTATTGGATCAGGGCCGGGAGGTTATGTGGCGGCGCTGCGATCCGCTCAGCTTGGCATGAAGACGGCCATTGTGGAACGTGATCAAATAGGTGGTGTTTGCACCCATGTGGGTTGTATTCCATCCAAAGCATTGATTGCAGAGTCGCATCGGCATCAATTGCTGCATCAGTGGAATAAGGCGGTTCCTTCAGCATCCTTTGAGGAGGCTCAATCTTTTAAACAAATGATCGTGAATAAGCAGTCTGGCGGGGTCAAGTATCTACTAATGAATGCAGGGGTAACGATACTGGAAGGTGAAGCAAGCTTGGTGGATGAACACACAGCAAGTATAGAGCAACAAGGAATAGAACAAAGGATTTCGTTCAAGCATGCCATCCTGGCAACGGGTTCTCGTCCGATTGAACTGCAAGCCCTGCCGTTCGGCGGACGTATTCTATCCTCGACAGAAGCGCTGTCGCTGTCACAGATTCCATCGAGCCTGATTATTATCGGCGGTGGATATATCGGTGTTGAGTTGGGACAAATGTATGCCAAATTTGGCACCCAGGTGACCATTCTTGAGGGAGGAGAACAAGTGCTGCCAGGGTTCGAGACGGAGCTTACGGCACCGGTTATCCGGCAGTTGAAGTCAGATAGAATCACCATCATCACAGGAGCAACGGCGGTTGCGGCGGAGCAGGGGGAAGACACGCTAACCCTTCACTATTTGAAAAATCAAGAGCAGCAAAATATTAGTGCGGAATATGCATTAGTGACCGTCGGAAGAAAACCGAACACCGATGGGAGATTAGGTCTCACGCGAATCGGCTTGCCGTTAACGAGCAGAGGACTGATCGAGACAGATGGTCAATGCAGAACAGTGATTCCGAATATTTTTGCAATAGGAGATATTACGGCGGGTCCTGCGCTAGCCCATAAAGCTTCGTATGAAGCGAAGGTTGCAGCCGAATCGATTGCTGGCGAGCCTTCGGTCGTGGATTACAAAGCTATCCCGCTTGTCGTTTTCTCGGAGCCAGAATTGGCTAGCGTTGGTCTAGGGGAAACAGAAGCCAAGGAACAAGCTATTCCCTTTGTCATTGGCAAATCCGCATTCGGAATTAACGGCAGAGCATTGGCGATGCAATCAGGGGAAGGTTTTGTCAAAATCATCGCAGATCAGACGTCAGGCATCGTCGTCGGTGCGCAGATTGTAGGCGTCGAGGCATCATCTCTCATATCGGAGCTTGCCTTAGCGATCGAAATGGGAGCGACCGTGGAGGATTTGGCGATGACGATCCATCCCCATCCCACATTGGGAGAAGTGATCATGGAGGCTGCAGATAACGCCGTTCGGAAAATTATGATGCTACGAAACAATCGGAGAGTAGGAGAGTTAGCACAATGAAGTTCAAGATGGGTGTATATATTGGCATCGCTGTGATTCTTATTGCAGGAGGTTCTCTCTTGATTGCGAAAGGGAAGGATGCAGTCAGCCAAGCTGAGAGCCGAAAACAAGGTGTCCTTGAGGCAGAGCAGAAGACAATCATATATGACAAAAACCCCGGGACGATCGTTCAGGTCAAGAAAGGAATTGGCGATGCTGTTCAAAAGGGAGAGGTTCTATGTAAGGTGAAATCGACTGACGGAACCGAAGAGGATGTACTCGCACCGGATACGGGACAGATGAGCAAAATCGTTGTGAAGCAAGGGGATCAGATCGCGCAAGGGATGCCCGTTGCGATTGTGCAAAAGTCGGCCTATTACACGGACCTCTATATCCAGGAAGGTGAGATTCAGAAGTTTGCGGTCCATCAAAGCGTTAAGGTTCATTTTCCGTATCTGGATCGCCCTGACCAAGTCAATGGCGTTGTCGCTTCGGTCGCAGCCGCTCCGCAATTTGCCAGCCTACGTATGACGCGGGAGAAAGGGCAAGCCGATTTAAGCATGTTCCTTGTTCGAATATCTGTAGATGCGAGTGCTGATCTGCTTCCGGGTATGACGGCGGAGGTGGACCTTGATGAACTCGCTGATTGACGAGTGGAAATACGTAAAGGGCAGCAAATTTCTGAAGGGTATCTTTATCGGCCCTCTCGTCGCGGCCTTGTTTTTTGGGCTGATGTTCTCACATAACCAAATCAACAAATCGCCAGTGGTCGTAATTGACGAGGACCATAGTGCGTATTCACGGGAACTGATTACGAAACTGAATGCGTCCCAATATATGCAAGTCACGAATGTGTTCGCAAGCCGTATGGCTCCCGAGGACTTGCTGGCCAACGAGCAAGCTGTAGCGGTTATCATGCTTCCAAGCCAATTGGAGATGCGTCGGCTGCAGGGGTTATCCTCGAACATTGGCATTCTCATGGATAACACGATGCCTTCAGGATTAACCGGGATTAGAACGGCCGTGCAGGAGATCATCACCACGGAAAATATGACCCTTTCCATGACCCGGTTGGCTCAGAGCGGAATGGATGCTGACACATCGAGAGGGCTTATATCTCCGTTATCACTTCAACAACGGATGCTGTTTAATCCGACCACGAGCTATGTCGGCTTCATGGTGCTAGGATTTGTTAACATCGTCGTGTTAATGATAACCACGACCGCGGCGGGATCGATTGCCCCGCGTCTAAGACAGGAGGGGAGGCTGTTTGCACATGGGTCATCTCCTGCACAGTTATGGGCTCGCAGCATACCTTACGCTGTTCTGAGCGCGATCTCACTGCTTCTATGCTATGGATTGCTCAAGCAAGTAGGAAATATGCGGTTTGAAGCGGAGCCCTACCTTTTTGTGATCCCATTGTTCATCTATACATTTGCCTTGTCGCTCATGGGAATGTTGATAGGTTACTCTGCTCAAGATTCATCTAAGGTGAGTCTGCGAACGAGCTTTGTATTGTGCCCGTCGTTTCTTGCCACGGGAATTCAGTTGACGCCGCTTGCGTTTCCGTTATTTTTTCAAATTACGGCATGGCCGCTGCCCATGAACTGGCTGAACCGACTCCTACGCGGCATGGCACTTCGTAATGGAGGGTTAACCACCTATGGCCTTGAGATCGGGGCACTGCTCATCATTATTGGCGTTGTGTCTTTGTTCATCGGATTGCTCGTGTATCGGGAGGCACGTCAAGCAAATTTATCACGGGAAAAGCATGTGGAATCGGACGTTTTATCCGCTGTTATTTAAGTAGCAGCAATGCAACGCAACTCACTTTAAGGTTGCGTTTTTTTGTTGTAGCAAATCGTATAAAGTATTCTATATTCGAAAGGAAAATAATGGTATGATCAAAAATATTAGAAATTTAAGGATACAGATGATAGATTTTCGCAGTGATTGGCATCAAGTGATGTAGAGGGGGAAGGAGGGGATGATGTGGGCCATGAACTGATCGCAGAAGACCGACTGCCAGCGTTGCTGCAGGAGCATCAAAAAGTGGCGGATCAAGCACTGGTCGAACGCGCGCGTAGAGGGGATCAAGACGCATTTAGTGAGCTCGTCCGAGCACATCGTGCACAAGCCTACGGATGGGCGAACAAGATCACGCGGGATTCGCATCTAGCTGAGGATATTGTGCAGGATGCATTAATCCGGGCATTTCTGCACTTAGGCACATTGGTGGACTCGAACCGGTTTCTGCCCTGGCTGCAGCGCATCATTCGCAACCAGGCATATATGAAGCTTAGGCGCGGTGGGCCGTTCGGCAAAGAGCAGCCTTTTACAACGATTGGATCGGCCGGGGCCGGCGCAGCGGTTGACTTCGGCAGCGACAACCAGGCGAGACTGGGGAGATATCGACCAGATTTTGTTCCGGCTATCCCGTTCCGCAGCGGAGGAGGCCAAGCGAAGCAGTGATCCGATGAAGGGGCTGCTTCGCCATGAGTTGATGGAGAATCTTCGAATGCTGATGAATGGCCTGAGCATGCGGGAGCGGCAGATCTTCGAAGCGCATTTTTTTAGCGAGCTGTCTCCCAGCGAAATTGCTACTTTATTCGGCATGACGACGGCCAATGTCTACAACCTGCTCTCTCGATCCCGCGTCAAGGTCCAAAAGGAACGGATACGCGTCAGCATTCGCAATTATGTGCAGCAACGCGCCGAGACAGGACAGAAGCGAGTTCATATTTTACGTGCGCCTCATATATAAGACGTCCCCAGCCTTCCTCAAATCTATCGATATTTTGGAGGTTCGCAATGAGCGAGATGCAGAACAAGGATTTGACGAGAACATGGACGACCGCCGCGATGGCGATTCACGGCGCGATCGCTTATACAGACAAACATCACTACTCGTTGGTGGATGTTATGGGCATTACAGGGCATGCCTTCCGAATCAATATTGATCCGGATCATATTGATGTCGCAGGACCAACCATGTTCCCTGGCGGCTTCTTAGTTAGACGAAACCTATGCAATTTGGGATTTATCAGCAATTTGTCCGATACGATGAAGCCTTACACACCGGAGAAGGTAGAGAAGGTACTAGCGCTTATTCAGCAGTCCATCGATAAGGGATACCCAGCGATTACATTTGATTTATTCATGCCCGAGTTTGGATTGATATACGGATATGATGATGAGAGACAACTATTTCATGCGAAGGATGTCTCCAAGGAAGGCACGATCACCTATACCGATTTTGTGGAGAAGCGGAACATGCTATGGGTGACGACGATCAGCGAGAGCCTTCCGCATTCCAAATACGAAATTCTTCGCATGGCGCTGGATATGATCGTCGACCATACGAGAGGCAGAGAGTGGCAGCATATTTTCCAAGGCCAATATGCGATTGGTCTGGCGGGTTACGATGCGTGGATCGCGTGTATGGAGCGGCGCGGTGCCGACCCGTTCGGTAACGCTTATAATATTGCCGTTGTCAGTGACGCACGTGAGTTTGCCGTACAATTTCTACGCGAGCTGGCGAACCGTTGGGATGGCGAGAACGTTGTGGAACGAACGGTTCGCCGTTTGGCCTCCCAAGCGACAGCGCATTATGAGCACACGGCGGAAGCTTTGGTCGAGATGCGAGAGATGTTCCCCTTCCCGCAAGGTGGGCAGCCAGACGATCCAACGGCGGCCGATCGTGCGACTGAGCTGCTGCGTATTGCGAAAGAAGCTGAAGAGAAGGGGATTGAGGTGCTTGAGACGCTTCTTGATTTTATGAAAGCATATTGGTCAGAACAGTGGGTTAATTGACGTCGTTGTATTGCGGAGAAATGGGAGTTGGGCGAAACCGCGAAGAAAATACTATTTAATAGAGGTGATTTCAGTGAAGGTGGAAATTGTAGATATCCCTAAAATTACGTCGTATGTAGGAATTAGGGCTTCAGAATACTTTTCGAATTTAGGTCAGAGTATTAATTATTCATTTAAAGAGTTAATAAATAGGCAAGACGAAATAAAGAACATTGTTAATCCAAGTGTAACTTTTGGCGTCAGTCCCCCTAATTATAAAGGAAATAAAGGCAGGGTAGATTTTTATTGCTGTTATGAAGTTAGTCCTATAGCAAATGTACCTCATGGTATGATGCACATTCATATATTGCCTCGGACATATTCAAAGACCTATTATAAAGGACCGATCAGTAAGACTGAAACAGCATATGATTATACTTCAAATTGGTTGAAGGAAAATGGATATACATATGATGAGGTGGAGCACTATTTTGAAAGGTACGATGAAAGAACGATCGTAAGCCATGACGATGAAGCGAACGAATTAATAATATATTGTCCAGTAAAGAAGAAAGAATGATTTGCGGGTTTCTCAAAGCGGCATCACCTTCTAGGGGCGGAGATGACTTATCTAGACGATGGAAACAATCACGCAATTATTAATCTAGCAAATCAGAGCTTTATACTGGGAGGGGACCCATGAAGCCGTTGAAAGATAAGGATGAGATGACAGCTCAATTTCGGGAGGCGCTGCGTCGGTTCATCGATAAGATTCATAAGGATGACCAGGTAATCGCAGCTGTTCTCTTCGGAAGTCTGTCTTATGATCAGGTATGGGAGAAATCGGACATTGATCTCAAGCTGATAGTATACGATCAGAAGCTGGCGGCGAGCTATGTATGTTTTGTGGAGAATGAGGTACCTATCAATACAAGCATTCAAACTCGTAATGAATTCAAACGCTGGGTAGAACGTTCGATAAGCGGTTCGTTTCATCAGTCGATGCTTGCCAACAGTACGTTGTTATTTACGAAAGATGATTCAATTTCGGAATACTTTGAACAGATTCGTTATGTTGGCGAACGCGACAGGCGACTTCAATTGCTGCGGCTTGGATGCCATACGCTTAGTTTGCTTGCCAAAGCGGAGAAGTGGTTGTATGTGAAAAATGACGTTGGGTATAGCGCATTCTGGATAATCAAGATGGTCGACATTCTTTCGCAAATCGAAGTGCTACTTCACGGAGACATTCCCATGCGGGAATCGGTTCAGCAGGCCTTGACCTATAACCCCGATTTTTTTCATGCCATCTATACAGAGATGGTGTGCGGTCAAGTATCGGAGACAAAAGTGCGGGATGGTATCGACTTCATCAATCATTACTTGAATGAGAGAGCAAATCAGCTGTTCCAACCGATTTTAGCCTATTTGAAAGAAGAGGCGGACATTCGTACGGCGACGGATATCATCATGAAATTTAGAATGGTCATTGAATTAGATGCTGGGGGTGTGGTTACAGCGTGCGATTGGCTGGCAGAGCTAGGAATGCTTGCCAAGATGGATTCAGAGACGAAGGCGACGCCCAAAAGCCGAATCATGTTATTGGAGCCTGCGTATTTGTATGAAAATGACGAGCTTGAATGGGAGATGGGTGAAGCCTGGTGAGACAGTTCATTGAAGTACGGGGAGCAAGGCAAAACAATCTGAAAAATATTGACGTCGATATTCCACGGGATAAATTGACGGTAATTACCGGTGTCAGTGGCTCGGGTAAATCGTCTCTTGCATTCGAGGTGATCTATGGAGAAGGACAGCGCAGGTTTCTCGAATCGCTCTCGACATTTGCTAAAAGCCGAATGAATCAACTAAAAAAGCCGGACGTCGATTTTGTTTTTGGTCTATCGCCGGTCATTGCGATTGAACAGAAAAAAGGAATTGTAAACCCGAGATCAACGGTGGGTACGATGACCGATATCTATGATTTTATGCGGCTTCTATTTTCATCAGTTGGGGAAGCATGTTGTCCGTTCTGTGAGCGCATCGTACCGATCCGATCGGCAGGGCAAATGATCGATCATCTCCGGCTGCTTCCACCGGGGACGGTACTTGAGGTGCTTGCACCGGTATATAAGATATATGGCGAGAATTATGAGACCGTGTTTGATGAAATCCGCGCGAAAGGATTTCGGACCCTACGCATTGACGGAAGAAGCCATAACCTTGGCGATGCCATAGAGCTTGATGAGGAAGCGGATTACCGGATTGAGGTTGTCGTCGACAAAGTCATTGTGCAGCCGGATACGTTCAAAGTGCTAGCCAAGACCATCGAGAACAGCTTGAAACTGGTGGGAGAAGGCTTTATCCGCTTTGAAATTGAGAGCCAACCGGAAGGACAGCATGTGGGTATCGATCGATTTTATCGGGGGTTTGCTTGTCCTGAGCATCATCTTACGATGGGCGAGCTGCAATCGAATTATTTCTCATTCAATGATCCTAACAGCGCATGTCGGACTTGCGGCGGAATTGGGACGTTCATGCGTGCCGAGGCCAAATTCCTGATAAAAAATGCGGATAAAAGCATAAATAAGGGTGCCTTCGATCCGAAGCTGTTAGGCTCAAGCACCAGCACCTATCATTGGACGATCGTGCGCAGCTTGGCAGTTCATTACGGATTCAGTCTTGATACACCGTACAAAGATTTGCCCGAATCGGTGAAACATATCTTGATGTACGGTACAAAAGGCGAGAAATTCCCGTTTCTTCCGAGCGAAGAAGCTTCCAAATCACAGTTACGCCACGTTGGCAAAATGATGGGGTTCGGAGGATTTGTGCATGTCATTAACTGGTGGTATAAACTCTATTTGAAGCGTAATACGCAATCATCCGGCGAGGATGAATTCTACAAGCGAGTCATGGTCGAGAATACATGCCCCGATTGTGATGGTAAGAAGCTGAGGCCGCAGCGTTTTTTTGTAAAAGTCGGCGGTGCTGACCTGCATCATCTCTCTACATGTTCGCTCATCGAACTGTATGATTTTATGAATACGATTGTATTTGCGCCCGAACGTGCGAATGTCGGTCAACAGATCATTGCCGAGATTCAATCAAGGTTAAAGCTGTTGCTGGATATCGGGTTAGATTATTTAAGTTTAGGTCGTCGTTCGGATACAATCTCGGGCGGCGAAGCGCAGCGAATCCGTCTTTCCACCCAAATCAGCTCGGGACTTATGGGGATGTTGTATGTGCTTGACGAGCCAAGCATCGGGCTACATGCGAGAGACAGTGTTCGCATTATCGATACTTTGAAGAAGCTGCGAGATATCGGTAATACGATTATTGTGGTCGAACATGATATGGATACGATCAACAGCGCCGATTATATTATCGAGATCGGACCGGAGCCGGGTTCGCAGGGGGGACGCATTATTGCGGAAGGAACTGCAGAGCAGCTCCGCTTGAACGCTGATTCCATTACAGGTTCGTTCTTGGCAGGTACCCGAAAAATCGAAGTTCCTACCAAGCGCCGGCAGCCGGCCGGTCCGATGCTGTCACTGCGAGGAGCGAGAGCGAACAACTTACGTAACATGAATCTCGATATTCCGCTGGGTGTCTTGGTATGCATCACCGGTGTATCTGGCTCAGGCAAGAGCACGCTCATCAACGAAGTCATCTGCAAGCAGCTGTATGCAAATTTCCATGATGCGCGCATTATGCCTGGCGAACATGACGAACTGCTCGGGCACGAGCATTTGACGGGAATCATTAACATTGACCAGTCTCCGATCGGAAGAAGCTCGCGCTCCAATCCAGCGACGTACGTAGGATTTTTCGATAAAATCCGCGAGCTTTACGCTTCTGCGGCAACCGCGTCGGGCAAGCCTCTGACCAAGAACGATTTCAGCTTCAATCAGAAAAATGGCGGGCGGTGTGAAAATTGCCAAGGCGAGGGAAGCGTGACGATGCAGCTCCAATTCATGCCGGATATTGAATCCGTCTGCCCCGTATGTCAAGGAGCGAGATTCAATGAAGACGTTTTGGAAGTCCGTATCCGGGAGATGAATATCGCACAGGTATTGGAGATGAGCATCAAGGAAGCCGTTGAGTTTTTCGCCGATCAATCTTACATTGCGCACAAACTCAACATTCTGAATCAGCTTGGCCTAGGCTATTTGCGTATCGGCCAATCATCGACCACATTATCCGGTGGTGAAGCACAGCGGATTAAGCTAGCCACGGAACTGAGCAAGGTTAAGAGGGGATCGCATAACCTATACATTCTTGATGAGCCGACGACCGGACTGCATTTGAGTGATATCCAGAAGCTGATTGATTGTCTGGAGCAGCTCGTAGATGCAGGCCACTCAGTCATTGTCATTGAACATCATCTGGACCTTATTAAGGTGGCTGATTATATGATCGATATGGGGCCGGAAGGCGGCAGCAAGGGTGGTACGGTCGTTGCGTTCGGTACGCCGGAAAAAGTCGCAAGGACGGAAGGGTCGTTGACAGGCAAATATTTACGTGAAGTGCTGAAGATGGAGAGACAAGGCAATGTGTGCTAAATATATAAAAATTGTAAATCAGGTCAAATATGCATTGTATCGTGCTACAATAGATAAACGAATGGAAGAACAGAGGTGGCAGCATGTATCCTATTGTTGATTTGGTAGAACATCAAACGATTGCTGCAATTCAGAATGAGTCAGATCTGGAGCTTGCCTTAAACAGCCAGGTTAACATCATTTTTTTGATGGTCGGTTCGATTATGAATGTTAAACCGATGGTCGACCGGATTAAAGATGCGGGCAAACATGTTTTTCTGCACATGGAATTTATCGAGGGTATTGCGGCGGACCGCAGCGGCGTCGCTTACGTGGCGCAGCACATTAAGCCTACTGGCATTATCTCGACGCGGATCCACTTGATCCGGTTCGCTAAGGAAATGAAACTGATGGCCATTCTACGAACCTTTCTGATCGATCATAATGCGGTAACCAAAGGTATTAAGGCAGTCGAGCAATGCCAGCCGGATGCCGTGGAGGTTATGCCTGGGTTATTGCCTAAAGTAATTCGGCGGATGACGGATCTTACGCCATTACCGATCATCGCAGGCGGTCTGATTGGAACCCAGCAAGAAATCATGGATGCGCTGGAGGCGGGCGCACTCGCCGTATCGTGCGGTAGAAGTGACTTGTGGTAATTACATATTTCATATCATGTTACTCTCAAAGCGGACAGAGATGAAGAGAACCCCCTTTGGAGAGGCATTGCTTTATTTAAGCATGCCTTTTCCCGAAGGGGGTTTTTTATCACATAGAATTTTAACCAGGAGGATGATAGCTAATGAAATCACCAAGTTCCATGAATACCCGTACCCCCTTGATTATCGCACATCGGGGATCTGCAGGCGAAGCGCCTGAGAACTCGATGGCGGCATTTGAGCTTGCCCTTCGGCAAGGCTGCGATGCGATCGAGCTTGATATTCACCTGTCCAAAGATGGCGAACTGATCGTCTGCCACGACCGTACAATCGACCGTACAACCGACGGCTCCGGCGCTATACGCGAAATGACCGTTACCGAGTTGAAACAGTTCGATGCTGGACGATGGTTTCATGAAAAGTATGCAGGAGAACGGATTCCTCTCCTTAAAGAGGTATTTGACCTCGTACCACAAGACATCATGATCAATGTAGAAATCAAAGAAACGTACGAGGGGCAAATCGAAGAGCGGCTGCTGCAATTGCTGCGGGACAGCAATCGGCTGGCTCAAGTTGTCGTTTCTTCCTTTGACCATAAGTCGCTTCGTCGATTGAAGCACATCGAACCTGAAGTGAAAATCGGATTGCTCTATACAATGAACGCCGTGGATCATCATGAATTAGCTAATCTCATAGGGGTACCGGTCTACGCCCTTCACCCGTATGGCAAGCTGATTGACCAAGAAGATATTCTCCGTGCCACAAGCCACGGCCTGCAGGTATATCCGTGGACGATCAACACCAAGGATGCGATGCAGCAGGCGATCGATAAAGGCGTATCCGGCATCATAACGGATTATCCGGGTGTGTTGAAGCAGCTCTTATCTTCATAAACCCTATCGATGGGGGATTTTGTAATTAATAATTGACATCTTCTATATTATAGTAATATTATATTCATAATTGGAACATATTTACATCTATGTTTGATCTGTTCTAACCTAACTTTAGGAGAACCTCTACAACGAATTAATGTAGAATTTACAAATGGTTGTGATAGAGTTAACAAATGGTTGTTATAGTAGAAATATGGAATTGAATAGTGAATCCACATGATTCAATCGGGATATAAGGGCAGAGACAATGAGAAAACCCTACGGGCCGATAATCTTCTTCTTTGCGCTTCGGTGTTGGAAAGATTATTGCTCAGGGCTTTTGTTCGTTGTCTCTTTTTGCTGTTTTCCTTGTATCCCTATACCAATGATGAACGTCAATTCGACGTTACTCATACATAAACCCCATTTTTGAGAGGAGATTTACCCGTGAAAATGAAGCAGTGGTTGTTGCTCGTAACTCTGTTGATGATGACTGTCACATCAGCCGTTGGTTGTTCCAAGGGCCAGGCGAAGGATGAAGCAACGACGGTTCCGCCGGCACCGGCCCAAGAGGATAAGACACCGATTAAGATTCAATATTGGCATAGTCATGATGAAGATCAAACGGCGGGACTCGACTACATGATCAAGGAGTTTAATAAAAAATACCCGTACATTACGGTTGAACCGGTATTCCAAGGCGACTATGACGAGCTGCAGCAGAAGCTGATGGCTGCCGTTGCTGCTAAGCAAGTTCCAGCCGTGACGAACGTTGAAGTGGCGAAAGTTCCGAACTTCTCCGAAAGCGGCATGTTGGCGGATTTATCGCCTTACATCGCTCGCGATAAGATGGATACGGCTGACTTTTCCACAGGGATGTTGAAGGCTTACAACTATCAAGACAAGCAATACGGCTTGCCGCTTATCGTCAGTACGTCGGTATTCGTATACAACAAAACGATGTTTGACAAAGAAGGTGTTACCCCTCCGCAATCATGGGACGAAATTGAGGCGTTCGCGCAGAAGCTGACAAAGAAAGAAGGCAATAAGACAACGCGCTTTGCATTTTCCGTACCGGGCTGGTCCTCGTGGTATTATGACCCGTGGATTATGAATGGCGGTGGATCGGTATTGACTCAGGATAACATGTCTGCCATCGATCAGCCGGACAGCATGAAGTTCATGAATAAGTTCAAAGAGTGGAAAGACAAAGGTTACATGCATATCGGCTACGGCAAAGGCGCTTCCGATACAATGCGGCAGATGTTCTTCGACGGTAAAATCGGTATGGTGGAGCACACATCTGCGTTGATCAAATGGTATATGGAAAAAGCGAAATTCGAAATTGGCGTGTCCTTCTTGCCAGGTGATAAGAAGCGTATCTCGCAAATTGGTGGGGCCGGCATTGCCGTGATGGATATGGCATCGGAGAAAGAAAAAGAAGCGGCATGGAAATTCGTACAGTTTATGACGGCACCCGAGAACAATATCAAGTGGGCGGAGTTTACCGGTTACCTGCCAACTCGCAAGTCGGCGATCGAATCCGAGGAAGGCAAACAGTACTTCTCAAAATATCCGCAATATAAAGCTGTGTTCGATAACTTCGACAACGTGATGCCTCGTGATCAGCACCCGGCATATGACGAAGTCAGCGAGTTCTATGTGCAAGCATTAGGCAAGGTCGTTCTTGAGAACGCGGATGTCGAAGCGTCCTTCAAGGAAGCGGCCAAACAGATGAATGATGTATTGGCGGAATACGCAACAAAGTAGTCCTACCTGCTGCGTTATCGCTTTTATCGACGGTTCATTCGGCAGGAGGAGAGACATCGGTCTCTCCTCTCCTGTGCTTATATGACTGATGTTTGAACGAACTACACTTCATGGGATGGAGGGATGAGAATGAGTGGACAACTCACGCCGAAGAAAAGATTGCTAAGCTTTAGTACGCTCGAGAAATGGAAGGATTTTTCTCTAGCTTTGCCGGCATTGCTGCTGTTGGCGATTTTTACATATTTCCCGCTCATATCATCATTTTATATCAGTCTGACCAATTGGGACTTAATCAAGCCGATTAAAAAATTCGTTGGTTTACTGAACTACGAGCGGTTGTTAAAAGACGATCAATTTTATCGCGTGCTCAAGATTACGTTTACGTACACGGTTTTGGATGTGGCACTATCATTGTTGATCGGCTTGGGGTTAGCCTTGCTGTTCAACCATCGATCCAAGGCATTCGGTGCCATGCGATTACTTATATTTATGCCCTATTACATTTCGATGGTCATCGCATCGATGGTGTTCGTCTGGATTCTGAATCCGGAATACGGTGTGCTGAATAAGGCGCTCGAGGTGTTCGGCATCGACAAGGTCTTTTGGCTGAATGATCCGTCCACGGCGTTATGGTCTGTCGTGAGTGTGTCGGTGTGGAAGGGCGTCGGGTTTGTGATGATTATTTTTATTGCCGGCTTACGCAGCATACCGACGGAATATTACGAGGCTTCCAGCATCGATGGGGCTAGTAAATGGAGACAGCTTATTCACATTACAATTCCGCTTCTCTCGCCAACAACCCTATTTCTCATCATCACCTCCTTTATTTCTTCGATGCAGGTCTTCCAGTCTGTGAGTGTGATGACGGGTGGCGGTCCGTTAGGATCAACGAAGGTGATGGTCATGTGGATCTACGAAATGGCGTTCGTGCAATTCAAAGCGGGCAAGGCGTCCGCACTTGTTATTATTTTCTTCTTTATCATTATTTTCTTTACGTTCGTTCAATTTTCGCTGTCCAAGCGGAAGGTACATTATGAAGGATAGGAGATCAACAGATGTCGACTAAAGGACTACTCATAACGACGAGATATACGGTGGCGATCCTGATAACACTGCTGATGTTTTTTCCGATGTACTGGCTGCTGATTACTTCCTTGAAATCCCCGGATGAACTGAAGGCGGCGATCCCGACCTTTTGGCCGGAGCGGCTGGCCTGGGAAAATTATCGAGATGCGTTTCGCGCGGCACCGTTCGGGAGATATGCGCTTAATACGCTGATTCAAACGGTCGGTATTGTTTTTCTGCAATTGAATATTAGTTTGCTGGCAGCATATGCTTTCGCCAAAGGAAACTTCTGGGGCAGGGATAAATGGTTTTTCTTCGTCATTGCAGCGTTGATCGTGCCGGATCAGGTCACGTTCGTGCCTGTGTATGTGATGATGGCGAAGCTGGGATGGTTAAATACGTTTCTAGCATTGATCATTCCGAACGGTGTTTCGGCCTATAGTATTTTCCTCCTACGCCAAACATTTAAGTCACTCAACAACGATGTACTGGAGGCGGCAAGGGTGGATGGTTCGAATCGGTTACATATCATCTACCGCATCCTCGTGCCGATGGCGATGCCGACGGTGGTGACGGTCATTATTCTGAAGTTCATTGGCAGCTGGAACTCGTATTTCTGGCCGCTCATCATGACGAATACGAATGATATGCGCGTGCTGACGGTAGGGATCGCCATGCTCAAGAATTCGGTTGGCGGTTCGGAAATGCTGAACTGGCATTTGTTGATGGCAGGCAGTGTCATCGTCATTGCTCCGATCGTAATTCTGTTCGTTTTTGCGCAGAAATATATCGTTTCTGCGATGTCCCATTCTACCTTTAAGTAATGCCGAGAGGAGTGAAATGGATGTTCAGCTTAGATAAATGGCTGCGACTGGTGAAAAATGCTGCTGTCCTGGGTATGGCTGCTTTATTGCTTCTGTCGGGATGTTCAACAAACCATACCGATTCTACTAATCCAGTGCAGGTCGAGCCTGTTGTTCAAGTTAAACAGGAGGCTTCGAGAACGAATGACATATTCGATGCTGCCAAATACAAAGATCAACTGACGATTCGTTACTTTGATTTGCAATCGGCGGAAGACACCGGAGACAGCATTCTGATTGAGACGCCGGACGGTAAAACCATGCTGATCGACGCGGGGATCCCTCAGGTTGGTTCGCAAGTCGTGAAGTATTTGGATAAGCTTAACATTGAGAAAATTGACGTGGCTGTAAATACGCATCCGCATGCCGATCATATCGGCGGGTTCGCAGCGGTGCTGCAGTCCAAGGAGATCTCCACCATGGTGATGGAGAATTTGCCGTATGATTCGAACGCATACCGCAATGCCGTCCAAGCGCTGCAGGAGAAAAAGGTCAAAATCGAATATTTGGAGGATGGCGCAACGTTCCATCTCGGCAAGGATGTCTCGGTTGAAGTGCTGAATCCGCCGAAAGGCGCGCTGCCGGGTGCAGTTAAACGGTTCAGTTTTGCTGAGGTCAACAATCAAGCGATGGTCTTGAAATTAACCTACAAGGAAAAAACATTCTTGTTCACAGGTGATATTTACAAGGAGCGTGAATATCAATTGGTCGATAGCAAGGCACAGGCTTTGAAGGCGGATATGATGCACGTGCCGCATCATGGGAATAAGACGTCATCATCACCTTCTTTTGTTAAAGCGGTATCTCCGCAAATCGCCATTATCAGCAGCAATATTCTTCAGTCGTCGGATATCGTAAAGCGTTACGAGAATAATGATGCGAAGGTATATGTTACGGGACTGCATGGCAATATCTTGATTACGTCTGACGGCAAAGAAATGAATGTCATCACGGAAAAAGATTGGAGTGTTAAATGACAGTAGGGGAGGGGACAACATGCATTTGCAGCAAAAGTTCTCGGATCTGATGCATCGATTCGCGGAAGAAAATCATTTCAGTGGTACGGTACTCGCAGCGAAAGAAGGAGATATCCTTTACAAGGAAGCTTTCGGACTCGCGAACCGGGAGCACGAGGTTCCGAACCGGATCGGATCCAAATACCGGATCGCCTCGCTAACCAAAGCGTTCACGGCCTTGGCGATACTGCAGTTAGCGGAGCAAGGCTCCCTATCGCTTCAGGACAGATTAGGAACGTATTTGCCGGAATACCCTGAGTTGGACGAACGTATCACATTGCATCACCTGCTAACGCATACGTCCGGTATTCGTGATATTGAAGACGCACCTCAATTTACGGGACATTTGGAAAAGTTGTCTTACGATAAACCAGGTTTTATTGGATTGTACAAGGATTTGGCGCCCTTTTTCGCCCCAGGGGAGGGGTGGAAATACGGGAATTGCGGGTATACGATGCTTGCCTATATCATTGAGTCCATCTCCGGTATGTCGTATGAGCGGTACCTGCGCCAGCATATTTTCGAGCCGCTAGGGATGAACGATACCGGCTGCGATTCGCACACGAAATTCGTGAAGCATCGATCAGACGGCTATAGTACGGCTCACGGGGACATCGTTCCGGCGATGTATTATGATCTCGGGACCGTCATGGCGTCCGGGGATCTCTATTCTACGGCCTGTGACCTGCTGAAGTGGGACCAAGGCTTGTACACGGAAAAGTTAGTCTCTTCTGAATCCCTCCAGCTGATGTTCACCCCGCACGCGCATGTGAGCGGCCAGCGTCATTATGGGTACGGCTGGAACATCTATCCGAAATACGATGAGCATAAAGGTTGGCTTCCCGGGTATTGGTGCAAGATCAGACGTTATCCTGAAGAGCGAATCCTGCTCGTATTGCTCGCAAATCATGACTTTGTGCAAGAAGAGGACATAATGGACCAATTGAGCGCCTTGGTGTTCAGTGGGTAAAAATAGGCACGAGCTAAAATGAAAGTTCATTTCATTGAAGCACGTGTTTTTTTGTTTTGTTCGACTTCGTTGATAGAATACAGAAATCGTTGATGAGGAAAGTAGTTATACATATCGAGAAGCTATAAAATATGATTCATAATGGAGGGGGCTAGTCACAATGCAATGTTCGAATCTCAGTAGAATCACACAAAATTTTAACAGGGACTGGATGTTTATCCTTGAAGATAAATCGGGGGCTGAGCAGAAGCAATTTCCCACCGAAGGATGGGAAAGCGTTTGTTTGCCGCACACACCTAAAATTGAATCCCTTCACGTGGATCTGCACTATCAAGGTCTTTGCTGGTATCGTAAGCGATTTCTTGCAGACGAAGCATACAAAGGAAAGAAGCTTTACATTGAATTCGAGGCGGCCATGCATGAAGCTCATGTATGGATTAACGGAACTTTCAAGCTGGTTCATAAAGGCGGTTACTTGCCGTTTATGATCGACATCACCGAGGATGTTGAATTCGGGGCGGAGAATGTGATTGCCATCCGGCTCGATAACCGCAACAACGGTGCAATACCACCCGGCAAGCCGCTCGAGAGTCTGGACTTTTCGTACTTCGGCGGACTGTATCGCAACGTGAAGCTCCATATCATGGACAAACTCCACGTTACTGATGCGGTATATGCGGGGAAACCGGCGGGAGGCGGGGTCTTTGTCAAATATTCGAACGTCTCGAAAGCAGCTGCTACCGTTGAAATACAGACTCACGTGCTGAATGAGCACGAAAATGGCAAGGATGTCAAAGTCGTGACATCGATCTTGGACAAGCAAGGCAGAATCGTTGGGACGACAGAAAGCTTAATCGTAAGCGTTACTGCTAACGGGGATCACATATTCGCACAAATGATTACGCTTACGAACCCTCAGCTTTGGCAACCGGATCATCCTCATATGTACACGTTGTTAACAGAAATTATCGATGGTGACGGTCGAACGGCAGATGAACTTCGCACCCCAATCGGAATCCGCACGATTTCGTTCAGCAAGTCGAATGGCTTTATGATCAACGGGGAAAGATTGGTCATCCGCGGGACGAACCGCCATCAGCAATATCCATATATCGGCAATGCGGCTTCGAACAACGCTCAATACCGCGATGCGTTGAAGTTGAAGGAAGGTGGATTCAATTTCGTTCGGCTCGGACATTATCCGCAGGCTCCTGCTTTCCTGGATGCTTGTGATGAACTCGGACTGATGACGGTTGAACCGGTTCCTGGCTGGCAGTACTGCGAGGTTGGAGAATTCCAGGAGATCGTCAAGCAGAATATCCGGGATATGATTCGCCGCGATCGGAATCATCCATGCATGATCATGTGGGAGGTCAGTCTGAATGAGACCTATAACAGACGGCAAGGCGCGACAGACGAATTTTTCCGCGAATGCCATCTGATTGCTCATGAAGAATATCCGGGAGATCAAATGAACACATCGGGAGATACAATCGGTAGGTTAGACCCTGCCTACGTCAATTACGACGTACCTTATACCATGTGGGAAGACAGCAACTTATCCCGTCCATTGGAGGATGTCCTGCCTGACAAGGGAGGATTTGATAGGGAGTACGGGGATTATGAATTTGGCGGTCATGAGAGTACGAGTCGTGTGCCGCGCGGCGCTGGAGAGCAGAAGCTGCTGCTGCAAGCGTGGAATTATCAATGGTCGCTGAATCGGAACCGTGGCAACCGCTGGTCGCTGGGAGACGCTTCTTGGGTGGGTATTGATCATAACCGAGGCTGCTATCCGCGGGTGGCGGAATGCGGAGCGTTAGATACCTTCCGTTTGCCTAAATACGTGTATTATTTCTATCAGAGTCAGAGAAGACCGGACGTTATTCACGATCAAATCGATAGCGGACCGATGGTGTTCATTGCGAATGAATGGACGGAACGTGTCTCACCGGCCAAGATTGTCGTGTATTCCAACTGTGATGAGGTCGAACTGTTTGTTAACGGAAAATCGGTGGGTGTACGGAAGCCTGACCAAGGACCCGACACGGAATACGGTGAACGTGTAACGGGCTATGAAGTCGATTATTGGCTGACCGACGAGGAACAGCATAAGTGGAAAGAAGGCAGTGTGGAGTCTAAAGACGACACCGGCATTGTGATGGTAAACAGACATGATGGAGGGAATTGCCGCAATCTAGCTAGGGCGCCGTTTACGTTTGAAGGCGTGACCTATGAACCCGGAGAACTGACAGCAGTTGGACGAATCGAAGGCATGGATCAGGCCGAATTCACCGTGCGTACACCGCTTGATCCTGTAACGATCTCCATTCGAATCGACACAAGCGGCAAGGAACTTGTGGCAGACGGATCCGATTTTGTCTTCGTCTATGCGGAGATTCAGGATGCGAACGGAACAATCGTAACCTCTGCCAATCATGAAGTGACTTTTGAAGTGGAAGGATCAGCTGTCATTATTGGCGAGAATCCGGTTCAGGCCGAAGCGGGCATCGCGACAGTACTGCTGCAATCGCATCCGATACCTGGCGAAGTGATCTTGACTGCCCATGCGAAAGGATTATCCTCAGCCGTCACCATATTCACAATTAAATAGAACATTTGGATTCAACAGTACTTCACAGAATAGCAGGTGGTGAGTCGTTTGAATAGACGTTTAATACAGCAGTGGGACCTGCAAATTATGGCCATCCCTGCGATCATCATGATCATTATATTTTCTTATATCCCCATGTGGGGTGTCCTTACCGCGTTTCAGGACTATAGTCCGGCGAAAGGTTTTTTTGGAAGCGATTGGGTAGGATTCAAACATTTTAGGATGTTTTTTAACGCTCCAGAATTTTGGCAGATCATGCGGAACACGATTGTGATCAGTCTTCTGAAGCTGTTCATAGCGTTTCCTGCGCCGATCTTTCTGGCATTGATGCTGAATGAGGTGAAAAACGCGTTCTTTAAGCGGTTCGTTCAGACGGTCAGTTATTTGCCCCATTTTATTTCGTGGGTTATCGTGTCGGGATTCGTCATCTCCTTATTGTCGGTTGATAACGGCAGTGTGAACATCCTGCTGCAGAAGCTTAACATCATCGATGAGCCTGTCCATTGGCTATCGATTCCCGAGTACTTCTGGAGTATTCTGATCTCGTCGGGAATCTGGAAAGATATCGGCTTCGGTGCGATCGTTTATTTGGCAGCAATTACGGGAGTTGCCCCCCACATGTACGAGGCGGCTTCGATTGACGGCGCTGGCCGGATGCGGCAGTTAGTATCCATTACAATTCCGTCCATCGCACCCGTGATTATCATATTCCTCATTTTGCAGGTAGGACAAATCTTAAATGCAGGCTTCGAAGAAATATTGCTGCTTACCAATCAGGGGCAGAACGTCGTATTGCGGCCTGTGGCGGAGACGATCGATACGTATGTCTATCGTGTTGGAATCGAGAATTATCGCTTCTCCTATGCGACGGCGGCTGGTTTGTTCAAGGGCGTGATCAGCGTCGGATTGCTTGTAATCGCGAACTGGATCACTAGAAAACTGGGGAACTCAAGCTTATGGTAACGAGCTTCAAGAAAGGAGGAAGCTTGTGAAACGCTCACTCGAAGATAATATAATCGATATTGTGGTATACGCAATCTTGTTGTTGCTTGCCATTGTCACTTTGTATCCGTTCTGGAATTCTTTGGTCATTTCCTTTAATGCAGGAAATGATACGGCGGCTGGGGGCGTTACCATTTGGCCGAGAGAATTTACACTCGAGAACTATAAATATGTTTTCAAGGACGCCCGATTAGTTAACGCTTTCTGGATCACGGTTGCAAGAACCGTTATGGGAACCGTCCTATCGATTCTGTTTACCGCCATGTTTGCTTACGCCATGTCCAGGCGTGGATTGATCGGCAAAAAGTTCTATATGATCCTGTGCGTCATTACGATGTATTTCAGCGGAGGTCTCATCCCGAGTTATCTATTAATCAAGGATTTGCAATTGATGAACACCTTCTGGGTAATGGTTATACCTGGTCTCATCAGCGTTTGGAATATGATCATTTTCCGCACCTTTTTCCTAGGGCTCCCTGACGGACTGGAGGAATCGGCCAGAATCGACGGATGCAATCACATCAATACGTTTTTCCGAATTGTTCTGCCGGTATCAGGACCGGTCATCGCAACGCTATCGCTGTTCACGGCGGTCGGTCACTGGAACTCATGGTTTGATGCTTCAATTTATATCTCGAATCAGAAATTGTTGCCATTACAAGTTATTCTGAACCAAACCATACAATCGATTTTATCATTTGAATCCTCAACGGTGATCAGTGCGACCAAACAGGAATTTCTGCAGAACGCGCAGAGCGTCACGCATAAATCTATCGTTATGGCGACTACGATGGTAGCAACCATTCCAATTGTTATGGTGTATCCATTCGTGCAGAAGTATTTTGTCAAAGGGGTACTTGTCGGATCATTGAAAGAATAGGGAGATGTTATACGCCGATAGGTGATAATATATAAGAAGATTGTTCGAGAGGGGTAATCGAAACAATGAACAAGAAAAAATGGCTGACCTGTTTATTGGTTACGATTCTATCAGTCAGTACACTGTTATCTGGATGCGGAAGCGACAAAGACGAGAGCAAAGCTGCAACAGAGAATGGTAATGCCGGAGAAACTGCAAGCCAAGACCAACCGCTAGAGTTTTCGATGTACAATTTTGATGACGGATGGCAGCCCGCTCCTTGGGGAGAGACGGTTACGACCAAGTGGATTCGGGAAAACAAGAAGGTGTCCATAAATTATCTTCCAACGAACGGCAACGCCAAACAACGATTCAACGCCATGTATGCTAGCGGCGAGCTGCCTGAAGTGATTTCGCTTAGTCCCGGACCCGAGCTGGATCGGTTGATCAGTGAAGGCCAATTGGTGGAGCTTGATCCGTATCTCGACAAATATCCGAACCTGAAGAAGGCTGCTGGCGACCAGATTATCAACATTAACCGTTCGGAAGACGGCAAGCTGTATGTCTTTCCGGAATGGTATGTTGGTGGCGATCATATGAACGGGAACGGCGGTTGGGGCATCAACCGGAAAATTTATAAAGAAATGGGCTCGCCAAAGCTGGAGACTTTAACTGAACTAGAGAGCTATCTGCGTGCAGTGAAAGAAAAATATCCGAATGTAATCCCGCTTGAAGTCGGCGCTCCATACGATATCAAGATGATGTATTCCGCGTTTAAAGAGAACGGCACGCCGTATTTTGCGAGCAGAATGTTCTATCCGGAAGGCAACACGTTGAAGCCAATTACGGAAGACCCTGCTTTCAAAGAGTTTATGCTGTTCGCTAGCCGATTGTATCGCGACAAGCTGATGACCCAGGACGTGTTCACTCAAAAGGCTGATCAAATGATAGAGAAGCTTAGCCAAGGGAAAGTTGCTGTTTCCATTAGTACGAACTTATCGGGCAGAGCGCGTGTTCCGAACTCTACGCTCCGCGCACAAGATCCGGATGGTGGATATGAATTTATTTGGCCAATCCACAAAGAAGGTTTGGACAAGAACAAAATTTATCCTAACTATACAGGTAGAGAAGGCGGCGGCAAAATCGTCATTACGAAGAATGCGAAAGATCCTGAACGAATTTTCGCTTATCTGGATTGGGCGACAAGCAACGAGGGCCAGTCAGTTCTCTGGTTTGGACCTCCGGGATTCCTGTGGGATACGAGGGACGAGAACGGAATTCCAATCCCTAATGACAAATACAAAACGATGGACAAAGCAGAATTGGACAAGCTGCACATTTCCGACAACATGATGGCCGGAAATGCAACTTGGGTCGATCTAGCCAAAGTAGCCAGAGAAAGTCTTCTTCCTAAAGAGCAGCAGGATTTCCAAACGCAGCAGCAGGTGAACTTCGCTTGGAAGACGTCTATGGATATTACAGCCTTTGCGAATACGGACCCGCAAGGGGATTCTGAAGAAGGCATTATTCTACAGTCGGTGAAGGATATGTTTGATCAAGCGTTCTCCACCATGATTTATGCCAAGAATGACGCGGAAGTAGAGTCGATCTTGACCAAGACGAATGAAGAAATGCAGAAGCTTGGTTTCCCTAAAGTACTCGATTACGTACAGAAGAAATGGCAGGATAACCTGAAAAAAATAAACGGTAAATAAATACAGGTTTGTCAAATATAACAGTATTCTAGTGGTGTATACTCTTATATTTTTTGATATATTTTTGCCTATTGCGTAATATCGTGATTCTAAAAAAATGGAGGTACTACGAACGATGAGAAGAGAAGTTACAGATCATGCAACTCCTACAATGATTCCTACCAATGGATGGCTTGCTGACAATGGGAATGGTACTTATACAAATCCGATCATGTGGGGTGACTATCCGGATAATGATATTATAAGAGTTGGCGACACCTATTATATGTCATCAACCAGTATGCATTTATTCCCGGGATGTCCAATTATGAGTTCTAAAGACTTAGTGAATTGGGAATATGAAAGTTATGCTGTTGAGCGAATGGAAGGCGACGAATACGACCTTATCGATGGTGATGTCTATGATGAAGGTCCATGGGCAACGAGTTTAAGATATCATAACGGTAAATTCTATCTTATGTTTAATATCAATAGAGATGCTGCATATGTAAGTATTGCAGATAGCGCAAAAGGTCCATGGACACTGTATAAACTGGAAGACGAACTTTATGATCCAGGATTGATGTTTGACGATGATGGGAAAATCTATGTCGTGCATGGACAAGGAGTACTCTATCTGAGTGAGTTAGAGATCATAGATGAAGTAACAGGCCAATTATCTATCATATCTAAGAGAGAACCTGATGCCAAAAGAAACGGGAAGATGATTTATGCTTATCCAGTTCCCGGTCATCGTTACAATGGGTATAATGAGGGCGCACATGTATATAAAATTAATGGTTTTTACTATATTCTAACGACGCCGATTTGGAAGCATGGCTCCAAAAAAGAAATTGCCATTCGAACAAAGGATTTAGCAAATGGACCTTATGAAGTTGAAGATATTATGACAAGCTTTATGAATTTCTGGGGTAATGGCATTCATCAAGGGGGAATTGTTGATGTTCCTCAGAAAGACGGCACGTCCGAATGGTGGGCAATCATCTTCCAGGACCGATCGAAGCTAGGCAGGGTCCCTACGCTGCAGCCTGTCGAATGGAAGAACAGCTGGCCGTATATGGGGCAGGTTGATGGGGAAAAAGCTGTCGTTACGCATAGAAAGCCGAATATCCCGAATATAGGTTATGTTGAACCTAAGGCACTCCCAACGTCGGATGATTTTAGTGCGAATACGTTAGGGCTGCAGTGGCAATGGAATCACAATCCGGATAACAAGAAATGGAGCCTGGAAGAAAGACCTGGATTTATGCGGCTACATACATCAAGCGTGACTGATAATTTATCCTATGCCAGAAATACGCTCACGCAACGCGTCGTTGGGCCGGATTGTGTAGGGACCGTGAAGCTCGATGTGAGTCATATGGCGAATGGTGATGTAGCGGGTCTATGTTTGATGCAAAAAGAATTTACTTTTATCGGAATGAAATATGATGAAGGTCATCAGTCGATCGTGATTAACGATAATTCGATTGAGCATGCAGTCGTGACCTTACCCAAAAGTATTCAAGAAGTATGGTTTAGAGCTGAGACGCCAAGAAATGAATATCGAATGGAGTTTTCCTATAGTATAGACGGCATCCACTTTACAAGACTTGGTGGAAGATACGATATGCAATATGGAACCTATGTCGGAATGAGGTTCGGTATTTTCAATTATGCAACCATCAAGCTTGGCGGATATATAGATGTAGATTCCTTTGAATTAACAACGACAGAAAATCAGGGGAACCTCTTTGGCATCAATAGAAAGATCGATGCGGAGCGCTATGATGATCAAAAGTTTGTATCCGATAAGGAACTGCAAATCAACGCCAAAACAGAATGGACAAGTGATGATGCAAACCGTGAATATGATCTAAGTATATCTAATCTGAAAGACGGAGATTGGTTGCAATATGATCAGGTTGATTTCGGTGCTGGTGATGCAGCATGGTTTAATGCACGAGTAGCAAGTTCATTCACTGGAGGTACGATAGAGGTAAGACTTGACAGCATTGATGGTCATTTAATAAGTACATTTCCTATTCCCAATACAGGTGATATCAACCAGTATGTCAATGTGAAGAGTAACCTTACTACAAAAGTTACTGGAATTCAAAAGGTATATCTTGTGTTCCATGGTGCGAGTCACGATCTGTGCAAACTGAACTGGTTTATGTTTGGTTCCGGAGAATTTCCTCAAATCCCTCCCATTCCAGAGCATTTGACCGTTGTGTGTGAAAATGAATCCATTCTAAATATAAAATGGGATGAATCACCGGGAGCGCTACAATACGACATGATGTTTGATGGCAGTGTTATTAGCAATGTTACTAGTGATTTCTCACAAACGGGTCTCTCACCGCACTCCAGTCATACGGTACAGGTAAGGGCTAAAAACGTTGCTGGTTATAGCGAATGGAGTAATGAAGTTAAAGCTGAAACATGTTCAGAAGAAGTGGAAGGATAATCTGATCTGATTAAAAAGACAAATAGTAACAAATAGTAACAAATAGAAACAAATACCTACAGATTTGTTGAATGGGAGAGTATACTATCATAGTATACTCTCATTTTTATAAGGACTGATTGCCATATATAACGTATTGCTAGTAGATGATGAACAGTTAGATTTGGAAGTATTGCAGCGTTTTACCCCTTGGGAGCAGCTTGACATGGCGATCGTTGGTGCTGTACACGGGGGAGGGGCAGCCTTGAACCTGTTGCGTGAACAGCAAGTTGATATTCTGATCACCGATATCCAGATGCCGATTATGTCTGGATTGGAGCTGGCCGAGCAGGCCAGAAGCTTGCTTCCCCATTTGAAAATCATTTTTATTAGTGGACATCAGGATTTCCAATATGCCAAAAGAGCGATTGCGATGAATGCCAGTTCTTACATTCTAAAACCTGTGGATGATCAAGAGCTGCTGAACACGCTGCAGCTTGTCAGAGAGCAATTGAAGTACGAACGGGAACAAATGAAGAAGAAAGAGCAGCTGGACTCATCGATTCCGCTGTTGCAGAATGAAATGATGCATCAGTGGCTTCGGCGGACGATCGATTATAGCACCCTGTACAGACTTTATGAGAGAAGCGGAATCTATTGGCATAGCGGACCATGCTGCGTTGGTATTATCGAAATGGATGACATGGCCTGGAAATTGAAGGCGTTTTCAGATGATCAGCGAAGATTCGCCATCGATCATGGATTTCGGTTGATCAGTGATTATCTTCAAGACCGGCAGCTGGGGATTTATTGTAAAACAGGTGATGACAAAGTTGTCATCGTCATTAACGCTGCAAGGCTCAATGCTGCGGAAGCGATGCAGTCTTTGGTTGAACATGTCTGTAACCATTCCAATTTGACCATTACGGTTGGACTGGGCTCAGAGGTCGCCTCCCTTCAAGACGCCCCTGAGTCCTACCTACAAGCCCGAGAGGCGCTTGCAACGAAAATGTTCATCGGCAAATGTCGGGTCATCACGCAGGAGCAAACGGCGGGCGAGATCGTTCAAACATCGCTTAACCTGGAGCAGATCATGGACAAGATGTTTGAGGCCACCGCGAACTATGACCTTGTACGCATTCATGACAGCTTGGAACAGCTTTTCGAATTGGTGCAACGCCTTAAGGACAAGTTATCAGTTTATAATTTTGCGTTGTATGTCGTTTCCAAAACGGATTTTTTCCTGCAATCACTGAACGTCAGTCTATATGACCTATTAAGCATCGAAATGAAAAATTTGAACATACTGTACGATTTTGAGACGATTGACGACATCAAGTCGTGGCTACGTAAGCAATTGTATGAGGTTTCTGAGCATTTGCATAACAAGAAGAAAAATCCGAACCGGCAGCTGATTGATGAAATTGAAAGATATGTTGAAGCGAATCTGGTAGAATCACTGCAGCTCAGGAATGTAGCCAAGCTATTCGGATTTTCACCCAACTATTTGGGTTATTTGTTCAAAGAGGTAACCGATGAACATTTTAGTGATTTTGTCACGAAGAAACGGATGGAGAAAGCGCGGGAATTACTTCAGGACCCGAAATTGAAAATATTTGAAGTGGCGCACCTGGTAGGTTACCAGAATCTGACGATGTTCAGTAGAAATTTCAAGCAAAGTTTCGGTCTTCCGCCGGTCGATTATCGTAAACAAGGCCGTGGTCAACCATGAAACGGTTTACTTTCAGATATAAATTAATGGCATCTTATATGCTCCTGGTTATCGTGCCAGTTATTACGATCGGTTATTACGCTTATAATACCTCTGTACAATATGTAAAAGAACAGACGGTTCAAAATGTGAAAAGCACGTTAAAGCAGGCTAACGATAATGTTGAGAGAAGAATGAAAACGGTAGAGCAGGTCGATAATCAGCTTTATCTGGACCAGTCGCTGCAGCGGGCATTAAATAAACGCTATGAGCCCTTGGAAAGTTATCAGACCGTTACGGAAAAGATCATCCCAAAGCTGGAATCGGCATTGAACTTGTCTCCGAATAACGTCGTGATTGATTTGTTATTGCATAATGAAAGCTTACCGGAAATTTATGATACAGAGACCGGCGAAGACCCGCTCTTGAATGGCAAACGGTACAATCTGATTCATTATCATCGCATCGAGCAGTTGGATTGGGTGAGAAGTTTTGATGACATGCCTGTAGACTCCATATGGATGCAGGTTGGTTCGGATTCGAAGTTTGGGAATGTTTCTTGGCTTAGAAAGATGATGGATTTCCAGACCATTAAGCCGATTGGTACGATGCGGATTACCGTCAAAATGGATGATTTATTCGGGAACCTGAATTATAGCGACAGCAGAGATGGCATCCCAGGGTATTTCGCCGTGATCAACGAGCAGAACGAAACTGTATACGAGAATAGGAGCAATCCGCTCCCGCAGCATTGGCAAGCTGAGGCGGAAGCTTATATGCAAATTCATGAGCCCATCGACGGAACAAAATGGCGTATTATGGCGCTTGTTCCGCTTCAGGGATTGGAACATGCTGCGCAGAAAGTAAAGAATGTTACACTACTCGTCTGTTTAGCAAGTTTTTTGGTACTCGTGGTGATCAGCGCGATAATATCGAATACGTTTTCGAAGCAAATCTCCAGGATTGTTCGCTCACTCCGAGCCTTTCAGGAAGGGAACTTTGCGAAGCGGGTCCAATCTTCTGGCTCGGATGAGTTTGCGCAAATTGCCATAGCATTTAATGAAATGGCTGAGAATATAGAAGACCTCATTCAGGAGGTCTATATCAGCAACTTGCAGAAGAAAGAAGCCGAGCTGGATGCACTTCAGGCTCAAATTAAACCGCACTTTTTGTACAATACATTATCTTCGATTAGCAGACTTGCGCGTTTAGGCGAAACGGAGAAGCTCCACCAAATGGTCACAGAGCTGGCCATGTTCTATCGTCTAACCCTGAATCAAGGGAGATCGATCATCCCGATTCGCGAGGAAATTCAGCAGGTCCGTTCATACATTGGCATTCAAAAGATAAAGCATGTCGACAGGCTGGATGTCAGCTATGACATTCAATTCTCTGTCTTGGAATACGATACAGTGAAGCTGATTTTACAGCCGTTCGTTGAAAATGCCTTGGAGCATGCCATGTCCGAAGAGCCCCTTCATATCCGAATCATCGCCTATCAGGAAGAAGGAACCATCGTCATGAAAGTCATCGATAACGGCGTCGGGATGAGCGAGGAGACGGTGAGGAAAATATTTGGATTTGAAGGTCAGAATATTGGTTATGGAATCCGAAATGTGAATGAACGGATCAAGCTGCAATTCGGAGAATCGTTCGGTATCACGATTGAGAGCGAATTGGGTGTAGGGACGACGGTTCGCGTTGTTATCCCTTTATACCGGGAGCTGCCTGTTCTAACCAGCGACAAGGATGGAGAGTTGATCTAATCAGCCCTCCATTTTTGCATTCTATCAACTGCATATTGAAGCCCAAGTTCAGGGGGACATCGCGCTAAAAGGTTAGCCAATTCTGGCTGACCTTTTATTTTTTCTTTTTTTTCACTCATTGCGATGAACTTAGTTGATAGAGTGCAGAAATCGTTGCTGAGTGCAGTATTTTTCTATATCAAAAACCCATAAAATGTGATTAATTAGGAGGCTGATAAGCGCAATGACATATTTTATTGTTACGGAATAATTCGTAAAATAAATCAAGAAATCTAAATTAATGTCATTAACTTCACATTGGCGGGAGAGTAAGATTTAAGTGTTAATCATGACATGGATTCATTGATATTCACGACATGACGTGAATCCGCTTACATCTAAGAAAGGGGGGTGTCTTGGCATGCAATTGACTAAAAACGGGGATAGGACCTGGTACGGCTGCCGACCTTCATACGCGAAAGGTGTTCTTCCAACCAAGGGTATCGAGTGCAGCGAATGGGTGGGACTCAAGCAGTTCGAACGATTCAAAAATAGGGGATGAGGTGAACTCTTGTCGACGACTATCGAAAAAATATCTAAAAAGTCATTTATTTCTAAGTTAAATTACGATTGGAAATGTAACCGCTTTCTCTTACTGATGTCGCTTCCAGGGTTAATCATGATTGCCTTGTTTGCTTATTATCCTATGGTCGGTATCGTAACTGCTTTTCAAAATTACAGTTTGTTTTTAGGAATTAAAGGCTCTGAATGGATTGGATTTGACAACTTTGTTCGGTTTTTTAATGATCCAAACTTTTTTAGAATTATAAAAAACACGTTTGTTCTAGGTCTTTTTAACTTGCTTTGGTCTTTTCCCGCACCTATTATTCTGGCTTTGTTGATTAACGAAGTGATACATCCAAAAATTAAGAGATTTATTCAAACCGCTACGTATTTACCTTATTTTATTTCGATTGTTGTCATCGTGGGCATTATGAAATCCATGTTTAGTGGTACTGGTATTGTAAATGAATTGTTAGCCAATTTCGGTGTTGAGCCGATCCAATTTTTTAACGAATCCAGTTACTTTAGAAGCTTGTATGTTGGCTCAGGTATTTGGCAGGAGATTGGTTATTCCAGCATACTCTACTTGGCGGCTATTACAGGGATTGACTCAGAAATGTATGAAGCGGCTAAGATGGATGGCTGTTCTAAGTTTAAACAGATTTTTCACATCACCCTGCCCAGCCTCCGCCCAACCATCATTACTTTGTTAATTTTATCCATTGGCGGTATTGTCAGCGTTGGATTCGATAAAATTCTGTTAATGTATAGCCCTGCCACATATGATGTTGCCGATGTTATTTCTACTTATGTTTACCGTAAAGGGATAATCGACCAAGATTATGGATTTTCAAGTGCGATTGGGTTGTTTAACAGTTTGGTTTCCATTGTTTTTGTATTTGGAGCAAACTATTTTTCCAGAAAACTTCTAAAGGAAAGTTTATGGTGATGTCATGAAAAAGAATCCTCACAAAATCAAAGAACCACTGGGAGATCGTGTCTTTCTTTCCGTAGTGTACATCATTTTGGCTTTTGTTGTACTAGCTATGCTCTATCCCTTTGTTTACGTTGTGTCTGTGTCTATTAGCGATCCTGCAGAAGTCATTGCGGGGAAAGTTACTTTTTTTCCAAAAGGTTTTGATCTAGGTGCATTCAAGACCATGATCAACCATCCTATTTTTTTCACGGCATATAAAAACACGATTGTGTATACTGCGCTTGGAACGTTTTTCACCTTGTTTTTCACAGCTATAACAGCATATCCACTTTCCAAAGATAAGTTTCAAATGCGTTCATTTCTCTCCAAGGTGTACCTTATAACCATGTTTTTTGGTGGCGGTATGATTCCAACCTATCTGGCTTATAAGTCTCTGGGTATATTAGACACCATTTGGGTTATGGTTCTTCCGGGGGCGTTGTCCGCATGGAACATTATTCTCATGAGATCCTTCTTTAGGAATATACCGGAAAGCCTAAGTGAATCTGCTTACATTGATGGGGCCACGGATCCACAAATATTAGTAAAGATCATTTTGCCACTT